>NZ_JANUEN010000001.1:0-1335204 GCF_024809815.1 Pseudomonas sp. BIGb0381
CGATGGTAGTGTGGGGTTTCCCCATGTGAGAGTAGGTCATCGTCAAGATTAAATTCCGAAACCCCATTTGCGAAAGCAGATGGGGTTTTGTTTTGCGTGGTCGAAAAGTGCGGAAAGACGCACGACAAATTTGCACAGTTATTTCTGAACCAGACCACTAGAATAGCCACCTAACCTTTTTTAGAGTTTGAGCCCTATCTATGCCGGATCCGGTTGACGCCCTTGAGGTGTCGGATTTACCACTGGAGAACTTGGTGGCATGCCATGAGTGCGACTTGCTGATGCGCAAACCCGTGCTCGCCCTCGGTGAAAAAGCCCAATGCCCGCGTTGCGGTTATGAGCTCTACGCTCACCGCCATAACGTCGTTGAGCGCAGCCTCGCCCTGGTACTCGCCGCGCTGTTGCTGTACGTCCCCGCGAACTTTCTGCCCATTATGCAGCTCAATCTGCTCGGGCAGTCCTCAGAAGACACCGTGTGGAGTGGCGTAGTCGGCCTATTCGATACCGGGATGCAAGGCGTCGCCGCCGTGGTGTTCCTATGCAGCATGGGCATTCCGCTGCTCAAGCTGCTTTGCCAACTGGCGGTGCTGCTCAGTATTCGTTGGAAAATAGGCCGCAGTTACGGGTTGCTGTTGTACCGCATCTACCACCACATGAAGGATTGGGGGATGTTGGAGGTCTACTTGATGGGCGTACTGGTGGCGATCGTGAAACTCGCCGACATGGCCTCAATCACTATCGGCCTGGGTTTGGTCTGCTTCGTCAGCCTATTAATGGTTCAGGTTCTGCTTGAGGTGGTGATGTCGCCGCACCAGATCTGGCAAGCACTGTCAGGAGAAGATGATCATGCGGGCGATTGACGCAGGCATTCTGATTTGTACCGAATGTCATGAGCTGAACAAACAAGAGCCGGACACCGATGAGCAAACCTGCACTCGATGCGGTGCACTGATCCACGCCCGTCGCCCCAACAGCCTCGCGCGCACCTGGGCTTTACTGGTCACGGCGGCCATTCTGTATATCCCCGCCAATCTGTTGCCGATCATGACCGTCAACTCCCTTGGCCAGGGCGAGCCCAGCACCATCATGGCCGGTGTGATCCAGTTGGTGCAGCACGGTATGTTCCCGATTGCGGCTGTGGTGTTCATCGCCAGCATCCTGGTGCCGACGTTCAAGTTGGTGGGCATTGGCCTGTTACTGTTTTCCGTACAGCGTCACCAACCGCTTTCCGCGCAGCAACGCATTATCATGTACCGCTTTATCGAATTCATTGGCCGCTGGTCCATGCTGGATATCTTCGTGATCGCCATCCTGGTGGCGGTTGTAAATTTTGGACGGCTTGCCAGTGTCGAGGCTAACCTCGGTGCTGCAGCGTTCGCCAGTGTGGTGATCTTGACGATGCTTGCCGCAGTAACTTTTGATCCCCGACTGATTTGGGATAACACGGAGTCGGACGACGACCATGAGTGATTTGCCTAAAGCTAAAACCCGCCCGGCCTCCAACTGGTCAGCCATTTGGGTTCTTCCCCTGATTGCCTTGATCATTGGTGGTTGGCTGGGGTGGCGTGCCTATTCCCAGCAGGGTATTGAGATCCAGGTGCGCTTTGAAAGCGGCGAAGGCATCCAGGCCAACAAAACCGAAGTAGTCTACAAAGGCATGCCCGTGGGCAAGGTCAAGACCCTGGCTCTTGACGATGAGGGTAATAATCGCGGGGTGATCGCCACCATCGAGATGAACAAGGATGTCGACCAATACCTCAAGACCAACACCCGTTTCTGGCTGGTCAAGCCCAGCGTCAGCCTTGCCGGTATTACCGGCCTGGAAACCTTGGTCTCCGGTAACTACATCGCCGCGAGCCCTGGTGATGGTGAACCTACCCGTAAATTCAAGGCGCTCTCCGAAGAGCCTCCGTTATCTGACGCCAAGCCCGGTCTGCACCTGACCATCAAGGCCGACCGCCTCGGTTCGCTCAATCGCGGCAGCCCGGTGTTCTACAAGCAGATACAGGTCGGCCAGGTCAAAAGCTACTTGCTCTCCGAGGATCAGAGCACCGTCGAGATCAAGGTGTACATCGAGCCGACCTACGCCAGCCTGGTGCGCAAACACACGCGCTTCTGGAACGCCAGCGGCATCAGCATCGACGCCAATCTCTCCGGCGTGAAAGTGCGCAGCGAATCTCTTTCCAGCATCGTCGCCGGTGGCATCGCCTTCGCCACCCCAGAGAACCGCAAGGACAGTCCACCCACTGATCCGAGCCTGCCGTTCCGCTTGTACGAAGATTTCGACGCGGCCGCTGCCGGTATCAAGGCCAAGGTCAAGCTCACGGACTTCGAAGGTCTGCAGGCCGGGCGTACACCGGTGATGTACAAAGGCATTCAGGTGGGCAGCCTGAAAACCCTGAAGATCGACCCGGACCTGTCCAGCGCCAACGCCGAGCTGACCCTCGACCCATTGGCCGAAGACTACCTGGTTCAGGACACTCAGTTCTGGGTGGTCAAACCTTCCATCTCGCTGGCCGGTATTACCGGCCTGGAAGCCCTGGTCAAAGGTAATTACATCGCCATTCGCCCTGGCGACAAGGGCAGCGCCCCGCAACGCGAATTCGTCGCCCGTGCCAAGGCGCCGCCGCTGGACCTGCGCTCCCCAGGCCTGCACATGGTCCTATTTACCGACAACCTGGGCTCCCTGGATGTCGGCAGCCCGATTCTCTACAAGCAGGTCAAGGTCGGCTCGGTGCAGAGCTACCAGTTCTCGCGCAAGAACAAGCAACTGGTGATCGGCGTTCATATCGAGAAGGAATACGAAAACCTGGTCAACGGTTCGACACGTTTCTGGAATGCCAGCGGCGTCACCCTGACCGGCGGCCTTACCGGTGGTATCCAGGTGAAGAGTGAATCCCTGGCCAGCCTGATGGCCGGCGGTATTGCCTTCGAAACACCGCAGCCGAACGTACCGCTGAAAAAACGCATTCCACGTTTCCGCTTGTTTGCCGACCGTGAGGCTGCCAATCAGCATGGCACCCTGGTGACCATCAAGGTCGACCGTGCTGACGGTATGCGTCCAGGCACACCGGTACGTTTCAAAGGCCTGGATGTGGGCAAGATCGAGAGTGTGGACCTCAGTGCCGATATGCAGTCGGTGCTGCTCAGCGCACGTATCACCCAAGTGGCAGACCGCATCGCGCGCGTCGGCAGCCAGTTCTGGGTGGTCAAGCCAGAGCTGGGCCTGATGAAAACCTCCAACCTGGAAACACTGGTCACCGGGCAATACATTGAGGTGCAGCCGGCTGCGAAAAACGCCGGCCCGCAGAAGAGTTTCGTCGCGCTGGACCAGCCCCCTGACACTGTCCGTCAAGAGGCTGGCCTGAGCCTGACACTCAGCGCAGCACGCCGTGGCTCGTTGAAGGAAGGCGTACCGGTGACCTACCGTGAAGTCACCGTGGGCAAAGTGACCGGCTACGAGCTTGGCCAGACCGCCGACCGCGTGCTGATCCACATCCTGATCGAACCCAAGTACGCGCCGCTGGTACGCAGTGGCAGCCGCTTCTGGAACACCAGTGGCTTCGGCCTCGACTTCGGCCTGTTCAAGGGGGCGACGGTGCGTACCGAGTCCCTGGAGACGCTGGTGGCCGGCGGTATCGCATTTGCCACGCCAGACGGCGAGCGCATGGGGAACGCAGCGCGGCCGCAGCAAACCTTCCCGCTGTTCGACAAATTTGAAGAGGAATGGCTGACGTGGGCGCCTAAAATCCCACTCGGTAAATAGACTGAGGCGCTGCTATCGGGAGCAAGCCCCCTCCCACATTTTGAATGTGTTCACAAATCAAATGTGGGAGGGGGCTTGCTCCCGATAGGGCCGTCAAAAACACTGCAAAACCCCAGCCCAAAAAAAGGCCGCGATCCAATGGATCGCGGCCTTTTTACATTTCAGCGCAAAGCGTCAGACTTCATCCAACTCCGGCTCATCCGCTTGCACATTCACCGTCGCCTTCACCCCATCATGGCGGCGGATGTACTTCCAGTCCGCCTCATCGATGTAGATCCCGTTCGGCCCGCTGCCGCCCTCCAGGTCGATTGCCACCTGGGCAGACACCTGCGGCTTCACACTGGCGAGGATCGGCACAAAGCCCAGTTGCAAGCTGGTCTCCAGCAACGCTGCCTGGTTCTTCTCATCGATATCCGCCGCCTCGTCGAGGTAGTACGGCAGGCGCACGCGGCCAGCCTGGTCGCGGTCCATCAAGTGCAGCAACAAGTACATGTTGGTCAGCGCCTTGATGGTCATGGTGGTGCCGTTGGACGCCGCACCGTCGATGTCGGTGTGGATCACCGGCTGACCGTGCACCTTGGTGATCTCGAAGGCCAGCTCGAACAGGTCCTTGAGGCCCAACTGGTTATGGTTGGCGGCCACCAGGCGGGCCAGGTATTCCTTGGCCTCTTCGTTCTTGTTGTCCTGCTCGGCACTTTGGCTCAGGTCGAACACCGACAGGGTTTCGCCTTCTTCGTACTGGCCAGCACTGTGGATGATCTGGTCGATATGCTTGAGGGCTTCCTTGTTCGGCGCGAGCACGATGCGAAAGCTCTGCAGGTTGGACACCTGACGCTTGTTGATCTCGCGGTTGAACAGCGCCAACTGGTGTTCCAGGCTGTCGTAGTCGCTGCGGATATTGCGCAGGGTCCGCGCAATGTCAGTGACCGCAGCACGGCGTGCCTTGCCCAGTGTCAGCGCCTCATCGGTGCGGTGCGCATAGGCGTTGATCAGCAATTGCAGGCGACGCTCCACGTCATCCTCGCTGTCGAACTTGGCCACGCCCTTGAGGCGCACCTGAGCGTACAGCGCCTCGATCTGGCCATCGGCACGCAGCAAGCCCTGCCAGCTGTCCTGATAGTCATTGAGCAGCGGCAGCAGGTTGTCCATGGAGTCATCGACCGGGTCCATGAACGGCGTGCCGAATGGCAAGTCGGCCGGCAACAGCTGCCGGCGGCGCAAGGCGTCATCCAGCGTGCGTTGCTTGGCTTCCATATCGCCGATTTGCCGGCCCACCAGTTGCAGCTTGGCGGACAGTTGCTGGACGCGTTCGGTAAAGGCGTCACTGGAACGCTTCAACTCATCCTGGGCCGCTTCCATCTGCGCCAGGTTTTCCAGTTTTTCGCCTTCCTCGGCACTCAGGGTTTGCGCGCGACGGAAATCTTCCAGCGCCTTTTGCGCGTCGAGCACTTGCTGGTACAGCGCTTCGGTCTGGGTCTTGCTTGCGGCACGGTCAGAGGCCACGGCTTGCTGGGTTTTCAGCTGCTTGAGTTCTTTTTCCAGGCGCTCTTTCTGGTCGCGCAACGCCGCGCGATCCGCCAAGGCCTGCAACGCCGGTGGTTCGATGTGCGAGATGTCGATGGACAGCCCCGGCACTTCAAAACGCTCGCCCTTGAAGCCATCCAGGATCTGCTCCAGGGATTTGACCCACTGGCCGTCCTCGTCCAGCGTGATGCCGTGTTCACCCAATGGCAGGCTGAACAACGAGCTGTTGAACAGGCGCATCAGGCGCTCGACATCCTGCTGCGAAAACTCTTCGCGCAGCTTGGCGTAGCTGTTGTTATCCGCGTGATCAAGCTGCTGCTTGACCGACTTCAAGCGCTTTTCCAGGTCGCGCAAACGCTCGTCCAAATCCTCGGCGCTGAACTGTCGCGACTGCGCCAGGGCGCCCGCCAGTTCATCGTGAGCGTCCTTTGCCGCCAGCAGTTGCTGCTCCAGCACCTTGACGTCATCCACCAGGGCAAAGCGATGCTTGAGCACCGACAACTCGCCCAGCCAACGCTGGATACCACTGATTTCCCGCTCCAGGCGCATCAGCTCCTGGGTGCCGCCACGCTGATCGTTCTGCAGCGCATCCTGCTCGTTGCGGTAGTGCTCGGCCTGGATGGTCAGCTCTTCTTTGCGCGCACTGGCGTAGTCCGACCAGGTGCCCAGCAGCGAGTCCAGCAGCGGCGACAGGCGATGCAGCTTGCCGCGCAGGGCGTCGCGCTGTCGGACGCCATTGGCCAGGGCTTCGACCAGCGGGCCGGCAGCGACCAGGGCGTTGTAGTCCTGCTCCATACGTCGTACATCGCGGAAGGCCTCTTCGCACGCGGCGATGTAATCCACGCTACCCGAACGAAGGCTGTGCTCGAACGCATCGAGGAACAACTGCTTGAGCTTGGCGGCGGTGATTTCGCGCATGTGCAGCAGGTTGATAAACAAGGCGCGGAAGGTCTTCAGGCTTTGCTCACTGGTGGAGCGCAGCGGGATCAACGTCAGGTCCAGCGGGATCGACGTGTGACCACCCACCAGCAAACGGCGCAGTTCATCCGGCTTGAGTTCGTAGGCTTTCAGGCCTTCGCGTTCCAGATTGGTGAACAGCTCTTTCTGGCGCAGGCAGGTGTCGTTTTTCTGGTAGTGGGCCAGGTCCAGCTTGCCAGCATAGGCAAAGAACTGGTGACCAAAACCGCCGCCCGGGCCACGCCCGACCACGCCGATGACATGCGGGCCATGGGGCAGGGAGACTTCCACGAGGATGTAGCTGGTGTCGGTGGCGAAGTAGAATCGTCGCGATTGCTCCAGGGTGTACTTGCCGAAACTCATGTCCGACATGCGCGCCAGGATCGGGAACTGCAAGGCGTTGATCGACGCGGATTTACCCAGGTTGTTGGCGCCATACACCGACAGCGGTTCTTCCAGCGGGAATAAGCCCAAGCTGTAACCGGCAGTGTTCAATAGGGCGAAGCGGCGGATGCCGTAGCGTTCCTTACTCATGCGTCGGTCTCCTGTTCTTCGGCAATGGCGCGGGCCAGGGCGTCTTCTTCGCTTTCTTCAGCGAAGTCACTCAAGTCCAGCGGGTCATCGGTCTTCAGCAGCTTCTCATCGCTGTCTTCGTCGATGATCACCGGTGCCGGCAACGGCAACACGCTGTGCACGCTGGCCGCGAGGTCACGGTCTTGCTGCACCGACAGGCACACGTCGAGGAAGCGGTGCATCGGTGGCAGGAAGCGGTAAATGCCGTTGTCTTCGCTGGCAAAACCCAGTTGAGTCATGCGGCGCATGATTTTTTCTTCGAGTTCTTCCTGGGTCTGCACTTCGGCCTGGATAAACAGGTCGCGGTACTTTTCCAGCAGGGACGGCAGTTCATCACGACCGAGGCTGCCACCGTCGAGCACGGCAATCGGGTCGCGGCCCTGGTCGGCCAGGTGCTCGACGATGATGAAGGTGAACAGCGCCAGGCGCTGGGCGGTCTTGTTGACCTGCGCACTGGCAATCGCAGAGTCCGGCACGAAGTAGTAGAAGCCACGGGTATCGCACACCAGCTCAAAGCCCAGGGCCTTGAACAGCGTGCGGTACTGGTCCTGGAAGTTCGACAGTTGCGCGTACAGTTCGGGGTCGCGGCGGCTGACGTGGTAACCCTTGAACAGCTCGCGAAAAATCGGCGCCAGCTGGGACAGTTCGGATAGATCAAGATGCATAAGGTGTACTCGCAGGATGCTCGGCGGCGTCGGTGCCGGCCGGGAGCAGGGCGAATGAGCGCAGGCTGACCTGGTGCTCGTGTGTGTGGTAATCGCGGCGTTCCAGGCGCTCGCGCTTGAAGCGTTTTTCCCGCGAGAGCCGTGAGAACCAGTACAGCAATTCGTCGGTGGCGCCGTCCGGCTCCTGCTCCAGCAGCCACGTCATCAGGTCCGGCATCGGCAGCGCGTCTTCGCAGCGTTCGAGCATTTCCTTGACCGTACGCGGCGCGCGCTGGGCTTCGCCCTTGTGGGATTTGTGCGCCTTGGGGAACCGTGCCGGTTTAGGCTCGAAGTTCGCCAGCGCATACACATAGGCCTCGACCTGGCTGGCACTGCCCAGGAAGGTGCTTTGCGGCCGGGTGAACATCGGCATCGCCGCTTGCGGCACCGCGTCCAGGCCTTTACGGCGGATGGCCGACAGCGCGAGCGCGGCGCCACGGGTCACGGCGTTGTGCCGGCGTGCCTCTTCGCGCAGCGGCAACAGCAGCTCGCGGGCGTGACGCAGGGTCAGCTGGGCGCTGGTCTGCATTTCGAGGATGCGCGCGTGGGTGCGCAGCAGCATGTCGTCGTCCACCAGGTGGCCGAGGCGCTGTTGCTCGGTGAGCATGCGCAACAGCACGTTTTCCACCTTGCGCACGCCTTGTTCGAAGGCACCGTCGGCGTTCACCAGTTGAATCATCGGTTCGACGTATTCGTCCCAGGTCGCCAGGACTTCCGCGTAACGCTGGCGCAACGGGATCTGCCGGTCGCTGGTCTTGGCACGGTCGGCCACGGCCGCGAGGGCCTGTTCGTCGTTGGCGAGTTTTTTCAGTACGTCGCGTACGCGCATGTCGAGCAGGCGCAACTGGCGGGCCAGGTCGTGGCCATCACGGATGTCGAAGGCGTCCTGAATATGACCGGCCAAGCGCTCCAGATGGCGCAGGTAGGCTTCGATTTCCAGGCACAGGCCAAGCCGGTGCTCCTTGCGAAGATAAGCCAGGAAGTCGTGGATCTGCGCGTTGAGCTCGAAACGATTCGGGCTTTTGGCGACAGGCACCAGGATGTCCAGGCGAATCCACACGTCCAGCAGGCTGGTGATGTCCTGGGGCGTGCTGTCCAGTTGTTGGGCGGCCAGTTGTGCGCGCAACTCGCTCAGGCTGAGGGTGCCTTGGTCGAAGTGTTCGCACAGTGGCTCAAGTAAGGCCCAGTGTTCGGCGAGGGCGCGCAGGACGCGCTTGGGTTCGATCATGGGAATGGCCGGCTGGTTGGCGATTAAAAGTCGCGATTGTACTGCATCAGGCGCGGGATTTATCCACAGCCGGTCAGTGCACAGTGGGCGATTGTTACCGAACAGCGGTAGAATCCCCGCTCTTTACTTATCCACAAGTGGCCGAGCTGTGCTTATCGAGTCCCGACGTCGCGCTTACTTGACCGCCATGCAGGTGGTCAACTGGCTGCCCCGCACCGAACTGCCGTTCGCCGCCCCGTCGCGGCCCGAGCTGTTAGAGGCGCTTGAGCCCTATGAGGCGTTCGAGACCTCGGGCGAGGAGGCCGCCGCCCCGGTGGTGGTGGCCAAGCCAGTGCCGCCAGCGCGGCCGGCGGTCGAGCGGGCCAAGATCGAAGTGCCCCGTCCCTCGCCCATGGCCAAGCCGGTGGTAGCCGAAGAGGCAGCCCCGGTGGTCAAGGCCCCGGTGGTGCCGCCACCGCGTTTCGCCCTGCAACTGCTGAGGGCCGGGCGCTGCCTGCTGCTGGTGGAATTGCCCACCGGCGAGCGCTTCCAGACCCGCGACCCCGCCTACATGCTGCTCAAGGACATGCTGCGCGCCGCCGGCCTGCCCGACAGCCCGCAAATCGTCGGCGACCCGGTCCGTTGGCCACTGCTGGTGCGCGGCACCATGGACCAGGGCCCGGAAGCGGCGCGGGATTTTGTGCAAGGCTTCGTCTCGGCGCGCCTGGAAGACGAACCCTGCGTGTGCCTGTGGCTGATCGGCCTGCCCGCCGTACGGTTTGCCGGCGAAGCGAACGCCGAAGCCTGGTACCGCGAACTGCAGGTCGAGGGCCTGGGCGCTGTATGGGCCCTGCCGGGCCTGGAATTATTAATGGAAGAGCCACAGCGTAAGGCTGATGTCTGGCAAGCCATGCGCCGGCTGATGGCGCGCTGGAAAACAACCGATGAGTGAGGCTTTATCCTTCCGCCCGATGACCGAGGCCGACCTCGACGCGGTGCTGAAAATCGAATACGCGGCGTTCAGCCACCCCTGGACTCGCGGGATCTTTCTCGACGGGCTGGGCAAGTACCAGATCTGGCTGATGTTCGAAGGCGAGCAGCAGGTAGGCCACGGCGTGGTGCAGATCATCCTCGATGAAGCGCATTTGCTGAACATCACGGTCAAGCCGGAGAATCAGGGCCGTGGCCTGGGGTTGGCGCTGCTGGAGCACCTGATGTCCCGTGCCTATGCCGCCAACGCGCGGGAATGCTTCCTGGAAGTGCGCGACAGTAATACCGGTGCGTTCCGTCTGTATGAACGCTATGGCTTCAACGAGATTGGCCGTCGTCGGGATTACTATCCGGCTGTCGGTGGTCGTGAAGATGCGGTGGTCATGGCTTGCACCCTGGTCGACTGAGCACACAAAACCCATGTGGGAGAGGGCTTGCTCCCTCCCACATTCAGCTGTGCGGTGTGTCAGCGGTTACCGTCTACCGGGTCGATATCAGCCAACTCGGCCTCATCCAGCCCATTCCCGCCGCCAATGTCATCTTCATCCACAATGCTCAGGTCAAAATCCGCCGGGTTGTCTTCACCCGCCTCCCGAGCATCCCGCGCACCATCTTCATGGATTAGCGTTTCCGGGCTCATATCATCATCGGTCGACTCATGATTATCGGTCGAAGCCCCGGTCATTCCTGCCTCGCGCACCCGTTCGTCGGGCATCAGGTGTTCACGCTCGCCACGCGGAATCTCATTGCCAATCTCCGCCGTCGGTTCTTCCTCGTCAAAATCCAGCTCGCGCATCGAGCCCATGCGATCTTCGTTGTCGTCAATCGGTTCGGGCTGTGTAGCGCCGTAGGGACGTCGTGATTCAGTCATGGCCAATCCTCATACTGTGGGGCTTATAGTGTGTGGACAGGCATGGCCCACCAAGATTCAAGTAATTGCCCGCCGGCTATCTTTATGATCGGCGTGACCCGGACGGGCGGTCGTCTGTCAAAGCTGCGCATCATTCCTGAGGCTTTCCCTGATGAACGAACTACAAGACCTGCTTGATAACAACGAACGCTGGGCGGATGCGATCAAACAGGAAGATCCCGAATTCTTCGCCAAGCTCGCCCGCCAGCAGACCCCTGAATACCTGTGGATCGGTTGTTCCGACGCCCGGGTACCGGCCAACGAGATCGTCGGCATGCTGCCCGGTGACCTGTTCGTGCACCGCAACGTGGCCAACGTGGTGCTGCACACCGACCTCAATTGCCTGTCGGTGATCCAGTACGCCGTCGATGTACTCAAGGTCAAACATATCCTCGTCACTGGCCACTACGGCTGCGGCGGCGTGCGTGCCTCGATGCAGGACCGCCAGTTCGGCCTGATCGACGGTTGGCTGCGCACCATTCGCGACCTCTACTACGAAAACCGTGACGTGCTGGCCCAATTGCCGACCGAAGAGGAACGTGTGGACCGCATGTGTGAGCTGAACGTGATTCAGCAGGTGGCCAACGTCGGCCACACCAGCATTGTGCAAAACGCCTGGCACCGTGGGCAGAGCCTGTCGATCCACGGCTGCATCTACGGCATCAAGGACGGCCGTTGGAAGAGCTTGAACACCACCATCAGTGGTTTTGAGCAGTTGCCGCCGCAGTATCGCCTGCGTCCGCTGGGCGAAGCCTAAGGCCGTTTGCGGTCGCGCCAGCGGGTCATGAATGCCTGGCCCTCGGCGTTCAAAAGCTCTGTGCTGCCGGTGATCCACCCCCGGCAGTTCAGCTCGCCGCATTGGCAGGCGAACTGCCGGAACAAGGCGTCCTCGGTGCTGGCGTAATCCAGGGTCAGCGGGGCGCCGGCGGCTATGGGTTGCACGGTCCATAGTTCCAGGTAGGTGGTGTCGAAAAACACATTCGGGTTGCAGGAATGCCGTAGCAGGCCGCAGAACCAGCTGTCGTACAGGTGGATGCGGGCGGACAGCTGCAACGTACGTGTGCGTCGCTCGTTCACGGCGTAACCGGACACTCGGGCAATGCGCACGCGGCCGTCGAAACTCACGCGAGCCCTGACGCCGCCGTCGTCGCGCTCAACCTTAAAGTGCTTGGCCGAGGGATAGCCCTGTTCAACGAGCAGTGTCTTGAACGGGTACAAACAATCACTCACAGCGGTTTTAGCCTGGTCCATGGCTTGAGTTTTCATAACTCTCCTTGGTGAGGCTGCATCGACCTGCGGGTGGTGGCTGACTACCAGTCTTGCAGCGGATGTGCCCGGCTCAAGACTCGCTGAACATGGAGCCGATTTCTACTGTCAACTTTGACAGTAGAAATCGGTTTTTTTGGCTGTCTACAGCACCGGCGCCGTGATGGTGGGGGCGGGCGCTGTGTTCTTCAGCTGTTTGAGCTGCGTTTTGATCGCGGGCGTGGCGCATTTGGCGTTCGCCTGTTCCGGGGTCAGATTGCGCACCGAGGTGTAGAACAACTCACAGGTCTGCTCTTTGCGCGTGACCTGCCAGGTGTTCATGCAGGCCTTGAGCAGTACATTCGGATCGCTCGCCGGTTTCTGGCCCATTCCGGCCTGCCAGCAGGCGGCGCTCAAGTCCTGGCCCATCACTTTTAAACCCGCATCGTCGGCTTGCTGCTCGTTACCGTCATAGGTGTCCGGGCTGGCCGCGTACCAGATGTAGCTGGGGTGGTTGGCGCCCAGCACCGAGACGGTCTTGCCCGCGGCAGGGCTGATCTGCGCCAGGCCCAGCACACCCACGGTTTGCCCGTATTGTTGTTTGATCCAGCTGCGCACCGGCGCGCCGAACGCGACCATTGGCAGCGAGCCGTTGGGGTGCAGGCTCAGTTCGCTGACCATGCGGGTCTGGTAGTCGGTGAAGTAGCTATAGACGTTCTCCAGGTCCTTGCCCGCATTGGAAGGGGCGGCGATGGGCGCGATATCGATGATGGTCTGGTAGGCCGGGGTTTCGGTGGCCGGCACGCCGTTATCGGTAAGCAGGCTGGCCCAGCGGTCGGTGGTGGCCGACTCCAGGTAATCCTGGGCCTGGGTCAGCGAATAATCCGGCGGAAAATGCAGCAGCTCGATGCTCTTGCGGTTTTCCAGGGCCATGCCCAGTGGCAGGAACAGGTACCAGTTGTAAGCCCACTTGCCGTCGCTGTTGAGTTTGCTGGCGCCTTGGTAGGCCAGGTCGGCGGTGTTGAGCAGCGCGGTCAGGGGCCGGCCGTAACTGTCGGGTACACCGCTGAAGGTCGCGGCGAGCTGCCCTTCATGGTTTTTGACGCTGACCTTGGCTCGGCTGTAGCCGTCGCGCTGCAGGCTTTGGTTGAGGTAGTGCTCGGCGGTCTGCTCCAGCGTCCACGGCCGAAAGCAGATCACATTGCAGTTATTGGGGTAAGCGAACAACTGGGTGACCCGTTGCGTGCTGCCCAGAGGGACTTCGATGTCGGCGTGTACGACCGCACTGGCCATCAGTGCGGCCACGGTGAAGGACAACCTGGTCGGTTTGAACATACTTGATTCCTTGTCAGCGAAAGCCCGTCTGCGCGGGATGAAAGCCCACCCCCTCACAGTAGCGGTTGACCAGGAAAACCGCGTGCTAAATCGCCAGGCATGTCGCTATTGGATAAGCGTCCTACACGCTGAACTGCAACGCGTTGCTCAAATCCCCCATGGGTTTCTGGCCGCGGGCAATCATGGCGTCATCGCGTTGCTTGAGCCCGTCCAGGGTCTCCAGCTGGAAGACCCGCGTTATCAAGCGCAGGATCGACGCGGTGTCGTACACCGTATGGTCCACGGTGCCTTTGCGCGCGAAGGGCGAGACCACCAGCGCCGGGACCCGCGTGCCTGGGCCCCAGCGGTCGCCTTTGGGTGGGGCGACGTGGTCCCACCAGCCGCCGTTTTCATCGACGGTCACCACGACCACCATGTTTTTCCACTGCGGGCTTTCCTGCAGCACCTTCAAGGCGCGGACGATATGGCGGTCGCCCGAGGCAATGTCAGCGTAACCCGCGTGCATGTTCAGGTTGCCCTGTGGCTTGTAGAAACTCACGGCCGGCAGCTTGCCGGCCTGGGCATCGGCGAAGAACTTGTTGGTGCTCGCCTCATCGCCCAAACCGCCATCGCGCAGGCGCTTGTCACGCTCCGCACGGTTCTCGGGGCCTTGCTGCTTGAAATAGTTGAACGGCTGGTGGTGGTACTGGAAGTTTGGAATCTTCGGAATGCCGCCCGAATCCTTGAACTGATCCAGCGTTGCCTGCCATGCCCCGGCGTACCACGCCCAGTCGACGTTCTTTTTCGACAACTTGTCGCCGATATGTTCGTGGGTCTGCGGCACCAGCACGTTGGGCAGGTCGGCTTTTGCGTAGTCCGGGTTTTCCGGGTCACGAATCCAGGTCGGCCAGTAAGGCGGCGCCAGGGTGTTCACACCGTAGCCGTCCGGGGTCAGCGCGCTGGGGCCGAACTGCGGCGGGCCGGTCATGGCGCTGGCCGGGGATTTATCCAGCGGCTTGAGACGCGGGTCGGTGGGGTCATCGCTTTGCAGCGTGGCGATCTGCGCCTTGGCCACCGACTGCGCGGCATTCGGGTAAAACGGCGCGGTGGCGCTGATCAGGTATTGATGGTTGAGGAACGAGCCACCAAACGCTCCCTGGAAGAAGTTATCGCAGAGCACAAACTCCTTGGCCACGTCCCACAGGCGCAGGGAATAACGGCTCTGGGCGTAATGGCCCATGACCAGGCCACCGGAGTCGGCCCAGGCGACGAAACCGTCGTTCTTGCCGCCGTTGATCTGCATCTGGTTCTGGTAGAACACGTGCCACAAGTCGCGAGTGACGAGGCTCAAAGGCAGGTCTTCAGCGTTCGGGCCCTTGAGGGCGAACGGCGCGTTGGGCAGGTTTTCCTGGAATTGCACTTCGCTGGGGTAAGTCACCCCATCCACGCTTTGCGGGCCTACTTGCAGCACACCGCCCCAGGTCGGGGGCAGGGTGGTCAAGAGGCTGCCGTCGCGGTCGCGTTGCTGCGTGTCGGCGGCAGAAAGCGCCGACAGCGGTTTCTCAACGCCTGGGAAGTCCGCAAACAGGTTGTTGAAGCTGCGGTTCTCGGCATAGATCACCACCACGGTCTTCACCTGGTCGCGCAACGCCTTGTCCAGCTCCTGCGGCGTGAGCGGTCGCGCCACGGGCTTGCCGGGCGCCTCACTGCTGTTGCCGCAGGCACTCAAGGTCGCGCCCACCCCCAACACCGCCGCGCCCCCCAGGAAGCGCCGACGGCCGGTGTCTACCGGCGGTTGGGCTATGGAATCGGGGGAAGGGCGGTCTTCGTGATCATCACTCATTGCGGGGAGTCCTTGCTGGCGAGATGTTGCAAGATATTTCGCAGGACGGTAGCAATGCAATGTGACGGAACGAAGACAGTCAGGTGATCACAGCAGACGCAGTGCCAATTGGCTGCCGGCGCGCAAGTACTCCACCTGAGCCGTCACGGCATCCTTGACGATTGCCTCGCCGGTGTCAGTCAGGGTGGCTTTTTTTGCATCGATAACGCTGGTCTGTAGCAGTTGCATGGCCACATCTATGGCCTTCTGGAAGGCCGTCACGTTGTTATGCAGGCCGAATTCCTTGATAACAGCGTCCATGCGGCGATCGGCGTCGTCTCGCAGGGTCTTGTACTCGACGAACGATACGTTGTCGTCCTTGTAAATATCATCGAGCAACTGCTCCAGTGATTTGGATAAGGGTGTCATCGGATTTTCCTTGTGCTATGTGAGGAGGCAGCCAAGGTTAATCAAAGGGGCTGGCAGGAGGAGTCAGGGGTTGTCATCTTATTGAGTAGGGCAACCCCGAAGCACTTCATCAGAAACACCGTGCTCTACGGCATGACGGGCGGCAAATACTTCAACGTCGTCCCCAATGCCCACAGCAGGAACAACACCAGCGGCGTATGCACCAGCAGCTGCACAAACGAAAACCCGATCAAATCCCGCGCCTTCAACCCTAAAACCCCCAGCAACGGCAGCATATAGAACGGGTTGATCAGGTTCGGCAGCGCTTCGGCGGCGTTGTAGATCTGCACCGCCCAGCCCAGGTGGTATTGCAGGTCATTGGCCACTTGCATCACATAAGGCGCTTCGATAATCCACTTGCCGCCGCCTGACGGAATAAAGAAACCCAGCACCGCCGAGTACACGCCCATCAGCAGGGCATACGTGTCGTGGGAGGCGATGGAGGTGAAGAAGGTCGAGATATGGTGCGCCAGGGTCTGGCCGTCGCCGCCCTTGACCACGGTCATCAGTGCCGCAATCGAGCCGTACAACGGGAACTGGATCAATACGCCGGTGGTGGTCGGCACTGCACGGGCCACCGCATCGAGGAAGCTGCGCGGGCGCCAGTGCAGCAGGGCGCCGACCATGATGAACAGGAAGTTGTAGGTGTTCAGCCCTGAAATCGCGCTGATCGCCGGCTTGGTCGAGAATTCATGGAACAACCAGCCCGCCGCCAGCAATGCCAGCAGAATGGTCAGCAACGGGCTGTGTTCCAGCCATTCGCCGGGGCGGGTCGGTGGTTGCAGCTTGGGCAGGTTGAAGGCCGGGTCGACGCCACAGGCCTTGGCGTCACGGGCGCTGTTGGGGCCGGGCGCGGTGGCGTAGGCGATGATTAGCGACACCACGATCAGCGCCAGCAACAGCACGCCGGATTGCCACAGGAAGATGGTGTCGGTAAACGGGATCACCCCGGTGATCGACAGGATCGACGGCGGCAAACTGGCCGGGTTGGCCTGCAATTGTGCGGCCGAAGACGACAGCCCCAATGCCCACACCGCACCAAGGCCAAGGTAGGCCGCCGCACCCGCAGCACGGTAGTCCATGCGCAAATCCGTACGACGGGCCAGCGCACGCACCAGCAAACCGCCGAACACCAGGGACAGGCCCCAGTTGAGCAGCGACGCCACCATGGAAATCAACGCGACCCACGCCACGGCGGAGCGGCCGTTCTTCGGGATGCGTGCCAGGCGGTCGATCAGCTTGACCGCCGGCGGCGAGCTGGCGACCACGTAACCACCGATCACCACGAAGGCCATCTGCATGGTGAACGGGATCAGGCTCCAGAACCCGTCGCCAAAAGCCTTGGCGGCTTCGGCCGGCGCCGCGCCCATGCCCAGGGTCGCGACGGCGACGATGATCACGGCGAGGGCGGCGAATACCCAGGAGTCGGGGAACCAGCGCTCGGCAAAGTTCGAGCAGCGCAGGGCAAATCGGGCATAGCGGCTTTCTTCGATAGCATCGGCCACGAGTCTTTCCTCTTGTATTTATTATGGTGTCGGCAATTTTCCGGCATGTTCCGCTACGGCCATTGATATGGGAATGCAGTTATCTTCATCGATCCATGAGGAAAACAAATATATCTGCCGCGATTGCCATCAACCGACTCAGCTCATAACCTGCACGCCATTTTGTTTGTCTGCCGAGCCTCAACATGACTGCCACCTCTGTTCCACAGGCGCAGCGTTTTTCCCGCTCCGACTACAAAACCCTGGGCCTGGCCGCCCTGGGCGGAGCCTTGGAAATCTACGACTTCATTATCTTCGTGTTCTTCGCGCTGACCCTCAGCCAACTGTTCTTCCCGCCAGAAATGCCCGAGTGGCTGCGCCTGCTGCAAAGCTTCGGCATCTTCGTCACCGGTTACCTGGCGCGCCCGCTGGGCGGCATCCTGATGGCGCACTTCGCCGATCACCTGGGGCGCAAACGCGTGTTCAGCCTGAGCATCCTGATGATGGCATTGCCCTGCCTGCTGATCGGGATCATGCCCACCTACGCACAGATCGGTTATTTCGCACCACTGATCCTGCTGGTGCTGCGCGTGCTGCAAGGTGCTGCGGTGGGCGGTGAAGTGCCCAGCGCCTGGACCTTTGTCGCCGAACACGCACCGCGCAACCATCGTGGCTATGCCCTGGGCTTCCTGCAAGCGGGCCTGACCTTCGGCTACCTGCTCGGCGCCCTCACCGCCACGCTGCTGGCGCAGGTCTTTACCCCGGCCGAAATCCTCGACTACGCCTGGCGTTTTCCCTTCCTGCTCGGCGGTGTGTTCGGCGTGATCGGCGTGTGGCTGCGGCGCTGGCTCAGCGAAACCCCGGTATTTCTCGAAATGCAGGCCCGCCGCCAGGCCGCCGCCGAGATGCCGCTGCGCACCGTACTGCGTGACCATCGCGCCGTGCTGCTGCCGGCGATGATCCTCACCTGCGTGCTCACCTCCGCCGTGGTGGTGCTGGTGGTCATCACCCCGACCATGATGCAGAAAACCTTCGGCATGAGCCCCAGCCACACCTTTGCCTTGAGCGCCCTGGGCATCGTCTTCCTGAATATCGGCTGCGTCCTCGCCGGCCTGCTGGTGGACCGCATCGGTGCCTGGCGCGCGGTGCTGGTCTACAGCCTGCTGCTGCCAGTGGGTATTTTCCTGCTGTACGCCAGCCTGATCAGCGGCGGCATCTGGCTTGGTGCGGCGTACGCGGTAGCGGGCTTGAGTTGCGGGGTGGTCGGTGCGGTGCCGTCGGTGATGGTCGGCCTGTTTCCGGCGCAGGTGCGGGTGTCGGGCATTTCCTTCACCTACAACATCGCCTATGCGCTGTGGGCAAGTACTACGCCGCTGATGCTGATCGCGCTGATGCCGACCAGCCCGTGGATTTGCGTGGCGTATTGCGTGGTAATGGGCGCGGTGGGGGTGGCGAGTGTGGCGCTGTTTGGTAAGCGCCACACGTTGGCGGCCTGAAGGTCAGGTCAAGAAGTGCCACAGCACCAGCGTACCGACCAACCCGACGACCGAAACAATTGTCTGCAACACCGACCATACCCAAATCGTCTGCTTCAGCTGCAAGCCAAAGTACTCGCGCACCATCCAGAACCCCGCATCGTTGACGTGGCAGAAGAACACCGAGCCGGCGCCGATCGCCAGCGCCACCAGTGAGCTTTGCGTCGCCGCCAACCCGGCCATCATCGGCGCGAGGATGCCGGCGGTCGTGGTGGTGGCGACCGTGGCCGAGCCGGTGGCCTGGCGCAGCGCCACCGCGATCAACCAGGCCAGCAGCAGGTACGGCATGTGCGCGCCTTCGGCGACTTTGCTGATGGTCTGGCTGACGCCGGCGTCGAGCAGGGTTTGCTTGAGGCCGCCGCCGGCGCCGATGGTCAACAGCAACACGGCGATGGGCGCGAGGGCCTTGCGCAGGGTGTTGCCGACTTCGGCGCGCGGCATCCCGGCGGCCCAGCCCAGGCAGATCACGGCGGCGATCACCGCCAGGCCGAGGGCGATCAGTGGTTCGCCGAGGAATTTCAGAGTCAGGCCCACGCTGCTTTCCGCTGGCAGCGCGACTTTGGCCAAGGTACTGCCGAGCATCAGAATCACCGGCAACAGAATGATCAGCAATGACACGCCAAAGCTCGGCTGGCGCGGAGCCTTGGGCGGGGCGCTGAACAGCGCGCCGATGTCGGCCGGCTCATCCACATGCAGGCGCTTGGACAGCCAGTTGCCATAGAGCGGCCCGGCGAGGATCACCGCCGGCACCGCCAGGCAAAAGCCCAGCAACATGGTCAGGCCCAGATCGGCGTGCAACGCGCCCACCGCAATCAGCGGCCCCGGGTGCGGTGGCATCAAGGCGTGCAAGGTGGTCATGCCCGCCAGCGCCGGGATGGCGATTTTCAACAGCGGCTGGTTCGAACGTTTGGCCATCACAAAGATGATTGGCACCATCATCACCAGGCCCACTTCGAAGAACAGCGGCAGGCCGATCACCATCGCCACCAGCGCCATCACCCATGGCAACGACTTGCCCTTGCCCAGCCCGAGCAGGGTGGTGGCGATGCGATCGGCCGCGCCGGATTCTGCCATCAGCGCACCCAGCATCGAGCCCAGCGCAATGATGATCCCGGCTTCACCGAGGATCGCCCCGGCGCCCTTGCTGAAGGCCTTGGCCACCTCTTCCGCTGGCAGCCCGGCGCCGACCCCGGCGATAAAGGTGCCGATCAGGATCGACAGGAATGGCGGCAACTTGGTCGCGCTGATCAGCACGATGATGCTGGCGATGGCCAGTAGTACGCAGAGCATGAGGCGGGTGTCGTGAACCATCCACGCGGCAGTCGATAACGCCAAGGCGGGACTCCTTATCGAACAGGTTGGGAAAATTGTTTCTTTTTGTTTCCTGCCCCAAAAGCATACCCGATAACGCCCGCCGCAGAGCCATTGCTGTCGGATTTGTAATCTTTGCTCCACCGCTCTGATAAGTCGCGAACGCTACATTGCCCCCGCTTGGACTTCTTGGGCGTGGAACTCTCGTATGGCAATTTCCGTTAAAAAACTCTTGGGCGCGACGCTGTTGTGGGGAGCTGCCAGCATTGCCCAGGCACAAACCCTCACCCTCGACGCCGCCCTGCAAACCGCCTTCGCCAACAACCCCGACCTGGCGGCTGCGCAATGGGACATCGAGATCGCCGAGGGCGGTCGCCAGCAGGCCGGGCTGATCCCCAATCCGGTGGCGTCCTGGGATGCCGAAGACACACGTCGCGATACGCGCACCACCACCCTCAAGCTAAGCCAAACCCTGGAGCTGGGTGGCAAGCGCGGTGCCCGCATTGACGTAGCGACGCGTGCCCAGGACGCCGCCGCACTGACCTTGGAACAGCGCCGCAATACGTTGCGCGCCGAAGTGATCGACGGCTACTACGGTGCCCTGCGCGCCCAGGAACGTCTCGACCTGGCCCAGCGCTCCCTGGCCTTGGCCGAGCGCGGGCTGGTGGTCGCCAACGGCCGCGTGACCGCCGGCAAATCCTCACCGGTGGAAGCCACACGGGCCCAGGTGCAACTGTCGGAGATCCGCCTCGAATTCAACCGCGCGCAAATGGGCCTCACCGACGCCTATCGCCGCCTGGCCGCCAGTACCGGCAGCGCGGCGACCGACTTCCAGGCCGTCGCCATGCCAAGCCACTCCACACCGCCGTTGCCGTCCGCCACGCAACTGTTGGCGCGCCTTGAACAGACCGCCGAACTGCGTCTGGCCGAACTGCAGATCGTGCAGAACGAAGCCAGCGTGGGCCTGGAAAAAGCCCAGCGGATTCCCGACCTGGATGTGTCCATTGGCAGTCAATACGACGCCAGTGTGCGCGAGCGGGTGAACCTGGTCGGTGTATCGATGCCGATTCCGTTGTTCAACCGCAACCAGGGCAACGTACTTGCCGCCACGCGCCGTGCCGACCAGGCCCGCGACCTGCGCAACGCTGCCGAATTGCGCCTGCGTACCGAAACGCGCCAGGCCCTGGACCTGTGGCAAACCGCGAACACCGAAGTGCGCGCATTCAACCAGCAGATCCTGCCCGCCGCCCAAAGCGCGGTGGACAGCGCCACCCGCGGCTTCGAGATGGGCAAGTTCAACTTCCTCGACGTGCTCGACGCCCAACGCACCCTGATCGCGGCGCGCACCCAATACCTTGCGGCCACCGCCCAGGCCACTGATGCCTGGCTGCGCATCGAACGGATTTACGGCGACCTCGCCCGGTTTTGATTTTTTCTGGAGTGCCTTATGAACAAACGACACGGCGTGGCGCTTGCCGTCGCCTTGGGCCTGATGCTGTCCGGCGTTACCAACGCCGAGGAAGAAGAAGGCACGCTCGAGCTGACTGAACAGCAAATCCAGGCCGCCGGCATCGAACTCGCCGAGGCCCAACCCCGGTCGATCAGCACACTGCTGACGCTGCCGGGGGAGGTGCGTTTCGACGAAGACCGCACCTCGCATATCGTCCCGCGTGCGGCCGGCGTGGTGGAGTCGGTGAAGGTCAATCTTGGCCAGGCAGTGAAGAAGGGCGAGCTGCTCGCGGTGATCGCCAGCCAGCAGATTTCCGACCAGCGCAGTGAGCTGGCGGCCAGCGAGCGTCGGGTTGAACTGGCGCGTATTACCTTCCAGCGTGAACGCCAGTTGTGGCAGGACAAGATCTCCGCCGAGCAGGATTACCTGCTGGCGCGCCAAACCCTGCAAGAAGCCGAAATCGCCTTGAACAATGCCCGCCAAAAAATGACCGCACTTAGCGGCAACACCGTGCTGGTCGGCGGCAATCGTTACGAACTGCGTGCGCCGTTCGCAGGCGTGGTGGTGGAAAAACACCTCGGTGTCGGCGAGGTGGTGAGTGAGACCAGCAATGCCTTCACGCTTTCTGACCTGTCACAGGTGTGGGTCACCTTCGGCGTATTTCCCAAGGATTTAAACAAGGTCCGGCTCGGCAAACCGGTGAAGGTCAGCTCCACGGAAATGGGCACCGATGTGCAGGGCACCGTGGCCTATGTCGGCAATTTGCTCGGCGAGCAAACGCGTACCGCCACTGTGCGTGTGACGGTGCCAAACCCCGATGACGCCTGGCGTCCAGGGCTGTTTGTCACCGTGCAACTGGCCACGGACACCTACCAGGCCAAGGTCACCGTGCCGCAAGCGGCGATCCAGACCGTCGAGGAAAAACCGTCGGTATTCGTGCGCACGCCAGACGGTTTTATCACCCGCCATCTCGAACTGGGCGCCAGTGAAAACGGCTACGTCGAAGTGCGCCAGGGTCTGGAGGCCGGTGCCCAGGTGGCTACCACCGGCAGCTTCATCCTCAAGTCCGAATTGGGCAAGGGCTCGGCCGAGCACGCCCATTGATCCTGCGAGTGATTTCTCATGTTTGAGCGCCTTATCCAATTCGCCATCGAGCAGCGCATCATCGTGCTGCTGGCGGTGCTGTTGATGGCCGGTGTCGGCATCGCCAGCTATCAGAAACTGCCCATCGACGCGGTGCCCGACATCACCAATGTGCAGGTGCAGATCAACTCGGCGGCGGCCGGTTTTTCGCCGCTGGAAACCGAGCAGCGCATTACCTTTCCCATCGAAACCGCGATGGCCGGTTTGCCGGGGCTGCAGCAGACCCGTTCGTTGTCACGCTCCGGCTTGTCCCAGGTGACGGTGATCTTCAAGGACGGCACCGACCTGTTCTTCGCCCGCCAGTTGGTCAACGAGCGCCTGCAGGTGGCCCGCGAGCAATTGCCTACGGGGATCGAAACCGCGATGGGGCCGATTTCCACCGGCCTCGGGGAAATTTTCCTGTGGACCGTGGAGGCCGAAGAGGGCGCCCGCAAGGACGACGGCACGCCCTACACGCCGACCGACCTGCGGGTGATCCAGGACTGGATTATCAAGCCGCAACTGCGCAACGTGCCCGGTGTGGCCGAGATCAACACCATCGGCGGCTTCGCCAAGGAATACCAGATCGCCCCGGACCCCAAGCGCCTGGCGGCCTACAACCTGACCTTGAACGATCTGGTCACGGCACTGGAGCGCAACAACGCCAACGTCGGCGCCGGGTACATCGAGCGCAGCGGCGAGCAATTGTTGATCCGCGCGCCGGGGCAGGTGGCGTCCATCGACGACATCGCCAATATCGTCATCACCACGTCCGACGGCACGCCGATCCGCGTGCGCAATGTCGCCCAGGTCGAGATCGGCCGTGAGCTGCGTACCGGCGCCGCCACGGAAAACGGCCGCGAAGTGGTGCTGGGCACGGTGTTTATGTTGATCGGAGAAAACAGCCGCACCGTGTCCCAGGCGGTGGCTTCCAGGCTCGAACACATCAACCGCTCGCTGCCCGAAGGCGTGGTGGCGGTTACCGTCTACGACCGCACCAACCTCGTCGAAAAAGCCATTGCTACTGTGAAGAAAAATCTCTTCGAAGGTGCGCTGCTGGTGGTCGCGGTGCTGTTCCTGTTCCTCGGCAATATCCGCGCGGCGCTGATCACCGCGATGGTGATTCCCCTGGCAATGCTGTTCACCTTTACTGGCATGTTCACCAACAAAGTCAGCGCCAACCTGATGAGCCTCGGCGCGCTGGACTTCGGCATTATCGTCGACGGCGCAGTGGTGATCGTCGAGAACGCCATCCGCCGCCTGGCCCATGCGCAGCAGCGCCATGGTCGCTTGCTGACCCGCAGCGAGCGCCTGCACGAGGTGTTCGCGGCGGCCAAGGAAGCGCGGCGTGCGCTGATCTTCGGGCAACTGATCATCATGGTCGTGTACCTGCCGATCTTCGCCCTCACCGGTGTGGCCGGGAAGATGTTCCACCCCATGGCGTTTACCGTGGTGATCGCGCTGCTGGGGGCGATGATTTTGTCGGTGACCTTCGTGCCGGCGGCGATTGCGCTGTTCGTCACCGGCAAGGTCAAGGAAGAAGAAAACCTGGTGATGCGTACCGCACGCCGGGCCTATGCGCCGGTGCTGGACTGGGTGATGACCCGCCGGCCGCTGGTGTTCGGTCTGGCCGTGCTGACCATCGTCGCCTCGGGCGTGGTGGCCAGCCGCATGGGCAGTGAGTTTATCCCCAGCCTCAGTGAGGGCGACTTCGCCCAACAGGCCCTGCGCGTGCCCGGCACCAGCCTGACGCAATCGGTGCAGATGCAGCAGCAGCTGGAAAAAACCTTGATGGCCCAGGTGCCGGAAATCGAGCGGGTATTTGCACGTACCGGTACGGCGGAAATCGCCTCCGACCCGATGCCGCCGAATATTTCCGACAGCTACGTGATGCTCAAGCCGAAGGATCAATGGCCAAATCCGAGCAAGTCCCGCGAAGCCCTGATCGCCGATATCCAGCGCGCCAGTGCGATTGTGCCGGGCAGTGCGTACGAGTTGTCGCAACCGATCCAGCTGCGTTTCAACGAGCTGATTTCCGGGGTGCGCAGTGATGTGGCGGTGAAGGTATTTGGCGACGACATGGCGGTGCTCAACACCACCGCCGCAGACATTGCCGAGACCTTGCAAGGCCTCGAGGGGGCTTCGGAAGTGAAGGTCGAACAGACGTCCGGCCTGCCGGTGCTGACCATCAATATCGACCGTGACAAGGCCGCGCGCTTTGGCCTGAATGTCGGCGATGTGCAGGACACCATTGCCGTCGCCGTCGGTGGGCGCCAGGCCGGTACGCTGTACGAAGGTGACCGCCGCTTCGACATGGTCGTGCGCTTGTCCGACGCGCTGCGTACGGATATCGACGGCTTGTCGCGGCTGCTGATTCCGGTGCCGGCGCTGGCCGGGAATGCGGCGGGGCAGTTGGGGTTTATTGCCTTGTCCCAGGTCGCCAGCCTGGACCTGGTGCTCGGCCCGAACCAGATCAGCCGCGAGAACGGCAAGCGCCTGGTGATCGTCAGTGCCAACGTGCGCGGGCGGGATATGGGGTCGTTCGTGGAGGAGGCCGAGGCGGCGATCACGGCGCAGGTGAAAGTCCCGGCAGGTTACTGGACCACATGGGGCGGCCAGTTCGAACAACTGAAGGAAGCCTCCGAGCGTTTGCAAATCGTGGTGCCGGTGGCCTTGCTGCTGGTGTTCGGGTTGTTGTTCATGATGTTCAACAACCTCAAGGACGGGCTGCTGGTGTTTACCGGGATTCCGTTCGCGTTGACCGGTGGGATCATGGCGCTGTGGCTGCGCGATATTCCGCTGTCGATCTCCGCAGGCGTTGGCTTTATCGCCTTGTCCGGCGTGGCGGTGCTCAACGGCCTGGTGATGATTGCCTTCATCCGCAACCTGCGCGAGGAAGGGCGCTCGCTGTCGGTGGCCATCCACGAGGGTGCGCTGACTCGCCTGCGCCCGGTATTGATGACCGCACTGGTGGCCTCCCTGGGGTTTATCCCCATGGCCCTGGCCACCGGCACCGGCGCCGAAGTGCAGCGTCCGTTGGCGACGGTGGTGATCGGCGGGATCATTTCTTCTACGTTGCTGACCTTGCTGGTGCTGCCGGCGCTGTACCAGTGGGCGCATCGCAAGGAAGAGGAAATACCAGGCTGAACCGTGTAAACCGGCCTGGCTGGCTGCTGACGTCGGCGTGCCCCTGATGCAGGTGCATGATCGACTGCACAATGGCCAGCCCCAGCCCGGTGCCACCTTCGGCGCGGGTACGGCTGCTGTCGGCGCGGTAGAAACGTTCGAACAGATGCGGCAGGTGGTGCGCTTCGATGCCACGCCCGGGGTTGCCCACCGACAACGACACGCTCTGGTCGTAGGTCTCCACCAGCAGCAGCACGCTGGAACCTTCGGGCGTGTGGCGGATGGCATTGGACAGCAGGTTGGAAATGGCCCGCTGGATCATCAGGCGATCACCCGTCACCCAGGCGTCGCCGCGCAGGTTGAGGGTCACGTGTTTGTCTTCGGCGCTCAGGGCGAACAGTTCCATCACCCGTTGTGCTTCCGCGCCCAGCGACACCGTGCCGAACCCGGCTCGCGCCGCCGGATGGCTGACTTGAGCGAGAAACAGCATGTCGGAGACCATGCGCGACAGGCGCTCCATTTCCTCGGTGCAGGATTCCAGTCCGGCCTTGTATTCCTCACTGGGCCGTTCACGGGACAGGGTCACCTGGGCCTTGCCCATCAGGTTGGTCAGCGGTGCACGCAGTTCGTGAGCGAGGTCGTCGGAGAACTGCGACAACTGCTGCACGCCGGCGTCCAGGCGATTCAGCATTACGTTGATGCTTTGCGCCAACTCGCCCAGCTCCTTGGGCAGGTTGTCGATGGATAAGCGGTGTGTCAGGTCCTGGGTCGTCACTTGGGCGGCGATATGGCTGAACTGCTTCAAGGGCGCCAACCCGCGTTGCACCAGCCCCCAGGCGCCCATGCCGATAAGAATCAGCAGCATCGGCAGGGCGATGAGGGTGGCGCGCAGGTAGGCACTGAGCAGCGCCTGGTCATCCCTGCGGTCCAGCGACAGCAACACGCGCACGCGCTCGCCGCTGGCCAGGCGCATCAGGCTGGAGGCACTGAGTACCTGGTTGCCGTCTTGGTCTTCCCAGTTGAGGTAGCCGAGGGTTTCCCGGGGGGAAAAGTCGGTCAGTAACGGTTCCTGGGGTTTGGCGCCGACACTGAGCAGCACGGCGTTATCGGGCGCGGTGCCGACGATGGTCAGGTAGAAATTGTCATGGCCCATCACCAGGTCCAGCAACGAGTGGGGGCGGGCTTTGATTCCGTGGGTGTCCAGGCCCATCGCCAGGCTGTGCTGGATCTGTTCCATCTTGCTTTCCAGGCCCTTGCGCGCGAGCTTTTCCAGCTCATGGGTCAAGGCCAGGTAGGCCAGGGTCGCCAGCAGCACGACCAGCCCCGCGCCCATCAGGCTGACCGTCAGCCCCAGGCGCATCGACAGGCTGCTGGTCCTCATTGGCGTGCCTCCAGCACATAACCCACGCCGCGAATGGTGTGGATCAGCTTGACCTCGCTCTGGTCATCGACCTTGCCGCGCAGGCGGCTGATGGAGACCTCGACCACGTTGGTGTCGCAGTCGAAGTTCATGTCCCACACCAGGGAGATGATCTGCGTGCGGGTCATCACTTCGCCGGCCTGGCGCATCAACACATGCAGCAGGGCGAACTCCTTGGTGGTCAGGTCGATGCGCCGGTCGCCGCGATAGGCGCGATGACGACGCGGGTCCAACTCCAGGTCCGCGACGCGCAGCACATCCGGCAGCGGAATATGTTCGCTGCGACGCAGCAAGGTGCGCACACGAGCCAGCAGTTCGGGGAACTCGAAGGGTTTGACCAGGTAATCGTCGGCGCCCATGTCCAGGCCCTTGATCTTGTCGGCCAGGCGGCCACGCGCGGTCAGCATCATCACGCGCTGGTTGCCGTCACGGCGCAGTTGCTCAAGTACTTCCCAGCCGTCGGTGTTGGGCAGGTTGACGTCGAGGATCACCAGTTCATAGGTGTGCTGCCTGGCCAGGTGCAGGCCGTCGATGCCGCTGGCGGCGCAATCGACGACGTAGCCACTTTCGATCAGGCCTTGCTGCAAGTAGTCGGCGGTTTTCTGCTCGTCCTCAACCACAAGGATACGCATGGGGATTTACCTTCAAGGAAAACGAAAGGAGATGGCCTCGTAGAGGCTGAATAGGCTGTAGGAAAACTCTGAAGCCTGAAGTAGCTTTAAGGTCAAGCCGCGTCAGGCCAGTGCGACGATTCGTCACTGACCGGGCACACAAAAAAAACGCCCCGGCTGGGGCGTATAAAATTCATCTCTGTTCCAAAGGAGCTACACAAAAGCTGCAGAGATGAGATGTGTTCGATGCGCAGTATAAAAAGTGCAACTTAACGAGAAGGTGAGGCCGATATTACAGTTCTGACAGACTTCAACCTGTGAAGAGATGTAGGGCATCGGCAAGTGAATGTAAGTGCGTCTTAAAGAATCGCCAGTGGGTATTCGACAATCACGCGGACTTCTTCAAGGTCGGACTCAAATGAACTTGAACGCACGGTGGCCTGGCGCAGCCGCAGCGATAAATCCTTCAAGTTGCCGCTTTGCACCACGTACTTGGCTTCGATATCCCGCTCCCAGCGGCGTTGGTCGGTGAGCGGATCGCCGGCGGCATCGCGGCGCATATACACCGCGTTGGCATTGCTGTAGTCGGCGCCGGTGCCCTTGCCGTAGCGGGTCATGAACGACAGGCCGGGAATGCCGAATGGCTGCATGTCCAGGTCGTAGCGCAGCATCCACGAGCGCTCCTTGGGCGAGTTGAAGTCGCTGTACTGGATTGAGTTGTTGAGGAAAATCGAGTCCGACTGACGCAGGTAATCGAAGTCGTCATCGCCGTTGTTGCGCTGGTGCGACACAGCCAGGCTGTGGGCGCCCACCTTCACGCCGAGCCGGGCGCTCCAGATGGTGTTGTCGAATTCACCCAGCAGCTTTTTGCCTTCGTCCACAGCCTTGTAGTAGTTGACGTCGCCGAACAGCGAGACGTCTTCGTTCAGCGGGTAACTGGCGGCGCTGCCGACGTAGTACTGGTCCCAGGCGTCCTTCAGGCGGCTGCTGTACAGGCTCAGGCTCAGGTGTTTGTTCACGGTGTAGTCGCCGCCGAAGTAGCCGATCCAGGGGGAATCGACCGGACCGGCGTAAAACGTTGCGAACCCTTTGTTCATGCCGCTTTCGTTGGGTTGGCTCATACCGCTCAGGCGCCCGCCCTGCAAGGTCAGGCCGTCCAGGCTGGTGTTCTGCAGGGTCACGCCACGGAAGCTTTCCGGCAACACCCGCGAATCGCCGTAGGCCACCACGGGGGTCAGCGGGAACACGTCGCCGGCCTTGATCACCGTGTCCAATACCCGCAGTTTCGCCGCGCCGCCGACTTTGCTGTAGTTGTCTTCGGGATGGTTGTTGCTGTCCACCGGCAGCACGCCGAACGAGCCCTTGCCGCCGCTGCGGCCGGTGCCCGAGTCGAGTTTCACGCCGACCATGGCGAAGGCGTCCAGGCCAAACCCCACGGTGCCCTGGGTAAAGCCGGATTCGAATTTGCCGATCAGTCCCTGGGCCCAGGCTTCGGAATAGCCATTCCCGGTGGGGCTGGATTGGCTCTTGCGGTCATCGCGGTTGAAGTAAAAGTTGCGCGCCAGCACGTTCACGCTGCTGCCCTCGATAAACCCTTCAGGTTTGTCTTCCGCGGCCACGGCTGCCAGGGGCAATGTGGCGATCAGTGAAAGGGGAAGGGTGTAATAACGGATCCGCATGTTTCGCTCCTCGGTATTGGCAGTTATCAGCTTCTTATGGAGGCGGGCGTTCTTATTGATCTGGCCCGGGCTGATAGTTGCAAACCGTGGATAACGATTGGGTGGCGTGAACATTACAATTCTGGAAGCTCGCCACCACCTAACAAATAAGTAATGTTCTGGTGAACATCGCGTCAGGGTTCGTTCGTTAGTCTCGGCACTGAACTTTCAGTCGAGGAACAGGTGATGAACTTTTATAAAATCGCTCTGGGTGTATTAACGGCCGTCCTGTCTTTCGGCGCATTGGCCGAAGGCGGCGGTGATCGCACCTTTGCCCTGATGATGGAGCGCAATGAAAAGGCCATGGCCGATTACGCCGTGAGAAACGGCAAGCCGGTGCCTCAAGTGCAGGCCTATCGCTATGGAATGAAGCTGGACATTGCCAAGGTGGTCAACGTGACGCCGCCGATCCGCGCGTGCAACACCGTGCCTTCGCGCATGACCTATGAAGACTCCAGCGGCAAGCTCACGACTTTGGAGTACCAAGTCATGGGCGTGTGTCGAAATAACGGCAGTTAAATGTGCTAGCGCTCAACGCGTAGGGCGGTTCGCTAACCAACTGTCGAGCTGATCCATAGGACTCATGCTTAATGTCGCCTGCTGCCCGAACCTCACAACCAGCAGACCTATGACCTGTTCCTCGGCGAAGTGGTCGCAGCCTATGCCGATGAGCGGGTGTTCAGCGAAGGCCACCGGCACTTCGAAGGGCATGATGAATTACGGACTTTGCATCATGTGGCGGGAGGGCATTTCCTGACCATCGGCGAGCCCATCGATGGGCACTCGCTCTAAGCGTACTCAGCGTCCGAGCATCTTCACCCAACGCGACGGCGGCATACCGTAGGTGCTGCGAAATTGCCGGGTCATATGACTCTGGTCGGTGAAGCCGGCGATCAGCGCGGCGTCCACCAGCGACTGTCCCTGCGCGAGCAGACTGCGCACCAGGTCCAGCCGACGCATCGTCAGGTAGCGGTAGGGGCTGGTGCCGAACAGCACGCGAAAATCCCGCGACAATGCCCAGCGGTCGCGGCCGGCGTGGTCGGCGATTTCATCCAGGGTGATGCTGCGGCCCAGGGCGCTGTGGATAAACTCCCGGGCGCGTTCGGCGGCGACGTAATCGAACGCCTTGCGGCTGACGAGGGCGCCAGCGGCGTTGCTCAGCGCGTGGGCCAGGTCGAACATCGCGTCCTGTTCCTGCAACGGGTCAATCGGATGATCGAGGTTCTGCAGCAGCACTTCGCTGGCGCGGAACAGCCTGGGGTCAGTGGATAAACCACTGGGGATAAACGGCAACGGCTTGCCGCCGAGGATCTGCTGGATCAGCGACGGCTCCACGTAAATCATCCGGTACTTGAAACCTTCGTCACTGCCGGCGTGGCCGTCGTGGGTCTCATCGGGATGGAGCACCATGGTCGTGCCGGGCAGGCTGTGGATCATGTCGCCGCGATAGTGAAAACTCTGCACGCCAGACAAGGTACGCCCGATGGCGTAGGTGTCATGGCGATGCGGGTCGAAGGCAAAGCCTGCAAAGTACGCCTCGATACGGTCCAGGCCGCTGGCATGCGGGGCACGGTGCAGCCAGTCGAAGTTGCGGGTCGGTTTGCCCATGGCGGCTTGTCACAAGGAGAGGTGGAAATACGTTAACCCAGTCTGCAACCCTTGTCTGCCGGGGTCTTGTACGATTGTGCGGGCGGTGGGCGAGGTCTATGCTCCTTGCTCGTGCCCTGCGCTGATGGAGCTGCCCAATGGAATTTATCAACCCCGCCTACGTGGCTCCCCTGGTCTCGCTGGCCCTGCTGTGGACAGTGGCGGTGGTGACGCCCGGGCCCAACTTCTTCAACACGGCACAGTTGGCTGCCAGTTGTTCGCGCCGCCATGGCGTGGTGGCTTCGGCGGGCGTGTCCACTGGCACGATCATGTGGGGGCTGGCGGGTGGCCTGGGCATCAAGTCGCTGTTTACCGCCGCCCCCATGTTGTACCTGGCGTTCAAGATCATCGGCGGCTGCTACCTGATTTACCTGGGGCTGAAACTGTTCAAACGCTCGGCGCCAGCCATGGGCCAGAGCGTGTTGCCGGACGAAGCGCGCCGCTCGTTGTTTTCCGCCTGGCGCCTGGGGTTGCTGGGCAACCTGTCCAACCCCAAGGCCGCGTTGTTCGTCGCCACCATCTTCGCCTCCACCATGCCGCCGTCGCCGTCGCCGATGCTGCTGACCCTGGCGGTGATCACCATGGCCACCCTGTCGTTCAGCTGGTATTCCTGCGTGGCCCTGGTGTTTTCCAGTGCGCACATGGCCAACCTCTACAGCCGCTCGCGCAAATGGCTCGACCGTTTTGCCGGCGGTTGCTACGTGTTGTTCGGCGCACACCTGGTAGCGAATCGCTGACCGTCCGTGGTAAGAAGCCTTACTTTCGACAGTGAGGCCGAGTCATGAGCAAGGTGCGGGTGGGGATTATTTTTGGTGGTCGTTCGGCCGAGCACGAAGTCTCGTTGCAGTCGGCGCGCAATATTGTCGATGCACTCGACCGCACACGCTTCGAGCCAGTCCTGATCGGCATCGACAAGGCCGGCCACTGGCACCTCAACGACACCTCGAACTTCCTGATCAACCAGGAAAACCCGGCACTCATCGCCCTTAACCAATCCAACCGTGAACTGGCGGTGGTGCCCGGCAAGGCCAGCCAGCAGGTGGTGGAAACCTCCGGCAACGGCCTGCTGGCACACATCGACGTGATCTTCCCCATCGTCCACGGCACCCTCGGCGAAGACGGCTGCCTGCAAGGCCTGCTGCGCATGGCTGATCTGCCTTTCGTCGGCTCTGACGTGCTCGGCTCGGCGGTGTGCATGGACAAGGACATCAGTAAACGTCTGCTGCGCGACGCCGGCATTGCCGTGACGCCGTTCATCACCCTGACCCGCAGCAACGCCGCGCGTATTTCCTTTGACACTGCGGTGAATAAACTCGGCCTGCCAATGTTCGTCAAACCGGCCAACCAGGGTTCTTCGGTGGGTGTGAGCAAGGTGGGCAACGAGGCTGAGTACCACGCCGCGGTTGAACTGGCCCTGGGTTTTGATCAAAAGGTGCTGGTGGAATCGGCCGTGCGCGGCCGCGAAATAGAATGCGCTGTGCTGGGTAACGAAAACCCGGTCGCCAGCGGCTGCGGCGAGATTGTGGTGAGCAGCGGTTTCTACTCCTACGACAGCAAATACATCGACGGGCAGGCGGCCCAGGTGGTGGTGCCGGCTGATATCAGCCATGAAGCCAGTGAGCGGATTCGCCGCTTGGCCCTCGAGGCGTTTGACGTGCTGGGTTGCGCGGGGTTGGCGCGGGTCGATGTATTCCTGACCGACGATGGCGAAGTGCTGATCAACGAAATCAACTCACTGCCCGGCTTCACCCGTATCAGCATGTACCCCAAGTTGTGGCAGGCGGCGGGGATGAGCTACAGCGAGTTGGTGAGCCGGTTGATCGAGCTGGCGTTGGAGCGGCATGCGGGGCGTAAGGGGTTGAAGATCAGCCGTTGATCCTCAGGGAGTGGCCAGTAACGCCATCAGGCGTTACTGAGGACTTCCCGAAAAACGTCTGGTCTTATGGCCGCAATATGTAGCAGTGAGCGTGCTGCGCCGGAGGGGGAACGACGCCCCTGTTCCCACTCTTGAAGGGTTCTTACCGAAACCCCCAAAAGCTCGGCAAATTTGGGTTGCGACAGTCCTGTCTTGCTTCTTGCTTCGGCAGCTTGAGTGATTTCGATCTGCTGCACGGCGCCGTAGCGTCCTGCTTTAACATCCTGAATAGCGCTCAGTAATTCTTCGCCGATATTGCGTTTGGCGTCACGTTCCTTCAGTTGTTTATCAGTGAGTGGCATGGTTCATCTCCTTCGCAATTTTGTACAGGATGTGCGCTGGAATATTCTCCGTAGCGCCCTTGCCGTAAATCAGTAGGGCTACTATTGCTCCGCAAGCCAATTGAGTGGTGTAGATGACTCGCACTGCCCCCCTTTTGCCCTGACCCTCCAAGCACCAGCGTACTTTTCGGCAACCGCCCGAGCCAGGAATAACATTCCCGGCATCGGGATGGCTGGCAAGAAACGCCATGAAAATACCCTTTTCATCTTCGCTCCAATAGTCAGGCCATAGTTTGCTGAACAATGGAGATTCTATGATCGTTAACACGAGAAATTCTACGTCTTTGACGTAGCCCCTGGCAAGAAAGTGCGGGCCAGAAAATCGCAGGTGAAAAGGCGCCGCTCAAGAGGGGGTTTATCGCAAAAAATGACATGGCATTTTGCGATCTGAAGACATGTAGAGGATTTGAGAAAGAGTGTTGTAGGCCTTCTCGTGTCAGTCTGTACGAGCAATCCACGAATAAATCAACGTCTTCGCTTCCTCCGGCTGATGCGTCCTTCTGCGGTAGCTGGCAAACGTCGGCGACGTGCAGTAGGTGCACACCTCGCTCACGTCGATCTGCTCACGCTTGACGCCCGCCGCTTGCAGCAGCAACAACCCATACCCGCTCAAGTCAAACCACGCACTGCCTGCTTGCCGTGCATGGGGCGGGGCCATCTGCGGGGATTGCAGCGGTGCCGGTTGCACGAAGCTCCACGGTGCCTGGGCGTGTTGCCACAGGTGCCCTTGGTCACTCTGGAAGTCGGCGATAAAGCCTTCGCTCACTTCATAACAGCACGGCTTGATCGATGGGCCGATAGCCACTTGCAGCTGGTCGGCTGCAATCCCTTCGGCGGCAAAGCGCTGCATGACGTTGGCGATAATCCCGCGTTGCAGCCCCTTCCAGCCGCCATGGACTGCGGCCACCCGTTCGCCCGTTTTCGACGCGAACAGAATGGGCAGGCAATCTGCGGTGATCACCGCGATCGGGTGAGCGTGGTGCGTCAACACACCATCGGCCTCGATCGTATTGGCCACCTGGCCCGCCTGCCATTCAATCACCGAGGCGCTGTGCACTTGCTTGCAGATGAATACTTCATCCGGGCGCAGCGGGTCGTCGATCGAACAGAAACCGTGGTCGATGCCAGGGATGGCAGCGAGATTTTCAGCCTGGTGCAAGGGATTCCCTCCGTTCACTAAAGTCAGTCGCCGAGCGCTTCGCCTTCGCGCCGAGGGTCGGCGCCGCCGCTCAGCGACACCTTGCCCTGGGCGTCCCGCTTGAGCACGATGGCCTGGATACCGCTGGTCATGTCGATCTCGCTCAGCTCATGGCCCTTGTCCTTCAACGCCTGCTTCAGGCCTGGGCTGAACAAGCCCGCTTCCAGCTCGGTAGCCCCATTGCGGCTGCCGAAATTGGGCAGGCCGATGGCGGCTTGCGGGTCGAGGTTCCAGTCGAGCATCGCCACCAGGGATTTGCTCACGTACTCGATGATTTGCGAGCCGCCCGGCGAACCGACCGCGGCCAGCAACTCACCGCTCTCGCGGTCGAACACCAGGGTCGGTGCCATGGCCGAGCGCGGGCGTTTGCCGGGTTGCACGCGGTTGGCTACCGGCTGGCCGTTTTCTTCGGGGATGAATGAGAAGTCGGTCATCTGGTTATTGAGTAAAAAGCCCTGGACCATTACATGGGAGCCAAACGCGGCTTCCACCGTGGTGGTCATCGACACGGCGCCGCCCAGGTCATCTACGGCGACCACTTGTGAGGTGGAGATTCGCAGCGGCGAACGGTCCGGTGCGTACGCGACTTGAATACCGGCCGGTCGGCCTGGCTTGGCGATGCCCATGCTGCGCTCGCCGATCAGCGTGGCACGCTGTGCCAGGTAGTTCGGGGCCACGAGGCCGGCCACCGGCACCGGTGTGAAGTCCGCATCGGCCACGTACAGCGCGCGGTCGGCAAAGGCCAGGCGACCGGCTTCGGCGAGCAGGTGCACGGCCTCGGGCGTGGGTTCAAGCCCGGCAGGCGAGGCGCTTTTTATCGGTGTCATCGGCGCGATGGCCAGGCTTGGGTCGCGGGCTTCCAGGGCCTGCAATGTGCCGAGCATCTGCGCGACCGCAATCCCGCCTGAGGACGGCGGTGGCATGCCACAGACTCTCCAGCGCTTGTAATCGGTGCACAGCGGCGCGCGTTCCTTGGCGACGTAGCCCTTGAGATCCGCTTGAGTCAGGCTGCCCGCATTGCGGTTGCCCTGCACCTTGCGCGCAATTTCATCGGCAATCGGCCCGTGGTACAGGGCGTCCGGCCCTTCCTTGGCAATGCGCTTGAACACAGCGGCCAGCGCCGGGTTTTTCAGCCGTGTACCGGCGGCTTTTGGCGTGCCATCGGCATTCAGAAAGTAGGCTGTCATCTCCGGCGATTGCGGGATAAAGCGGTCAGCGGCGATCAGGCTGTGCAAGCGCGGTGAAATCGCGAAGCCCTGCTCCGACAAACGAATCGCTGGCTCGAACAGCTTGGCCCATTGCAGGCGGCCGGTCTTCTTATGGGCCATTTCCAGGGCCCGCAGCACCCCTGGCGTGCCCACCGAGCGCCCGCCGATCTGCGCGTCGGTGAAGGCCATCGGCGTGCCGTCGGTGTTCAGGAACAACCGCTCGGTCGCCCCCGCCGGGGCCGTTTCGCGGCCGTCATAGGCATGCACGTTTTTCCCATCCCACAACATGATGAACGCACCACCGCCAATGCCGGAAGATTGTGGTTCCACCAGGGTCAACACCGCCTGCATCGCAATGGCAGCGTCAATTGCCGACCCGCCCTGGCGCAACATCTCGCGTCCGGCCTCGGCCGCCAGCGGGTTGGCGGCGGCGGCCATATGGCGCTCGGCATGGCGGGTGCTGAGGTCGGTGCGATAGCCCGAGCCCAACTCCGGTGCCGGTGGCTGTTCGTTGACCGGCGTGTGGCAGGCAGCCAGGCTCAGGGCTGCCGCCATGAGCGACAGTTGGCGGAGGGAAATCGAAAACACGTGCTGAACTCCGTTCATTTTGCGAATGATCTTTTGTCCTGGGGGCGCTGCGGTTTACAGGTAAATCGTGCCTTGCATGTACAACACTGCCTTGCCGGAAATAATCACGCGGTCGCCCTGCAGCTCGCAGTGCAACTGGCCCTTGCGCTGGCCCCCTTGTTCGGCCGTCAAGTGCGATTTGCCCAGGCGCTCGGCCCAGAACGGTGCCAGCGAGGTATGCGCCGAACCGGTGACCGGGTCTTCATCGACCCCCACATTCGGCCCGAACCAGCGTGAAATAAAATCAAACCGCGTGCCCTTGGCGGTGACTGCTATCCCGCGCTTGGGCAAGCCCTTGAGCTGCGCAAAATCAGGCGTCAGCGCGGCGACCTGGGCTTCGTCGTCCACCAGCACGATGTAGTCATCGGTGCCGAACACGTCGGCGCTCTCGATCCCCAGGGCACTCAACATTCCAGCGGGCGGTTCGCAACGCTGTGGTTGCCGGGCGGGAAAGTCCATCGCCAGCTCATCCCCCTTGCGCGTCACCCGAAGCTCGCCGCTGCGGGTGGCAAAGCGCAGCACCTGGGGTGCGTCCGCCAGCGCGTGAATCAACACCCACGCCGTCGCCAGCGTGGCATGGCCGCACAGGTCGACTTCGACTTGCGGGGTAAACCAGCGCAACTCATAGAACCCATCGCGGGGCACGAAGTAGGCGGTTTCGGAGAGGTTGTTTTCGGCGGCGATATGCTGCAGTTGCTCATCAGGCAGCCACTCGGTGAGCGGGCACACCGCGGCAGGGTTGCCGCCGAAGGCATGTTGGCTGAAGGCGTCGACTTGATAGATGTCCAGTTTCACCGTGAAGCACTCCGTGTATGGGGAAGGCTGGACACTAACAGTGGCAAGGGAGGGCGTCAAAAACGGCCTACCTCGTGATAGGCCGTGTGGCTCAGGCAGTCAGAAGTCCCAGCGCGTGGTCAGCATGAAGTGACGCGGTGCGCCGTAGATGGCGGAGTTGTAGAAGCCCACGTTGGTGTAATAGGGCTTATCGAACACGTTATTGAGGTTCAGCGTGGTCGACAGGTTTTTCGTGAATTGGTAGCGCGTCATCAAGTCCACCACCCAGTAGGCCTCCTGGGAAAATTTCTCGGTCGTATTCCTGGGGCTGTTGTAGATGTCCTGCCACACCGTGTTCTGCCAGCGCAGGCCACCGCCGACGCTGACTTTGTCCAGCTCGCCCTTGAGCTTGTAGATCGTGAACATGCTCACCTGATCCTCGGGCTCAAAGGTCGAGACTTTTTTGCCGGCATCGTCGCGCACCACTTTGTGGGTGTAGCCACCCTGCAACTGCCAGCCTGGGGCGATTTCGCCGGACAGTTCCAGTTCATAGCCTTTGGTTGTCGCATCGGTGCCCTTGAAGGCAAAGTTGGGCGGTGTCGGCGTCTGGTTGTTGTACGCATCGTCGGGCAGGGAGCGGTTGCTTTCCTTCACCTCGAAGTACGCCAGGCTGGCGTTAAGGCGCCCATCGAGGAACTCACCCTTGAGGCCCACTTCATAGTTCTCGCCTTCGTCCGGGTCAATCAGCTTGCGGTTACGATCGAGGTTGTAGCTTTCCTGGGGCATGAAGACATCGGTGTAGCTGACATAGGCCGACAGGTTGTCCGTGAGGTCATAGATGGCCCCGGCATAGGGAATGAAGCGTCCGGTTTCACGGTAGGTGTCGGTGCTGCCGGTCAGGGTGTAGTCGACCACGCGCCCGCCGAGCAACAGTTTCAGGTCGTCGGTGAGGTTCCAGCGGGTGGTGACGTACATGCCGGTCTGGCGAATGGTGTCGTCGGTGACTTGGGAGGCCACGCCCCAGTCGGGCTTGGCCAGGTTGCCATGCCAGTTGAAGTAGTCGACCAGGTTGGCGGTGGGGAAGGTTTCGTCCCAATAACCCTTGCCCTTCCAATGGGCGGTGCTGATGGATCCACCGACCACCAGGTCATGTTCACGGCCGAGAAAATTGAACGGGCCGCTGATATACAGATCGGCCGAGTCGCTGGTGGTTTCGCCCTTGTAGCGCTGGGCGTTGATATTTGCGGTGCCGTCCGCCGCCGGCTGGTAGAACTGGATCGCACCCATCTGGGCGTCGTAGCCGTTGAGCTTGTGGTCCAGTTGCAGTTTGGTCACCCAGCCGTCGCCGAGGTCGTGCTCCAGGTTCGCGAACACCGTGCGGGTGTATTGCTGCCAACTGCTCCAGTCAGTGGCATTGCTGAAGGAGCGCTTGGCATTGTTCAACTCGCCGGCATAGTTGAACAGCGGGAAGCTGCCGGACCAGGTGGAGCCTTTGGGTTTGCTGTCCTGATAATCGGCGCCCACGGTGAGCAAGGTGTCGGGTGACAGGTCGAATTCGAGAATGCCGTAGAACACCGAGCTTTTGTTCGAGTAGCGGTCGACCCACGATTTGTTGTCCTGATAGGCCGCCACGGCACGCCCACGCACATTGCCGGTTTCGGTCAGCGGGCCGCTGACGTCCACTTCCGTGCGGTAGTGATCCCAGGTGCCCGCCGCCGTGGTGATGTGGCCGAGAAATTCCGCCGTAGGTTTCTTGCGCACCAGGTTGATGGTGCCGCCCAGGGAGCCAGCGCCGCTGAGCAGGCCGGAGGCGCCCTTGAGCACTTCGACCCGGTCATAGATCGCCATGTCGCTCAGGGTGTTGCCCGCCGAATAGGCCACGTTGCGCACGGCCGAGGGGATACCGTCGTACTGGAAATTGTTGATCGAAAAACCACGCGAGTAGTAATTGCTGCGGTCGGTGTCGTAGGCCGACACGGTAATGCCAGGGGTATGGCGCATCACGTCGTCGACACTGTCGAGGGCAAAGTCATCCATGTGCTGGCGCGTGACGACGCTGATGGACTGCGGCGTTTCGCGCGGGGTCAGCACCAGGCGCGTGGCCGTGGCGATGGTGCCCGGGGTGTAGGAACCGGTGCCTTCGGTGACTGTGCCCAACTGGTTGCTGATGACGGTGGTGGTGCCCAGTTGCAAGGCCGCGCCGGGTTGTTCGGTGCGGGTCAGCATGACTGCGTCAGGGCCGTTGCGCTCGAAGCTCAGGGGCGTGCCTTTGAGCAATCGGGTCAGCGCCTCCAGGGCGGTCATGCGGCCGCTGACGCCAGGCGATTCGACGCCTTGGGCCAGGTCAGCCGCATAGGCAATTTGCAGCCCGCTCTGCACACTCAATTGATCCAAGGCATTGACCAGCGACTGACGCGCGATGGCAAAGCTGCGGGTATCTGCTGCTTCACGAATGGCCGGTTTGCCCGCCGGTTCCACGGCAACCGCAGTGCTGCACGCCAGGCAGATGGCGAGCGCAAGAATGCTGCGGGCGTGGGTCGGATTGAGTGCTGGGAAGTGCATGTGAGCCCCGTTAGAAATAGGAATGATTTGCAAAGGCAAAGTTCTTGACGGGTTGAAGCTTCGAAAGCCGTAAAACTTTTTTCGACGGTGTCAGGTGGGCTGTGTCAGCGAATTACCAGGATGCCGCCAGGCAGGCGCTGGACCCGGGTTGAAGTGACTTTACCCAACGCCTGCACGATCGCCTGGGGATCATCCAACTGGTAATTGCCGCTGACCCGCTCCCCGGCGGCGGTATCGTTCAATAACAGGATCGGTGCGGGGTAATAGCGGCGGATTTCTGCCAACACCTGCGCCAGCGGCGCGTTCTGGAACGACAGCCGTCCGTTGATCCAGGCCATCTGTCGTTCACCACCGTCCAGGGACAGCGGTTGCAGATGCCCACCCAGCAACTGTTGCCAGTTGCCCGCCTGCAACAGGCTCTGTTCGCCCTTGCGGTTGGCGAAGCGTACCTGGCCTTGGCGCACGGCGACGGTGACGCCCGCGTCGCGCTGGCTGACGCTGAATTGCGTGCCGACTACGGTGACGCGGGCCTCGGTGGTTTCGATGCTAAGGGGGCGGTCTGAGTCATGGGCGGCTTCGACATAGAGTTCACCGCGCAGCAGCTTGATGCGGCGATGGGCACCGTCGAAAGCGATGCTGATGGCGCTGTGGCTGCCCAGCACGATGTGCGAGCCGTCCTCCAAGTCAAAGCGTTCCAACTGTGCAATGTCGGTCATGTGGTCAGCCTGCAGGCGCATCGGCACATCGGTCATCCAGCCGATGCCCAGCGTGATCAACACGGCAGCGGCGGCAGCCACGAAGCGTGTCTTGCGGTGCGTGGCGGCTTGCGGGGCAGGGGGCAACTCCAGGTCGCCGGCGAGGTTTTTCAAGGCTTGCTCGAAGGCACGGCTTTCCCACATCGCGGTCAGTTCCGCATACGCCGTGGCGTGCCGGGGATCCGCATCGCGCCACTGCTCAAAGCGCTGGCGGGTGATGGGGTTGCGCACCGTCTCATCGCGCTGGGCGAACCAGTCGGTCGCCTGCTTACGTATGGCATCGGGGATATCGGCACGATCAATCATGGTCGGTCGTTTGCTTGACGCAGGCAGTGAGGGCTTGGCGCAGATCTTTTTCCACCGTGCTCAACGACACCTGCAGACGTTGGGCGATCTCGCTTTGGGACAGGTCATGCAGTCGATGCAATACCAGGATTTGTTGCTGGCGTTTGGGCAAGGTAGCGAGCACCTGTTGAAACTGCAGCAGTTGCTGTTGGCCCTGGACCTGGCTCTCCGGTCCGGGTGCCGTGGTGGGCACCTCGACAACCAGGCTTTCGGCCAAATGGCACTCATAGCGCCTTTTGCTGCGCACACTGCGCAGATGATCAAAGGCCAGGTACTGCGCGGTTTGATAAAGAAACGGCTTCAGGTGTTCGATAGGGCGGGCGTACAGCGCTTTCGCCACCTTCAGGTAGGTTTCCTGGGCCAGGTCCTCCGCCTGGCTCGAACAGCCGACGACGCGCGACAGCATACGGATTAACGCACTGCGCTGCCCGATAAAAACGGCGCTGAGTTTTTCCTGATCCCCTGGCGTCCCTGTCTCCATGGCCCCGATACCCTGATGCGGCGTTGCGCGAATAGCAGGCATATTAATGAGAGGTGGTCTCATTTGATAGGGTGGCGGGGGATTTGTTTGGAGAGCAGCCCTGCCGGGCATGTCATGGGTTTGACCGGCGCGTCAGCCCAGTCGCAACACCATCGCCCCGCCGGCAATGATGCACGCGGCCATGATCCGGCGGCGGGTCAGCTGTTCTTTGAGCACCAGTGCCGAGATCACCACGCCAAACAGAATCGACGTTTCCCTGAGCGCCGAAACCGTGGCGATCGGTGCCGCCGTCATTGCCCAAAGCGCCAGGCCGTAGGACACGACGGTGCCGAAGCCGCCGATAACGCCAGGACGCCAGTGGCGCGCCAGATAGCGCCAGAACTCCCGCCGCCTGACGGCACATGCCCATAGGGCAAGCGCGATGCCGGTGAGCAGGAATATCCACAGCGTATAGGCCGCAGGCGCGCCGGATTTGCGCACACCCACACCGTCGATAAGGGTGTAGCCGGCAATGACTGCCGCGTTGACCAGCGCCAGGAGCAGCCCTTTTCGCTGACCGATGCCGGGGGTTGCAGCCATGCTCAAAATGCCGATGCAGATGATGGCAATGCCAAGCCAGGCGAAGGAGGACAAGGATTCGGACAACAGCCCTACGCTCGCTGTCGCCACCAGCAACGGCGCGGTGCCGCGCATGATCGGGTAGGTCTGGCTCATGTCGGCAATGCGGTAAGTCGAGGCGACCAGCACGAAATACACCACCTGCAAAATCACCGACGCGCCGATGAAGGGCCAACTTTCCTTGGATGGCAGTTCCAGAAACGGAATGACCGCCGATGCGATCAGTGATGCGATCGACGCGATCATGCAGGTGGTCAGCAGCTTGTTGTCACCGCCCTTGACCACGGCATTCCAAGTGGCGTGCAACGCAGCGCCCAGCATGATGATTGCGAACACATCAAGGCTCATGAAGGGACGTCCTATTGGCTAAGTTCTGTATCCAGGAGGGGCGCTGCGAGTATGCCCCAGGCACTTTCTTCAAGGCATAAAAAAACGGTCTACCTTTCGGTAAGCCGTTATCAGTACTGGGTTACGCGTCAATTGAGGGCAAATGCTGTTCGATTACGCCTGGCTACCCCATGCCCGGATATGTTTTAACGCCAGGCGTTCTTCTTCGTCTTCGCTGATGCGAACTCCTTTAAGAGCGCAATCGGCTTGATTTTTCCAGTGAGTGACCGTCGAGTCGGTGGCGCGAAGATGAGACAGTGCACCGGTGCATGCCGACAGTGGTGCGCGGCAGCTCGGTGCTCAATGTCTGCTCGATCGATTGTTGGCTCGGGGCTAGACAAACATGTTGTCTTCCTACTCAGAACACCTGCAACAGTCGAACGTTGATGCGGGCGCTTTCCTTGAAGCCATTTTCCACCTCAAGGTCGCGCCCAAGGGCTACTAGCAGTTGCGTCTTCGGGCGGATGAAGTAACTGCCACCCACGCTGATTTTTCGTTGCCGGGCTTCGTCGTTGCTGTCAACGCCATTGACCCGGGTCTCACCGCCCCAGGTCTGCGACAGGCCGACGAAAGCGTTGGCTCCGGGCGTGAACTGGTAACGCAAATATCCCTGCCCCTGGTAGAGCTGTTTCTGCTTGAGCGTGTCGCCGGCAGCGCCATAGTTGTCGTTCTTGCCGTGGAACATGACGTCGCCGGTCAAATCGACATACCAATTGTCGGTCAGCCCTTTGACGAAACCTACCTGTAAATCAAACTTCCAGCGGTTTTCACCCAGATTGAGCGGGCGGTCGTGGCTATAGCTACCCGTTGGAAGGTAAAGATAGGGCGCTATGGCTAGATAGGTGCGAGACGCTGAGTCGTTGATCAACCAGACTGGTGCGGCCAGGATGACGTCACCTACCCCGCTGGTCTTGCCCAGTGCACTCGTGTCGCGCCCGGCATCCAGCCGGCCAAACGGTACCAGGATCTGGGGGCCTACCGTCAGCCCGCCAATCGTGGTGTAGTGCACCAGCCTCCCGATACCGACATCCGAGACCAGCCGAGGATCCCGCGCCGTCTGCCGTCCCTGAGCATAGAGTTTGTCGCGCTTGGCATGCTGCAGGTACAGCAACCCCGCTGTCGTACCCTCCGGCGCCGGGACGAAATCACCGATGTCCACATCGATGGCCCGGGCGGTCATCGGTACCATCGTGACCATCGGTAGACAGGCCAAGGCCAATACCTTGTTCATGCAGCTCAGGGGCGAGTGGGTACCGGCCTTTGACACGTGGCCGGTCCTGCGGGCGACGCTGGAGAATGCTTGGGTCATTACGGAAGTCCTCTCTCGAGTAGTCATCTGTCATTGATCGGTCGGCGAAATGCGGCGACACAGGACAACGCGGTAGTGCGCATGACAAAGATAGGGGGGGAGCGCCCCAAGTCGCTTTGTTGGGGCGGTCATTCGTTGTGCTGGGAAGGACAGCTGCTCGGCGCTTACGCCTCGTGGCACGGGGGCCGCTTCAACTGCGTGCCTCTGCGCAGGCCATGGCGTCGTAGGCCGGCGAGCGCAGCAGGGCATGGAGTTGCCGGCGGCGGACCCCCATGTTGCCGCCGTCGTACAGGGGAAAACACAGCGCGTCCTGCATCAGGCCGGCCAACGGGTAGAGGTCGGTGTAGGCATCGACACCGACAACGCGCATGGCATCGTAGACAGCCTGAACGCACAGTTCCGAACAGTGCACCTTGGTGATGATGGCCAGTTCGCGGCTGCGTCCCTGGGTGATATCGAGCTGGTGACAGGCTTTCCAGGTCAGGTAGCGCGCAGCCTCGATGCGCATCTTGATGTCGGCCATCATGAAGCCAACGTTCTGGTGCTCAATCACAGGCACCGTGCCGGAGCGTTTGTCGGTGCGGGCAAACTTCAACGCGACGTCGAAGGCCGCGCGCATCACACCTACGCAGGCCGCGCCGATAAGAGCCGCAGTCCAGGAGAAGGCATCTTCCACCATGGCAATGCCATCGCCCGGCTTGCCCACAATATTGGCCGCCGGCACGCGCACATTGTTGAAATGGATGCGCGGCGAGATCGTCGCGCGATGGCCGACGGTATCGAGAAAGCCCGCGATCTCGATGCCCTGAGCGCTGCCGGGCACCATGATGACTGCCAGCGATTGCTGTGGCGGCAGGGCCGCATCGGTGCGGCATATGACGCTGTACAGGTGCGCGCCCTTGCCGTCCCAACCGGTACCGTTGGTGGTGTAGTGCTTTGCGCCGTTGATGACCCATTCGTCGCCTTCGAGGCGGGCGAATGTCTGTACGCCGGCGGAGGGGTCAGGGCTGTCGTAGTTCGCGCCTCCGGTGACCTCAGTGAAGGCCAGGGCGGCCAGGCGCGAGCCATCTTCGACGAAGTCCGGCAGGAAGCGGCGTTTCTGCTCCTCGGTGCCGTGGTGCAGCACCGCGTGCAAACCCAGGCCGGTGCCCAGTAAGGCCGAAGGCAAGTTGACGTCGGCGGCGGCGAGTTCTTCGGCAGCCAACGCAAAATCCAGCGTGGTCAGGGCGCTGCCGCCGAACGAGGCTGGCAGCAACGCCTTGATGAAGCCGGCGTCGACCATTGCATCGTAGAACGGCCGCGTGGCGTAGAACCGGTCTTCCGGTCGCGCGATTGGGGCGATGGTGGAGGCGACCTTGCTGAGGACTTCGACGGCGAAGGTTCGCGCGCTTGCCTGTAAAGCCTTCTGTGATTCGGTGAGCTGGAAATCGATAGCCATGGGAAGCGACCTTTCTTGCGGTGGGTTAGGTAACGGACAACCCATCGTAGGCAGCCGGACTGCCTCGGTCTCGCTGGAGCGTGCAACCCCAGTTGACGATTTGCGCAAGGGCGCAGGGCTTTCCCGACTGAGGTTGTGCCTTCTGCAGAAAGAGCCTGTAGCGGGTGAATGCCCCCTTGGTTCTGGCGCGGACTTTGCGTCTTTCTGCCGCAGGTCACATGGGGTCAGTCCTGCGCCTGATTATCCGGCGAAAAACTGCACCGACATGACACATTCGCATTCCCGCCGTGCACCGCGCAGGAACAAACGAAAATGCCGTGCCAGGGCGCCTGCAGCCCATCAACCGGCGACTTGCCTTTGCGTGCAAGACCAGTTGACGATCTGTGCAACAGGAGGAACACATGACACGTCTGAGCGGCCTGCAATACCGTGACATTGGCTCAGAAATTAGTCGCTGGCTTGCGCTCGTGATGATTGTCTTTTGCGCCACTGAGGGGTGACCGCAGGATGCAAATCTGGACTACCGAAGCGTGCGTGGAGCGCGAAAGATTCAGCTACTGGCGTGAGGTCCTCTGCGAAGCCTTCGTCTCGCTCAATCCCATCCTCAAGCAAGAGCATGCAGGATCGGACTTCACGGGCGAGGTGAGCTCCCGGCCCCTCTCCATGAGCGCGCAGACCCGCGTGTTTTCCCGTGCGCAGTTCGTCCAACGACGCTGGGATGAAATCCGCCGCAACCCGGTCGAGTTCTGTTTCGCGAACTTCCAGTTGGAAGGGTCATGCGTGGTGCGTCAGGATGGGCAGGAGACACTGGTGTTGCCCGGTGACTTCTCCGTCGTGGACTCCACGCGTCCCTACTTTCTCGATTTCAGGGAAGATTGGCGAGTGCTGTCATTCCGTATACCCAGGGAGCAACTGGTGTCCAGGCTCGCGGCACCGCGCCAGGCGACAGCGCGCTGCGTCAGTGGACAAGCGGGACTTGGATTGGTCGCGGCTCGCTTCGCCCGTTCGCTTGAACAGATGGACGCCAGCGTCGGCATACAGGCGCAGCATGGGCTCAGCGCCGCGCTCAATGGCGTCATCGCCATCGCGTTGGGCGCCACGCTGGAGGCGCAGGAGCAGGACCGGGTACCGGTGCGGACAGCCTTCCGCCAGGCGGTCGAAACTTATATAGCCGATCATTTATCTGAACCCGGGCTCGGGCCGGACCTGCTTGCGGCGCGATTCAAAGTCTCGCGCCGGACACTCTATGGCCTGTTCGAGGAGGAGCCATTTTCTGTCAGTGGCCTGATTCGGGAGCTGCGCTTGCGGCACAGCGCTCGCGATCTCTGCAGTTCCGGCCATCCTGGCGTATTCGCCGTAGCGCTGCGCTGGGGCTTTAACGATGCTTCGCATTTCTCCCGGTTGTTCAAGCAGCGGTTCGGGATCTCCCCACGCGGACTCGCAGCCAGCGTAGAAGGTGAAGTCAAACCAGGAACGAACAGTTGTGGATCGGTCCAGAATCTTCTTTGATGCCCCGAGCATTGCGGTCTTCGAATGCCCGGGGACAGTCTGACCTGGACTGGCGTCTCTCGACTCAGGCGGCCTGGTACAGACGACGCTCGACCAGCCTGCTATTGCGCAGGTGATGCGTTGCCTTCGCTCCGGCCAGCACGGCCAGGTCCAACAGCGGTTCGAGGATGACGACGGTCATATAGGCACTGCCGAAGGTCAGGACTGACAGTGCGTTCTCTGCCGTGAAGCCCTTCCCGTAGAAGGCCCAGAAGGCAACCCAGGCGACGATGCCTGACTGGAAGGCCGTCGACAGGCCCAGTGCCTGGCGATAGCTCAGATCAACATAGGGCGTGTTTGGCGCGATGATACGCCGCGCCAGGGCAGCAACTGCTAACAGCGGTACCAAAAGGGTGGTGACGTTCATGCCGTACTGCGGCAGGTCGAATGGGGCGAAGAACAGACCCTGGATTAACAGCCCCAAAGCGAGACCTACTGCTGCAGGTGCTGCACCGAACAACAGGAACAGCGTCGAGCCGAGTATGAGATGCACCTCCGAGACGCCAACCGGATGATGGGGTAGCAGTTCAAAGAAGCCAAACACCAGCGCCGTGGCGGCGGCGGCGCGAACTACCAGCGAGACGGCACCTCGTTCACCAATGGCGTCCGCAACGAGTTTGACGGTGTAGGTGCCGACGCTTGCGGCGGTAACATAGCTCAGCCAGAGTTTTCCGGCTTCCACGAGGCCAGGTTCGATATGCATGACGATGACTCCTTGGCCGCCTCTGCGGCTTGCTAGGTAAAAAAGGACAACAAAAAACTGCTCTGCCCTCAGTTAGAGGCTCGGCTGATTGCCACGGGCTTGCGAAGCGGCAGATGCTCAGAGGTGTGCCCGTGGGCCGGCGGACAACTTGCGTTGAGCAAAACCACCGGTTGTCCATGGGGAGTATTCAGGTAGGCCTGCCTCCATTCCTCGCCCCGCTGGAAGATGTCCTCCATCCCGGTCAGGCCGAGGGTGGTGACCATTCTTTCCATGGCCGTGATCCATTGCCGGTAATAGGCGTCATTGACGCTTTCTCCGGGTTGCGCCGGGGCAGCCTTGATCTCTTCGCTGAATACCTGCACCCAGTCCTTCCAGGGGAACACGCCGGCTTGGTGCAAGTGCACCAGCAGGGAAAAAGCCTGAGCCTGCCAAGGCTTGTCGAACACCGGGCCTTCATCGTCGAGAGGGAGGCCGACGGCCTTGTAGTCGTGGTGCATGCTCGTGTTCATACGGCCTCCAGGTAGTTGTCCCATAGGTCGATGCACACACTGTCGGGTCGCCGTACTCCCCACAGCTCTTCGGCACTGAAGCGTACGGCATAGACCTGCTGCGGCTGTTCGCCCAAACCATGGGCCATCGTGTCCGGGGTAGCGAACGCGCCATGTGCAATTACGATGGTGCCGACCTTACCGCGCGCGTAGCGTGGCAGCCGGGTGTGATTGGTTGGGTTGAGGCACTTCGTTCGCACCCGGTCACCGACTCGGAATTGGCCGGGGACATCTTCTTTTGCCCGCGACGAGGCGCCGCCGAGCACTACGGCGTCGACGATGTCCGGAGTTAAAACCGTGACGGGCTGTGTCGGTGGGGTTGGTTTGGCCGTACCCTGCAGTTCGGCGGCGCTGATGACACCCTTTTCTGTCAGCAGGGTCTCGAAGGCGTGCAGCCAGTGCTCGTAGTAGCTCGACTGCAGGTATTCGGCCGGCTTCATGCGTTCGATCGCGTGACGGAATTCGTCGACGTTGAAGTACCCGCCGACGAAGAGCGAGGCGAAGAGCGGAAAAACTCTGCGCTCCCAATCATGATGGAAGATGGGTTCGTGCTCTTCCGTGAGCACTGGGCCGAAGCCATGCATGCCGCCCAGGTCGTGTATACCATTCATGGGTTTTCTCCTTCTCAGGTTCAGGCTACTTGATCTGGTTTCTTAGGCAGTCCGGTGCCGATCATGGCGTCGCGAGTCACGAGTTCGACCAGTTGTTCCTCGTTCCAGCCATCAGTACCCGCCGGACGTTCCGGCAATACCAGATAGCGCAGCTCAGCGCTGCTGTCCCAGACGCGAACTTCCTTGTCATCAGGGATCGTCAGACCGAACTCCGCCAGCACGCCGCGCGGGTCAATGACTATCCTCGAGCGATAAGGTGCGGACTTGTACCAGACCGGTGGCAGGCCCAGGGTCGGCCACGGGTAGCAGGAGCACAGTGTGCATACCGTCACGTTGTGCACGGTCTGGCTGTTCTCCACTACCACCATGTCTTCACCCTGAACACCAGAAAAGCCCAGCTCGGCGATGGCTGCGGTGCCATCTTCCAGCAGCCTGTGTTTGTACAGGGGGTCGAACCAGGCTTTCGCTATCACCTGGGCGCCGTTTCTCGGGCCGACCTTGTGTTGGTAGGTGTCCACCAAAGCATCCATGGCTACGGGATCGACCAGCCCCTTTTCCGTCAGCAGGGACTCGAGCGCTTTGACGCGTAGCGCTATGGCCTCCGGTGGCTCAGTGTGGTCGTGATCATGATGATGTTCGTGCGTATGGCTCATGTCTTTGCCCCCTCTGAAGTTGATGAAATCGCTCCCTGCATTACTTGCCGATGGAGAACCGTTCGCCATGCGTCGAAAGCGGTCCCAGGGATATCGGTACACTCATCGGTTGTTTCCTGATCTGCTTATACGGATGAAGAGCAACGTTCGACGCACAACGTTTTTGAGCCGGCGGTGGAGCAGGCTTACAGCGTTCGCCAATCGACAGAAGCCTCGGATGCGGCGCTGTCATTGTGCTGAGCAATTAAAATAATTGGGGGGCCACGCTGTTGCTTGGTCGAACAGGACAACTACTTGTTTGAGCAGGACAGCTACCTGCTTGAGAAGGAACGTCTATCTGTTTCTGACTCAGAGTGGAAAGCGTGTTGAGTGCACCAACACCATTGACCTGCCACTGCACCTTGAAGGCTTCAATATTCAGGTCCTCGACGAGTGCAGCAATACCAGTATCCGGCGCCAGATAATCAAGTGGGCCGAGCGATGCTGCACATGAAGCCCGCGCGTCGAGGTCCTGGTGTTTTGTGACATCGGCCGCCAACCATTGAAGTTGATCCTCGAGTCGTCATTGCAATTGCTCCGGTCGCTCCCTGCGGGCCATGGCCAGGACGGCAAGCGTGTTCCTGAATTTGCTCATTAAGATTCCTGACAGTCTTGGCAGGTTGATAATGATCTTCAAGAAGTGTCCTCTGCCGACAGCTTTTTTGCAGGTTACTTCCCTCGTTTCGGCCAAATTACCCCAACGCTTTTCATTCCTTTGGCGGGGTCCATTTCGGGGTGTGCGAGTACAACGTCGCGGTAGGAGGGGCTCCCAATCACGGCTGGTTTGAACTTGACCAGAAAATCATTGACCTCTTTGCGCAGATCCGGTGCCAGATCGTAGTCGTTGTAGCATTCCTCAAGACAATCGAGCACAGCTTGCCAGTGCACCTCGGTAAGACCCATTCCGCGATGCGCGGTGACCATGTCCCTACCTCTGTATTTGGCGCTGCCACCCCAGTGTTCAGAAAGGAAGTCGACAAAATTGATGTGTTCCTTCTGGAATGTTGATTCGGACATGTGGGCCCAGATGTGGCCGATAGCGGGATGCCCCATGGTCTTCCGCAAAACTGCACCTGCGAACTGATAAATAACGTCGTAACCCCCAAGACGCGTATAGAGGGAGGGCTGTTGTTCCATGGAGGGTTGCTGGTCGGTCATGATGCGGTTTCTCCGTTTCGGCTGGGGACGATCTTATTCGCTGAATGTCGCGTTCCACGCGGTTGATAAGGGGCGCGAGAGCTTGCGACGGATCCAAATTAGATCTGCTGTCGAGTGCACGCTTTGCTGGCAAGGACAATCGTTTGGTCTAGAGGGACAACGGCTTAGAAAGCCGTGCTTACAGCAGGCGCAGAATGCCGACATCGGAACTGGTCTTGCGGCCATGGGAGTAGATATTGCCCGTTGCTGGGAGCTCCTTTATTTCTGTCTCAAACGGACGGTCGCTGTTCTAGATCCCCGTGGAGGTTGGTGTTTTACGATTGGTACCATTCCATCGGCGTTGCAGCACCAAGGTCCCGAGTTGCAATAGATAAGTGGCAAACTCTTCGGGGGCCATGTCCCATCTCTGTAAAAACCAGGATGAATCGGATAGTCGCTGCTGTTCTCGTAGATGCATGAGACACCTCGTCATTTGTGTTTGTAGGGACACGGCATGGAGTGAAAATTATCTAGGGGAGATGAAGCGCGCTTGGCTCGAATGGACAACCGTTTGGTTAAAAAGGACAGGTATAAATGTTCGGCATACCAATGCGCAGCGATGGTGTGGGGGGAGGAGGCGAGGCGCCCTGGGAAGTCGCATGGGGAGTGTTTAGACGGGTCTATCTACATACATTCCAGCCAAGTGTTCAGCAAGTAAGCGCCCGGCGAAGTCACCTACCCGATGCGGACAGTATCGCGAGTAGCCGGAAGGATCAGGTGACGCTGCCGCTTACATCCGGTGATTTTCCAGTAAGAAGTCCACGAACAGCCGCACCCGCGCTGGCATCGCCGATCCACCTACAAACACCGCATGAATCGGCTCTTGGTCGCCAGGGTTCCAGGCTTCCAGCAGCGGTATCAGGTCGCCACGCTGCAGATCTTCGCCCACGCTGAACTCGCCGATACGCGCAATGCCGGCACCTACTCGCGCGAGTTGTGCCAGCGCTTCACCACTGCTGCATTCGATGTTGCCACTGACCTTCAGGGAAAACTCTATTCCGTCGCGGGTGAACGGCCAGTTGGGTTCGGCACGCCGGAAGTTGAAGCGCAGGCAGTTATGCCGTAGCAGGTCTTCCGGTTCGCGAGGGATGCCGTGGCGTTGCAGGTATTCGGGCGAGGCCACCACTACCTGGCCGGTGTCGCCGATCCTGCGCGCGGTCAGCGGGCTGTCGGGCAGATGGCCAAAACGTACCGCCACATCGGCCTGGCCGCCGAGAATGTCGACCACTTCGTCGCCGAGGGTGAGGTCGACCAAGATGTTCGGATGGCGGGCGCTGAATGCCGCCACCAAGGGGACGATGGCCAGCCGGCCGTGGCCAAGGGCGGCGCTGACCCGCAATCGGCCCCTGGGTACGCCCTGGTCGGCGATGGCTTCTTCCACCTCGGCCATATCGGCCAGGATACGCCGGGCGCCGCGCAGGAAAGCCTCGCCCTCGGCAGTGAAGCTGATCGCTCGGGTGGTGCGCAACAGCAGCCGGGTGCCAAGGCGCTGTTCGGTACGCGCGATGATCCGGCTGACCGCCGAGGGTGTAAGCCCTAATGCACGCGCGGCAGCCGATAGGCTGCCTTCCTGCGCCACGGTGGCGAACACGAGCATGTCACCGGATCTGCCGTTGAAGTCCATTTGTGCTCCTTGCGCATAGGTGATTGCCAGAAATGCTATCTACCGCCTTAAAACGCTGGATCGTAGCATTGGCGGCATAGATAAGGAGCCTTCCATGCGTATCAATCCACCACTTGTCGCACTCGCCATAGGTGCCTTTGGCATCGGTGTTACCGAGTTCGCCCCCATGGGCATGTTGCCGGGCATCGCCGAGGATCTCGGCGTTTCCATTCCCGCCGCAGGCCTGTTAGTCAGTGCTTACGCCATGGGTGTACTGCTCGGCGCGCCACTGATGACCCTGACCACCGGCAGGATTCCCCGGCGCTATCTGCTGATCGGACTCATGGCGATTTTCACCCTGGGTAATCTGATGTCAGCCCTGGCGACCGATTACTACAGCCTCATGATCGCCAGGGTGGTGACCTCACTGAACCACGGTGCGTTCTTTGGCGTTGGCTCTATCGTTGCCGCCAGCGTGGTCGCCCCTGAGAAGCGTGCCGGGGCGGTCGCGGCAATGTTTATGGGCCTCACCCTGGCAACCATCGGCGGTGTGCCGCTGGCCGCCTGGTTTGGCGAACTGTTCGGCTGGCGCACAGCATTCTGGGGTATTACCGGCCTCGGTGTGGTGGCTATGGCCGCGTTGTGGTTCGCCCTGCCCAACCTGAAGGCGCCGCCAAGCGTTGGTGTAATGGCTGAAATTCGGGTACTGGGCCGTGGCCCGGTGCTGGGCGCGTTGGCCCTCACGGTAGTCGGCTCGGGCGCAATGTTTACCGTCTTCACCTACATCGCGCCGATCCTCAGCAGCGAGACCCATGCGTCCACTGCCTACATCACCGCCATGCTGGTACTGTTCGGTGTGGGGTTGACCCTGGGCAACATGTGGGGCGGCAAGGCCGCTGATCGCTCGATAGATCGCACCCTGATCGTTTCGCTGAGCGTGCTGATTCTCGTGTTGCTGGCGTTTACGGTACTGATGCGTTGGCCGCTGCCGGCGGCCGTTGCCATCCTGATATGGGGTATCGCCAGTTTCGCCCTGGTGCCGCCGCTGCAGATGCGCGTCATGGAAGCTGCCAAGGAGGCGCCCAATCTGGCCTCGGCGGTGAACATCGGTGCGTTTAACTTCGGCAATGCGATTGGTGCGGCGCTGGGCGGCGCGGTGATCAATGCCGGGCTAGGTTATCCGGCGATTTCCCTGGCCGGAGCGGCGGTGGCGGGGCTAGGGCTGCTGATGGTGTTGGCGTTTGCGTGGCGTTCCAGAAAGATTGCAACTGCGGTGGTGTGACCTTGATGTGAGCGCCAGTCGCTTAGTTGCTCCGTGACTTTCATCGTGTTTTGGGCATGACCACAGTGGATTGGCTGAATCGCCGATCAACACGCGCCTTGCTGCCCACGGGAACACTTAGAATGGAGCCTGATATGGCGGTTGGAGAGTAGCCTAAGGCCCGCGTTAAGACCCCTCATCTTCCTTCCTTGACACCTCATTAATGAGCACCGGGAAGTGTTGGGCTTCGTGTTACACCGCTCGAAAAATATACGTGCTTAGGGTCGTATTTCCCATCACCGGTACCTGCCGATAAATTTCAGGTTTGATCTAGATGCATGCTCTAGTTCGCGGTATGCCCCGGCCTCAGGCTCCAGGCTGGAAAGTGTCGTGTCAGCGAGAGGGCGTCGTTTGATATCCGTGCGTTCCATCCTTGTATGCCTTCAGCTCAATTTTTATTGAAGCATGCATGGGGGCATACAGGATGTGAAGGATTCGGGTGGATCAGCTTGGACATTCAGAAACAAGAAAGCCCGCACTAGGCGGGCTTCTTGAGGTGATTCATAGACTGCTGTAGACATCTATGGATCGGTACTTGGTGGCTACACAGGGACTTGAACCCCGGACCCCAGCATTATGAATGCTATGCTCTAACCAACTGAGCTATGTAGCCAAGTGGCGCGCATTATTCGCGTAGAACGGGAATGCGTCAAGCATTTATTTTGAGTTTTTATCTACGCTTTCAATTGTTTATCGGAAACGCGCGACTTGGGCGACGAGTGGTTGCTGATTCGCGTCTGCTGTGAAGTGACCCCCATGACGTCAAGCAATTCCTCGACTGCCGGGCAAACCAGCTCGTTGACCCTGCTGGCAGTTGGGCTGATGTTCGGTCGTGGCGGGATCAGTGCGGCGCTGTCAGGACTATTGCTGATCTTCCTGGCACGCACGAAAAAGGTCTGATTCGGTTGGGCAGATATCCCTGTCGCCCAACGCTTGGCCAGTCAGCCGGATTTACGATTGAAACGGGTTCTGGGTGGTGCGCTTGAGCTGTTCGCGCGCTCGCGACAGTCGTGAGCGAACGGTGCCGATAGGGATGTCCAATACGTCGGCTGTGTCCTGGTAGCTGCCGTCGGTTTCCAGCGAGGCGTACATCGTCCTGCGCATTTCCGCCGGCAGGTGGTCAATGGCGCTCAGGGTATTCTCAAGGCGGCGGTTGATCTCAAATTCCCAATCCAGGTTGTTGTTTTCTTCCTGTCCATGCCACAACGACTCATCAAATTCGCAATGCACGGGTTTGGCATACATGCGCCTGAAGTGGTTGCGAATCAGGTTCTGTGCGATGCCGCACATCCAGGTGCTGAGCGAGGCGTTGCCGCAGAAACGCTCGCGGTTGCGCCAGGCTTCCAGGTACGTCAGTTGCAGAAGATCATCCGCATCTTCCGGGTTGAGTACGCGTTTGTGAATGAAGCGCCTGAGCTTTTTCTGCTGGTCGTCTGTCAGGTGATGCATGAATTGAGGCGAGCTGCCAACGAGGTGAGCTAAAGCTTCAATGGGGAGATTCATGTTTTTTTTCCTTAGGGTAGACGCAGTCGAGCGGGTGTCGACAGGTCCCTTTAGCACTCCCTGTGCCAATCGGAAAAAAATCGTAACTTTATGATTTATATATATAAATATTCTGAATCAATGGTTTTTTTTGCAATGATTTGCACGGAGCGCTGAAGGCTTTTGCAAGTTTTATCAAATTCGTATTGAGAGAGGATTTCGATGGAACTGCATGGGGAGACATTGCCACACAGGGAAACACTCTTCCTGTACTGGCGTGTCCATGAAAGTCGAATCCAACAACGATGTGCAAACAATCCGCCCCCTGGATCAGGCGGCTATCAGCCATGCCTCAGTGCCCGCACCCGCGAAGGGCATCGATGAGCTTGCACATCTGTTCGGCCAGGAGGTGGAGCTCAACAGCCGAGCGCTGAGCGAGCGGAAGATGACGGTGCGCGTGCCCCCAGCCGCGCAGCTTGCGCAACTTTATGACCAGTTGGGCCATCCGGCCAAGAAGAAGCTGCCTTTCCTTTTAGCACTCTTCAGACAGCAATTGCAGGACAAACCTACTCTCGAAAAATTGCTGAAGCTTGCGGACGGGGACCCGGCGCGCGCGTTCGTGGTGCTCAAGCATATGGTGACCGAGGCAGGCAGCGAGGTCCGCCAGTCCGAGGCTACGTTGGCGCGCGATGCCATTGCCAAGCTTGAAGCCCGTTTCAAAGGGGAGATCCAGGCAGGCCTGAACATCGCCTTGGCATTGCAGTCTGCCGGGCTCGACCCTCAGGAGCGCCAGGCACTGCGTGTGCTCTACTACAGCAGTGTGGTCACGCGCCAGTCCCTGTCGACGATGATGCAGGCTTTGCTGGGTGTATACGGTGGTGAGCAGTTCCACGTCGGGCTCAAGGTGATGTGTGAGGCTTTGGCGGATGACATTGCGGCCAAGGTGTCGTCAATGCCCACGCCCCTGTTGCGCACTTTGCTGCTGGGCCTGCGGGACTGCGGGCAGTTGAGCTCCGTGTTGGCCGGGTGCAATGCGTTGATCGGGCGCTTGGGCATCGAACATGACGCGGTGGGCTTGTTGCAGCGTCTGCTGGCGTACGCCGGCAGCGGCATTGAGGCTGCTGAGGTCCTGCGACTGGCGAATGATCTGGGAGGGAGCTCATCCCTCCGGCAAGTGGTAGCCCTCCAGACGCTATACCCGTTGCTCCAGCAGTTGCCCTTGGCCTTGTGGTCTGACAGTCATGTACGACGGGATACCTTGGCTCGGCTTGTGGTGGTGGTGGATGAACTGGACCGGCATTTGCGCGGGCCTACACGATTTGCCGCTGAGCCGAGGACCATGACGTGACCGCTCTGTCGGCCATCAACCGCGTATTGCTCAAAGTGGCACAGCGCGCCGAAGTGTTGGGCGCGGTGGTGGTCATGGCCATCGTATTCATCTTTATTGTGCCGCTGCCCACCTGGCTGGTGGACATTTTGATCGCCCTGAATATCTGCATTTCGTGCCTGTTGATCGTGCTTGCGCTTTACCTGCCGGGCCCCCTGGCGTTTTCGTCGTTTCCGTCGATCCTGTTGTTGACCACCATGTTTCGACTGGCCCTGTCGATTGCAACCACGCGTCTGATCCTGCTGGAGCAGGATGCCGGCGACATCGTCGAGGCCTTTGGTAATTTTGTGGTGGGGGGCAACCTGGCAGTGGGGATGGTGATTTTCCTGATCCTGACCCTGGTCAACTTCCTGGTGATTACCAAGGGCTCGGAACGGGTTGCCGAGGTCGCGGCGCGGTTCAGCCTGGACGCGATGCCGGGCAAGCAGATGTCCATCGACAGTGACTTGCGTGCTGGCCTGATTGACGGCACACAAGCGCGGGACAAGCGCGAGCAATTGTCCCGTGAGAGCCAATTGTTCGGCGCGATGGACGGGGCCATGAAGTTCGTCAAGGGCGACGCTATCGCGGGGTTGATCATCGTCGTGGTCAACCTGTTGGGCGGCTTCTCTACGGGCATGTTCCAGCACGGCTTGAGCGCTGCTGATTCAATGGCGTTGTATTCGGTGCTGACGATCGGCGATGGCCTGATTGCACAAATTCCGGCGCTGCTGATCTCCCTGACCGCCGGCATGATCATCACCCGCGTGGCGCCGGAGGGGCGCAAAGGTATCAGTAACATGGGCGCCGAAATTGCCCGGCAAATGACCAGCGAGCCCAAGAGCTGGATAATCGCTTCGGTGGGCATGCTCGCGTTTGCGATAGTGCCCGGTATGCCGACCGGGGTATTTATCCTTATTTCGCTGATAACCGGCACCCTGGGGTATTACCTGATGCGCCAGCGTCAGCGACAAGCAGAGCCTGCGGCCGCAGCCGCCGAAGCCGTGCGTCCCGAAGAGAACGGAAAAGAGGACTTGCGCGGGTTCGATCCGTCGCGCCCTTACCTGTTGCTGTTCCCCCCGGTTTTGCGTGGGACGCCTGAGGTGGCGGAGCTTATTCATGGGATTCGCCAGTCCCGAAATGCACTGGTTGCCAATATTGGCCTGACCCTGCCGCCATTCGAAGTCGAACTCGATGACTCGCTGGCCGCCGACGAAATGCGTTTCTGTGTGCATGAAGTGCCGATGGTCAAGGCTTCGGTTGTCAACTATCTGGCCGTCGAGCGTAACGCCTTGACGGTCGAGACTGAGCATGGAATACCCGGGCTGGCTGAGCGTGATGAACAGGACTGGGTCTGGCTGGCACCGGATGATCCACTGCTCGATGACCCGCAATTGGAACGCTTTACTGCGACCACTCTGATCATCGAACGCATGAAGCAGGCCATGATGCTCAGTGGACCGCAGTTCCTGGGGATCCAGGAGAGCAAGTCGATCCTCAGCTGGCTGGAGCACAACCAGCCGGAGTTGGTGCAGGAACTGCAGCGAATCATGCCGCTATCGCGGTTTTCATCAGTGCTGCAACGTCTGGCCAGCGAAGGTGTACCGCTGCGGGCCGTACGGTTGATTGTCGAATCGCTGATCGAGTATGGCCAGCATGAGCGTGAGCCGGAAGCATTGGCCGACTACGCGCGTATTGCGCTCAAGGCGCAGATTTTCCACCAGTACAGCGAGGCCGACGGCCTGCATGCCTGGCTGCTTTCACCGCACTCTGAAAACATCCTGCGCGAGGCATTGCGCCAGACCCAGACCGGGGTGTTTTTCGCGCTGGACGACGACCATAGCGCTGTGTTGATCACCCTGCTCAGCCAGGCCTTTACCTTAAGGGCCAAGAGCAAGAGTGTGCTGTTGGTGGCGCAGGACCTGCGTAGTCCCTTGCGTACCTTGCTGCTGGAAGAGTTCAACCATGTCCCGGTGCTCTCATTCGCCGAGTTGGGGAGCACCTCCAAGGTCAAAGTGCTGGGGCGCATTGACCTTGGCCAGGACGAGCTGATGCGTGGTGCGGTGGCATGAGTATTTGGCCATGGCCAGCGTGGAGGTCTCGCTGATGTTTGAGTTAAGGGTGCTTGACGGGCTGCGTCAGGGCGCTGCGTTGCCGTTGTTTGGGGAGCAGTGGAGCATTGGCGCTCACGCGGACGCTGACCTGATGCTGAACGACCCGAGCGTCGTCGAGCAGCATGCGCGCCTGCGGTTTATCGACGCCAACTGGTTGGTGCAGGCCGAAGCCGGGCTGTTGCGAGACCCCGAAGGCCAGGTACTGGCGCAGATCGCCAAACTGGAACTGAACGTGCCGTTTTCAGTGGGAGGGGTGCGCCTGTGCGTCACCTTGGCCGAGCAGCCCTGGCCCCAACCCACAGCCCCTGCGACGGTAGCGCCGCTACCGGCCAATGAGCCTGCGCAAGGGATGAAGTTATCGTCAATCTCGCACTCGCAGCAAAAGCGCCTGATCAGCCTGGTGTTGGTGGTGACGGTAATTATCGTGGCAGTGGGCATGGTCTCCACAGGGGAGCGTGAGGCACAGGCTTCGCTGATGCAGCCCGTGGTTCATAAGCAGGAATTGGCCTCGTCTTTTGAAGTACGCCAGCAGCTGTTGAAGATGCTCAGCGAGCGTGAGTTGAGTCAGCGGGTCATCTTGCAAGTGATCAATGGCCAGGTGGCGCTCAGCGGAGATGTTTCTCAGGACGACGTGGAGCTGGTAGCGCGCATGCTCAGCCGTTTTGGTGAGCAATTCGACAGCTCGGTGCCGGTGATCAGCCGTGTGCGTGTGCGTGATAGCACGCTGCCATTTAGGATTGTGCAGATCGTCGGCGGGCCGAACGGTCACGTGGTCCTGGAGGAGGGCGGCCGACTGTTTGTGGGCGACGAAGTGGAAGGGTTGCGATTGGTGCTGATCGACAACAGCAAGGTGGTCTTCGACGGCGCGCAGCGTTACGAGGTGCGCTGGTGAGTGCAGATCTGCAAGCGCGTCTTGAAGCCTGGCAGCAGCGCCAGTCCCAGTCATTGAGCAGCTTTGCGCCGGTGACGATGCGTGGCCGAATCCAGCGCGTCAACGGCATGCTGCTGCAGTGCCGGCTACCCCAGGCGCGTATCGGTGACTTGTGCCAGGTGGAAAAAAGTCCGGGCGACTATATGCTCGCCGAGATCATCGGCTTCGATCAGCAGGATGCGGTGCTCAGTGCCTTGGGTAATTTGGAAGGCGTGCGGGTAGGGGCTGGAGTGGAGCGCCTTGGGGTATCCCATCGAGTCCAGGTCAGCGAGGCCCTGTTGGGCCAGGTGCTGGATGGTTTCGGACGGCCGATTACGGGGCAGGGCGTGAGTGCGTTTGTCGAGGCTGACTTACCGGATACCAGTGCGGTGTTGTGTGAAGCGCCGTTGCCCACCGAGCGGCCGAGGATTAACCGTGCACTGGCCACCGGAGTGCGCTCGATCGATGGCCTGATGACGATTGGCGAGGGCCAGCGTGTAGGCCTGTTCGCCGGGGCCGGTTGTGGCAAGACCACCTTGCTGGCCGAGATCGCGCGTAACGTCGAGTGCGATGTCATCGTATTCGGGCTGATCGGCGAGCGGGGGCGGGAGCTGCGTGAATTTCTTGACCATGAGCTCGATGACCAGTTGCGCGCCAAGGCGGTACTGGTGTGCGCCACCTCCGATCGTTCCAGCATGGAGCGCGCGCGGGCCGCGTTCACGGCCACGGCATTGGCCGAAGGGTTTCGGCGCAAGGGGCAACGGGTATTGCTGCTGATTGACTCCTTGACCCGTTTCGCCCGGGCCCAGCGTGAAATCGGCCTGGCTGCCGGCGAACCCCTGGGGCGCGGAGGTTTGCCTCCCTCGGTATACAGCCTGCTGCCACGGCTGGTGGAGCGTGCCGGGTTGACGCGTGACGGTGTGATCACCGCGATCTATACGGTGCTGATTGAGCAGGACTCCATGAACGATCCGGTGGCCGATGAAGTTCGCTCGCTGCTCGATGGGCATATCGTGTTGTCCCGCAAGCTTGCCGAGCGTGGGCACTACCCGGCGGTGGATGTGTTGGCAAGCCTTTCACGGATCTTGAGCAACGTCGCAGAGCCGGAGGACATCCAGGCGGGTACGGCATTGCGACGGTTGTTGTCGGCGTACCAACAGATCGAGCTGATGCTCAAGCTGGGGGAGTATCAACCTGGCAGCGATGCCCTGACCGATTTGGCGGTGGACAGCCGTCAGGCGGTCGACGGGTTCCTGCGCCAGGACTTGCGCGAGCCTACGCCGATGTTGACGACGCTGGAGCTGCTTAAGGACCTGACCGCCCATGTCCCATTCTGATGTGCTTCTCGGCGAAGTCGAGACGCTGCGGCGCCTGCGCAGGCATAGGGCTGACCGCGCCGAGCGCGCCCTGCGTGAGGCCAAGCGTGCCCAGCAGGCCCTGCTCGCACATATCCAGCAGGCTAAGAATGCGCTTGAGCAGACTCGGCAGGAGGAGGCTCGGCAAAGTGCTGAATTGCTCAGTCAGCATCAGGGTCAGGTGCTGAGCCTGAAGGCCTTGAAATCGTGGGGCGCACAGGAGCGAACATTATCTGCCGGTACCCGGCGGGACCAAGGCCAACTGGCGCAATTACAAGGCCAGCAGGACGAAAAGGAAAGCCGCGTCGGGAGTGCTCAGAGGCACGTCACCGAGTGTCTGCGGCAGGTGGAGAAACTTCAGGAGTTATCCCTACTTCTGGCTCAGGAGCCGACATGACCCAGGTTTCAAATAAACCCCTTGAGCGGCCACGTCCGCGTGAGGTGCGCGAGGAGCGGGAGCCGGGCGCTACGGGCGTAGTGCCTTGGGAACAAGTGCGACTGTTCACTCAACTGTTTGCCGATAACGATGAAGGCACTGGATCGGGAGCTTCCTTAGCGGGAATCAAGGCGTCGGCCGGTGCCTCCATGGTCGAGGCCCTCACCGAACAATTGGCCCCTCGTGTACAGGCCGGTTCCCAATGGCCGCTGCAGGCGGTGTTGTACTTGCCTCGGCTGGGGCGGATCAACGCCAGCGTTCGCCGTGAGCAGAGTGCCTGGAGCATCGAGCTGGAAGCGGAACATGACGCCACGGCACGTTGGCTCAGCGGCGTGCGGCAACAGTGTGAGGACCGGTTCTCGGCAGTGCTGGGGTTGCCGGTCAACCTGCTTGTGCCTAGTACCGGCTGCGCATGAGAGTGCCGCACTTGAGCTTTCCCTTGATCAAGAGCAACACGGTTGCCGCACGCCGTCGACTGGGGCGCGGCTTGTGCCTGGCGTTTCAGGTCGCCGGCGAGGACGGCGAGCTGCGACTGGAACCTGGACGGGCCCCAGCAGGGGCCGAGGCGTTCTGCTTCGAAACCGTGTGTGGTGTCCTGGCGCTCGCGGAAGCGGGGCCGTTGCTCAGCCTGCTGGGCGAATGCCCGGTGACATTGGCCCCGTCCGGCAACGATCCGGAGTCCTGGTTCTGGGCTTTGTTCCAGCATCACCTGAGCCCGCAGGTGAGTGCGTTATTGGGGTATATGCGATTGCTGGAGACCGATCGGCCCAAGGGGTTTGGTTGTCGGCTCAGCGTAACCTTGGGGGCGTCGCGGGTCGTGGGCTATCTGTGGCTGGCCCCTGAAACTTTCTTGGCGTTGTGCGACGCCGGGCCGTGGCGCACCGCTGCCGGGCCGATGCCGACGCGGTTCCAATTGGCTATTGCCGTGACCCTTGGGCGTTTGCAGTTACCGATTGCACAGGCTCGTAGCCTGCGTACCGGTGATGTGCTGGTGCTTGAGCAGACCTTTTTTCAAGCCCAGGGCAGCGGCTACATACAGGTTGGAAAGCAGCGGCTACATGGCTGCATTGACGATGCCACTGGTCTTTTGTGCCTGACCCTTACTTCTATCGAGGACACGTCCATGGACGAAGAGTTTGCAGCGCCCCATTATTCGGAATATGAGGCGGGGGAGCCCGTGGAGGATGTGTTTGGCCATGAGCCGTTCGATGAGTTGAGCATGGCGCTGAATGTACGCTGCGGAACGCTGAACCTCACGCTGGGTGAGCTGCGTAATCTCGCACCCGGCTCGATACTCGGTATTGCCGGCTATGCCCCTGGTATGGCAGGCCTGTACTACGGTGATCGGCCTATTGGCCAGGGGCAGTTGGTGGAAGTCGACGGGCGCCTTGGCTTGCAGTTATCTCGTGTGCTGTTCGGCCGATGATACTCCAGGGGCTCGACCCCCTCGTTCTCGCGCTTTTTCTTGGGGCATTGACGTTGATGCCCCTGCTGTTGGTCATCTGCACATCGTTTTTGAAAATCGTGATTGTGCTGATGATTACCCGAAATGCCATCGGCGTGCAGCAAGTGCCACCCAGCATGGCAATCAATGGCATAGCGTTGGCAGCGACTTTGTTCATCATGGCGCCGGTGGGTTACGAGATCGCCGAGAGCGTCAAGGCTTCGCCCTTGGACATGAGCAATGTGCAAACGGTACTGCAGACGGGTGGAGAAGCCATCAAGCCGTTGCGTGCCTTCATGCTGCGCAACGTGGACCCGGATGTGCTGACGCATCTGTTGGAAAATACCGCGCGGCTGTGGCCCGCACAGATGGCGCAGGAGGTGCAGCGCGAGGACCTGATCCTGCTGATTCCGGCCTTTGTGCTATCGCAGTTGCAGGCAGGGTTCGAGATCGGCTTCCTGATCTACATTCCCTTCATCGTGATCGACCTGATTGTCTCCAACCTGCTGCTGGCGCTGGGCATGCAAATGGTCTCGCCGATGACCATTTCCCTGCCGCTCAAACTGCTGTTGTTCGTGCTGGTGTCCGGCTGGTCGCGGCTGCTCGACAGCTTGTTCCTCTCCTATCTCTGAGTGGCTTATGGAACCGATCGTGCTGTTCAAACAGGGCATGCTGTTGGTGGTGGTGTTGTCGGCGCCACCGTTGATCGTAGCCGTCGTGGTGGGTGTGCTGACGTCCCTGGTGCAGGCACTGATGCAGATACAGGACCAGACGCTGCCCTTTGGCATCAAGCTGGTGGCGGTGGGTATTACGCTGATCATGACCGGGCGCTGGATTGGCGTGGAGTTGATCCAACTGATCAACCTCACCTTCGAGATGATCGGCCGCTCGGCCCTGAACTGAGGCCTCGCCTGTGCTGCTCTATCTCGAATTCCTGCCCAGCCTGGTGATCGGCATGGCGCGTATCTACCCCTGTGCCATCCTGGTGGCGGCGTTTTGTTTTCAGCACATACGCGGCATGCCTCGGCACACCATTGTGATGGTCATGGCATTGCTGCCCGCGCCTGGTATCCATGCGGCGCTGGAGGGCCAGGATTACTCGGCGCTCATGCTCGGTGGGTTGGTGCTCAAGGAGGTGGCGCTGGGGTTGTTGCTGGGAGTGTTGCTGGCGATGCCGTTCTGGATGTTCGAAGCAGTGGGGGCATTGCTGGATAACCAACGCGGTGCGCTTGCCGGTGGTCAGCTCAACCCTTCGCTTGGGCCGGATGCCACGCCCATCGGGCACTTGTTCAAGCAGCTGGCGATTTTTCTGCTGATGGTCAGCCTGGGGTTGGGCGCGGTGACGCAGGTGATCTGGGACAGTTACCTGATCTGGCCCCCCACCGTGTGGTTTCCGCTGCCTGCGCCTAATGGCATGAGTGTATTTGTCGGCCTGCTGGGCGATACCTTCACGCACATGATGCTGTACGCCGCGCCCTTCATTGCGGTGCTGTTGTTGCTGGAGTTCGGTATTGCGTTGCTGGGGGTCTACAGCCAGCAATTACAGGTGAGTACGCTGGCGCCGCCGGTCAAGAGCCTGGCAGGTATTGGTATTGTGCTGTTGTACTTTGCGCTGCTGCAGGACCTGATTGTCGGGCGCATGCTCCAGTTGGGTGACCTGAAACACTCGCTGGGGCTTCTCTTCAAGGCCTCAGTACCATGAGTGACTCGGGGGAAAAAAAGCACCCGGCTTCAGCCAAGAAACTGCGCGACCAGCGCAAGAAAGGCCAGGTCGCCCAGAGCCAGGATGTTCCCAAATTAGTGGTGCTCACCGCCATCAGTGAGATCGCCTTGTTAACCGCCGAGACCAGTCTTCAGCGCTTCCAGCAATTGATGGTGTTGCCGATGTCGCGCTTGAACCAGCCGTTTGTACGCGCGTTGGAGGAGGTGCTGGTTGAAGGGCTGGTCATGTTTGCTTCGTTTGCCCTGTTGATGGTCGCAGTGGCGATCACGGCGAAGCTGATCAGCAGTTGGATGCAATTCGGGTTGCTGTTCGCCCCGGAAGCGCTGAAGCTCGATTTCAATCGCCTCAACCCTGTCAGCCAGATCAAGCAAATGTTCTCTGCCCAGTCGGTGATGAATCTGATGATGAGCATCGCCAAGGCGTTCCTTATCGGCCTGATTGTGTACCTGGTGGTCTGGCCTTCGCTGGGGGTGTTGATCAATTTGGCAAACAGCGATCTGCAAAGTTACCTGCTGGCGCTGATTGCCCTGTTCCGCCATCTGCTGCACGCCTGCCTTGGGTTGCTGCTGGTGCTGGCCCTGATTGACCTGGCCTTGCAGAAACACTTCTTCGCCAAACGCATGCGCATGACCCAGGTCGAGGTCGTCAAGGAGTACAAGGACATGGAAGGCGACCCCCATGTGAAAGGCCAGCGCCGCTCGTTGGCGTACCAGCTGGCCCAGGAGGAGCCGAAGGTCAAGCTGCCCAAGCTGGAGGAGGCCGATATGCTGGTGGTCAACCCGACGCACTTTGCGGTCGCCTTGTACTACCGGCCCGGTAAGACGCCGCTGCCGTTACTGATCGGCAAAGGCACCGACGCCGAGGCCCGCACGTTGATCGTACGAGCCAAGGCCGCCGAGGTGCCCGTGATCCAGTGTGTGTGGCTGGCCCGCACGCTCTATACGAAACAGCTCGGCGCGAGCATTCCTCGCGAAACCTTGCAGGCCGTTGCGCTGATCTACCGCACCTTGCGCGAGCTGGATGACGAAGCCAAGCGCGAAACCCTGGAATTGCCGGAGCTTGAGCGGCGTTGATCAGCGACTGGAAGGCGCGTCCAGGGCGCCGAGGTTGGCCAGCGATAACATCCGGCTGAAAATCTTGTCCAGCGTGTTATGCGCTGCAGGCAGCGCGTGCCAGATCACCAGGGCGTACTGGGCATCGAGGTAGATGAAAAAGCCATCGTATAACGACGCGTACTCAAAGCGTCGCTCCAGTATCCATTGCAGTTGCCCGGTTTGTTGCGCTTCACGGGCGATATGCAAGGCCACCCCCGGCTGACTGCCGCCTTGCAGCGCGCACAGCTTGATGCCGGGAGCGAGCAGCTGGTGAGCGGCAGCGCCGCTCACCAGACTGTTCAGAAACACCTGGCGTTGTGCGTCGGGCATTTCCTTCACGCTCATCGTTCCAGTGATACCGTTTGATAGTCTTTTCGCTCCCCGGCGGGGCCAGGCTCGACACGCATTTGCGGTGGCCACCAGATCACCATTTTGTCCTTGGTCGCTTGCGGGCGAGAGCACGAGTCACCCTTGCAGGTGGGGGTGCAGCCGGCGACGAGCAGTACAGTGCCGATCAGGGTGACGCAAAATAAGCGGTGTTTCATGGGGTAGCCTTTTGAGCAGGAGTGATCAAGGAGGGGCGGGGCACACTGAGGTGTTCATCCTTCACCACAGGGCGCATGGCGATAAATACCTCGGCTTCTTCACCCGGCTTGAGCCAGGCGCGCGGCCATACGCTGACGGCCAGGGTCTGGGAGTTACTGCACTCCTTTTCGTCGATACGCACATTGCGTTTGAACTGGTTGCGCAACACCACCACCGCTACGTTGTACTCAGGGCCTGCATACCACTGGCTGCGTTCGGTGTTCAGCGCCAGCAAGTCGCGGGTGTTGCACAGGGTATTCAGCCCCAGCGGCATCGGTGCCGCCTTGAACGCCTTGGGCACTTCACCGCTGACCAAATGCGCCAGGGTGCTGATGATATCGCTGCGCTTGATCACCGGTTGGTGAGGGCTATAGCGCCGCGCCAACGGTGCGAGGGCTGCCTGCAATTCGACTTGGTCGTCCTGGGGCAGGTAGCGCGACGGATCGGCCTGGTCACCGATGACGCGCGGGGTGAGAATGAACAGGCGTTCACGCCGATTGTTCTGCCGTTCGGTCGAGGAAAACAGCGCCTTGCCCAGCAGGGGGATATCACCCAGCAGAGGCACTTTGTTGTGCTTGTCAGTGTTTTCGGTCACGTGGAAACCGCCGACCACCAATGAACGTTTTTCCGCCATCACAGCCTGGGTGCTGACTTTGCCTCGGCGTACGTCAAGGTTGCCGGGGAGGGGGTTGGTCTCGTCGAAATTGCCGTCTTCAATATCCACCACCAAGTGGATCTGATGGCCCCCACGGCTGGTGATGACGCGTGGCACTACCTGGAAGCTGGTGCCCACGGTGACCGGCAAAATGGTTGCGTTCTCCCTACCGGGCGTCAGGTATTGCGTGCGGTTGAAGTCGATCACCGCCGGTTGGTTTTCCAGCGTGAGCACCGAAGGGTTGGAGACCATGGTTGCCAGTCCCTTGGCTTCCAATGCGCGTATATCGGCATAGAAGCGATCGCGATTTTCGATCGACAGCTGCGACGAGGTGCCCGGTGACACGTTGGCACCGCCGCGGAAACGACTGTTCTGGAAACCCCAGTTCACCCCGAACTCACGCAACTGCGTGCGTTCGATATCGAGAATGATCGCGTCGATTTCCACCAGCTTGCGCGCCACATCGAGTTGGGTGATCAGCTCGCGGTACATGGCCTGGCGTTCCGGCAAGTCATAAATCAGCACCGCGTTGTTGCGCACATCGGCTTCGACGCGAATCCGACTATTGGAGACCGGGGCGCGTGGGGTGAGCGCGGGGCCGATGTCCAGTGATGCCGGGTTGGCGTTAGCACCGAGCATCTGCCCCAGCAACGGGTTGCCCAGCCGGGGAATGGTGGGTGTGAGCGGCGCGGGTTGAGAGGTGGGACGTTGACTCAGCCCCGCAAGCGTTGAGGAGGAGCGCGGCTCCAACAAGCCGCGCAAAATGCTGGCCACCCCTGGGATGGTGAGCTTCTCGCCGCGATAATCCACCAGGCGGTCCGCTGCATTTGCGAACTTCAGCGGATAACTCAGCACACTCTGTTTTTCATCCGGTGAACGGCGTTGACTGCTGAACTGCTTGATCTGCTCGATGTAGCGTCGAGGACCGGAGACGAGCACTACGCCATCTTCGGGTAACTCACCCCAGCCGAAACGACTGTCGAGCAGGCCAATATCGGTGAGGGCCTGTTTGAGGTCGGCGATGGTTTCGGAAGAGACTTCCAGGCGTGCGGATTCCTGCTGGTCGAGGGTGCTGATATAGAGGGTGTTGTTGTACAGGTACCACTGGAAACGGTGCTCTACACCGAGACGGTCGAGCAGCGACTGCGGGGTATTGGCGCGGATCTTGCCATTGACGTTGCCTTCCAGCAGGCCCTCGACTTGAAGCTGTGTGCCGAAGGTCTGGGCGAAGTCTTCGAGTACTTCCCGTAGGGGTTTGTGCTCGGCTTCATAGGCGTAGGCGGTGTTTTTCCATTCGGGGGGGATGGCCGCCAATGTGTGTTCCACTGGAATCAGTAGCCAGGGCAACAGGAGTATGGTGCGCCAATGGGCTCTTTTGGGCGACTTGCCAGGCGAATCAAAGCGCAAGCAACTGCGCTTGTGGATCTTGTTATACATAGACAATTCTCTGGTTAGTACGAGAGTGAACGGAGTGAGGTGGGTTTGAGGTTTTGGGCTGGGCGAGCGAGGCGTGCGAACGTGGCTCGCCATATGTCGCGCTGGTTGAGCAGGGTTTCAAAGCAACAGAGCACTTGTGCTTCTTCCCGCTCCTCGCGCAGGGTTTGAATCAGCCAAAGCTCTTCACTGTCAGCTTTTCGGACCAATACGCCTTGAAAGCGGCTTAGGCTGACCGCGCCCAAGCGCATCCAACTTTGCAAGCTCGCGTTATCTGAAGACGCGGATGTCAGTTGAGCTTCCAATAAAATGAAGGGGCCCTGTCGTTTTAAAATAATTTCGTCGTTATTTTCAGATAAGTTGAGTTGCTCCTCTTGGCTACGTAACCATTCAAGAATCAGGTCGTTCATGTTATTGAAAACTTTCAATGGTCGTTTTTAGAGAAAGCAGCTCAACTCGATGATTCTCAGTGAACATCCCGTGGGTCGCTAAAGACTGCATTGATAACCTATGGAATAGTTCACCGTCCAATTCTTCGCTCACGCTGGCTTGAAGCCGTTTGTACGAAGAGTCAGCCATTTTTGTTGCTTGGTGCGCGAGTGTCTTGGTAGCGGACATAGCGGTTCCTTTAAACTCTGTTATTGGTATTTTTTTACTGATTTGGTTTGTTGCAGAGCGCAGTTTTCAGCATGAACTGAGCATTATTAGATGTTGCTCCGATATTCTTTATAAGGTGTGAAAAAAAGCGGTGAGCATGGTCTCCCAGCTGATACAAAAGTCTCCCTCCTCTGTTTTCAGAATCAGTGTTTGAGGAGGGGTCGCCTCATCCGCGTTAAGTTTCCAAATAGTAGGTTTTTGATGAGCAAACCATCGTTTTATCTCATCAAAATCATGCGGATGGCAGAATAGGTCCGCGCAGACTTCGTGGACTTGATTAGCCATCAATTGCCTCAGGAGTGCCGCCAGCCTGATGGGACGGGGTGTTTCATCAAGCAGGCATCGAATAGCCTCACGGGTGATGAAACTCGCATGTTGCTCGAGCTTGTCGCACATGGCTTGACGATCGTGCTCCCAACGTTTGAGCTGAGCATCAGCGCGTCGCCAGATTTCCAGAGATGCTTCCTCCTTCAACGTCTCACATCTTTTTTGCGCCAAACTCAGCAACTTATCGGCTTGATCGTTGGCGTGCCTCAAGAGCTGTTCTGCCTGTATCCAATTTGCAAGTTCTTCCCGTGGGATGAGACTGCGAGGCAATTCGTGCCTGTCCTTGGGCACATCAATGGTATGTCGGTATAACATCACTGATCTCCTTACCCATGTGAGCCAGGGGGTATAGAGTCGCTTGGCAAGGAGGTTACACGCCAGACGACCGCCTGCCAGAGGGTGCTTAATCGGTTGCTTGTGTTCTCTAGGCAGATAGATTTTTTTTCAACCTCATACGTTCTCTGACGGGGAAAGCGCAATCTAAGGCGCTGCCAGATAGGAGGGTCGAGCCAGCTAAGTAGCAGTTGTAATGGATCTGCGTCGGGGGAAAGCATTGCAGGAGGAAGTGCCTTAGATAGGCGTCTGCACCAGTGGTGATGACTTTCACTCAACGTTGGAGCCGCATGAGGATTAACGGTGTCGTGAGCCAGTGCCAGCGCCAGGTCGAGTTGTTCACTTGACGCAAGGGCCAAGCGCAGCACGGTGGGGTTTGTCGCAGGGGGTAAACAGGCTTTCACACCCATGAATACGCCCCATACCGGCTGTTTGCCCTGATAAAGTGTATTAAACGTAGCGTGCTGACCCTCCTTCCAGTCTTCATGGGCGTTTTGCCAAGGGCATGCCCACCACTGAACCCATGCCAGGTGCTCACTCAGTGGGTATTCGATCTTAGGCATCATTCGCAGGTCCGGCAGAATCGTTCATTACTGACGACGCGTGCAGAAATCGCTGACGCCGACGGTGCATAAATAGCGTGGCAACAACAGTTACCACCACGCCAAGCAGAGCGGTGATTAATGTGCTACGCCAAAAACCTAGATCCTCGCCGGGCACCAGGAAGGGGCCAAAATACACTAGGCGTTGCTGCTCCTGATAAGCAGTCGCTGGAACGAATATCACGCTGAGTTTTTGAGGGTTGTCGATTGCCGTGGCCATGCCTGGGATGCTGCCTGCCACCATCCTGCGAACACGTGCGCGGATGTTGTCGGGATCCAGGCGTGGGTCGTGTTTTATAAACACAGAAGCAGATGCGGGCTGGACCGGTTCACCGGGTGCGATGCGTTCAGGCAGTACCACGTGGACTCGGGCAACGATGACTCCGTCAATGTTGGACAGCGTGGCCTCAAGTCCTTGGGACAAGGCATAGATGTAGCGCGCTCGCTCTTCGAGCGGCGTGGAGATAACGCCTTCCTTGCGAAATGTTTCGCCCAGTGTCGTCCTGGCCGCTCGTGGCAGACCCGCGGCTTCCAAGGTACGTACGGCGCGCCCGATGTCGTTTGCGTTGACCGTCACAATGACACCATCTTTGCTAGGGACTTTTTTCGCGCGAATGTGTTTATCTGCAAGTTCTGCTATGACCTCATTGGCCTCTTGCTCAGAGAGCTTGCTATGGAGCTCGACCCGCTCACCGCAACCGTTCAGCATAAGTATAGTTGCCAAGAGTAATACGAAAGGCAATAAGTTATTCATGTTGATTATTGCAAGTTAGAAACTTTGTCAATGCTTTGTGTCGTCTTGGCAAGGCATTTTACTAGCAGTTGGGAGGTTATTTGTATATTCGCCAGCACTCCAGGGAATTCCCGGAATTTAGTCATGTCCAGCTGCTTGTTAGTTGATTTAAGCAGTTTTGCCATTCGCATTTTAGAGGTATATAACGGATTGATAGCCTCAGCAATCCCGGGGGCTAGAGAAGGCCTGGTATTAGATGCGTTTATCTTTGTATGCTCTTCGAGCAATGATGTGAAGAAACAAGAGTCGCTATGGCAGGTTGACTGATCTCGTTTGGTGTTAGTAGTGCCGAGATCTAGCTTTTTCTCTAAGTCAACAAGTTCTCTTATTTGCATAACATACCTATTATATAAAGCGCCGCAGAAAAATTTACAAAGAATAGTGAGCGCTCACTACGGTTTGGGGTCGAGGCGGGGCCTCTCGGGCTGATATGCCCGAGAGGTAGAAACTATTAAGTTTTGGCAACTTGAAGAAGGTCGTTAAATTTTTTCTTATCAATTTGCTTCAAGGCAGTTTCAATTTTATTCTCTCTGTCAAGGCCGTCAAGAGCGTCTGCGGTGGAGTTAGATCCCGATCCCGAGCTCGGTAAGGCGCCGTAGTTTTGCTGTTGAGGATATAGACTTGTTGGGGAGAGACCGGATATAGCCATGAGAAAAACTCCAGAACATTAATTTTCAAGTTTGTTTTTTGCTGTCGATCAAAAATGTGGAAAAGGTCATTTTTTCTCACAAATGATCTTGGCGTTAGATATGTGGCTTGTAGGTCGGTGGCGTTCCATGTCATGAGTAAATTAGATATTTCTAAATGTGTTACTGGCATGAATGTCGGTATGATATTTTTGTTAAGGTATGGAGTTGCTGAATTTCTCGAGGTGTACCCAGGGGGGGCAAATGTTTCTAGAGAAAATGCACCTTCAAGCCAACCTGATTACCTCAGCGATATCGCTAGCTGTTTCATCCTATAGTATAAAGTCCGTTTGGTTACCTTAAGCTCAACCGCTACATTGTCTACACAGTGTTGGTGCCGGAACAACGACTCTTCAATTAGCGCTTTTTCAATTTGCTGCAAGCGCTCCTTGAGGCTTGCTTGAACTTCTTGTTCGCTGCTCATGGGAGTAGAAAACGGTGGCAAATTCAACACGAACCGTTTGGCCGTTGACCGTAGTTCACGCACGTTGCCGAGCCAGGTGTGGCATAGCAGTTGTTGCAGTAGCCCCTCAGAAGGGTGCGGGGCAGTGCATTTGAAGTGGTTTGCTTCTTGCCGGATCATTTCCAGGAACAGCGGAATGATGCGCTCGCGTCGCTCCCGCAGTGCCGGGAGCTGAATATTCACGACGTTCAGGCGAAAATACAGGTCACGCCTGAAGGTGCCGTGTTCGACCATCTGGTGCAGCGAGTGCTGGGCAGACGCAATGACACGCATGTCCACAGGGATGAAGCGGGTCGAACCCAGGCGCTCCACGCCGCGTGATTCCAGCACGCGTAGCAGCTTGGCCTGCAGGTTCAATGGCATGCTGTCGATCTCATCAAGGTAAAGCGTGCCCAGGTGGGCAGCCTCTACGAAGCCGGCCCTGGATTGCATCGCCCCGGTATAGGCGCCGCTGTTGACGCCGAACAATTGGCTTTCCGCGAGGCTTTCCGGGATGGCTGCACAGTTCACGGGAACAAAATTACCTCGCCGTCCCGATAGAAGATGAATCCGTTGTGCTAGCGTATCTTTGCCTGTACCGGTTTCCCCCAGTAACAAAATGTCAATGTTGAGGGTAGCCGTGTTGTTTAGTGTGTTTTCAATATCTGGGCCTTCGATGAGTGAAAATGCCGTTTCATTTTCCATGTTGAAGGTTGTCGACATTGAAAGATGTTCCCTTCCTGCTATTAATTCATTGTTAAAAGGACGTTATGCTCGCGATGACCAGTGGCGTAGATTATAGGGGCTGTCATTCATTCTTAAAGGGGGGCGACGGGCAATTGCTGTAGGAAAGTGTCTTTCTGTTGTAGCGATGAAGTCGCATCGTTCTTGGTGGGTGCGAGGAATAAGCAAGTCAAATAGGATAAGTCTGAAAGTATTTAATATTCGGATATGAAGGCTATATAAAATTAAATACGTGCCCACAAAAAAGCCGATGCAATGCATCGGCTTTTTTATTGGTGTATTAAGAGTGACGTTTACACGTTAAAGCGGAAGTGCATCACGTCGCCATCCTTGACGATATATTCCTTACCTTCCAAACGCCATTTACCGGCTTCCTTAGCACCGGCCTCACCCTTGAACTGGATAAAGTCGTTGTAGGCGATCACTTCAGCGCGGATAAAGCCTTTTTCAAAGTCGGTGTGGATCACACCCGCAGCCTGTGGCGCAGTGGCGCCGACTTTTACGGTCCAGGCGCGGACTTCTTCGACACCGGCGGTGAAGTAGGTCTGCAGGTTGAGCATTTCGTAGCCGGCGCGGATCACGCGGTTCAGGCCAGGTTCTTCCAGGCCCAGGGCCTCAAGGAACATGTCTTTCTCTTCGCCGTCATCCAGCTCGGCGATTTCCGCTTCGATCTTGTTGCACACCGGCACCACGATGGCGCCTTCTTCGTCGGCGATGGCCTTGACCACGTCGAGCAAAGGGTTGTTCTCGAAGCCATCTTCAGCGACGTTGGCGATGTACATCACAGGCTTGGTGGTCAGCAGATGGAAGCCCTTGACCACGGCCTTCTCGTCAGCGCCCATGGTCTTCATCAGGCTGCGTGCCGGCTTGCCCAGGGTGAAGTGCGCGATCAACTGTTCCAGCAGGCCTTTCTGGACCACAGCGTCCTTGTCGCCGCCTTTGGCGTTGCGTGCGACTTTCTGCAGTTGCTTCTCGCAGCTGTCGAGGTCGGCGAAGATCAGTTCAAGGTCGATGATCTCGATGTCGCGTTTCGGGTCGACGCTGTTGGAGACGTGAATCACGTTCTCGTCTTCAAAGCAGCGGACCACGTGGGCGATGGCATCGGTTTCACGGATGTTGGCCAGGAACTTGTTGCCCAGGCCTTCACCTTTCGACGCGCCGGCTACCAGGCCGGCGATGTCGACGAACTCCATGGTGGTCGGCAGGATGCGCTTGGGATTGACGATGGCCGCCAGTGCTTCCAGGCGCGGATCGGGCATCGGCACGATGCCGCTGTTGGGTTCGATGGTGCAGAAGGGGAAGTTCTCCGCCGCAATACCGGACTTGGTCAAAGCGTTGAACAAGGTGGATTTGCCGACGTTGGGCAGGCCGACGATGCCGCAATTGAATCCCATGGTGTTTCCCCTCGGAAAAAAGTCAGGCCTTCTGGCTGTGCAGGTTTTTCATCGCGCGGTTCCATTCACCGGCGAAGATATCCGGCAGCACGCCGAGGGCAAAGTCGATGCTGGCATCGAGTTTTTCCTGTTCGGCGCGTGGCGCACGACCCAGGACGAAATTTGAAACCATACTGGCGACGCCTGGGTGGCCTATGCCGAGCCGCAGGCGGTAAAAATTATTCTGATTGCCCAACTGCGCGATGATGTCGCGCAGGCCATTGTGCCCGCCATGCCCGCCGCCTTGCTTGAGCTTGGCAACACCGGGTGGCAGGTCCAGTTCGTCATGGGCCACCAGGATTTCCTCGGGTTTGATCCGGAAGAAGCCCGCAAGCGCCGCGACAGCCTGGCCGCTGCGGTTCATGTAGGTGGTGGGAATCAACAGACGAATATCCTGACCCAGGTGCGAGAAGCGCCCGGTCAGGCCAAAATATTTGCGATCGGCCACCAGGTTTACACCTTGGGCGTGGGCGATGCGCTCAACAAAAAGGGCCCCCGCGTTATGCCGGGTCTGTTCGTATTCGGCGCCTGGATTTCCCAGGCCAACGATCAGTTTAATGGCAGTCACGACAGGGGCCCTTCCTTTGGAGTTGTGGATAACATCGCCTGACCTGAGTGCGGCGAAAGTGGACGACAGGAGCTAACTTATCCAGAGATAAACTTCGCGTTATCGCCCGCTTTCTCGCTACGTTTCGGTCCGCGATGTTTCCTCAAAGCTCCGGCAATACAGAGTGAATTACTCTGCAGCGCCTTCTTCAGCTTCTGGAGCAACGCGTGGAGCGTGTACGTTTGCAACAGCTTTGTCATCACCGTGAGCCAGTGCAACGAACTCAACGCCTTTAGGGGCCTTGAGGTCGGACAGGTGAATGATGTCGCCGATTTCCAGAGCCGACAGGTCGACTTCGATGAACTCAGGCAGGTCTTTCGGCAGGCAGGTCACTTCGATTTCAGCAACAACGTGCGAGACTTCGCCGCCTTTCTTGACCGGAGCTTCTTCACCCACGAAGTGCACAGGTACGATAGCGGTCAGTTTCTGACCCGCTACGACGCGTACGAAGTCAGCGTGCAGCACGTGGCCTTTAGCTGGGTGACGTTGCAGGGCCTTGATGATGACGTTCTGCTTTTTGCCACCAACGTTCAGCTCGATGATGTGGCTGTAGGCCGCATCGTTTTCGAGCAGTTTGGCAACTTCTTTAGCCAGCATGCTGATGGATTCAGGGGCTTTGTCGCCACCGTAAACTACAGCTGGAACCAGGCTTGCGAGACGACGCAGGCGGCGGCTCGCACCTTTCCCCAGGTCGGAACGCACTTCAGCATTCAGAGTAAAATCGTTCATGTTGTATCTCCAAAATAACCACATTCGCCCCAGCGTTTGCGACCAGCGCTAAAGGCGATATGGGCAAAAAAGCCCCGCCCCAACAGTATGCTGGGGCGGGGCGCTTTTCGTCAGTGAGGTGTTCCGAAGGTTTGACCCTTAGCGGAACATCGCGCTGATCGATTCTTCGTTGCTGATGCGGCGAACCGCTTCGGCAACTACCGGCGCGATATCCAGTTGACGGATACGCGCACAGGCTTGAGCAGCGGCGGACAACGGGATGGTGTTAGTCACCACCAGTTCGTCCAGCACAGAGTTCTCGATGTTCTCGATCGCTCGACCCGACAGCACAGGGTGTGTGCAGTAGGCGAAGACTTTAGCTGCACCGTGCTCTTTCAAGGCTTTGGCCGCGTGGCACAGGGTGCCGGCGGTGTCGACCATGTCATCAACCAGAATACAGGTACGCCCTTCGACATCACCGATGATATGCATCACTTCAGAGTGATTGGCTTTCTCGCGGCGTTTGTCGATGATCCCGAGGTCCACGCCCAGGGATTTGGCAACAGCCCGTGCACGCACGACGCCACCAATGTCCGGGGACACAATCATCAGGTTTTCAAAGCGCTGGTCTTCGATGTCATCCACCAATACCGGGGAGCCGTAGATGTTATCTACCGGAATATCGAAGAACCCCTGGATTTGGTCAGCGTGCAGGTCAACCGTGAGCACACGGTCGATGCCTACCACGGTGAGCATGTCAGCAACGACTTTCGCGCTGATAGCCACACGTGCGGAACGCGGACGGCGATCCTGACGTGCATAACCAAAGTAAGGGATTACAGCTGTGATTCGAGTCGCTGAGGAGCGGCGGAAGGCATCAGCCATCACGACGAGTTCCATCAGGTTATCGTTGGTCGGAGCGCAGGTCGGCTGGATAATGAATACGTCTTTACCGCGGACGTTTTCATTGATCTCGGCTGTAATTTCGCCGTCGGAAAATTTACCGACAGAGATGTCACCGAGAGGGATATGCAGCTGACGTACGACACGTCGAGCCAGATCGGGGTTGGCGTTCCCCGTAAAGACCATCATCTTGGACACGCGCAGTACCTAGAGGCTGAGGGTAACCTGGATGAGTATTAGAAAATGGCAGGGGCGGCTGGATTCGAACCAACGCATGGCAGGATCAAAACCTGCTGCCTTACCGCTTGGCGACGCCCCTGTATCTGTTGCAACGAGTACCCAGTACTCGATTCCTTTTAGAGCAGACTTTGCAGCTTACGATGCAACATCGAAACGTTGCTTCCCTTTGCTACAAACCCTGTAAGGGTCTCTGTAAGAAGGGCCGAGACTTTATCAGCTTCAGCTTTGCTTGGGAAGCCCCCAAACACACAACTTCCAGTTCCGGTTAATTTTGCTTCGGTAAATTTACCTAACAAATTCAAAGCGTTACGTACCTCTGGATAACGCCTTGCTACAACCGGTAAGCAGTCATTTCGACTGTTTCCCTTGGGAACGGGGCGCACTTTAATGGGAGGAGAGTTACGTGTCAACAGCGGATCTGAAAAAATTTCTGCTGTACTTACAGATACTTGCGGGACAAGCACGACATACCACGGCTCTTCGGGGTATTCCGGGGTGAGTTTTTCCCCCACACCCTCAGCAAAAGCGGCGTGTCCACGCACGAAAACCGGGACGTCGGCGCCCAGCGTGAGGCCCAGCGCAGCCAGGCGATCATGGTCCCAGCCCAGTTGCCACAAGTGGTTCAGTCCCAGCAGTGTGGTCGCGGCATTCGAGCTGCCACCACCGATTCCGCCACCCATGGGCAAAATTTTATCGATCCAGATATCGATGCCCTGGGAACAGCCGGACTGCTCCTGGAGTTTTTTGGCGGCTCTCACGATCAGATTGCTGTCGTGGGGCACGCCTTCGAATTCAGTGTGCAACTGGATCACGCCATCGTCGCGCAGGGCGAAGGTGAGCTCATCGCCGTAGTCGAGAAATTGAAACAGCGTCTGCAACTCGTGATAGCCGTCTTCACGGCGACCGAGAATGTGCAGCATCAGATTGAGTTTGGCCGGCGAGGGCAGGGTCAGTCTTTCTAAGGCCACGTTATTGCCCCAGCTTGCGCGGTTGCCAGTCCTTGATCACCAGCGTGACGTCCAGGTCGGTGCCATGCAGCTTGATACGCTCTGGCAACCAATAACCGCCCTGTTCCACGTAGCTGAGGTACTCGACCTGCCAGCCATCTTGTTCCAGGGTGGCCAGGCGGCTGTCACCGTTAAGGCTCAGGCGGCTCTTGCTGTCCGGCGCAGGCAAGCCGCGGACCCACCACACCAGATGCGAGACAGGCAGTTTCCAGCCAATCTGTTCTTCCAGCAGCGCTTCGGGCGATGTGGCCTCATAGCGACCCTGATTGGCGACTTCGAGGCTGACTTGTCCTGGGCGACCCGTCAGGCGAGCAGCGCCACGCCCCAAGGGGCCGGACAAGCGAATGTCGTAGTAGTCCTGGCGTTGCAGCCAGAACAAGGTACCGCTGCCGGAGTCTTTCGGTGCGCGAACCCCGACTTTGCCTTCGATCTGCCAGCCGTCGATGCTGGCGAGCTGATCCTTGTGCTGCTTCCATTGCGCCGGGTTGCCCTGGCCCTCAACGGATTCGCGGGCACCGAAGCCCGCACAACCGGCGAGCAGGGCAATGAAGCTGAAAACGATAACGTGGCGCAAGAACATAAGCTTAAAGGGTCTCGGATCCGGTCAGGCGCTTGATGGTGCCGCGCAGGATGGGGCTTTCGGGTTGTTCCTTGAGGAATTTTTCCCAGATTTGGCGGGCTTCGCGCTGCTTGCCATTGGCCCACAGCACCTCGCCCAGGTGTGCAGCGACTTCCTGATCGGGGAAGCGCTCCAGGGCCTGGCGCAGCAAGCGTTCGGCTTCGTCGAGGTTGCCCAGGCGATAGTTCACCCAGCCCAGGCTGTCGAGTACAGCCGGGTCTTCCGGGTTGAGCTTGTGCGCTTGTTCGATCAATACCTTGGCTTCGTCGTAACGCGTGGTGCGGTCGGACAAGGTGTAGCCCAGGGCATTGAGGGCCATGGCGTTGTCCGGGTCACGCTTGATGATCAGGCGCAGGTCTTTTTCCATCTGCGCCAGGTCATTGCGTTTTTCCGCCTGCATGGCGCGGGTGTACAGCAGGTTCAAATCGTCGGGGAATTGCAGCAAGGCTTGTTGCAGCACCTTCCAGGCGCGCTCGCCCTGATTATTGGCTGACAAGGTCTCCGCCTGGATCAGGTAAAGCTGGATCGCGTAGTCCGGTTCGGCATCCCGTGCAGCAGCCAGGCGTTTTTCTGCCTCATCGGTACGCCCGTTGCTCATCAGGATGTCGGCCTGGCGCAGTTGGGCCGGCAGGTAGTCGTTGCCTGGCCCGACTTGTGCGTATTCAAGCAGGGCGGCCTGGGGGGCGTTGCGCTCTTCAGCGATGCGGCCCAGGTTCAGGTGCGCCGAGTCGACATGACTTTCGCGCTCGATCAGCTCTTCCAGATAACCCTTGGCCTCGTCCCAGGCCTTGGCTTCCAGGCACACCAGCGCCAGGGAGTAACGCAGTTCATCGTCGTCCGGGTATTGCTGGAGCAGGTTGGCGAACTGCACTTTGGCGTCCTCCATTCGGTCCTGCTCCACCAGCGTGCGCGCGTAAGTCAGGCGCAGGCGCTTGTCGTCCGGATATTTCTTGATGCTTTTTTCCAGCAGTGGAATCGCTTCCTTGCCGCGGTTGAGGTTCTGCAGCAGGCGCGCGCGCAGCAGAATCGGCGCGATCTCGCCGTCTTCCGGCGGGTTCTGTTCCAGCAGCTTCAATGCGGCTTCGGCTTCATCATCCTGTTGCAGCAGCAGGGCCTTGCCGAACACCAGTTGACTGTTCTTCGGGTGTTTTTGCAGCAGGCGGTCGAAACTCTTCATCAGGCCGTTGCGGGTGTCCTGGTCGGTGTCGGCAGCCGACAGCGCGAGGAAGTCGAAATGGGTGTCGCCCTTGCCTTGCAGGACTTTCTCCATATAGACCATGGAGTCGTCATAGCGCCCGGCCCGGGCCAGTTGAATGGCCGCTGCCCGTTGTGCCTCCAGATCGTCCGGCGCGTTCTTTGCCCAGATCAGCGAGGTATCCAGTGCGGCCTGATCGGCCCCCAGGTACTCGGCAATACGGAACGCCCGCTCGGAAATCCCCGGATCCTGAGTGTTGATGGCCTGGGTCACGTAATTATCCAGCGCAATATCGAAGCGATTGCGCTGGCCGGCCAGTTCCGCACTGAGCAGGCTGAACACCGTTTCTTCACTGAACGAGGAATAAACCTTGGGCTTTTCAGGGGCGGGGGTGCTGTCTTCCACCGGCGGTGTACCGTCCGGCGACACGGGTGCCATGGCCTGGCAGCCGCTGAGGAAGACAAAAGCAAGGAGCAACGCGGAGGATCTATTCATATAGGAAGAGGACGACTAACCTGCGGTCGGATCATCATGACACAAGCCTTCGGTCAAACATAACCGTGTGGGAGCGAGCTGGCTCGCGATAAGCCTGAGGACAACGCGTTTTATCAGGAGGCCGCGTCATGGTTCACGACCATCGCGAGCAGGCTTGCGCCTACAGATGGCCTTTTTATAGGCATAAGCTACTAGGACAATAGACGACGGTGGTTGTTCTGAATCTTTCGAAGTAGGACAATTGTCGGCTTCCCGACATCATCAGCGATATTGAATGGCCTTCCTCGCACTCGGTATTAACCACAAGACTGCTTCCGTAGACGTGCGCGAGCGCGTGGCGTTTACGCCAGAGCAGTTGGTTGAGGCCTTGCAGCAGCTCTGCCGTCTCACCGACAGCCGCGAAGCTGCGATCCTTTCGACCTGCAATCGCAGTGAGCTTTATATAGAGCAGGAACATCTTTCAGCGGATGTGGTACTGCGCTGGCTGGCCGATTATCACCATTTAAGCCTCGAAGATCTGCGCGCTAGCGCCTATGTGCACCAAGACGATGCGGCAGTTCGTCACATGATGCGTGTGGCATCCGGTCTCGATTCGCTGGTGTTGGGCGAGCCGCAGATCCTGGGCCAGATGAAGTCAGCCTACGCCGTGGCGCGCGAGGCCGGCACCGTCGGTCCGCTGCTGGGCCGGCTGTTCCAGGCCACTTTCAATTCCGCCAAGCAGGTGCGTACCGATACTGCCATCGGTGAAAACCCGGTGTCCGTGGCGTTTGCCGCCGTCAGTCTGGCCAAGCAGATCTTCAGCGACTTGCAGCGCAGCCAGGCGCTGTTGATCGGCGCCGGCGAGACCATCACCCTGGTTGCCCGCCACCTGCATGACCTGGGCGTGAAGCGCATCGTGGTCGCCAACCGTACCCTGGAGCGCGCCAGCATCCTCGCCGAGCAGTTCGGCGCCCACGCGGTGCTGCTGTCGGACATCCCGGCCGAACTGGTGCGCAGCGATATCGTCATCAGCTCCACCGCCAGCCAGCTACCGATCCTCGGCAAGGGCGCGGTTGAAAGCGCGCTGAAACTGCGCAAGCACAAGCCGATCTTCATGGTCGATATCGCCGTTCCGCGGGATATCGAGCCCGAAGTCGGCGAGTTGGACGACGTTTACCTCTACAGCGTCGACGATCTGCATGAAGTGGTGGCCGAAAACCTCAAGAGTCGCCAGGGCGCTGCCCAGGCTGCTGAGGAGATGGTCAGCATCGGCGCCGAAGAGTTCATGGTGCGCCTGCGTGAACTGGCAGCGGTGGACGTGCTCAAGGCGTATCGTCAGCAGGGCGAACGCCTGCGTGATGAAGAGTTGATCAAGGCCCAGCGCCTGCTCGCCAACGGCAGCAGCGCCGAGGAGGTGCTGATGCAGCTGGCCCGCGGCCTGACCAACAAGTTGCTGCATGCGCCCAGCGTACAATTAAAAAAACTGACTGCCGAAGGCCGCCTCGATGCGCTGGCCATGGCCCAGGAACTCTTTGCCCTCGGTGAGGGCGCGCCCAGCTCTTCGGATAAAAAATCGCAATGAAAGCGTCACTGCTCAATAAACTGGACGTCCTCCAGGACCGTTTCGAAGAACTGACCGCCTTGCTCGGCGATGGCGAGGTCATCTCCGATCAGACCAAATTCCGCGCCTATTCCAAGGAATACGCCGAAGTTGAGCCCATTGTGGCTACTTACAAAAACCTCACCAAAGTGCAGGCCGACCTCGAAGGTGCCCAGGCACTGCTCAAGGACAGCGACCCGGACATGCGTGAAATGGCCGTGGAAGAAGTCCGCGAAGCCAAGGAAAAGTTGGCCGAGCTGGAAGGCGACCTGCAACGCATGCTGCTGCCCAAGGACCCCAATGACGGGCGCAACGTGTTTCTCGAGATCCGTGCCGGCACCGGCGGTGATGAAGCGGCGATTTTCTCCGGCGACCTGTTCCGCATGTATTCGCGTTATGCCGAGCGTCGCGGCTGGCGGGTCGAGATCCTGTCCGAGAACGAGGGCGAGCACGGCGGCTATAAAGAAGTCATTGCGCGGGTCGAAGGCGACAACGTCTATGGCAAGCTGAAGTTCGAGTCCGGAGCCCATCGCGTGCAGCGGGTTCCGGCGACGGAATCTCAGGGCCGTATCCACACCTCGGCCTGCACCGTGGCCGTGTTGCCTGAGCCGGACGAGCAGGAAGCTATCGAGATCAACCCAGCCGACCTGCGGGTCGACACCTACCGCTCGTCGGGCGCCGGTGGTCAGCACGTCAACAAGACGGACTCGGCGATCCGTATCACCCACTTGCCATCGGGCATCGTGGTGGAGTGCCAGGAAGAGCGCTCCCAGCATAAGAACCGTGCGCGGGCCATGTCCTGGCTATCGGCCAAGCTGAATGACCAGCAGACCAGCGCCGCCGCCAACGCGATTGCCAGCGAGCGCAAATTGCTGGTGGGCTCGGGCGACCGCTCCGAGCGCATCCGTACCTACAACTTTGCCCAGGGTCGGGTCACCGACCACCGGGTCAACCTCACCCTTTACTCGCTGGACGAGATTCTCGCTGGTGGCGTGGATGCGGTGATCGAGCCATTGCTCGCCGAATACCAGGCCGATCAACTGGCGGCGATAGGTGAATAAATGACCATTATCGCCAGCCTGTTGCGCGCCGCTGACTTGCCCGACTCGCCCACGGCGCGCCTGGATGCCGAACTGTTGTTGGCGGCTGCCTTGGGCAAGTCCCGCAGCTACCTGCACACCTGGCCGGAAAAAATCGTCAGCAGCGAAAACGCCCTGACCTTTGCCGGCTACCTGCAACGCCGCCGCGGCGGTGAACCAGTGGCCTATATCCTCGGTCAGCAAGGTTTCTGGAAGCTGGACCTGGAGGTCGCGCCCCACACGCTGATCCCGCGTCCGGACACCGAACTGCTGGTGGAAGCGGCCCTGGAATTGTTACCGGCCACCCCCGTCAAGGTCCTCGACCTGGGCACCGGCAGCGGCGCCATCGCCCTGGCCCTGGCCAGCGAGCGCCCGGCCTGGCACGTCACGGCCGTCGACCGCGTGCTGGAAGCCGTGGCCCTGGCCGAGCGCAATCGCCAGCGCCTGCACCTTAATAACGCCACGGTGCTCAACAGCCATTGGTTCAGCGCCCTGGCAGGCCACACTTACGATCTGATCATCAGCAACCCGCCCTACATCGCCGACAATGATCCGCACCTGGTGGCCGGCGATGTGCGTTTTGAACCGGCCAGCGCCCTGGTGGCGGGCCATGATGGTTTGGACGATCTGCGGCTGATCACCGCCCAGGCCCCGGCCCACCTGAACGCCGCCGGCTGGCTGCTGCTGGAGCACGGTTACGACCAGGCCGCCGCGGTGCGCGACCTGTTGCTGAGCCAAGGCTTCGAGCAGGTGCACAGCCGCATCGACCTTGGCGGTCACGAACGCATCTCCTTGGGACGCTGGCCGTGCTGACCGATCAGGAGCTGTTGCGCTACAGCCGACAGATTCTGTTGCAGCATGTCGACATCGATGGCCAATTGCGCCTGAAAAACGCCCGTGCGTTGATCGTCGGCCTCGGTGGCCTGGGTGCCCCGGTGGCGATGTACCTGGCCGCCGCTGGCGTCGGCGAATTGCACCTGGCGGATTTCGACACCGTCGACCTCACCAACCTGCAACGCCAGATCATCCATGACACTGACAGCGTCGGGCAGGCCAAGGTCGACTCGGCCATCCATCGCCTGAGCGCCCTCAACCCCGAAATCAAATTGGTCGCCCATCGCATCGCGCTGGATGCCGATACCTTGGCGGCGGCCTTGGCGGCCGTGGACGTGGTACTCGATTGCAGCGACAACTTCTCCACCCGCGAGGCGGTCAATGCCGCCTGCGTGGCGGCGTGCAAGCCATTGATCAGCGGCGCGGCGATTCGTCTTGAAGGGCAGCTGTCAGTATTCGATCCACGTCGGGCCGACAGCCCGTGCTACCACTGCTTATACGGGCACGGCAGTGACACTGAACTCACCTGCAGCGAAGCGGGCGTGGTCGGCCCACTGGTGGGCCTGGTCGGTAGCCTGCAAGCCCTGGAGGCCTTGAAGTTGCTGGCTGGTTTCGGCGAGCCGCTGGTGGGGCGCTTGCTGCTGATTGACGCATTGAGCACTCGCTTTCGCGAATTGCGGGTCAAGCGTGATCCCGGTTGCAGTGTCTGCGGGACGCGACATGGGTAAGGACGCGCCGATCGGTGTGTTCGATTCCGGCGTCGGCGGCTTGTCGGTGCTGGATGAGATTCAGCAATTGCTGCCCCATGAGTCACTGTTGTACGTCGCCGATTGCGGACATATCCCCTACGGCGAGAAAACCCCCGCGTTCATTCTTGAGCGCTCCCGGTCGGTTGCCGAGTTTTTCCGCGAGCGGGGCGCCAAGGCTTTTGTGATCGCCTGCAACACCGCAACCGTCGCGGCTGTCGCGGATTTGCGCCAGGACTACCCCGATTGGCCCCTGGTGGGCATGGAGCCTGCGGTCAAACCCGCTGCGGCTGCCACTCGCAGTGGCGTGGTCGGGGTGCTCGCCACTACCGGTACCCTGCAAAGCGCCAAGTTCGCCGCGCTGCTCGATCGGTTTGCCACCGATGTGCGGGTGATCACCCAGCCGTGCCCGGGCCTGGTGGAGCTGATTGAAACCGGTGATCTGGATAGCCCGAGCCTGCGTCAGTTGTTGCAGGGCTATATCGACCCGCTGCTCAGCGCCGGCTGCGACACCATCATCCTCGGCTGCACCCACTATCCCTTCCTCAAGCCGCTTCTGGCGCAGATGCTGCCCGCCAGCATCATCCTCATCGACACCGGCGCTGCCGTCGCGCGGCAGCTCAAGCGTTTGCTGGGCGAACGCAATCTGCTGGCCCTCGGCGATCCTGAGCCGACACAGTTCTGGACCAGTGGCGATGTGTATCACCTAAGAAATATCCTACCGACACTATGGAAACATTCTGGAGTTGTGCGAAGCTTCGGGTCGTGAAAATTTCGTGAAATGTCGCTGAACTTCTGAGTGTACGTCAGCTTCTATAGCGAGATGGCCTGTAAAAAATCATACAACTTCGTTTTCAAAGGACTGTTTCTTATGAAGCGCTTGTTCTGTTTGGCCGCGATTGCGGCTGTAGTGGTGGGACACTCTGTTTCGACCCAGGCCGCAGGCCTGGAGTTTGGGGTTGGCAGCACCAGTGATTCGACGTTGACCTATCGGCTGGGCCTGACCTCGGATTGGGACAAAAGCTGGATGCAGAGTGACGTCGGTCGCCTGACCGGCTATTGGAGCGGCGCCTATACCTATTGGGAAGGTGATGACCGTGCAGGCGCCAGCAGCCTGTCGTTCTCGCCGGTATTCGTGTATGAGTTTGCCGGCCAGTCGGTCAAGCCCTACATCGAAGCCGGGATCGGTGTAGCGGTGTTTTCCCGTACCAAGCTGGAAGACAACAACATCGGCCAGGCTTTTCAGTTCGAAGACCGCTTGGGTTTCGGCCTGCGCTTCACCGGTGGGCATGAAGTGGGCATTCGCGCCACGCACTACTCCAATGCCGGGATCAGCAGCAATAACGATGGTGTAGAAAGTTACTCGCTGCACTACACCATGCCGCTGTAATTCCCAGGAACGCTGCAAAACAGTGTGGGAGGGGGCTTGAACCCGATGGCGATGGATCAGTTGGCAAATTCCGCGACTGACACTCCGCTATCGGGGGCAAGCCCCCTCCCACATTAAGGTCTTCACTGGCCTGAGATCAGCGGTAGGCCGTGGCGATTCCTTCGCGCTCGGTCAGGCACTCCGGTGCGCCCATCTCGAACTCGCGGCAAATCAGCGGCCGACGCTCGTAGATCGTGCACATCATCGTGTCGCGATCCAGTGCCGCGCACCAGCCGTCGTCCAGGCGCAGCATCACTTCACCGCCCCAATCGTCAGTGTCGATATAGCGCTCCGGCACGCCGGTGTCGGTGATCAGCATCACTTCCAGCTGGCAGCAGCAGGCCGCGCAGGTCGAGCAGGTGACGGCGGGTTCGGTGATTTGAGTGTGCGGGATGTTGGTCATAGGCGCGCAGTGTAAGGCAAGCGGGTGACGCAGGTGTGAAAGGTCTGACAGGCGTCAGCGCGCCAGCCGATGCAGTCCGACGAACACCACTGCCCAAAGCAGCGCGAGCCCCGCCATGGTGGGTAGCACTGCGTAGCCAAAATGCACGCCCGCCAACTGGCTCCCGGCGTAATACGACAGCGGCCCCCCGATCGCCCCCAATGCTGCCGCACGCCACCAGGGCCGTGCACTCCAGGCCAGGCAATGGCGCAGGGTGGTGGCCAGCACTGCCCACAGCAGGATGAGCCACAACGGAATCAGTGGTCCCGGCTCGCTAAATTGAAAGACGCCCAGGCTGCGCAGCATCGTATCCAGTACCGTGCCGAGCAGCGTCACGCGGATAATCAGCGCGCCGTCCTGGGCCCACGAACTTATCCACAGCAGGTGGATTGCCAGCACCGCCAGCCCCACCAGCAACCAAGGGCTATCGCCACCGAGTACACAGGCAAACCACCCGCACTGGAACAGCACGGCATTGGCCAGTGGTTTAAGCACTGAAGCGCCCGAGTAACGGTGGGTTGATGGCCGACGGTTTGGCCAACAGCAATTGCGCGGTGCCAATGCTGCGCTCCATAAAGCCGCCCTCGCAGTAGCACAGGTAAAACTCCCACAACCGCAGGAAATATTCGTCGTAGCCCAACTCCGTCAGACGGCCGTGGGCGTGGCGAAAGTTCTCGTGCCACAGGCGCAGGGTTCGTGCGTAGTGCAGGCCGAAATCCTCCATGTGCAACAGGTTCATGTCGGTGTCGCGGCTGACGATGTGCAGCATGTTCTGCACACTGGGCAGGGCGCCGCCGGGGAAGATATAGCGCTGGATAAAGTCGACGCTGTTCTTCGCCTGCTCAAAGCGCTGCTCGCGGATGGTGATGGCTTGCAGCAACATCAGGCCATCGCGCTTGAGCAGGTGCGCGCACTGTTTGAAGTAGGTCGGCAGGAAGCGATGGCCCACCGCTTCGATCATCTCGATGGACACCAGCTTGTCGTACTCGCCGGTCAGGTCGCGGTAGTCCTGCAGCAGCAACGTGACCTGGTCTTGCAGGCCCAGGGCCGCGATGCGTTTTTCGGTGTAGGCGAACTGCTCTTTGGACAAGGTCGTGGTGGTGACCTTGCAGCCATAATGCTGCGCCGCATACAGCGCCATGCTGCCCCAGCCGGTGCCGATTTCCAGCAGATGATCGGTGGGTTTGAGTGCGAGCTTCTGGCAGATGCGTTCCAGTTTGTTCAGTTGCGCTTGCTCCAGGGTGTCGTCGGGCGTCAGGAACTGCGCGGCCGAATACATCATGGTCGGGTCGAGGAATTCTTCGAACAGGTCGTTGCCGAGGTCGTAGTGGGCGGCGATGTTTTTCTGCGAGCCCTTGCGCGTGTTGCGGTTGAGCCAGTGCAGGCCTTGGGTGAACGGCCGCGCCAGTCTCGCCAGGCCACCCTCCATCGCGTCGAGCACATCCAGGTTACTCACCATCACCCGCACCACTGCAGTCAGGTCCGGGCTGCTCCAATACCCATGGATAAACGCTTCGCCGGCGCCGATGGAACCGTTGGCCGCCACCAGCCCCCATACCGCCGAATCGAGGATCTGGATTTCCCCCAGCAGGTGCGCTTCCCGTGCGCCGAATACCTGGCGCTCGCCGTCCTCGATCACCACCAACTGGCCATGGCGCAGTTGGCTGAGTTGGCGCAGCACGCCCTTGCGCAGCAGCGCACTGGTCATGCCGTTGACGTTCAGGCGGTTGGTCTTGACCGATAAACTAGTGGATTTCATGGCGTCGATCCTTGGTGTACCCGACAGCTGTGCGAGAGGCGCCGTCGGCGGCCTGATGGGAAAAAATCGGTGTGCGCTTGAGCAACAGGCGCAGGGCCTGCCAATAAATGGCCAGGCAGGTCTTGGCGGTCATCCACGGAAAGCGCCACAGGTAACGGTGCAGGCTGGCGCGGTTCAGCGTTTCTTTGTGCAGGCTCAAGGTGGCATCGAAGACTTTCACCTCGCCCTGCCAATCGGCCATGTGCACGCCGAGCTTGGCGGCGGGCGGGCTGAAGCTCATGCGGTATTCCAGGTCGCGCGGCAAAAACGGCGACACGTGAAACGCCTTGGCCACGGCGAAGTGCTGGTGCTCCTCCGCACCAAGGGCCTGGGCTGGCAGCACGTAGTGATAGCGCTCGCGCCATGGGGTGTTGGTCACTTCGCACAGGATCGCGGCCAGTTGCCCATCGGCCTCGAAGCAGTAGAAGAAACTCACCGGATTAAAAGCCAGGCCCCAACTGCGGGCCTGGGTCAGCAGGCAGATAACGCCCTGGGGTGTATGCCCCAGAGCCTTGCCGACTTCCTGGCGCACGGCATCGGTCAAGCTCATGCCGTGGCGCGTGAATTCATGCAGGTAGTCCTGCTGGCGAAAACCGAAGGGCGCCAGGCGACTTGCGCCGGCCAGGGGCGATAGCCCGAGCACTTCGTCCTGTTCACTTAAGTCCAGGTACAGCAGACCGATGCGGTAGCGAAAGGCGTGGGCTTTGGGGGCAAACCGCCGATGGGCGATCCAGCCACTGTACAGGGCGCTGTTCACAGGCTTTCCCCAAAGGCTTCGGCCACGCGCAAGGCGCTGACCACGCCGTCTTCATGGAAACCATTGGCCCAATAGGCGCCGCAATACCACGTATGTCGCGTGCCGTTCAGTTCCTCCCAACGCGCTTGCGCGGCCACGGCGGCCAGGCTGTATTGCGGGTGGGCGTAGGTGTAGCGTGCGAGGATCTTCAGCGGGTTGATCAGCGACGTCTGGTTGAGGCTGACGCAAAAGGTGGTGGCGCTGTCGATACCTTGCAGGATGTTCATGTCATAGGTGACAGCGGCCTGGGTCTGCGCGTCGCCGCTCAGCCTGTAGTTCCAACTGGCCCAGGCCAGTTTGCGGTCGGGCAGCAGGCGCGTGTCGGTGTGCAGCACCACGTCGTTGTCGGCATAGGGCAGGGCGCCGAGGATCTCCTGCTCGGCCTGGCTCGGCTCGTTGAGCAAGGCGAGTGCCTGGTCGCTGTGGCAGGCGAACACCACCTTGTCGAAAGCTTCGGTGCCGGCGGCGCTGTGGATAATCACCCCCTCAGCGTCACGCTCGACCAGGTGCACGGGGCAGTTGAGGCGGATGTGCTCACGAAAGCTGCGGGTCAGCGGTTCGATATAACGACTGGAACCGCCCTCGATCACGCACCACTGCGGCCGGTTGTTCACCGAGAGCAAGCCGTGGTTCTTGAAGAAGCGCACAAAGAACTGCAGCGGAAAGTTCAGCATGTCCGCCAGGGACATCGACCAGATCGCTGCGCCCATCGGGACGATGTAATGCCGGATAAATCGCGGCCCGTAACCGCCGGCTTCGAGGTAGTCGCCCAGGGTCATCTCGGCGCTGATGCGCTGCTCTTGCAGGTCCCGCGGTGCCTGGCGATTGAAGCGCAGGATGTCGCGCAGCATGCCCCAGAAGCCCGGCGACAGGATATTGCGGCGCTGGGCAAACAGGCTGTTGAGGTTGTTGCCGTTGTACTCGAAGCCGTTGCTCTGGTCGCACACCGAAAAGCTCATTTCGGTGGGCTTGAAGGTGACGCCGATCTGCCCCAGCAGGCGAATGAAGTTGGGGTAGGTCCAGTCGTTGAACACGATGAAGCCCGTGTCCACCGCATAGGGTTCGCTCTCTACGGTGACGTTGACCGTGTGGGTATGCCCGCCGATACGCTCGCCCGCCTCGAACAGCGTGATGTCGTGACGGCGGCTGAGCAGGTAGGCGCTGGTCAGTCCGGCGATGCCGCTGCCGATAATGGCGATCTTCACAGGTCGTCCTTCTTCGGTGGCGGGCTGCGCAACATGCGTTTGCCGATGATCAATTGCGCGCGGTTCGGCAGTTTCGACAGCGGCCACAGCGTGGCGATAAACAGCGCAGGGAAGGCGATCTCCAGCGGGCGCTTCTCCAGCTTGGCGAAAATATGCCGCGCGGCCTTGTCGGCGGACCAGCTCAGGGGCATCGGGAAGTCATTGCGTTCGGTGAGCGGGGTGTCGACAAAGCCCGGACTGATCACCGTGACGTCGATGTTCTCGGGCGACAGGCTGATGCGCAGGGATTCGAACAGGTAGCGCAGCCCAGCCTTGGATGCGCCATACGCTTCGGCCCGTGGCATCGGCAGGTAGGTCACGGCGCTGGCGACGCCCACCAGGTGTGGTGTGCGCCCGGCGCGCAACAACGGCAGCGCCGCTTCAATGCAGTAACTGCTGGCCAGCAGGTTGGTGCGCACCACGTGTTCGATAATCGAGGAATCGAATTGCCTGGCGTCGACATATTCACAGGTGCCGGCGTTGAGGATTACGGTGTCGACCGAACCCCAGGCCGCGCCGATGTATTCACCGATCTCGCGCACGGTCTGGCTATTGGTCAGGTCGCCGGCCACCACCAGCACCTGGCCGGGGTACCGTTGGGCGAGTGCTTCCAGCGGGCCTTTGGTGCGCGAACTGACGGCCACGTGGGCGCCGCTGTTGAGCAGCTCCACCGCCAGGGAAGCGCCGATGCCACTGCTGGCACCGGTCAGCCAATAACGACGGGGCGGCAGTGCGTTCATCCCACTCTCCTTTTCAACCAACTGACGACCCCACCCAGCACGGGAAGGTGTTCGTACAACAGGGCGCCGGCATCGAAGTAATCGCGGTGGCGGTACACCTTGTCACGCCACATCAAATGCGAGCAGCCCTCCACGCGGATGACCTTGCCCTTGCCCAGGCGCGGGTGGCAGAAACTCATGTTCCAGCGCAGGTAACCTTCGCCTTCGGCCACCTGGTCGAAACCGTGGAAGTCGAAGCGCAGCTGGCTGACGTTGCTGTACAGCTCGGCGAAATACGTGTGCAGCGCAGTCAGACCGTGGATTTCATGCAGCGGGTCAGTGAACGCGATGTCCTTGCTGTAGAGGCCGTCGAGCAACTGCAGGTTGTGCTTGTCCAGCGAGGCGAAGGCCTGGGCGAAGCGGGGCAGGAAGTCACTCATGTTCGGCGACCTCCTGGCGTGAAGGCAGGTTGCGAAAGGCCGCCAGGGCGCGTTCGCGGGATTTTTTCAGGTCGACAATCGAGCGCGGATAATCTGTCACGCCAAACAAACCGCCGGCGGTTTCCGGGTTGTGTACTTCCTTCTTGTTCAGCGTGGCCAGCTCCGGCAGCCAGTGCTTGATAAACACACCTTCGCTGTCGAATTTTTCCGACTGGCTCAGCGGGCTGAAAATCCGGAAGTACGGCGCCGAGTCGGTGCCGGTGGATGAGCTCCATTGCCAGCCGCCGTTATTGGCCGCCAGGTCGCCGTCGATCAGGTGCCGCATGAAGAAACGCTCGCCTTCGCGCCAGTCGATCAACAGGTTCTTGGTCAGGAACATCGCCACCACCATGCGCAGGCGGTTGTGCATCCAGCCGGTTTCCAGCAATTGGCGCATCGCGGCATCGATGATCGGCAGGCCGGTGCGGGCTTGCTGCCAGGCGGCGAGGTCCTTGGGTGCATCGCGCCAGGCCAGGGCTTCGGTCTCGGGGCGGAAAGCGCGGTGACGGGAGACCCGTGGGTAGCCGACCAGAATATGTTTGTAGAACTCACGCCACAGCAGTTCATTGATCCAGGTGATGGCGCCGATGTCGCCGCTTTCGAACTCGCCCTGATTGGTTTGCAGTGCGGCGTGCAGGCATTGGCGCGGCGAAACCACGCCGGCGGCCAGGTAGGCGGAGAGCTGGCTGGTGCCGGGCTTGGCCGGAAAGTCGCGTTCGTCTTTGTAGTAGCTGATCTGCTGGTCGGCGAATGCGTCGAGGCGGCGGCGGGCTTCGTCTTCGCCGGCGGGCCAGAGGGCGCGCAGGGTCTCGCTGGGTGGCTCAAAGCCTTCGACCTGTTCGGGAATCGGATCGCTCTTGAGGGGGATCGGGCTTTGGGCCTGTGGCGTCGCGACCAAGCGCGGCAGGGCGCTGTGCAGGCGAGCGTAGCAGACCTTGCGGAACTGGCTGAACACCTGGAAGTAGGTGCCGGTCTTGGTCAGCACGCTGCCCGGTTGGAAAAACAGTTGGTCCAGGTAGCTGTGGAACGTCACGCCGCCGGCTTCCAGCGCCTCAGCGACAGCAGCATCGCGACGGCTTTCATGAATGCCGTATTCCTCGTTGACGTGCACCGACTCCACGGACAGTTCCCGGCACAGTTGACTCAATACGGCGGGTGCCTGGTCCCAGGTGGCGGCGTGGCGGATCAGCAGGGGAATGTTCAGTGCGCCCAGGGCCTGGCTCAAGTGCTGCAGGTTGCGCAGCCAGAAATCCACTTTGCACGGCGCGTCGTCATGGGTCAGCCATTGCTCGGGCGTGATCAGGTACACGGCCGCCACCGGGCCTCGCTGGCAGGCCGCAGCCAGGGCGGTGTTGTCGTGAAGGCGCAAGTCGGTGCGCAGCCAGATCAAGTGCATTTAAATAAGTCCACGCTGGATCAGGAGCTGGTGGGCCGACAGCGGGTCTTCGGCCACGAACAATTCAGGAGTGTCTTGGGTTAATACGGCCAGCTCGGCCTGGTGGATGCAGACCGTGGGTCCGACGAGCAGTTTTGCGCAACTGACTCCGCCCAGCAGCTTGGTCAGTGCGGGCAATTGCAGGGCCTTGCTCGAATACAGGAGCACGGCACGCGGTTGCAGGTGTTCCGCCGCCAGGGCCAATTCGCCGGTGGGCAATGGCCAGTCGAAGACTTCCACCGGGCAATCGGCGCTGCTGGCCAGCCAGGCGCTGAGCCACAGGTGCGGCTCCAGGGGCAGGTCGGAGTGGTTGACCAGCAACAGTGGCGCGCCGTGTAACTGGCGATTGTTGTGGTAGATACGTGCACCGAATTTGCTGCGCAGCCAGGACAGGAAAAACACCCGTTCCATCTGTGCGCCAAACTGGCCTTGCCAGCGTTGCTCCAACTCCTGCAGCAGCGGCAGCAGCAGTTGCTCACACAGGGTGCGCGGCGGGTACAGCGCCATGGCCTGGTTGAACACATCGTCCACCCGGCGTTCGGCCAGCTCGCTGACGGCCTGCACCAGGTTCTGGCGCAAGGCTTGCCACTCGTTCTTTACGGCATCGGGAAGGGCTTGAGCGGAATCGATCAGGCCTTTGACCTGGCTGACCGGTACGCCGCGATTGAGCCAGGTGAGGATGGTGTGGATGCGTTGTACATGCTCGGCATTGAACAGCCGATGGCCCTTGGGCGTGCGCTGGGGCACGATCAGGCCATAACGGCGTTCCCAGGCGCGCAGAGTCACGGCGTTGACGCCGGTCTGGCGCGCCACTTCGCGGATCGGCAGCCAACCGTCTTCGAGGGCTTGGGCGATGTCTGCGCCGGGTTCGTCTTGCAAGATAGCGGTCATGACGCTTTTCATGGTTTAGATCGCATTACGCAGGCTGAGATTTTCCGGGTGCGGCTGCAAGTAGGCCTGCTGCGCGATGTAGCGGTCCGGGTGTTGGCGAAAGTGATGCTTGAGCAGGGTCAACGGCACCACCAGTGGCACGATGCCCTGATGGTACTGGCCGATAACTGTCTGTATTTCCTGTTTGTCATCGGCGCTGATGGCCTGCTTGAGGTAGCCGCTGATGTGTTGCAGCACGTTGGTGTGGGTGCCGCGGGTGGCGCACTTTTTCAGGCCGGTCATCAAGTCGCTGAAATAGCAGGCGCCCAACTCGTCGAGGTCGACGTCCTTGGCCATGCTGCCGAGGCGGTGGCCCAGGCTCTTGTAATGCATCAGGCTGTGGGCCATCAGCAAATACTTGTAGCGCGAGTGAAACGCCAGCAAGCGGTGGCGGGTCAGGCCCTCGGCCTGCAGTTGCTGCCAACTGGCGTAGACGAAGACGCGGGTCAGGAAGTTTTCCCGCAGTACCGGGTCATTCAGGCGGCCGTCTTCTTCCACAGGCAGGTTCGGGTGACGCGCGCAGAACGCCTGGGCGTAAATGCCACGCCCGCCGCCCTCCACCGGCGCTCCGTTTTCACGGTAGACCTTGACGCGTTCCAGACCGCAGGATGGCGACTTCTGCATGAAGATGTAACCGCACAGGTCGGTGTGTTCGGCGGCCATTTTGCGGGCGTATGCGTCCAGCGGCGCGGTGACATTCAGCTCGCGGTGTACGGTGCCGACGGCCTGGGGTTGTTCGGCATCGCCCACCAGGCGAATGGTTTCACGGGGGATACCCAGGCCGATCGCCACTTCCGGGCACAGCGGCACGAAGTCGAAATACTCGGCGAGTACTTCGCTGCATAGCTGGGATTGCTTGTGACCGCCATTGAAACGCACGTTCTCGCCCAGCAGGCAGGCGCTGATGCCAATCTTCGGCTTGATGGACGATGGTGTGGGCATGGCCAAACCTCTGCAAGATTCCTGTACAAAATATAAAATCTGTACAACCAAGTCTCATCATAGGTTTGATGCTGTACAAGTCAAATTATTTGTACAAGTATTTGCTCGGGAGCTATTTCCAACCGATTTGCCAATCCTCGGCATTTTGCAGGGTTTGCCAGGCCAGGCGATCAGTGCGCTTGGTCATCACGGCTTGCAGCTCGATTTCCAGCACGGTGCCTTCTTCGTCACGAAACAGCTCGGTCACCAAGAAGTGTTTTTCTTTGTTGCGGGGCCGGGCTGCCGTCCACTTCGACAGCAGCAGTTTGGCGGGGTTGATGCGGTTCATTGCAGGTGCTCGATCAAACGTCGCGCGGCTTCCTGGCCACTGAGCCATGCCCCTTCCACCCGGCCCGAGAGGCACCAGTCGCCACATACGTACAGGCCCAGGTCGGCGTCGGCCAGCACCCCGAATTCATGGGCGCTGGACGGTCGTGCGTAGAGCCAGCGGTGCGCCAGGCTGAAGGACGGTGCGGGCATGGCGCTGTGGAGCAATTCGGCGAAGGCACCGTGCAGGTGTTCGATCACCGCCTCCTTGGACAGGTCCAGGTGGGCCTTGCTCCAAGTGCTGGTGGCGTGCAGCACCCAGGTGTCGAGGGTGTTGTCGCGCCCGGGCTTGCTGCGGTTGCGCGCCAGCCAGTCGAGTGGGCTGTCTTGCACGAAGCAGCCTTCCATTGGTGTATCCAGGGGCTTGTCGAAGGCCAGGGCGATGGCCCAGGTCGGGTCCATCTTCACGCCGGCGGCGGCGCTCGCCAGTTTGGGGGCGGCGGCCAGAAGCGCAGTGGCCTGGGGGGCGGGCGTGGCGATGATCACGTGGCTGAAGGGGCCGTGGTTTTCACCGTCGGCATCCAGCAGGTTCCAGTGTTGCTTGCCTTGGAACACTTCGGTGATACGGCAACCGAACTCCACCGGCAGGTCGTCGAGCAGGGCGCGGGTGATTGCGCTCATGCGTGGCGTGCCGACCCAGCGGATCTGTTCATCGGGGGAGGGCGTGAGCTGGCCGGACTTGAAGTTGTACAGCTGGGGTTTCCATTGCTCGGCCCAGCCGTTGCTTTGCCAGTGCTGCACTTCGTTGACGAAGCGTCGGTCGCGGGCGGTGAAGTATTGGGCGCCCATGTCCAGTGCGCCGGCGTCGCTGCGCTTGCTGGACATGCGGCCGCCGCTGCCGCGGCTTTTATCGAAGAGTTGTACAACGTGCCCGGCGTCTTGTAACGCTCGGGCGGCGGAGAGACCGGCGATGCCGGTGCCGATGATCGCGATGGGGACAGTCATGGGAGGCCTCGTTTTACCGTTGGGTACAGGCTACGCCGACACCAATAGCTGTACAATATTATTTTTTGGTATAAGTTTTGGCGTACCTGATCGCTTGGCGTGACCTATGGTTAACCATGAGGCTTAAACAAAAGTCACGCTCGATTACAAATTGATCCCTGCTTATAAAATAGACTAGTGATCGGCGGCGAACGTTACATGAGGAGCGTCCCATGCATATTTTGCTGACCGGCGGTACCGGCCTGATCGGTCGCCAACTCTGCCAACACTGGATTGCCCAAGGGCATCGCCTGACGGTGTGGAGCCGTCATCCTGAAGACGTCGCCCGGTTGTGTGGTGCAACGGTGCTGGGCGTGGGTCGTCTGGAGGAGGTGATTGGCGCGGTGGACGCGGTGGTTAACCTGGCGGGTGCGCCGATTGCTGACCGTCCCTGGACCCACAAACGCAAGGCGTTGCTTTGGAGTAGCCGCATCGGCTTGACCGAAACCCTGCTGGCCTGGCTCGAAAGCCAGGCGCAGAAACCGGCGGTGCTGGTTTCCGGTTCGGCGGTGGGCTGGTACGGCGACGGTGGCGAGCGCGAACTGACCGAGGCCAGCGGGCCGGTACAGGACGATTTCCCCAGCCAACTGTGCATCGCCTGGGAAGAAACCGCCCAGCGTGCCGAAGCGATGGGCATCCGCGTGGTGCTGGTGCGTACCGGCCTGGTGCTGGCGGCCGAGGGCGGCTTTTTGTCGCGCCTGTTGCTGCCGTTCAAACTCGGGCTGGGCGGGCCTATCGGCAACGGGCGGCAGTGGATGCCGTGGGTGCATATCAAGGATCAAATCGCCCTGATTGATTTTCTTCTGCACAAGGATGACGCCAGCGGTCCTTATAATGCCTGCGCGCCGCACCCGGTGCGTAACCGCGAGTTCGCCAAGACATTGGGCCAGGTGCTGCACCGCCCGGCGTTCATGCTGATGCCGGCCTTTGCGTTGAAGGTGGGTTTGGGCGAGTTGTCCGGCTTGTTGCTGGGCGGCCAGAAAGCATTGCCCGAACGCCTGGTGGCGGCCGGTTTCACTTTCCAGTTCACTGAGTTGCGTGCGGCTTTGGACGACGTTTCCAGCCGCCTCTAAGAGATAGGATGTTGCATGACGGATCACGCGTTGTTACTGGTCAACCTGGGCTCACCGGCGTCCACTTCGGTGGCCGATGTGCGCAGCTACCTCAATCAGTTCCTGATGGACCCTTATGTAATCGACCTGCCGTGGCCGGTACGGCGCTTGCTGGTATCGCTGATCCTGATCAAGCGCCCCGAGCAGTCTGCCCATGCCTACGCCTCGATCTGGTGGGACGAGGGCTCGCCGTTGGTGGTACTCAGTCGTCGCCTGCAACAGCAGATGACCGCGCAGTGGACCCAGGGGCCCGTGGAGTTGGCGATGCGTTATGGCGAGCCTTCCCTGGAAACGACCCTCACGCGATTGGCCGCCCAAGGTATTCAAAAGGTCACGCTGGCGCCCTTGTACCCGCAATTTGCCGACAGCACCGTGACCACGGTGATTGAGGAAGCCAAGCGGGTGGTGCGTGACAAAAAGCTCAACGTACAGTTCTCGATCCTGCAGCCGTTCTACGATCAGGCTGAATACCTCGATGCGTTGGCAGCCAGCGCCCGACCTTATATAGACGCGCATTACGACCACTTGCTGCTGAGCTTCCACGGCTTGCCCGAGCGCCATCTGAAAAAGCTCGACCCTACCGGTGCGCACTGTTTCAAGGACGCGGACTGCTGCAAGAATGCCTCGCCTGAGGTGCTCGCTACCTGCTACCGCGCGCAATGCTTCAGCGTTGCCCGGGATTTCGCCGCGCGCCTGGGCTTGCCCGATGACAAATGGTCAGTGGCGTTCCAATCGCGCCTGGGTCGCGCGAAATGGATCGAACCCTACACCGAGGCACGCCTGGAAGCGCTGGCCCAGCAAGGGGTGAAAAAGCTGCTGGTGATGTGCCCCGCGTTTGTTGCCGATTGCATCGAGACCCTGGAAGAAATCGGTGATCGTGGTCGGGAGCAATTCCGCGAGGCGGGCGGTGAGGAGTTGGTGCTGGTGCCGTGCCTCAATGATGACCCGCAATGGGCGGCGGCGCTCAATACCCTCTGCGAAAGAGCACCGCTGTCACTGTAGGCGCGAGCTTGCTCGCGAAGGTCGTTAACGATAACGCAGTGCATCTGGGGTAATGCGGCGCTCTCAGGTGCTTCGCGAGCAAGGGGCGGTTAGAGGTTGAGGGTCAGGCTGACGGTGAGGTTGCGCGGCTCGCCGGGATTGACCCAGTAATTGCTGTAGGACCGCTCGTAGTACTTTTCATCGAACAGGTTGTTGAGGTTCAGGCCCACGGTGACGTTCTGCGTGGCCTTGTAATGGGCCAGCAAATCGACGGTGTGGTAGGCGGGCAGCTCAAAGCGACTGCCCGCTTCACCCGAGCGATCCCCTACATAGGTGAACGCCGCGCCCAGGTCTGAACCGCGTAACGCACCTTCCTGGAATTCATACACTCCCAACAGACTGCCGCTGCGCTTGGCCACGCCAAGAATTCGGCTACCTGCTGGAATGGATTTATCACCCTTGGTCACTTCGGCGTCGATGTAGGCAAAGGCGCCGATCACTCGTACGGCATCGGTCAGTTGTCCTGCCAGTTGCAGGTCGAAGCCCTGGCTGCGTGCCTTGCCCATGGCGCGGTTGGTATTGGTGGCCGGGTCCAGGGCCAGCACGTTTTCCTTTTCGATATGGAAGGCGGCGAGGGTGGCGCTGAGGCGGTCGTCGAACAGCTCGCTCTTGATCCCCACCTCATAGCCCACGCCTTCTTCGGGCTTAAAGGTCTTACCGGTGGCGCCCAGGCCGCTGTTGGGTTTGAACGAGGTGGAGGCGTTGGCGAATACGCCGACCTCTGGCGTCAGTTGGTAGAGCAGGCCGGCGCGCTGGGTAAGTGCGTCGTGGGTTTGCCGACTCTTGGCATGGTTACGGGTGAAGTCGTCGGTGCTTTGTTCGAAATGCTCGAAGCGCGCGCCGACCATGCCGCGCAGGCGGTCGGTGAAGATGATCTGGTCTTGCAGGTTCAGCGCCTGGCTTTTGGTCTGTTCGAAGAAGTCGGTGCCGGAACGTTCGCCGTTGGGTTTGGGCTGGCCGTAGACCGGGTTGTAGAGGTCGATGGGGTAGAGGCTGCCGGCAATGGCGGTGACGCGCTCCTTCTTGCGGTAATCCTCGTACTCGGTGCCGACCAGCAGTTCATGTTGCCAACTGCCAATCTCAAACAGGCCGCGCAGTTCCAGTTGGGTGATGCTGTCGTGCCAACCCATGGAACGTTCGCGGTAACGGCGGTTGAGGGTGTGGCCGTCGGCGTTCAGCGCGCCGTTTTCCGAGGCGTCGCCCCACAGGCTGCCTTGCTTGTAATGGCTGGCCAGGCGCAGTTTCCAGGCGTCGTTGAGGTGATGCTCAAGGGTGGCCTGGATGCGGTTGTTGTGGTTGTCGATATCGCCGTCGTTGGGTTCGCCGAGGAAAGTGGAGCGCGATACGCCGGGGGCGTCGACGATGCCCCGGTCGAAGGTGGAGCTGTGGCGTACGAATTCGCTTTCCACCAGCAGGCGGGTGTCCGGGTCCAGCTGCCAGCTGAATGAGGGCGCGACAAATACGCGCTTGCTCTCGACGTGATCGCGGAAGCTGTTGTTGTCTTCCACCGCCAGGTTGACCCGCGACAGCAGGTTGCCCTCGCTGTCCAGTGGCGTGTTGACGTCCAAGGCGGTGCGATAGCGATCCCAACTGCCGGCGCTGGTTTGGAGGGTGGTGAAGGCTTCAGGCTGAGGCTTTTTGGTGACGATATTCACGGTGCCGCCGGGATCACCACGGCCATACAGGCTGGCGGCGGGGCCCTTGAGCACTTCGATACGTTCGATATTGGCCGCGTCCGGCGTGCTCGGGTAGCCACGGTTGGCGCTGAAACCGTCCTGGTAGAACTCCGACGTGGTGAAACCGCGCACGCTGTATTCATAGAGGGTAAGGCCGCCAAAGTTGTTCTGCTTGGACACGCCGCCGGCGAACTCGAGGGCGCGTTCCACGCTGGTGCTGCCTAGGTCCGTGAGTACCGAGGCGGGAATCACGCTGATGGACTGTGGGATGTCGCGAAGGGCGGTGTCGGTTTTAGTCGCGCTGGCAGAACGGGTGGCGCGGTAGCCGTTGACCGGGCCGGTGGCGGATTCATAGGCGTCGGTGGTGACGCTGATGGCGTCCAGCTCAACGGTATTGTCTTCGGCAAAGGCGGGGTCCAGCAACAAACCCAAGGCCAGGCCAGCCAGGGGGGCAAACTTTCGAGACGGCATGATAGAGCGTTCCAATGGCGATATTGAAACAATATAACATGTCCAATGAGAATGCTTCTGCTCTGAAACATGAGCTTACAGGTACCCGCGAACGGGTACCTGCCGAGGTGATTTATTCCTCTTCCTTGACCGGTGCAGGCGGTGGGCGCAGGCCGATTTCCGCCAGCAGCTTGATTTCTTTACCGTTGCGCATCACCTGGATCGCCACCTTGTCGGTCGGCTTGATCCGCGCCACCTGGTTCATCGACTTGCGCCCATCACCGGCCGGTTCGCCGTTGATGCTGAGGATCACATCCCCCAACTGCAGGCCGGCTTTCTGTGCCGGGCCATCGCGGAAGATCCCGGCGACCACGATGCCAGGGCGCCCGGTCAGGCCAAACGACTCGGCCAGCTCCTTGGTCAGCGGCTGCACTTCAATCCCCAGCCAGCCACGAATTACCTGGCCGTGCTCGATGATCGACTTCATCACTTCCATCGCCAGCTTCACCGGGATCGCAAAGCCGATGCCCTGGGAACCGCCGGATTTTGAGAAAATCGCCGTGTTGATGCCGGTCAGGTTGCCATTGGCATCCACCAGTGCGCCGCCGGAGTTGCCCGGGTTGATCGCCGCGTCGGTCTGGATGAAATCTTCGTAGCTGTTCAGCCCCAGCTGGTTACGCCCGGTGGCGCTGATGATGCCCATGGTCACCGTCTGGCCCACCCCGAACGGGTTGCCGATGGCCAGTGCCACATCACCCACCCGCAGCCCATCGGAGCGGCCGAGGGTGATGGACGGCAGGTTTTTCAAATCGATCTTCAGGACCGCTAGGTCGGTTTCCGGGTCGCTGCCCACCACACGGGCCAGGGTTTCGCGGCCGTCACGCAGGGCCACCACAATCTGGTCGGCCCCGGTGGTCACGTGGTTATTGGTGAGGATGTAGCCTTCGGGGCTCATGATCACCCCGGAACCCAGGCTGGACTCCATGCGGCGCTGCTTGGGCCCGTTGTCACCGAAATAACGGCGGAACTGCGGATCTTCAAACAACGGATGGGCCGGCTTGTTGATGACCTTGGTGGTGTACAGGTTGACCACGGCCGGAGCGGCGATGACCACCGCGTCCGCGTAAGTCACCGGGCCTTGCACCACCGAGCTGGTCTGCGGTGCCTGTTGCAGGTTGACATCAAAGGTGGGTAAGCCCACCCACTGGGGATAACGCTGAATAATCAGCATCGCGATCAGCACGCCAGCCAGCAATGGCCATCCAAAAAAACGCAGTGCCTTGAGCATCAAGTAAGTCCTGACAGGTTGCAGGGGGCGGGAGAGCGCCCATAATGTCGCGCATTATACGAGGCTGCGAGCGCCTCGGAACGGGATATTTAGGAGTCTTTTATGGCCGTCCCCCTTACCACCCTCGTCGAGGAAGCGGACCGCTACCTTGGCAGCGCAAAAATTGCCGATTATTGCCCCAATGGCCTGCAGGTCGAGGGGCGGCCGCAAGTGATGCGCATCGTCAGCGGCGTGACCGCCAGCCAGGCCCTGCTGGACGCGGCCGTCGAAGCCCAGGCCGATTTGATCCTGGTGCACCACGGTTATTTCTGGAAAGGCGAAAACCCCTGTATCACCGGCATGAAGCAACGCCGCCTGAAAACCCTGCTCAAGCACGACATCAGCCTGTTGGCCTACCACCTGCCACTGGACCTGCATCCCGACGTTGGCAACAACGTGCAACTCGCCCGACAGCTGGAAGTCACCGTCGAAGGCCCACTGGACCCGAGCAACCCCAAGATCGTCGGTCTGGTCGGCTCGCTCGCCGAACCGCTGTCGCCCCGCGACTTCGCCCGGCGTGTGCAGGATGTGATGGGCCGCGAGCCGCTGCTGATCGAAGGCAGCCAGATGATCCGCCGCGTCGGCTGGTGCACCGGTGGCGGCCAGGGTTACATCGACAACGGCATCGCCGCCGGCGTCGACTTGTTCCTGAGCGGTGAAGCCTCCGAGCAAACCTTCCACAGCGCCCGGGAAAACGACATCAGCTTTATCGCCGCCGGCCACCACGCCACCGAGCGTTACGGCGTACAGGCGCTGGGCGACTACCTGGCGCGGCGCTTTGCCTTGGAGCATCTGTTCATCGATTGCCCCAACCCGATTTGACGGCCAAACCTTGGGGCATATTGATATACCGTTTCGATCTAGCTGGCGCCCTGAATAGAAGAAGGTGCTGTGCTAGCATGCCCCGCTCGAACACGGCCCGCTGGCCGTCCATAAGATCGTTTTTCCGTGAGTAACCATGGTCGACAAACTGACGCATCTGAAACAGCTGGAGGCGGAAAGCATCCACATCATCCGCGAGGTCGCCGCCGAGTTCGATAACCCGGTGATGCTCTACTCGATCGGTAAAGACTCCGCCGTGATGCTGCACCTGGCGCGCAAGGCCTTCTTCCCGGGCAAGCTGCCGTTCCCGGTGATGCACGTCGACACCCGCTGGAAATTCCAGGAGATGTACAAGTTCCGCGACAAAATGGTCGAAGAGCTGGGCCTGGACCTGATCACCCACGTCAACCCGGACGGCGTGGCGCAGGGCATCAACCCGTTCACCCACGGCAGCGCCAAGCACACCGACATCATGAAGACCGAAGGCCTCAAGCAGGCCTTGGACAAGCATGGTTTCGACGCTGCCTTCGGCGGTGCCCGTCGCGATGAAGAGAAATCCCGTGCCAAAGAGCGCGTGTACTCGTTCCGCGACAGCAAGCACCGCTGGGACCCGAAGAACCAGCGCCCGGAGCTGTGGAACGTCTACAACGGCAACGTCAACAAGGGTGAGTCGATCCGTGTGTTCCCGCTGTCCAACTGGACCGAGCTGGACATCTGGCAGTACATCTACCTGGAAGGCATCCCGATCGTGCCGCTGTACTTCGCCGCCGAACGCGATGTCATCGAGAAGAACGGCACGTTGATCATGATCGACGACGACCGCATCCTCGAGCACCTGTCCGACGAAGACAAAGCCCGAATCGTCAAAAAGAAAGTACGTTTCCGTACCCTTGGCTGCTACCCGTTGACGGGCGCGGTGGAGTCCGAAGCCGAGACGCTGACGGACATCATTCAGGAAATGCTCCTGACGCGAACTTCCGAGCGCCAGGGCCGTGTCATCGACCACGATGGTGCAGGCTCGATGGAAGATAAAAAACGTCAAGGCTATTTCTAAGGGGCTGTCATGTCGCATCAATCTGATTTGATCAGCGAGGACATCCTCGCCTACCTGGGCCAGCACGAGCGCAAGGAAATGTTGCGCTTCCTGACCTGTGGCAACGTCGACGACGGCAAGAGCACCCTGATCGGGCGCCTGCTGCACGACTCCAAGATGATCTACGAAGATCACCTGGAAGCCATCACCCGTGACTCGAAAAAGTCCGGCACCACCGGTGACGACATCGACCTGGCATTGCTGGTCGACGGTCTGCAGGCCGAGCGTGAGCAGGGCATCACTATCGATGTTGCCTACCGCTACTTCTCCACCGCCAAGCGCAAATTCATCATCGCCGACACCCCCGGCCATGAGCAGTACACCCGCAACATGGCCACCGGTGCCTCCACCTGTGATCTGGCGATCATCCTGATCGACGCCCGCTACGGCGTGCAGACCCAGACCCGTCGCCACAGCTATATCGCCTCGTTGCTGGGCATCAAGCACATCGTGATCGCCGTCAACAAGATGGACATCAATGGCTTTGATCAAAGCGTGTTCGAGTCGATCAAGGCCGATTACCTGAAGTTCGCCGAGGGCATCGCCTTCAAGCCGAGCACCATGGCATTCGTGCCGATGTCGGCGCTCAAGGGCGACAACGTGGTGAACAAGAGCGAGCACTCGCCGTGGTACACCGGCCAGTCGCTGATGGAGATCCTCGAGACCGTCGAGATCGCCAACGACCGCAACTACACCGACCTGCGTTTCCCGGTGCAGTACGTCAACCGTCCGAACCTGAACTTCCGTGGGTTTGCCGGCACCCTGGCCAGCGGCATCGTGCACAAGGGCGACGACGTCGTGGTGCTGCCGTCGGGCAAGAGCAGCCGCGTCAAATCCATCGTCACCTTCGAAGGTGAGCTGGAGCACGCCGGCCCCGGCCAGGCCGTGACCCTGACCATGGAAGACGAGATCGACATCTCCCGTGGCGACCTGCTGGTGCATGCCGACAACGTGCCGCAAGTGACCGACGCCTTCGACGCCATGCTGGTGTGGATGGCCGAAGAACCGATGCTGCCGGGCAAGAAATATGACATCAAGCGCGCCACCAGCTACGTGCCGGGTTCCATCACCAGCATCGTGCACCGTGTGGACGTGAACACCCTGGCCGAAGGCCCGGCTAGCTCGCTGCAGTTGAACGAAATCGGCCGGGTCAAGGTCAGCCTCGACGCCGCCATCGCATTGGATGGCTACGACAGCAACCGCACCACCGGTGCGTTTATCGTCATCGATCGCTTGACCAACGGCACCGTGGGCGCCGGCATGATCATCGCACCGCCGATTACCCACGGCAGTGCGGCCCATCATGGCAAGTTGGCCCATGTCGCCACCGAGGAGCGCGCCCTGCGTTTCGGCCAGCAACCGGCCACTGTGTTGTTCAGCGGCCTGTCAGGCGCGGGCAAGAGCACCTTGGCCTATGCGGTCGAGCGCAAGCTGTTCGACATGGGCCGTGCGGTGTTTGTGCTGGATGGCCAGAACCTGCGTCACGACCTGAATAAAGGGTTGCCGCAGGACCGTGCCGGACGTACCGAGAACTGGCGTCGTGCCGCTCACGTGGCGCGTCAGTTCAACGAAGCCGGCCTGCTGACCCTGGCCGCGTTCGTCGCCCCGGATGCCGAAGGCCGTGAACAGGCCAAGGCGCTGATTGGCAGCGACCGCCTGCTGACCGTGTACGTGCAGGCCTCGCCGCTGGTGTGTGCCGAGCGTGATCCGCAGGGCCTGTACGCGGCGGGTGGGGATAACATCCCTGGCGAATCCTTCCCGTACGACGTGCCGTTGAATGCCGACCTGGTAATCGACACCCAGGCCCTGTCGCTGGACGACAGTGTCAAGCAAGTGCTGGAGCTGTTGCGTCAGCGCGGCGCGATCTAAACCTCGCTGCAGTCAAATGTGGGAGGGGGCTTGCCCCCGATAGCAGTGTGTCAGTCAGTACATCTGTCACTGATCCACCTCTATCGGGGGTAAGCCCCCTCCCACGTTTTGTTCATCATTTGTCTGGAAAATCTTTGTGAAGACGGTCCAGCAACGCATCCTTGGTTTCCCACAGCTGGTTGATCCACCCCTGGAACGCCAACCGATACTCCCCATCCTGCTCATAATTCTTGCCGATAAACTCGGCCGGAATCTGCACCTCTTCAAACTGCACCACCACTTCCTTCACATTCCCGCACAGCAAATCCCAATACCCAGGGCGTCCGCCAGGGTAGTGAATGGTCACGTTGACCAGTGATTTCAGCTGTTCCCCCATGGCATCCAGCACAAACGCGATACCACCCGCCTTGGGCTTGAGCAGGTAGCGAAACGGCGACTTCTGCTGTGCGTGCTTGCTCGGCGTAAAGCGCGTGCCTTCGGCAAAGTTGAAAATGCCCACCGGATTGTTGCGAAACTTCGCACAGGTCTTGCGGGTGGTTTCCAGGTCTTTGCCTTTTTTCTCCGGGTGCTTCTCCAGGTAGGCCTTGGTGTAGCGCTTCATGAACGGAAAGCCCAACGCCCACCACGCCAAGCCAATCACCGGCACCCAGATCAACTCCTGCTTGAGGAAGAACTTCAGCGGGCGAATGCGTCGATTGAGCACGTATTGCAGGACCATGATGTCGACCCAGCTCTGGTGGTTGCTGGTGACGAGGTACGAGTGCTGGTAGTCCAGGCCTTCAAGGCCTTTAAGGTGCCAGCGGGTGCTGCGCACCAGGTTCATCCAACCCTTGTTGTTGGTGACCCAGGCTTCATGGGTGTGGTTCATCAGCCATTCACTGAAGCGTTTGGCGAAGGGCAGGGCCTTGAACAGCGCCACGACAAACAGGAACGAACACAGCAGGATCGTGTTCAGCGCCAGCAACAAGGACGCGATCACCCCGCGTACGGCGGCAGGTAGAAAATCCAGCATTTAGATATCCATAGGTCGGTTGGCGGCTTGGATCGCAGTCAGCGCGATGGTGTACACGATGTCGTCGACCTGGGCGCCACGAGGCAGGTCGTTGACCGGTTTGCGCAGGCCTTGGAGCATCGGCCCCAGGCTGACGCAATCGGCACTGCGTTGCACGGCCTTGTGCGTGGTATTGCCGGTGTTCAGGTCTGGGAACACGAACACGGTGGCTTTACCGGCGACCAGGCTGTCGGGGGCCAGTTGGCGGGCGACGGTTTCGTTGGCGGCGGCGTCGTATTGCAGGGGGCCGTCGATCAGAAGCGAGCTTTGCTGCTCATGAGCGAGCAGGGTGGCTTCGCGGACCTTCTCCACTTCCTCACCGCTGGCCGAGTCGCCGCTGGAGTAGCTGATCATCGCCACACGCGGGGTGATGCCGAAGGCGGCGGCCGAGTCGGCGCTTTGCAAGGCGATTTCCGCCAGCTCGGCGGCACTTGGGTGCGGGTTCATCACGCAGTCGCCGTAGACCAGCACCTGCTCGGGGAACAGCATGAAGAACACCGATGACACCAGGGTGCAGCCCGGTGCGGTCTTGATCAGCTGCAAGGCCGGGCGAATGGTGTTGGCGGTGGAGTGGATAACTCCGGAGACCAGACCGTCCACTTCATCCAGTGCGAGCATCATGGTGGCGATCACCACGGTGTCTTCCAGTTGCTGCTCGGCCATCGGCGCATTCAGGCTCTTGCTCTTGCGCAGGGCAACCATGGGCTCGACGTAGCGCTGGCGAATCAGGTCCGGGTCGAGAATCTCCAGGCCTTCGGGCAATTCGATGCCTTGGGCGCGCGCGACGGCTTCCACGTCAGCCGGCTTGGCCAGCAGCACGCAGCGCGCGATGCCCCTTGCCTGGCAGATGGCGGCGGCTTGCACGGTCAGCGGCTCGCTGCCCTCGGGCAGCACAATGCGTTTGTTGGCAGCCTGGGCGCGTTGGATCAACTGGTAGCGGAACACCGCCGGCGACAGGCGCATCTCCCGTGGCGTGCCGCAGCGCTGGTGCAGCCAGCGCGCGTCGAGGTGGCTGGCGACGAAATCGGTGATGATCTCCGCGCGCTCGCGGTCATCAATGGGGATTTCCTTGTTGAGGTTGTTGAGCAGGTTGGCGGTTTCGTAGGAACCGGTACTCACCGACAAAACCGGCAGCCCAGCCTGGAAGGCGCCGCGGCACAGCTCCATGATGCGCGGGTCGGGCAGGGTATCGCTGGTCAGCAGCAGGCCGGCCAGGGGCACGCCGTTGATCGCGGCCAGGCTGACGGCGAGGATGATGTCGTCACGGTCGCCGGGGGTCACCACCAGCACGCCGGGCTTGAGCAGCTCCACGGTGTTACGCATGGTGCGGGCGCAGATGATGATCTTGGTCATGCGCCGGGTTTCGTAGTCGCCGGCGTTGAGGATCTGCGCGCCCATCAGATCGGCCACGTCGCGGGTGCGCGGCGCGTTGAGTTCCGGCTGGTAAGGAATGCAGCCGAGCAGGCGGAAATCACCGCTGCGCAGCAAGGGGGAATGCTCCTTGAGGCGCGCCGAGAAGGCTTCCATGCTTTCGTCGGTGCGTACCTTGTTCAGGATCACGCCGAGCACTTTCGGGTCTTTCGGGCCGCCGAACAGTTGGGCCTGCAATTCCACGCGGCCGGAGAGTTCGGTGAGCACTTCGTTTTCCGGGGCCGAGACCAGGATCACTTCTGCGTCCAGGCTCTTGGCCAGGTGCAGGTTGACCCGGGCCGCATAGCTGGCGCTGCGGGTCGGCACCATGCCTTCGACGATCAGCACGTCCTTGCCCACGGCGGCTTGCTGGTAAAGGGTGATGATTTCCTCGAGCAGTTCGTCGAGCTGGCCGTCGCCGAGCATCCGCTCCACGTGAGCCAGGCCCAGGGGCTGTGGTGGTTTTAGTCCGTGGGTGCGCGCTATCAGTTCAGTGGAGCGCTCAGGGCCGGTATCGCCAGGGTGCGGCTGGGCAATCGGCTTGAAGAAGCCGACTTTCAGGCCGGCTCGCTCAAGGGTACGCACCAGCCCAAGGCTGATGGAGGTCAGGCCCACACCAAAATCGGTGGGCGCGATAAAAAAAGTCTGCATGCGAATTCTCTGGAGGTGCATGGCTTCGGTGGCGCTCTATGGTTGAGTGCCTGCCGGGAATCAGGTGCCAAGGTTATCGTTATTCGGGCGCTTGCGCACACCAGCCGCAGGCAAAGGGCTGGCCTATTTTTTCCAGGCGCTGCGCGGGGTCCAGAACCCAGGCGCGGGACTGCCACGGAGGCTGGTGGCGCAGGTGCTGGGTGTGGCCGCAAGACAGCTCGGCAACCCAGTGACCCTCCTCGTCCTAGTGGAAACCGATGATCAAGGATGCCGTTGATCGGCCCCGTCCGTCCGGGTTCTGTTCGCTTTCGGGCAAATCCTTGTTTAGACTTGTCCGTTCTTCATTCTTATGCAAAAGGTCTCGCCCCATGACGATCGCCGCTAACAAGGCTGTCTCCATCGACTATACCCTGACCAACGACGCTGGTGAGGTCATCGACAGCTCAGCCGGCGGCGCGCCGCTGGTCTACCTGCAAGGCGCAGGTAACATCATCCCAGGCCTGGAAAAGGCTCTGGAAGGCAAGAGCGTTGGTGATGAGCTGACCGTTGCCGTAGAACCTGAAGATGCCTACGGCGAATACTCCGCCGAACTGGTCAGCACCCTGAGCCGCAGCATGTTCGAAGGTGTTGATGAGTTGGAAGTGGGCATGCAGTTCCACGCTTCCGCGCCGGACGGTCAAATGCAGATCGTCACCATCCGTGATCTGGACGGCGACGACGTCACCGTCGACGGCAACCACCCTCTGGCTGGCCAGCGCCTGAACTTCCAAGTGAAGATCGTTGCCATCCGCGACGCTTCCCAGGAAGAAGTGGCCCACGGTCACGTCCACGGTGAAGGCGGTCATCACCATTGATTGATGTTTTGATCAAGTGGTAGCAAAAACGCCCCGACTGGTTCGGGGCGTTTTTTTGTGCGCTTGAAAATCTCTACCGGATACCCCTCCCACATTTTGCTCGTGGTGTATTTTCAGGCACAAACAAAAATGCCCCAGACCTTTCGGTATGGGGCATTTCTTAACTGTTTCGCAACCGGGGTTGCGTTGCAGTTGCTACCACTTAGGCTGCAGCAGGAACGCTCAGAGCCTTGATGTGGCCATTCAGGCGGCTCTTATGACGAGCGGCCTTGTTCTTGTGGATGATGCCTTTATCGGCCATACGGTCGATAACTGGCACAGCCAGAACGTAAGCTGCTTGAGCTTTTTCAGCGTCTTTGGTGTCGATGGCTTTAACTACATTCTTGATGTAGGTACGAACCATGGAACGCAGGCTGGCGTTGTGGCTGCGACGCTTCTCAGCCTGTTTTGCACGTTTTTTGGCGGAAGGTGTGTTGGCCACCGTCGAGCTCCTCGAAAGACTTTTTAGGAAATAGCAAACAAAATAGGCCGCGAATCATGCCGATGACTTGATGTGTTGTCAAGGCCGGCTGATGCGAACTGCTGAGTGGTCGATCTGAAGAGGCGGGTGATTTATTTCCGGCGCTTGACCTGTAAACTCGCGAGCTTTGGCGCTGTGCTGTTGCAGGCGCGCAGTATCGCATAAGTAGGCGCTTAGTTCGCCTGCTCTTTATCTATAGGCGCAAACTCTTTCAATGAATCTGCTCAAATCGTTGGCCGCCGTCAGCTCTATCACGATGATCTCCCGGGTTTTGGGGTTTGTGCGTGACACCCTGCTGGCGCGTATTTTTGGCGCCAGCATGGCCACGGATGCGTTCTTTATTGCATTTAAACTGCCCAACCTGCTGCGGCGGATCTTTGCCGAGGGCGCATTTTCCCAGGCGTTCGTGCCGATTCTGGCCGAGTACAAGACCCAGCAGGGGGAGGAGGCGACCCGTACCTTCATTGCCTACGTCTCGGGCCTGCTGACCCTGGTGTTGATGCTGGTGACCATCGTCGGCATGCTCGCCGCGCCTTGGGTGATCTGGGCCACGGCGCCGGGTTTTGCCAATACGCCGGAAAAATTCGCGCTGACCACTGACCTGTTGCGAGTGACCTTTCCTTATATATTGCTGATCTCGCTGTCATCCCTGGCCGGTGCGATCCTCAACACCTGGAACCGTTTCTCGGTACCGGCGTTCGTGCCGACGCTGCTTAACGTCAGCATGATTATCTTTGCCCTGTTCCTGACACCTTACTTCGATCCGCCGGTCATGGCCCTTGGCTGGGCCGTGCTGGCCGGTGGCCTGGCGCAGTTGCTCTACCAACTGCCGCACCTGAAAAAGATCGGCATGCTCGTATTGCCGCGCCTGAACCTCAAGGACACCGGCGTCTGGCGTGTGATGCGCAATATGTTGCCGGCGATCCTTGGCGTGTCGGTGAGCCAGATTTCCCTGATCATCAACACCGCGTTCGCCTCGTTGCTGGTATCCGGCTCGGTGTCGTGGATGTATTACGCCGACCGCCTCATGGAGTTACCGTCCGGCGTGCTGGGCGTGGCCCTGGGCACCATTTTGCTGCCGACGCTGGCGCGCACCTACGCCAGCAAAGATCGCCAGGAATACTCGCGCATCCTCGACTGGGGGCTGCGCCTGTGCTTCGTCCTGGTGTTGCCGTGCGCACTGGCCTTGGGGATCCTGGCCGAGCCGCTGACAGTGTCGCTGTTCCAATACGGGCAATTCGATGCCCATGATGCATTGATGACTCAGCATGCGCTGGTGGCTTATTCCGTCGGCCTGCTCGGCATCATCGTGATCAAGGTGTTGGCGCCTGGTTTCTATGCCCAGCAAAACATCCGCACCCCGGTAAAGATCGCGATCTTCACCCTGATCGTCACGCAACTGCTCAACCTGGTGTTTATCGGCCCGCTGGCCCATGCCGGCCTGGCCCTGGCCATCAGTGCTGGAGCCTGCATCAATGCCGGCCTGCTGTTTTATCAACTGCGTAAGCAACAGATGTTCCAGCCTCAGCCTGGCTGGGGCATGTTCGCCCTCAAGTTACTGGTGGCTGTTGCGATGATGTCGGCGGTATTGCTCGGCCTGATGCACTTCATGCCGGCCTGGGATGAAGGCCATATGCTGGAGCGCTTCATGCGCCTGGGCATGCTGGTGGTGGCCGGTGTGGTGGTGTACTTCGGGATGTTGCTGCTGCAGGGCTTCCGCCTGCGGGATTTCAATCGCAAGTCGTTGAGTTAGAGAGTTTGTCGCGATAAAACGGTTGTTTTATCGATTCGATCCATTTGCCCTGCGCTGTTGCCTGTCGTCCGGGGCCGGGTGTGGTTATAATCGACCACTTTATGAGCAAGAAGCGCGTTATGCAGCTGGTTCGAGGTCTCCACAACCTGCGCCCTGAGCATCGGGGCTGCGTCGCCACTATTGGCAACTTTGACGGTGTTCACCGTGGTCACCAGGCTATCCTGGCCCGGCTGCGCGAGCGTGCGGTTGAGTTGGGCGTACCCAGCTGCGTGGTGATTTTTGAGCCGCAGCCGCGGGAATATTTCACCCCGGAAACGGCGCCGGCGCGTCTGGCCCGCCTGCGGGACAAGCTGCAACTGCTGGCCGAAGAAGGCGTGGACCGCGTCCTCTGCCTGGCTTTCAACCAGCGTTTGCAAAGCCTCAGTGCCGCCGAGTTCGTCGACCGCATACTGGTAGATGGCCTGGGCGTACAGCATTTGGAGGTCGGCGACGACTTCCGTTTTGGTTGCGACCGGGTCGGGGATTTCGAATTCCTGCAACACGCCGGTATCACCCAGGGTTTTACCGTCGAAGCCGCGCAAACCGTCGAACTGGATGGCCTGCGCGTGAGCAGCACCCAAGTGCGTAACGCCCTGGCCGCTGCCGACTTCGCCTTGGCCGAGCGTTTGCTCGGTCGCCCGTTCCGCATTGCCGGGCGGGTACTGCACGGCCAGAAGCTGGCGCGCCAACTGGGCACGCCAACCGCCAACGTGCAACTCAAGCGCCGCCGTGTGCCGCTGACCGGGGTTTACCTGGTCAGCGTCGACATCGACGGCCAGTCGTGGCCGGGAGTCGCCAACATAGGCGTCAGGCCCACGGTTGCAGGTGATGGCAAGGCCCACCTGGAAGTTCACCTTTTGGATTTTGCCGGTGATCTGTATGACCGGCGTTTGACGGTGGTTTTCCACCAGAAGCTGCGTGAAGAGCAGCGTTTCGCCTCCCTTGAGGCGTTGAAAACGGCGATCAATGCGGATGTCGCCGCCGCCCGTGCACTAGCCGCACCTAGCGCCCATCGCTAACCGAAGAGCCTTAAATGACCGACTATAAAGCCACGCTAAACCTTCCGGACACCGCCTTCCCAATGAAGGCCGGCCTGCCACAGCGCGAACCGCAGATCCTGCAGCGCTGGGACAGTATTGGCCTGTACGGAAAGTTGCGCGAAATTGGCAAGGATCGTCCGAAATTCGTTCTGCACGACGGCCCTCCTTATGCCAACGGCACGATTCACATCGGTCATGCGCTGAACAAAATTCTCAAGGACATGATCCTGCGCTCGAAAACCCTTTCGGGCTTCGACGCGCCTTATGTCCCGGGTTGGGACTGCCACGGCCTGCCGATCGAACACAAGGTCGAAGTGACCCACGGCAAGAACCTGGGTGCCGATAAAACCCGCGAGCTGTGCCGTGCCTACGCTGCCGAGCAGATCGAAGGGCAGAAGTCCGAATTCATCCGCCTGGGTGTGCTGGGCGAGTGGGACAACCCGTACAAAACCATGAGCTTCAAGAACGAGGCCGGTGAAATCCGTGCCTTGGCCGAAATCGTCAAGGGCGGTTTCGTGTTCAAGGGCCTCAAGCCTGTGAACTGGTGCTTCGATTGCGGTTCGGCCCTGGCTGAAGCGGAAGTCGAGTACGAAGACAAGAAGTCCTCGACCATCGACGTAGCCTTCCCGATTGCCGACGACGCCAAGCTGGCCCAGGCGTTTGGCCTGGCAAGCCTGAGCAAACCGGCTGCCATCGTGATCTGGACCACTACCCCGTGGACCATTCCCGCCAACCAGGCGCTGAACGTGCACCCGGAATTCACCTACGCCTTGGTGGACGTCGGTGATCGCCTGCTGGTGTTGGCCGAGGAAATGGTCGAAGCGTGCCTGGCTCGCTACGAGCTGCAAGGTTCGGTGATTGCCACCACCACCGGTTCCGCGCTGGAACTGATCAACTTCCGTCACCCGTTCTATGACCGTCTGTCGCCGGTGTACCTGGCTGACTACGTCGAGTTAGGTTCGGGTACCGGTGTGGTTCACTGCTCGCCCGCCTATGGCGTGGACGACTTCGTGATCTGCAAAAAGTACGGCATGGTCAACGATGAGATCATCAACCCGGTGCAAAGCAACGGTGTTTACGTGCCGTCGCTGGAATTCTTCGGCGGCCAGTTCATCTTCAAGGCCGACCAGCCGATCATCGACAAGCTGCGTGAAGTCGGTGCGCTGATGCAAACCGACACCATCAAGCACAGCTACATGCACTGCTGGCGTCACAAGACCCCGCTGATCTACCGCGCCACCGCGCAATGGTTTATCGGCATGGACAAAGAGCCGACCAGCGGCGACACCCTGCGTGTGCGCTCGCTCAAGGCCATCGAAGACACCAAGTTCGTACCGGCCTGGGGTCAGGCGCGCCTGCATTCGATGATCGCCAACCGTCCGGACTGGTGCATCTCCCGTCAACGCAACTGGGGTGTGCCGATCCCGTTCTTCCTTAACAAGGAAAGCGGTGAGCTGCACCCACGTACCGTCGAACTGATGGAAGTGGTGGCCCAGCGTGTCGAACAGGAAGGCATCGAAGCCTGGTTCAAGCTGGATGCTACCGAGCTGCTGGGCGACGAGGCACCGCTGTACGACAAGATCAGCGACACCCTGGACGTATGGTTCGACTCGGGCACCACCCACTGGCACGTGCTGCGCGGCTCGCACCCGATGGGCCACGAGACCGGCCCGCGTGCCGACCTGTACCTGGAAGGCTCCGACCAACACCGTGGCTGGTTCCATTCCTCGTTGCTGACCGGTTGCGCTATCGACAACCACGCGCCGTACCGCGAGCTGCTGACCCACGGCTTCACCGTCGACGAGACGGGCCGCAAGATGTCCAAGTCGCTGAAGAACGTGATCGAACCGAAAAAGATCAATGACACGCTGGGTGCCGACATCATGCGCCTGTGGGTGGCGTCGACCGATTATTCGGGCGAGATCGCCGTATCGGACCAGATCCTGGCTCGTAGCGCCGACGCCTACCGCCGTATCCGTAATACCGCACGCTTCCTGCTGTCGAACCTGACCGGTTTCAATCCGGCCACCGACATCCTGCCGGCCGAGGACATGCTTGCCCTGGACCGTTGGGCTGTGGACCGTACCCTGTTGCTGCAACGCGAGTTGCAAGAGCACTACGGCGAATACCGCTTCTGGAACGTGTACTCGAAGATCCACAACTTCTGCGTGCAGGAGCTGGGTGGTTTCTACCTCGACATCATCAAGGATCGCCAGTACACCACTGGTGCCAACAGCAAGGCCCGCCGTTCGGCGCAGACCGCGCTGTACCACATCTCCGAAGCGCTGGTGCGCTGGATCGCACCGATCCTGGCCTTCACCGCCGACGAACTGTGGGAATACCTGCCGGGCGAGCGTAACGAGTCCGTCATGCTCAACACCTGGTACCAAGGCTTGACCGAACTGCCGGCCGACTTCGAACTGGGCCGCGAGTACTGGGAAGGCGTAATGGCCGTCAAGGTTGCGGTGAACAAGGAGCTGGAGGTTCAGCGTGCGGCCAAGGCCGTCGGTGGCAACCTCCAGGCCGAAGTCACCCTCTTTGCCGAGGAAGGCCTGACTGCCGACCTGACCAAGTTGAGCAACGAGCTGCGCTTCGTGTTGATCACTTCCACTGCGAGCCTGGCACCGTTTGCCCAGGCACCGGCGGACGCCGTGGCCACTGAAGTACCGGGCCTCAAGCTCAAAGTGGTCAAGTCGGCCTTCCCTAAGTGCGCCCGTTGCTGGCACTGCCGGGAAGATGTCGGGGTGAACCCTGAGCATCCGGAAATCTGCGGTCGTTGCGTCGACAACATCTCCGGTGAAGGCGAGGTTCGCCACTATGCCTAATGCAGCCAGTCGTTTCGGACGTCTGGGCTGGCTCGTACTGAGCGTGCTGGTCCTGGTCATTGACCAGGTCAGCAAGGCTCACTTCGAGGGCTCCCTGGAAATGTTCCAGCAAATCGTGGTGATCCCGGATTACTTCAGCTGGACCCTGGCCTACAACACCGGTGCCGCTTTCAGCTTCCTGGCTGACGGTGGCGGCTGGCAACGCTGGCTGTTCGCGCTGATCGCCGTGGTGGTCAGCGCGGTGCTCGTGGTCTGGCTCAAACGCCTGGGCCGCGATGAAACCTGGCTGGCCATCGCCTTGGCCCTGGTGTTGGGCGGCGCCCTGGGCAACCTGTACGACCGTATTGCCTTGGGCCATGTGATCGACTTCATCCTGGTGCATTGGCAGAACCGCCATTACTTCCCGGCGTTCAATTTTGCCGACAGCGCCATCACCGTCGGCGCAATCATGCTGGCGCTGGACATGTTCAAAAGTAAGAAAACCGGAGAGACCGTCAATGACTGATCAGGTATTGGCTGAGCAACGCATCGGCCAGAACACGGAAGTCACCTTGCATTTCGCACTGCGCCTGGAGAATGGCGACACGGTCGACAGCACGTTCGACAAAGCCCCGGCGACTTTCAAGGTCGGCGACGGCAACCTGTTGCCGGGTTTTGAAGCGGCACTGTTCGGTTTCAAGGCCGGCGACAAGCGCACCCTGCAGATTCTGCCGGAAAACGCCTTTGGCCAGCCCAACCCGCAAAACGTGCAGATCATCCCGCGTTCGCAGTTCCAGGACATGGACCTATCGGAAGGCCTGCTGGTGATTTTCAACGATGCGGCGAATACCGAGCTGCCTGGTGTGGTCAAAACCTTCGATGACGCGCAAGTAACCATCGACTTCAACCACCCGTTGGCCGGTAAAACCTTGACGTTCGACGTTGAAATCTTCGACGTTAAAGCACTTTGATCAACGCCCCGATCTAAAATGTGGGATCGGGCCGGGGAGGGAGGGGGCAAGCCCCCTCCCTCCTTTGATCTCCATTGTCAGTTCACTAGCATCAACTCTGACCAAGCGCCAGACACGAGGCACAGCATGCAAATCAAACTCGCCAACCCCCGTGGCTTCTGCGCCGGCGTGGACCGGGCGATCGAAATCGTCAACCGCGCCCTGGAAGTCTTCGGGCCGCCGATTTATGTGCGCCATGAGGTCGTCCATAACAAGTTCGTGGTCGAAGACCTGCGTGCACGTGGCGCCATCTTTGTCGAAGAACTGGAGCAGGTGCCGGACGACGTTATCGTTATCTTCAGCGCCCACGGTGTTTCCCAGGCCGTACGTACCGAAGCGGCTGGCCGTGGCCTGAAAGTATTCGACGCCACCTGTCCGCTGGTCACCAAGGTACATATCGAGGTCGCGCGCTACAGCCGTGATGGTCGCGAATGCATCCTGATCGGCCATGCCGGCCACCCGGAGGTCGAAGGCACTATGGGCCAATACGACGGCAGCAATGGTGGCGCCATCTACCTTGTGGAAGACGAAAAAGACGTCGCCAGCTTGCAGGTTCACAACCCTGAGCGTTTGGCATTCGTGACCCAGACCACTTTGTCCATGGATGACACCAGCCGCGTGATCGACGCGCTGCGCAGCCGCTTCCCGGCCATTGGTGGGCCACGCAAGGACGACATCTGCTATGCCACCCAAAACCGCCAGGATGCAGTCAAGCAGTTGGCCGATGAATGCGATGTAGTGCTGGTGGTAGGCAGCCCTAACAGCTCCAACTCCAACCGCCTGCGCGAATTGGCCGAACGCATGGCGACACCGGCATACCTGATCGACGGTGCTGAAGATATGCAGCGCAGTTGGTTCGATGGTGTCGAGCGTATTGGTATCACGGCGGGCGCTTCGGCCCCGGAAGTCCTGGTGCGCGGTGTCATCCAGCAGTTGCATGCCTGGGGGGCTACGGGCGCCGATGAGTTGGCCGGTCGTGAAGAGAACATCACTTTCTCCATGCCCAAGGAGCTGCGGGTTCGCTCGCTGCTCTGAATGCCAGGGTGCCGAAGTAACTTCGGCACAACGCCTGTTCGGCTCTATCGCTGCGCAGGCTGATGCGCCCACTGGGCGCCAGCACCACCTGGTGCAGGCTCTGCAGCGAGTCCGTGGCGCAGATGTGTACAGTGCCAGCACGAAAACCTCCCCCAGCAAATACCGGTTCGCCCAGCCCGCTGAAGCGTACTTGGCTTTTAACCGGTCCATTCCCGACTATCGGCACCCGACCGCTGCCCTGGCGTTCCAGTAGCACCGGGTTGTCGTCGTCCAGATGACCGCGCCCACTTACATCCAAAATGACCCGCCAACCCTGGCTCCAGTCATCGTCCAGTGCATGGATGACCACTGCCCGATTGCGCGCGATGGCTTCAGTGCGCGCGAAGCGAAGTCCGTTCGTCAGTGATTGCGCGGCGCTTTGTCGCTGCTGTGATGCCAGCAGGCCCATGAAATTGGGGGTGGCCAGATGCGCCAGGATGCCGCTCACGAGCAGTCCGAGCAGCAGTTCGATCAGGGTGAAACCTCGTTGTTCCATACGCCGTCCCTCCGTGGACGTGTGTGCATAGCGGGTTGAAATCTAGGTATAGCGTCCAGTTCGGGTTACCGAATGGTGGCCTTTGTGTCCAAAGTATTTCCCTTTGTTCCGTGGGCAGCGCTGGTCAAAAACCGACGCTAGTCTGGTGTCGCACGGCAGGGTTTTCCTGTTTTTCTTCGGCCCTCGACATGGATGACGACGGTAATGCTTACTTGCCTGAAAACCTGTTCGCCCCTGGCTTTTCCTCGTTATGAAATCGGCACGACGTTGATCGAAGTGCTGGTGGCGGTGCTGATTCTCGCCGTCGGCCTGCTAGGTGCGGTGGTGCTCCAGCTCAACGCCCTCAAGTACACCGACAATTCGAGGATGACCAGCCAGGCCAGTTTCATCGCTTACGATATGCTCGACCGAATCCGTGCCAATTCCGGCGCCGACTATTCATTGCGCCGGGACGAACGGGCGCCGACGAGTACTGCGACCACCAGCGTGCGTGATGTGGACCTACATGATTTCCAGGCCAATATCCGCGGTTTTGCCGGGGACAGTGCCAAAGGCTCCGTGGCGGTCAGTGCAGACGAAGTGACTGTCAGTATCAGTTGGGATGACAGCCGGGGTGCAAATAGGCCTGGCGCGCGGGAAACCTTCACCCTGACCAGTCGCATCGACAATGAGCCTGGTGTGATGCGATGAGACATGGAGTTAGAGTTAGAGGTTTCAGCCTGGTGGAATTGTTGCTGGCCCTGGTCGTCGGTTTAGTGCTGGTGCTGGGGGGGAGCCAAGTGCTGATCAGTTCCCGAGTGACCTACGCCAGCCATCAGGCGGCCATGTTGCTGCAGGATGATGCGCGGTTTGTACTGGGCAAGATGATCCAGGACATTCGCCAGGCGGGAATGTTTGGCTGTTTGGCCCCGGTCTTTATCGAGAACGCCCCGCCAGCCTTTGAAAGGCCTGTCAGCTGGAGTGCCGGGGACAGTTCAAAGTCGCTGACGCTGGTCACCGCCGATGTCGGCGATGGCAGGCCTGACTGGACGGTGCTCTCCGACTGCACTGCTACCGCTCAAGCCTATTCAGGCAGCTCACCTGCGCCTGCTCCCGGGCAGATTCGTTTTGCGATTCGGCAACTGACCTACACCTTCGAGGCGGGCCAGTTGAAGGTCAGCACGCCTGCCGCGCCGGCCAAGGCTGTGTTGGTGGATAACGTACGGGCTTTCGATGTCAGTTTCGGCGTGGCTGCCAGCCCGGCATCCGTTCGGGTTGTGCGTTATGACGCTATCCCAACCGAAGAATCCTTGATCCGCAGCGTACGCATCCGCATGACGCTGCAAGACCCGACGGGGCGGGTAAAAGATCAAACCTACAGCGTCGTGGCGGCGCTGCGAAACCGTGTGGGGTAGGGAGGCCATGATGCAGGCGGAAGGTGTTTTGTCGCGGCAGCGGGGAATGGTCCTGCTGATAAGCCTGGTGTTTTTGCTGCTGTTGTCGGTGATCGGCCTGTCTTCCATAGAGGGGGCGATAACCCAGCAAAAGATCGCAGGCAGCCTGTGGCACCGCAACCAGTCGCTGCAAACTGCAGAAAGTGGTTTGAGGCTTGGAGAGCAAGGTGTGAGGCGAAAGGGGGCGGCTTTGCCGCAGTGCCCGTCGATCGCTGCCTGCGGGCCACCGGATGAAGCGTTTTCGGTGGTGGGTGCCGGACCCCATCCTGTGTCATCGGTTAACTGGGTTGCCATCAAGGGTGGACTCTACGGTATTCAATCCCTGGGGCCGGCTGTAGGGCTGCCGCATGTGCCGCCGCAAACCCTGGCGACGTTGTACCGGATAACAGCGGTCGGGCTCAGTGGCCAATCGCGCACGGTATTGGAGAGCGTGTATGCGCGGGTGGAGGAGGAAAGTGGCTCGCGGTTTCGGCGGGTTTCGTGGCGGCAACTTCAATAAGGAGCATTGGAATGGGCAAGGACAGCCAGGGCTTTACCCTGATCGAGTTATTGATCGCCGTGGCGATCATCGCATTTCTGGCCGGAATCGCTTATCCCGGGTACATCGCCCATGTGAAAAAGGTATACCGCGCGGAAATTGTCGCGCTGCTGACTGAGCAAGCTCAGCATCTGGAGCGCTTTTATGTGAGGAACGGCACTTTTATTGACGCAAGCGGCGTCAGTACGGGCAATCATCGCTATAGAATCACCGCAGCGTTGAACCCTCAGGATTTCTACCTGGTCGCTACGCCGGGTGCTGACTCGGTGATGGCTGGCGACCCTTGCGGTGACTTCAGCTTGGGCAGCACTGGTGCGCGTGGCAATCCGGGTGCTGCACCTGAAATGTCGCGCCAGATATGCTGGGGGCAATGATGGGGGTGCTGGATGATTGGGCGCCGGGTGCGCGTTTTCCTATTTATCGGCTGGATCAAATGATGGCTAAGCAACAGCAAGTGGTGATTGTCGGTGGCGGAGTCATCGGCTTGTTGACGGCGTTTAATCTGGCGACCCAGGGGCAGGCTGTAACCCTGCTGGAGCGCGCCGGTGTCGGGCAGGAGTCGTCATGGGCGGGCGGGGGCATTGTGTCGCCACTCTATCCGTGGCGCTACAGCCCGGCGGTCACAGCGTTGGCCCATTGGTCCCAGGACTTTTATCCGCAACTGGCTGATCGGCTGTTTGCCGCTACCGGTGTCGACCCGGAGGTTCATACCACGGGCTTGTACTGGCTGGACCTGGACGACGAAACCGAGGCACTGGACTGGGCGGCCCGTGAAGGCCGGCCCCTGAGCAAAGTGAATGTATCTGCCGCCCATGATGCTGTCCCTGTTCTGGGCGGTGGGTATTCCCAGGCAATCTACATGGCCAACGTGGCCAACGTGCGCAATCCGCGCCTGGTCAAATCCCTGAAGGCCGCGCTATTGGCGTTGCCTGCCGTGACCGTTCACGAACAGTGTGAAGTGACCGGTTTTATTCTGGACGGCGGCAATGTCGTTGGCGTGGATACGGCAGAGGGGCCGATTCTGGGGGATCAAGTGGTGCTTGCAGCGGGGGCGTGGAGCGGTGAGTTGCTCGCCACGTTGGGACTGGCGCTGCCGGTGGAGCCGGTCAAGGGGCAGATGATTTTGTACAAGTGCGCCTCGGACTTCCTGTCGAGCATGGTCCTGGCCAAAGGGCGTTATGCGATCCCTCGGCGTGACGGACACATTCTCATCGGCAGCACGCTGGAACATGAGGGGTTCGACAAGACGCCTACCGACACCGCACTGGAAAGCCTCAAGGCCTCGGCTGTGGAACTGATTCCAGCCCTGGCCGACGCCGAAGTGGTGGGGCATTGGGCCGGCTTGCGGCCCGGCTCGCCGGAGGGCATCCCCTATATCGGCCGGGTCCCCGGTTTTAAAGGGCTGTGGCTCAACTGCGGTCATTACCGCAACGGGTTGGTCCTGGCGCCGGCATCGTGCCAGTTATTTGTCGATTTGCTACTGGAACGTGCTCCGATTATCGACCCGGCACCCTATGCCCCCGAAGGTCGGATCAACGCTGGATAGATTTCGGTCCTTGCTCCAGATGCGCCTGGGTGCAATACCACTCCTGGCGCGAACTCAGAGCGCGATCCTGTGGCAAGTGCACGCCGCAGTGTGCACAACGCACCATCAATGCTGCACCGGGCTCGCTGGTGCGTTGCTGCCTGGCGCTCGGGCTTTTGAATTTGCGCCAGAACCATACCGCGGCAGCAATAACGGCAATCCAGAACAGAAGACGAAGCATGATGGGCGGATTCTCGATAAGTAATGCGCCAGTTTAGCCAAGGACGTGGCAGGCGCACAGCGCAATAATGCTAACCCATAAAAAAGGAGCCCCTCGGGGCTCCTTTTTTGCGTTGCGTCGACAGACTCAGTCGAACACACCGAAGGTCATGTAGCTGAACCACGAGCGGTCCTGGTTGTTGCCCAGGGCCTGCGGCTCTTCTTCCTCGATCACGTCGCCGTTCTCGTCATGCGGCTTGAGGTCCGAAGGAATGGCTTCCTTGGCATCCTGGAACTGCTTGATCACGTCCTGGTTGGCGCGGGTTTCACCCGGCGGCAACGGTGGACGCGATTCGATCAGGCCCAGGGTGTACTTGCTCAGCCACGAACGGTTGTCCGCTTCGGCAACCTGAGGCACGAACTGGCCGTCTTTCAGGCTCGGGTGATCAGGGTAGTTGAGCTTCAGGGTTTCCAGGCTGGTGTTGGCCAGCTCGTCCAGGTGCAGACGCTGGTAAGCCTCGGTCATCACCGCCAGGCCGTCACCCACGGACGGCGTTTCCTGGAAGTTTTCTACGACATAACGACCACGGTTGGCGGCGGCTACATAAGCCTGACGGGTCAGGTAGTAGTGGGCCACGTGGATTTCGTAGGACGCCAGCAGGTTGCGCAGGTAGATCATGCGCTGCTTGGCATCCGGTGCGTAGCGGCTGTTTGGATAGCGGCTGGTCAGCTGGGCGAACTCGTTGTAGGAGTCGCGGGCGGCGCCCGGGTCGCGCTTGGTCATGTCCAGCGGCAGGAAGCGCGCCAGCAGGCCAACATCCTGGTCGAACGAGGTCAGGCCCTTCAAATAGTAGGCGTAGTCCACGTTCGGGTGCTGCGGGTGCAGGCGGATGAAACGCTCGGCGGCGGACTTGGCCGCTTCCGGCTCGGCGTTCTTGTAGTTGGCGTAGATCAGCTCAAGCTGGGCCTGGTCGGCGTAGCGCCCGAACGGATAACGCGACTCCAGTGCCTTCAGCTTCGCTGTGGCGCTGGTGTAGCTATTATTGTCCAAGTCTTTCTGTGCCAGTTGGTACAGCTCGACTTCGCTCAGGTTTTCGTCGACGACTTCCTTTGTTGACGAGCAAGCAGCAGTCATGGCGAGGATGGCGATCAGCAGCAGGTGTTTCACTTGCATGGCGGCTTGCGTCCCTATGACGGCCGCTGTCTTGGGCGGGGCCGTCCTGTTATGATGAGCGCCCCGTTGAAAGCCTCGGGGCAAAAGACGCCGTATTTAACCACAAGCGCGCAGCCGAAACCAAAGGCTGTGCCACGCCTAGTCTGAGCATGTCCGATAAAATTGAACTTCGCGCAGAGGTGCCGTCCGAATTGGGCGGCCAACGCCTCGATCAAGTCGCCGCACAATTATTCGCTGAGCACTCGCGCTCGCGCCTTTCCGCCTGGATCAAAGACGGCCGCCTGACTGTGGATGGAGCGGTTATCCGCCCGCGAGACACAGTCCATGGTGGTGCGATTCTTGAGCTGACTGCCGAGCAGGAAGCCCAGGGAGAATGGGTCGCCCAGGACATCGAGCTGGATATCGTCTATGAAGACGACGACATCCTGGTCATCAACAAACCCGCAGGCCTGGTGGTTCACCCGGCGGCCGGGCACGCTGATGGCACTTTGCTCAATGCCCTCCTGCACCACATCCCGGACATTATCAACGTGCCGCGTTGCGGCATCGTGCACCGTCTGGACAAAGACACCACCGGCTTGATGGTGGTGGCCAAGACCATTCAGGCGCAAACGCAACTGGTGACGCAATTGCAGAGCCGCAGCGTCAGCCGTATCTACGAGTGCATCGTGATCGGCGTGGTCGTGGCGGGTGGCAAGATCAACGCCCCGATCGGTCGCCACGGCCAGCAGCGCCAGCGTATGGCGGTGATGGAAGGCGGCAAGCAGGCGGTGAGCCACTACCGCGTGCTGGAGCGTTTTCGGTCCCACACCCATGTGCGGGTCAAGCTGGAAACCGGTCGTACCCACCAGATTCGCGTGCATATGGCCCATATCAACTTCCCGTTGGTAGGCGATCCTGCCTACGGTGGCCGCTTCCGCATTCCGCCTGCGGCGAGCCAGACCATGGTCGAATCGCTCAAGACGTTCCCGCGCCAGGCCTTGCATGCACGTTTCCTGGAGCTGGACCATCCGACGAGCGGTAAGCGCATGAGCTGGGAATCGCCACTTCCAGACGATTTTGTCTGGTTGCTGTCGCTGCTCAAGCAGGATCGCGAGGCGTTTGTCGGGTGAACAACTGGCTGATTCCTGACTGGCCCGCGCCTGTCGGGGTGAAAGCCTGTGTGACTACCCGTACGGGCGGCGTCAGCCTGGCGCCGTTCGACAGCCTTAACCTGGGCGATCACGTTGAGGACAGCCTTGAGGCCGTCCTTGAGAATCGTCGTCGCCTTACAGAAGCCTTCGATATTCAGCCGGCCTGGCTGCGCCAAGTTCATGGCGTGGATGTGGTCGAGGCCGACCCTGGCCGCACCGCCAAAGCCGATGGCAGCTGGAGCAGCACCCCTGGCATCGCCTGCACCGCGATGACCGCCGATTGCCTGCCTGCGTTGTTCTGCAATCGTGCTGGCACCCGTGTCGCGGCAGCCCATGCCGGCTGGCGTGGGCTGGCGGCTGGTGTGTTGGAAGCCGCTTTTGAACGCCTGGATGCGGAGCCTGCCGACGTACTGGTCTGGCTGGGCCCGGCGATTGGCCCGCAAGCCTTTGAAGTCGGCCCCGAAGTGCGTGAAGCCTTCATTCAGCAACTGCCGACAACGGTCGAAGCCTTTGTACCAAGCCGCAATCCCGGCAAATTCATGGCCGATATCTATCAGTTGGCCCGCCTGCGCCTTGCTGCGCGTGGCGTCACTGCTGTTTATGGTGGTGGCTTCTGCACCGTGACCGATCCACGCTTCTTTTCGTACCGGCGCAGCCCCCGCACCGGACGTTTTGCCTCCCTTATCTGGCTTGAACGCTAGACTCTGCTGATCTGGGTCAATGCTGATCCATATCAACCGCCGCTTGCTTGAATCTTCCAGAATCCACCCCATCTATAAGGGTATCTGGCAGGTTTCTTCATTCAGGATGTTTTATAGCTCCGGCCTGCTCAAAAGGAAGGTGACTAATGCGTATTGATCGTTTAACCAGCAAATTGCAGTTGGCCTTATCGGACTCCCAATCCTTGGCGGTGGGTCTCGACCACCCGGCCATCGAGCCTGCGCACTTGATGCAGGCGCTCCTGGAACAGCAAGGTGGTTCTATCAAGCCCTTGTTGATGCAGGTGGGCTTTGATGTCAGCAGCCTGCGCAAGGAATTGAGCAAAGAGCTCGACCAACTGCCGAAAATCCAAAATCCGACCGGGGACGTGAATATGTCCCAGGATTTGGCGCGCCTGCTCAACCAGGCCGATCGCCTGGCCCAGCAGAAGGGTGACCAGTTCATCTCCAGCGAACTGGTGCTGCTCGCCGCCATGGACGAGAACAGCAAGCTTGGCAAGTTGCTACTCGGCCAGGGTGTAAGCAAGAAAGCCCTGGAAAACGCCATCAACAACCTGCGTGGCGGTGATGCGGTTAACGACCCTAACCACGAGGAATCGCGCCAGGCCCTGGACAAGTACACCGTGGACCTGACCAAGCGTGCCGAAGAGGGCAAGCTTGACCCAGTGATCGGCCGTGACGATGAAATTCGTCGCACCATCCAGGTTCTGCAGCGTCGCACCAAGAACAACCCGGTGCTGATCGGTGAACCTGGCGTGGGTAAAACCGCGATTGCCGAAGGGTTGGCCCAGCGCATCATCAATGGTGAAGTGCCGGACGGTCTTAAAGGCAAGCGCCTGCTGTCCCTGGATATGGGGTCGTTGATCGCCGGTGCAAAGTTTCGCGGTGAGTTCGAAGAGCGCCTGAAATCCCTGCTTAATGAACTGTCGAAGCAGGAAGGGCAGATCATTCTGTTTATCGACGAACTGCACACCATGGTCGGCGCCGGTAAAGGCGAGGGCTCCATGGATGCTGGCAACATGCTCAAGCCCGCCTTGGCGCGAGGCGAGTTGCATTGTGTCGGTGCTACTACGCTCAACGAGTATCGCCAGTACATTGAAAAGGACGCGGCCCTTGAGCGTCGTTTCCAGAAAGTCCTGGTGGAAGAGCCGAGCGAAGAGGACACCATCGCGATCCTGCGGGGCCTGAAAGAGCGCTACGAGGTCCACCATAAAGTGGCGATCACCGACGGCGCGATCATTGCGGCGGCCAAATTGAGCCATCGCTACATCACCGACCGTCAATTGCCGGACAAGGCCATCGACTTGATCGACGAAGCGGCCAGCCGCATTCGCATGGAGATCGACTCCAAGCCGGAAGTGCTCGACCGCCTGGATCGTCGCCTGATTCAACTGAAAGTCGAATCCCAGGCACTTAAGAAAGAAGAGGACGAGGCAGCCAAGAAACGCTTGGAAAAACTCCAGGAGGAGATCCTCCGCCTGGAACGCGAGTATTCGGACCTTGAAGAAATCTGGACCTCGGAAAAAGCCGAAGTACAGGGCTCTGCGCAGATCCAGCAAAAGATCGAGCAGTCGCGCCAGGAGCTGGAAGCCGCACGCCGTAAAGGCGACCTGAACCGCATGGCCGAGTTGCAGTACGGGGTGATCCCGGACCTGGAACGCAGCCTGCAGATGGTCGACCAGCACGGTAAGGCTGAAAATCAGCTGTTGCGCAGCAAGGTGACCGAGGAAGAAATCGCTGAGGTCGTCTCCAAATGGACCGGTATCCCCGTGTCGAAAATGCTCGAAGGCGAGCGTGACAAGCTGCTGAAGATGGAGCACCTGTTGCACCAGCGCGTGATCGGCCAGGAAGAGGCCGTCGTGGCGGTGTCCAACGCGGTTCGCCGCTCCCGTGCCGGCTTGTCCGACCCGAATCGCCCGAGCGGCTCGTTCATGTTCCTCGGCCCGACCGGCGTGGGTAAGACCGAGCTGTGCAAGGCATTGGCCGAGTTCCTCTTTGATACTGAAGAGGCCATGGTGCGGATCGATATGTCCGAGTTCATGGAGAAACACTCGGTGGCTCGCCTGATCGGTGCTCCACCAGGCTACGTAGGCTATGAGGAAGGCGGTTACCTGACCGAAGCCGTGCGGCGTAAGCCTTACTCGGTGATCCTGCTGGATGAGGTCGAGAAGGCTCACCCGGACGTATTCAACATCTTGCTGCAAGTGCTGGAAGATGGTCGGCTTACGGACAGCCACGGGCGTACGGTGGACTTCCGCAACACGGTGATCGTGATGACCTCTAACCTGGGCTCGGCGCAGATCCAGGAGCTGGTAGGTGATCGTGAGGCCCAGCGCGCGGCTGTAATGGATGCGTTGACTACGCACTTTCGTCCGGAATTCATCAACCGGGTCGACGAAGTGGTGATCTTCGAGCCATTGGCGCGGGATCAGATCGCGGGCATCACCGAGATCCAGTTGGGGCGTCTGCGCGGTCGCCTGGCGGAACGCGAGTTGTCGCTGGAACTGAGCCGCGAGGCGTTGGACAAGCTGATCGCGGTCGGTTACGACCCGGTGTATGGCGCACGACCTTTGAAACGTGCGATCCAGCGCTGGATCGAGAACCCGCTGGCGCAGTTGATCCTGTCGGGCAGCTTTATGCCGGGCACCAGCGTCGAGGCGACTGTGGAGAACGACGAAATCGTCTTCCACTGAGCCCGAATTGCACTGCAATAAGAGAAGGCCCTGCATCCCAGGGCCTTTTTTTTCGATAGGGCGTTGAACTGTAAGGCAAAGGCTTGTAAAGTGCGCCCCGCAGCAACGTCAGCCCACGGGTTTCTTCTCCCCAAGAAGAAATCAGAAAGAAGCGCAAATCATTGTCTTAAAAGCAATTTAAAGGGTTGACAGGGGTTTTTAAGATTGTAGAATAGCGCGCCTCAGAGACGCTAACGTAGCGATACGGACAGGGTCGAAGAGAAGGTTACACAGCAGTAAAAGTTGTACTTTGAAATATGTAGTTCCGTGATAGCTCAGTCGGTAGAGCAAATGACTGTTAATCATTGGGTCCCAGGTTCGAGTCCTGGTCACGGAGCCAATTTCAAACCGGGGTATAGCGCAGTCCGGTAGCGCGCCTGCTTTGGGAGCAGGATGTCGGGAGTTCGAATCCCCCTACCCCGACCATATTTGGGTCGTTAGCTCAGTTGGTAGAGCAGTTGGCTTTTAACCAATTGGTCGTAGGTTCGAATCCCACACGACCCACCATTTTTGAGACCAGTTAACGCTGGAATCGAATCTTAAGATCAGAGGCCAAAAGCGCTGATCGAAGAAGGCGACTGAAAGGTCGCCTTTTTTTTCCGGGGTATAGCGCAGTCCGGTAGCGCGCCTGCTTTGGGAGCAGGATGTCAGGAGTTCGAATCCCCTTACCCCGACCATATTAAAAATCCTCGTATCGAAAGATACGGGGATTTTTTTTGCCTGAAATTATCTCAACTCCAACATAAAACTAATGTGGGAGAGGCGGTTCCCCTCCCACATTGAACGAGTCCCACCAGGGACTCTGCCGTCAGTGAAGTTTCAGGCGCGGTTCAGTCCCGCGGCCAATCTTGCTGCCCAGCATCAACATCGCCGTGCGGAAGAAGCCATACAGCGCCATCTGGTGCATGCGGTACAGAGACACATAGAACATCCGCGCCAGCCAGCCCTCCAGCATCACGCTGCCGGTCAGGTTGCCCATCAGGTTACCTACCGCCGAGAAACGCGACAGCGAGATCAGCGACCCATAGTCGGTGTACTTGTACGACGGCAGGTCCTTGCCTTCGATACGCAGTTTCAACGACTTGGCCAGCAACGAGGCTTGTTGGTGCGCGGCCTGGGCCCGTGGCGGCACATTACGATCGGTGTCCGGTTGCGGGCAGGCGGCGCAGTCGCCAAAGGCGAAGATGTTTTCATCGCGGGTGGTTTGCAGAGTGGGCAGCACTTGCAGTTGATTGATGCGGTTGGTTTCCAGGCCATCGATGTCTTTGAGGAAGCCCGGTGCACGAATCCCGGCGGCCCACACTTTGAGGCTGGCAGGAATCACCTGGCCACTGCTGGTGATCAATGCGTCTGCGGTCACTTCGCTGACCGCAGAGTTGGTCAGTACCGTCACCCCGAGCTTCTCCAGGGTTTTATGCACCGGCCCGCCGATCCGCTCCGGCAGGGCCGGCAGTACACGTGGGCCTGCTTCGATCAGGGTGATGTGCATGTTTTCCGGCTTGATGCGGTCCAGGCCATACGCCGCCAACTCATGGGCGGCGTTATGCAGTTCGGCGGCCAATTCGACCCCGGTCGCACCCGCGCCGACGATGGCAACGCTGATCTTTTCCACCACATCGGTCTGCCCGGCATGGGCGCGCAGGTAGTGGTTCAGCAACTGCTGGTGGAAGCGCTCGGCCTGCTTGCGTGTATCGAGGAACAGGCAGTGCTGTGCCGCGCCCTCGGTGCCGAAATCGTTGGTGGTGCTGCCTACCGCAATCACCAGGCTGTCATAGCCCAGCACGCGCGCAGGCACCAATTCGCGGCCTTCTTCGTCGAGGGTGGCGGCCAGCTGGATTTTCTTCTGCTCACGGTCGAGCCCGCTCATGCGCCCCAGCTGGAACTCGAAGTGGTTCCATTTGGCCTGGGCGACGTAATTGAGTTCGTCTTCCGAAGAGTTCAGTGAGCCGGCAGCGACTTCGTGCAGCAAAGGCTTCCAGATGTGGGTGAGGTTGGCGTCCACCAGCGTGATGCTGGCGGTGCCGCGCTTGCCCAGAGTCTTACCCAGGCGCGTAGCCAACTCCAGGCCGCCGGCGCCGCCGCCGACGATAATAATACGATGGGTCATGGGGATATCTCGCAAGGCTAAAAGAAATCGGAGCAGTTACCCCCGCGAGCGCCAGGCAGCTCATAGCGTCAGGTAACTCAAAAGGCGGCTCAGCAGGCCGAGCCCGATCACCACCACCAGCACCACACCAAGGAGCAGCCACGGCCGGAAAGGCTTGCGCTCGACTCGGTTCTGGGAGAGTTGCAGGTACTCTTCGACATGCTGTTGGTCGTCGGGGTTCAGGCGGCTGGTCATATAAGGCCTCGTCAGGTAGACGTTGCAAAGGGGCGCCACGTTACAGCGAGGGGATCAGAGGCTGATGCCCACGTCGAACACTATGCTGCGACCCAAGTTGTTGCGCAAGAAATCCGGCGCGTCCGGGTGGGCGAACAGCACCCGTGCAAACGTTGGCCCCACCAGCGACAGCGAGCGCCAGCCCTGGCGCAGGTATTCCGTTGGCGGTGGGAAGTGGCTGTTGAGGTCGAGCACTTCGCGCTTGAGACTGGTGAAGGCGACGATATCCAACTCGCCCAGGTCCATGCCGCGCTCCTTATAGTTGTGCGCTTTTTTGCGCAGCGTGGGTGCCAGGCGCAGCAGGAATTCATGGGCGGGGATGCGCCGAGGCTTGGCTTCGCGGCGCACCAGTTGGCTCAGGGAAAATGCACTGCGCCGGCGTAGCAACTCATCGCGCCATTCGTCGTTCAGGCGCCGGCCTTCATCGAGTACGAAAAACACCTCGAAACTGGCATCGCGAAACAGCACGTCAGGCGGCTCTTGCCCGGCGGGATGAAACTCTTCGGCGCGGTAGGGCACATTCAAGCCTTGCAGCAGGCGCTGGCAAACCCAACGCTCACGCTCCCATTTGCGGGCATTGGACAGGAACGCATTGGCTTGTTCGGCTGCTACGGTGAGCAGGCGCAAATAATCTGAGTCATCCATGCTTGCAGCTTAGCGTCCAAATGATGACCGCAGGAAGTCCTGCTGCAAAAGCCAGGGTGTAGACTGGCCTTTCAAGCGTAATTCCCCCGAATGAGGAGCGTGCAGTGAAGTTTCTGGTGGTGCTATTGCTAAGTGTTTTACCGGTATGGGCACAGGCTGTTGAAGTGGGCGAACGCCTCGCCCCCTGGACCTTGCTCGATCAATTCGACCAAGCCTATACCCTCGATAACCAGGCGCAGATTCTGTTGGTGGCGCGCAGCATGGACGCGGCCAAGCTGGTCGACGCGGCGCTGCAAGGCCAACCTAAAGGCTACCTCGAAGCGCGGCATGCAGTGTTCGTCGCTGACATCCAGCGCATGCCTCGACTGATCGCCAAATTGTTCGCGGTACCGGCCATGCAATCCTACAACTACCGCGTCATGCTGGACCGTGACGCGCGTATCGCCCCGCGTTATCCCGCGGCGGCGGATAAAGTGCTGTGGCTGCAGCTGGATAACGGTACGTTGGTTTCTCAACATGAATACGGCACCGCTGCCGAACTGCGCCAGGCCCTGGAGCAGGTGAAGCCGTGATCAGCGCCTCAGTGCTGGCGCCCACAACCCTCGGCATCGGCTGGCTGTTGTATGCGCCGGTGCTGTTATGGGCGATCCTGCGCTCGCCCTGGGTCGAGTTGTTTGCCGACCGGCGGCGTCAGCATTTGCTGTTCGGTACGGTGTTCGCACTGTTCATGTTGTGGTTGGTGCGACGGGATTTCGACACCGGAGTGTCCTACCACTTTATCGGTATGACCGCCGTAACCCTGCTGCTGGATTGGCCCCTGGCCATCGTCGGTGGTTTTGCCGCCCAGTTCGGGTTAATGCTGCTTGGGCGCCAGGACCTGACAGCCCTTGGCGTCAACGGCCTGCTGCTGGTCGTGCTGCCGGTGCTGATCACCGAAGGCTGTGCGCTTGTGGTCGAGCGAGCGCAGCCGCGCAATCCCTTCGTGTATATCTTCTGCTCCGGTTTTTTTGCTGCCGCGTTGTCGGCCTTGTTTTGCCTGCTGCTGGGGCTCGGGTTGCTGTGGTTCGACGGTCGTTTTGCTATGCCGGAATGGCTGGAGGATTTCGTCGGTTACCTGTGGCTGATCATCTTCCCCGAGGCCTTTATCAACGGGATGGTGATCAGCGCCCTGGTGGTGTTTTGTCCGGAATGGCTGGAGACATTCAACCGCACACGCTACCTCTCGGCGCCCTGGAAGGATGACGAATCGCAGCGTTGACCCAGATCAAATCCCGCGCAGCCGAGCAGGCCCATGCTCTGCGAAATTTTCCTAGGCAAGGCGGGAGCACGAATCATGAGTGTGTACGAGTGGGCACGGCAGGAGTTGCGCAGAAGCCAGGATGCGGCACAGGAAATCGGTTTCGACCCAGGCTTGACCCTGCGCGCGATGCTCAGTGCGGTGGTACAGCAGAGCAAGGGCGTACGCAGTTTCGAAGACCTGGCCGACGAGCTGCAATACCTCGCAGAAAACCTCGACGACCAGCAGGAATACGCCTTTATGCGGCCTTAGTGGCGTGGCGGCAAGTCTTCGGAAAACAGCTCGTCTTCGGCATCCGGAGCCACGGGAATCTTGTGTTCCTCGGCGGCCCACGCGCCCAGGTCGATGAGTTTGCAACGGTCCGAGCAGAACGGCCGGTTGAGGTTGGTCGCTTTCCATTCCACGGGTGCGCCGCAGGTTGGGCAGTCGACGGTCAAGGGTTGGCTCATGATCGGCCTCCACGCAAAGTAAGGTAAAAGTGGTGCAGTCGCTCGACCTCGCTGTGCAGCCAGGCGAGGTCCTGGTCATTGACCAGCACGTCATCGGCATGGTTCAGGCGGTCTTCACGGCTGGACTGGGCCTTGAGGATTGCCTGAACCTGTTGTTCGCTGATGCCGTCGCGCTGCAGGGTACGCTGAATCTGCAGCGATTGCGGCACATCGATCACCAGGATGCGCTGGGTCATGCTGTACTGGCCCGATTCGATCAGCAGCGGTGACACCAGGATCGCGTAAGGCGAGCGGGCGCGAGCCAGGTGACTGCGAATCTCCTCGCCAATCAACGGGTGCAGCAGGGCTTCCAGCCAGCGGCGCTCTTCGGGCACCTCAAAGATCAGCTTGCGCAGAGCTGCGCGGTCCAGCTGGCCGTCAGGCTGCAATACGCCAGCACCAAAATGCTCGGCGATGCGTGCCAATGCCGGGCGGCCGGGTTCGACCACCCAGCGCGCGGCGTGATCGGCGTCCACGAGGTCAATGCCCAGGTCGATAAAGTGCTGGGCTGCCGCACTTTTACCGCTGCCGATGCCGCCAGTGAGGCCAAGAATCCAGGGTGTTGCAACAGGAGTGGTCATCTGAAACCGACAGACTGCAAATAGAAGTCGGTTATTTGACCACCCCAGAGCACTGCAATCCAGCCGGCAATTGCCAGATACGGGCCAAATGGCATCGGCGTGGACGTCTGGGTCTTGTGCAGGCGCATCATGATCAACCCGACAACCACCCCCACCAGCGAGGACATCAACAGTGTCATCGGCAATAGCTGCCAGCCACCCCAGGCGCCGAGCAGGGCCAGCAACTTGAAATCACCGTGGCCCATGCCGTCTTTGCCGGTGACCAGCTTGAACAGCCAGAACACGCTCCACAGGCTCATGTAGCCGATCACGGTACCCCATAGCGCGTCGGCTAATGTCGTCAGTAATCCAAAGCTGTTGACGATCAGCCCCAGCCACAGCAATGGCAGCACCAGCACATCCGGCAGCAACTGGTGGTCTGCATCGATCAGGCTCATCGCCAGTAATCCCCAACTCAACACCAGCAGCGCTGCGGCTTCCCAGCCAAAGCCGAAATGCCAGGCGACCCCTGCCGAGATCAACCCGCAGGCGAGTTCGGTGAAAGGGTAGCGGGGGCTGATGGCCCCCCGGCAATGGGCGCAGCGGCCCCTGAGTATCAGGTAGCTGAGCAGTGGGATATTTTCCCAGGGCCGAATGGGATGATCACAGTGTGGGCAGCATGAGTTGGGGTGCATCAGGTTGTAGGTCGGCCCGTCAGGTTCGGCAGGTAGACCGAGCACCTCATGGGCCTGGGCACGCCATTCCCGTTCGAGCATTTTAGGCAGGCGCCAGACCAGCACGTTGAGGAAGCTGCCGACGATGAGCCCCAGTACCAACGCTATGGCGACAAAAGCCCATGGGTGCTCGTTCAGCAGCACGCTCAAAATGCGCTCCCTAATTGGAAGACCGGCAGGTACATGGCGATGACCAGCGCGCCGACAATCCCCCCCAGGACCACCATGATCGACGGCTCCATCAGGCTGGTGAGGTTGTCGACCTGGTTGTCCACCTCCGCTTCATAGTGGCTGGCGACCTTTTCCAGCATGTATTCCAGGGTGCCCGACTCTTCGCCGATCGCCGTCATCTGGATCGCCATGCCGGGAAACAGGCCACTGTTGACCATGGATTGATTCAGTTGCATACCAGTGGATACATCGTGACGCATATGTTCGATTGCCTGTTTGAACGGGCCATTTCCCACGGCGCCGGCGACTGAATCCAATGCCTGTACCAGTGGGACACCGGCGGCAAAGGTCGTGGAGAGCGTGCGGGCGTAACGGGCCACAGCGGATTTTGTCAGCAGTTTGCCTGCCAGGGGCGCTTTCAACAAACCGGCGTCCAGCCAGTAGCGAAAACCCGACGAGCTCCGATAGGCCTGGCGAAGTCCAATGGCGCCCGCGGCTATGCCCAACACCAGCATCCACCATGCGTGCTGCATGAACGCCGACAAGGCAATCACACGTAAGGTAAATGCCGGCAGTTTGCCGTCGACCCCGGCGAACAGGCTCTGGAACTGCGGCACCACGTGGACCAGCAGTATGCCGGTGACCAGGCTGGCAACCACCAGGACTGCAATGGGGTACGTCATGGCCTTTTTGATCCTGGCCTTGAGCTGCTCACTTTTTTCCCGGTGGATCGCCACCCTTTCCAGCAGTGTCTCAAGCGCCCCGGCCTGTTCGCCGGCGGCCACCAGGTTGCAGTACAGCGCATCGAAATAACGCGGTTGTTTGCGCAATGCATCAGCCAGGCTGCTGCCGGCCGCGATCGCCTGTTTAAGTCCTTGCACCTGTTCGCGCACTGCTCGGTTGTCGACGCCTTCGCTGATGATGTCGAAGGCTTGCAGAAGTGGAACCCCTGCCTTCAGCAGCGTAGCCAGTTGGCGAGTGAGCAGGGTGATGTCAGCCGCTTTGACTGATGGTGCGAGGCTTGGCAGCAGCGGAGATTGCTTGCGCACACGGCCGGGGCTGATCCCTTGCTGGCGCAGTTGTGCCTTGACCAGGGCAGGGTTGTGCCCCTTGGTTTGCCCGGACACCCTGCGCCCTTTGCGGTTGATGCCTTCCCAGGCGTAAATCGTCGAAGCATTGTTCATGTCGCGGTTCCGCATACAGACTGTCGAAGATTTATAGCTTAGTCAGGTGACGGATTCGGGCATGCCGATGGCGCAGGATAAAAATGTCAGAATGTGCGTCTTGAACGCGATTGACCGCTTGCGGGTGAGTACACTGGCGCCGTTGCAAAAACGGGGTGCAGGACGCGCCTTGTCATGAGTTCTATTCTGGAGAGTGAATGTGATACGTCAGAAAGGCTTTACCCTGATCGAGTTGTTGATCGTCGTGGCAATCATCGGCATTTTGGCCACCATCGGCTTGCCCATGTACACCACGCACCAGGCCAAGGCCAAGTTCACTGCCGGCCTGGCTGAAATTGCCGCGTTGAAGGCCGGCTACGAAGACACCATCAACCAGGGCACCGTACCTACCTTGGCCTTGATCGGCGGCACCAGTCCCACCGCCAACTGCAAGATCGATGTGGCAGGCGACGTGGCCACGGGCGCGGGCTCCATCAGCTGCGAAATACTCGACGCGCCGGCGCCGGTGCTGGGCAAGACCATCAGCCTGGTGCGCAGCGCCACCGGCTGGAAGTGCACGACTACCGCTGAAGCGAAATATGTCGGCAAGGGCTGCGGCACCGACGGGGCATAACTGCTAAACCATCCACAGGGAGGTCGAGGTGGCCGATGGCGTTATCCGTACAGCAGCGAGGCGGAGTTTTCCTGATAGCAACTGCGTGCCTGATGACTGTCGGGATTTGCGCACCGTTCGGTGGGCATGATCTACAGCGTGGAATGCAAATTGCCATCGGGTTTTGCGCGGTGCTGTATGGGTTGTCGGTTACCTCGACTGAACCTTGGGTGGACAGGCCCACGGCCTGGGGAGTAGCGCTGGTTGTCGGGCTGGGCCTGCTGTCTTCGGCGCTTGCCCATCAGCCGCTGTGGGCGCTCACCGAAGTGGCGCTGTTTATCAGCTGCGCGGCGATTGCCGTCGCCTTTTCCCTGCTTCGTCGTCACGGCGGCGAGTCTTTGGATCGCGTGCTGATCCTGGTTGTGGTGGTGTTGTGCCTGATCAAGTCGGCCGAGTATCTCTATGCCGGTACGCTCGCGTTCACCAGTGGCGAGCGCGCGCTGGACCCTGACCGGCTGTTGTCCGGCTTTTCCAACAAGCGTTTCTACGGCCAGTTTCAGACATTTACCCTGCCATTGCTGGCGCTGCCTTTACTGATCCCGAATATCTCCCGTGCCTTGCGAGGTGCGATGTTTGCGTTGCTGTGTGTCTGGTGGCTGATCGCAATCAGCGGCGGCACGCGGGGTACCTGGCTCGGTATGGGCGTGGCAGGCCTGGTGTTGGCGGTGCTTGGGCCTTGGGGGCGTCGCTGGCTGGGCTGGCAGTTGGCCGCGGTGTTGGTTGGGCTGTTGCTGTATTGGCTGATATTCACGGTGCTGGCGGATTACCTGGGGATTGAGCTCTCCAGTGGTGCCGGAGATCGCCTCACCACCTCGCTGTCGGGACGTGGCCCGATCTGGTGGCAGGCGTGGTACATGCTCGTCGAGCGGCCGTGGCTTGGTTTCGGGCCGATGCATTTTGCCGATATCGCCAACAGGATTGCCGCTCATCCCCATCAGGCGATTCTGCAATGGGCCAGCGAATGGGGGGTGCCCTCGGCGCTGTGCGTGGCGGTGCTGGCAGGGCGAGGCGGCTGGGCCATGTTGGCTGTGCTACGCGAGCGAGCGCTGTCCGCCGAGCGTGTTGACCTGCTGCGTTTGTGCCTGTCTGCGGCGTTGGTGGGGGCGCTGGTGCAGTCCATGGTCGATGGCGTGATCGTGATGCCCAACTCCCAGGTCTGGTTGGCGCTGGTGGTGGGCTGGCTGATGGCGCTGCATGTGTCGCACATGCCAGCAAGCGCTGCGCTGCCGTTGGCCCGGAACCTATGGAAAGCCTTGAGTGTGTTGGCCGTTGGTCTGTTGGTGTTTATCGCGATGCGCGATGTGCCTCACCTTCAGCAAGCCCAGCATCAGTACCAGGACGGCGAAGGTCGTCACCTGCAACCACGCTTCTGGGCTCAGGGGGTCATTGCCCGTTGAAGGGCGCAAGTTGCCGGACGCCCGATGCGGTGCTAGCTTTAGCCCACCGCCCGTGTAGCTCAGTTGGTAGAGCAGCGCACTCGTAACGCGAAGGTCGCAGGTTCGATTCCTGTCTCGGGCAAAAAGGCGCTACTGTTTTAGCTGCGGTGTTTTAACGGCAGTGTTTCAAAGGCAATGTTTTCAGATGATCCCAGAATGGTTCTGAAGGCCAGACGAGTTGGCACGTGTGCCCGCTCTTTTGTATCTGCGCAACCTTGATGACCCAGATGCATCCCCATTCCTCGATCTAAGAGAACAACATGACCACGACTGAAATGACCCAGGAAGTTCGGCATCAAGCAGCCCTCGAAAAATACCTTGAGGAATCGCCGCAGCTTAAAGAAGAGATCAAGGACCTGAGCGCCGATGATCAGCGCGACCAGATCCAGTGGGCCTTCGAGGACGAAGCCGAGAGCCAGGGCTTCCAGCCTTGGGAACTGACCCTCAAGTACACCTCGACACCGGAAGAATTCGAAGCGGCACGGCTGGCCTTGCACAAAGAGGCGGCCGAGGTGCTGGGTGTCGAATGGGAAGAGTATTGCGAGATGAACGATTTGGTCGTTTAAAAGCAGCTTGTAGGAGCGAGCTTGCTCGCGAAAATCGCTAACGATGACGCGGGCTGCCTGGTTCCCTGCGGCATTCTCAGGTTTTTCGCGAGCAAGCTCGCTCCTACCGTTAAGGTGCTCAAATACTGAGACGCATCGACAAATCCACTGCTTTCACATCCTTGGTCATCGCACCAATGGAGATGTAGTCCACCCCCGTCTCGGCGATAGGCAGCAGGGTGGTTTCATTGATCCCGCCGCTGGCTTCCAGCTTGGCCTTGCCGCCGTTCAGGCGCACGGCTTCACGCATATCTTCCAGGCTCAATTCATCGAGCATGATGATGTCGGCGCCCGCCGCCAGCGCTTCGCGCAGTTCGTCCAGGCTCTCCACTTCGATTTCCACCGGCTTGCCGGGTGCGATCTTGTGGGCGGCGCTGATGGCTTGGGCAATCCCGCCACAGGCCGCGATATGGTTTTCCTTGATCAGGAACGCGTCATACAAACCGATGCGGTGGTTGTGGCAGCCGCCGCAGGTCACCGCGTATTTCTGCGCCAGGCGCAGGCCGGGCAGGGTTTTTCGGGTGTCCAGCAGCTTCACCTGGGTGCTGGCGACAAAATCCGCCAGGAACCGGGCACGTGTGGCGACCCCGGAGAGCAATTGCAGGAAGTTCAGGGCAGAGCGTTCGCCACTGAGCAGCGAACGCGCCGGACCTTCCAGACGGAACAGGACTTGGTTGGGGCTGACGCGCTCGCCGTCGGCCACCTGCCAGTGCACGGCAACCCGCGGGTCCAGTTGGCGGAATACCGCGTCCACCCATGCTGTGCCGGCGATGACGGCGTCGTCGCGGGTAATGATGGTGGCCGTGGCCAGCCGTTCGGCCGGGATCAACTGTGCGGTGATGTCGCCGCTGCCGATGTCTTCCAGGAGCGCGCGGCGCACGTTGGCTTCGATTTCGGCGGTGAGGTCGGCAAGACGGAGGTTCGGCATAACAGGCTCCACAAACAAAGTGTCCCGATTATAGGGGCAGCGTGCGTTTGAACCCAGGCTCACCACTCATTTACAGCGCAATGTCAGAGTTTGCTGGCACAACCGCACTCATTTGCAAGATAATCTTGCGCCTTGCAATTGGCGTCATAGCTTTGACGCCCTGGTGGTAACCGGTTATCCACAGCGCTTATTGGGCCTGTACACGATCTTTCCCCAACGCTTTACCGCCGTTTCAGGAGGCCAGGATGCACAATGACGGAAAGGTGGTGCCGATCAACAAGGCACAAGCCACGCCATCGCCGCTCGCGCGCCTGCCGGTGGTGTTGCTGCAGGTTCGCGACAAGGCGGCGCAGCAGTTGCAGCAGGGTTTGCAGGAACTGTTCGATAACGCCGACGACACCTTGTTCGAAATGGCCGACAAGGCTCGCAGCAACGTGGACCACCATATTTTCTTTGAAGCCATGCGCGACCTGCGCCTCAAGCGCAAGAATTTCGAGCGCGTGTTCATGGAGCGGCTGTTCGAGGCCTTTGGAAACCTGGGGCAGGCGGGGCATGGTGAGCTTCAGTTGGTGCCGGTGGTGTCCTATGACGCGGCCTCAGGCACGTCCAGGGACGACCTGGAAAAAGCCGTCGCGCTTGAGGCCATGCTAGGCCGGGTGCGTCACCGCGACGGCCTGGCGCTGTCGCAACTCACTGCACGCTTGAGTGTATTGCTCGGTAATCGCCTGGACGACCGTGAGAACCCCCTGGGCCCGGCGCTGCTGTGCGAGTTTTTCCTGCGTGCCGGGCGCAGTCTGGGCGTGGAGATCCGCGTCAAGCTGATCATGCTCAAGCTGTTTGAAAAGTACGTCCTCAGTGATGCTGACCAACTGTACGGTGAAGCCAATCAACTGCTGGTCGCGACCGGCGTGTTGCCGGAACTCAAGGCCGTGCCATCCCGTCGTCCTGGCGGTCGTGCCACCCGCGATCATCATCGCGAGGAGGCATTGCCGAGCGCCGACCAACCGGTCGACGAAAATGGCCAGCAAGCCTTCACCGCCTTGCAGGCATTGTTGACCGTCGTGCGCGGTAGCGTGTCGCCTACCCTTGAAGCCAGTGCCGAACCCCAGCCCATCGCCACCCGCGATCTGCTGCGCCTGTTATCCCATTTGCAGCAGTACGTCCCGGAGCCGGACGCCGAAGATGATTTTGACTTGTGTAACCAGCTCGAGCAGTTGCTCACCCGTGTCAGCGTCAAGAGTGGCAAGTCGCGGGTGGTGGAGGATGCGGATGAAGATGTGATCAACCTGATCGCCCTGCTGTTCGAATTTATCCTTAATGACCGCGCGGTGCCGGACGCCTTCAAGGCCTTGATTGGCCGCCTGCAGATCCCGATGCTGAAAGTGGCGGTGCTGGACAAGAGCTTTTTCAGTCGCCCCGGCCACCCGGCTCGGCGCCTGTTGAATGAAATCGCGACCACTGCCATGGGCTGGAGCCCCGTCGATGACTTCCAGCGCGACAGCCTGTACCTGCGCATAGAGCAGGTGGTTCAGCGTTTACTCAATGAGTTTGTTGAAGATCCGGCGATTTTTTCCCAATTGCTGACTGAATTCACAGCGTTCACCGCCGATGAGCGTCGTCGTAGCGAATTGCTTGAACAACACACCCGCAATGCTGAAGAAGGGCGCGTGCGCACTGAAGCGGCGCGTGCGCGGGTGGCTGAGGTACTCAATCGACGGATGCTGGGCAAGGTTTTGCCGCAGGCGGTGGTGCAGTTCCTGCAACAGGCCTGGAGCCAGGTGCTGTTGCTGGCCAGCCTCAAGCACGGCGAGCAGTCAGTGCAATGGCAGGCAGGGCTGCGCACCATGGATGAGCTGATCTGGAGTGTCAGCCTGCCGGCAGACACTGAAGCCGGGGTGCACTTGCTGGAGCAGTTGCCGGGGTTGCTCAAGGCACTGCGCGACGGCTTGACCAGCGCTGCATTCGACCCCTTCAGCACCCGTGATTTTTTTGTGCGCTTGCAGACCCTGCATGTCCGGCCGCCCGAGGGGGGCGATGGATGGCTCGAAGTGTGTGAGCCCTTTGTGTTCAGCGCACTGCCGCTCGATCCAGTCGAGGGCCTGCCGGACGATGATCCGGACCTGGCCAAGGTGCACCAATTGCGAATCGGTGACTGGTTCGTGTTCCAGCAGGGCCAGGCAGGCACCCTGCGGTGCAAGCTGACGGCGATCATGGCGCCGGCCAGCACCTATGTTTTCGTCGGCCGTACCGGGCTCAAGGTCCTGGAGAAGAGTGCGGGCCAACTGGCGATGGCGTTCAAACGGGGCGCGCTGCATAACCTGGACGATGAGCCGCTGTTCGAGCGGGCGCTGGCGGCGGTGGTGGGGCAGTTGCGTCAACTCAATCGCGGCAAGTGATCGCAACCACGGGGTCGAACGCGGCATACTGGTCACACTTAGTCACGTTCAAGGATCCTGTATGCAGTTGGACCCCGCCAGCGGCTGGTGCCAGGGCATTCGCCATTGCCCCTCACCCAACTTCAACGAGCGCCCGACAGGCGAAATCTCGCTGTTGGTGGTGCATAACATCAGCCTGCCACCCGCGCAGTTCGCCACCGGCAAAGTGCAGGAATTTTTCCAGAATCGCCTGGATGTCACGGAACATCCCTACTTTGAAGGGATTGCCGACCTACGGGTGTCTGCGCATTTTCTGATTGAGCGCGATGGCACGGTGACGCAGTTTGTGTCCTGTATCGACCGGGCCTGGCATGCCGGGGTCTCGTGCTTCGAAGGGCGTGAGACGTGCAATGACTTTTCCTTGGGGATAGAGCTTGAGGGCACGGATGATTTGCCGTTCACCAACCCTCAGTATGTATCGCTGATCGACCTGACCCGTCAGTTGCTGGCAGCCTACCCAGGTATTACGCCGCAGCGTATTTGCGGCCATAGCGATATTGCTCCGGGGCGCAAGACCGATCCCGGCCCCGCTTTTGATTGGGCGCGCTTTCGCAGCGCCCTGCAGGATGGAGGACACGCACGATGAGTTTTCTGGTGTTGGTGTTGGCAGTGTGGATCGAGAAGTTCTCGGCCATGCGCCAGCGGTTGCAGCGTGACGGCGGCTGGTTGCGCGAATTGGCCAAGTTGGAGTCGAGCCCGCGCACGGGCAAGCAGCCTTGGCTGATTCTGGTCCTGCTGGTGTTGCTGCCGGTGGCGTTGCTGGCGTTGTTGTTGCTGGTGCTGGAACCGGTGGCCTATGGTTTGTTGGCGCTGCCGGTGCACTTGCTGGTGGTGATCTACAGCCTGGGCCGTGGCGATCTATTGGCTGGGCTGGGGCCATTTCGTGATGCCTGGCGCCGTGGTGACCTGCAGGCGGCCGAACATGTGGCCGAGCGCGACCTGAAGCTGGGAGCCGACAGCGGCGAGCAACTGCTGGAGCGCGTCCAGGGCTATCTGTTGTGGCAGGTCTACCAGAGCTTCTTCGCCGTGATTTTCTGGTACTTCCTGTTAGGGCCGGTCGCCGCGCTGGCCTATCGACTGCTGGCGCTCGCCAGTGAGCATAGCCACAACCCTCTGGTGGCTGAGCGCGCCGGGCAGCTGCGTCACGCGTTTGACTGGTTGCCGGTGCGCTTGCTGGCGGCCAGTTTTGCGCTGGTGGGCAATTTCGTCGCGGTCAGCCGTGTCATGCTTCACGAGTTGCTGAGCTGGGACATCAGCGCGGCGCAACTGGTGGAAAAAGTCGGTCTGGTCGCCGCTGAAATCCCCCCTCCGGCCGTGGGTGCCGACGGCATCAACAGCCTGGATCGCCTGTGGGAACTGCTGCTGCGTGCGGCGGTGCTGTGGTATGCCGGCTTCGCCATCTGGACGGTGTTGCCCTGATTCCTGTGATAAGCGGGCTTGCCCCGCGCCGGGCTGCGCAGCAGCCCCCCGCAATCCTGGTTCGTTAACTTTACGTTACAAAACTCCCTTTCAAATTGAGCTATACAGACAGAGCGCCAAATAGTGGCTTTCTGCCGCCGCCCTGCGCCTCAATAAAAATAAAAGAAAGGGGAGGTCACCTGTGAAGAGCTTGCTCTATCCCGCCATCGCGCTGATGAACCGTCTTAGCTTCGGCCTGAAGTTCAGCCTGATCAGCGTGCTGTTCCTGCTGCCGATGCTGGCGACCAACTATTACCTGGTGCGCGATTCCTGGCGCGAATTCCAGGGCACTCGTGTCGAGCTGCAAAGCCTGGATTTGCTCGGCAGCAGCCTGGTCCTGCGCCGTGACCTGGAAACCCTGAATAACCAGGTGCAGATCAACGTAACGCTCGGTCAGTCCGGCAAGGCCGCTGACCTTGAGGACAAGATCAGCGCGTTGGAGCAGAGCGTGCTCGCCCGTCTGCAAGGCCTCAACCCGATGGCTGCCGAACCTGAGCAAATCGCCGCCTTTGAAGGTAAGCGTGACGAACTGATCGCGGCCTTCCAGGCCCAGCAGCAGGAAAGCTCGCTGCAGAGCAAAAGTGCGTTGATCGGCAAGTTGCTCAATAAGGCACAGATGCTCAGCCAGATCATTGCCAGCCAGTCCGGCTTGAGCCGCGACCCCCAGAGTGATTTGCGCCAACTCAGCGAACTGATCACCAGCGTCACCCCGCAGGTCACCCAGACCTTGGGAGAAGGCCGGGCGATGGGCGCCTACTCCCTGGGCCAGGGTTTTCTCAACTCATCTTCCAGTACCCGCTTCGACGAACTGCTGCAACAGTTGGAAAAGCTCCAGGCCGAATACGCCTTGAAATTGCAGGACGTCCTGGGCTCCAGCAACGCCGCGCACGCGGCACTCGACAGCCTGGCCAAGGCCAGTAACGCCAGCCTCAAGCACGGCAGTGAGTTATTTGAAGAACAGGTGGTGATGGCCGAAACCCTTGATGCCCCCTGGCAGGGTTTCTATGACAGCGTCAGCCAATTGATGGACCACACCTATCAGCTCGATGACGCCACCCTGATGTTCCTCGGGCAGCAACTGGAGCAGCGCCTGGCGCAGAACCGTACGCACATGGTAATGCTGGTCTCGGCGCTGACGGCGGTGTTTTTGCTGATTTTCTACCTGTATGCGGGGTTCTACGCGTCTACGCGTACTACGTTGCGGCGTCTGGGGGCGATGATGGACAAGGTGGCCGCCGGCGACATGACCGTTACCTTTGTTGCCCAAAGCCGCGATGAGTTGGGCGATCTGGGCCAAGTGTTCAACGGTACCGTAGCGAAAATCCATGACTTGATCGAGCGCGTCGGGCACACCGTCAGCCAGGTCGAATTACAGGCCGGTCAAGTGGAAACGGTCTCGGCCCGGAGCAATCAGGCGGTCTCTGGCCAGCGCATGCAGATTGAGCAGGTGGCGACGGCCATGAACCAAATGTCTTCCACCGCCCAGGAGGTGGCGCGCAGTGCGGCGGCGGCGGTCAGCAGTGCCCACAGCGTCAACGATGAAACCGTCAATGGCCGTGGCCTGGTGCAATCCCAGCAGGGCAGCATTGCGCGGCTGGCCTCGGAGATCGACCAGTCGGTAAGGGTGATCAACCAATTGGCCACTGACAGCCAATCCATCAGCAGCGTCCTGGAGGTGATCAAAAGCATCGCCGAGCAGACCAACCTGCTGGCACTCAATGCTGCCATCGAGGCCGCGCGGGCCGGTGAGCAGGGACGCGGCTTTGCCGTGGTGGCCGACGAGGTGCGAACCCTGGCCCGGCGGACCCAGCATTCCACCGAAGAAATCGAACAAATGATCAGCCGCCTGCACAGCGGCGTGGCAGCGGCCGTGAAGGCCATGGGCAGCAGCCATGAAATGGCCAGCGGCACCGTGAAACAGTCGGATAAGGTCCAGCAAGCCCTGGAAAATATCCTCGGTGCCGTGGGCATGATCGTCGATCAGAATCAGCAGATCGCCGCGGCTGTGGAGCAGCAGACCGCCGTTGCTCATGACATCGACCAGAATATCGTCGAAATCAATCGTGCCGGCGAGCACGCTGCCGAAGGCGCACATCAGACTGAAGCGGCGAGCCGGCAGCTGTCGATACAGGTGATCGAATTGAAGCAACTGATCGGGGCCTTTCGTGTGTAAGGCGATGTCGTAGGATTGGTCTTGGTTTGGTGTAGTGCCTGTCCTGATTTCCCGGAGTGCCTTTTTTGCGCGGGTGAATGAGTGAAAATTTGTGTCACTCAATCAAGGTCCAAGGGAGGCACGACGATGACCCCTGCAATCGGCATCAAGGGGCACTGCGCCCATTGCGACATCACGTTTGAACTCAAGCCTTGGCAGTTGAATGCCATCGCCATTGAAGAGCCCTTTGATTGCCCGTATTGCCAGCGCATCCTGGCGTTGAACTGCCCCCGGCAGTTGCGCCATTTCAAGGCGCTGGACCACTGGGCGCTGGTACGCCCGAGCATGGCCGTGCTGACCTGCGTGGTGCTGATCGTGGCGCTGGTGATGGAGTGGGTGGGGCTGATCAGCCTGATCGGGCAACTCAATGTGTCGTTAGTGGTGCTGCTGGTGCATTTCCTGGTGTTGCGATATGCCCGTCATCGGCAGCGCATGACCTTGAACCTGCAAGCGGTGACCCCGGTACTACCAATTGAACAGCTCGCACGCATTGCGTGTGCTCGCCTCGGCCAGCGCTAGGGGGCTGGTGCCCATGCGCTCGGCCAGGGCGGTGCAGATCGCCGGCAGGTGCTCCGGGCTGTTGCGCTGGCCCGGGTACATGGCCGGCGCCATGTCGGGGGCGTCGGTTTCCAGTACGACCGCGTTCAGCGGCAGGTGTGCCAGCACCTTGTGCATGCGCAGGGCCTGGGGCCATGTGGCTGCGCCGCCCAGGCCGAGCTTGAACCCCAGCTTGATGTATTCGTGGGCTTCTTCCCGGCTGCCGGCAAACGCGTGGATGATGCCGCCCCGTGGCAGGCGGATGCGCTTGAGTGTGGCAATCACGGCCGCGTGGCTGCGGCGTACGTGGAGCAGCGCCGGCAGTTGGAAGTCCACCGCCAGTTTGAGTTGGGCTTCGAACAGGCCTTGCTGGCCTTCGCGATCCAGCTGTTCAAGGAAGTAATCCAGGCCGATCTCACCTACCGCGCAGAGCTGTCGATGGCCGTGGAGGCGGGTCAACCAGTCACCCAACTCCGTCAGGTCGGCGGGCTTGTGCTCATCGAGGTACACCGGATGCAGGCCAAAGGCCGCGAACAAACCTGCATCCGCCTGCACCAGATCCCACAGCCGCTGCCAGTTCTGCTGATACACCCCCAACACCACCATGCGCTGTACGCCCAATGTGCGGCTGTGGGCGAGGACTTCCCGGCGATCACTGTCGAAGTCCGGGAAATCCAGGTGGGTGTGGGTGTCGATCAGCTCCACGCTCAGGCCTCGTGGATACGCTGCTTGAAGGTCCGGCCGATGGCGTGCACGCCCGGTTGGTACTGTTCTTCTTCAATGGCGGCCAGGGCCAGGCGCAGGGCGGTGTCGGCAATCAGCTGATGTTGCTGGGCCATGGCGTTGACCGGCAGCGGCAGGAAGTCCAGCAACTGGGTGTCACCAAACGTGCCCAGGCGCAGCGGGCGCGACTTGAGCGGGAAGTCATGCAGTGCGTCGAACACGCCTTGCAACAGCACGTAGGACGTGGTCACCAAGGCGTCAGGCAAGTGCCCCAGTTGATGCAGAAGTTGCTCCATCAGCTGTCGGCCACAGTCGCGGCTGAAGGCTTCGCCGTGTTCGACGATGACCTCGCCGGTGAAACCGTCAAGCGCTTCACGGAAGCCAGCCGCACGCTCCTGGCTGATGCTCAGCTCGGGCCGCGCGCCAATCAGCACGATCTGCTTGGGCAACGGTTGCAGCAAGCTGCTGGTCAGTTGCTGGCAGGCCTGGCGGTCGTCGCTGACCACCGAGCAGAACTGGTCCGCCCCCATCACTCGGTCGATGGCAATCACCGGCAGACCCTTGGCTTGCAGCTCGCGGTAACTGTCATCGCTGGCCGGCAGGCAACTGGCGACGAACAGCGCGTCGCAACGGCGGGCGCGGAACAGTTGCAGCAGTTGGCGCTCGCTGTCGGCTTCATCGTCTGAGCTGGCGATCAGCAACTGATAGCCGCGTGCCCGCGCACCTTGCTCCAGCAGTTTGGCGATGCGTGCGTAACTGGGGTTTTCCAGATCCGGGAGGATGAATCCCAGGGTACGGGTATGCCGACTGCGCAGCCCGGCGGCCTGGGGGTTGGGCGTAAAGCCATGGGCTTCGACCACCGCACGCACCCGGTCGACGGTCGCGCTGCTGATGCGTTGCTGTGCGGCTTTGCCATTGATGACATAGCTGGCGGTGGTCACGGACACACCGGCCAGACGTGCGATATCACTGAGTTTCAAACCGGGATTTCCTTGTTTTTTGGAGCTCGCCCCGACATTTTGTCCAATCGTAACCGATTCCTGCACACGACCAATGTCTCAGCTCAAGTGCCGAGTGGTTCTTCAAGGATGCGCAATTAACGCGTAACCTGCCATAAATTCTAGATTAAACGTTTCAGCCAGCGTATTTTTACGACGTTAGCCACTGAGTGCCTACTGCCAATTGACTGCTCAGTCAGTTATCCCGGAACACCATTACACTGTTTTATTCAAAACAATACCTAGTGCGTCCATCGCACTAACTAGGAGAACGGCATGCTTGAGCTCACTGTAGAGCAGATTTCCATGGGCCAGGTGGCTGTGGATAAATCTGCTGCCTTGCACCTGCTCGCAGACAAACTGGTGGCTGATGGCCTGGTTGCCGAGGGTTATCTCAGCGGCTTGCAAGCCCGTGAAGCCCAAGGCTCGACCTTTCTTGGCCAAGGTATTGCCATCCCCCATGGCACCCCCGAAACCCGCGATCAGGTGTTTTCCACCGGCGTGCGCCTGTTGCAGTTCCCCGAAGGGGTGGACTGGGGCGATGGGCAGATTGTGTACCTGGCCATTGGTATTGCCGCCAAATCCGACGAACACCTGCGCCTGCTGCAACTGCTCACCCGCGCCCTCGGTGAAACCGACCTGGGCCAGGCGCTGCGCCGCGCCGGCACGGCTGAAGCCTTGCTGAAACTGCTGCAAGGCGCACCGCAGGAGCTGGCGCTGGACGCGCAGATGATCAGCCTGGGCGTGTCGGCCGATGACTTCGAAGAACTTGTCTGGAGAGGCGCACGCTTGCTGCGCCAGGCCGATTGCGTCAGCAATGGGTTTGCCGCCGTGTTGCAGCAGGTCGACGCGCTGCCCCTGGGTGATGGCTTGTGGTGGCTGCACAGCGAGCAGACGGTCAAGCGCCCGGGCCTGGCGTTTGTCACCCCGGATAAACCCATGCGCTACCTGGGCCAGCCGCTCAATGGGCTGTTCTGCCTGGCCAGCCTGGGTGAGGCGCACCAGGCCCTGCTTGAGCGCCTGTGCGCCTTGCTGATCGAAGGTCGCGGCCAGGAATTGGGCAGCGCCACCAGCAGTCGCGCGGTGCTCGAAGTGCTCGGCGGTGAACTGCCGCCTGACTGGCCGAGCGCCCGCATCACCCTGGCCAACGCCCACGGCCTGCATGCCCGGCCGGCAAAGATCCTCGCGCAGTTGGCGAAAAGTTTTGAAGGCGACATCCGTGTGCGCATCGTCGATGGCCCGGTGGGCGCCGTGTCGGTGAAGAGCCTGAGCAAGCTGCTGAGCCTTGGCGCCCGGCGTGGCCAGGTGCTGGAGTTTGTTGCTGAACCCACGATTGCCGGCGATGCATTGCCCGCGCTGCTGGCCGCCGTCGAAGAGGGCCTGGGCGAAGAGGTCGAGCCACTGCCGACCGTGAGCGCACAGCCCGAAGCCCTTGATATCGCGCCAGTGATCAGCGCGCCACAGGCTGGCAGCCAGCTCCAGGCCATCGCCGCAGCGCCGGGCATCGCCATTGGCCCTGCACATATCCAGATTCAACAGGTGTTCGATTACCCCTTGCGCGGCGAGTCCTCGGCCATTGAGCGCCAGCGCCTGCAAGACGCCCTGGGCGATGTGCGCCGGGATATCCAGGGCCTGATCGAACGCAGCCAAGCCAAAGCCATCCGCGAGATTTTCATCACCCACCAGGAAATGCTCGACGATCCGGAACTCACCGACGAAGTCGACACCCGTCTCAAGCAAGGTGAAAGCGCACAAGCGGCGTGGATGAGCGTGATCGAAGCCGCCGCCAAACAGCAGGAATCGTTGCAGGATGCCTTGCTCGCCGAGCGCGCTGCCGACCTGCGTGACATCGGTCGCCGGGTGCTGGCGCAACTGTGCGGCGTCGAAACCGCCCAGGAGCCGAGCGAACCCTACATCCTGGTAATGGACGAAGTCGGCCCTTCCGACGTCGCGCGCCTGGACCCGGCCCGCGTCGCCGGCATCCTCACCGCCCGTGGCGGCGCAACAGCCCACAGCGCCATTGTCGCGCGTGCCCTCGGTATTCCGGCGTTGGTCGGCGCAGGCCCGGCGGTGCTGCTGCTGGCCGCCGGCACGCCGTTGTTGCTGGATGGCCAACGTGGCCGCCTGCATGTAGATCCTGACGCGGCCACCCTGCAACGCGCCACCGTCGAGCGCGATACCCGTGAGCAACGCTTGCAGGCCGCCTCGGCCCAGCGCCACGAACCGGCGCTGACCCGTGATGGTCACGCCGTGGAAGTGTTCGCCAATATCGGCGAAAACGCCGGTGTGGCCAGCGCCGTGGAGCAGGGCGCCGAAGGCATTGGTTTGCTGCGCACCGAACTGATTTTCATGGCCCACCCGCAAGCCCCGGACGAAGCCACCCAGGAAGCCGAGTACCGCCGTGTGCTCGACGGCCTCGGGGGCCGCCCGCTGGTGGTGCGCACTCTCGATGTGGGCGGCGACAAACCGCTGCCTTATTGGCCGATTGCCGAGGAAGAAAACCCCTTCCTCGGCGTACGCGGTATTCGCCTGACCCTGCAACGCCCGCAGATCATGGAGGCGCAATTACGCGCGCTGCTGCGCTCGGCGGATAACCGCCCGTTGCGCATCATGTTCCCGATGGTCGGCAGCGTGGATGAGTGGCGTGCGGCACGGGATATGACCGAGCGCCTGCGCCTGGAAATTCCGGTGGCCGACCTGCAACTGGGCATCATGATCGAAATCCCGTCGGCAGCCTTGCTCGCGCCGGTGCTGGCCAAGGAAGTGGACTTCTTCAGTGTCGGCACCAACGACCTGACCCAGTACACCCTGGCTATCGACCGTGGCCACCCGACCTTGTCGGCCCAGGCCGACGGCCTGCACCCGGCGGTACTGCAACTGATCGACATCACCGTGCGCGCGGCCCATGCCCATGGCAAATGGGTCGGTGTGTGTGGCGAACTGGCGGCGGACCCGCTGGCGGTGCCGGTGCTGATCGGCCTGGGTGTGGATGAGTTGAGCGTGTCGGCCCGCAGCATTCCCGAAGTGAAGGCGCGGGTGCGTGAATTCAGTCTGAGCGAGGCCCAGGGCCTGGCGCAAAAAGCACTGGTGGTGGGCACGCCCGCCGAAGTGCGTGCCCTTGTGGAGGCCGTGTAGATGGCAAGGATTCTGACCCTGACGCTGAACCCGGCGTTGGACCTGACGGTACGCCTGGCGCACCTGGAACCGGGTGAAGTCAACCGCAGCGAAACCCTGCTCAGCCATGCCGCCGGCAAAGGCGTGAATGTGGCGCAAGTCTTGGCCGACCTGGGCCATCAAGTGACCGTGGGCGGTTTTCTCGGTGAGGACAATCCCCACGCCTTCGAGGCGCTGATTGCACAGCGTGGTTTTGCCGACGCGTTTATCCGCGTGCCCGGCGAAACCCGCAGCAATATCAAGATTGCCGAGCAGGACGGCCGGGTCACCGACATCAATGCGCCGGGGCCGTTGGTCAGTGAGCAGGCGCAGCAAGCGTTGCTCGACCAATTGACGCGCATTGCGCCGGGCCATGATGCGGTGGTCGTCGCCGGCAGCTTGCCGTGTGGCGTCAGCCCGCAGTGGTTGCAGGGGCTGTTGGAACACTTGAAGCGTCTCGGCTTGAAAGTCGCCCTGGACACCAGCGGCGAGGCGCTGCGTGCCGGTCTTAAGGCGGCCCCGTGGTTGATCAAACCCAATACCGAAGAGTTGGCCGATGCCCTGGGCAATTCCACTGAGGTGATCAGCCAACTGCATCAGCAGGGTGTTGAACATGTGGTCGTCTCCGACGGTGCCGCGGGCGTGAGCTGGTACAGCCGGGCTCCCACCCTGCATGCCACGCCGCCCAAGGTCACGGTGGCCAGTACTGTAGGCGCCGGCGACTCGCTGCTGGCCGGGATGCTCCATGGTTTGCTTGAATCTGAAGCGCCCGAACGAACCCTGCGCCGCGCCACGGCAATTGCCGCCATGGCGGTGAGTCAGATCGGTTTTGGCATCAGCGACGCCGAGCAGTTGGCGCGTCTTGAAAGCGGCGTCGCTGTACGCCCGCTGACAGAACAATAAGAGGGTTTGTCATGAAGTTAGCCATTGTTACTGCCTGCCCGAACGGCATGGTCACCAGTGTGCTGTGCGCCCGCTTGCTGGACGCCGCCGCGCAACGCCAGGGCTGGAGCACCAGCGTCGAGGTGGTGGATGTGCAGCGCCCGGAGCGCCAGTTGTCCCAGGCCACGATCGACGACGCCGAATGGGTGTTGCTGGTCAGCAGCACCGCGGTGGATATGCAGCGGTTTGTCGGCAAGCGTGTGTTCCAGAGCACACCGGCCCAGGCGCTGGCGGATGTCGAAGCGGTGTTGCGCCGAGGCGCTGAAGAAGCCCAGGAGTATGTCGTCAGCCAAGCAGCGGCTGCGTCGAAGCATGCCCCGCGTATCGTCGCGATTACCGCCTGCCCGACCGGCGTGGCCCATACCTTCATGGCCGCCGAAGCCTTGCAGCAGACGGCCAAGCGCCTCGGCTATGACTTGCAGGTCGAGACCCAAGGCTCGGTCGGTGCGCGTACGCCGTTGAGCCCCGAGGCCATCGCCAATGCCGATGTGGTACTGCTGGCGGCCGACATCGAAGTCGCCACCGAGCGTTTCGCCGGCAAGAAGATCTACCGTTGCGGCACCGGTATTGCGCTCAAGCAATCCGAGGCGACCCTCAACAAGGCCCTGGCCGAAGGCGCGGTGGAAAGTGCCGCCAGCGGTACCGTGGCCAAGCAAGAAAAAACCGGCGTCTACAAACACCTGCTGACCGGTGTGTCGTTCATGTTGCCGATGGTGGTGGCGGGCGGTTTGCTGATCGCCTTGTCGTTCGTGTTCGGCATTCATGCGTTTGAACAGGAAGGCACCCTCGCGGCTGCGCTGAAAACCGTCGGCGACCGTGCCTTTATGCTGATGGTGCCGTTGCTGGCGGGTTATATCGCTTACTCGATTGCCGACCGCCCGGGCATTGCCCCCGGCATGATCGGTGGCCTGTTGGCGGGTACGTTGGGGGCCGGTTTTATCGGCGGGATCTTCGCCGGTTTTCTCGCCGGTTATTGCGTCAAGCTGATCACCCGTGCGGTGAAGTTGCCGCAGAGCCTGGAAGCACTCAAGCCGATCCTGATCATCCCGTTGCTGGCGAGCCTGTTTACGGGCTTGGCAATGATCTACCTGGTGGGGCCGCCGGTGGCGCGCATGCTCACAGGCCTGACCGATTTTCTCGCGACCATGGGCACCACCAATGCGGTGCTGCTGGGCATCTTGTTGGGCGGCATGATGTGTGTCGATCTGGGCGGGCCGATCAACAAGGCGGCGTATGCGTTTTCCGTCGGCCTGCTGGCGGCACAGAGCGGCGCACCGATGGCCGCGACCATGGCGGCCGGCATGGTGCCGCCAATCGGCATGGGCATCGCCACGTTCCTGGCGCGACGCAAGTTTGCCCAGACTGAACGCGAGGCCGGCAAGGCCGCGATGATTCTGGGCATGTGCTTTATCTCCGAAGGCGCGATCCCGTTTGCCGCCAAGGACCCGTTGCGCGTGATCCCGGCCAGCATCGCCGGTGGCGCGTTGACCGGTGCTCTGTCGATGTACTTCGGCTGCAAACTGGCCGCCCCCCATGGCGGCCTGTTTGTGTTGATCATTCCGAATGCGATGAACCATGCGCTGCTGTACTTGCTGGCGATTGTCGCCGGTAGCCTGCTGACCGGCCTGGTGTATGCGCTGATCAAGCGTCCGGAAGCGGCCGAGCTGGCTGTCGCACCGGTGTCATAACCGCATGCTTTAGTGGCCCTTTTGATACTCAAGAGGGCACCTGCATGAGCCACTTCGATCTCGGCCGTCGCCGTGTGATGCAAGCCGTCGGCGCCGGCCTGTTGCTGCCGGGCCTGGCCCCGGCGGTGATCGCGTCGGTCAAGGACCGGCCGCAACTCACCGACGGTGTGCAGTCCGGCGATGTGCTGGGTGACCGCGCGATGATCTGGAGCCGCAGCGACCGCCCGGCGAAGATGGTGGTGGAGTGGGACACCCGCAGCGTGTTCAGCAACCCGCGCAAATTTGTCTCGCCCCTGGCCGACAGCCGCACCGATTTTACCGCTCGCGTCGAACTCACCGGGCTGCCCGCCGACCAGGCGATTTTCTACCGCGTGCATTTTGAAGACGCCCAGACTGGCGTCGCCAGCGAGCCGTGGTTCGGCCACCTGCGCAGCGTGCCGCAACAGCGTCGCGACATCCGGTTTGTGTGGAGTGGCGACACCGTCGGCCAGGGCTTCGGCATCAACCCAGACATCGGCGGCATGCGTATCTACGAAGCCATGCGCCTGCGCCTGCCGGACTTCTTTATCCACAGCGGCGACACCATCTACGCCGACGGCCCGGTACCCGCGCAATTGCCCACCGAGGGCGGGCGTATCTGGCGCAATATCACCACCGAAGCCAAGAGCAAAGTCGCCGAAACCCTCGACGAATATCGCGGCAACTACCGCTACAACCTGCTGGATGAAAACGTGCGTCGCTTCAATGCCGAAGTGCCGCAGATCTGGCAGTGGGACGACCACGAAGTGGTGAATAACTGGTCCCCTGGCAAGCAGCTCGATGAGCGCTACCAGACCAAGGACATCCATGCCTTGGTCGGCCGTGCACGCCAGGCCTGGCTGGAATATTCACCCATGCGCCGGCAGAGCGCAGACGGCGGCGGGCGGATTTACCGCAAGCTCAGCTATGGCCCGCTGCTGGATGTATTCGTGCTCGACATGCGCAGCTATCGCGGCCCCAACGATGACAACCTGGGCGGCGAAAAACCCTTCCTCGGCCGCGAGCAGTTGGACTGGCTCAAGCGCGAACTCAAGGCGTCCCAGGCGCAGTGGAAGGTGATCGCCGCCGACATGCCCATCGGCCTCGGCGTGCCCGACGGCGAAGTCAGCCCCGGCGTGCCGCGCTGGGAAGCCATCGCCAACAATGACCCAGGCCCGGCGCAAGGTCGCGAGCTGGAAATCGCCGAATTACTGGGCTTTCTGCGCGCGCAGAAGGTGCGCAACCATGTGTGGCTGACGGCCGATGTGCATTACTGCGCGGCCCATCACTACCACCCGGATCGTGCGGCGTTCCAGGATTTCGAACCGTTCTGGGAGTTTGTCGCCGGGCCTCTGAATGCGGGCAGCTTCGGCCCCAATCCACTGGATAAAACCTTTGGCCCTGAGGTGGTGTTCGAGAAGGCCCCGCCCGCGCAGAACACCTCGCCGTTTGCCGGGTTTCAGTTTTTTGGCGAAGTGCAGATTGATGGGCAGACAGCGGAGTTGACCGTGATTTTGCGCGACCTGGATGGGGTCTCGGTATTCCAGCAAAAACTGCAACCGGTCTGACTTGAAATGCGATCCAAATGTGGGAGGGGGCTTGCCCCCTCCCACATTGGATCACATCAATAGACGTCGCGGCGGTAGCGACCTTGTTCGATCAAGCGCTCCACCGCTTCACTCCCCAGTATGTCGACCAGCGCCTGGTCCACGCCCGTCGCCATCCCCTGCAAGCTCCCGCACACATAAATCGCCGCGCCGTCCGCGAGCCATTTCCGCAGGACATCGGCGGATTCGCGCAGGCGATCCTGCACGTAGATTTTCTCCTCCTGATCCCGGGAAAATGCCAGGTCCAGCAGCGCCAGATCACCACTGGCCAGCCAGCCTTGCAGCTCGTCCTGGCAGAGGAAGTCGTGGGCGATGGTGCGTTCGCCGAACAGCAGCCAGTTGCGCTGCTGGCCTTCGGCAATGCGTGCCTTGAGCAAGCTGCGCAGGCCGGCCAGGCCAGTGCCGTTGCCGAGCAGAATCAGCGGTATGGGCGCGTCCGGCAGGTGGAAGCCACTGTTGCGGCGCAGGCGCAGGCTGATCGTCGAGCCAATGGCGGCATGTTCGGTGAGCCAACCGGAGCCCACACCCAGGCTGCCGTCGGGGTGGCGTTCCTGACGCACGATCAATTCCAGCACGCCGTCGCTGGCAATCGAGGCGATGGAGTATTCGCGCATGCCCAGGGGCGCGAGCGCATTCACCAGCGCTTGGGCATGCAAGCCCACCAGATGTGCGCGGTTGTCCGGCAGTTGGCGGGTCGCCAGGGCTTGGTTGAGGGTGTGTGCGAGGCCGTCGACCAGCACGCCGTCGGCGCCGGTCAGGCCCAGGCCTTGGAGGAAGTGCTCGATGGCCCCCGGGCAATTGCGCGGCAGGATTTCCACCAGGTCGCCGGCCAGCCAGTTTTGTTTCGATGGCGATGTGAGGCCCAGCAGGTAGACGCCCGAGCTGGCGCTCCCAGGGTTCAGCAGGGTGCGCTGGCTCAGTGTCCAGTTTTCATACTGGGCGGTCGGCCAGGCCGCCGCCGGTGCGTGGCCGGTCAGTTGGCCAAGCTGTTGTTGCCAGTGCAGCAGGGCGGCCGTGTCGCCGCTGTCGACTTCCACTGGGGCGAACAACGGGTTGCCGCCTTGGTTGGTCAGCCAGAAGTGCAGGCGACGGGCGAAGCCGCAGAAGTGTTCGTATTGGCGATCACCCAGGGCCAGTACCGAGTAGTTCAGGCCCTTGAGCGACAGATCCTGGCCGAGCACGCTGCGCTCGAAACCGCGGGCGCTGTCGGGGGCTTCGCCGTCGCCGAAGGTGCTGACTACGAACAACGCATTTTCCGACTGACGCAAGTCGTCCTGGCTGACACTGCCCAATGGCTGCACCTTCACCGGCAAGCCGGCCGCCTGCAATTGTCCGGCGGTCTGCCAGGCCAGTTGCTCGGCAAACCCGCTCTGGCTGGCAAAGCCGATCAGCCAGGCCGGGGCATCACTGCGGTTGGCACTGAGGCCTTTGCGCGCGTCGCGCACCTGGCGTTTTTTACGCCGACGGTCCAGGTACAGCAGCCAGCCGGTGATGAAGAACAACGGCATGAGTAGCGAGCTGACGGTGAGGATAATGCGCCCCGCCAGGCCGAAATAACTGCCGGTGTGCAGCGCGTAGAGGCTGGTCAGTAACTGCGACTTAAAGGTTTTGTCGGCGTACGCGTCATGGGATTTGACCTCGCCGGTAGCCGGGTCCAGGTTGATCTGGTTCAGTGCGCGGTTGTGGGGTGAGTCTTTGAGCAGGTAATAGACGATGGCGGGTTGCCCGGCGACGGCTGGCATGCGGATGTTATAGGTACTCAAGCCTGGGCCGGCAGTGCTGTAGATGCTGCTCCAGATTGTGTCGTAGTTGGCTACGGGGGACGGGCTTTCGGGCGGCGGACCGCGCTTGCGCATCCGTTCATTTTGCGGCGCGTCGGACAGCAGTTTGGTCAGGCCCTGGCTGTACCAATCGTAGGACCAGGACAGACCGGTCAGTGCCGCCAGCAGGTAGGCCAGCAGGCACCAGGTGCCGAACACCGAATGCAAATCCCAGTTGAAGCTGCGGCCCTTTTTGCGCCAGTCCAGCGTCAGCCAGGCACGCCAGTTGGCGACCTGGCGCGGCCAGCGCAGGTACAGGCCGGACAGGCAGAAGAACACCAGGATCAGCGTGCAGGCGCCGGTGATCTGCCGGCCGGTTTCGCCCATGGCCAAAAAGCGGTGCAGTTGCAGGATAAAGCCGAGCACATCCTGGCCGACCGCGTCGCCCATGTAGTCGCCGGTGTAGGGGTCGAAATAGCGCATCTGGCCACGGCGTTCGCCCGGCGGCGGGGTGAAGAACACGCGGGCGGCGTTGCCGCTTTCGCTTTCCACCCACAGCATGGACACGGTCTTGCCTTCGGTGGCTTCCAGCTTGCGCACCAGCTCGGCGGGCGGCAGCACGCCGGCTTCGCGCTTCTCCACGCTCAACACGCTCGGGTTGAGCGCGCGCAGAATCTCATCCTGAAACGAGACCGCAGCCCCGGTGATCCCCATCAAGGCCAGCACCAGCCCGGCAGTGATGCCGAAGAACCAGTGCAACTGGAACAGGGTTTTCTTCAACACGTCGGACCGCCTCGTCTATCTGAATATGTAGGGCACGGCGCGCATTATGCCGTGGGTTGTCGAGAAACATTCTGTTTGACACGCAAAAGCCCCACGCATCCGATGCGTGGGGCTTTGTGGGCTGCTGACCGTTTAGAAGTGGAAGCTTGTGGACAGCAGCGCCGTGCGGCCCGCCGCCTGGTTGGCGAAGTGCGAGGCGTAGGCCTTGTCGTAGTAGGTCTTGTCTGTCAGGTTCTGCACGTTCAGTTGCAGGTCGACGTTCTTGGTCAGCTTATAGCTGGCCATGGCGTCGTAGCGTGTGTAGGACGGCACATACACGGTGTTGGCCGCATCGCCGTAAACCTGATCGACGTAGAACGCGCCACCGCCGATGGTCAGCTTCGGGGTCACGTTATAGGTGGTCCACAGGCTGAACGAGTTCTCCGGCGTGTTGGGCATTTGGTTGCCTTTGTTGGAACCTGCCTGGACGACGCCCTGGCGGTTGCCGTTTTTGCCTGGGTCAACCAGTTCGGCTTTCAGGTAGCTGTAGCCGGCGAATACTTGCCAAAGCTCTGTGATCTTGCCGCTGGCGGACAGTTCCAGGCCATCGACCCGCGATTCGCCCGCCGTTTCGTAGGTGTTGGAGTCCACCAGGATGCGGGTGTTTTTCTTCTCGGTACGGAACACTGCGGCAGACAGGGACAGGCGGTTGTGGAACAGGTCCCACTTGGTGCCCAGCTCGTAGTTGACGGTTTCTTCGGGCTTGAGGTCGCTGGTGTTGATGCCGGTAGGAATCGCATTGCTGTCGACCCCTTCGCCCACCAGTCCACCTGCCGGTGAGGCCGAGGTCGCGTAGGAGGTGTAGATGCTGCCGTTCTCCAAAGGCTTCCAGACCAGGCCGGCCTGCCAGTTGAAGAACTGGCTGTCGTCCTTGACCTTGCTGCGTGCCTTCACGGTCGCGCTGGGCACTGCGTTGATGTTTGCTTCGGTGTCGAAGGTGTCGTAGCGCAGGCCGACGTTCAGCAGCCATTTCGGGTCCAGCTCAATGGTGTCGAACACATAGGCGGCACGGCTGGTGGCCTTGGTGTTGGTGCCGTTGTAGTTGCGCGCGATGCTGCCGGTCCAGGCGTCGTCCGGATTCGGGTTGCTCAGCGAGGTGCATTGGCCACCCCGGCCGCCGCCGGCCACGGTGCACGTCGGGTTGGTGTTCGGTGTGACGGTGTAACCACTGACGCGGGTTTCTTCGCCGGTGAACTCCAGGCCGGTGGAGTAGCTGTGCTTGAAGCCAAGCGCCTGGAAGTTGCCGAACAGATCTGTCTGGTTGGTGGTGGTCGTGGTGGTGGAGACGCGAGTGTTCGCGCGACGCCACACCGTGCCGAAACGGTTGACGTTGCGTTGGCTATCGTCCGGCTGGGTAAGTACGTAGTCCTGGCCGGTGCTGCCATGGCGCAGGGTGTTTTTCAGCGTCATGTCATCGTTCAGGTCGTGCTCGATGGAGAACGTGCTGATGTCCGCGCGGGTCTTGCGGAAGTCGCGGTCCTTGAGACCGTAGAAGTTATTGCTGTCGCCGCCGTCGGTGGGTTTGTCGTGCGCGTGGGTGGTGGCGGTCGCAGAGCTGTAGCCATACGGAATGCCCGAATCCGGCAGGTCATTGCTTTCCATATGGTAGTAGCTGAGGTTGACGCGGGTCGGGGTGCCCAACCCAAAGGTCAGCGATGGGGCCACGCCCCAGCGGTCGTAATTTACAGCGTCACGGCCAGCCACGTTCTGCTCGTGGCTCATCAGGTTCAGGCGGAACGCGGCGCTGTCGTCGAGGAATTGACGGTTCACATCGAGTACATAACGGCGGGTCTGGTCGGAGCCGTAAGTGAAGCCGCCGTTGGTGAAGTCCCGGGCTTGCGGGGTCTTGCTCACCAGGTTGAGGCTGCCACCGGCCGAGCCACGACCGCCGAAGGAGGAGTTCGGGCCTTTGCTGACTTCGATGGACTCGATGTCGAAAATCTCACGGCTCTGGCCGCCGGTGTCGCGCACGCCGTCCAGGTAGGTGTCGCCCTGGGCGTCGAAACCACGGATGAATGGACGGTCGCCCTGCGGGTTGCCGCCTTCGCCGGCGCCGAAGGTAATCCCCGGTACGGTGCGCAGGGCATCCTGCAACGAGGTGGCGGCGGTGTCCTTGAGGACTTGCTGTGGCACCACGGTCACCGAGCGCGGCGTATCCACCAGCGGCGCGGTGTATTTTTGCGACGAGGCTTTTTCGACCTGGTAAGCGGTGTTGTCCTGTTCTTCGCCGGTGATGCTGGTGGCGCCGAGGGAGATGCTGTTGCGCTGGCCTTTTTGTTCAGTGTCTTCGGCCGCCTGCGCCAGATGGGCGACAGAGCTGGCGCTGAGCGCAACGCCGATGGCCGAAGCTAGCATACGGGGTGAAGCAACAGGTGTTTTTGTGGTGGTGCGCGACATGACGTGTCCTTTCCCCAAGGATGTGAGGCGGCGGAATATAGGGTGAACAAGACTTTCTATCAATTGAGATACATTACTATTCGCGCTGAATTTACATTCTTTACACTTTTGGCTTACGGTTTTTACGATCTCGTTCGTCTTTGGCATTTTACAGGGCGGATAAGAATCAATACCATTAGCGCCTCTTTGCCTACAGGTATTGCCCCATGTTGCTGCACATTCCCGGCCTGTTCTCTCGCGAGGAAGTGCAGCGCATCCGCCACGCCCTGGAAACCGCCGATTGGGCCGATGGCAAAATCACCGCCGGGCACCAGTCCACCAAAGCCAAGCACAACCTGCAATTGCCCGAAGGCCACCCACTGGCCAAGGAAATCGGCGCGGCGATGCTCGAAAGGTTGTGGAAAAACCCTCTCTTTATGTCAGCAGCGTTACCGCACAAGGTCTTCCCGCCGCTGCTCAATTGCTACACGGCCGGTGGCAGCTTCGACTTCCATATCGACAATGCCGTGCGCCAGGCCAGGGGCAGCCATGAGCGGGTGCGTACGGACCTGTCGTCCACGCTGTTCTTCAGCGACCCGGACGACTACGACGGCGGCGAACTGGAGATCCAGGACACCTTCGGCCTGCAGCGCGTGAAGTTGCCGGCCGGCGACATGGTGCTATACCCCGGCTCCAGCCTGCACAAAGTCAACGCCGTGACCCGTGGTGCGCGCTATGCCTCGTTTTTCTGGACCCAAAGCCTGGTGCGTGAAGACAGCCAGCGTACGCTGCTGTTCGAGATGGACGGCGCCATCCAGCAACTGACCCGCGATGTACCTGATCACCCGGCCCTGATCCAACTCACCGGCACCTATCACAACCTGTTGCGTCGTTGGGTCGAGGTCTGACATGGGCTTTTTATTGCGCCGCGAAGAAGTGCTCAACGTTGAGCAATTGCAGGGCATGCTCGACGACTCGCCGGTGCGCGCGGCCCAGGCGATTTTGATCGCGGCCAAGGAGGGCGTGGTGGATGCCCAGGCCTTGCTCGGGCAAATCCTGCTGGAAGGCCGCGGTATAGCGCGCGATGAAGCGCTGGCGCTGCGTTGGTTCCAGATTGCGGCGCAGGGTGGGCATTTAATGGCGCGCAATATGGCCGGGCGTTGCCGGGAGCATGGCTGGGGGTGTGCCATCGACGAAACGGCGGCTGCACGGGAATATCGGTTGGCGGCAGACGCGGGATTGGATTGGGGCCAGTACAACTATGCCAATCTGCTGGCGACTGGGCGGGGTGTTGCCGAGAACCCACAGCAAGCGCTGGCCCTGTATCGGCAAGCCGCAGAACAGGGCCATGCCAAGTCGATGAACCTGCTGGGGCGCTATCTGGAAGACGCTCAGGTTTGCCCGAGGGACCTGGAGGCGGCTGTCGAGTGGTATCGACGTTCAGCCGAGGCCGGGGATTTTCGCGGGCAGTTCAGCTATGCGGCGGTGTTGGCCGACAGGGGCCAGGTCGAGGCGGCGTTGGCGTGGTTGCGCAAGGCACTGGCGGGCGGAAATCTCAAGTTCCTGCGAACAGCCCACAAGGCCTTGGCTGCGGCGAGTGATCCGCAGGTTAGAGCGCTGGCGGAGGCCTACCGCCAACGGGCCGTGAGCCTTTCCTGAGGCATAAAAAAACCCATGACATGTCATGGGTTTTTTGTGCGCAGCCGTCTTACACGTAGAACGACTTCAGCGGCGGAAAGCCATTGAACTCAACCGCGCTGTAGCTGGTGGTGTAGGCACCGGTCGAGAGCCAGTACAAACGATCACCGATCGCCAGGTTCAGCGGCAGGCCGTACTTGTAGTTTTCGTACATGATGTCGGCGCTGTCGCAGGTCGGGCCGGCGATGACCACTTCTTCCATCTCGCCTTTCTTCTCGGTCCAGATCGGGAACTTGATGGCTTCGTCCATGGTTTCGATCAGGCCGGAGAACTTGCCCACATCCGTGTACACCCAACGCTCGACGGCAGTACGGGATTTACGTGCAACCAATACCACTTCACTGACCAGGATACCGGCGTTGGCGATCAAGGAGCGGCCTGGCTCGAGGATGATTTCCGGCAGGTCATCGCCGAAGTCTTCCTTGAGGAAACGGATGATCTCTTCGGCGTAGGTTTCCAGGCTGTTGGTGCGGGTGATGTAGTTAGCCGGGAAGCCACCGCCCATGTTGATCAGCTTGAGGTGGATGCCGTCTTCTTCCTTCAGGCGTTCGAAGATCACTTTGACCTTGGCGATTGCCGCGTCCCACACGCTGATGTCGCGTTGCTGCGAGCCAACGTGGAACGAAATGCCGTACGGCACCAGGCCCAGGTCGCGAGCGAGGATCAGCAGGTCCATGGCCATGTCGGTCTGGCAGCCGAACTTGCGCGACAGAGGCCAGTCAGCGGTGGTCGAGCCTTCGGTGAGGATACGTACATACACTTTCGAGCCCGGTGCGGCCTTGGCGATGTTGCGCAGGTCGGCTTCGGAGTCGGTGGAGAACAGGCGCACGCCTTTCTCGTAGAAGTAGCGGATGTCCTTGGATTTCTTGATGGTGTTGCCGTAGCTGATACGGTCGGCGCTGACGCCACGGTCCATGACCTTGTCCAGCTCGTAGATCGAGGCGATGTCGAAGCTCGAACCCTTGTCTTTCAACAGGTCGATGATCTCGACGGCAGGGTTGGCCTTGACCGCGTAATACACCTTGGCGAATTCGAAACCGGCGCGCAGGTCATCGTAGGCCTGGCTGATCATCGCGGTGTCGATCACCACGAACGGGGTTTCTTGCTTGTCGGCGAACGCCTTCATTTTGTCAAAAGTGGCGCGCGCGAAATAATCTTCGACGTTGATCGACATGCTGGGAACTCCTAAGGGCAAACTAAATTGATCAATGGGTGCAAATGAACGTCCTCCGTATCCCCACTTTGGTTCGCCTACTTCCCAAGGCATGTCGCCGAAAGCAAAAAGGCCATGGGAACAACCGCTTCCCTTGGCCTTGCTGTCTCGTCGTCAGTACTTGAGCCGGATGGATCGTTTCCAGCATGGACGTTCGGCGCGAACTTTAGGACGTGAGGGGCCATAGATCAACTAAAAATGTCGCGTTTTTGCACGCGTTCGTCGCGGGACCGCGTGCAGCTACTTATGTAACCGACACGTGTGACGGAATGATGTTCCCCGGATGGGGATAATTGAAGGTATTTCCCTGACAGATCGCGGACCAAATGTGGGAGGGGCTTGCTCCCGATAGCGGTGGATCAGTGACAGATGAAGTGACTGACACGCCGCCATCGGGAGCAAGCCCCCTCCCACATAAGATCAGGCCAGGGCGGTCTCGGCAGGGGAGACAATACTGGTCTTGCCCCCACGGGACTTACCGGAGCTCAGGTACTCGGCGATCGATTCCTGGGTCACCTCACCCAGGAACACCCGCTCCGCATCCATTACCGGCAGCCACGAGCGGTTGAACTCGTACATACGCGACAACAGGATGCGCAAATGCTCGTCGTACGCCGCCGTGGCGTTGAACTCACGCAGGTACTGGCCGCAGGTGCCGGTCTGACGGTGCAGGTCGCGACGGCGGACATAGCCGAGTGCCTTGTTCTCGGCGCACGTGACTACCACATAGCGGCGGTCGGTTTCGTCCATCAGCTCCAGGGCCTCGGCCACCGGGGTTTCCGGGCTCACCGACGGGGCGTTGTCGGCCGCATCTTCAGCTTTCACCAGCAGCAGGCGCTTGAGGGTGCTGTCCTGGCCCACAAAGTTGCTGACGAACTCATCGGCCGGATGTGCCAGCAGCGTATCCGGGTGGTCGATCTGCAGCAGCTTGCCGGCGCGGAAGATGGCGATCTTGTCACCCAGCTTGATGGCTTCGTCGATGTCGTGGCTGACCATGATCACGGTCTTGTTCAGCGCGCGTTGCATCTCGAAGAACTCGTTCTGGATCATTTCGCGGTTGATCGGGTCGACCGCGCCGAACGGCTCATCCATCAGCAGCAACGGGGCATCGGCCGCCAGTGCGCGAATCACGCCGATGCGCTGTTGCTGGCCGCCCGACAGTTCACGCGGGTAGCGATGCAGGTACTGCTTGGGTTCCAGCTTGATCATGCTCATCAACTCGCGGGCGCGGTCGTGGCATTTCTGCTTGTCCCAACCCAGCAGCTTGGGCACGACCACGATGTTTTCCTCGATGGTCATGTTCGGGAACAGGCCGATCTGCTGGATCACATAGCCGATGTTGCGACGCAGGGTCACTTCATCGAGGTCGGTGGTGTCTTCGCCGTTGATCAGGATCTTGCCCGAGGTCGGCTTGATCAGGCGGTTGATCATTTTCAGCGTGGTGCTCTTGCCGCAGCCCGAAGGGCCGAGGAATACGCAAATCTCGCCTTCGTTGACGGTCAGGCTTACGTCGTTCACGGCCGAAACAGTCTTGCCGTTGCTTTGAAAAGTCTTGGTCAGGTTTTGAAGTTCGATCATTTGAGCAGTCCTTTTGGAGTCAGCGAGCGTTGCAGCCATTGCAGAAGCAGGTCGGCGAAGATGGCCAGGAGACTGACCAGCACGGCGCCAACGATCAGCATCGACATGTCGCTGCGGCTGATGGAAGCCAGAATAAGTACACCCAGGCCACCGGCGCCGATGGTGGCGGCGATGGTCATGACGCCAATGTTCATCACCACGGCGGTACGCACACCGGCGAGGATCACCGGCACGGCGATGGGCAGCTCAACCATGCGCAGGCGCTGGCCGAAGGTCATGCCGATGCCTTTGGCGGCCTCGCGAATGCCCGGTTCAACGCCGGTGAGGGCCAGGTAGGTGTTACGCATGATCGGCAGCAGGGAGTAGAGGAACACGGCGGTGATCGCCGGCATCGGCCCCAGGCCCTGGCCAAACTTGGAGTAGAACGGCAGCAGCAGGCCGAACAGCGCGATGGACGGTACGGTCAGCAGCACCGTGGCGCTGGCTTGCAGGGGGGCGGCGAGGGTTGGGAAGCGGGTCATCAGCACGCCGAGGGGCACGCCGACGACAATCGCGAGGATCACCGCGATACCGACCAGGGTGATGTGCTGCCAGGTCAGGTGCAGGACCTGGGCCCAATCAAGATGGGAAAAGGCGTTCAGGAATTCCATGTCTTCTCCTTCTTAGTTGATCGGATGTTGGCGCAGGAAATCGGCGGCAACAGCGGATGGGCTTTCATGCTCGACGTCGACCCGTGCATTCAACTCGCGCATGGTTGCGTCGTTGAACAGTTCGGCCAATGGCTTGAGCTCGGCGGCCAGTTGAGGGTGCTGGTCGAGGTATTGCTGGCGAATCACCGGGGCGGCGGTGTAGTCCGGGAAGTAGTGCTTGTCGTCTTCCAGCAGCTTCAACTTGAACGCGTTCAGGCGACCGTCGGTGGTGTAGACCAGACCGGCAAACACCTGGCCGTTACGCAACGCGGTGTAGACCAGGCCGGCGTCCATCTGCCGGGTGTTTTTACGCGTCAGGTTCATGTCGTACAGCTTGACCATGCCGCCCATGCCGTCGGAACGGTTGGCGAACTCGGTGTCCAGGGCCACCAGGCGCGTGCCTTTGGTTTTCTCGGCAAGGGCTTGGGTCAGGTCGCTGATGGTGTTGATCTGCGGGAATTCCTTGGCCACGTTTTCCGGCAATGCCAGGGCGTAGGTGTTGCTGAATTTCGACGGCGACAGCCAGGCCAGGCCTTTTTTCGCGTCGAGTTCTTTGACCCGGGCGTAGGACTGTTCGCTGTCGAGCTTCTCGTCCACATGGTTGTAGGCCACCAGCGACACGCCGGTGTATTCCCAGATCAGGTCCAGTTGCCCGCTTTCCTGGGCACTGCGCGCCAGGTTGCTGCCCAGGCCGCCGGTCACGCGGGCGTCGTAGCCCTTGGTGCGCAGGTACTGGGAGGTGATTTCGGCCAGCAGGGTCTGTTCGGTGAACACCCGTGCGCCGATGCGAATTACCGGTTTTTCAGCCGCTTGCGCAAAACCTGCAAACAGCAGGACGCAGCTCAATATCAAGGTCAGTCTTTTCATGTGATTTCCTTTGCCAAGCCTTAAGACGGACGCAACCCGCGTTCCAGCCAGAGGCGGCTGGCCATGGTCACCAGACCGTCGAGCAGCAATGCCAGCAGTGCGGTGCATGCGGCACCAAGCAGCAGTTGCGGCTGATTGTTCAGGGCGATGCCGGGGAAAATCAGGCTGCCCAGGCTGTTGGCACCAATCAGGAACGCCAGCGGTGCGGTACCGACGTTGATCGCCAGTGCCACGCGAACGCCACCGATGATGATCGGCACGGCATTCGGCAGTTCGACACGAAACAGCACCTGGCGCGGGGTCATGCCGATGCCGGTGGCGGCTTCTTTCAGCGAGCCCTGAACGTTTTTGAGGCCTTCGTAGGTGTTGCGCACGATGGGCAACAGGGAGGCGAGGAACAGCGCGAAGATGGCCGGGCCGCTGCCGATGCCGAGGACGCCGAGGGCGATGGCCAGTACGGCCAGAGGGGGGACGGTGTTGCCGATGTTGAAGATCTGCATGAAGCGTTCTGCGCGCCCGACCATGTTCGGTCGGCTGAGCAGGATACCGGCGGGGATGCCCACAATCAGGGCCGCCAGCATGGAGACTAGAACAAGGATCAAATGAGCTTGCAGGTAAAACAACAAATCGTCGCGGTACAGTTCGATCGTGTTGATGCCGATCCAGTGGACCAGCAGGGCCAGGAGAGCGACGACAACCACTCCTCCTATCAGCCCTTTGCCATAGCGAATAGCCACAGGCGGACTCCTTTTTTCTTTTGTCGGCGAACACATTTCCGAGCGGCAATGCCATTCCTGGCTGCCTCTGAATGAGTTCGCGAAAAGCAGCTCGCCAATACCGGCAACGCGGTATCAAATCGAGCCATAAGCGCAGCCTCGTCAGGCTAACTTGCTGATTTTTCAGCCCCTGTTCCGAGTGCGATAGCAGGGGAGTGGACGTCTCTACCTTTTAAAAGGTTCCACAGTTGGCAGTATTTAGCCACCCCCAAAGGGGTGAACGGTGGTCCGTCACTCGCGGTTTGCGCTATACTCGCCGCCCTTTTTTGACTCACCTGCCAGGCGATTTCCCATGACCCACCAGGCCGCCGAAGTCGCGAAACGCCGCACTTTCGCCATTATTTCCCACCCCGATGCCGGTAAAACCACCATCACCGAGAAGCTCCTGCTGATGGGCAAGGCGATCGCAGTGGCCGGCACGGTGAAATCGCGCAAATCCGACCGCCATGCCACCTCCGACTGGATGGAAATGGAAAAACAACGGGGTATTTCCATTACCACGTCGGTCATGCAGTTCCCGTATCGCGACCACATGGTCAACCTGCTCGACACCCCGGGCCACGAAGACTTCTCCGAAGACACCTACCGCACCCTGACTGCGGTGGACTCGGCACTGATGGTCCTCGACGGCGGTAAGGGCGTCGAGCCACGTACCATCGCGCTGATGGACGTTTGCCGCCTGCGTGACACGCCCATTGTCAGCTTCATCAACAAACTCGACCGCGACATCCGCGACCCGATCGAATTGTTGGATGAAATCGAAGCCGTCCTGAAGATCAAGGCCGCGCCGATCACCTGGCCGATCGGTTGCTACCGCGACTTCAAGGGTGTGTACCACCTGGCCGACGACTACATCATTGTCTACACCGCCGGCCACGGTCACGAACGCACCGATGTGAAAATCATCGAGAAGCTCGACTCCGACGAAGCCCGCGCCCACCTGGGTGACGAGTACGACCGCTTTGTCGACCAGTTGGAACTGGTGCAGGGCGCCTGCCATGAGTTCAACCAGCAGGAATTCCTCGACGGCCAACTGACCCCGGTGTTCTTCGGGACCGCCCTGGGCAACTTCGGCGTCGACCACGTGCTCGACGCCGTCGTGAACTGGGCGCCGAAGCCTCTGGCCCGCGTTGCCAACGAGCGCACCGTGGAACCGGTGGAAGAGAAATTCACCGGCTTCGTGTTCAAGATCCAGGCGAACATGGACCCCAAGCACCGCGACCGTATTGCCTTCATGCGCATCTGCTCGGGCAAATACGAAAAAGGCATGAAGATGCGCCACGTGCGCACCGGCAAGGACGTGCGCATCGGCGACGCCCTGACGTTCTTCTCCTCCGAGCGTGAACAGCTCGAAGAGGCCTACGCCGGCGACATCATCGGCCTGCACAACCACGGCACCATCCAGATCGGCGACACCTTCACCGAAGGCGAAGCGCTGGGCTTCACCGGTATCCCGCACTTCGCTCCGGAACTGTTCCGCCGCGTGCGCCTGCGTGACCCGCTCAAATCCAAGCAACTGCGCCAAGGCCTGCAGCAACTGGCAGAGGAGGGCGCGACCCAGGTGTTCTTCCCCGAGCGCAGCAACGACATCATCCTCGGCGCCGTCGGCGTGCTGCAGTTCGATGTGGTCGCCAGTCGCTTGAAAGAGGAATACAAGGTCGAGTGCTCCTACGAGCCGATCACCGTGTACTCCGCGCGCTGGATCGAATGCGCCGATAAGAAGAAGCTGGAAGAGTTCTCCAACAAGGCCGTGGAAAACCTCGCGGTCGATGGCGGTGGTCATCTGACCTACCTGGCCCCGACCCGGGTGAACCTGGCGTTGATGGAAGAGCGCTGGCCGGATGTGAAATTCCGCGCGACCCGCGAGCACCACTAAGGTCCGAGCGCCGCAAAACAAAATGTGGGAGGGGGCAAGCCCCCTCCCACATTTTTGGTCTCCACCAGGCATGGGATTGGCGAGAGTCCGGCATCGGGTCTAGCGTTTACCCACCGACTGTAAAGGAGACCACCGTGCGAAATGCTCAACGCGCCATTCCCCTGGTGTTGCTGGCCGTCCTGGGGCTGACGACGCTTCCGGCGCTGGCGGGCGCAGGAGCGCCGCAGTGGAAAGACACCGGTCCGGTCACCAAGAAAAAGCAGAACGAGGTCAACTCCGGCAGTTGGCAACCCCAGGCCCAGCCCGCGCCAAAAGAGGACGCAGAAAACCCCTACAACGAAGGGGAAGACAGCGAAACCTACGACGACGGCGACAGTTAATTGCATCCAAAAGAAAGCCCCTCCCGCCAGGCTGATGCGCAACCTGACGGGAAGGGCTGTAGAACGCTGTATCCACTGCTTACACATTGATCATTCCCACGCTCCGCGTGGGAATGCCGTCACAGGGTTTCAGGCCACGAATTGCTCCGCGTAGTGGCAAGCCACCTGGCGGTTATCCAGCGCCCGCAACTGCGGCTCCTCGCTGCTGCAACGCGCCGTCGCATACGGGCAGCGCTTGTGAAAAGCGCAGCCTGGCGGCGGGTTCAGTGGGTTAGGCAACTCACCAACGATTTTGATCTTCGGTTTGTTCGGATCCGGATGAATGGTCGGGGTGGCCGACAGCAGCGCCTGGGTGTACGGGTGCAGGGGGCGGGCGTAGATATCTTCCTTGGGGCCAACTTCCACCGGGCGGCCGAGGTACATCACCATCACGTCATCGGCGACGTGTTGCACCACCGCGAGGTTGTGGGAGATGAACACGTAGGCGGTGTTGAACTCCTGCTGCAGGTCCATGAACAGGTTGAGCACCTGGGCCTGGATCGATACGTCGAGGGCCGAGGTCGGTTCATCCGCCACCAGCACTTTCGGTTGCAGCATCATGGCGCGGGCCAGGGCGATCCGCTGGCGCTGGCCACCGGAGAACATATGCGGGTAGCGCTGATAATGCTCAGGGCGCAGGCCCACTTGCTTCATCATCGCCTGCACTTTCTCGCGACGTTCGGCTGCGGACAGGTTGGTGTTGATCAACAGCGGTTCGCCCAGTTGATCACCGACCTTCTGGCGTGGGTTCAACGAGGCGTAGGGGCTCTGGAACACCATCTGCACGTCTTTTCGCAGTTGCTTGCGCTGGGCCTTGTCGGCGCCGGCGACTTCCTGGCCGGCGATTTTCAGCGAGCCTGAAGACGGCTCTTCAATCAGCGTCAGCGCACGGGCCAAAGTGGATTTGCCGCAACCCGACTCGCCTACAACCGCGAGGGTCTTGCCGGCTTCCAGTTCAAACGACACACCATTAAGCGCGCGTACCAGCGCATGGCCCTTGAACAGGCCACGGGACACTTCGTAGTGACGGGTGAGGTCGCGGGCGGTAAGAACGACGGCCATTACGCCACCTCCTGGTTCAAGGGGTAGAAGCATCGCGCAAGGCTGTTGCTTTTCGGATCAAGGCTGGGTCGCTGGGCACGGCAGGATTCCTGCACATACGGGCAGCGTGGCGACAGCAGGCAACCCTGCGGGCGGTCATAGCGGCCAGGCACGATACCCGGCAGCGTGGCCAGGCGCGTGGCGCCGAGGCTGTGCTCGGGAATCGCCTTGAGCAGCGCTTCGCTGTACGGATGCGCCGGGATGTCGAACAATTGCGGCACCTGGCCGACTTCCACCGCTTGGCCGGCGTACATCACGCACACACGCTGGGCGGTTTCAGCCACGACCGCGAGGTCGTGGGTGATCAGCACCAGGCCCATGTTCTGCTCTTTCTGAAGGGCCAGCAGCAGTTCCATGATCTGCGCCTGGATGGTCACGTCCAACGCGGTGGTTGGTTCGTCGGCGATCAGCAATTTCGGTTCGCCGGCAATCGCCATGGCGATGGCTACTCGCTGGCTCATACCGCCGGACAGTTGGTGCGGGTAGGCGTCCATACGGCTGGCAGCGCCGGGGATCTCAACCTTTTCCAGCAGCTCGATGGCCCGTTTACGCGCTTGCTTGCCGGACATCTTCAGGTGCAGGCGCAGCACTTCTTCAATCTGGAAACCCACGGTGTAGCTGGGGTTCAGCGCGGTCATCGGGTCCTGGAACACCATCGCCAGGTCTTTGCCGACGATCTGGCGGCGCTGGCGATTGCTCAGCTTGAGCATATCCTTGCCGTCGAAGTTCAGGGCGTCGGCGGTGACGATGCCGGGGTGCTCGATCAGGCCCATCAGCGCCATCATGGTCACGGATTTACCCGAGCCCGACTCGCCAACGATGGCCAGGACTTCGCCTTTGTCGACGGAAATATCGAGGCCATCGACCACCGGCACGGCGGTCTTGTCGCCGAAGCGGACGTTGAGATTCTTGATTTCTAACAGTGACATGGGAATCTCCTCAGGCGGCGTTCTTGAGTTTCGGGTCCAGCGCGTCGCGCAGGCCGTCACCCATCAAGTTGATTGCCAGCACGCTGAGCAAAATGGTCAAGCCCGGCAGGCTGACGACCCACCATGCGCGTTCGATGTAGTCGCGAGCCGAAGCCAGCATGGTGCCCCACTCAGGCGTTGGCGGTTGTACGCCCAAGCCGAGGAAGCCCAACGCGGCGGCATCGAGGATCGCGGAAGAGAAACTCAAGGTGGCCTGAACGATCAGCGGTGCCATGCAGTTAGGCAGCACGGTGATGAACATCAGGCGGGGCAGGCCGGCGCCGGCGAGGCGGGCGGCAGTTACGTAGTCGCGGTTCAGTTCGCCCATCACCGCAGCGCGGGTCAGACGTACATAGGACGGCAGTGACACGATAGCGATGGCGATCACGGTGTTGATCAGGCCAGGGCCGAGGATGGCGACAATGGCAACCGCCAGCAGCAGCGACGGCAGGGCCAGCATGATGTCCATCAGGCGCATGATGGTCGGGCCAAGCAGGCGCGGGAAGAACCCGGCGAACAGGCCCAGCAGGATGCCCGGGATCAGCGACATCACTACCGACGACAAGCCGATCAGCAACGAGAGGCGCGAGCCCTGGATCAGGCGCGAGAGCAGGTCGCGGCCCAGCTCATCGGTGCCGAGCAGGAACTGGATCTGCCCGCCTTCCAGCCACGACGGCGGGGTCAGCAGGAAATCACGGTATTGCTCGGTGGGGTTATGCGGCGCTACCCAGGGGGCGAAGATCGCGCAGAACACGATCAGCAACATGAACAGCAGGCCGGCAACCGCGCCTTTGTTCTTGGAGAAGGCTTGCCAGAATTCTTTGTACGGCGACGGGTACAGCAGGCTTTGATCGACTGCTGACACTTGAGTAGGTGTGGTCATGGTCATGATCTCAGCGCTGGTGACGGATGCGTGGGTTGGCGAAGCCGTAGAGGATGTCCACCACGAAGTTCACCAGGATCACCAGACAGGCGATCAGCAGGATGCCGTTTTGCACCACCGGGTAGTCCCGCGCGCCAATGGCTTCGATCAGCCATTTGCCGATGCCGGGCCACGAGAAGATGGTTTCGGTCAGGACCGCACCGGCCAGCAGGGTGCCGACTTGCAGGCCGACCACGGTGAGTACCGGGATCAACGCGTTACGCAGGCCGTGCACGAACACCACGCGCGCCGGCGACAGGCCTTTGGCCTTGGCGGTACGGATGTAGTCTTCACGCAGCACTTCGAGCATGGATGAACGGGTCATCCGCGCGATCACTGCCAACGGGATGGTGCCGAGCACGATGGCCGGCAGGATCAGGTGGTGCAGCGCATCCCAGAACGCGTCCGGCTCGTCAGCCAGCAGGGTGTCGATCAGCATGAAGCCGGTGCGCGGCTCAATGTCGTAGAGCAGGTCGATACGCCCGGAAACCGGGGTCCAGCCCAGGCTCACGGAGAAGAACATGATCAGGATCAGGCCCCACCAGAAGATCGGCATCGAATAGCCCGCCAGGGAGATGCCCATCACCCCATGGTCGAACAGGGATCCTCGTTTGAGTGCCGCGATCACCCCGGCCAACAGGCCCAGGATGCCGGCGAACAGCAGGGCGGCCATGGACAGCTCCAGGGTCGCCGGGAAGAGGGCGGTGAACTCGGTCCACACGCTGGTGCGGGTGCGCAGCGATTCGCCAAGGTCGCCCTGGGCGAGCTTGCCGACATAGTCCAGGTATTGCGCATACAGCGGCTTGTTAAGGCCAAGGCGTTCCATTGCCTGTGCGTGCATCTCGGGGTCGACGCGCCGCTCGCCCATCATGACTTCGACAGGGTCGCCAGGGATCATGCGTATCAACGCAAACGTGAGCAACGTGATGCCGAAAAACGTGGGGATCAATAACCCCAGTCGGCGGGCAATAAAACTAAACATCTTGTGGTGTACCTCAATCAGCCGGTTAGGCAGGTTCGGCACCGTCCTGGTGGGCGGTGCCGAGCGTTTCTCTTATTTACTTCACCTGGGTAGTGGCGAAGTTATTGTTCGTCAGAGGACTTTGGGTATAACCCTCGACGTTCTTGCGCATGGCGGTGAACATTTTCGGGTAAGCCATGGGAATCCATGGTTGGTCCTTGTCGAAAACGTCCAGTGCTTGTTCATAGAGTGCGGCGCGTTCAGTGGGTTCAGCGATAGCACGGGCCTTATCGATCAAGTCCTGAAACTCTTTGTTACACCAGCGTGCGTAGTTTTCGCCGTTTTTGGCTGCATCGCAACTCAGGTTCGGCGTGAGGAAGTTATCCGGGTCGCCGTTATCACCGGCCCAGCCAGCAGAAACCATGTCGTGCTCGCCGGCTTTGGCGCGCTTGAGCATCTCGCCCCATTCCATGACCTTGATGTTCACTTTCAGGCCGATTTGCGCCAGGTCCGCCTGCATGCGCTGGGCGCCGAGCATTGGGTTAGGGTTGGTCGGGCCGCCGCCGTTACGGGTGAACAGGGTGAACTCGGTGCCTTCCGGTACGCCGGCTTCCTTGAGCAGGGCACGGGCCTTGTCCAGGTCGCGCTCAGGGTTTTTCAGCTTGTCGTTGAAGCCCAGCAGGGTCGGCGGATACGGACCGGTGGCATCAACGGCGTTGCCTTTGCCATACAGGGATTCGTTGTAGCCTTTCTTGTCGAACGCGATGTTGATCGCGTGGCGCACCCGCGCGTCGCTCATGTACTTGTGGGTGGTGTTCAGGGCGGTGTAGGCGGTGGTCATCGCCGCCAGTTCGGCGACCTTCAGGTTCGGGTCTTTCTTGATGCTGGGAAGGTCATCGGGCTTGGGATACAGCGCGATCTGGCATTCGTTGGCCTTGAGCTTCTGCAGGCGCACGTTGTTGTCGACCGCAATGGCCAGGATCAACGGATCGGCCGGAGGCTTGCCACGGAAGTACTCCGGGTTGGCCTTGAAGCGCACCTGAGCATCCTTCTGGTAGCGCGTGAAAATGAACGGGCCGGTGCCGATCGGCTTGCTGTTGAGCTCTTCGGTCTTGCCAGCGGCGAGTAGCTTGTCGGCGTACTCGGCGGAGTGGATGGCGGTAAACGGCATCGCGACATCGGCCAGGAACGGTGCCTCAGGGCGGGTCAGGGTGAAGACCACGGTATGGTCATCGGTCTTCTCCACGCTCTTGAGCAGTTCCTTGAAGCCCATGCTTTCAAAGTACGGGTAGCCCACGTTGGATTTGTTGTGCCACGGGTGTTTTGGGTCCAGCTGGCGCTGGAAGCTCCAGAGTACGTCGTCGGCATTCATGTTGCGCGTGGGTTTGAAGTAGTCGGTGGTGTGGAACTTGACGTCGTCGCGCAGATGAAATGTATAGGTCAGGCCGTCGTCACTGATTTCCCAGGAAGTGGCGAGCGCTGGCACGATCTCGGTGGTGCCGGGCTTGAAGTCCACCAAACGGTTGAACATGGTTTCAGCGGCGGCATCGGCGGTGACTGCGGTGGTGTACAGGACCGGATCGAAGCCTTCCGGACTGGCTTCGGTGCAGACCACCAGGGGTTTGGCCGATACGCCGATAGCGACGCTTAACAGCGCAGCGGCAACGGCAGCTTGTAGCGGGAGCATTTTCATTCAGAGCCCTCTGCAATCGATGGGACCAGACAAGCGTAGACGGCGGGCTCGTCCTGAGCCCGCCGTCTACCTGGCGCTAATTAAAGAATGTTGAACGGGATGGTGGTGACCAGACGGAACTCTTTGATGTTGCCGTCAGCCTGTTGTGCGCTGGCGCGGTGAGTCACGTAGGTGCCACGGATGGTGGTGGCCTTGAGTGGGCCGCTCTGAATCGCGTAGGAGGTGCCAACGCCGTATTCCTGGTGTTTCTCACCGTCCATCAGGCGCAGGTCGCTGCGGCTCTCACCGGCAGTGCCGTAGGCGGTACCGTTGTAGTGAGTACCGTCGATGCCCCAGCCGCGCGCCGAGTAGACGTTGAACTTCAGGCCTGGCACGCCGTATTCGGCCATGTTGATGGCGTAGGCGACCTGGAAGGACTTCTCGTTCGGGCTGTTGAAGTCGGAGGTCAGGGAGTTGGCCAGGTAGATGCCGTTGGTTTCGTGCAGGTAGTCGAAGTACTCGTCACCGTTAACTTCCTGGTACGAGAAGGTCAGGCTGTGGGCCTGGTGGGTCAGCCCCAGGGACAACGAGTAAGTGTCGTTGTCGATGTTGCCCATCTTCTTGCTGCCGGTGTCGGTGGTTTTGTAGTAGTTCAGGCCGGTGGTCAGTGCCAGGGTCTGTGCATCACCCAATTCGTGGGTGGCACCGAAGTAGTACTGGTTCCAGAAGTCTTCGACGTTAGCGGCGAACACGCTGGTTTTCAGGCTCTTGAACGGCTGGTAGTTGAAGCCCAGGGTTTTGACCTTGTCGGTTTCCTGGCCATTACCGTACTCGGAACGGAATTTCGACAGGCTCTGCTCGGTACGCGGCGAAACGCGATCGAAAATACCGCCTTGGAACGACAGGTTGCTCAGCTCTTCGCTGTTGAAGCTCACACCTTCGAAGCTCGACGGCAGGGCACGGTTGCCGATGGTGTCGACGATGCCGCTGCTGAAGTTCTGGCGACCGGCGGTCAAGGTGGTGTTGGACACGCGGAACTTGACGTTAGCCAGGCCCAGCTTGCTCCATTGGCCTACTGCATCACCGTCGGAGTCAGCCAGGGTACGGTTGGAACCGCCCTTGATATCTCGCTTGCTGCGGTCCAGGACCACGGCGTTGTAAGCCGCGACTTCGGTCGCCACACCTACGGTGCCTTGGGTGAAGCCCGAGGAGTAGTTGAGGATGGTGCCTTGTACCCAGTTGGTGCGGTTTGCGTCGGTGCGCGTCTGATTGTGTTTCTCGTAGGAGAAACGCTGGCCACGGAATCTCTTCTCGGTGGAGTACCAGTTACGGGTAGTACCGCCCAGGCTTTGACCGTCGATAAAGCCTTTGGCCTCGCTTTGAGCGCTGGTGCCGGCCAACGTGGTAGGAACGAAGTCCTGACTTTGGGTTTCAGCGTAGGCGGTTGCCGTGATGGTGCTGATGGCCAGGGCCAGAAGCGCTTTGCTGCTCAGTTTCATGGGTTGAAGCTCCTTTGGTTCTCTTTTTAATGCCGGTCTTTTTTGGTGATCCGGCTATTGGGTGTGTAACTCGATCAAGCTGGTGCAAACGTTTGCTGTAGGAAAAATCCCAACAAAAGGCTGCGCGTTTGCGAGAGAGCCAACTTCGCTCCCTGCAATCCGGTTATTTTCTTATGGGGTAATACTGACGCCCGAGAACACGTTGCGGCCGAAGGGGCTTACTTTGAATCCTTCGACTTTGACGCTTAACGGCTGATTGACCGTCGAGTGGGCTACGGGCGTGATCGGCACCTGCTGCTTGAGCAGTTGCTGCGCCTGTTTGTACAGAACAGTCCTTTGTTCTCGGTCGGTGACGACCTTGGCTTGCTTGATCAGCTTGTCGTACGCCGGGTCACACCACATGGAGTAGTTGTTCCCACCGATGGCGTCGCAGCTGTAGAGGGTGCCCAGCCAGTTGTCCGGGTCACCGTTGTCGCCGGTCCAGCCGATCAGGCTGACATCGTGCTCACCGTTCTTGGTGCGCTTGATGTATTCGCCCCACTCGTAGCTGACGATCTTGACCTTCAGTCCGATCTTGGCCCAGTCGCTTTGCAGCATCTCGGCCATCAGCTTGGCGTTGGGGTTGTACGGCCGTTGCACCGGCATCGCCCACAGGGTGATCTCGGTACCTTCCTTCACGCCGGCGGCCTTGAGCAGTTCCTTGGCTTTTTCCGGGTTGTAGGCGGCGTCCTTGATGGTGTCGTCGTAGGACCATTGCGTTGGCGGCATGGCATTGACTGCCAACTGCCCCGCGCCCTGGTACACGGCGTTGAGGATGCTCTGCTTGTTCACCGCCATGTCCAGCGCCTGGCGCACTTCGAGCTGATCGAACGGCTTGTGGCGCACGTTGTAGGCGATGTAGCCGAGGTTGAAACCCGGCTTGGTCAGCAGTTGCAGCTTCGGGTCGGCCTTGAGCGCGTCGACGTCGGCCGGGCGTGGATGCAGGGTGACCTGGCATTCGCCGGCCTTGAGCTTTTGCACGCGCACCGAGGCGTCGGTGTTGATGGCAAAAATCAGCTGGTCCAGCTTGACCTTGCTCGGGTCCCAGTACTGTTTGTTACCCACATAGCGGATCTGCGAGTCTTTCTGGTAGCGCTGGAAGACAAAGGGGCCAGTGCCGATCGGCTTCTGGTTGATGTCGCTGGGCTTGCCTTCCTTGAGCAACTGCTCGGCGTATTCGGCCGACAGGATGGCGGCAAAGCTCATGGCGATGTTCTGCACGAACGCAGCGTCGACCGAGTTGAGCGTCATCACCACGGTATGCGGGTCGGTTTTTTCGACCTTGGCGATGTTCTTGTTCAGGCTCATCCCGTTGAAATACGGAAACTCGGTGGGGTAGGCCTTGCGAAACGGGTGGTCGGGGTCAAGCATGCGGTTGAAGGTGAACAGCACGTCGTCGGCGTTGAAGTCCCGCGTCGGCTTGAATTCCTTGTTGCTGTGGAATTTCACCCCTTCACGCAGGTGAAAGGTGTAGGTCAGGCCGTCTTCGGAAATATCCCACTTGGTCGCCAGTCCAGGTACGACGTTGGTCGCGCCCTTTTCAAACTCAACCAGGCGGTTGTAGAGCGGCTCGGCCACATCGTTATCGGTGGCGGTGGTGTATTGCGCGGTGTCGAACCCCGCCGGGCTGCCTTCGGAGCAGAACACCAGGCTCTTCTTGTCGGCCGCCTGGCCCATCGTGGCTATGGCCAGCAGGCTGGAGCCAAAAATTGCGGATAGAACGGTGGTATGGCGCATGACGATCCCGATCCTTGTTTGTAGTTGTCATCAGCAAGCAATCACCCTGGCGTATGGCCAGGGAGACATTACTGATCCCACACACAGCAAGTGCCTTTTCCAGGTTGGAGCCTCTGCTGTCCTACGACGGTATGGGTCGCTGACTTCGCAGTAAATGCGCCAAATCGGACTGACCTTGTAGGCAAAAGAGCTGCTTGTCGCAGTTCGCAGCTGTAGGACGCGGCGATTGCTAGCGTGGTCTATTTCCTACGGTCCAGGCGGATGCAATAACGGCGACGTTATGAAACGCCACCGTCATTGGTCCTTACTTGCCGCTTACGCTCACGCCATAGAAGGAGTTCAGGCCAAACGGGCTGATCTTGAAGTCCTGTACGGTGTTGCGCATGGGTTGATACACCGTCGAGTGCGCGATAGGTGTCATCGGGACTGCATCTTTGAGGATATGTTGCGCCTGCTTATACAGCTCGGTGCGTTTGGCGACGTCCGACGTAGCCTTGGCTTCTTTCACGACGCCGTCGAATTTCTTGTCGCACCACTTGGAGAAGTTGTTGCCGGCCAGCGAGTCGCAGCCGAACAGCACGTTCAGCCAGTTGTCCGGGTCACCGTTGTCGCCGCTCCAGCCAATGATCATGGCCTGGTTCTCGCCGCCTTTAGAGCGCTTGATGTACTCGCCCCACTCGTAGCTGGTGATCTTGACCTTCAGGCCGATCTTGGACCAGTCGTTTTGCAGCATTTCAGCCATCAGCTTGGCGTTCGGGTTGTACGGACGCTGAACGGGCATCGCCCACAGAACGATCTCGGTACCTTCCTTGACACCCGCTTCCTTGAGCAGCGCCTTGGCTTTCTCGGGATCGTACTTGGCGTCCTTGATGGTGTTGTCGTAGGACCATTGGGTTGGCGGCATGGCGTTGACCGCCAGTTGACCTGCGCCCTGGTAGACGGAGTCGATGATCTGCTGCTTGTTCACCGACATGTCCAGCGCCTGGCGTACGCGCAGGTCAGCCAGTGGGTTTGGCTGGTCGCTGCCCTTGATCTTGTCCATGACGTTGTAGGCGACATAGCCCAGGTTGAAACCGGCCTGGTGCGGCAGTTTCAGGTCCTTGTCTTCACCCAGCGCCTTGAGGTCGGCCGGACGTGGGAACAGGGTGATCTGGCACTCGTTTTTCTTCAGCTTCTGGATACGCACCGACGGGTCGGTGGTGATGGCGAAGATCAGGTTATCGATCTTCACGTCTTCAGGTTTCCAGTAGTCCTTGTTGCCGGTGTAGCGAATGTTCGAGTCTTTCTGGTAGCTCTTGAATACGAACGGGCCAGTACCGACCGGTTTCTGGTTGATGTCCGCAGGTTTGCCTTCCTTCAACAGTTGGGCTGCGTATTCAGCCGACTGGATGGAAGCGAAGCTCATTGCCAGGTTCTGGATGAAAGCGGCGTCCACGGTGCCAAGGGTGAACTTGACGGTGTGGGCATCGACCTTCTCGATGTTCTTGATGTTGGTGTCCATCCCCATGTCCGTGAAGTACGGGAACTCAGTGGGGTAAGCCTTACGGAATGGATCGTCTTTATTGATCATCCGGTTGAAGGTGAACAGTACGTCGTCAGCCGAGAACTCACGGGTGGGCTTGAAGTACGGGGTGGTATGGAACTTGACGCCTTCGCGCAGGTGGAAGGTGTAGGTCAGGCCATCCGGGGACACGTCCCAGCTGGTGGCAAGGCCAGGAACAACGGCGGTGCCGCCTCGTTCGAACTGGCTCAGACGGTTGAACATGGTTTCGGCCGAGGCATCGAAGTCTGTTCCGGTGGTGTACTGGCCTGGGTCAAAACCGGCCGGGCTCCCTTCGGAGCAGAACACCAGGTTAGTCGCCGCTTGGGCGAAAGGGGCCGCGGCCATAAGGCCAGCGCTCACTAATAACGGAAGGACTGCGTGTTTAAGCATGTTGGCCTCATGATTTGTTGTCATTTTTGGTGGTGAGGGCGACCTCGTGAGTCGGCCTGCGGATACTTATGCAGGCGCCATACCCATTGCAAGATGCTGAACCGTTGGAAGGTAGAAAGAGTGGTACGAACGTACAGGAATGTCGCAATTATGAAAGTTTTGACATATTTGAGCATATTTATAGGTTTTTTTCGGTGCATGGCGCGCACCATGAAGGGTCAACCGAGGCGTCTGGCGCACTCGGTTGGGGCGTTGCTGTTACTTATCTAGACTCACGCCGTAGAACGGTGTCAGCCCGAAGGGGCTGATCTTGAAGTCCTTCACTTCCCTGCGCAGCGGTTGGAAAACCGTCGAGTTTGCAATAGGCGTTATAGGTACTTGTTCCTTAAGGATTTTCTGTGCCTGTTGATACCACTTGATGCGCTGCTCACGGTCACTGCTGACTTTGGCCTGCTGCACCAGCTTGTCATAGGCGGGGTTACACCATTTGGCGTAGTTGCTGCCCTTGACCGCAGCACAACTGTAGAGCACACCGAGCCAGTTATCCGGGTCGCCGTTGTCGCCGGTCCAGCCATAAATCATCGCATCGTGCTCGCCATTTTTGGCGCGCTTGATGTATTCGCCCCACTCATAGCTGACGATATTGGCCTTGATGCCGACTTTCTCCCAATCCTGCTGGATCATTTGTGCCGACATGCGTGCATTCGGATTGGAGGCGCGTTGCACGGTCATCGCCCACAGGTTGATGGTGGTACCTGGTGCAACCCCTGCTTCTTTTAGTAGCGCGCGGGCCTTGGTCGGATCGTGCGGGGCATCCTTGATGGACGGGTCATAAGACCACTGCGCCGGTGGCAGTGCGTTCTGCGCCAATTGTCCGGCGCTCTGGTACACGGCCTTGATGATCGCCGGCTTGTCGATGGCCATGTCCAGGGCCTGGCGGACCTTGAGTTGATCCAGCGGTGGATGGGTCACGTTGTAGGCCAGAAAGCCCAGGTTGAAACCGGCTTGCTGCAGCACGCGCAGGTTGGGGTCCTGCTTCATCACCTCGATGTCCGACGGGCGCGGGTAGCCGCTGACCTGGCATTCGCCGGTCTTGAGCTTTTGCAGGCGCGAGGCGGCGTCCGGGGTGATGGCGAACACCAGGTTGTCGAGCTTCACATCCTCGGGTTTCCAATACTGTTTATTTGCCACGTAGCGGATCTGCGAGTCCTTCTGGTAACGCTTGAACACGAACGGCCCAGTGCCCACCGGTTTCTGGTTGATGTCTTCGGCCTTGCCTTCCTTCAATAGCTGGGCGGCGTACTCGGCCGATTGCACGGAGGCGAAACTCATGGCCAGGTTCTGCACGAACGAGGCATCGACGTTGTTCAGGTTGAAACGCACGGTGTGCTCGTCGAGTTTGTCGACGCTCTTGATCGTGGTGTTCAGGCCCATGTCGGTGAAGTACGGCGATTCGGAAGGGTAGGCCTTGCGGAACGGGCTCTCGGCATCCAGCAGGCGATTGAAGGTAAACAGCACGTCATCCGCGTTGAAATCGCGGGTGGGTTTGAAGAAGTCAGTGGTGTGGAACTTGACGCCATCGCGCAGGTGGAAGGTGTAGGTCAGGCCGTCTTTGGACACCTCCCAGCGGGTGGCCAGGCCTGGTTCCACTTCGGTGCCGCCACGCTTGAACTGGGTCAAGCGGTTGAACACGGTTTCGGCGGACGCATCGAAGTCGGTGCCGCTGGTGTACTGGCTGGGGTCGAAACCGGCGGGGCTGGCTTCGGAGCAGTAGACCAGGGTGCTGGCTGCGTGGGCCATCGGCATAAAGGCCAGCAGGCCGGCGGTAAAGAGGAGTGGTTTGAAGGTGGTTCTTTCCATGGAGACCCCTAAAAGTGGCAGGCATATAAAAGCTGCCCAAACAAAAACGGCGGTCACCGAGGTTACCGCCGTTCAGGTTTGTCGGGTAGGGGTTACGGCATCTGCACTTCGATCACCCCATCGGCGCTCATGCTGACCTGGCTGGTACCTGCCTCCACTTCCGGCGTCGGTGCTGAATCCATCATGGCCGCCTTCATCATCATTCCGCCACGGGCATAAGGTTGTGGGTAGCCATTGGTGTTGAAGTTCAAGTTGACGATCTTGTAGCCCTTGCCGCCTAACGCATCGGTGGCCAGTTGCGCGCGTGCTTTAAAGGCGGCAACCGCGTCCTTGAGCAGGGCGTCTTCGCTGGTCTTGCGCGTGGTGTCGGCGATGGCGAAGTCCATGTTTTCCATTTTCAGGGTGTTGAGCAACTCGCCGGTGAGTTTGGACAGCGCCGGGAAGTCCGCGCTTTCCAGGCGCAGTTCGGCGCGTTCGCGCCAGCCGGTGATCTTCTGGTTCTTGTTGTCGTAGATCGGGTAGCTGTTACGGCTGCCCTGGCGCAGGGTCACGCCTTGGACTTCGCGCGCCTGGCCCAGGGCCTTGTTCATGGTGGTGGTGATTTCGGCCGCGAGCTTGGCCGGGTCGGGGTTCTGGGACTCGGTGTAGAGGGTGACGATCATCTTGTCCCGGGCCACTTCCTGGCTGACCTCGGCGCGCAGGGATATCTGGTTGTAATTCAGTGCATCGGCGGCCAGTGCCGGAAGGCTGGCCAGGGCGCTGGCACTGAGGGTGAGAACAACTGCACTGCGAGTGAAACGAGACATGGAAGCTCCTTAGGGTGTTCGTATCGGTATGACTGTAGACGGTGGTATCGGGTTCTTCGGGTTTACATATTCGCTACACATCGTGCGGACGCCGACGAACGGTTGTTCGCTCGGCCTGCGGCAAAGAGCCACACGCGCCATGCCAGCGCGCTTGCTTCGTTTATACTCCTGCCGATCCGCCTGCAGCGCTCATCGGGAGAGCTCATGCTCGCCGCCGTAAAACTGACTTCCGCCACCCGCCAGAACCTTTGGCGCCTGACGTTCATCCGTACCCTGGTACTGGCCGCACAGGCCGGTTCGGTCGGGCTTGCCTATTGGTTCGACCTGCTGCCGCTGCCGTGGCTGCAATTGGGCGTGACCCTGGGTTTCTCCATCGTGCTGTGTGTATTTACCGCCATTCGGTTGCGTACCACATGGCCGGTGACCGAGCTGGAATACGCCCTGCAATTGGCCTGCGACCTGTTTATCCACAGTGTGTTGCTGTATTTCTCCGGCGGTTCCACCAACCCGTTCGTTTCTTATTACCTGGTGCCACTGACCATCGCCGCGGTGACCTTGCCGTGGCGCTACTCGGTGGTGCTGTCGGGCATCGCCCTGACCCTGTACACCTTGCTGCTGGCGCAGTTCTATCCGTTGCAAACGTTCCCCATCGCCCGCGAAAACCTGCAGATCTACGGGATGTGGCTGAGCTTTGCCCTGTCTGCCGCCGTGATCACCTTCTTTGCCGCGCGCATGGCCGAAGAGCTGCGCCGCCAGGAAGAACTGCGCGCCATTCGCCGCGAAGAAGGCCTGCGTGACCAGCAACTGCTCGCCGTCGCCACCCAGGCCGCCGGTGCGGCTCACGAATTGGGCACGCCGTTGGCGACCATGAGCGTGCTGCTCAACGAAATGACCCAGGACCACCACGACCCGGCGCTGCAAGAGGATCTCGGCGTGCTGCGCGAACAGGTCAAGCAATGCAAGCAAACCTTGCAGCAACTGGTACGCGCGGCTGAAGCCAATCGCCGCCTGGCGGTCGATATGCAGGACGTGACCCAGTGGCTCGACGAAGCCCTGAACCGCTGGCATTTGATGCGCCCCGAGGCCAGCTACCGTTTCCATCTGCTGGGGCAGGGCACTGTGCCGCGCCTGGCGCCACCGCCGGACCTGACCCAAGCCTTGCTCAACCTGCTGAACAACGCCGCCGACGCCTGCCCCGAAGGCCTGGAAGTCCGGCTGGATTGGGATGTGGATGACCTGACGATCAGCATCCGCGATCACGGCGCAGGCGTGCCGCTGGCCATTGCTGAGCAGATCGGCAAACCTTTCTTTACCACCAAGGGCAAAGGCTTCGGCCTGGGCCTGTTTTTGAGCAAGGCCAGCGTGACCCGCGCGGGCGGCTCAGTGAAGCTCTATAGTCATGAGGAAGGCGGCACGCTCACCGAGCTGCGCCTGCCCCGTGTCGCACGAGGAGATATCGATGAGTGACGAGATCCAAGTCGAAGGCGAAGAACTGCCGCATCTGTTGCTGGTAGATGATGACGCCACGTTTACCCGCGTGATGGCGCGCGCCATGAGCCGTCGCGGCTTTCGCGTGAGCACCGCAGGCTCCGCCGAAGAAGGCCTGACCATCGCCCAGGCCGACTTGCCGGACTACGCCGCGCTCGACCTGAAAATGGACGGCGACTCCGGCCTGGTGCTGTTGCCCAAACTGCTGGAGCTCGACCCGGAAATGCGCGTGGTGATCCTCACCGGTTACTCCAGCATCGCCACGGCCGTCGAAGCAATCAAGCGCGGTGCCTGCAACTACCTGTGCAAGCCGGCGGATGCCGATGACGTGCTGGCTGCGTTGCTGTCCGAGCACGCCGACCTCGACACCCTGGTGCCTGAAAACCCGATGTCGGTGGACCGCCTGCAGTGGGAACACATCCAGCGCGTCCTCACCGAACACGAAGGCAATATCTCTGCCACTGCCCGCGCCCTGGGCATGCACCGGCGCACCCTGCAACGCAAGCTGCAGAAGCGTCCGGTACGCCGCTGAACCTAAGCTGAACAACCCGCTTCAGGCCGCACGGAGCCCTGAACCGATCATCTATGATCGGTTCAAACGCCTGTCACCACCCTCCTATCGAGCCTGAACGATGAATCAGAACGCTGAGTATTCCGCGGTCAACGACGCGGTGCGTGGGCAGTTTTTTCGCCGAACGTGGGCGATGATCACGCCCTATTGGCGCAGTGAAGAGAAGGGCAAGGCCTGGTTGTTGCTCGCAGTCGTGATCGGCCTGTCGCTGTTCAGCGTGGCCATTTCCGTGTGGCTTAACCACTGGTACAAGGATTTTTATAACGCTCTGGAAAAGAAGGACACCGCCGCCTTCTGGCAGCAGATCGTTTATTTCTGCGGTATCGCCACGGTGGCGATTCTCGGTGCGGTCTACCGTCTCTACCTCACTCAGATGCTGACCATTCGCTGGCGCGCATGGCTGACCGAAAAACACTTCGCCCGCTGGCTTGGCAACAAGAACTACTACCAGCTGGAGCAGGGCGGCTACACCGATAACCCGGACCAGCGAATTTCCGAAGACCTCAATAGCTTTACCCTGAACACGCTGAGTCTTGGCCTTGGGCTGCTGCGCAATGTGGTCAGCCTGGTGTCGTTCTCCATTATCCTGTGGGGCGTGTCGGGCAGTATTGAAGTGTTCGGTATCACCATCCCCGGCTACATGTTCTGGTGTGCTTTGGTCTATGCCGGTGTCGGCAGTTGGCTGACCCATCTGATCGGTCGTCGTTTGATCGGTTTGAGCAACCAGCAACAACGCTTCGAAGCGGACTTGCGTTTCTCCATGGTGCGGGTGCGGGAGAATGCCGAGAGCATCGCCCTGTACAACGGCGAGCCCAATGAGAATCAGCGTTTGAGTGCGCGGTTCGGGAAGGTCTGGCATAACTACTGGGACATCATGAAGGTGTCCAAGCGCCTGACGTTCTTCACTGCCGGCTATGAACAGATTGCGATCGTCTTTGCGTTTATCGTGGCTGCCCCGCGCTACTTTTCCGGCACGATCGAACTGGGCGAGCTGATGCAAATCAACTCGGCGTTCGGCAACGTGCAGGGCAACTTCAGCTGGTTTATCAGTGCGTACGCTGACCTGGCCGGCTGGCGCGCGACCAGTGACCGTCTGCTGAGTTTTCAGCAGGCTATGAGTGAAAACGAGCAGCGCTCAGCCACCATCGACGTCAGCGCAGAGGGCGAGCGTCTTGTGGTGCAAGGGCTGGGCTTGAGCCTGGTGGATGGTCGCCACTTGCTGACCGACGCCAACATGATCGTTGAACCGGGTCAGCGCGTCATGCTCAGCGGCCGCTCCGGCAGCGGCAAAAGTACCTTGCTGCGCGCTATGGGCCATCTCTGGCCTGCTGGTCACGGCAGCATTCGCCTGCCGGCCAGGCGTTACCTGTTCCTGCCGCAGAAGCCCTACCTGCCGATCGGCACACTCAAGGCGGTGTTGAGTTATCCACAGGACGACAGCGTCTATTCGGCAGAGCGTTATGCACAGGTGCTGGAAACCTGTCGCCTGCCGCACCTGGTGGGGCGTCTGGATGAAGCCAACCATTGGCAACGCATGCTCTCGCCGGGCGAACAACAGCGCCTGGCCTTTGCCCGTGCCTTGTTGTTCGCGCCGCAATGGCTGTACATGGACGAGGCCACCTCGGCCATGGATGAAGAGGATGAGGCGACGCTGTATCAAGCGTTGATCGATGAGCTGCCGGGGTTGAGCATTGTCAGCGTCGGGCATCGCAGCAGCCTCAAGCGCTTCCATGGGCGGCATGTGCGGATCGAGGGCGGTTGGTTGCAGGAACAGACCATGTCCTGAAGAGTGAGGCCCAATAAAAAGCCCGGCTGATCATCGATCAGCCGGGCTTTTTATCGCTTGAAAATAACTTACTTCTTCAAGCCGTAATGCTCATCCAGCATGCCCGGGGCGTTTGGCGTTTTTGGCGCGTAGTCCCGTGGCGGCTCCTGGTTTTCCCGGGGTGGGGTCAGGCGTTCCCGTGGAGTTTGCGGTGCATCGGAATGCAGCGCGGCCAGCAGGCGTTGACGGGTGATGTCGTCGAGGGCCAGGCGGTTTGCGCCATCGGCGAGGTGATCCTGTACTTCCTGGTAGCTCTGGGTGAGTTTCTTGACCAGGGTCGCGGTGCTGTTGAAGTGGGTAACAACCTCGTTCTGATAACTGTCAAAACGTTCCTGAATGTCATCCAACTGACGCTGCGTGCGGTTAGGCGCGGCATTCGGCAGCAGGCGGGCAACCAGGAATCCAATGGCGACACCGGCAACCAAGGCGAGAGTCGGCAACAACCAAACTAAGAGCGAGTGTTCCACGAGTCCTTCCTCTATAAACGGCTTTGCTTTACGTTAACGGCTCAAACCTGCGCTGTATACCGCGATTAAGCTCGCAATGATGCCATGCACAGACTTTTAGCTAGACGAGTCGACCCTTTGAGAGGTCACGGAGTTCATTCCTTGCTCATGCGTGAAACCCCCGTTTTGATCGATGGCCCGGTAGGCCAATTGGAAGCACTGTACCTGGATCACCCCGAGCCACGTGGCCTGGCGCTGATCTGCCACCCTAATCCGGTGCAGGGCGGGACCATGCTCAATAAAGTCGTTTCGACCCTGCAACGCACAGCTCGCGATGCCGGGTTGATTACTTTGCGTTTCAATTACCGTGGCGTCGGCGCGAGTGCCGGCACCCACGACATGAGCACCGGTGAAGTGGACGATGCCGAAGCGGCTGTTACCTGGCTGCGTGAAAAACACCCCGACCTGCCGCTCACCCTGCTCGGTTTTTCCTTTGGTGGCTACGTGGCGGCAAGCCTCGGCGGCCGCCTGGAAGCCAAAGGCGAAAAGCTCGCGCACCTGTTTATGGTCGCGGCCGCCGTGATGCGTCTGAGCAATAACGACGTGCTGCCCCAGACCTGCCCATTGACCTTGATTCAACCGGAAACCGACGAAGTGGTCGATCCGCAATTGGTCTACGACTGGTCTGCCGCCTTGAAACGCCCCCATGAGCTGCTGAAAGTGGCAGAATGCGGGCACTTTTTTCATGGCAAGCTCACCGACCTCAAGGATCTGGTGCTGCCGCGCCTCTCGAATTGATAGCAGTCTGATAAGCGATTACCCATGACGACTCGTACCCGCATCCTCACCGGCATCACCACCACCGGCACGCCGCACCTGGGCAACTACGCTGGTGCGATCCGCCCGGCGATCCTTGCCAGCCAGGACGTCAATGCTGACTCCTTCTACTTTCTGGCCGACTACCACGCCCTGATCAAATGCGATGACCCGCAGCGCATCCAGCGTTCGCGTATGGAAATCGCCGCGACCTGGCTGGCCGGTGGCCTGGATGTGAACCGGGTGACCTTTTATCGCCAGTCCGACATCCCGGAAATCCCCGAGCTGACCTGGCTGCTGACCTGCGTCGCCGCCAAGGGCCTGCTCAACCGCGCCCATGCCTACAAGGCCTCGGTGGACAAGAACGTGGAAACCGGCGAAGACCCGGATGCGGGCATCACCATGGGCCTGTACAGCTACCCGGTGCTGATGGCGGCGGACATCCTGATGTTCAACGCGCACAAGGTGCCGGTGGGCCGCGACCAGATCCAGCACGTTGAAATGGCCCGCGACATCGGCCAGCGCTTCAACCACCTGTTCGGCAACGGTAAAGAATTCTTCACCATGCCCGAGGCGCTGATCGAAGAAAGCGTTGCCACCTTGCCGGGCCTGGATGGCCGCAAGATGTCCAAGAGCTACGACAACACCATCCCGTTGTTCACCAGCGCCAAGGACATGAAGGACGCCATCTCGCGGATCGTCACCGACTCCCGCGCGCCCGGCGAAGCCAAGGACCCCGACAACTCGCACCTGTTCACCCTCTACCAGGCGTTTGCCAGCAAGGCCCAGGAAGAAGAGTTCCGCGGCGAGCTGCTGCAAGGCCTGGGTTGGGGCGAGGCGAAGAGCCGTCTGTTCCAACTGCTGGACAGCCAACTGGGCGAAGCGCGCGAGCGTTACCACCAGTTGATGTCGCGCCCGTCGGACATGGAAGACCTGTTGCAGGTCGGGGCCAGGAAAGCCCGTGCCGTAGCCGCGCCATTCCTGGCCGAGTTGCGTGAAGCGGTGGGCCTGCGTTCGTTCGTCGAGCAGGCTGCAGCGCCGATCGCCACCAAGAAGAAGGCCGCCAAGGCCGCGCGTTTCGTGAGCTTCCGTGAAGATGACGGCAGCTTCCGCTTCCGCTTGTTGGCCGCCGATGGCGAGCAATTGCTGCTGTCGCGCAACTTTGCCGATGGTAAAGCGGCCGGCGCAGTCACCAAACAACTGCAAAGTGGCGCTGCGCTGGACGTACGCACCGAAGCCCTGAGCTTCAGCGTATGGCTGGACGGTGCCGCAGTAGCCGACAGCGCCGAGTTCGCCGATGGTGCATCGCGTGATGCCGCCATCGAAGCCTTGCGCACTGCGTTGACCCCAATCGAGGATTAACCCGACCAAGGGTTGATTGCCATTATCCAGGGCCGTCGTTACAGTGACGGCCCGTTTTTGTTGCCTTGCTAACGAAATTATGACGCCCCTAGAACGATACCAAGCTGATCTGAAACGCCCTGAATTCTTCCATGACGCGGCCCAGGAAACGGCGGTGCGTCATTTGCAGCGCCTGTACGACGACTTGGTTGCGGCCTCGCAAAGCAAGCCGGGGATGCTCAGCAAGCTGTTTGGCAAGAAAGACCACACGCCGGTCAAGGGCTTGTATTTCTGGGGCGGTGTAGGCCGGGGTAAGACCTACCTGGTCGATACGTTCTTTGAAGCGCTGCCGTTCAAGGAAAAGGTCCGCACCCACTTCCACCGCTTCATGAAGCGCGTGCACGAAGAAATGAAGACCCTGCCGGGTGAGAAAAACCCGCTGACCATCATCGCCAAGCGTTTCTCCGATGAAGCGCGGGTCATCTGCTTCGATGAATTCTTCGTCTCCGACATCACCGATGCCATGATCCTCGGCACCCTGATGGAAGAGCTGTTCAAGAACGGCGTGACCCTGGTCGCCACCTCGAACATCGTGCCCGACGGCCTGTACAAGGACGGCCTGCAGCGCGCTCGCTTCCTGCCGGCCATCGCGCTGATCAAGCAGAACACCGAGATCGTCAACGTCGACAGCGGCGTCGACTACCGTCTGCGTCACCTCGAGCAAGCGGAGTTGTTCCACTTCCCGCTGAACGAAGCGGCGCACGAAAGCCTGCGCAAAAGCTTCCGCGCCCTCACGCCGGAATGCACCCAGGCGGTGGAAAACGACAAGCTGATGATCGAGAACCGCGAGATCATCGCTCTGCGTACCTGCGATGACGTGGCCTGGTTCGAATTCCGCCAGTTGTGCGACGGCCCGCGCAGCCAGAACGACTACATCGAACTGGGCAAGATCTTCCACGCGGTGATCCTCAGCGGCGTGGAGCAGATGAGCGTCACCACCGACGACATCGCACGACGGTTTATCAACATGGTCGACGAGTTCTACGACCGTAACGTCAAGTTGATCATCTCGGCGGAAGTCGAACTCAAGGATCTGTATACCGGCGGGCGCTTGAACTTTGAATTCCAGCGCACCCTGAGCCGCCTGTTGGAAATGCAATCCCACGAGTTCCTGTCGCGCGGGCACAAGCCTTAAGAGCGATGTAGGTCAAATGTGGGAGGGGGCTTGCCCCCGATAGCGGTCTTTCAGTAACAGATGCACTGACTGATCCACCGCTATCGGGAGCAAGCCCCCTCCCACATTTGCTTACGCGGCTTGTTGGAACTGTTGCCGATATTGGTTTGGTGACAGCTCCGTGTGCTGCCTGAACAACCGCGCAAAGAAACTCGCATCGTCGTAACCCACCTCATAACTGATGGTCTTGATGCTCTTGCGGCTGCCCGAGAGCAGGCCCTTGGCCGTCTCGATACGCAAGCGTTGCAGGTAGTGCAGCGGCTTGTCGCCGGTGGCGGTCTGGAAGCGGCGCATGAAGTTGCGAATGCTCATGCCGTGTTCCCGGGCAACGTCTTCGAAGCGGAATTTGTCGGCGAAATGCTCTTCGAGCCAGTGCTGGATCTGCAGGATGATCACGTCCTGGTGCAGCTTCTGGCCGCCAAAACCGATGCGTCCGGGTGAATAGCTGCGCTGTACTTCGTAGAGGATGTCGCGGGCCACGGCCTGGGCGATGTTGGCGCCGCAGAAGCGTTCGATCAGGTAGATATACAGGTCGCACGCCGAGGTGGTACCGCCGGCGCAATACAGGTTGTCGGCGTCGGTGAGATGTTTGTCCTGATTGAGCTGGACTTTGGGGAAGCGTTCGCTAAAGGCGTTGAAGAAGCGCCAGTAGGTGGTCGCCTCCTTGCCGTCGAGCAGTCCGGCTTCGGCCAGCCAGAACACCCCGGTGGCTTCGCCGCAGAGTACCGCGCCGCGTGCATGTTGCTCGCGCAGCCACGGCAGCACTTGCGGGTAGCGCACACACAGGGCATCGAAGTCATCCCAGAAGGCCGGTAGCACGATGATGTCGGCGTCTTCCAGGCCGCCGTCCACCGGCATGATCACATCACTGAAGCTGCGCACCGATTTTCCGTCGGGGCTCACCAGGCGTGTTTCGAACGCTGGGGTCAGGCCCAGGCCTTGCTGTTTGCCATAACGCAGGCTGGCGAGATGGAAGAAATCCTTGGCTTGCATGAGGGTAGAAGCGAATACCCGATCAATGGCCAAAATGCTGACGCGCCGCAACGGCGTGGAGATTTGGTTAGACATAATTTCATTTATTCTTATAGGGGAAAGTGGTCACCAGACGGCTGGATCGTCTTATTTTTTGTCGCATGTGTCCAGTGTCCTGTGACGCCATCGGGGCATAGGCTCTGTGGGCTCGTCCTTGTCCGACAATCCACGCAGGTGACCCATGATTCCGAGAACCTTGTTCAGCCCGGAGCACGAACTCTTCCGTCAGAGCGTGCGCACCTTTCTTGAAAAAGACGCTGCACCGTTTCACGGGCAATGGGAGAAGCAGGGCTACATCGACCGTAACCTGTGGAGCAAGGCGGGGGAGGCGGGGATGTTGTGTTCCCATCTGCCGGAGGAATACGGCGGGCTGGGCGCGGACTTTCTCTACAGCGCGGTAGTGATCGAGGAGATCAGCCGCCTGGGCCTGACCGGCATCGGCTTTTCCCTGCATTCGGACATTGTCGCGCCCTACATCCTGCATTACGGCAGTGAGGCGCTGAAGCACAAGTACCTGCCCAAGTTGATCTCCGGTGAGAGGGTCACGGCCATCGCCATGACCGAGCCGGGTGCCGGGTCCGACTTGCAAGGGGTCAAGACCACAGCCGTGCTGGACGGTGATGAGTACGTGATCAATGGCTCCAAGACCTTTATCACCAACGGGTACCTGGCTGAGCTGGTGATCGTGGTCGCCAAGACCGATCCCAAGGCGGGGGCCAAGGGCACCAGCCTGTTTCTGGTGGACGCCGATACGCCCGGCTTCGCCAAGGGCAAGCGCCTGGAGAAGGTCGGCATGAAGGCCCAGGACACGTCAGAGCTGTTTTTCCAGGACGTGCGCGTACCCAAGGAAAACCTGCTGGGCCAGGCCGGCATGGGCTTCGCCTATTTGATGCAGGAATTGCCGCAGGAGCGTTTGACTGTCGCGATTGGCGCGCTGTCGTCTGCCGAGGCGGCGTTGCAGTGGACCCTGGAATACACTCGTGAGCGCAAGGCGTTCGGCAAGGCGATTGCCGACTTTCAGAACACCCGGTTCAAGTTGGCGGAGATGGCCACTGAGATTCAGATCGGCCGCGTGTTCGTCGACAAATGCATGGCGTTGCACCTGGAAGGCAAGCTGGATGTGCCCACTGCCGCGATGGCCAAGTACTGGGCCACGGACCTGCAATGTAAGGTGCTCGATGAGTGCGTGCAGTTGCACGGCGGCTACGGGTTCATGTGGGAGTACCCGATTGCACGGGCGTGGGCGGATGCGCGGGTGCAGCGGATTTATGCGGGGACCAACGAGATCATGAAGGAGATCATTGCGCGGGCGCTTTGAGTGCTGTGTTGTTTGTGAGGGCCCTATCGGGGCGGTGCGACGATTCGACTTGCCCCCGATAGCGGCCTACAGATCGATCAAGGCGCCGGATTCGGATGATCCTTCTGAATCGCCTCAATCCCTTCCAGTACTTCCTTCGACAGCTTCAGATCAGCACTGGCGATGTTGCTGTCCAGTTGCTCCAGCGATGTTGCGCCAATAATGTTGCTGGTCACGAACGGCTGTTGTGTCACAAACGCCAATGCCATCTGCGCAGGATCCAGGCCATGCTCCCGCGCCAGTGCCACATAACGGCTGCACGCCGCCTCCGACTGCGGGTTGAAGTAGCGGCTGAAACGGCTGTACTCCGTCAGGCGCGCCTTGGCCGGGCGTGCGCCACCTTCGTACTTGCCGCTGAGCATGCCGAATGCCAGGGGCGAGTAAGCCAGCAGGCCACACTGCTCACGAATGGCGATTTCCGCCAGGCCAACCTCAAAGCTGCGGTTGAGCAGGTTGTAGGGGTTCTGGATCGATACCGCGCGGGTCCAGCCGCGGGCTTCGGCCAGGGCCAGGAACTTCATGGCGCCCCACGGGGTTTCATTGGACAGGCCAATGTGGCGGATCTTGCCAGCCTTCACCTGCTCATCCAGCGCTTCGAGGGTTTCCTCCAGCGGGGTCAGGTCGTCTTCGTCCTTGTGTTTGTAGCTCAATTGGCCGAAGAAGTTGGTGCTGCGCTCCGGCCAGTGCAGCTGGTAGAGGTCGATCCAGTCGGTTTGCAGGCGCTTGAGGCTGGCGTCCAGGGCTTCGACGATGTGCTTGCGGTTGTGGCGCAGGTGGCCGTCGCGGATGTAGTCGATGGTGTTGCCGGGGCCGGCGATCTTGCTGGCGAGGATCCAGTCGGCACGGTCACCGCGGCTTTTGAAGTAATTACCGATGTAACGCTCGGTGGTGGCATAGGTGTCGGCCTTGGGCGGCACCGGGTACATTTCTGCGGTGTCGAGGACGTTAATCCCCGCCGCCTTGGCCCGTTCGATCTGCGCGAAGGCCTCTGCCTCGCTGTTCTGCTCACCCCACGTCATGGTGCCCAGGGCTATCGCGCTCACGTTCAGATCCGTACGGCCCAGCTGTCGATAATCCATCGGGTGCTCCTTCAGGGAAAACAATCATAAAAGCAGGTTGAATTTTTTTTCGCAATCTGCATAATTGCCCACCTCTTTCTGCAGTGGAAGTGATGCGCCGCCTGCCGAAGAATCTTGCCGTTGAACGGACGCGCCGACCCGAGCCCCCGATAGCGTCTGTATCCGGCTGCCTTTGACTTGTCAAAGTAAGCACTATTCAGTAAGATCCGCCGTCTAATTTACAGGGCGGCCCCTGAGGCTATTAAAGAATGACAACTTTTACTGCAAAACCGGAAACAGTTCAGCGCGACTGGTTTGTCGTCGACGCCGCTGGTCAGACCCTGGGTCGTCTGGCCACTGAAGTCGCCAGCCGTCTGCGTGGCAAGCACAAGCCTGAGTACACCCCTCACGTTGACACCGGTGACTACATCGTGATCATCAACGCTGAGCAGGTACGTGTTACCGGCAACAAAGCGCAAGACAAAATGTACTACCGTCACTCCGGTTTCCCAGGCGGTATCAAGTCTTCCAACTTTGAAGGCCTGATCTCCAAGAAGCCTGAAGCCCCGATCGAAATCGCGGTCAAAGGCATGCTGCCGAAGGGCCCACTGGGTCGCGATATGTTTCGCAAGCTGAAAGTCTATGCGGGCGCTGTACACCCTCATGCTGCTCAGCAGCCCCAAGAACTGAAGTTTTAACGGAATAGTTCATTATGTCGGCGACTCAAAATTACGGCACTGGCCGTCGCAAAACCGCAACCGCACGCGTTTTCCTGCGTCCGGGCACTGGTAACATCTCGATCAACAACCGCACTCTGGACAACTTCTTCGGTCGCGAAACTGCCCGCATGGTAGTTCGTCAGCCGCTGGAATTGACCGAGACTGTTGAAAAGTTCGACATCTACGTCACCGTTATCGGTGGCGGTGTAAGTGGTCAAGCTGGCGCAATCCGCCACGGTATCACTCGCGCTCTGATGCAGTACGACGAAACCCTGCGTGGCGCTCTGCGCAAAGCTGGCTTCGTGACTCGTGATGCCCGTGAAGTTGAACGTAAGAAAGTCGGTCTGCGTAAAGCGCGTAAGCGTCCGCAGTACTCGAAGCGTTAATTCGCTTTACGTTCCACAAAAACGCCCAGCCTCCTTACGGAGCTGGGCGTTTTTTATTGCCTGCGATTTATGCACATTTTTCACCGTGACAACTTGCCACATCCGTAGACCCCCTATACTACAAGGCTTGGAGGCGGAGCCCCGGGCAATTCCCTTGTCATACGTGGGGCTTTTCATTACCATTCGGCAAAATTTTTATAAGTTCAGATTTAATACTTAGTAGACGCCTGATTTAACAGGCCAAAAAGCTGATGGGAGAGGACTGAATGAGCAATGACGGCGTGAATGCAGGCCGGCGTCGCTTCTTAGTAGCAGCCACATCCGTGGTGGGTGCTGCAGGAGCGGTGGGGGCTGCGGTCCCGTTCGTGGGGTCATGGTTTCCCAGTGCCAAGGCGAAAGCCGCAGGTGCACCGGTGAAGGTGAATATCAGCAAGATCGAACCAGGCCAGCAGATGATTGCTGAGTGGCGCGGCCAGCCGGTATTCATTGTTCGTCGTACTGAGGAAATCCTGGGAAATCTGAAAAAGATCGAAGGCCAGTTGTCTGACCCCAAATCTGAGAAATCCGACCAACCCGCCTACGCCAAAAATGAAGCACGTTCGATCAAGCCAGAGATTCTGCTGCTGGTTGGCCTGTGTACCCACTTGGGATGCTCGCCCACCTTCCGCCCCGAAGTCGCCCCGGTCGATCTGGGTAAAGACTGGGTCGGTGGTTATTTCTGTCCCTGCCACGGCTCCCACTACGATCTGGCGGGGCGCGTCTACAAGTCCCAGCCCGCTCCCTTGAACCTGCCCGTGCCTCCGCATACCTACGAAACTGACGACCTCATTGTCATTGGCCTCGATAAGGAGAACGCGTGATGAGCAAGTTCATGGATTGGGTGGATGCACGCTTCCCCGCCACTAAGATGTGGGAAGACCATCTCAGCAAGTATTACGCGCCAAAAAACTTCAACTTCTTCTACTTCTTTGGTTCTCTGGCACTGCTGGTGCTGGTTAACCAGATCGTCACCGGTGTCTGGCTGACGATGAGCTACACCCCGTCGGCGGAAGAAGCGTTTGCCTCCGTCGAATACATCATGCGTGACGTCGAGTACGGCTCGATCCTGCGCCTGCTGCACTCCACCGGCGCTTCAGCGTTCTTTATCGTGGTCTACCTGCACATGTTCCGTGGTTTGCTCTACGGTTCGTACCAGAAGCCACGGGAGCTGGTGTGGGTGTTCGGTATGCTGATCTACCTGGCGCTGATGGCGGAAGCCTTCATGGGCTACCTGCTGCCATGGGGCCAGATGTCGTACTGGGGCGCCCAGGTGATCATCTCGCTGTTCGGTGCCATTCCCGTCATCGGCAACGACCTGACCCAGTGGATCCGTGGTGACTACCTGATCTCCGGTATCACCCTGAACCGCTTCTTCGCTTTGCACGTCGTAGCGCTGCCGATTGTGATCCTGGGCCTTGTGGTGCTGCACATCCTGGCGCTGCACGAAGTGGGTTCCAACAACCCGGATGGCGTGGACATCAAGAAACACAAGGACGAGAACGGCATCCCGCTGGATGGCATCCCGTTCCACCCGTACTACACCGTGAAAGACATTGTCGGCGTGGTCGTGTTCCTCTTCGTGTTCTGCTCGATCGTGTTCTTTTTCCCGGAGATGGGTGGTTATTTCCTCGAGAAGCCTAACTTCGAACAGGCGAACGCCTTCAAGACACCTGAGCACATTGCCCCGGTCTGGTACTTCACGCCGTTCTACGCGATCTTGCGGGCGATCCCCGACAAACTCATGGGCGTCATCGCCATGGGCGCGGCCATTGCGGTGCTGTTCGTGTTGCCGTGGCTCGACCGAAGCCCGGTCAAGTCCATGCGCTACAAAGGCTGGCTGAGCAAAATCTGGCTGTGGGTGTTCTGCATTGCATTCGTGATTCTGGGCGTGTTGGGCGTATTGGCGCCGACCCCTGAGCGTACGCTGCTGTCGCAGGTCTGCACCTTCCTGTACTTCGCCTACTTCATTCTGATGCCGTTCTACACCCGGCTCGAGAAGACCAAACCGGTTCCGGAAAGGGTGACTGGCTGATGAAAAAATTATTCGTTGCATTGATGCTTGCGGCGCTGCCGCTACTGTCCTTCGCTGCCGAGCACGGCGGCCCGGAACTGGAAAAAGTCGATATCGACGTGTCTGACAAGGCGGCTATGCAAGACGGCGCGCGTACGTTCGCCAACTACTGCATGGGCTGCCACAGCGCCAAGTTCCAGCGTTACGAGCGGGTGGCCGATGACCTCGGTATCCCCCATGAAATGATGCTGGAGAAGCTGGTGTTCACCGGTGCCAAGATCGGCGACCACATGAATATCGGCATGAAGCCTGCCGACGCCAAGACCTGGTTCGGCGCAGCGCCTCCTGACCTGACTCTGGTGGCACGTGTACGCGGCACCGACTGGCTCTACGGCTACCTGAAATCCTTCTACGAGGACCCGGCGCGCCCTTATGGCGTGAACAACCGTGTGTTCCCGAACGTCGGCATGCCTAACGTTCTGGTCGGCCTGCAAGGCAAGCAAGTGGTAGGATGCAAGCAGGTTCAGGTCGTCGAAGACGGCAAGAAGCAATATGATCCGTTGACCGGTACGCCTTTGACTCATGAAGCGTGCGATCAACTGAAGATAGAAACCCCTGGTTCGTTGACTGACGAGCAGTTTGACGAGAAGGTCAAGAATCTGGTGACCTTCCTGGCCTATTCCGCCAACCCGGTCAAACTGCAACACCAGCGCATCGGGACGTATGTCTTGCTGTATCTGGCTTTCTTCTTCGTATTCGCTTATCTGCTTAAACGCGAATACTGGAAGGATGTGCATTGATCCAACCGTAAGCAATTGCTGTTAATCTTGCGCGCCCAGCGGCATCTCTAACCCGTAGCGATCTGGACTTTCCAGAGGCTGCAGAGATGCTTTCTGGGCGCGCTCGTTTTTGAGCTTTCCATAATTTCAACAAGCGAGGAGGACCGCCATGGGCGTGACCAATCGGTTGGCCTGTTACTCCGACCCCGCCGACCACTATTCCCACCGAGTACGCATCGTACTCGCAGAGAAGGGTGTCAGCGCCGAGATCATCAGTGTGGAGGTGGGTCGTCATCCGCCGAAACTGATCGAAGTGAACCCTTACGGCAGCTTGCCCACCCTGGTCGATCGTGACCTGGCGTTGTGGGAGTCAACCGTGGTGATGGAATATCTGGATGAGCGTTACCCGCATCCGCCTTTGCTGCCGGTGTATCCGGTGGCCCGTGCCAACAGCCGCCTGCTGATCCATCGGATCCAGCGAGATTGGTGCGGGCTGGTGGATTTGATTCTGGATACCCGCAGCAAAGAAGCTGCTCGGGTGCAGGCGCGCAAGGAATTGCGCGAGAGCCTGACCGGTGTTTCGCCGTTGTTCGCCGATAAACCTTTTTTCCTCAGTGAGGAACAAAGCTTGGTGGATTGCTGCCTATTACCCATACTCTGGCGCTTGCCGATTCTGGGCATTGAACTGCCACGGCCGGCCAAGCCGTTGCTTGATTACATGGAGCGCCAGTTCGCGCGTGAGGCTTTCCAGGCGAGTCTGTCTGGTGTCGAACGCGATATGCGCTAAGGCTTAAGGAGCCGTTGATGAACTCCAGTCGACCTTACCTGGTCCGCGCGCTCTATGAGTGGATTGTGGATAACGATTGCACCCCGCACATGCTGGTCAATTCCGAATTTCCTGCGGTTCAGGTACCGCAGGGGTTTGCCAGTGACGGGCAGATTGTGTTGAACGTATCACCCAGTGCCGTGCGCCACCTGCACATGGACAATGAAGCGGTCAGCTTCGAAGGGCGTTTCGGCGGTGTGCCGCATACGCTGTTCGTGCCGATTGGCGCTATCCTCGGCATCTATGCCCGGGAGAACGGCCAAGGCATGGTGTTCGATCTGGAGTCGCCTTTCGAGGACGACGAAGCGATTGAAAACGAAGACGGCGATGATGTGCCGCCACCGGAGACCGAGCCGCCGCGTCCGAGCGGTCGGCCGAGCCTGAAAGTGGTGAAGTAAAGTGCGTAAGTCTTCGGGCCTACGTTAAAAAATGCCTCGGCTCTGCCGGGGCTTTTTTTGTCAAAAATTCCCCGCTGCTTCGCTGGCGGCCCCCGTGGTGAACTGATTGTTGAGGCCGTCTTGCCAGTAGACCTCGTTGATATTGCTCAGGCTGCGGATCAGGCATTTCCATTCGATGTGTTGCTGGGTCGGCCACACGACAGTACCGCTCCAGCGATTGGCTGCGCCGGGTTGCAGTGCGATGGCGTGGGCCGGGTTCCAGGCGCCGAGTTCGATAGGCGATCCCACTGCGTAGACTGCCTGGCCGAGCCCCGGCCTGACGTTGTCGCAGTGCAAAGTGGTGGTGGTGTCGGAAGGTGCCGGAGCGGCCTGCCACGAGCGGATGCGCTGCCCGTCCGCAAACAGCGCAGGGCTGAAACCGTCAGGCACCTTGGAGAGGTCGGAGTCCAAGGCGATCAGTAGGCGCTTGCGGCTGCCTTGGATGGCGGCAACCAATCCGGAATAGTGGGTCTGGAACCTGATCGGTGAGTCGGCACTGATACCGGCGTCCTTGCGCAGGCTGATCAGCTTGCGGATCAGGTCGCTCCGGCCCCAGTCGTACATGTCAGGCCAATACACAGTGGGCGTACCGGGGCTCAGCAGGATATAGGCATAGGCAATATTGCGTTGCGGATCGGCAAGGGACCAATGGTGCTGCCCGCCGTATTGCCCTGGCGAATAACCGGTGTCGTGGTTATCGACAAAGGTCACCGCGACCTGTCGCCATGCCGGGTCGGGGTTGCCATTCAAGCCATGGCGCCACTCGGCCAAGCTGCCATTTTGCATGCGCTCCTTGAGGGCGAAATCGAACACGCTGCAGTGGGACCGATCCGACCAGTCCTTCAACGCATCCTGCCAACTGGCCTGACTGCGCCAGTCGTTCGCCGGATACTCGCTGGGGCCTTTCCACAACTCGCCGACGCAGAACGCTTGGTCACCAAAGTTTTTCATCCACACATCGACCCGCTCCGGTGCGTAGCCGCGCGCAAAATCGAAGCGCAAGCCTTTGGCGCTGTAGTTGTCCCGCAGGTTCCTGAATTCCTGCATGAAGCGCTGCGAGACTTCCGAGTTGCTTGTGTTGAGGTCGGCCGAACCGCTCATGAACGCGTCGCCCTCATCACAGACGACGGGCGTTGTGCAGTCATCGCGCCACAGCTTGAGGTCCCTGGGGAAGCGTATCTGTTGACTCGGCAGCTTGTCGTTCATATGGTTGGGCACCACGTCGTATATTGCTTGCACGCCGGCCCCTGCCAAGGCGGCGACCGCCTGTTTGAGCTGGCTGTCACTGCCGTATCGGCTGTTCTTGTCGAAGTCGCTCCAGAAGTAACCTTCACCCCCACCGGACGTTCCCGACGCCGCGTCGCTCCAACTGGATTGATCGGTCCAGGCGGGTGGCAGCCAGATTTTGGTGAAGCCGTCCTGGCCGATAGTGGGGGCCATTTGTGCCAGCACCTCATACCATTTCTGCGGAGCATTGCGGCTGGAGTTCCAGTGGAAGCCTTGCAGCAGGATGTCTTCGCCACCGCCATTGCGCACAGTCGGCGGCGCCGCGTGGACGGTGCATGCCAGCAGCCAGACAATCGTTGTGCAATACCAGCCTATGCGTTTCATCACCCGTCACCTGTTTGCTGGAACAGGCTTTACTCTGCTACGAGGATGCAAACCCGTCTGCTGTCATAATTGCCAGGTGCGCGAGATCGTTTGGCACTAAGATTCAGGTGTGAAGTAGCCACGCGTTATGTTCGAGTTTGAACCCCTTTGCACGGGGGGGCATGTATGGCCGGGGCTGAAAGCTGCCGGCTTGTACATGAAAGTGCGGTACAAACGGTGATCGTACAACCGCCATGGGCTATGATGCTGTTTTAGTCCGCCGAGATAGATGATTCCACATGGAAAACGCCAGCACCGCCCCTCGTCTTCCCCGCAAGCGCCGCAGCCTTGCCCAGGAATTGGTCACGGTGTTGTCCGAGCAGATCCGCGACGGCCAACTCAAGCGTGGCGACAAGCTGCCCACCGAATCGGCGATCATGGACGCCCATGGCGTCAGCCGCACCGTGGTCCGGGAAGCCATCTCCCGCTTGCAGGCGGCGGGGCAGGTGGAAACCCGTCATGGTATCGGCACCTTTGTGCTGGACACGCCTAGCCCGAGCGGCTTTCGCATCGACCCGGCCACCGTCGTGACCCTGCGTGATGTGCTGGCGATTCTCGAACTGCGTATCAGCCTGGAAGTGGAGTCCGCCGGGTTGGCCGCACTGCGCCGTAGCGATGAACAGCTGGCCTCCATGCGCGCGGCCCTCGATGCCCTCAATGAAAGCGCGGCGCACGCCGGTGATGCAGTGGCCTCGGACTTCGCCTTCCACCTGGAAATTGCGTTGTCCACCGGCAACCGCTACTTCACCGACATCATGACCCACCTGGGCACCAGCATCATTCCGCGTACGCGCCTGAACTCGGCACGCCTGGCCCATGATGACCACCAGCACTACATGGGACGCCTGAGTCGCGAACACGAAGAGATTTATGAGGCGATTGCCCGCCAGGATTCGGATGCGGCGCGGGCGGCCATGCGTTTGCACCTGACCAACAGTCGCGAGCGGCTGCGCCATGCTCACGAAGAGGCTGAAAGGGCAGGCTGATAGGCCGCAGGTGGCTAATGTGCCGTTCAGCGTTTTTCTATGACGCTTGCATTGATTGGATGTAGGACGCTAACGAGTCTAGTGTCGCTTCCTTCGCCACGTCGTCAGGAAGGTTCAACTGAAGCACCTTCACGGACGTGTCAATCACACGACGCCTTTCGTTCTCGTCAGCAATCAGCTCGGCCAAAGGCATATCGGGATCAAAGTCTTGATCTTTTTTATCCCGATTGGCTTCGAAACTGGAGGCCAGTAGGCCGAAAATTTCATCAGTGGTTTTCATGACGCACCTCTCTCATCAACCTTAGTAAAAGAAGCAAAAATCAAGCACAGACCGAAGCTGGCGCAACGTTATGGCCCTTGATATTCAGTTGCATTGATTTTCATGGGGCCCGTTCCCTTGCCGGCCTATGATGTGGTGGCCTGAGGCTTCAGGCATCAGAAGGGCTGCAACAAATCGCCTCAGGAGACAATTCCTAAGCCCCTGAGGCGTGTTATCCGCCCTTGATGAGCGGTGCATAACTGTTAGAAATCACAGTATCGACAGGCGGTACCGCTTAAACCGGGGTATTCGGCTTGTAGTCCTTGAGCAACAAATACGTACTCCACCCCCACCAATCATTGGTCCAGTGCTTGTCGTTGAGGTCATTCACCTCCTTGCGTCGCAGCACCTTGTCGCCCTCCATCTTGAACAATGGCGAGAAGTTATTCGCCGGGTTCTGTGCCGCGTTCAAATCCGGCACATACAGCGGTGCCTTGAAGTCAGCCGGGGAGGGCGCAACGCCATTGATGAAGGTTTCGAAGATCTCATCAGCGGATGCCTGAACGGCGCGTTTGACCTGTGCCCGATTGGCTGCGTCGATACTGTCGAAATAGCGTTTGTCGCCATAGGCATGCCACTCGTCACCCATGGCATTGCGTACCTTGAGACCGAACTTGCTGTCTTCATCGTGCATGAAGCGGCTGATCAGAGAACCCAATTCGCCCGGTGTGACGACCGCTGCCAGCTGTTTGCGCGGCACCCGCAGGTGCCCGGCAGAAAACAGATCGGTCAAGAAGTGATCGGCAAAGCTGTTCATGGCGTAGGCCAGTTCCAATGCCTGGTCGGTGCCGGTTTGATGCGACACCACGGCCTGTTGCAATGCGGCTGCATGCCCCGCCAGGTAGGCCGCCAGCGCCGATTCGCCGAAGTGGTCGGCATTGTCCGCCGCCAGTTTCAGGTAGCGCCCCAATGGGACCAGTGCCGACACCGCGCTGCCGCCACCGGTGATGCGGTTCCATTCCTCGGACAACGTATCACCCAGGGCATCATAGGCTTCATGGGCTTGCTTGCCGTCCTTGATCGCCTGGTTGACCGCGCTGATCTCTTTTTGCATCACCGCCAGGATTTTCGGTGCTTCGTCCCGCGCGGCTGGCAGTACGGCCAGTGAGTTGAACGCTGCGCTAAAGCGTTGCACACGATCGGCAGGTGAGGTGCCCTCGTTGATAGGCTGGCCGGGGATGCCATAAAAGTCACCGCCCAGGGCGATCACTTGGCCGTAGGTCAGTGCCAGCCCGTTGGGCAGATGCAGTTCGACCTGTCGCGCGGGAATCGCCGGTGCGTCCTTACTAAAGCGCAACAACGTATCGTCGCCGATGGCGGTGTGTTCACCCCCTTCGAAACGTAGGACTGGCGGTTTCTTTTCGGGTGCTGCGAGTTCAAGACCTGACATGTTAGCTCCTTGCTATGTCGTAGGAATCTTCCTTGATTGCTGTATGGATATACAGTTAAGCCGAGCATAGAGGAATAATTTCCTACGTCAAGAACACCGCTGCCTGAGCCGTTCAACTCACTCAAATGCACAACGCCGATGAATTGGAGTTGACGAAATTATTTATAGTTGTACGATGACGTACGACATCAACAAAACCAACAACCTTTCAATAGAAAGTCTTCGCCCAGGGTGTTCGAATAATGAATCCACAAGAACTGAAGTCCATCCTCTCCCACGGTCTGCTGTCTTTCCCGGTGACCGATTTCAATGCCCAGGGTGACTTCCACCAGGCAGGCTATATCAAGCGCCTGGAATGGCTGGCACCTTACGGCGCCACTGCTTTGTTCGCAGCGGGCGGCACCGGTGAGTTTTTCTCCCTCGCCGCCAGCGAATATTCCCAAGTGATAAAGACCGCCGTTGATACCTGCGCCACCAGCGTGCCGATCCTCGCCGGTGTCGGTGGTTCGACCCGCCAGGCCATCGAGTACGCGCAAGAGGCCGAGCGCCTGGGCGCCAAAGGCCTGCTGCTGCTGCCGCACTACCTGACCGAAGCCAGCCAGGACGGCGTTGCCGCCCACGTTGAAGCCGTGTGCAAATCGGTCAAAATCGGTGTGGTGGTCTACAACCGCAACGTGTGCCGCCTGACCGCTCCGCTGCTGGAACGCCTGGCCGAGCGCTGCCCGAACCTGATCGGCTACAAAGATGGCCTGGGTGACATCGAGTTGATGGTGTCGATCCGCCGCCGTCTGGGCGATCGTTTCAGCTACCTCGGCGGCCTGCCGACCGCAGAGGTTTACGCCGCTGCCTACAAGGCCCTGGGCGTACCGGTGTACTCCTCGGCGGTGTTCAACTTCATCCCGAAAACCGCGATGGACTTCTACCACGCCATTGCCAAGGATGATCACGCCACCGTCGCCAAGATCATCGACGACTTCTTCCTGCCGTACCTGGACATCCGTAATCGCAAGGCCGGTTATGCCGTGAGCATCGTCAAGGCGGGTGCAAAAATCGTCGGCTATGACGCAGGCCCTGTGCGCACGCCGCTGACCGATCTGCTGCCGGAAGAATACGAAGCCCTGGCCGCGCTGATCGACAAGCAAGGTCCGCAATAAATTATCCACAAGGCCGCTGAGCAATCAGCGGCCTTTTGCGTCAGGAGAAGATTCGTGTCCCAAGTAAAGCGTTTTGAGAACTACATCAACGGTGAATGGGTTGCCGGCGCCGACTACTGCGTCAACCTCAACCCGTCGGAGTTGTCCGATGTCATCGGTGAATACGCCAAGGCCGACGTCACCCAGGTCAACGCCGCCATCGACGCTGCTCGCGCCGCATTCCCGGCCTGGTCCACTTCCGGGATCCAGGCTCGCCACGATGCCCTGGATAAAGTCGGCAGCGAAATCCTCGCCCGTCGCGAAGAACTCGGCACTCTGTTGGCCCGTGAAGAAGGCAAGACTCTGCCGGAAGCCATCGGCGAAGTGACTCGCGCCGGTAACATCTTCAAGTTCTTCGCCGGTGAGTGCCTGCGTTTGTCCGGCGACTACGTGCCGTCGGTACGCCCGGGCGTCAACGTGGAAGTCACCCGTGAAGCCCTGGGTGTGGTCGGCCTGATCACCCCGTGGAACTTCCCGATCGCCATCCCCGCCTGGAAAATCGCCCCAGCCCTGGCCTACGGCAACTGCGTGGTGATCAAACCGGCTGAACTGGTACCGGGCTGCGCCTGGGCCCTGGCGGAGATCATCTCCCGCGCCGGTTTCCCTGCCGGTGTGTTCAACCTGGTGATGGGCAGCGGCCGTGTGGTGGGCGACGTGCTGGTCAACAGCCCGAAAGTCGACGGCATCAGCTTCACCGGTTCCGTCGGTGTGGGTCGTCAGATCGCTGTCAGCTGTGTGTCGCGCCAAGCCAAAGTGCAGTTGGAAATGGGCGGCAAGAACCCGCAGATCATTCTCGACGACGCCGACCTCAAGCAGGCCGTCGAGTTGTCGGTACAGAGCGCGTTCTACTCCACCGGCCAGCGTTGCACGGCGTCCAGCCGCCTGATTGTCACCGCCGGTATTCACGACCAGTTCGTCGCGGCCATGGCCGAGCGCATGAAGTCGATCAAAGTCGGCCACGCGCTGAAAAGCGGCACCGACATCGGCCCGGTGGTTTCCCAGGCCCAACTGGACCAGGACATGAAGTACATCGACATCGGCCAAAGCGAGGGCGCGCGGCTGGTGAGCGGTGGCGGCCTGGTGACGTGTGACACCGAAGGCTACTACCTGGCGCCGACGCTGTTTGCCGACAGCGAAGCCGCCATGCGTATCAGCCGTGAAGAGATCTTCGGCCCGGTCGCCAACGTCGTGCGCGTGGCTGACTACGAGGCGGCACTGGCCATGGCCAACGACACCGAGTTCGGTTTGTCGGCGGGTATTGCCACCACATCGTTGAAGTACGCCAACCACTTCAAGCGTCATTCCCAGGCGGGGATGGTGATGGTCAATCTGCCGACGGCAGGTGTGGATTACCACGTTCCATTCGGTGGCCGTAAAGGCTCGTCCTATGGCTCGCGGGAGCAGGGTCGCTATGCGCAGGAGTTCTACACCGTGGTGAAAACCAGCTACATCGGTTCGTAATACGCAACACCCAGTGGGGGCCGGAGGCCTGCCGGTCCCCACGACAAAAATAGAAAACCATTACCCGCAAAAAAAATAATTAGTGGGAGTACTGCTACATGCAAGCGACCAAGCCGACCCATGTCCGCTATTTGATCCTGCTCATGCTGTTCCTGGTGACCACGATCAACTACGCCGACCGGGCGACCATTGCAATCGCGGGCTCCAGCCTGCAAAAAGACCTCGGCATCGACGCGGTCACCCTCGGTTATATCTTCTCCGCATTCGGTTGGGCCTACGTGGCCGGGCAAATCCCCGGCGGCTGGCTGCTGGACCGATTCGGCTCGAAAAAAGTCTATGCCCTGAGTATCTTCACCTGGTCACTGTTCACCGTGCTGCAAGGCTATGTCGGTGAGTTCGGTGTCTCCACCGCAGTGGTTGCGCTGTTCATGCTGCGCTTCATGGTGGGCCTGGCTGAGGCGCCGTCCTTCCCCGGTAACGCGCGCATTGTTGCTGCCTGGTTCCCGACCGCCGAACGCGGTACGGCTTCGGCGATTTTCAACTCGGCGCAGTACTTCGCCACCGTGTTGTTCGCGCCGTTGATGGGCTGGATCGTGTACAGCTTCGGCTGGCAGCACGTGTTTATCGTGATGGGCGTGATCGGCATCGTGTTCTCGCTGATCTGGCTGAAAGTTATCCACAGCCCGCGCCAGCACCCGATGATCAACGAAGCCGAGCTCAATCACATCGCCGCCAATGGCGCGATGGTCGATATGGATCAGGACAAGGGCAAGGGTAAGAAAACCGACGGTCCGAAGTGGGATTACATCCGTCAGTTGCTGACCAACCGCATGATGCTTGGCGTGTACCTGGGCCAGTACTGCATCAACGGCATCACCTACTTCTTCCTGACCTGGTTCCCGGTTTACCTGGTGCAGGATCGCGGCATGACCATCCTCAAGGCCGGTTTCATCGCCTCGTTGCCGGCGATCTGCGGGTTTATCGGTGGTGTGTTGGGCGGGGTGATTTCCGACTATCTGCTGCGCAAAGGCCATTCGCTGACGTTCGCCCGCAAGGCGCCGATCATTGCAGGCCTGCTGGTCTCCAGTAGCATCATCGCGTGTAACTACGTTGACGTTGAATGGATGGTGGTGGGTTTCATGGCTTTGGCCTTCTTCGGCAAAGGCGTTGGCGCACTGGGCTGGGCGGTCGTATCCGACACCTCGCCGAAACAAATCGCCGGGCTCAGTGGCGGCTTGTTCAACACCTTCGGTAACCTCGCGTCGATCACCACGCCGATTGTCATCGGCTACATCATCAGCACCACCGGCTCGTTCAAGTGGGCCCTGGTGTTTGTCGGCGCCAACGCACTGGTGGCGGTGTTCAGCTATCTGGTCATCGTCGGCCCGATCAAGCGTGTAGTACTCAAAGAGCCGCCAAGCAAGGGGCCTGAGTTGACCAACCTAACCGAAGCGCATTCCTGAGGGGCCCCGTGATGCAGTTGATTGAACATGCCGACTCGCCGCGCTCCATTCGCCTGCACGAGCGCGACAACGTGGTGATCGTGGTCAACGACCAGGGCGTACCGGCCGGGACCGAGTTCCCGGACGGCCTGGTGACCGTGGATTTCATCCCCCAGAGCCACAAAGTGACCCTGGAAGACATCCCCGAAGGCGGTCAGATTATTCGCTACGGCCAGACCATCGGTTACGCCCTGGCGCCGATTCCGCGCGGCAGTTGGGTCCAGGAAGATCAACTGCGCATGCCCACCGCGCCACCGCTGGACAGCTTGCCGCTGTCCACTGAGGTGCCTGAAGCCCAGGCACCGTTGGAGGGGTTTACCTTCGAGGGCTATCGCAACGCCGACGGTACTGTGGGCACGCGCAATATCCTCGGCATCACCACCACGGTGCAGTGCGTGACGGGCGTGCTGGACCATGCGGTCAAGCGCATCAAGGACGAATTGCTGCCCAAATACCCCCACGTCGATGACGTGGTGGCGCTGACCCACAGCTACGGCTGCGGGGTGGCGATTACCGCGACGGATGCCTACATCCCGATCCGTACCGTCCGTAACCTGGCGCGCAACCCGAACCTGGGGGGCGAAGCCCTGGTGATCAGCCTGGGCTGCGAGAAGTTGCAGGCCGGGCAGGTGATGCACGACAACGACAGCTCCGTCGACCTCAGCGAGCCGTGGCTGTATCGGTTGCAGGATTCCAGCCATGGCTTTACCGAGATGATCGAGCAGATCATGGACCTGGCCGAAGTGCGCCTGAAGAAGCTCGACCAGCGCCGCCGGGAAACCGTGCCGGCGTCCGAGCTGATCCTGGGCATGCAGTGCGGAGGCAGTGATGCGTTTTCCGGCATCACCGCCAACCCGGCGCTGGGCTATGCCTCGGATTTGTTGCTGCGGGCGGGGGCGACGGTGATGTTTTCTGAAGTCACCGAAGTGCGTGATGCCATTTACCTGCTGACTTCGCGCGCAGAGACGAAGGAAGTTGCCGAAGAGTTGGTCAGGGAAATGGACTGGTACGACCGTTACCTGGCCAAGGGAGAGGCGGATCGCAGTGCCAATACCACACCGGGCAACAAGAAGGGCGGGTTGTCGAACATTGTCGAGAAGTCCCTGGGCTCCATCGTCAAGTCCGGCAGCAGCGCGATCAACGGCGTGCTGGGCCCGGGCGAGCGCTTCAAAAGCAAGGGCCTGATCTTTTGCGCGACGCCGGCCAGTGACTTTGTCTGCGGCACCCTGCAATTGGCGGCGGGGATGAACCTGCATGTGTTCACCACCGGGCGCGGCACGCCATACGGGCTGGCGATGGCGCCGGTGGTGAAGGTCTCGACGCGTACGGAGCTGGCGCAGCGCTGGCCGGACCTCATCGATATCGACGCCGGGCGCATTGCCACCGGGCGCGCGACCATTGAGGAGTTGGGCTGGGAGTTGTTCCACTTCTATCTGGACGTGGCCAGCGGTAAGAAGCAGACCTGGGCGGAGCATCACAAGCTGCATAACGACATCACCTTGTTCAACCCGGCGCCGATTACCTGAGACCGAGTCGCCTGCATCGGAGCAAGCCCCCCTCTCACACTGAAGGTATTCACCATTCAAACTGTGGGAGGGAGCTTGCCCCCGATAGCGGTCTATCAGGCGCCGTTGGGCTGTATGGCTTATCATTAGCCACCTGACGACGCTCACCAAGGTTCTCCCCGGCATGCTGGCTATCTTCCTCACCACCCTCACCATCACCGCGCCGGTATTCGCCATGCTGTTCCTGGGTGTGCTGCTCAAGCGCATCAACTGGATCAACGACAACTTTATCCACACGGCTTCGTCCCTGGTGTTCAACGTCACCATGCCGGCGTTGCTGTTCCTCGGCATCCTCCACGCCGACCTGCACTCGGCGCTCAAGCCGGGTTTGCTGATCTACTTCTCCATTGCCACACTGGTGAGCTTTGCGCTGGCTTGGGGCTGGGCGATTTTTCGCTGCAAGCGTGAAGACCGGGGCATCTACACCCAGGGCGCGTTTCGCGGCAATAACGGGGTGATCGGCCTGGCCCTGGCCGCCAGCATGTATGGCGACTACGGCATCTCCCTCGGCGCGATCCTCGCGGCGCTGGTGATCCTGTTCTACAACACGCTGTCGACCATTGTGCTGGCGGTGTACAGCCCGGTGATCAAGTCCGACCCGTGGAGTATCTGCAAAAGTGTCGTGGCCAACCCGCTGATCATCAGCGTCATCGTGGCGGCGCCGTTCGCCTATTTTCAGATTGGCCTGCCCGGCTGGCTGGAAAAATCCATGCAGTACCTGGCGGACACCACCTTGCCGCTGGCATTGATCTGCATTGGCGGCACCTTGTCCCTGGCGGCGTTGCGCAAGAGCGGCAATATGGCGCTGAGCGCGAGCTTGATGAAGATGGTCTGGCTGCCGGTGGTCGCGACCTTAGGGGCGTGGCTGCTGGGCTTTCGCGGGCCGGAATTGGGGATTCTGTTCCTGTACTTCGGCGCACCGACCGCCGCGGCGAGCTTCGTGATGGCCAGGGCGGCCGAGGGCAATCATGAACTGGCGGCGGCGATTATCGTGATCACCACGCTGATGGCGGCAGTGACCACGAATATCGGGATTTTCGTGTTGCAGGCGGGTGGCTGGATCTAGCCTTCTTTCTGATAGGTGTCGATGACTTCCTGCGCCGCCCGAAACGCATCAATCGCCGCCGGTACGCCGGCATACACCGCGCAATGCAGCAGCGCCTCGCGAATTTCCTCCACCGTACAGCCGTTGTTCAACGCGCCACGCACGTGGCCCTTGAGCTCCTGCGGGCACTTGAGTGCGGTGAGGGCGGCCAGGGTGATCAGGCTGCGCGTCTTCAGCGGCAAGCCTTCGCGGGTCCACACGCTGCCCCAGGCATGTTCGTTGACGAAGTCCTGCAGCGGCTGGGTGAACTCGGTGGCGTTGCCCAGGGCGCGGTCGACGAACACATCGCCCATCACCTGGCGACGCATTTCAACCCCGGGCTTTTTCTGATCGGTCATTGCGATTCCCTCTTGTGTTGGCGGCGCCAGGCTCGCAGCGTGCTGAACAACAGGAAAGCCACCAGCACTGGCAGGACGTAATACAGCATCAGTTGTTCAAGCTTGTTGGCCAGGGGCATGCCGGTGGTGAATGACATCACGTGCAGCCCATACGCCAGGTACAGGCCCAGCAACACCAGGCCTTCGGCGCGGGTGACGCGGTAGCCGGTATAAAACACCGGCAGGCACAACACCACCACGCCAAGCATCACCGGCAGGTCGAAGTCCAGGGCGTTGGGCGACACCGACAGCGGCGAGGACGCGAGCAGCGCGGTCAGCCCCAATACGCCCAGCAGGTTGAACAGGTTGCTGCCGATCACGTTGCCCACGGCAATGTCCCGCTGGCCGCGCAGGGCGGCAATCAGTGAGGTGGCCAGGCATGGCAGGGAGGTGCCGACGCCGATCAGCGTCAGGCCGATGATGCGCTCCGACAGGCCCAGGTCAGCCGCCACATCCACCGCCGCACCGAGCAGCAAGTGCCCGGCCAGCACCAGGATCAACAGCCCGCCCAGCATCTGCAGCACACTGCTCAGCCAGGGCGCCCGGGCGACGGTATCCAGGGTGCGCGGGCGGCGCGAATGGCGAGTCTGGTAATGCAGCACGCCGAGGTAGGCCAGCAGGGCAATCAGCAGCAACAGGCCATCGACCGGCGTCAGTTCTTCATTGGCCGCCAGGGTAAACACCAGCAACCCGGCGAGGATCATCACCGGAATATCCACGCGCACCAGCTGTCGCGAGACGCGCAGGGGGATGATCAGCGCCGACAGGCCCAGGGTCACGAGGATGTTGAAGATGCTGCTGCCGATCACGCTGCCCACGGCAATGTCGGTATTACCGGCCAGGGTGGCCTGCAGGCTGACGGTCATCTGTGGCGCGCTGCTGCCGAACGCGACGACCGTAAGGCCGATGATCAGCGGCCGCACCTTGAGGCTGGCGGCCAGGCGCACGGCGGCGCGCACCAGAATTTCGGCGCCGATGATCAGCAGCAGCAGGCCGCTGACCAGTTCGAGCAGGCTCCAGGGCGAGAGGGCGGTTAATCCGAAAATGGCCAGGGCTCCGTCTTCAATTGCGCAGGGCTTGCACGCGAACGCGTGCGGTGCCACTGCTCAGCATACCCAGTTGCTCGGCAGCCTTGCGTGATAGATCGATCAAGCGCCCACGGGTATGCGGGCCGCGATCGTTGATACGGACCACGACGGATTTGTCGTTGTCGAGATTGGTGACCTTGACCTGGGTGCCGAAGGGCAGTCGCCGGTGGGCAGCGGTCAGGGCGTTCTGGTTGAAGGGTTCACCGCTGGCGGTTTTTTTTCCATGGTGCCTGGCGCCGTAATAAGAGGTGGTGCCGGTTTCGTCGTAGCCGTTGGGGTCGATGAGGCCGCTGGCGCAGCCGGCCAGCAGTGAGAACAGGGCCCATAGACCTAATAGACGCTTCATTATCAAGGTGCCCCCATCACAAATGTGGGAGGGGGCTCGCCCCCGATAGTGGTGATTCAGTCAAAACAGTAGTGACTGATACTCCGCTATCGGGGGCAAGCCTCCTCCCACAGGGGGTCCGAGTTAAGCGTGAATTCTCACCCGGACCCTTCATCGCAATCAGCCTTCGAGCTTGCTTTTCAGCAGTTCGTTCACCTGTTGCGGGTTGGCCTTGCCTTTGGAGGCTTTCATCGCCTGGCCGACAAAGAAGCCGAACATCTTGCCGCGCTTGGCTTCGTCTGCCGCACGGTACTGTTCGACCTGCTCGGCGTTGGCCGCCAGCATTTCATCCAGCACGGCCGAGATAGCGCCGCTGTCGGTGACTTGCTTGAGACCGCGCTTGTCGATGATCTCGTCGGCGCTGCCTTCACCGTTGGCCATGGCTTCGAACACGGTCTTGGCGATTTTGCCGGAGATGGTGTTGTCCTTGATGCGCAGCAGCATGCCGCCCAGTTGCTCGGCCGACACCGGCGCTTCATCGATCTCCAGGCCTTGTTTGTTCAACAGGCTGCCCAGCTCGACCATCACCCAGTTGGCCGCCAGCTTGGCGTCACCGGCAATGCTCACGACTTTTTCGAAGTAGTCGGCTTGCTCACGGCTCGAAGCCAGCACGCTGGCATCGTAGACCGACAGGCCGAACTGCGCCTGGAAGCGCTCGCGTTTTTGCGGTGGCAATTCCGGCAGGGTGGCGCGGATGTCATTGAGGAACGAATCCTCAAGCACCACTGGCAACAGGTCCGGATCGGGGAAGTAACGGTAGTCGTTGGCTTCCTCTTTACTGCGCATGGCGCGGGTTTCGTCTTTGTTCGGGTCGTACAGGCGCGTTTGCTGGATCACCTTGCCGCCGTCCTCGATCAGTTCGATCTGGCGACGCACTTCGGTGTTGATCGCTTTTTCGATGAAGCGGAACGAGTTGACGTTCTTGATCTCGCAGCGGGTGCCGTACTCGGCCTGGCCTTTTGGCCGCACCGACACGTTGCAGTCGCAACGCAGCGAGCCTTCGGCCATGTTGCCGTCACAGATGCCCAGGTAACGCACCAGCGCGTGGATCGTCTTGACGTAGGCCACGGCTTCCTTGGCACTGCGCATGTCCGGCTCGGACACGATCTCCAGCAGCGGGGTGCCGGCACGGTTCAGGTCGATACCGGTAGCACCGTTGAACTCTTCGTGCAGGCTTTTGCCGGCGTCTTCTTCCAGGTGCGCACGAGTCACGCCGACACGCTTGATGGTGCCGTCTTCAAGCGGGATGTCCAGGTAGCCCTTGCCGACGATCGGCAATTCCATCTGGCTGATCTGGTAGCCCTTGGGCAGGTCCGGGTAGAAGTAGTTCTTGCGCGCGAACACGTTGTGCTGGCCGATCTCGGCGTCAATCGCCAGGCCGAACATCACTGCCATGCGCACGGCTTCCTGGTTCAACACCGGCAGTACGCCGGGCATGCCCAGGTCTACCAGGCTGGCCTGGGTGTTGGGTTCGGAGCCGAACGTGGTGGCGCTACCGGAGAAAATCTTCGATTGGGTGGCGAGCTGGGTATGAATCTCCAGCCCGATCACAACTTCCCATTGCATAGTGTTCTCCTCAGAAGCCGGTAGGGGTGCGAGTGTGCCAGTCGGTGTTCAACTGGTACTGGTGCGCCACATTGAGCAGGCGGCCTTCCTGGAAATACGGGGCGAGCAATTGCACGCCCACCGGCAGGCCATCGACGAAACCGGCAGGCATGGACAAGCCCGGCAGGCCCGCGAGGTTGGCGGTGATGGTGTAGAGGTCTTCCAGGTACTCGGCAATCGGGTCGCCGGTCTTGGCGCCGATCTTCCAGGCCGGGTTCGGCGTGGTTGGACCGAGGATCACGTCGACTTCTTCAAAGGCCGCCATGAAGTCGTTCTTGATCAGGCGCCGGATTTTTTGCGCCTTGAGGTAGTACGCGTCGTAATAGCCGGCGGACAGGGCGTAGGCACCGACCATGATGCGGCGTTGAACTTCGGCACCGAAGCCTTCGCCACGGGAGCGTTTGTACAGGTCGGTCAGGTCCTTCGGGTTTTCGCAGCGGTAGCCGAAGCGCACGCCGTCGAAACGCGACAGGTTGGAGGAGGCTTCCGCCGGCGCGATCACGTAGTAGGCAGGAATCGCGTGCTGGTTGTTCGGCAGGCTGATTTCCTTGACCACCGCGCCGAGCTTTTCCAACTCTTTGACGCTGTTGTGCACCAATTCGGCAATGCGCGGGTCGAGACCGGCGCTGAAGTATTCCTTCGGCACACCGATGCGCAGGCCCTTGAGCGAAGTGTTGAGGCTGGCGCTGTAGTCCGGCACCGGTTCATCGATGCTGGTGGAGTCCTGCGTGTCGAAGCCTGCCATGCCTTGTAACAAAATCGCGCAGTCTTCGGCCGTGCGGGCCAGGGTGCCGCCCTGATCGAGGCTGGAGGCGTAGGCGATCATGCCCCAGCGGGAAACGCGACCGTAGGTCGGCTTCAGGCCGGTGAGGTTGGTGAAGGCCGCCGGCTGGCGGATCGAGCCGCCGGTGTCGGTGGCCGTGGCGGCCGGCAGGAAGCGCGCGGCAACGGCCGCAGCCGAACCACCGGACGAACCGCCGGGCACGTGTTCCAGATTCCAGGGGTTCTTCACCGCACCGTAGTAGCTCGACTCGTTGGCCGAACCCATGGCGAATTCGTCCATGTTGGTCTTGCCCAGGGTCACGGCCCCGGCAGCGGCCAGCTTGGCGACCACGGTGGCGTCGTAGGGCGCCTTGAAGTTGTCGAGCATCTTCGAGCCGCAACTGGTGCGAATGCCCTGGGTGCAGAACAGATCCTTGTGGGCGATAGGTGCGCCCAGCAGGGCACCGTTTTCACCGTTGGCGCGGCGTACATCCGCAGCCTTGGCCTGGCTCAGGGCCAGCTCTTCGGTGAGGCTGATGAAGCTGTTGACCTTGGGATCCAGCTCGGCGATACGCGCAAGCAGGGTCTTGGTCAGCTCTTCGGAAGAAAACTTTTTGTCGGCGAGACCGCGGGCGATCTCGGCCAGAGTCATGTGATGCATTGCAGGCTCTTTCCCTTTAGTCGATGACTTTCGGAACCAGGTACAGGCCGTTTTCGACCGCTGGCGCGATGGACTGGTAGGCCTCGCGATTATTGCGCTCGGTCACGACGTCTGCGCGCAGGCGCTGGCTGGCTTCCAGCGGGTGAGCCAGGGGCTCGATGCCGTCGGTATTCACGGCCTGCATTTGGTCAACCAGCCCTAGAATGCTGTTCAGGGCTGCGGTGGTCTGTGGAAGATCGGCTTCATTCAGGCCAAGCGAGGCCAGATGAGCGATTTTTTCCACGTCGGAGCGTTCAAGCGCCATGGGAATCTCCAGTGGAAAACAGAACGGAGGCTGTCCGTGTGTTAGATTGTCGGAACACTACCGCATTTCTACGGTCTTACGGCCGCGATTGTGGGGGTTGGTGCACAGAAAGTCGGCCAATTTAGCACATTGGCGCCTTGCCCAAAATCCCTGTCGTTGTTAGAGTTTGCCGCACTTTTTTACCCACGCGTTGCCTAGGGTCCTTTCCCCATGTTCAAGAAACTGCGTGGCATGTTTTCCAGCGATCTTTCCATTGACCTGGGCACTGCCAACACCCTTATTTACGTGCGCGAGCGCGGTATCGTTCTGAATGAGCCATCGGTTGTGGCCATTCGGACCCATGGTAATCAGAAAAGTGTCGTTGCCGTCGGCACCGAGGCCAAGCGCATGCTCGGTCGAACACCAGGCAATATTGCTGCCATTCGTCCGATGAAGGACGGCGTGATCGCCGACTTCAGCGTCTGCGAGAAGATGCTGCAGTACTTCATCAACAAGGTTCACGAAAACAGTTTCCTGCAGCCGAGCCCTCGTGTGCTGATCTGCGTTCCGTGCAAATCCACCCAGGTGGAGCGTCGTGCCATCCGTGAATCGGCCCTTGGCGCCGGTGCCCGCGAAGTGTTCCTGATCGAAGAGCCGATGGCTGCTGCGATCGGTGCCGGCCTGCCGGTTGAAGAAGCGCGCGGTTCGATGGTGGTGGATATTGGTGGTGGTACCACTGAAATCGCCCTGATTTCCCTGAATGGTGTGGTGTATGCCGAATCCGTACGCGTAGGCGGCGACCGTTTCGACGAAGCGATCATCACTTATGTCCGTCGCAACTACGGCAGCCTGATCGGCGAATCCACCGCCGAGCGCATCAAGCAGGAAATCGGTACCGCTTACCCGGGCGGCGAAGTTCGCGAAGTCGATGTTCGCGGTCGCAACCTGGCCGAAGGCGTTCCACGTGCCTTCACCCTGAACTCCAATGAAGTGCTGGAAGCTCTGCAAGAGTCCCTGGCCACCATCGTTCAGGCTGTGAAGAGCGCCCTGGAGCAATCGCCGCCGGAACTGGCTTCCGACATCGCCGAGCGAGGCCTGGTGCTGACCGGTGGTGGCGCCCTGTTGCGCGACCTCGACAAGCTGCTGGCGCAGGAAACCGGCCTGCCGGTGATCGTCGCCGAAGACCCGCTGACCTGCGTTGCCCGTGGTGGCGGTCGTGCACTGGAAATGATGGATAAACACACCATGGACCTGCTCTCCAGCGAATAAGATCGTTGGTTGCACCATGTTTCGCCCGCAGGCAGCACTTTGCAGTGCTGCCTGTTGGCGTTTATCGTCTTCAATCTGCATCCAGGCCGGTTAGATGCCGTATGAATAAAGAGAACATTTGCCTGGGAGGAGCGGCTTATTAAACCGCTTTTCGCCAAAGGCCCCTCATTGGGCGTGCGCTTATTGGTGCTGGTCGTGCTTTCGGTCGCATTGATGGTCGTCGACGCCCGCTTTGCGCTGCTCAAGCCGGTGCGTAGCCAAATGTCGCTGGTGTTGATGCAGACCTACTGGATCACCGACCTGCCGCAACGTCTCTACCAGGGCGTGGCCAGCCAATTTGGCAGCCGCACCGAGCTGGTTGCCGAGAACGAAAAACTCAAGACCGAAAACCTGCTGTTGCAGGGGCGCATGCAAAAGCTGGCGGCCCTCACCGAGCAGAACGTTCGGCTGCGCGAGTTGCTCAACTCTTCCGCGTTGGTCAACGAGAAGGTCGAAGTCGCCGAGTTGATCGGCATGGACCCCAACCCCTTTACCCATCGCATCATCATCAACAAGGGTGAGCGCGACGGCGTGGTGCTTGGTCAGCCGGTACTGGATGCTCGGGGACTGATGGGGCAGGTCGTAGAGTTGATGCCCTACACCTCGCGGGTCCTGTTGCTGACGGACACCACCCACAGCATTCCGGTGCAGGTGAACCGTAACGGCTTGCGCGCGATTGCCAGCGGTACTGGTAACCCCGAGCGCCTGGAATTGCGTCACGTCGCGGACACGGCCGACATCAAGGAAGGCGACCTGCTGGTCAGCTCCGGCCTGGGCCAGCGGTTCCCGGCGGGTTACCCGGTGGCAACGGTCAAGGAGGTGATCCACGACTCCGGCCAGCCATTCGCCATTGTGCGCGCCGTGCCCACTGCCGCCCTGAACCGCAGCCGCTACCTGCTGCTGGTGTTCAGCGACAACCGGACCCCGGAAGAGCGTGCCAACGATGCCGCCCAGGCCCAGGAAGCGGAAGACAAGAAGAACGGCACTGCGCCGATCATTCCTGCGACCGTGCCCAAGCCTCAGTCGACTACCCCCGTTGTACCGGCGGCAACTCCGGCAGCTACGGCGCCTGTGGCCACGCCGGTCAAGCCTGCAGCCCATAGCGCGCACCCGGTAAAACCGACGGCTGCGAAACCACCTGCCACCACACCTGCCACCACGACGCCTGCTGCGAAGCCTCCAGCCGCCGCCCCGGCAACCACACGGCAGAGGGAGGAATAATGGCCGGTACCCATTCGAGCAATGGCTGGATCGTCTGGCTGACATTCGCCATCGGCTTGCTGCTCAGCGTTTCGCCGCTGCCGCAATTCATGGAGATCCTGCGTCCGCTGTGGCTGGCATTGCTGCTGGCATTCTGGTCGCTGAACCTGCCGCATAAAGTGGGCATGGTTACGGCCATGTTCCTGGGCTTGGCGGAAGATGTGCTGTATGGCACCTTGCTGGGCCAGAACGCGTTGATCCTGACCCTGATTACCTTCCTGATACTGTCGTTGCAGCAGCGCCTGCGGATGTTCCCGATGTGGCAGCAATGCCTGGTGATCCTGGTGATCTTCGGCCTGGCGCAGTTGGTACAGCTGTGGCTCAGTGCCTTGACCGGTAACCGCCAGCCAACCCTGGCGCTCGTGTTACCGGCCCTGGTCAGTGCGCTGCTGTGGCCGTGGATCAGTTTTGGCCTGCGCGGGTTACGTCGCCGCTATAAAATCAATTGAATGGATTGCGAGGCTCTGCCTGGTTATCGAACCCCACAGGGAGAGTCTGCAATGAATTCGCTTTATCTGGCCTCGGGCTCCCCGAGGCGGCGTGAACTGCTGACCCAGATCGGTGTGCCTTTCACTGTGGTCAGCGCCGCGATTGATGAAACTCCCCTTACCGATGAATCGGCTGTTGCCTACGTTGAGCGTCTTGCGCGCGGCAAGGCGGCGGCGGGATTTGCTGCGCTTGGGGAAGAGCCAGGTGCTTGTGTGCTGGGCGCCGATACGGCGGTGGTTGTGGACGGCCAGATCCTTGGCAAGCCTGTGGACCAGGCCGATGCCCTGGCGATGTTGATGGCCTTGGCGGGGCGTGAGCATGAAGTCCTCACCGCCATCGCGCTCACTGATGGCCTGCGCTGTGAAACCCGATGTGTCTGTAGTCGTGTACTTTTTCGTGGGATTTCTGTCGAGGAGGCTACAACCTACTGGCACAGCGGCGAACCCCAGGACAAGGCGGGCGGCTATGCTATTCAAGGGCTTGGGTCGGTGTTTGTGGCCGGGCTCAATGGCAGCTATTCCGCCGTGGTAGGCCTGCCGGTGTGCGAAACCGCGCAACTGCTGGCCCAATTCGGCATACCCTGTTGGCAAAACCTTACCGTGCGCTGAGCGCGTGACGTCAGCGCCCAGCCTTAAGCGATCGGTCACTATTGTGAAAACGCCTGAACGAGACCCAGCCATGAGTGAAGAGATTCTGATCAATATCACGCCGATGGAATCGCGCGTGGCGGTGGTAGAGAACGGTGTTCTGCAAGAAGTGCATGTCGAGCGCACCCAGAAACGCGGGATCGTCGGCAATATCTACAAGGGCAAGGTGGTGCGGGTGTTGCCGGGCATGCAGGCGGCATTTGTCGACATCGGCCTGGACCGGGCGGCGTTTATCCACGCCTCGGAGATCTCCCTGCGCGAAGGGCCGGCAGTGGAAAGCATCAGTGCCTTGGTACATGAGGGGCAGAGCCTGGTGGTGCAAGTCACCAAGGACCCCATCGGTTCCAAGGGCGCGCGGCTGACGACTCAGCTGTCGATTCCGTCGCGCTACCTGGTGTATATGCCGCGCACCGCCCATGTCGGCATTTCCCTGAAGATTGAAGATGAAGCAGAGCGCGAGCGCCTGAAAAAGGTGGTCAGCGACTGCGTGGCCGCCGAAGGTATCAAGGAAGCGGGTGGTTTTATCCTGCGCACCGCCGCCGAGGGCGCCGGCGCTGACGAAATTCTCATGGACATTCGCTACCTGCGGCGCCTGTGGGACCAGATCGGCGCACAGATAAAGACCATCGGCGCGCCGAGCGTGATCTACGAAGACCTGGGCCTGGCCCTGCGCACATTGCGCGACCTGGTCAGCCCCAAGATTGAGAAAATTCGCATCGACTCGCGGGAAACCTTCCAGCGCACCACGCAATTTGTTGCCGAGCTGATGCCGGAAATTGCCGATCGCCTGGAGCACTACCCTGGCGAACGGCCGATCTTCGACCTGTATGGCGTCGAGGACGAAATCCAGAAAGCCCTGGAGCGCAAGGTGCCGCTTAAGTCCGGCGGTTACCTGGTGGTGGACCCGGCGGAAGCCATGACCACCATCGACGTCAACACCGGTGCGTTCGTTGGCCATCGCAACCTTGAAGAGACCATCTTCAAGACCAATCTCGAAGCGGCCACGGCCATTGCTCGCCAACTGCGCCTGCGTAACCTGGGCGGTATCATCATCATCGACTTCATCGACATGGAAGATGAAGAGCACCAGCGCCAGGTGTTGCGCACCCTCGAAAAGCAGCTGGAGCGCGATCACGCCAAGACCAATATCATCGGCATCACTGAGCTGGGCCTGGTGCAGATGACCCGCAAGCGCACCCGCGAGAGCCTGGAGCAGGTGCTGTGCGAGCCGTGCAGCAGTTGCCAGGGCCGCGGCAAGTTGAAGACCCCGGAAACGGTTTGCTACGAGATTTTCCGGGAAATCCTGCGAGAGGCGCGGGCCTATCAGGCCGAAGGTTATAGAGTGTTGGCCAACCAGAAAGTGGTTGACCGCCTGCTGGATGAAGAGTCCGGTAACGTGGCTGAACTGGAGGGTTTTATCGGGCGTACGATTCGCTTCCAGGTCGAAACCATGTATTCCCAGGAACAATATGACGTGGTGCTGCTCTGATCCCCATTCGCTTTCTCTTTACGCGACTCGCAGGCCTTGATCTGCAGTCCGTCTACTGCCTTGAGGGTCGCCTGACATGGAGCGTCTGATACGCTTTTTTGCCGCTTTGACCCGTTGGGGCCTTGGGCTGTGCGCCTTGCTGCTGGTGTTGGCGGCGGTGTATGTGAGCCTGGGGCGTGAATTGACCCCGCTGGTGGCCGAATACCGCGCGGAAACCGAAGCCAAGGCCCAGGCTGCGGTGGACATGCCTGTGCACATCGGCAGCCTTGAAGGCCGTTGGAGCGGCTTCGCGCCCATGTTGCTGGCCCACGACGTGATGGTCGGCGAGGGCAGCAGTGCCTTGCGCCTGGATCAGGTCGAAGTGGTGCCGGATATATGGGCGAGCCTGATGGCGCGCGAAGTGCGTATTGCGCACCTGGAAGTCAGTGGCCTGCAACTGACCGCCAAGGAAGACAAGGACGGCCATTGGGCCCTGCAAGGCTTGCCGATGCAGGATGACCAGCCGCTGGACCCGGAGCAATTGCTCAAGCGCATGCAGATGGTCAAGCGCGTGTCGCTGCTCGACAGCCAGGTCACCCTGCAACCGTTCGATCAGGCGCCGCTGACCTTGACGTATGTGGGCCTGAGCCTGCACACGGGCGTCACCCGCCAGCGCCTGGACGCTCGCCTGACCTTGCCCGACGGCCAGCCTCTTGCCCTGAGCCTGCGCAGTCGCATTCGAGCGAGCCAGTGGAAGGACGCTGAAGTCGAGGCCTACCTGAGCCTGCCCCAAAGCGACTGGGCCAAGTGGATTCCCGCCAGGCTGACCCAGCAGTGGAAACTCACGCAGTTCAAGGCCGGTGGTGAATTCTGGCTGAGCTGGGGTAAAGGCACTGTGCAAAGTGCGGTAGTGCGCCTCAACTCGCCGCAAGTGAAGGGCAGCTACGCCGAGCGCAAGCCGGTTCATATCGAAAACCTTGCACTTACGGCCTATCTGCAACGCAGTGATACCGGCTTGAAGGTGTTGTTTGATTCCCTGGCGATGAGCCTGGGCGAGACCCGATGGGAATCGCGCCTGCAATTGCAGCAGACACTGGCTACCGACAAGGCTCAGGAAGCCTGGAAGCTGCAGGCTGACCGCCTCGACCTGACCCCCATCACACCGTTGCTCAACGCCCTGGCGCCGCTGCCGGAAGGTGTCGCCAAGACCGTCGAGCATCTGAAGGCCACCGGCCTGCTGCGTAATGTGCTGGTGGATTTCCGTCCTCAAGACACTACCGATCAAAAAGTCAGCTTTGCCGCCAACCTGGAGCGGGTCGGGTTTGACGCCTACTTCGGTGCGCCGGCTGCGCGCAACGTTTCCGGCAGCATCAGCGGCGACCTGGGCCGTGGCGAGTTGCGCATGGACAGCAAGGATTTTTCCCTGCACCTCGATCCGATCTTCGCCAAGCCCTGGCAGTATCTCCAGGCCAATGCACGCCTGACGTGGAAGCTGGATAAAGAAGGCTTCACCCTGATCGCCCCGTATATCAAGGTGCTGGGGGAAGAAGGCAAGATCGCCGCCGATTTCCTGATTCGCCTGCATTTCGACCACAGCCAGGAAGACTATATGGACCTGCGGGTCGGTATGGTCGATGGCGATGGACGCTTTACCCCTAAATACCTGCCGGCCGTGCTGAGCCCCGCGTTGGATGAGTGGCTGCGCACGGCAATTCTCAAGGGCGCGGTGGATCAGGGGTTCTTCCAGTACCAGGGGTCGCTGAACCACGACGCGTTGCCAGCCGCGCGCAATATCAGCCTGTTCTTCAAGGTGCATGACGCAGAACTGGCTTTCCAGCCGGGCTGGCCCCATGTGAACAAGGTCAATGGTGAAGTGTTTGTCGAGGAGACTGGCGTACGCATCCTGGCCAGCAAGGGGCAGTTGCTCGACACCAAGGTCAAGGACGTCTACGTCAATATTCCCCACGCGCCGTCCGGCAAGGAAAGTCATCTGTTGCTTACCGGTGGTTTTGCCGGTGGCCTGGATGATGGGCTGAAGATCCTCCAGGAAGCGCCAATTGGCACGGCATCCACCTTCGCCGGCTGGAAAGGCGAAGGAGACCTGCAAGGCACGCTGGATCTGGACGTTCCGCTGGTCAAGGGTATCGAGCCCAGGATCGTGGTGGATTTCCAGACTGACAAGGCGCGCCTGCAATTGGCGGAGCCGCCCCTGGACCTGACGCAGCTCAAGGGCAGTTTCCGCTTCGACAGCGCCAAGGGCCTGAGCGGCGAAAAGATTACAGCCCAGGCATTTGACCGGCCGATCACCGCGCAGATCTTTGCCGATGGCAAGCCGGGCAATATCAGTACCCGTGTCGCCGCCAGGGGGCAGGTGACGGTCAAGCGCTTGACGGATTGGTTGAAAGTCAGCCAGCCGTTGCCGGTGTCCGGTGATATTTCGTATCAGTTGCAGCTCAACCTGGACGGTGCCGACAGCCAACTGATGGTCAGCTCCAATCTCAAGGGCGTTGCGGTGGATTTGCCTGCGCCGTTCGGCATGCCGGCCAGCCAGGGACGTGACAGCGTATTCCGCATGACCTTGCAGGGGGCTGAGCGCCGCTACTGGTTCGATTATGGTGAGTTGGCCAACTTCACCTTCGCCGCGCCGCCAGACAAACTCAATGACGGCCGTGGCGAGTTGTTCCTCGGCGATGGTGATGCCGTACTGCCAGGCGCCAAGGGTTTGCGCATCCGCGGCGTGCTCTCGGAACTGGATATCGACCCATGGAAAAAGCTGGTGAACCAGTATGCTGGCAATGACCCTGGTGGCAGTGCCAAGCAACTGCTGAGCGGTGCCGAATTCAAGATTGGCAAGCTCACCGGTCTGGGTACCCAGTTCGATCAGGTCAACCTGCTGCTGGATCGCAAGTCCGCTGCCTGGGGCTTACAGTTCGACAGCCAGCAGGCCAAGGGGGCCGTGAACCTGCCGGATGCCAAGGGCGCGCCGATTGCGGTCAACCTGCAATACGTGAAGCTGCCCGCGGTGGACCCGACGGTACAGGCTGATGAAAATGCACCGGACCCGTTGGCCAGTATTGATCCCAAGGATATTCCCGCGCTGGATATTGCCATTGACCAGCTGTTTCAGGGGCCGGACCTGATTGGCGCCTGGTCGCTCAAGATCCGACCAACTGCCAAGGGCCTGGCGTTCAATACGCTCGACCTGGGCCTCAAGGGCATGCAACTCAAGGGCGCCGGCGGATGGGAAGGGGCTCCGGGTGACAGCAGCAGCTGGTACAAGGGCCGCCTGGACGGCAAGAACATCGCCGACGTACTCAAAGGCTGGGGCTATGCGCCCACGGTCACCAGCGAGAACTTCCACCTGGATGTGGATGGGCGTTGGCCGGGTTCGCCGGCCTGGGTCGGGCCAAAGCGTTTTTCCGGCAGCCTGGATGCGGCGTTCCGTAAAGGTCAGTTTGTCGAGGTGGAAGGTGGCGCCCAGGCGCTGCGGGTATTCGGCCTGCTCAACTTCAACTCCATCGGGCGCCGCCTGCGCCTGGACTTCTCCGACCTGCTGGGCAAGGGCTTGAGTTATGACCGGGTCAAGGGGCAATTGGTCGCCAGCAATGGCGTGTTCGTGACGCGCGAGCCGATCACCATGACAGGCCCGTCGAGCAACCTGGAGCTCAATGGCACCCTGGACCTGGTGGCTGATCGTGTCGATGCCAAGTTGCTGGTGACGTTGCCGGTGACCAACAACCTGCCGATTGCCGCGCTGATCGTGGGCGCGCCGGCGATTGGTGGCGCACTGTTCCTGATCGACAAGCTGATCGGTGACCGTGTTTCGCGTTTCGCCAGCGTGCAATACAAGGTGGAAGGCCCATGGAAGGATCCAAAAATCACCTTCGACAAGCCCTTTGAAAAACCAAACTGAGAGCCTGTGGAGTAGCATGGCCCCATGCCTTTTACGGAGTATCGGCCCATGTCCTTTGCGGTAATTCAAATGGTCAGTCAGAGCGATGTGCTGGCCAACCTGGTCCAGGCCCGGCGCTTGTTGGAACAAGCGGCGGCCGGCGGTGCGAAGCTGGCGGTGCTGCCGGAAAACTTTGCCGCCATGGGCCGCCGCGACGCCGCGGATATTGGCCGCGCCGAGGCACTGGGCGAAGGTCCGATCCTGCCGTGGTTGAAACAGACCGCCCGTGACCTCACCTTATGGATAGTGGCTGGCACATTACCGTTGCCGCCCAAGGACCATCCACACGCCAAGCCCAACGCCTGCTCGCTGCTGATTGATGATCGCGGCGAAGTCGTTGCCCGTTACGACAAGCTGCATTTGTTCGATGTGGATGTGGCGGACGCCCGGGGTCGCTATCGGGAATCCGATGACTATGCTTTTGGAAGCAATGTGGTGGTGGCGGATACGCCGGTTGGCCGTTTGGGCCTGACGGTCTGTTACGACCTGCGCTTCCCTGAGTTGTACAGCGAGCTACGCGCAGCGGGGGCTGAATTGATCACCGCGCCCTCGGCCTTTACCGCCGTCACCGGCGCTGCGCACTGGGACGTGCTGATTCGTGCGCGGGCCATCGAGACCCAGTGTTACCTGCTGGCGGCCGCCCAGGGCGGTGTGCATCCGGGGCCACGGGAAACCTATGGACATGCTGCGATTGTCGACCCGTGGGGTCGGCTGCTGACACAACAGGATCAAGGCGAAGCGGTGTTGCTGGCCGAACGCGATAGCAGTGAACAGGCGTCGATACGGGCGCGCATGCCGGTGGTGAACCATCGGCGCTTTTTCTCGCAGGGTGCACAGCGACCTGCTTCAGAACGATGAATTTAAGGCCAAACCTATGAGCGAGTTGTTGTCCTCAGTCAGTGAACACCTCCTGGCGCCCGGTGGCGTGACCATCGAAAGCTTGCAAACCGTGCTTGGCGACCTGGCCGGGCCAGGCATCGATGCCGCCGACCTGTATTTCCAGGGGCAGATCTCCGAGTCCTGGGCCCTGGAAGATGGCATCGTCAAGGAAGGCAGTTTCAATCTTGACCAAGGTGTAGGCGTACGTGCGCAATCCGGTGAAAAGACCGGTTTCGCCTACAGTAACGCGATCACCCTGGAGGCGTTGGGCCTGGCCGCGCGTGCTGCGCGTTCGATCTCCCGTGCGGGCCAGAATGGCACCGTGCAGGCGTTCAGTACCCAGGACGTGGCGCAGTTGTATGCCCCGGACAATCCCTTGGAAGTGATCAGCCGCGCGGAAAAGGTCGAGCTGCTCAAGCGTGTCGACGCCGCCACCCGCGCCCTGGACCCGCGTATCCAGCAGGTCTCCGTGAGCATGGCCGGTGTGTGGGAGCGCATCCTGGTGGCGTCCACCGACGGTGGCCTGGCGGCGGACGTACGGCCGCTGGTGCGTTTCAACGTCAGCGTGATCGTCGAGCAGAACGGCCGCCGCGAGCGTGGCGGCCATGGCGGCGGGGGGCGTACCGACTACCGGTACTTCCTCACCGACGACCGTGCGATGGGCTATGCCCGTGAAGCCTTGCGCCAGGCGTTGGTGAACCTCGAAGCCATTCCGGCGCCAGCCGGCACGTTGCCGGTGGTGTTGGGCTCAGGCTGGTCCGGCGTATTGCTGCACGAAGCCGTGGGCCATGGCCTGGAAGGCGACTTCAACCGCAAGGGCAGTTCCGCCTACAGCGGGCGCATGGGCGAGATGGTTGCGTCCAAGCTCTGCACCATTGTCGATGATGGCACCCTGGCCGGTCGCCGTGGCTCGCTGAGCGTCGATGATGAAGGCACGCCGACCGAATGCACCACCTTGATTGAAAACGGTGTGCTCAAGGGCTACATGCAAGACAAGCTCAATGCCCGTCTGATGGGCGTGGCACGCACCGGTAATGGCCGTCGCGAATCTTATGCGCACCTGCCGATGCCACGCATGACCAACACCTACATGCTCGGTGGCGAAAGCGACCCGGCGGAGATCATCGCCTCGGTGAAGCGCGGTATCTACTGCGCCAACCTCGGCGGCGGCCAGGTGGATATCACCAGCGGCAAGTTCGTGTTCTCCACCAGCGAGGCGTACCTGATCGAAGACGGCAAGATTACCGCGCCGGTCAAAGGGGCAACGTTGATTGGCAATGGCCCTGAAGCCATGAGCAAGGTGTCGATGGTCGGCAACGACTTGGCCCTGGACAGTGGTGTGGGCATGTGCGGGAAAGATGGGCAGTCGGTGCCGGTAGGGGTCGGCCAGCCAACGCTGAAAATTGATGCGATCACCGTGGGTGGCACGGGGTCGTAAGGGGTGGAGCTTCGGGTGGCGAAGATCGCCACCCGGGGAAGGGCATCAACGCAGGCCGCGTTGAGTCTCGTCCAGCTCGCGGATGTATTTGAAGATTTTACGGCTGGTGGCCGGCGCCTTGTTGTGCGCCTGCTCGTGCTGGGCCTGACGGATCAGGGAACGCAGTTGCTGGCGGTCCGCGTCCGGGTAGTCCAGCACGAATTTCTCCAGCACCGCGTCATCGCCCGAGATCAGGCGGTCACGCCAACGTTCCAGGTTATGGAAACGTTCGTTGTACTGGCGAGTGGAGGCATCGGTTTGATCAAGCAAGGCGAGAATGGCGTCAGTGTCCTGATCGCGCATCAGCTTGCCGATAAACATGATGTGCCGTTTACGCGCGATATTCGCGGTGTGCTTGGGTGCGTCCGCAAGCGCCCGGCGCATTTCGTCGGTCAGTGGCAGTTTTGCAATCAAGTCTTTCTTGAGCGTTGTAAGGCGCTCGCCAAGGTCAACCAGAGCATGCAGCTCACGTTTGACCTGGGTTTTGCTTTTCTCCCCATCGAGGGAGTCGTCGTAAGAATCAACCATGGTGGCAGTCCGCAAAGAAACGCCGCCATGATAACCAGTCGGGGGCCGCTTGTCCGGCCCGGTCGCTCGATGGCCTTAACCGAAAGCAGAATTTGAGTGGAGAAAACCATGAGTGCAGCCCAAAGCGTCGGTCCGCAAGCGTTACCGGCCCTGCAGGAACAAGTCGAGCAGATCCTTGCCGAGGCCAAGCGCCAGGGGGCCAGTGCCTGTGAAGTGGCGGTGTCACTGGAGCAAGGGTTGTCGACCTCGGTGCGCCAGCGGGAAGTGGAAACCGTTGAATTCAACCGTGATCAGGGCTTTGGCATCACCTTGTACGTGGGGCAGCGCAAAGGTTCGGCCAGTACGTCGGCCAGCGGCCCGGAGGCTATACGCGAAACGGTTGCCGCCGCGTTGGCGATTGCCCAGCACACCTCCGAGGATGAAAGCTCGGGCTTGGCCGATAAGGCGCTGATGGCCAAGGACTTGAAGGATTTCGATCTGTTCCATGCCTGGGATATCACGCCCGAGCGGGCCATCGAGCTGGCGCTGACCTGTGAAGCGGCAGCGTTCGATGCCGATGCCCGCATCAAGAACGCCGATGGCACCACATTGAACACTCATCAGGGCTGTCGCGTATACGGCAACAGCCACGGGTTTATTGGGGGGTATGCGTCCACTCGCCACAGTTTGAGCTGCGTGATGATCGCCGAGGCCAATGGCCAGATGCAGCGTGATTACTGGTACGACGTAAGTCGTCAGGGTGAATTGCTCGCAGACCCGGCCAGCATTGGTCAACGTGCCGCACAACGTGCCGCGAGCCGCCTGGGCGCGCGCCCGGTGCCGACGTGTGAAGTGCCTGTACTGTTTTCGGCGGAGCTGGCGGGCGGTTTGTTCGGCAGTTTCCTGGGGGCCATTTCTGGCGGCAATCTTTATCGCAAGTCTTCGTTCCTTGAAGGGGCGATCGGCCAGACGTTGTTTCCCGAGTGGCTGACCATCGATGAGCGTCCGCACTTGATGCGTGCCATGGGCAGTTCGGCGTTCGACGGGGACGGCCTGGCCACGTATGCCAAGCCGTTCGTCGAAAACGGTGAGCTGGTGTCTTACGTACTCGGCACCTATTCAGGCCGCAAACTCGGCCTGCCAAGCACTGCCAACGCCGGCGGCGTGCATAACCTGTTCGTGACCCATGGCGACGAAGACCAGGCGGCGCTGTTGCGTCGCATGGGACGTGGTCTTTTGGTGACCGAATTGATGGGCCATGGCCTGAATATGGTCACTGGGGATTATTCACGTGGTGCGGCGGGTTTCTGGGTGGAAAACGGTGAGATTCAGTTCGCCGTCCAGGAAGTGACCATCGCCGGCAATATGCGCGATATGTTCAAGCAGATCGTTGCCGTGGGGAATGACCTGGAGCTGCGCAGCAATATTCGCACAGGCTCGGTGCTGATCGAGCGGATGACCGTCGCAGGCAGTTAATCCCGCTACAGCTTCACAAAAAGGCGCGCCTTCTTACGAATGGCGCGCCTTTTTTGTGGGCGTGTTTCAGGAGGTTTGAGGTGTCGCTCTTGTTTTGATTCTCAATATCATTTAATAATAAATATCATTACCGGATGAGTGTGGATCATGAGTTCTGTCCTGCATGAGGATCCTTACCTGGAAAGCTGGCGCTGGATGAGTCGCCAGATTCGCTGTGGTCTGGATCCCAATGAACCTCGCCTGATCGAACATTACCTCAACGAGGGCCGATATCTGGCGTGTTGTACCGCGACCCATCCGTGGACCATCGCTGAAACCTCATTCCGCCTGCTGATCGACACCGCCAGCGATATTGCACTGCCGTGGCATTGGCGCTCCATTTGCCTTGACCAGGCCTGGCGCCCATTACGCGACCTGGAAAAACTCTCTCACTGTGCCTGCCGCCTCAAGCGCTGGCAGACCTTTGCCTGGCAATTGGCGACCTGCGAATTGCTGCCATCAATCTCTCACTCCGACTTGGTGCAAGGATCTAACGATGAGTAACACCCGTATCGAACGCGACAGCATGGGCGAACTGCAAGTCCCCGCCGAGGCCTTGTACGGTGCGCAAACCCAGCGCGCGGTGAACAACTTTCCGATCAGCCACCAACGCATGCCGGCGCAATTCATTCGCGCACTGATCCTGGCCAAGGCGGCTGCTGCCAAGGTCAACGTCGACCTCAAGCAGATCAGTGAAGGGCAGGGCAAAGCCATCGTCGATGCCGCCCAAGGCTTGCTCGAAGGCGATTATATGCAGCACTTCCCGGTGGATATCTTCCAGACCGGTTCCGGCACCAGTTCGAACATGAACGCCAACGAAGTGATTGCGACGCTCGCCAGCCGTTTGCTTGGCGAAGCGGTCAATCCCAACGATCATGTGAACTGTGGCCAAAGCAGCAACGACATCATTCCGACCACCATCCACGTCAGTGCTGCGCTGGTGCTGCACGAGCAAACGCTGCCGGCCTTGCAGCATCTGGTGCAAGTGATCGAGCAGAAAGCCGAAGAGGTTCACCCGTTCATCAAGACCGGCCGTACTCATCTGATGGATGCCATGCCCGTGCGCATGAGCCAAGTGCTCAACGGCTGGGCGCAGCAACTCAAGGCCAATATCGGCCACCTGCAGGACTTGTTGCCGGCCCTGCAGGCTCTGGCCCAGGGCGGTACCGCTGTTGGCACCGGGATCAACGCACATCCGGAGTTTTCGGCACGTTTCAGCCAACAGTTGAGCAGCCTGACCGGCGTGAAATTCACCCCCGGCAAGAACCTGTTCGCATTGATCGGCTCCCAGGACACTGCCGTCGCCGTCTCCGGCCAGTTGAAGGCCACCGCCGTATCGCTGATGAAAATCGCCAACGACCTGCGCTGGATGAACTCCGGCCCGCTGGCCGGCCTGGGGGAGATCGAACTGGAAGGCCTGCAGCCGGGGTCCTCGATCATGCCAGGCAAGGTCAACCCGGTGATTCCGGAAGCCACGGCCATGGTAGCTGCACAAGTCATCGGCAATGACACGGTGATTACCGTTGCCGGCCAATCCGGCAACTTCGAATTGAACGTGATGCTGCCGATCATTGCCCAGAACCTGCTCAGCAGTCTCGAATTGCTGGCCAACGCCAGCCGCCTGCTGGCGGACAAGGCCATCGCCAGCTTCAAGGTCAACGAAGCCAAGCTCAAGGAAGCGTTGTCGCGCAACCCGATCCTGGTCACCGCACTCAACCCGATCATTGGTTACCAAAAGGCCGCCGAGATTGCCAAGAAGGCTTATCAGCAAGGCCGTCCGGTGATTGAGGTGGCCCTTGAGCACACCGACCTGCCCCGTAACCAACTGGAAGTCCTGTTGGATCCGGAAAAACTCACGGCTGGCGGCGTGTAATCACCGACCCTGCTTTGGAGGCTCACCATGGAGCACTGGAAACGCACGATCGAGCGCGCCAATCACTGCTTTATGCAGGGCGAGTTGGTTGACGCTCGCGAGGCCTATCTGCAGGCCCTGGCCCTGGCTCAAGTGCTGTTCGAACGCTGGGCGAATGCCGACGAAGCAGTCGCGGCTTGTGTCATTTCCCATCACAACCTGGCAGACCTGCACCTGCGCCTGAATCAGCCCGAGGAAAGTGCCGAATACCTCTGCGCTATTCACCAGCGCTTGCTGCAGGCCATGCAGGACGTGCGCCTGAGCCCGCAGCTGCGCGAAGCGGCCCTGCGCCAGAGCAGCAAGACTTACGTCGAACTGTTGAATTTCATCAGCGATCACGGTGAGTACCCGCGCACCCATCGCTTACTGGGCGGTGCTGCGGTGCAGCCGACCACGTCTCAATACGGAGCACATTGATATGACCTACACCTTGCCTGCCTTGCCCTATGCCTACGATGCCCTGGAACCGCATATCGATGCGCAAACCATGGAGATTCACTACACCAAGCACCACCAGACCTACATCAATAACCTCAATGCTGCGGTCGAGGGCACCGAATTTGCGGGCTGGCCTGTAGAGAAACTGGTGTCCAGCGTGCAGCAGCTGCCGGAAAAACTACGTGCGGCCGTCATCAACCAAGGCGGCGGCCACGCCAACCACTCACTGTTCTGGGCGGTTATGTCACCTAAAGGTGGCGGCAAGCCCGACGGTGCGTTGGGAAAAGCTGTTGAAGAACAACTCGGCGGTTTCGACAGTTTCAAGGAGGCCTTCACCAAAGCCGCCTTGACCCGTTTCGGCAGCGGCTGGGCCTGGCTGAGCGTCACCCCGCAAAAGAGGCTGATAGTGGAAAGCAGCGGCAACCAGGACAGCCCACTGATGAATGGCAATACGCCGATCCTCGGCCTGGACGTCTGGGAGCATGCTTATTACCTGCGGTACCAGAACCGTCGTCCTGAATACATCAATGCCTTCTACAGTGTTATTAACTGGCCGGAAGTTGCCGCACGCTATCAGGCCGCGTTGGCCTGACATTCCCTTCGATAACAAGATCTAAGGCCGACTATGGGCACTGAAACACTGGCGATCAGCAGCGTGCGAATGTTTCGTTATGCGTTTGGCTCGTTGCTGCTATTGGCAGGTACTGCATTGCTGGTGGCTCACGGGCTGGCCTGGCTGGATCTGGAGCCGCGCATCATGCGCGCCTTGCAGGGCGGGGCGATTTGCGCGCTTGGCACGGCGCTGGGGGCAGTTCCGGTCTTGGTGATTCGACGGATGCCGCTGGCGTTGAGCGATACCTTGTTGGGCTTCGGTGCTGGCGTGATGCTGGCGGCGACCGCCTTTTCGCTGGTCGTACCGGGTATTGCTGCTGCCGAAGCGATTGGTCTTTCGCCCTGGGGGGCAGGGGGGCTGATCAGCTTCGGCATCATGCTGGGGGCGTTCGGTCTGTATCTGGTGGATCGCAAGGTCTCCGGCGCCAGCCCGGAGATGTTGGTGGGTACGCCGGATAAACCGGTGATTCCACCGCGCATCTGGCTGTTCGTGTTTGCCATCATCGCCCACAACATCCCCGAAGGCATGGCGGTTGGCGTCTCAGCCGGCGGCGGCATGCCGGATGCCGACAGCCTGGCCATGGGCATTGCCTTGCAGGATGTGCCAGAAGGTCTGGTGATTGCGTTGGTATTGGCGGGGGCAGGGATGTCGCGGGTCAAGGCATTCCTGATCGGTGCCGCGTCAGGCTTGGTGGAGCCTGTGTTCGCCGTGCTTTGCGCCTGGCTGGTGAGCCTGGCCGAGGTGCTGTTGCCGTTAGGCCTGGCGCTGGCCGCTGGCGCGATGTTGTTGGTGGTCACCCACGAAGTGATCCCGGAGTCGCGCCGCAATGGTCACGAAAAGCTTGCGAGCCTGGGGTTGTGCATCGGGTTCTGCTTGATGATGGTGATGGATACCGCCTTGGGGTGAAGCCTCTGGCTTCACACCCGCCTCAACGGGTGAGTTTTACTCACCCTCATCAAAGAAGTTGTTGATCAGCGCCACCAGGGCGTCCATTGCTTCCTGCTCTTGCTCGCCCTCGGTGCTCAAATGAATCTTGGTGCCCTTGCCTGCCGCCAACATCATCATCGCCATGATGCTTTTGCCATCGACCATGCTCTCCGGTGTGCGCCCGGCGCGGACCTGGCAAGGGAACTGCCCGGCAATACCAACGAATTTGGCCGAGGCGCGGGCATGCAGGCCCAGCTTGTTGATGATTTCAATTTCCAGAGCGGGCATCGCGGGGGTGTTCCTTTCAGCTAAGGTCGCGGTGGCGAACCTGGACGTTCTTGAGGGTTTGTTGCAGCACCTGGCCCAGGCGCTCGGTCAGGTAGACGGAACGGTGGTGGCCGCCGGTGCAGCCGATGGCAATGGTGACATAGGCTCGATTGCTCGCGGCAAAACGCGGCAACCATTTGAGCAGGTAGCTGGAAATGTCCTGGAACATCTCCTCCACATCCGGTTGCGCGGCCAGGTAATCGGCCACTGGCTGATCCAGCCCCGATTGGTCACGCAGTTCCGGCTTCCAATAAGGATTGGGCAGGCAGCGCACGTCGAACACCAAGTCGGCATCCACCGGCATGCCACGCTTGAACCCAAAGGACTCGACCAGAAATGCCGTGCCAGGCTCCGGCTGGTTCAGCAGGCGTAGCTTGATGGCATCGCGCAACTGATACAGGTTGAGGCTGGTGGTGTTGATCTTGAGATCGGCGAGGTCAATGATCGGCCCCAGCAGCTTGGTTTCATCCTCGATGGCTTCGGCCAGAGAACGGTGTGGGCTGCTGAGGGGGTGACGTCGACGGGTCTCTGAGAAGCGCTTAAGCAGGGTTTCTTCGTCGGCGTCCAGATACAGCACATCGCAGTGAATGTGCTTGGCGCGCACTTCTTCGAGCAATTCCGGAAAACGCGTGAGGTGGCTCGGCAGGTTGCGGGCGTCAATCGAAACGGCGACCAGGGGTTGCGCCAATTCGGTATGGATCAGTGCCCGCTCTGCCAATTCCGGGAGCAGTCCGGCCGGCAAGTTGTCGATGCAATAGAATCCGTTGTCCTCAAGAACGTTGAGGGCAGTACTTTTACCCGAGCCGGAGCGGCCGCTGACGATGATCAAACGCATGATTACTGCCCGTTTTGCTCATCCAGGACAACTTGGTACAGCGCCTCGTTGCTACTGGCACTGCGCAGTTTGTCGCGTACTTCCTTGCGATCGAGCATGCTTGCGATCTGCCGAAGCAGTTCCAGGTGTGCATCGGTGGCGGCCTGTGGGACCAGCAGAACAAAAAGCAGGTCCACCGGGGCACCGTCGATCGCGTCGAAATCGATAGGTGCGTCCAGGTGCAGCAGGGCGCTGACAGGTGTCTCGCAGCCTTTGAGGCGGCAGTGAGGAATGGCGATGCCGTTGCCAAAACCGGTGGAACCGAGTTTTTCACGGGCGATCAGAGCCTCAAAGACATCCTGCATCTCCAGATCAGGCACTTGGCTGCTGATCAGGTTGGCAATTTGTTCGAGGGCTTTCTTCTTGCTGCCGCCCGGCACGTTCACGAGGGAACGGCCGGGGGTCAGGATGGTTTCAAGTCGGATCATGGGGGGAGAGTTAACGACCTGTGCCCTGAAGCAGGCTCAGATTCTTTTCCTTATGCTTTTTGAGTTGGCGGTCAAGCTTGTCTGTGAGCAAGTCGATTGATGCATACATGTCTTCATGTTCGGCATTGGCGACCACTTCTCCACCGGGTATCTGAAGTGTCGCTTCGATTTTCTGCTGAAGCTTGTCGACCTTCATGATGACCTGCACGTTGGTGATCTTGTCGAAATGGCCCTCAAGCTTCCTCAGCTTCTGCTCGACGTAGTCGCGTAGTGGAGGGGTGACTTCTATATGGTGTCCACTGATGTTGACTTGCATACAGCTTCTCCTTCGTTGCCAGTGCATAAAGCGGCGGGTAGGAATACCCGCCACTGGAACGCTGTGGCCCGCCCGTCACATCAAACGCTTACGCTCGCTGGAAGGCGCGATCCCAAGGGATTCGCGGTACTTGGCGACGGTTCGACGGGCGACCTGAATGCCTTGTGCTTCCAGTAAACCAGCGATCTTGCTGTCACTCAACGGCTTTTTCTGATTTTCCGCAGCAACCAGTTTTTTGATGATCGCGCGGATTGCCGTGGACGAGCATTCACCACCTTCCGAGGTGCTGACATGACTGGAGAAAAAGTATTTCAACTCATAAATACCCCGTGGGGTATGCATGAATTTTTGTGTGGTCACCCGGGAAATCGTCGATTCGTGCATACCCACTGCTTCTGCGATGTCGTGCAGGACCAGCGGCTTCATCGCCTCGTCACCATATTCCAGGAAGCCGCGCTGGTGCTCGACGATCTGGGTGGCCACTTTCATCAGGGTTTCGTTGCGGCTTTGCAGGCTCTTGATGAACCAGCGGGCTTCCTGCAACTGGTTGCGCATGAAGGTGTTGTCGGCACTGGTGTCGGCGCGGCGCACAAAACCGGCATATTGCGGGTTGACCCGCAGGCGCGGCACCGATTCCTGGTTCAGTTCCACCAGCCAGCGTTCGTTGTCCTTGCGCACGATCACGTCGGGAACGACGTATTCGGCTTCGCTGGACTCAATCTGCGAGCCTGGACGCGGGTTGAGGCTTTGCACCAGCTCGATGACCTGGCGCAGGTCGTCTTCCTTGAGCTTCATGCGCCGCATCAACTGGCTGTAGTCGCGGCTGCCCAGCAGGTCAATGTAGTCGGTGACCAGGCGCTGGGCCTCGGCGAGCCATGGGGTCTTGGCGGGCAACTGACGCAGTTGCAGCAGCAGGCATTCGCTCAGGGTGCGGGCACCGATGCCGGCGGGCTCGAATTGTTGGATGCGGTGCAGGACCGCTTCGATTTCGTCCAGCTCGATATCCAGTTCCGGGTCAAAGGCCTCGAGAATCTCTTCGAGCGTCTCGTCCAGATAGCCCTGGTTATTGATGCAGTCGATCAGGGTCACGGCGATCAGGCGATCGGTGTCCGACATCGGCGCGAGGTTCAGTTGCCACAGCAGATGGCTCTGCAGGCTCTCGCCGGCGGAAGTGCGGGTGGTGAAGTCCCACTCGTCATCGTCATTGCTGGGCAGGCTGCTGGCGCTGGTCTGGTAGACATCCTCCCAGGCGGTGTCCACCGGGAGCTCGTTGGGAATACGTTCGTTCCAATCGCCTTCCTCAAGGTTATCCACCGTGGGGGCGGTTTCCTGGTAGGAGGGTTCCTGTACGTCGGAATTGGGTTTTTGCTCGATGTTGTCGGCCAGTGGGTCTGCATTATCGAAGTCGTCGCCTTCTTCCTGGCGTTCGAGCATCGGATTGGACTCCAGGGCCTCCTGGATTTCCTGTTGCAGGTCCAGGGTCGACAATTGGAGCAGGCGGATGGCCTGTTGCAGCTGCGGTGTCATCGTCAGCTGCTGGCCCATTCTCAGGACTAGCGATGGTTTCATGGCAGGGGCTTAACACCTTATTCGCCGGCGCAATGCGCCATCCACGACAGGGCGCGTGAGCGCCAAACATAAGCAAATTATATGCCTGATATCGGGTGCTTTGCCTAGAGCGCGGTAACAATAAAAATCCGGAGGTTTTCATTGACTCCCGCGCGCTTTGGCGAGCGGCCGTGACACCACGGTGTTTACAGGCGGAACTCGTGACCCAGGTACACTTCCTTGACCAGCTCGTTGGCCAGGATGGTGGCAGAGTCGCCTTCGGCGATCAGCTGACCATCGTTGACGATATACGCGGTTTCACAGATGTCGAGGGTCTCACGCACGTTGTGGTCGGTGATCAGTACACCGATGCCCTTGGCCTTGAGGTGATGGATGATCTGCTTGATGTCGCCGACCGAGATGGGGTCGACGCCGGCAAACGGTTCGTCCAGCAGAATGAACTTGGGGGCGGTGGCCAGGGCGCGGGCGATTTCCACGCGACGCCGCTCACCACCGGACAGGCTCATGCCAAGGTTGTCTCGAATGTGGTTGATGTGGAATTCCTGAAGCAGGCTTTCCAATTCTTTGCGGCGGCCTTCACGGTCGAGTTCCTTGCGGGTTTCAAGGATGGCCATGATGTTGTCGGATACCGACAGCTTGCGGAAGATCGACGCTTCCTGCGGAAGATAGCCGATACCGGCACGGGCGCGCCCGTGCATTGGCTGGTGGCTCACATCCAGGTCGTCGATCAGTACGCGACCTTGGTCCGCCTGGACCAGGCCGACAATCATGTAGAAGCAGGTGGTCTTGCCGGCGCCGTTGGGGCCAAGCAAGCCGACGATCTGGCCGCTGTCGATCGACAGGCTGACGTCGCGCACGACCTGACGGCTTTTATAGGCCTTGGCCAGATGCTGGGCTTTCAGGGTTGCCATTACTCGGCCTTCTTCTTCGGCTGGATAACCATATCGATACGGGGGCGTGGCGCGGTGACCTTGCTGCCATTGGCGCGACCGGCGTTGGCAATCTGCTTCACGGTGTCATAGGTGATCTTTTCACCTTCCGTGGAGTTGCCATCGGGGCTGAGTACCTTGGCCTGGTCGATCAGCACGATGCGATTCTGCTGGGCGTGATACTGGATGGTCTTGCCGTAGCCCTTCATCGGGCCGGTGTCGGTAGCCGACTGCTTCTGTTCGAAGTAAGCCAGGTTGCCCACCGATGTCACCACGTCGATATCGCCCGCTTGAGTGCGCGTCAGTGTCACCGTGTTGCCGGTGATCTTCATCGAACCCTGGGTGATGATCACGCCGCCGGTATAGGTGGCGACGCCTTGCTTGTCATCCAGTTGCGCATCGTCAGCCGAGATGTGGATCGGTTGCTGGCTATCGTTCGGCAGAGCCCAGGCGCTCACGCTTCCCAGTGCTGCGCCCAGGCCGAGCAAAATAGGGAGAGTTTTAACGAGCCTCATACTGTCCTCTTACGTTCGATAGCAGGTGTATCCTGCTTTCTTTCAAATACGCTTTCATTCCCTTGCCAGTCGATACACCGCCAGCGCCGTCGATTCTAACGTCTTGCTCGGTCTGCGCATATTGCTTCTGTGGGAATACGGTCATGCGACTGCTGGTAATCACGGTGTCACGGTTTTTGGCGTCAGTACGCGCAACGCGTACCGAGTCAATCAGTTCTACCTCGGTGCCGTCCGGGTTCACCTCGCCACGCTTGCTCGTGACATGCCACGGAAACTCGGTGCCGCGGTACAGGTTCAGGTCCGGGTTGGTCAGCAGGGTGACTTCCGTGGCCTTCAAGTGCTCGACTTTGTCCGACGTCATTTCGTACTGCACCTTGCCGTCGGGCAGGAACTGCACGCTATAGGCATTGGTGGCGTAATAGTCGATGGCCCCGTCGTCAACCTGCGCGGCAGGCTGGTCGAGGAAGCGCCCCGGGCTGATATTCCAGTAGCCCACCGCAAGGAACAGCGCGGCGATGACTCCGAATAGCAGGAAGTTGCGAATCTTTTTGCTCAGCATAAAACGCTCTATAGGTAGGCGGCGTGGGCCGCTTCAAGACTGCCTTGGGCTCGCAGGATCAGTTCACAGAACTCGCGGGCGGCACCTTCGCCGCCGCGGGCGGTGGTGATGCCGTGGGCGTGCTCGCGAACAAATGTCGCCGCATTGGCGACGGCCATGCCCAGGCCTACTCGGCGAATGACCGGCAAGTCAGGCAGATCATCGCCCAGATAGGCGACCTGCTCATAGCTTAGGTTGAGTTTGCCAAGAAGCTCGTCCAGAACCACCAGTTTATCCTCGCGGCCCTGATACAGGTGAGGAATACCGAGGTTTTGTGCGCGGCGTTCCACAACCGGGGTTTTTCTGCCGCTGATAATCGCCGTTTGCACGCCCGAAGCCATCAGCATCTTGATGCCCTGGCCGTCGAGGGTATTGAACGTCTTGAATTCGCTGCCGTCTTCGAGAAAGTACAGGCGGCCATCGGTCAGTACGCCGTCAACGTCGAAAATCGCCAGTTTGATGTGTTTGCCGCGTTGCAACAGGTCGCTGGTCATTTACATCACTCCCGCACGCAGCAAGTCGTGCATGTTCAGGGCGCCAATCGGGTGGTCGTCGCTATCGATCACCACCAGTGCGCCGATCTTGTGGTCTTCCATGATCTTCAATGCTTCGGCTGCCAGCATTTCAGGGCGTGCAGTCTTGCCATGGGGGGTCATCACGGCGTCGATGGTCGCGGTGCGGATATCGATGGTGCGGTCCAGGGTGCGGCGCAAATCACCGTCAGTGAATACCCCGGCTAGGCGCCCATCGGCTTCCAGGATCACGGTCATACCCAGGCCCTTGCGGGTCATTTCCATCAGCGCGTCCTTCAGCAGGGTGCCGCGCTGGACGTGGGGCAATTCCTCGCCCGAATGCATGACATTTTCCACTTTCAGCAACAGACGGCGGCCCAGGGCACCACCTGGGTGGGAAAACGCGAAGTCTTCAGCGGTGAATCCGCGGGCTTCCAGCAGCGCTACGGCCAAGGCGTCGCCCATGACAAGGGCTGCGGTGGTGGAGGAGGTCGGCGCCAGGTTCAGCGGGCAGGCCTCGTGGTCCACGTGAACATTCAGGTTCACGTCGCCGGCCTTGGCCAGCGTTGATTCCGGGTTGCCGGTGACGCTGATCATCTTGATGCCCAGGCGCTTGATCAGCGGCAGCAGGGTCACGATTTCGTTGGTGGTGCCGGAGTTGGACAGCGCCAGGATGATGTCATCCTTGGTGATCATGCCCATGTCGCCGTGGCTGGCTTCGGCCGGATGTACGAAAAATGCGGTGGTCCCGGTGCTGGCCAGGGTGGCGGCGATCTTGTTGCCGACGTGGCCCGACTTGCCCATGCCGACCACGACAACACGGCCCTTGCTGGCCAGAATCATCTCGCAGGCGCGTACGAAATCTGCGTCGATATGGGCCAGCAAGCCTTCTACGGCTTCAACTTCGAGGCGGATGGTGCGTTGCGCGGATTGAATAAGGTCGCTGGATTGGCTCATGTCTGAAGTCGTATAGCCTGACGAAAAGTCGGCGATTATAGCGGTAATGATCAATTCCCTCACGCAAGTTCGTCAGGCTTTATTCAACGAATACCTGAGATCGATCCTCAGTAACATAGCCAGCAACCTTTTTTCCCTGTCCCTAAACTGAACTAGCGCTGTTCCGGCCTTGGGCGCCCTGTACCAGCAGTGATATAGTTCGCCGCCAGTTCAGTCCGCCCAGCCCATGAGGCTATCTATATGCGTCACCGTTGCAAACGTTTGTCGCATGCATGGTGTCTGAGTGAGAGGCTGCATCCCAAGGAGTTTAGATGAGTGCCGATAACGCCTACGCGGTCGAGCTGAAGGGACTGACCTTCAAGCGCGGGACGCGCAGCATCTTCAATAACGTCGATATTCGCATTCCCCGCGGCAAGGTCACGGGCATCATGGGGCCGTCCGGTTGCGGCAAGACCACGCTGTTGCGTCTGATGGGCATGCAATTGCGCCCCAGCGCCGGTGAAGTGTGGGTCAACGGCCAGAACCTGCCGACCTTGTCGCGCAGCGATCTGTTCGATGCTCGCAAGCATATGGGCGTGCTGTTCCAGAGCGGTGCGCTGTTTACCGACCTCGATGTGTTCGAGAACGTGGCGTTTCCGTTGCGGGTGCATACCCAGCTGTCCGACGAAATGATTCGTGACATTGTGTTGCTGAAATTGCAGGCCGTAGGCCTTCGTGGTGCCATCGACCTGATGCCCGACGAACTGTCCGGCGGCATGAAGCGCCGTGTGGCTCTGGCGCGTGCCATCGCCCTCGACCCGCAGATCCTCATGTACGACGAGCCTTTCGTCGGCCAGGATCCGATTGCCATGGGTGTGCTGGTGCGCCTGATTCGTCTGCTCAACGATGCGCTGGGTATCACCAGCATCGTGGTCTCTCACGACCTTGCAGAAACCGCGAGCATTGCCGATTACCTCTATGTAGTCGGCGATGGCCAGGTGCTGGGGCAGGGTACGCCTGAAGAACTGATGAACGCCGACAACCCGCGTATTCGCCAATTCATGACCGGCGATCCCGATGGCCCTGTGCCTTTTCACTTTCCGGCAGCGGATTACCGCTCAGACCTTCTGGGGAAGCGCTGATGCGCAAGACATCTCTCATCGAGAAGGTTCGCCTTTTCGGTCGATCCGGTATCGACATCGTCGAAGTGCTGGGTCGCTCGACAATTTTCCTGTTTCACGCCTTGCTCGGCCGCGGTGGCATTGGTGGCGGCTTCGGCCTGTTGATCAAGCAACTGCATTCGGTGGGCGTGATGTCCCTGGTGATCATTGTGGTCTCCGGGATGTTCATCGGGATGGTGCTGGCGTTGCAGGGCTTCAATATCCTGTCCAGCTACGGTTCGGAGCAGGCGGTGGGGCAGATGGTTGCCCTGACGCTGCTGCGTGAGTTGGGGCCGGTCGTGACCGCGTTGCTGTTCGCCGGACGAGCGGGTTCCGCGTTGACTGCCGAAATCGGCAACATGAAGTCCACCGAGCAGTTGTCCAGCCTGGAAATGATCGGCGTGGACCCGCTCAAGTACATTGTTGCCCCGCGCCTGTGGGCCGGCTTTATTTCCCTGCCTTTGCTGGCGATGATCTTCAGCGTGGTCGGTATCTGGGGCGGCTCCTGGGTGGCAGTGGACTGGCTGGGCGTCTACGACGGCTCCTACTGGGCCAACATGCAAAACAGCGTGACTTTCAGCGGTGACGTGCTCAATGGCGTCATAAAGAGCATCGTCTTCGCCTTTGTAGTGACCTGGATCGCCGTATTCCAAGGCTATGACTGTGAGCCCACTTCAGAAGGGATCAGTCGCGCCACCACCAAGACCGTTGTGTACGCCTCACTGGCGGTACTGGGCCTTGACTTCATTTTGACCGCCTTGATGTTTGGAGATTTCTGATGCAAAACCGCACTGTGGAAATCGGTGTCGGCCTTTTCTTGCTGGCTGGCATCCTGGCTTTACTGTTGCTGGCCCTGCGAGTCAGTGGCCTTTCCGCCAGCCCGACCGCCGATACTTATAAACTTTACGCTTACTTCGACAATATCGCTGGTTTGACTGTCAGAGCTAAAGTGACCATGGCCGGTGTCACCATCGGCAAGGTCACGGCAATCGATCTGGATCATGACAGCTTCACGGGTCGAGTGACGATGCAGCTGGATAAGAAGGTAGATAATCTGCCTACCGATTCCACTGCATCTATCCTCACTGCGGGTCTGCTGGGCGAGAAATACATCGGTGTCAGCGTGGGCGGGGAAACAGCCCTGCTCAAGGATGGCTCGACAATCCACGACACACAGTCGTCGTTGGTGCTTGAAGACCTGATCGGTAAATTCCTGCTCAATACGGTCAATAAAGACGCTAAATGAGGAATCTGTACATGATCTCTACCTTGCGACGTGGTCTCCTGGTACTGCTTGCAGCGCTGCCGTTGATGGCCAACGCAGCAGGTTCTGCGCACGAACTGGTGCAGGACACTACCAACAGGATGTTGGCTGACCTGACTGCCAATAAAGAGCAGTACAAGCAAGACCCTTCCAAGTTTTATGAAGCGCTCAACACTATTGTTGGTCCCGTGGTGGATGCTGAAGGTATCTCCAAAAGCATCATGACGGTCAAATATTCGCGCAAGGCCACTCCTGCGCAAATGCAAACGTTCCAGGAAAACTTCAAGCGCGGCCTGTTCCAGTTTTATGGCAACGCTTTGCTTGAGTACAACAACCAGGGCATCACCGTCGCTCCTGCCGGGGATGAGTCGGGTGACCGCACCAGTGTCAACATGAGCGTCAAGGGCAACAATGGTGCCGTTTACCCGGTGCAGTACACGCTGGAGAAGATCAGTGGCGAGTGGAAACTACGCAATGTGATCATCAACGGTATCAACATCGGCAAGCTGTTCCGTGACCAGTTCGCCGACGCCATGCAGCGCAATGGCAACGACCTGGACAAAACCATCAATGGTTGGGCCGGTGAAGTCGCCAAGGCCAAGGAAGAGACCGATAAAACTGCAGGGAAGCCTGCGCAATGACCGAGTCGGCTGTTCGTCTCGGCGACGCTGGCGAGTTGTTCCTCAGCGGCGTGCTGGATTACCGCACCGGGCCTGACCTGCGCAAGCAGGGCCAAGCGCTGATCAAGAGCAGCACTGCCCCTGCGTTGGTGCTGGATTGCTCGGCGGTAACCAAGTCCAGCAGCGTCGGCTTGTCGTTGCTGCTGTGCTTCATGCGTGATGCTGAGGCGGCCAAAAAACCGGTCAGCATCCGTGCATTGCCTGAAGACATGCGTGAAATCGCCGAAGTTTCCGGTTTGACCGAGCTGTTGGTGCATCCTTAATACACATTATCGATGAAGCCCCCCGTCAGAGTCCTGCTATGCGGGGTTCGCAGGCGCGGGGCTTTTTTGTATGATGTGCGACCCGTGCGCACTGGGCGCCGATAGAGGTTGATCATGCAGGCCCTAGAAGTTAAGAGCTTTCTCGAAGGAAAGCTGCCGGATACGAACGTAGAAGTTGAAGGCGAAGGCTGCAACTTCCAGCTGAACGTGATTAGCGATGAACTGGCGGCACTCAGCCCGGTCAAGCGTCAGCAGCAGATCTATGCCCATTTGAACCCGTGGATCACCGATGGCAGCATCCACGCGGTCACTATGAAATTTTTCAGTCGCGCGGCCTGGGCCGAGCGCACCTGAGCCCCCAAGGCGTCGAGATTCTTATGGATAAATTGATTATTACCGGCGGTGCCCGCCTCGATGGCGAGATTCGCATTTCCGGTGCGAAAAACTCTGCCTTGCCGATCCTGGCCGCGACCTTGCTGTGCGATGGCCCGGTAACCGTAGCCAACCTGCCGCACCTGCACGACATCACCACCATGATCGAGCTGTTTGGTCGCATGGGTATTGAGCCGGTAATCGACGAGAAGCTGTCCGTCGAAATCGATCCGCGCACCATCAAGACCCTGATCGCCCCGTACGAACTGGTGAAAACCATGCGTGCGTCGATCCTGGTATTGGGCCCGATGGTCGCCCGTTTCGGCGAGGCCGAAGTCGCATTGCCTGGCGGTTGCGCCATTGGCTCGCGTCCGGTGGACCTGCACATCCGTGGCCTTGAAGCCATGGGCGCGACCATCGACGTCGAAGGCGGCTACATCAAGGCCAAGGCGCCGGAAGGCGGCCTGCGTGGCGCGAACTTCTTCTTTGATACCGTCAGCGTGACCGGTACCGAAAACATCATGATGGCCGCTGCCCTGGCCAACGGCCGCAGTGTGCTGCAAAACGCTGCGCGCGAGCCTGAAGTGGTCGACCTGGCCAACTTCCTGATCGCCATGGGTGCCAACATCACCGGCGCCGGCACCGACACCATCACCATTGACGGTGTGAAACGCCTGCACCCTGCCACCTACAAAGTGATGCCGGACCGTATCGAGACCGGTACCTACCTGGTTGCTGCCGCCGTCACCGGTGGTCGCGTCAAGGTCAAGGACACCGATCCGACCATTCTGGAAGCGGTCCTGGAAAAACTGCGCGAAGCCGGTGCCGAAATCACCACCGGTGAAGACTGGATCGAGCTGAACATGCACGGCAAGCGGCCAAAAGCCGTTAACGTGCGTACCGCTCCGTACCCGGCGTTCCCGACCGACATGCAGGCGCAGTTCATCTCCTTGAACGCCATTGCCGAAGGCACGGGTGCAGTGATCGAGACCATCTTCGAAAACCGCTTCATGCACGTGTACGAACTGCACCGCATGGGCGCGAAGATCCAGGTTGAAGGCAACACTGCCATCGTTACCGGCACCGAGAAGCTCAAGGGCGCGCCAGTCATGGCCACCGACCTGCGCGCTTCGGCCAGCCTGGTGATCTCGGCGCTGATCGCCGAAGGCGATACCCTGATCGACCGCATCTACCACATCGACCGTGGTTACGAGTGCATCGAGGAAAAACTGCAGATGCTCGGCGCGAAAATCCGCCGCGTACCGGGCTAGTCCTCACTGCATTGTAGGAGCGAGCTTGCTCGCGAAGAACTCGTGGGCACCGCGTTGAGTCTGAATAAACGCGTTATCGTTGACGTTTTTCACGAGCAAGCTCGCTCCTACATACACTGATTTGTTTCAAGTCGAGGCTGTCATGGCCTCGATCTGTGTCTGGCGCCGTTTGCGACCGGACAGCAATAGCCTGATGAAGGATTGACGTTTCCCATGTTGACCATCGCACTGTCCAAGGGCCGCATCCTTGACGACACTTTGCCGCTTCTGGCTGAAGCGGGCATCGTGCCGACCGAGAATCCGGACAAGAGCCGCAAGCTGATCATCCCTACGACCCAGGACGACGTTCGCCTGCTGATCGTACGGGCTACCGACGTGCCGACTTACGTTGAACATGGCGCGGCCGACCTCGGCGTCGCCGGTAAAGACGTGCTGATGGAATACGGCGGCCAAGGCCTGTACGAGCCGCTGGACCTGCGCATTGCCCTGTGCAAGCTGATGACCGCCGGCCGTGTCGGTGATGTCGAGCCTAAAGGCCGCCTGCGCGTGGCCACCAAGTTCGTCAACGTTGCCAAGCGTTACTACGCCGAACAAGGCCGTCAGGTCGACATCATCAAGCTCTACGGCTCGATGGAGCTGGCGCCGCTGATCGGCCTGGCTGACAAGATCATCGACGTGGTCGACACCGGCAACACCCTGCGTGCCAACGGTCTCGAACCACAGGATTTTATCGCCGATATCAGCTCTCGGCTGATCGTCAACAAAGCGTCGATGAAGATGCAACACGCCCGTATCCAGGCGTTGATCGACACCCTGCGCCAGGCAGTGGAGTCTCGACACCGCGGTTGACTCACCTGCGTAGCTGAAAAGCTGCGCCCGTCTATCCGCCTCATAGCCAGAATTCTCAGGTGCCCAAGCGGAAACGACTGCTAGTTTAGGGCGCCTGAGTTTTTGCCAATTCTATTGAGGCCCTCGCTATGACCACGTCCACTGCAATTGCCCGACTCAACGCTGCCGACCCGGATTTCGCCCATCATCTGGATCATCTGCTGAGCTGGGAAAGCGTGTCCGACGACTCGGTCAACCAGCGGGTGCTCGACATTATCAAGGCCGTGCGCGAGCGCGGTGATGCGGCGTTGGTGGACTTCACCCGCCAGTTCGACGGTCTGGACGTCAAGTCCATGTCTGACCTGATCCTGCCCCGCGAACGCCTGGAGCTGGCCCTGACGCGCATCACCGCGCCACAGCGCGAAGCCCTCGAAGTCGCCGCGAGCCGAGTGCGCAGCTACCACGAAAAACAGAAGCAGGACTCCTGGAGCTACACCGAGGCCGACGGCACCGTGCTGGGCCAGAAGGTCACGCCGCTGGACCGTGCTGGTCTGTACGTACCGGGCGGGAAAGCTTCTTACCCGTCCTCAGTATTGATGAACGCGATCCCGGCCAAAGTGGCCGGCGTGACCGAAGTGGTCATGGTGGTACCGACCCCGCGCGGTGAAATCAACGAACTGGTACTGGCTGCCGCCTGTATTGCCGGTGTCGACCGCGTGTTCACCATCGGCGGTGCCCAAGCGGTTGCCGCCCTGGCTTATGGCACCGAAAGCGTGCCGAAGGTCGACAAGGTGGTCGGTCCCGGCAACATCTACGTCGCCACTGCCAAGCGCCATGTGTTCGGCCAGGTCGGTATCGACATGATCGCCGGCCCTTCGGAAATCCTCGTGGTGTGCGACGGCCAGACCGACCCGGACTGGATCGCCATGGACCTGTTCTCCCAGGCCGAGCACGACGAAGACGCCCAGGCGATTCTGGTCAGCCCGGACGCCGAGTTCCTCGACAAGGTCGCCGCCAGCATCAATAAGCTGCTGCCGACCATGGACCGCGCCGAGATCATCGAGAAGTCGATCAATGGTCGTGGTGCGCTGATCCTGGTGCGTGACATGGAACAGGCCATCGAAGTGGCCAACCGTATCGCGCCGGAGCACCTGGAGCTGTCCGTGGCCGATCCGCAGGCCTGGCTGCCGTCGATTCGCCATGCGGGTGCGATCTTCATGGGCCGCCACACCAGCGAAGCGCTGGGCGACTACTGCGCCGGCCCTAACCACGTGCTGCCGACTTCCGGCACCGCGCGCTTCTCGTCGCCGCTGGGGGTGTATGACTTCCAGAAACGTTCGTCGATCATCTTTTGCTCTCCACAAGGCGCTTCCGAATTGGGCAAGACCGCCTCGGTGCTGGCCCGTGGTGAATCCCTGAGCGCCCACGCCCGTAGTGCTGAGTATCGAATCCTGGAAGAGGGGAAATAACCCATGAGCAAATTCTGGAGCCCCTTCGTCAAGGACCTCGTGCCTTACGTGCCCGGCGAGCAACCGAAGCTGACCAAACTGGTCAAGCTCAACACCAATGAAAACCCCTACGGCCCGTCTCCCAAGGCGCTGGCGGCGATGCAGGCCGAGTTGAACGACAACCTGCGCCTGTACCCGGACCCCAACAGCGACCTGCTCAAGCAGGCCGTGGCCAAGTATTACGGGATCGACGCTGGCAAAGTGTTCCTCGGCAACGGTTCCGATGAAGTCCTGGCGCACATCTTCCACGGCTTGTTCCAGCACGAGCTGCCGCTGCTGTTCCCGGATATCAGCTACAGCTTCTATCCGGTGTACTGCGGTCTCTACGGCATCAAGTCCAACCCGGTGCCGTTGGACGAGCAGTTCCAGATCCGCGTCGCGGACTACGCCAAGCCCAACGGCGGGATCATCTTCCCCAACCCGAACGCGCCCACCGGCTGCGTCCTGGCGCTGGACGCCGTGGAGCAGATCCTCAAGGCCAGCCCGGATTCGGTGGTGGTGGTCGATGAGGCCTATATCGACTTCGGTGGCGAAACCGCCATCAGCCTGGTGGACCGTTACCCGAACCTGCTGGTGACCCAGACCCTGTCCAAGTCGCGCTCACTGGCCGGTTTGCGTGTGGGCCTGGCCGTGGGCCACCCGGACCTCATCGAAGCGCTGGAGCGGGTCAAGAACAGCTTCAACTCCTACCCGCTGGATCGCCTGGCGATTGTCGGCGCGGCAGCGGCCTTCGAGGATCGTGAGTACTTCGAGAAGACGTGCCAGTTGGTTATCGATAGTCGCAACCAGCTGGTCGCGCAACTGGAAGGTAAAGGCTTTGAAGTGTTGCCGTCAGCGGCCAACTTTATCTTTGCCCGCCACCCACGGCACGACGCTGCCGGCCTGGCGGCCAAGTTGCGTGAGCAAGGGGTGATTGTGCGGCACTTCAAGCAGGAGCGGATTGCCCAGTTCCTGCGGATCAGCATCGGTACGCCGGAGCAGAACCAGGCGCTGATCGATGGGTTGGGTGAGCTCTAAGCCACACTGAAGATCAAAAAATGTGGGAGGGGGCTTGCCCCCTCCCGCATTAGGTTCTGCCATATGTGTTAGATCAGCGGCTCTTCCGGCTTCTTGTTCTTCCAGCCATCATTGCCCGGCAGCAGCAGGTTCAAGCCAATCGCTACCACCGCACACAGTGCAATGCCCTTCAGGCCGAAGTCATCCGGACCCGTACCGGTCCCCACCAGCACACCGCCAATGCCGAACACCAGGGTCACCGACACAATCACCAGATTGCGCGCTTCACCCAGGTCGATCCTGTGGCGGATCAACGTGTTCATCCCCACCGCAGCAATCGAGCCGAACAGCAGGCACAGGATCCCGCCCATCACCGGCACCGGGATGCTTTGCAGCAGTGCACCGAACTTGCCGATGAACGCCAGGCTGATGGCAAACACTGCCGCCCAGGTCATGATCTTCGGGTTGTAGTTCTTGGTCAGCATCACCGCGCCCGTTACTTCGGCGTACGTGGTGTTCGGTGGGCCGCCAAACAGGCCGGCGGCGGTGGTGGCAATGCCGTCGCCGAGCAAAGTGCGGTGCAGGCCAGGCTTCTTCAGGTAGTCGCGACCGGTCACGCTGCCTACTGCAATCACACCGCCGATATGTTCGATCGCCGGCGCCAGCGCTACCGGGACGATAAACAGGATCGCCTGCCAGTTGAACTCCGGCGCGGTGAAGTGGGGCAGGGCGAACCACGGTGCGGCGGCGATTTTTGCCGTGTCGACCACGCCAAAGTAGAAGGCCATGGCAAAGCCCACCAGCACGCCGGAGATGATCGGCACCAGGCGGAAGATACCCTTGCCGAACACCGCCACGATCAACGTGGTGAGCAGCGCAGGCATCGAGATCATCATCGCCGTCTGGTAATGAATCAGTTCGGCGCCATCGCCGGATTTCCCCATCGCCATATTCGCGGCGATCGGTGCCATGGCCAGTCCGATGGAAATAATCACCGGGCCGATGACCACCGGAGGCAGCAGGCGGTCGATGAAACCGGTGCCTTTGATCTTCACGGCCAGGCCGAGGAAGGTATAGACAAACCCGGCTGCCATCACCCCGCCCATGGTCGCTGCGAGGCCGAACTGGCCCTTGGCGAGAATAATCGGGGTGATGAAGGCAAAGCTCGACGCCAGGAAGACCGGCACCTGCCGCCCTGTCACCACCTGGAACAACAGCGTGCCCAGGCCGGCGGTGAACAGTGCGACGTTTGGATCAAGACCTGTGATCAGTGGCATCAACACCAGCGCGCCAAATGCGACGAAGAGCATCTGTGCGCCAGACAGGATCTGGCGCCAAAGCGGGTCGTTGAATTCATCCTGCATGCTCACGCGTCCTTCTGCTTGGTGCCGAAGATCTTGTCACCGGCATCGCCCAGGCCTGGGATGATGTAACCGTGTTCGTTCAGGCGCTCATCGATGGAGGCGGTGTAGATCTGCACGTCCGGGTGGGCTTTCTCGACGGCGGCGATGCCTTCGGGCGCGGCCACCAGCACCATGGCGCGGATGTCCCGGCAACCGGCTTTTTTCAGCAGGTCGATGGTGGCAACCATGGAGCTGCCGGTGGCGAGCATCGGGTCGATGATCATGGCCAGGCGCTCGTTGATTTCCGGTACGAGTTTTTCCAGGTAGGTGTGGGCCTGCAGGGTTTCTTCGTTGCGGGCTACGCCGACGGCGCTGACCTTGGCGCCCGGAATCAGGCTGAGCACGCCTTCGAGCATGCCGATACCGGCGCGCAGGATCGGCACCACGGTGATTTTCTTACCGGCGATCTTCTCGACCTGGACGGTGCCTGCCCAACCTTCGATGTCGTAGGTTTCCAGAGGCAAATCTTTGGTGGCTTCGTAAGTGAGCAGCGCTCCAACTTCCTGAGCAAGCTCACGGAAATTCTTCGTGCTAATGTCGGCACGGCGCATAAGGCCGAGTTTGTGTCGGATCAGCGGGTGGCGGATCTCGCGAGTGGGCATGGGAAAGGCTCCGGCGGCGGGCAAAAAAACCGGCCTAGATTAATCTATCCGAGGGTGTTGTCCTATAGACATCTAGTACGTTAGTCCATTAAGGCTTGATCGTTGCGCCTCACATGCGTACCTTTGCCCGCTTTTCTTGCCACAGCACCCCTTGGAGAGCGCCATGTCCGCTGATCTCGAGCATATCCGTCAAATCATGCGCGAGGCTGACTGCCTGTACACCGAAGCGCAAGTCGAAGCAGCGATCGCCAAGGTTGGCGCACACATCACCCGCGAAATGGCCGACACCAACCCGGTGGTCTTCTGCGTGATGAACGGTGGCCTGATTTTCGCCGGCAAATTGCTGACTCACCTGCAATTCCCGTTGGAAGCGTCTTACCTGCACGCCACTCGCTATCGCAACGAAACCACCGGCGGCGACCTGTTCTGGAAAGCCAAGCCGGAAGTCTCGTTTATCGACCGCGACGTGTTGATCATCGACGACATCCTCGATGAGGGCCACACCCTGGGTGCGATCATCGACTTCTGCAAACACGCTGGCGCACGCAAAGTGCACACCGCCGTGCTGATCGACAAAGACCACGACCGCAAGGCCCGTCCCGAGTTGAAAGCCGATTTCGTCGGCTTGCCATGCATCGATCGCTACATCTTCGGTTACGGTATGGATTACAAAGGCTACTGGCGCAACGCCAATGGAATCTACGCCGTCAAAGGTATGTAACGTATGACGCGCTTTCTTGATCAGACGCTGTTTGCCGAGCTGGCCGAGAAAGCGGGCGCCAGCCCGCGTGGTCGGCATCATCACAACTTCCATCAAATGGAAGAGCCGTGCCATCGCCTGGCCGTGGGTCTGCAGCCCAACACGTATGTGCCGCCACATCGGCACCTGAGCGCTGACAAGGCGGAAACCTTGCTGGTCCTCCAGGGGCGCTTGGGCTTGCTGGTGTTCAGCGATACCGGCGAGGTGCTCGCCAAGCGGGTGATGCAGGCCGGCGGCGAATGCTCGGGCGTCGACCTGCCGCCCGGCGTGTTTCATGGCCTGGTGGTGCTCGCGCCCGACACGGTGATGTTCGAGTGCAAGGCCGGGCCTTATCGGCCGGTGGGCGAGGGCGAACTGGCCGATTGGGCGCCCCGCGAAGGCGACGCCGGCGTGGCCGAGTATCAACGCTGGATGCTTGCCCAGTTCGATTGAGCTACAGTGCTGGGCCACCTCTTGCGGAGCGGCCCATGAGCCTGTTGATACGCACCTGCGCCGCCCTGGCGTTGACCCTCAGTTTGCCCCTGGCGGCTGCTCCTGCACCGATGCACAACCAATTCCTGCCGGCCGACGACCTTGCCCTGCGCGCCGAGGCGCCTGACCAGCAGCAGTTGCTGCAAGTCACCGAGTACACCGTGGTGGTGGGCAACCAACGTCAATCCAACCAGCAACCGATCCCCGTGACCTCACCGCTGATGATCCGCCTCAAGGGCAAGTCCCTGAACAAGGGCGCGACCATCAACCAGGTGGTGCTCAACTTCGATGCCGAAAGCAAAAGCCTGAAAAAGCCGGCATACGATGAGAAGAGTAAAACCTTGATCCTGTCGTACCCGGTGGCCCAGTACCGAGTGATTGTCGACTTGCTGCGCAATGACACGGTGTATGTGCAGTTCCTCAGTTACGCCAACGGGCATATCTGGGCGGATTTGCATACCGGTGCTGTTCGTAGCAAATAGCAAAAACACTGAAGATCCAAGTGTGGGATGGGGGCAAGTCCCGTCCCGCATTGGTCCTCGAGCGCTTTCGAAGCCTGTGTTGCACAGGTAGACTTCAAACCCCGTGTAAATGTCTGCTGGCTGGAGTCGGTAATGCGTAAAGATAAGAAACAGGTGATTGGTGACGAGATCGGCGACGATCAGATCAAGTTGTTCCTGGACTTCGAGCCGGTTGACGCGATTTCCCCGTCCTTGCACAAACTGATCAAGGCCTACCGTGGCCTGCGTATCGACGACTTCGAGCGCTTCCTGGTTTTCTTCAAGGAAGCCGGTTTGGACCTGGATGGCAAGGATGAGCACGGCCAGACCTTCGTCGACCTGATCAAGGACCAGCGTAACGCCGCCGAGTACATCGAGCTGATCGACAACGCCCGCGGCTGATGCTTCCTGGCCATAAAAAACGCCCCGTTCTCATCGCGAGAACGGGGCGTTTTTGCTTTTTACTGTAGGAGCGAGCTTGCTCGCGAAAAACCAGAGAACGCCGCGTTAAACCAGATGCGCGGCGTTATCGTTAACGATCTTCGCGAGCAAGCTCGCTCCTATCGGTTTCGGCGGCAGGTTCAACCAGCTCCAGGCTGATGTTGTTCTGCGCGTTGATCTTGCGATACAGCTCAGCATCAGTCTCCAGGACCTTCTCCCGAGCCGGGAAGATCTCGTGCAGCTTGGTCGCCCACTCACCGGCAGCTTTCTGCGGGAAGCAACGCTCGATCAGGTCCAGCATGATCGACACCGTCACCGAAGCGCCTGGGGAGGCACCCAGCAGCGCTGCCAGTGAACCGTCCTTGGCCGCGACCAGCTCGGTGCCAAATTGCAGCACGCCGCCTTTCTTCGGGTCCTTCTTGATGATCTGCACCCGTTGGCCGGCCACTTCCAGGCGCCAGTCTTCAGCTTTGGCTTCCGGGTAGAAACGACGCAGGGATTCCAGGCGCTGCTCCATCGATTGCATCACTTCGCTGACCAGGTACTTGGTCAGGTCCATGTTATCGCGGGCCACAGCCAGCATCGGGCCGATGTTGCCGGCGCGAACCGACAGCGGCAGGTCGAGGAACGAGCCGTGCTTGAGGAACTTGGTGGTGAAGCCGGCGTATGGCCCGAACAGCAGGGATTTCTTGCCGTCGACTACGCGGGTGTCCAGGTGCGGCACGGACATCGGCGGCGAGCCCACGGCAGCCTGGCTGTAGACCTTGGCCTGGTGGTGCTTGACCACTTCCGGGTTGTCGCAACGCAACCACTGGCCGCTGACCGGGAAACCGCCAAACCCTTTGCTTTCTTCGATACCCGAGGCTTGCAGCAGCGGCAGGGCCGCGCCACCGGCGCCGAGGAACACGAACTTGGCGTCCACTTCGCGGCTGTTGCCGCTGTTGACGTCCTTGATGCTCACGGTCCAGCCCGCACCGTTACGCTTGAGGCCGGTCACGCGCTTGCTGTACTTGACCTGGGCGTCCGGGGAGCTGGTCAGGTGAGCGAGCAACTGGTTGGTCAGGGCGCCGAAGTTGACGTCGGTGCCGTTCATCACGCGGGTGGCCGCGATTTTTTCGTCAAGCGGGCGGCCCGGCATCATCAGTGGCATCCACTCGGCCATCTCGTTGCGGTCTTCGGTGTAGTGCATGTCCGAGAACGCATGGTGCTGGCTGAGGGTTTCAAAGCGCTTCCTGAGGAACTCCACGCCTTTTTCGCCCTGCACGAAGCTCAGGTGCGGCACCGGGCTGATAAAGGACTTGGACGAGCCAAAGGTGCCCTTCTTGGTCAGGTAGGCCCAGAACTGCTTCGACACCTCGAACTGGGTGTTGATGTGTACGGCTTTCTTGATGTCGATGGAGCCATCGGCGGCCTGGGGCGTGTAGTTCAGCTCACACAGCCCGGCGTGGCCGGTACCGGCGTTGTTCCACGGGTTGGAACTCTCCGCGGCACCCGAGTCCATCAGCTCAACGACTTCCAGCTTGAGGCCGGGGTCGAGCTCTTTGAGCAGTACGGCCAGGGTGGCACTCATGATGCCGGCCCCTACCAGTACTACGTCGACTGCTTCGTTATGCGCCATTTAACGCGTCTCCAAAATCTGCAGCACCAAATTGACGGCATGGCTGCCAGGAGTGACGGGGCGGTTCACGTGTTGCCCCAGGGTACCCATGGCCAGGATCGCCATGTCCGTTTCGCAATTCTTTGCAACTTCAGCGCACGCTTCCTGCCCGGCCTGATCTGCCTATGAACGCATTCATGGGCGGCTGTGGCAATTCGACTTATGGTCAAAGCGTGCGATTCGTGCAATCAATCCGTAGCGGACAGGCTCAAGCTCCGGTGTTTGCGGAGTACTCGGGCCTGTGTGGTTGGGCTGTTCCAGACGCTGATGGTGCTTGTACAAACGCCAAACTATTCATTTGCTCGCCACACTCTTGTGAAGTTGTGAAAACCCGTTTTTTTCACGCTCTTTTGAAGACGTGAACCTCAAAAAAGGGCTACCCCGGCCTGGCACCTGGCCCGCAAACCTCTGCCGACACGCGGCAAAACGGGCAAACAACTCAAGTGGCCGAGCGCAATGGCAGCTCTGGCAGATTCGGTAAAGGCGGGTGGTTTGCAAAGGAAACAGCAAGCGCGCCAGCTTCACTCGATCTGTGTGGGCGGCTCTCTGTGGGCGATTCTTGGGGGTTAATACCGAGGCATTAACGATGCTGCGAGGCCCGATCAGGAGACGTCCTTATAATCGGGGGGAGATTGTAGCGAAGAACGTCAGGGAAATGGACGTGTTTTATGACTTTTATTAGGCGTTCGGTCAGGCGGCCAACGCCTGGTGGCGGGACGACCGCGCCGGGCGTGGGCTTACACGGGCGCGGGCTGGCAATGGATGATGCATCCAGCTCAGGCGAATTTCTTCGATTTCCACCCAGCCTTCGCCGACGGGAGGCTGGCAGCACTCTTTGAAGGCCTGGCAACGGCCTTGCGCATCGAGCAGGGCAAACTGGCGAAGGGCGGGCTTGCGCGTAAACAGCGACCAGAGAAAATGCATGGCGATAGACCTCCTAAGATTGGGGCCAAGCATGCCCGTCGGGGATGACGAGCGGATGTAACGGCTATTACATATCGGTGACAACGAACCGCCGCCGGGGCGACCGGTCATAGGTTGTAACTGACGCTAGTTCCCTGCGGGCGCGCCCCGCTATACTGCCCGCCTGTCGGTACCTGATTTCTGGAGAGAAGCGCATGTTGCAACGCCTGTTGTTCGGTTTGATCACTGTGACCAGCTTGACCCTGGTTGGCTGCGCCAACAGCCCGCAGCAACTGAGCCCGGAACCGAAAATCACCACGCAACTGGCCCCGGTGGGCCACGGCCAGCCGGTGTCGGTACGGGTGGTGGACGGTCGTCCTTCGCCGACACTCGGTTCGCGCGGTGGCCTGTACCCGGAAACCGCCCTGGTGTCGGTGAACGCTCAAGACGTGCTGCCCAAGCTGCAAGCCCAGGCCGAAGCAGCTGTGCGCCTGCTGGGGTTCACCCCCAGCCCCAACGCGCCGGGCGCTCCGCAGTTGACGATCACCCTGGCCGAATTGAAGTATCAGTCGCCTAAAGACGGTCTTTACGTGACCGAGGCGTCCATTGGCGCCACCTTCAAGTCCGACGTCACCGCCGGCACTCGTCGCTACAGCGGCCGTTACGGTGCTTCGCTGAACCAGCGTTTCGGCATGTCGCCTAACCAGGAAACCAACACCAAGCTGGTCAGCGACGTCCTGAGTGACGCCTTGACCCGCCTGTTCAAGGACCCAAGCATCGGTTCATTGCTCAGCGCGCAGTAACCGCTCAAACAAAAAACCGGGCTCAGCGATGAGTCCGGTTTTTTTATGCCTTCAGTTTCACGCGGCCGTGTCGATACAAAAGTCCAGCATGCTCACCCCCGTCAACAGATCGGCCTCCGGCAAGTCCGCATGCTGGTGCCCGCCAAGGGCGCAATACACCAGCCAGTGGCGGTCCTGCACGTTGAACGCCAGGCCGCCGATCAGCGCCTCTTGCTCGTCGCTTGGGGCTATCAGATACAGCCGATCCTGGTTGTGCGCGTGCAGCATGACAAGCTCCTGAATGTTCGAAGGGCAACAGAGTGGCTTGTTAAGGTGACGTTCAGGTGACGCCGTAAATTACTGGATACATTAGCCGTCCATGGGAGAGGGAGCGGTTTGGCGCTGGCTGCCACTACCGTTCAGGTTGATATCTGAACCGATACCCAGACACCGTTTCACCCGAGGTTTGCGATGGCGCTGCCCGCACTGTTGATCAATGTTGTGGCTTTATTGGTGGCCTGCCCAGGCGCAGCGCTGCTGTTCATCACCCGTCTGCGCCAGCAACGCGCCATGGCTGATCTGGCTGCGCAAAGTGAAGAGCGCGCAATTGACCAGCCCATGCTGTTCCTGGATGTGCGCACCGAGCGGGCGAATCGTGTGGCTTACCGCATTGGGTTCGCCTGCCTTGGGTTGGCGCTGGCTATTTCCTGGCTCAGCACCCGAATCTAAAAAACCGCCGCTCCCACATTTTTTTGATCGGTGGTTACAGCGGGATTCCAGCCTTGACCCGATACTGATTGCGCACTGGCGTTGCGTATTGCACCACCAGGAACGGCCGGTGCTCGGCCGGGCATTCGCTCAGGCGCCGCTCCCACTCTGCCTTTGCCTTGGCCAGTTCGTCCGCCGGGAACACGTCGGCCGCCTTTGGCACCTGCAACTGCGGGTCGGCATCGCTCCATTGGGCGTAGGCCAGGTAGTGCACCGGGAACAGCCGATAGCCGCCGAGAATCTGCCGATCCATTTCCACGGCCAGCACTTTGGTGTCTTCAAAGCGCTCGGTAATCGGCGGTGCAAAGTTGATATGTACACGGCCTTTGTAGCCAGTGATGCCCAGGGCAATACTGACGTCATCTTCGCCCGGTGCCTTGACGTAGGTGCCGGTGGTGGCGCGAATATACAGCTCACGTGCTTTGGCGGCATCGCACGGGTCATACTCGTAGCTGATGGACACCGGCGTCAGGTTAAGTGACTGGATCACCTCAGCAAACGGCTCGTCCTTGCGGCTGACATGGAACATCTTGAGGATCGCCGACTCGGTGCGGTCATCCCCATCCTTGGCGCGGCCTTCGGCCTGGGCGATCCAGATCGACTGGCAGTCGTTGCGGATCGAATGGTTGATATAAGCCGACAGCAGGTTGAACGCCGCCATCTTCTCCTTTCGCCCGGTGATCGAGCGGTGCACGATGAAGCTCTTGTTCAGGCGCATCAGGTCGCTGACAAACGGCTTTTGCAGCAGGTTGTCGCCGATGGCGATGCGTGGCGTCGGCAGGCCGGCGTGGTAGACGGCATAGTTGACAAAGGCCGGATCCATCACGATGTCGCGGTGGTTGGCCAGAAACACATAGGCAGTGCCCGATTTGAGCTGTTCCACGCCGGTATAGGTCACGCCGTCGGTCGCCCGGTCAATGGTGTGGTCGACGTAATACTCGACTTTGTCCTGCAGCGTGGCCACGGTGGTGACACCGGCGAACTCACGGCGCAGTTTGCGCGCGATCATCGGCTTGAGCAGCCAGCCAAGAGTGCCGGCAAAGCGCGGGAAGCGGAAGTGGGTCAGGATGTCCAGAAAGGCCTTGTCACTGAACAGCCGTGCCAGCACTGCCGGGACTTCGCTGTCGTTGTAAGGTCGGATGGTATCGAATTCGCCCATCATGCTCTCTTGTTAGAAACGGCTAGGGTAAGTAAAGGAAATACCAGGGTGTGGCCCAGGTAATTGACCCGGCCGGAAAATAGCCCTGTAAATAGACCGGCGATTATACGCACAAGTCACTTGGGAGACTGCGATGCTGGAAACTGCGCTGTACGATTGTCCTTATTGTGGTGAAGCGGTAGAGACCGCGGTGGATCTATCCGGCGGTGATCAGACGTACATAGAAGACTGTCAGGTGTGTTGCCGACCGATTATTTTCAACCTACAGGTCCATGGTGAAGAGTGGATGCTCGAAACCCGCAGTGAAAACGAATAACAGGTACGCCCATGCAGCGAATCTACGAACCGGAAAACCTGATGGAAGGCGAGCTGTTGCAACAAATGCTTGCCAGCGAGGGCATCGAGGCGCACCTGGTAGGGCGCCATTTGCTCGGCGGTACGGGGGAGTTGCCGATCTTTGGCCTGCTGGGGCTGGAAGTGGCTAACGACCGGGCGGCTGAAGCCCGCGAGCTGATTACCGCCTATATCGGCGCGCAACCCCTGCCCGGCGATGAACCCGACAGCTTCCCCGACGTATTGGTCTGTTAGGCTGTCGGTCGGTTTACCCAAGAGTCGTGTTACCCCATGTGTGGACGTTATGCCCTGTTTCGCTGGAGCCCTACCTTTGCTGCCTTGCCTGGCTTCCCGGCCGACCAGCAGGCCCAGTGGAACATCTCCCCGAATGATTCGGTGCTGATCCAGCGCCAGAACGAAGGCCAGCGCACCCTGGCCCGGGCGCGCTGGGGCCTGACGCCGCCCTGGCTGACGGACCTTTCCCGCACGCCGGCCCATGCCCGTGCCGAAACCCTGGCCGAACAACCGATGTTTCGCGAAGCGTTTCGCCAGCGCCGTTGCCTGCTGCCGGCCAACGGTTTCTATGAATGGCGCGGCACCCAGCGCAAACGCCCGTACTGGCTGACGCCGGGGGAGGGCTCCACCTTGTTTTTTGCCGCGATCTGGGAGGCATACCCGGTGCAGGAGCAGGTGTGGCTGAGCACGGCAGTGGTGACCCAGGCCGCCCAGAGTCAGCGCCGGCCGTTGATTCTGGATGCGGCGGGGCAGGCCGCCTGGCTCGATCCCGAGACGCCCTTGCATGTGTTGCAAGGCTTGTTGGCCAGTGAGCCGGTCGCGTTGCGCGAGCGGGTCCTGGCCAACATGGTCAATGATCCCAAGCTCAACGGGCCGGAGTGCCTGACCCCGGCCTGAGCCTGAGGCCGATTGCTCGCTGAATTGTCGGATGTGTGAGATGTATCCGAAATTCATCGGTTACGCGTCTGGTGTATCTGGCGCCGATACAAATGAGCGCCTACGATACGCGCCATGTTTTCAGGGCGTCTTTTCAGGGAGAGTGTATTGATGAAGAAATCATTGGCGGTAAGTGTATTGGCTGCGGCGATGCTGCTGGCCGGGTGTCAGTCGGTCAACACCACCAGCGGCGGCGCCGTCGGGGTTGAGCGCAAGCAATATATGTTCAGCATGCTGTCGAGCCAGGAAGTCGACCAGATGTACGCCCAGTCCTACCAGCAGACCCTGGGCGAGGCCAGTAGCAAAGGCCAGCTGGACAAGACCAGCGCAAATGCCAAGCGCGTGCAGGCGATCGCCAATCGCCTGATCGCCCAGGCGCCCACCTTCCGCCCGGATGCGGCGCAGTGGAAGTGGGAAGTGAACCTGATCAAGAGCGATGAGATGAACGCCAACTGCGGGCCTGGCGGCAAGATTTTCGTGTACAGCGCGTTGATCGACAACCTCAAGCTCACCGATGATGAACTGGCTGCGGTGATGGGCCATGAAATCGCCCACGCCTTGCGTGAGCACGGCCGCGAAGCCATGTCCAAGGCCTACGGCATCGAGATGGCCAAGCAGGGCGCCGGTGCGCTGTTCGGCCTGGGCCAGGACAGCCTGGCGCTGGCCGATACCGTGGCCAACTACGGCATGACCTTGCCCAACAGCCGCAGCAATGAAAACGAAGCGGACCTGATCGGTCTGGAACTGGCGGCTCGCGCCGGCTACAACCCGAACGCGGCCATCACGCTGTGGAACAAGATGGCCAAGGCTTCGGAAGGCGCGCCGCCTGAATTCATGAGCACTCACCCGGCCTCCGACAGCCGGATCGCCTCGTTGCAGGCGGCGATTCCGAAGGTGATGCCGCTCTACCAGAAGGCCAAGAAGTCCTAAGACTTCAACTACAAGTAGCAAGCTTCAAGCTGCAAGAAAAAGCACTGCTTCTTCCTGCAACTTGAGGCTTGAAGCTTGCAGCTAGATCCAGCCACTGCTCTGCATGGCCTTGTACACCGCCACGATGGCCAGGACAAAAAACGCCGTAGCCGCCAGTCGACGAATCAACGTCAGCGGCAGTTTCTCCGCCGCAAAATTCCCCGCCAGAACCACCGGTACGTTGGCAATCAGCATGCCCAGGGTGGTGCCGATAATTACCAGCCACAGCTCCGGATATTGCGCCGCCAGCATCACCGTGGCGATCTGGGTCTTGTCCCCGATTTCCGCCAGGAAGAATGCAATCAGTGTGGTCAGGAACGGCCCGAACTTGCGGGAGGTGCTGGCTTCGTCATCGTCGAGTTTATCTGGCACCAGGGTCCACAGCGCGGTGGCGCAGAAGCTGGCCGCGAGAATCCAGTGCAATACCGCATCCGAGAAGAAACTTCCGAACCAGGCCCCCACGGCACCGGCCGCCGCATGGTTGGCCAGGGTCGCGGCAACGATGCCGGCGATGATCGGCCAGGGCTTGCGAAAGCGTGCGGCAAGGATGAGCGCGAGCAGTTGCGTCTTGTCGCCGATTTCGGCCAAGGCAACGATTGCGGTAGGAACGAGTAATGAATCCAGCATCAGGTAGGCTTCCAGGGGCGGGTCGACACGGCTATGACACGTACAACCTTCCCGCCCCGGGTAAGGTGTGCGTGTCATAGGTCTTGTCAAACCCCGGTCCGTCTGTGCGGACTCCTGGGTCGCATACGCCATGGCCTGTTGACCAAGTATGTTGACGTATGCCGGACGAGCGTGGCGCTCGTGGGAGACTACTCCCCTAGGACGGAGCGGATTCTGCCTAGGCAAAATCCATTCGGCAAGCCTTCTTTTTCAAATAGCCATCAGCCTCGCTTGGCGCGGTAGATGCGAAAACCATTGCCCTCGGCCTTGACTGCACACACGCCCAGGTGCTCCTCGATCAACGGCTGGTACTTAAGGAAACTGTTGGCAACCAGGCGAAGTTCGCCACCTTTTGCCAGATGTTTCGCCGCTTTTCGCAGCAGGTTCTCGGTGGCGAAATAGTCGGTGTGCACGCCGACATGGAACGGTGGGTTGCTCAAGATTGCATTCAACCCCATCGGCGCGGCGTCGATGCCGTCACCGGTCAATACCTCCGCTTCCAGGCCGTTGGCGGCCAGGGTCAAGCGGCTGCTGGCGGCGGCGAAAGCATCCACATCCAGCATCGTCACGGTATTGTGCGGGTAGCGACGTTTGACCGCCGCCCCCAGTACACCAGCGCCGCAACCGAAGTCGAGCAAATGGCCGCTCGGCAGTTTGTCCAAGTGCTCCAGCAATAACTCGGTGCCGCGATCCAGACGGCCGTGGCTGAACACGCCCGGCAGGCTCACCACCTTCAGCGGTCCCTCCGCCAGGGGCACCTCAAACACCTGCGCCAGGCTCTCCAGCTCGACCGCTTGCGGCGCGTTGGCCACGGTGATTTGCCACAGCTGGCAATGCCGCGCGCTGTCGAGCTTGCGTGGTTTGCCGAAGGGAATCATCTGTTTGGCGGCACTTTCGATACCGCCTTTTTTCTCCCCCACCAGGAACAGCTCGGCGCCGGGCAGGCGTGCGGCCACGGCGTTGAGCAGGTAGTCGGTGAGCTCCTTGGATTTGGGCAGGAAGATCACCGCTGCATCAAACCCACGCTCGGGCACGTTCACGCCGAATTGGCTGCGCTCCGGGAAGCGTGCTTCGAGCGCCGCCTGGTCGCCGGCATGCCAGCACCAGCCGTGGGCGTTGGGCAGCCGACCCAGCAGGTCATCGGCGGGCAAGCCCACCAGCAGCAGGTTGCCTTGAAAAAGTTCGGCCTGACGAAGCAGTACTTCACTGCGCGGATCCATGGTCTGCTCCTTGAAAAGGGGCGCAGTTTATCAACTGACGACGCGCAGCGGGGCGCCGCTGAAAAAGCCCCGGGCGTTTTCTGCCAGTTGGCCGACGATACGCTGGCGCGCTTCACGGCTGCCCCAGGCATTGTGGGGCGTGACGATCAATCGAGGAATATCGCCGGCCAGCAACGGGTTGCCATTGACCGGAGGCTCAACACTCAGCACATCGGTCGCTGCGCCGCCCAGGTGGCCGCTGCGCAAGGCATCGACCAGGGCTTGTTCGTTGATCAAACCACCACGGGCGGTGTTGACGATAAACGCGCCGGGCTTGAGCAGCGCCAATTCACGGGCGCCGATGAAGTCACGGGTGTGTTCATTGAGCGGGCAGTGCAAGGTGAGTGCGTCCACCTGCGCCAGCAATTCATCCAGCGGCACGCGGTCGGCACGGGCAGGGCGCCCGGGAATCGCGCCGAGTAGCACGCGCATCCCGAAGGCTTCGGCCAGGCGCGCCACGGCACTGCCCAACTCGCCATGGCCCAGCAGGCCGAGGGTCTTGCCTTCCAGCTCGACAATCGGGTGGTCCAGCAGGCAGAACTGCTTGGCCTCCTGCCATTTGCCGGCAGTCACATCCCGCTGATAGTCCTTCAGCCGCGTCGCCAGGTTGAGCAACAGCATGATCGTGTGCTGCGCCACCGACGGTGTGCCGTAGCCCTGGCAGTTGCTCACGGTGATGCCATGGGCGCGGGCGGCTTCCAGGTCAATGTTGTTGGTGCCGGTGGCCGAAACCAAGATCAACTTGAGTTCCGGGCAGGCCGCCAGGGTTTCGCGATTGAGTGGGATTTTGTTACTGATCGCCACCTGCGCGCCTTGCAGGCGCTCGACCACATTCTGCGGCGTGGTGCCCGTCAACAGCTGCAAGTCGCTGAAACTGTCCCGCAACTCGCTGAGGTCGAGGTCGCCCAGATCCAGGGAGGGGTGATCAAGGAAGACGGCGCGGCGATTGTTCGTCATCAACTGTACCTTTTGCGACAGGGTTCGAAGGCGTAATCTGCCGAGCCTATCAGATGAAATAATCCGTTACTTAATGGAGTGAGTATGTACGCCGCCGAGTTTTTGACCGTAGCCCTGATTCACTTGCTGGCGGTGGCCAGCCCCGGCCCGGATTTCGCGGTGGTAGTGCGCGAGAGTGTGACCCACGGCCGCCGCGCCGGAACCTGGACTGCGTTGGGCGTGGGCTCGGCGATTTTCCTGCACGTGGGCTATTCGTTGCTCGGCATCGGCCTGATCGTGTCCCAGTCCATCGTTTTGTTCAACGCACTGAAATGGGCGGCGGCCGCCTACCTGCTGTACATCGGCTTCAAGGCCCTGCGCGCCAAACCAGCCAAGCCTGCCGCCGAGGGCGAGTTGCACCGCGAAGCGGGCGAGCGTACCCCGCGTGGCGCGTTTACCGCAGGCTTCGTCACCAACGGCCTGAACCCCAAGGCGACGTTGTTCTTCCTGTCGCTGTTCACCGTGGTGATCAACCCGCACACGCCGCTGGCGATCCAGGCCGGTTACGGCGTGTACCTGGCGGTGGCGACGGCGTTGTGGTTCTGCCTGGTGGCCATGCTGTTCAGCCAGCAACGCGTGCGCGCGGGTTTTGCGCGGATGGGGCATTGGTTTGATCGGACCATGGGAGCGGTGTTGATTGCGATTGGGGTGAAGTTGGCGTTTACCAGCGTGAAATAGGGCGGATGCTGGCGCAAAGCTAGCATTTGCGGCGGTCTGCAAATCATTCCTTTGGCTGATTTAGCTGAAACATAACCTCTCTACAGTGCAGGTCTTCAAGCCAAGACCGTGCAGTCATAAAAGGGATTCGTATGTTGCAGACCCGTGTTATTCCGCCCGCCGAAGGTGCGTATCAATACCCGCTGTTGATCAAGCGCCTGTTGATGTCCGGTACCCGTTACGAGAAGACCCGGGAAATCGTCTACCGCGACAAGCTGCGCTACACCTACCCGACCTTGATCGAGCGGGTCGCGCGCTTGGCTAACGTGCTCACCGAAGCCGGAGTCAAGGCCGGTGACACGGTGGCGGTGATGGATTGGGACAGTCATCGTTACCTGGAATGCATGTTCGCCATCCCGATGATCGGTGCGGTAATCCACACCATCAACGTGCGCCTGTCGCCGGAACAGATTCTCTACACCATGAACCACGCCGAGGACCGCTTCGTACTGGTCAACAGCGAGTTCGTGGGGCTCTACCAGGCCATTGCCGGGCAGCTCACCACCGTCGACAAGACCCTGCTGCTCACTGACGGCGAAGCCAAGACCGCCGAGCTGCCCAACCTGGTGGGTGAGTATGAAACCCTGTTGGCTGCCGCCAGCCCGAAGTACGACTTCCAGGACTTCGACGAACACTCCGTCGCCACCACCTTCTACACCACCGGCACCACCGGTAACCCCAAGGGCGTGTACTTCACCCATCGCCAGCTGGTGCTGCACACCATCGGCGTGGCGACCATCATGGGCAGCGTCGACAGCGTGCGCCTGCTGGGCACCAACGACGTGTACATGCCGATCACGCCGATGTTCCACGTGCATGCCTGGGGCCTGCCGTATGTGGCGACCATGCTCGGCCTGAAACAGGTCTACCCCGGCCGCTACGACCCGGAATACCTGGTGGAGCTGTGGCGCAAGGAGAAGGTCACCTTCTCCCACTGCGTGCCGACCATCCTGCAAATGGTGCTCAACGCCAAGGCCGCCCAAGGCGTGGATTTTGGCGGTTGGAAAATCGTCATCGGTGGCAGCGCCCTCAACCGTACGCTGTATGAGGCGGCAAAGGCCCGTGGGATTCAACTGACCGCCGCGTACGGCATGTCCGAGACCGGTCCGCTGGTGTCCTGCGCCCACCTCAACGAAGAACTGATGGCCGGCACCGAGGACGAGCGCATCACCTACCGCATCAAGGCCGGTGTGCCTGGGCCATTGGTGGAGGCGGCGATCATGGACGCTGAGGGTAACTTTCTGCCCGCCGACGGCGAGTCCCAGGGCGAGTTGGTCCTGCGCGCGCCGTGGCTGACCGAGGGTTATTACAACGAGCCGCAGAAGGGCGCCGAGCTGTGGGCGGGCGGCTGGATGCACACGGGCGACGTGGCCACCCTCGATGCATTTGGCGTGATCGATATTCGCGATCGCATCAAGGATGTGATCAAGACCGGCGGCGAGTGGATCTCCTCCCTGGCCCTCGAAGACTTGGTAAGCCGTCACCCGGCGGTACGCGAAGTAGCGGTGGTGGGCATCGCCGACCCGCAGTGGGGCGAGCGCCCGTTTGCGTTGCTGGTGGTGCGTGATGGCCATGAGATTGGGGCTCGCGAGCTCAAGGAACATCTTAAGCCTTTTGTCGAATTGGGCCATTTGAGCAAGTGGGCGATTCCGAGCCAGATTGCCGTTGTTACGGAAATTCCCAAGACCAGTGTCGGCAAGCTCGACAAAAAACGTATCCGCGTTGACATCATTGAATGGCAGGCCAACAACAGTACCTTCCTGTCCACCCTCTGAGCTGATTTGCCGTGCCCTCGTGGCACGGCGATGCTCTATCTCGCGCCTTCACTTGTGATTTGCCAATTTTCAGCCATCCTTGCCGCGTCGGCCTTCGCCGACATGGCGAAAGGACTGTGGCAGACGGGTTGGTGATGCAAATCACACTTTAGAGGGATCAAGCGGTACCCCCTGCTGGCTATAGTCCCACCCAGAGTTTTTCAAGGATGCGTCGCTTCGGGCCATGGAGGTTCAGTTGCCAGGCGGCATTGGAATCGTTGTATTCCGGCCGTTACAAGCATCACAGAAAGAACTCACTGCCATAACAATAATGCACATGGAGTAGCGTCGATGACCTCAGTAAACCAGTTCTGGCGCCGGGCAAGACTGCCCCTGGCCGTCAGTCTCGCCTCTACGCTCGCCGGGCCCGCATTCGGCGTCAGTTTCAATATCGGTGAAATCGAAGGGAGTTTTGACTCGTCGCTGTCTGTGGGGGCGAGCTGGTCGACAGCCAAGCCCAACCGTGACCTCATTGGCGTCAACAATGGTGGCAAGGGATTGTCCCAGACCTCCGATGACGGCCACTTGAACTTCAAGCGTGGGGAAACGTTTTCGAAGATATTCAAGGGTATCCACGATCTGGAACTGAAGTACGGCGATACCGGTGTGTTTGTGCGCGGCAAGTACTGGTATGACTTCGAACTCAAGGATGAAAGCCGTGAGTTCAAGGACATCAGCGATAACAACCGCAAAGAGGGCGCCAAGTCTTCTGGTGGGCAGATTCTTGATGCGTTTATCTACCACAACTATTCCATTGCCGATCAGCCCGGCAACGTGCGGTTCGGCAAGCAGGTAGTGAGCTGGGGTGAAAGCACCTTCATCGGCGGCGGCATCAACTCCGTCAACCCGATCGACGTGTCCGCATTCCGTCGTCCGGGTGCCGAAATCAAGGAAGGCTTGATTCCGGTCAACATGTTCTATGTGTCGCAAACCCTGACCGATAACTTGTCGGCAGAAGCGTTTTATCAGTTGGAATGGGACCAGACCGTTACGGATAACTGCGGGACGTTCTTCTCTCAGCCTGATGTTATTTCCGATGGCTGTACGGACAACCTCCGACTGCTCAGCAAACGTTCGTTCCTCGCGACTCAGCCTGGCGCGTTACCGCTGCTGAACAACTTTGGGGTCAACGTTAACGAAGAGGGCGTGCTGGTCAAGCGTGGGCCTGATCGTGATGCGCGCGACAGTGGTCAATTCGGCGTGGCGTTTCACTATAACTACGAACCGCTGGACACCGAGTTCGGCGCCTACTTCATGAACTATCACAGCCGGGCTCCGATTTTCAGTGCGCGGGGGGCGTCGGCTGCGACTTATGCAGCGGCCAACTCTCTGACACCTACGCCGGCGGTGGGCCTGCGTCCGCTCATTGTCGCGGGTAACTCCAGCTACTTTGTCGAGTACCCAGAGGATATCCGCCTTTATGGCTTGAGCTTCTCCACGACGTTACCTACCGGTACGGCATGGAGCGGAGAACTCAGCTACCGACCAAACGCTCCGGTGCAACTCAATACCACTGACATCCTCTACGCGGGCGTCACGCCGCTGATTGGTCTGGGCGCTGCTTCTCCGCTCAAGGGTGCTGCCGACACGGACCTGAACGGCTATCGCCGTAAGGAAATCACTCAGTTCCAGACAACCTTCACGCACTTTTTCGATCAGGTCATGGGTGCCAGTCGTCTTACGCTGGTCGGCGAAGTGGGCGTGACGCATGTGGGGGGCTTGGAAAGCCGCGACAAAGCGCGTTACGGGCGTGACCCTGTGTACGGCCCTGGACAAGGTGCTCTCTGTGCAACGCTTAACTCCGGCACGATCACCGGTGCCGGTCCTGGTGCCGATGCCAGCAACCGTACGGCTAACTGCAACAATGATGGCTTCACCACCTCCACTTCCTGGGGCTACCGTGGCCGCGCAATCTGGGAATACCCGGATGTCTTTGCCGGTGTGAATCTCAAACCTAACGTGGCGTGGTCCCATGACGTGAGCGGTTATTCGCCAGGTCCTGGTGGCAACTTTGAAGAGGGTCGCAAAGCGGTGAGCCTGGGGTTGGATGCTGAGTATCAGAACACCTACACAGCGAGCCTTGCCTATACCAACTTCTTTGGGGGCGACTTCAATACCTCGAGTGACCGCGACTTCGTCGCCCTGAGCTTCGGCGCCAACTTCTAAGCACACTGTATTTTCAGGAAGACCAGAACATGAAAATAACCAAAAGTCTGTTGCACGTGGGTGTGCTTGGACTGTCGATCCTGGCGAGCAATGTCATGGCGGCAGTGTCGGCGGATGAAGCCGCCAAGCTGGGCACGACCCTGACACCGATGGGTGCGGAAATGGCCGGTAACGCCGCCGGCACCATCCCGAAATGGTCGCCGATGCCGACCAACGCCGGCGCCGTGGATGCCAAAGGTTTCCTCGCCAACCCTTACGCCAGTGAGCAGCCGCAGTTCACCATCACCGCGCAGAACGTCGAGCAGTACAAAGACAAGCTGGCACCGGGGCAGTACGCGATGTTCAAGCGTTACCCGGAAACCTTCAAGATGCCGGTCTACCCAACTCATCGCGGCGCTACCGTGCCGGCCGATGTGTTCGCATCCATCAAGAAGAACGCCACCACCACCAACCTGGTGTCTGGCGGCAACGGCCTGGAGAACTTCGAAACCGCCATACCGTTCCCTATCCCGAAAAGCGGTGTGGAAGTGATCTGGAACCACATCACCCGTTATCGCGGGGGCAGCGTGACTCGTCTGGTGACCCAGGCCACGCCGCAAACCAACGGTTCCTACAGTCTGGTGTACTTCCGCGACCAGTTCGTGTTCCGCGACAAGATGAAGGACTTCGACCCGAAAAACCCAGGCAACATCCTGTTCTACTTCAAGCAGCAAGTGACCGCGCCGGCACGTCTGGCCGGTGGTGTGCTGCTGGTGCACGAAACCCTGGACCAGGTGAAGGAGCCGCGTTCGGCGTGGGTCTACAACGCCGGCCAGCGCCGTGTGCGCCGGGCACCGCAAGTGTCCTATGACGGGCCGGGTACCGCCGCCGATGGCCTGCGGACCTCCGACAACCTCGACATGTACAACGGTGCGCCGGACCGCTACGACTGGAAACTGGAAGGCAAGAAGGAAATCTACATCGCCTCCAACAGCTACAAGATCGACGATCCGAAGCTCAAGTACGCCGACATCATCAAGGCCGGCCACATCAACCAGGACCTGACACGCTACGAGCTGCGCCGTGTCTGGCACGTGGTCGCCACCTTGAAGGAAGGCCAGCGCCATATCTATGCCAAGCGTGACTTTTACATCGACGAAGACACCTGGCAAGCCGCAGTGATCGACCACTACGACGGCCGTGGCCAACTGTGGCGCGTTGCCGAGGCCCATGCCGAGAACTACTACGACAAGCAAGTACCGTGGTACGCCCTCGAAACCCTCTACGACCTGCAGTCCGGCCGTTACCTGGCACTGGGCATGAAGAACGAAGAGAAACAGGCCTATGACTTCGGCTTCACCGCCACCACCAGCGACTTCACCCCAGCGGCCCTGCGCCAGGAAGGTGTTCGCTAAATTCCACTAGCGCCTCAATGTGGGAGGGGGCTTGCCCCCGATAGCGATGTGACAGTCAGCGCATGCATTGACTGATCCGCCTCTATCGGGAGCAAGCCCCCTCCCACTTTTTGTTTGTGGCGATATTTCTTGTCTCAGTTCTTTTTCAGGCAAATGTTGCAAAGATCTACAAACTCGCCGCTTTTACCGCTAGTCTGCGGTCATCTGCAATGCCGACAACAGCCTTCTACAAGAGCCCGGCGATGACTGATCTGTCCCGAATCCAAGGGCCCGCCAGTGCGGTAATCCCGACCCTGGAAGGCCGCTTCTACAGGCCTCCTCTACCCGACGGCTACGTGCTGCGCCCGCGGCTGTGTGAACGGCTGAGCGCCGGCCTGGAAGGGCGGTTGCTGCTGGTCAGCGCACCGGCCGGGTTCGGCAAGAGTTCGTTGGCGGTGGAGTTCTGCCAGGGCCTGCCGGCTCACTGGCAAAGCCTGTGGCTGGGCCTGAGCCCCCGGGACAACGAGCCCGGGCGTTTTCTTGAGCGTCTGCTCGAAGGGTTGCAGCACTACTTCCCGTCACTCGGCACCCAATCCCTGGGCCTGCTGAAAATGCGCCAGCGGCACCAACCCTTTGCATTTGAAGAATGGCTCGATGGTCTGCTCGATGAGCTGACCGTGCACCTGTCCACCTGTGCGCCTTTATTGCTGGTGCTGGATGACTACCATCTGGCCCAGGGACCGGTGCTGGACCGTTGCCTGCAATTTTTCCTCAACCATTTGCCCGATGGCCTGGTGCTGCTGGTCACCAGCCGCCAGCGCCCGGACTGGCATCTGGCGCGCTTGCGGTTGTCACGGCATTTGCTGGAGTTGCACGAGCAAGACCTGCGCCTGACCCATGCCGAATCCCAGGCCTTGCTGGATCGCCACAGCAATTCCTTGAGTGGTGAAGCCCTCGACAACCTCATCCGCCGCAGCGAAGGCTGGGTGGCCGGCCTGCGCTTTTGGTTGCTGGCGGCCTCCGAAGCCGGCAACGAGGACGCCCTGCCGCAAAGCCTGCACGGTGGGGAAGGGCTGATCCGCGACTACCTGCTGGAAGAAGTGATCGACTGCCTGCCACCCGAAGTGCAAGCGTTCCTGTTCGACACCGCGCCCCAGGACCGTTTTTGCAGCGAGTTGTGCGATGCCGTGCGCGAAGCTCATGACAGCGCCGAGATCCTGCGTTACCTGCAAGCCCACCAGGTGTTCCTGGTGCCCTTGGACGAACAGGGGCATTGGTACCGTTATCACCATTTGTTCTCCGACCTGCTGCGCACCCGCCGCGCGAGCAGCAATGTATTGCCGGCCGCCAGCCTGCACCTGCGCGCGTGCCGTTGGTTCAACGCCCAGGGCTTGATCGACGAGGCGGTGGAGCAAGCATTGCGCGCCGGGCACCTCGACGTGGCGGCCAACCTGGTGCAGAACCTGTCCGAAGAACAACTGCTGGCCGAGCAGAATGTCGGCATGTTGCTGCGCTGGAAAATGGACTTGCCCGACAGCCTGCTGATCAGCACGCCGCGTCTGATTGTGCTGTACAGCTGGGCATTGGGGTTGGCCTGCCAGTTGGATGCGGCGGAGGAGTTATCCGCGTACCTCAGTCGCTTCCTGCCGGCGCCCTCGGCCACTGCACAGCGCTCGATGCTGGCCCAGTGGCTGGCGCTGAGCGGGATTATCGCCCGCGGCCGAGGTGAGCGTGAGTTGACTCAGCGCTATTGCAGCGAGGCGTTGGAAAGCCTGCCGCAACGGCGTTACGGCCAGCGCCTGGTGTGCCTGTCGACCCTGTCCAACCTGGCCATCGCTGATGGCGATTTGTGGCGTGCCCGTGGTCTGAACCGTGAATCCCTGGAACTGGCGCAGCGCGTCGGCAACCCATTGTTCGAAGCCCTGGCCCATTACGACCGTGCACGGGTGTTACAGGCCCGTGGCGAAATCCTGCGCGCCCTCGATGAGGTGCGCCAGGGCCAGCAGCGCCTGCACGGCCTGGCACCGCAGCGACTGTATGCGGTGCGTGCGCGGCTGTCGCTCTACGAAGGCTACTTGCTGTTGGTGCGTAACCAGTCCGAAGCCGGCATCGCCCACCTGCGCGCGGGCGTGGCCGAGGCGCGGGCCTGTCGCGATATCAGCGTGCTGATCGGCCATTGCGTGATCGCCAGCTTCGAAGGGCGGCGCCATGACTTTCCCAGAGCCTTCGCCGAACTCGCCGAAGCCGAGCGTTTGATGCATATCTGGGATGTGCCGCCGATCTACTACCTGGCGATGATTACCCTGATCAAATGCGAACTCTGGCTGGCCCAAGGCCGCACCGACCTGGCGGATGCCTGGCTGACGCGGCTGGGCCAGACCTACAACGGCGAAAAAGCCGCCGCTGCACCGGAATTCCACCCGCACCTGCCGCAACATATCGGGCTGCAACAAGCCGCCCTCGATGCCGTGCGCCATCAGCCCCAGGCGGCGCTGGAGCGGCTTGAAGAATTGGCGCAACAGGCCCGCAACAGCGGGCGCCAGATGATTGCTCTGATGGCGCTGACCCAGCAGGCCCAGTTGCTGCTCGAGTGCGGTCAGGAAGCCAGGGCGCGGCCGGTGCTGGCCCAGGCGTTTGAGGCGGGCGCAGGGGGCGCGTTACAGCCGTTCCAACGCTTGTTGGACGGGTATCCGGACTGGATGCGCGAGCAATTGGGCAAAGACCCGCAAGGTCCGCTGCACCAGAGCCTGCTCGCACTTCTCCCGGCGGTTGTGACGCCCGAGGTCACGACCAGCCACGAAACCCTGAGCACGCGCGAGCTGGCGGTCTTGCAACTGATCGCCCAAGGCTGCTCTAACCAGGAGATCAGCAACCAGCTGTTTATCTCCCTGCACACCGTCAAGACCCACGCCAGCCACATCAACAGCAAACTTGGGGTGGAGCGGCGCACCCAGGCCGTGGCGCGAGCCAAGGCGATGGGCTTGCTGGCGTAAGTGCTGGGCGGTTTACGGTGCCGTCGGGCACTGTCCGGCTGACCTGTCGACCGCCTGCCTGACCTGCGCGGCAAAGCGCTTGATATTGTTTTGATGGGCGAGCACTACGTCGTCGATGCTCGGCCCGGCGGGCGACTGCAATGTGGTCCGGCAGGTCAGCGGCGGGCGCTCGGTGCCACCGGCCGGGCGTAGGCGCCATTTGACGTCGAGCAGCGCGTACTGGCCGGGTACGGAGTCAAAGCGCTGTACTTCAAGACGCAGCAACATCGATTGCCGAGGTTTGCTGTTGGCCAGTTGGTCCACCAGCGCACTCCTCAACTCATCCGCGAGGCTCGCGGCCCACCACTGGGTTTCCAGGATCGCCACGCCACTGTCGCCCTGGCGGATCACAATCTGCGGTCGGTCGACCTGGGGTGGAACGGTGATGCTTTCAATCCGGAGGGTGCCTGCGTCGGCTCCAGTGGCCGTATTCCAGTGCGCCGGGGTCAGCGTATGAAAGGTAATCGGAGTACTGCTGCACGCCGCCAGCAACATGAACATGCCGATCAAGGTGATTTTCAACGGAAACGTCATGGCGCTTGCTCCAGGGGTCATTTGCGCGGAGGTCCTTGCAGGTCCAGGGGCGCGGCGTTGTCGGGGCGACCGCGTATCAGCGATTCCGGGTGACGGCCCAGGTAGTCCGACAGTTCGCGCAGCGAGCGCGACATACGGCCCAGTTCATCCAGGGTCTGGGTCAGCTGCTCGCGCTGCGGTGAATCCTCGGCCAGGGTCGAGCTGGCCGATTGCAGCGTCTTGCTCACGTCAGCCAGGGTGTTCTGAACGCCGGGCAGGGTTTTGGCGTTGAATTGGGTCAGGCCTTTGCGCAGCTCGACCAGGTTGCTGTCGAGGTTGCCGGCGATGCGTTCGATCGGCAGTTGGTTGATCTTGTTGACGATGCTCTCGAGTTTTTCCTGCAACTGCTCCAGGTTGCCGGGAATGGTTGGAATGCTGACTGGGCGCAGGCTGGGGTCAAATTTGACCTTCTCGGCTTTCGGGTAGAAGTCCAGCGCGATGTATAACTGGCCGGTCAGCAAGTTGCCACTGCGCGCCTGGGCGCGCAGGCCATTTTCGATGAACGAACCGATCAGCCGTACGCCGGCGGCCTCGTCGTTGGGATTATGGTTCATGACCTTGAGCAGCTTGGTGTGGGCCTGCCCGAGCAACTGTGGATAGATCACGATGCCGACGTTTAGTGGGAAGCTGCGTTTATTGGCATCGAAGTCCAGGTTGATCGACACCACTTTGCCAAACTCGACACCGAGGAATTCCACTGGCGCACCGACCTTGAGCCCGCGTAAAGCCTGGTCGAATCGCAGGACCATGTATTGGCCCTCGCCGCTGGGTGGGGCGAGGGCGCTGTCTTGATCGTCGAAGAGCTCAAAGGTACGTGCTTCGTCGGCCGGTTTGTCGTTCGGGCTGTACGGCGGCGCCCGAAAGGCGATGCCACCGACCAGCATGGACGAGAGCGATTCGGTCTTCAGCGCAAAGCCATTGGCGCCCACGCTCAGGTCAACCCCGCTGGCATTCCAGAAACGCGTGTTTTCGGTGACATAGGCATCATTGGGCGCATGCACGAACACCTCGACATTGACACCCTTGCCTTCGGCATCCAGCTCGTAGGCCACCACCTGGCCGACCTCGATTTTGCGGTAGTACACCGGTGAGCCGATATCCAGCGAACCAAGGGTCTGCGTGTGCAGCGTGAAACGCTTGCCCGGTTCGCCGTAGGTGATGGGCGGCGGGTTTTCCAGGCCTTTGAACTGCTTGGCACGTGTCTCCGATTGGCCTATGTCGGCACCGATGTAGTCGCCGGAGAGCAGGGTGTCGATGCCGGATACCCCGCCGGCGCCGATACGCGGGCGCACCACCCAGAACTGCGAGTCGGCGCGGGTGAAGCTTTCGGCCTGCTTGGCCAGTTGAACGGTGGCGTTGACGCTTTTCTGGTCGTCACTCAAGGCGACGTCGGTCACCTGGCCGATCACCACGTTGCGGTACTTGACCTCGGTTTTATTCGCGGTCAAACCGCTGCCGGTCTTGAAATTGAGGGTGATGGTCGGGCCCTGCTGGAGGACGCTGTGTACCACCAGCGAAATCCCCACCAGCACCGCGACGATCGGCACGATCCACACCAGCGAAACGCTGAAGCGCCGTGTCTTGATCGCAGGTGACCCTGGGGCTTGGGGGGTGTCAGTGGGATGTGACGTCATCCGAGGTCTCCTTGTTGTGCGGGTTTTCCCAGATCAGCCTCGGATCGAAGCTCATGGCGGCCAGCATGGTAAACACCACCACCAGGCCGAAAAACAGGATGCCCAGGCGCGGCTCGATGGTGCCCAGGGCCTGGAACTTCACCAGTGCGGCCACCAGCGCAACCACGATGACATCCAGCATGGACCAGTAACCAATCAGTTCGACGAAGCGGAACAGCTTCGAACGTTCCTTGCGCGCCCAAAGGCTATTGCGCTGCACGGTGACCAGCAGCAGGGTCAGGGACACAAACTTGATGCCGGGCACTGCGATGCTGGCGATGAAAATAATCAGCGCAATGTCCCACGCGCCATGCTGCCAGAACTCCAGGACCCCGCTCATGATGGTGCTGTCCGCCCCTGAGCCGAGCATGGTGGTGTTCATCACCGGCAGGAGGTTGGCCGGCACATAGAACGCCAGCGCGGTGAGCATGTAGGCCCAGGTGCGTGTCAGGGAACTGACCTTGCGCCGGTGCAAGGGCGCACCGCAGCGTTCGCATTCGGTCGGCCCGGCGCGCATTTCGCAGGACAATCCGCAGCTGTGACAGAGGCACAGATCGAGCTCACTGGCCGTCGGTGGTGTGTTCATACGGTGTCCCATAGGTCGCGCACATCACGTCCGGCAATGCGGATCAGCAACAGGCTGAGCACGGCCAGGGCAAACAGGCCGGTGCCGGGTATCACATCAAGCATGCCGGCCAGCTTGAACACCGCCACCATCGCCCCGAGCAGGCACACCTCCAGCATGCTCCAGGGCCGGAGCGCCTCCAGCCAACGCATGCACAGCCGGAACGCCGGTGAGCGCTTGCCCGCGAGGGCGAAACTCAAGACCCACGTCAACAGCAGCAACTGGAACACGGGCGCGATGATGATGGAAATGGCCGCCACCAGCGCGATAAAGGTGATCGGCCCCAGGCTCAGCGCTACTACCGAATCCCATAGCGTGGCGCTGCTTTTCAGGCCTTGCAGGCTGATACTCATCACGGGATAGAAATTGGCGAAAGTCCACAGCACCGCAGCCGTCAGCGTCAGGGCGAGGCGCTGTTGCACCGACAGGCCGTTGTAGCGCTGGAGTACGCCGGCGCACCGTATGCAGTGGGCTTTTTGATGTCTGGCGAGCGTGACTTTTTCGTAAACACAGTCGCAGTGCTCGCAGATGATCAGTTGATTCGCCATGGAGATCGCTCCAACGCGGCACAGTGGCGGGGGGCTGGGTTGTTTTTCGATGGTGTGGGCAAGCTTAGCAGTCGCTGCTCTTCAGGTCTGGCACCTCGTCAACCATACTGTGCGGAATATGCCATAGAGCCCGCAGGAGCACCGATGAATATTGAAAAAGCCGCGCTGATCCGCGAAACCTTCCCGGTCGGCCCGTTGCAGTGCAACTGCACGATCATTGGCGACCCCGTCACCAAAAAGGCTATCGTGGTCGACCCGGGTGGCAATCATGAATTGATCCTGGCACGTCTCGATGCACTGGGCCTGAAAGTGGTGAGCATCATCCACACCCATGCCCATCTCGATCACTTCCTGGCCTCGGGGCGATTGAAGGAGAAGACCGGTGCCACCCTGCACCTGCACAAGGAAGACCAGTTTCTCTGGGACAACCTGGAGATGCAGTGCCAGATGTTTGGTGTGCCCTACACTCCGGTGCCGTCGCCGGATCGCTGGCTGGCCGATGATGAAGAGTTGGCCTGTGGGTGCGGTGTGGCGCTGCATACACCGGGGCATACGCCAGGCTCGATGAGCTTCTGGTTTGCCGATGCCCAACTGCTGATTGCCGGGGACACGCTGTTTCGGCGCGGGGTAGGGCGTACGGATTTGTGGGGCGGGGACCAGGCGACCATCGTGCGTTCGATCAAGCAACGGCTCTACACGCTGGATGAAGGCGCGACGGTGGTGACCGGGCATGGCCCGGACACGCGCCTGGGTGACGAGATGCGTGAGAACCCGTTTGTGCGGGCGTGAAGCGATGGTTCAAACGGCAATCCGCTGTAGCAAAAACACAGGCCGCGTTCAGCATGTGTCTGCTACGGTTTCTGTAGCAACGCAAGTCCCGAACGTTTTGTTACAGGTCGGGGCGTGTACACGGAATTTTTACCGTTTGTCGCGTTCCAAACTCGGCACGGGTCCATTGCCAATGTCCTTTGCACCACAGAATGCAAAAAGTAGGAGCTCCCTTCATGTTCACTCCGCGTCGTCTGCTTGTTGTCGCTACCGCCGTAGCCTTGTTGTCCGGCTGCGCTTCACCTAATCCTTATGACGGCAGCAGCCAGGGACAGGCGAATAATGAATCCAGCGGTATGAGCAAGACCGCCAAGTACGGTGGCCTGGGTGCCCTGGCCGGTGCATTGGCGGGGGCTGCCATCGACCATAACAACCGTGGCAAGGGCGCGCTCATTGGCGCAGTGGTTGCGGGTGCCGGCGCCGCGGGCTATGGCTACTACGCCGACCAGCAGGAAAAGAAACTGCGCGAAAGCATGGCCAATACCGGGGTTGAAGTTCAGCGCCAGGGCGACCAGATCAAGCTGATCATGCCGGGTAACATCACCTTCGCCACCAACTCGGACGCGATCTCCAGCAGCTTTTACCAGCCGCTGAACAACTTGGCCAACTCCCTCAAGCAGTTCAACCAGAACACCATCCAGATCGTGGGTTACACCGATAGCACCGGCAGCCGCCAACTGAATATGGACCTGTCCCAGCGCCGTGCCCAGAGCGTGGCCAACTACCTGACTTCCCAAGGCGTCAATGGTGCGAACCTCAGCGCACGCGGTGCCGGCCCGGATAACCCGATTGCCAGCAACGCCGACGTCAATGGCCGTGCCCAGAACCGTCGGGTAGAAGTGAACCTCGGTCCGATCCCGGGCCAGCAGTACGGCCAACCTGGCGCGCAGCAACAAGTGCCGCAGCAGAACAACCAGTTCCAGGGCAACCCGTACCAGCAGTACCAATAAACGCTGCTCACTAAAAAGGGCGCCATGCAGTGAATGCATGGCGCCCTTTTTTATAGCTGCCGCTTACATCAATCGATGTATTCGAACACCTTCACGATCTTCTGCACGCCGGACACGCCCTGAACCAGGTTGGCTGCGCGCGTGGCTTCCGCCTGGGTCAGCAGGCCCATCAGGTAGACGATGCCGTTATCGGTAACGACTTTGATCCGCGAGCCGGGAATCGCGTTGTCGGTCAGCATCTGCGCCTTGATCTTGGTAGTCAGCAGGGCGTCGTTGCTGATGGCCAACAGGGTGATCGGGTCCATCACCTGCAATTCGTTGTGGACCTTCTTGACTCGTTGTACGGCCGAGGCGGCTTGTTCGGCCTGGGCCTTGAGGTCGGCGCGTGGCGTTTGGCCTGCGAGCAGTACCACGCCGTTGAAGCTGGTCACGACGATACGTGAAGCACCGTTGCCCAGGTCCGTGGCGGCTTTGGCAATGTTGACTTCGACCTTGGTTTCGATCAGCGAGTCGTCAATCTTGCTGCCGAAGGTGCGGGTGCCCTTGTCATCCTGAATAGGGGTGTCACGTGTTGCAGTGATTGCCGTGCTGCAGCCGCTGATGCCGAGGCACAACGTAATGGCCAAAAGGCCGAGGCGGTTAACGGTCATTCTTCACTCCCAAACAGTTGGCTGTCGATCAGATCGCACAGGCAGTGGATCGCCAGCAGGTGGACTTCCTGAATACGTGCGGTGACATTGGCCGGGACGCGAATCTCCACATCTTCGGGCAGCAGCAGCGAGGCCATGCCGCCACCGTCGCGTCCGGTCAATGCTACGACAATCATTTCGCGATCATGTGCGGCCTGGATCGCTTGAATAATATTCGCCGAGTTGCCGCTGGTGGAAATCGCCAGCAGCACATCGCCTGGTTGGCCCAGGGCGCGGATCTGCTTGGAGAAAATTTCGTTGTAGCTGTAGTCGTTGGCGATCGAGGTGATCGTCGACGAATCGGTGGTCAAGGCGATGGCCGGCAGGCTCGGGCGCTCACGCTCGAAGCGGTTGAGCAACTCCGACGAAAAATGCTGGGCATCGCCGGCCGAACCGCCGTTGCCGCACGAAAGCATTTTGCCCTCGTTGAGCAAGGCATTGACCATGACCTGACTGGCTTGCTCGATGTGCGGTGCAAGTACGTCCATCGCCTGTTGCTTGGTGTCGATGCTGGCCTGGAAAAGCTGGCGAATTCGGGATTGCATGTCCATCTGTGTGACCTTAAGTAGCGCGGCTGTTTGGCACAGAAATGTGCAGCCCGCAAAGCAAAGAGCAAAAGTGTGTGATGAAGGTGTCCGGCGAATCAGCTGTCGAAGGCATTTTGCAGCCAGTTCAGATCAACTTGACCAGACGGTGTGCTTTCCATGGCAACCACATCGAAACGGCAGGGGGCGTCGGCCCAGCGATGCTCTTTTTGCAGGAAAAACTGCGCAGCGAGTATCAGCTTCTGACGCTTGCGCCCGTCGATACTGGCGAGCGCGCCACCCCATTGTGCGTGTTTTCTGTAGCGGACTTCGACGAATACTACTGTATCGCCGTCAAGCATGACCAGATCAAGCTCGCCGCGTTTACACAACCAGTTCTGCGCCAGCAGGCGCAGACCCTGTTGTTGCAAGTGTTTCAGCGCTTGAAGTTCGGCATCCTTGCCGCTTTGTGCAGTGGACCGCTCCGGCATCAGCGCGGGGTGTCCGGCAGGCGTTGGATCTCGCCACCGACGAACTTCGCCCATGGCATCTGGCGATCGACGCGCTGGTTGGTGCTGATGCCCAGGTTGCCCGAGAGGCCGTCAACCCGTGTATCCGGTAGTGCCTTCAACTGGCCCAGGCGCGGTGCCAGGCGGTAGGCGTCGACGCCCATCGCGTACAGGCGGCCAAGGCTGCCATTGGCTTGCGGCCATTGTGCGGCAACCTGGTTGCGCAGCGGGTCAGTGGTGTTGAGCAGCCAAGGGGTTTCGCAGAACATCACGTTGGTCATGTCCAGGTACTGGTTCTTGTCGCCGCTGGCGCTGAATACATGGGACGTGGCGTACACCGGCACATCACCGGCGTACTGGAAGTTCAGGGTCGGCTTGATCTGCTGGGCCAGCTGCGGGGTAACGGCCAGGAAGATGAACTCGATGTCCTGGCGACGTGACGGCTGTGCCGCTACGTCTGTGCCCACTGTGCTTTGCAGGCTCTTGGCGCGACCTTCGCTTTTACGCAGTTGGAACAGGTCGGCGATTTGCTGGGCGAGGGCGACCGGCTGGTCGACATACTCAACACCGACAACCGTGCCACCGTTGGCTTCCCAATCCTGGCGGAAGGCCTTGTAGACACGCTCGCCCCATTCGCCACGGGGCACCATGGCAGCAGCGCGGTGCAGCCCATCGGCACGGGCGCGGCGCGACACTTCGCGGGCTTCGTCTTCAGCGGCCAGGCCGAACTGGAACAGTTGCGGTGGGCTCTGGTCGGTTTCGCTGTAGTTCAGCGCGAGGGTGGTGATCGGCAATTGAGGGCGCGCACTGAGTTGTTTGACCAGCGGCTTCTCCAGCGGGCCGACCACCAGTTGCACGCCGGCGGCCTGGGCCTTGGCGTAGAAGTCGTCGATGGAGGTCAGGCGCGAACTGTCATAGAACTCGATGGCCGGTGGCTTCTGCCCGGCTTGTTCAGCCTGGTAGTGCGCCGCCATGAAGCCTTCGCGCAGCGCCTTGCCGACGGAGGCCAGTGGGCCTTCCTGCGGCAGTAGCAGGGCGATCTTGTTCAAGGGCTGGCTGGCCAGCTCCTTGAGCTTGGTCAGCGGGGTTGGCAGTTGCACGGCGGCCGGGTGGCCTGGGTTCTGTGCGCGCCAGGTGTCGATAGCGGCCTGTTGTTGCTCGAGCGTACCGGCGCCCTTGACCGCCTGGGCCAGGGTGATCCAGCCGTCCAGGGTCGGGTTGCCGCTGGCTTGCAGTTGTTCTGCAGGCAGTGCGGCAATCAAGGTCCAGATGGCGTCGTGATTGCTTTTAGCCGCATCGCCGCTGAGCAGTGACGCCATGGCAACGCGCTCGCGAGCAGCGGCCAGGGTCTGGCCATCGGCTTCATAAGCGCGGGCGTGCACGGTGCCGGTGCGGATCTGCTGTTCGGTCGGCAGTTCCTTCAGGCTTTGCAGGCTCGGATGGTTCAAGGCGGTCAACGCGGCCTTGGGCTGGTTGCGCGTCATGGCCAGTTCGGCGGCCAGGGTGCTGGCAAATACTTGCGCGGCTGGCTTGAGGACATCCAGGGACACTTGCGCAAGAATCTGCGACGAGCGGCCGGGGTTGTTCTGGCGGTAGGCCATGTCTGCCGCACTCAGGCGCAGCAATGCGGCCTTTTCTGGTGTCTTGGCGGTGGTGGCCTGTTCGAGCAGTTGCTCGATACTGGCGTCCGGGGTCCGTGGAAGGTCGCCAAGGCTGGACGAGGGCGAGCTGGCGCAAGCGGCCAGTAAGGCAGCGAGGCAGAGGGCGGAGAGCAGCCGCAGGCAAGCGATCATGTAAGTGTTCCTGATACCGATCAAATTAGCGTGGAATTGTACCCAAGCACTGGCCCAGGCGCGATGTTACTGGCGTGAAACCTTTGATTTAGGTCGTGCAAATGTTGCTGTTGGCAATTGATGGCAGAAAAGGCATCGGCCGTGATGGCATATTTTCAAGGCGCCTACGCGCTACAATATGGCTTTTGCCAACCATCGAGGTGTGCGCTTTGACTGCTCCAGGTCCTTTGAATTCCACTGCAGGCTCGCTTTTTGTCGTGGCGACGCCCATTGGCAACCTGGACGACATCAGTGCCCGAGCACTGAAAGTGTTGCGCGAGGTTAAATTGATCGCGGCCGAAGACACCCGGCACTCCCAGCGCTTGATGCAGCATTTTGGTATCAGCACACCACTGGCGGCCTGCCACGAACACAATGAGCGCGAAGAAGGCAGCCGCTTTATTGTCCGCCTGTTGGCCGGTGACGATGTCGCACTGATCTCCGATGCGGGTACGCCGCTGATCTCCGATCCGGGCTATCACCTGGTTCGCCAGGCACGGGCCGCAGGTATCAATGTAGTACCTGTTCCCGGGGCGTGCGCGCTGATAGCGGCGTTGTCGGCGGCGGGCCTGCCCTCGGATCGCTTTATCTTCGAAGGTTTCCTGCCGGCCAAGGCGGTGGGGCGCCGTGCCCGTCTCCAGGCGGTAAAGGAAGAACCGCGCACCCTGATCTTCTACGAAGCCCCGCACCGTATCCTCGAATGCCTGCAGGACATGGAGCTGGTGTTTGGTGGCGAGCGTCTTGCGTTGCTGGCGCGTGAACTGACCAAGACGTTCGAAACCCTCAAGGGCTTGCCGCTGGAAGAACTGCGCGCGTTTGTCGAAGGCGACAGCAATCAGCAGCGTGGAGAGTGCGTGGTGCTGGTGGCAGGCTGGACAGCACCGGAGGCGGAAGACGCAGTCGGCAGCGAGGCCATGCGTGTCCTCGACCTGTTGCTCAAGGAGATGCCCCTCAAGCGCGCGGCGGCGTTGGCGGCGGAAATTACCGGCGTACGCAAGAATGTGCTGTATCAAGTTGCGCTGGATAAACAGAAAGCCGAATAGTTCCGGGGTTAAACCGGTATTCCGTCCGAACGTGATGGCAATGCTGCACTTTTAATACTTGTCCTGAGGCCGCCGTGCCGTTAACCTGCGCGGCGGAGAGTCGATTGGACAGTCGCTGCCCTCTATGAAAATTAGGGGGGGGAGGAAAGTCCGGGCTCCATAGGGCGAAGTGCCAGGTAATGCCTGGGGGGCGTGAGCCTACGGAAAGTGCCACAGAAAATAACCGCCTAAGCATTTCGGTGCCGGTAAGGGTGAAAAGGTGCGGTAAGAGCGCACCGCACGACTGGCAACAGTTCGTGGCTAGGTAAACCCCACTTGGAGCAAGACCAAATAGGGTCCCAAGGCGTGGCCCGCGCTGGGACCGGGTAGGTTGCTAAAGATGTCCAGTGATGGCCATCGTAGACGAATGACTGTTCAAGACAGAACCCGGCTTATAGATCGACTCTCCACCTTTTTCCTTCTGTGCGAATCTCGGACAGAAAACCGGTAGTAACGCAAGAAACCCTCCCTGCCAAATCATTGGCAGATGCATCTTCGTAATACCAAAAAAATCTTACTCTTAATAAATTACTTTAACTTTGAGCTGTAGCTCTTTGAGCTATTTGTGCTTATCGAGCCAAAAACACCGCCGAACTCTGGTTTCTCCTCCTTTTACGCTCCTAAATCTCCGATCTGTAAGGCTTTTCCTTGAATCCGCGCCTTGACGGTGTGGTGGGCGCATTCCTATAGTGTGCGCAAGTGGCGGAAAGTGGCACAAAGTGGGTTTTTTGAACGTAAAACGCTAAAATTTGGAGAAACGCATCTGTGTTTCGCGGAGCTAACGCTATCAGTCTCGATGCAAAAGGCCGTCTCGCCATGCCGAGCCGGTATCGTGACGAGCTGATTTCGCGAAGTTCCGGGCAGTTGATCATCACCATTGATGCCGTTGACCCTTGTTTATGTGTTTACCCCCTCGATGAGTGGGAGTTGATTGAGACCAAGTTGCGTGCCCTGCCTTCATTGCGTGAAGAAAACCGCCGCCTGCAGCGTTTGCTGATTGGTAATGCCGTCGACCTCGAGCTCGATGGCAGTGGTCGTTTCCTGGTGCCCCCGCGCTTGCGCGAGTACGCCAAGCTGGATAAGCGCGCGATGCTGGTCGGCCAACTGAACAAGTTCCAATTGTGGGACGAAGATGCCTGGGATGCTGTTTCTGCAGCTGACCTGGCTGCTATTCAACAACCGGGCGCCATGCCTGATGAACTGCGTGATTTGATCCTGTGACTATTGATAGCGGCTTTAACCACATCACCGTACTGCTTGACGAAGCCGTTGAGGCTCTCGCCGTACGCGCGGATGGCTGCTATTTGGACGGTACCTTCGGCAGGGGCGGGCATAGCCGGTTGATACTCAGCCAGCTCGGGCCCGACGGCAAGCTCCTCGGGTTTGACAAAGACCCCCAAGCGATTGCCACCGGGCAAGCGCTAGCGGCCGAAGACGGCCGCTTTGTCGTTGTGCAGCGCAGCTTTGCCGAGCTGGGTGCCGAAGTCGCCGAGCGCGGCATGGCGGGCAAGGTGGCCGGGGTTTTGCTCGACCTGGGCGTGTCTTCGCCGCAGCTGGATGACCCGGAGCGCGGGTTCAGCTTCATGAACGACGGCCCCCTCGACATGCGCATGGACCCTACCCGTGGCGTCAGTGCCGCGCAGTTCATTGCCACCGCGCCGGTGGAAGAAATTGCCCGCGTGTTCAAGGAGTACGGTGAAGAACGCTTCGCCGGCCGCATGGCCCGTGCCGTGGTGGAGCGCCGCGAAATCCAGCCGTTCGAGCGCACCGCCGACCTGGCCGAAGTGCTTAAAGTCGCCAACCCAGCGTGGGAAAAGGGCAAAAACCCGGCGACCCGTGCGTTCCAGGGCCTGCGTATTCACGTCAACAACGAATTGGGCGACCTGGAGGCTGGCCTTGAGGCTGCCCTTGAGGCGCTGGAAGTGGGCGGTCGCCTGGTGGTGATCAGTTTCCATTCCCTGGAAGACCGCATCGTCAAGCTGTTCATGCGCCGCCTGGTCAAGGGCGAGTCCGATAACCTGCCGCGCAACCTGCCGGTACGTTTCGAAGCCTTTGTGCCGAAAATCAAAATCCATGGCAAAGCGCAGTTCGCTTCCGAAGCCGAACTCAAGGCCAACCCACGTTCCCGTAGCGCCGTCATGCGCGTTGCGGAGAAGCTGCGGTGAGCAAGCTTTTCGCCAAGCCCCTCCCGGGCGGCAGCTTCTTTATGTTGCTGCTGTTTGTCGGCGTGCTGGTGTCCGCAATTGCGGTGTCCTACAGCGCCCACTACAACCGTCAACTGCTCAATACCCTCTATGGGGAATTGAGCGTGCGTGACAAAGCGCAGGCGGAGTGGGGCCGGTTGATCCTCGAGCAAAGCACCTGGACGGCCCATAGCCGTATCGAAGTGCTGGCCACCGAACAGCTGAAAATGCACATCCCGGGCGCGGCCGAAGTTCGCATGGTGGCGCCATGATGAAACTTGAAGGTGCACTCTACCCATGGCGCTTCCGCCTGATGCTCGGCTTGCTGGCATTGATGGTGGGGGCGATTACCTGGCGGATCATCGATCTGCAAGTGGTCGATCGTGACTTCCTGATCGGCCAGGGCGATGCCCGTAGCCTGCGTCATATTCCGATCCCTGCGCACCGCGGCCTGATCACCGACCGTAACGGCGAGCCGTTGGCGGTGAGTACGCCGGTGACCACCCTGTGGGCCAACGCCAAGGAATTGCAGGTTGCCAAGGACAAGTGGCCGCAACTGGCTGCCGCCCTGGGCCAGGACCCGAAAGCCTTGGCCGAGCGCCTTGAAGCCCAGGCAAATAAAGAATTTATCTACCTCGTTCGCGGCCTTACCCCCGAGCAAGGCCAGCAAGTGCTCGACCTTAAAGTCCCCGGTGTCTACGGCATCGAGGAATTCCGTCGTTTCTACCCGGCCGGTGAAACCACTGCCCATATGGTGGGTTTTACCGACATCGATGATCACGGTCGTGAAGGCGTGGAACTCGCCTACGATGAATGGCTCGCCGGGGTTCCCGGCAAACGACAAGTCATCAAGGATCGGCGCGGCAGACTGATCAAGGATGTCCAGGTCACCAAGAACGCCAAGGCCGGTAAGCCCTTGGCGTTGTCGATTGACCTGCGCCTGCAATATCTGGCCAACCGCGAGCTGCGTAACGCGATCATCGAGAACGGCGCAAAGGCCGGTAGCCTGGTGATCATGGACGTGAAGACCGGCGAGATCCTCGCCATGGTCAACCAGCCGACCTACAACCCGAACAACCGTCGCAACCTGCAACCGGCGATGATGCGTAACCGCGCAATGATCGACGTGTTCGAGCCGGGTTCGACCATGAAAGCCATCTCCATGAGTGCCGCCCTGGAAACCGGTCGCTGGAAGCCCAGCGACAAGGTCGAGGTGTATCCGGGTACTTTGCAGCTGGGTAAATACACCATTCGTGACGTGTCCCGTACTGAAGGTCCGGTGCTGGATTTGACAGGTATCCTGATCAACTCCAGTAACGTGGGCATGAGTAAGGTCGCCTTCGATATCGGTGGTGAAACCATCTACCACCTCGCGCAGAAGATCGGCCTGGGGCAACCCACCGGCCTGGATTTTCCAGGTGAGCGCGTCGGCAACCTGCCCAACTACCGCGAATGGAAAAAAGCCGAGACCGCCACGCTTTCCTACGGCTACGGCCTGTCGGTGACCGCGATCCAACTGGCCCATGCCTTCTCCGTGCTGGCCAACAACGGTCGCATGGTGCCGCTGAGCCTGATCCACGTCGATGAGGCGCCGAAAGCAACCCAGGTGATCCCTGAAAACGTCGCCAAGACCATGCAAGGCATGCTGCAACAAGTGATCGAAGCGCCGCGCGGTGTATTCCGCGCCCAGGTGCCGGCGTATCACGTGGCGGGCAAGTCCGGTACCGCGCGTAAAACGTCGGTCGGCACCAAGGGCTATGCCGAAAACTCCTACCGCTCGCTGTTCGCCGGATTCGGCCCGATGAGCGACCCGCGCTACGCCATCGTCGTTGTGATCGATGAGCCGAGCAAAGCCGGTTACTTCGGTGGCCTGGTATCGGCGCCGGTGTTCAGCAAAGTGATGTCCGGCACCCTGCGCCTGATGAACATCACGCCGGATAACCTGCCGCCGACCCAACAAGCGAATGCCGGACCACCGGCCGCTGCAGTAAAAGCCAATGGAGGGCGCGGCTGATGTCTCTTAGCCTGAACAAGATTTTTGCCCACGCCGGCCGCGATCTGCTGATTCGCGAGTTGACCCTGGACAGCCGTAACGTGCGCGCTGGCGACCTGTTCCTGGCGGTGCCGGGCGGCAAGTACGATGGCCGTGCGCACATCGCCGACGCCTTGCAGCGCGGCGCGGCTGCCGTGGCGTATGAAGTGGAAGGCGCCACCGTGCTGCCGATCACCGACGTGCCGCTGATTCCGGTCAAGGGTCTGGCCAAGCAGCTGTCCGATATTGCCGGGCGCTTTTATGGCGACCCTAGCCGCCACCTCAATCTGGTGGGCGTGACGGGCACCAATGGCAAGACCAGCGTGACCCAACTGGTTGCCCAGGCCCTCGACCTGCTGGGCCAGCATTGCGGCATTGTCGGCACCCTGGGCACCGGTTTTTATGGCGCGCTGCAAAGCGGCCTGCACACCACGCCGAACCCTATCGCCGTGCAAGCGACCCTGGCCGACCTGAAGAAGGCCGGTGCCAAGGCGGTTGCCATGGAAGTGTCGTCCCACGGCCTGGACCAGGGCCGCGTCACCGCCCTGGCCTTTGATGTGGCGGTGATGACCAACCTGTCCCGCGATCACCTGGATTATCACGGCACCATGGAGGCGTACGCCGCCGCCAAGGCCAAGCTGTTTGCCTGGAATGACCTCAAGTGCCGGGTGGTCAACCTGGATGACGCCTTTGGTCGCCAACTGGCCGCCCAAGACAGCGAAGCGCGCCTGATCACCTACAGCCTGGAAGACTCCAGGGCGTACCTGTATTGCCGTGAAGCCCAATTCAATGATGAAGGCGTGCGCGCCACGCTGGTGACGCCTCAGGGCGAGCACCACTTGCGCAGCACCCTGCTCGGGCGTTTCAACCTGAGCAACGTACTCGCCGCCATCGGCGCGTTGCTCGGCCTGGATTACGCCCTCGACGAAATCCTCAAGGTACTGCCGAAGCTGGACGGCCCGGCCGGTCGCATGCAGCGCCTGGGTGGGGGTACTCAACCGTTGGTGGTGGTCGATTACGCCCATACCCCGGACGCCCTGGAAAAAGTCCTCGAAGCCTTGCGCCCTCACGCCAAGGGCAAATTGCTTTGCCTGTTCGGCTGCGGTGGTGATCGTGATCGCGGCAAGCGTCCGTTGATGGCCGAGATCGTCGAGCGTCTGGCCGATGGTGTAGTGGTCACCGATGACAACCCACGCAGCGAAGATCCGAGCCGGATTTTCGATGATATCCGCACCGGCTTCAAAGACGCGTCCAAGGTCACCTTCGTTGCCGGTCGCGGCGCGGCAATTGCCCAGTTGATCGCCAGTGCCAGCGCTGACGACGTGGTCGTGTTGGCCGGTAAAGGGCACGAGGATTACCAGGAAATCAACGGCGAGCGTCATGCCTTCTCCGATCTGGTCGAGGCCGATCACGCCTTGACCGCCTGGGAGGTCGCCCATGCTTAAGGCGATGACGTTCAGCGAACTGACTCAAGCCCTGTCGGCACGCTTACTGTCGAGCGATTGCAGCTTCAGCGGCGTGAGCATCGACAGCCGTGCTATCAAACCGGGGCAACTGTTTGTCGCCCTGGCCGGCCCGCGTTTCGACGGTCACGACTACCTGAACGAAGTCGCCGCCAAAGGTGCTGTAGGTGCCTTGGTACAGCGCGAAGTGGCCGATTCCACCTTGCCGCAACTGCTGGTCGCCGATACTCGCCTGGCCCTCGGCCAATTGGGGGCGCTGAACCGCGCCGCTTTCGATAAGCCCGTTGCCGCCATCACCGGCTCCAGCGGCAAGACCACGGTCAAGGAACTGCTCGCCGGTGTCCTGCGTACGCGCGGCCCCGTGTTGGCGACCCGTGGCAACCTGAACAATGATTTCGGCGCTCCGCTGACCCTGCTCGAACTGGCCCCGGAACACACGGCGGCGGTGATCGAACTGGGGGCTTCGCGCATCGGCGAAATCGCCTACACCGTGGCGCTGACCAAGCCCCACGTTGCAATTATCAACAACGCCGGTACTGCCCATGTTGGCGAGTTCGGCGGCCCGGAAAAAATCGTCGAAGCCAAGGGCGAGATCCTTGAGGGCCTCGATGCATCGGGCACCGCAGTCTTGAACCTGGACGACAAGGCCTTCGAGACCTGGCGTGTACGCGCCGCCGGTCGCAAGGTCCTGACGTTTGCCGTGCTTAACGCAGCGGCTGATTTCCATGCCTCCAACATCACCGTCGATGCCCGTGGCTGCCCGTCCTTCACCTTGCACACCCCGCAAGGTGACGAACACGTACAACTGAATTTGTTGGGCAACCATAACGTCGCCAATGCCTTGGCCGCCGCCGCTGCCGCCCATGCCTTGGGCGTGTCGCTGTTCGGCATCGCCACAGGCCTGGGCGCGGTGCAACCGGTCAAGGGCCGTACCGTGGCGCAGTTGGCAACCAACGGCATGCGTGTGATTGATGACACCTACAACGCCAACCCATCCTCCATTAATGCCGCTGTAGACCTGCTCAAGGGTTTTGACGGTCGCAAGGTGCTGGTACTGGGTGATATCGGCGAATTGGGCGACTGGGCTGAACAAGGCCACCGCGAAGTCGGCGCGTATGCCGCAGGCAAAGTCGACGCCCTCTACGCCGTTGGCACGAACATGGCCCATGCGGTAAGCGCCTTCGGCCCCGGTGCGCGACATTTCGCAACCCAGGCCGAGTTGATCCAGGCGCTGGGCGTGGCAGAACAAGACAAACACACAACCATTTTGATCAAGGGATCGCGCAGCGCGGTGATGGAAAACGTCGTCGCGGCCTTGTGTGGCTCAAGTACGGAGAAACATTAATGCTGCTGCTGCTGGCTGAGTATCTGCAACAGTTCCACAAAGGCTTCGCGGTCTTTCAGTACCTGACCCTGCGCGGGATCCTGGGTGTGCTGACCGCGCTGTCTTTGTCGCTGTTTTTGGGGCCGTGGATGATCCGCACCCTGCAGAACCTGCAAATTGGTCAATCGGTTCGTAATGACGGCCCGCAGTCGCACCTGTCCAAGTCCGGCACCCCGACCATGGGCGGCGCGCTGATCCTCTCGTCCATCGGTATCAGCACCTTGCTGTGGGCTGACCTGCACAACCGCTACGTGTGGGTGGTGTTGCTGGTGACCCTGCTGTTCGGCGCCATCGGCTGGGTCGATGACTACCGCAAAGTGATCGAGAAAAACTCCAAGGGGCTGCCAAGCCGCTGGAAGTATTTCTGGCAGTCGGTGTTCGGCCTGGCCGCCGCGATCTTCCTCTACACCACCGCGCCAAGCGCCGTGGAAACCACCTTGATCATCCCGATGCTCAAGGACGCCAGCATCCCACTGGGCATCGGCTTCGTGGTGCTGACCTACTTCGTGATCGTCGGCTCCAGCAACGCGGTGAACCTGACCGACGGCCTCGACGGCCTGGCGATCATGCCGACGGTGATGGTAGGCGGCGCGCTGGGCATTTTCTGCTACCTGTCGGGTAACGTGAAATTCGCTGAGTACCTGCTGATCCCTTACGTGCCGGGCGCGGGTGAGCTGATCGTGTTCTGCGGTGCCCTGATCGGTGCCGGGCTGGGGTTCCTGTGGTTCAACACCTACCCCGCACAAGTCTTCATGGGTGACGTCGGCGCACTGGCGCTGGGCGCAGCCCTGGGCACCATCGCGGTGATCGTTCGCCAGGAAATCGTGCTGTTCATCATGGGCGGTGTGTTCGTGATGGAAACCCTGTCGGTGGTCATCCAGGTGGCGTCCTTCAAATTGACCGGGCGCCGCGTGTTCCGCATGGCGCCGATTCACCACCACTTTGAACTCAAGGGCTGGCCTGAGCCGCGTGTGATTGTCCGTTTCTGGATCATCACCGTGATTCTGGTCCTGGTCGGCCTTGCCACCCTGAAACTGAGGTAGAAACGAGTGTCCCTGATCGCTTCAGACCACTTCCGCATCGTTGTCGGCCTCGGCAAGAGCGGCATGTCCCTGGTTCGCTTCCTGGCGAACCGGGGCACGTCGTTTGCCGTGGCCGATACGCGGGAAAATCCACCGGAGCTGGTCACGCTGCGCCGTGACTACCCGCACGTGGAAGTGCGTTGTGGCGAGTTGGATGTCGAGTTTCTGTGCCGCGCCGATGAGCTCTACGTGAGCCCCGGCCTGGCCCTGGCGACTCCGGCCCTGCAAGCCGCTGCGGCGCGTGGCGTGAAGCTGTCCGGCGACATCGACCTGTTCGCGCGTAATGCGAAGGCGCCGATCGTGGCCATCAGCGGTTCCAACGCGAAAAGTACCGTGACCACCCTGGTCGGCGAGATGGCGATGGCGGCCGGCAAGCGCGTGGCCGTGGGCGGTAACCTCGGCACGCCGGCGTTGGACCTGCTCAGCGACGACATCGAGCTGTACGTGATGGAGCTGTCGAGCTTCCAACTGGAAACCACCCACGACCTGGGCGCTGAAGTGGCCACCGTGTTGAACGTCAGCGAAGACCACATGGACCGCTACAGCGGCCTGCCGGCGTACCACTTGGCCAAGCACCGGATCTTCCGCGGCGCCAAGCAATTTGTTGTCAATCGCCAGGACGCGCTGAGCCGTCCGCTGATGGGCGATGGCATGCCGTGCTGGACCTTCGGCCTGAGCAAACCCGACTTCAAGGCCTTCGGCATTCGTGAAGAGAACGGCGAGAAATACCTGGCCTTCGAATTCCAGAACCTGATGCCGGTGCGCGAGCTGAAAATTCGTGGCGCCCATAACCAGTCCAACGCCTTGGCCGCATTGGCGTTGGGGCATGCCGTGGGTTTGCCGTTCGACGCCATGCTGTCGAGCCTGCGCACCTTCGGCGGCCTTGAGCATCGTTGCCAGTGGGTACGCGACCTTAATGGTGTCAGTTACTACAACGACTCCAAAGCCACCAACGTGGGGGCCGCATTGGCCGCCATCGAAGGCCTGGGTGCCGATATCGACGGCAAACTGGTGCTGATCGCCGGTGGCGACGGCAAGGGTGCCGATTTCAAAGACCTCAAGGCACCGGTGGCTGCGCATTGCCGCGCCGTGGTGTTGATGGGCCGCGACTCCGATTTGATCGCCGCCGCGCTTGGCGACGCGGTGCCACAGGTGCGTGCCACCTCCCTGGACGACGCCATTGCCCAGTGCCAAGCCCTGGCCCAACCAGGCGATGCGGTACTGCTGTCGCCGGCGTGCGCCAGTTTCGACATGTTCAAGAACTACGAAGAGCGTGGCCAGTTGTTCGCCCGCGCCGTGGAGGGCTTGGCATGAGCATCGATTTCAGAAGCATCATCAAACCGTACCCGTCGCCGATTATCACCGGGCGTGGCATCGACCTTGATTTCCCAATGCTCGCCGGTTGCCTCGCGCTGCTGGGCCTGGGCCTGGTGATGATCACCTCGGCCTCTTCCGAAGTGGCCGCCGTGCAGTCGGGCAACACCCTGTACATGATGATCCGTCACCTGGTGTACCTGATCATCGGCCTGGGCACGTGCATCGTGACCATGATGATCCCGATTGCCACCTGGCAGCGCCTGGGTTGGCTGATGCTGATCGGCGCGTTCGGCTTGCTGATCATGGTGATCCTGCCCGGCATCGGCCGTGAGGTGAACGGCTCCATGCGCTGGATCGGTTTCGGCGCGTTCAACGTGCAGCCGTCGGAAATCGCCAAGGTCTTCGTGGTGATCTACCTGGCCGGTTACCTGGTGCGTCGCCAGAAAGAAGTGCGCGAAAGCTGGATGGGCTTCTTCAAGCCATTCATCGTGCTGCTGCCCATGGCCGGCCTGTTGCTGATGGAACCCGACTTCGGCGCGACCGTCGTGATGATGGGCGCGGCGGCGGCGATGCTGTTCCTCGGTGGCGTGGGCTTGTTCCGCTTCAGCTTGATGGTGGTGCTGGCGGTGGCTGCGGTGACCATCCTGGTGCAGGCGCAACCCTACCGGATGGCGCGTCTGATCACCTTCACCGACCCTTGGTCCGACCAGTTCGGCTCCGGCTACCAATTGACTCAGGCATTGATCGCCTTCGGTCGCGGCGAATGGCTGGGCGTCGGCCTGGGCAACAGCGTGCAGAAGCAGTTCTACCTGCCGGAAGCGCACACCGACTTCGTGTTCTCCGTACTCGCCGAAGAACTCGGCGTGGTGGGGTCGCTGTGCACCGTCGCGCTGTTCGTATTCGTGTGTGTCCGCGGCATGTACATCGGCTTGTGGGCCGAAAGGGCTAAACAGTATTTCGCCGCTTACGTGGCGTACGGCTTGTCGTTCCTGTGGATCGGCCAGTTCCTGATCAACATCGGGGTGAACGTCGGCCTGCTGCCGACCAAGGGCCTGACCTTGCCGTTCCTCAGTTACGGCGGCAGTTCGTTGGTGATCTGCTGCGCCTGTCTTGGCTTGTTGCTGCGCATCGAGTGGGAGAGTCGAACCCATCTGGGCAGCGAAGAGATGGAGTTCAGCGAAAGCGACTTCGCCGAGGAGCCGACCCATGGGCGCTAACGTGCTGATCATGGCCGGCGGCACCGGGGGCCATGTGTTCCCGGCCCTGGCGTGCGCGCGGGAATTCCAGAACCGTGGCTACACCGTGCACTGGCTGGGTACACCGCGCGGCATCGAAAACGAGTTGGTACCGAATGCCGGTCTGCCGTTGCATCTGATCAACGTCACGGGCCTGCGCGGCAAGGGCAAATTGTCCCTGCTCAAGGCACCGTTCGTGTTGCTCAAGGCGGTGTGGCAGGCGCGCAAGGTCATCCGTGACTTGCAGCCGGTGTGCGTGCTCGGCTTCGGTGGTTATGTGACTGGCCCGGGTGGCGTCGCCGCCAGACTTGCTGGCGTGCCGGTGATCGTGCACGAGCAGAACGCCGTGGCCGGTACCGCCAACCGTTTGCTGGTGCCGTTGGCTGCGCGGGTGTGTGAAGCGTTTCCCAACACCTTCAGTGTGTCGGATAAGCGCCGTACCACCGGCAACCCGGTGCGCACCGAGCTGTTTATGGACATCGCCCGCGAAGCACTCGCAGGGCGTAAGGCGCACCTGCTGATCCTGGGCGGAAGCCTGGGCGCCGAGCCGCTGAATAAATTGCTGCCGGAAGCCGTGGCGCAACTCCCTGTGGAATTGCGCCCGGAGATTTTCCACCAGGCCGGCAAGAACCACGATGAAGTCACCGCCACGCGTTATCGCGACGCCGGTGTGGAGGCCAATGTGCAGCCCTTCATCAAAGACATGGCCCATGCCTATGGCTGGGCCGACCTGGTGGTCTGTCGCGCGGGTGCGCTGACCGTCAGTGAACTGGCCGCCGCCGGTCTGCCGTCCTTGCTGGTGCCTTTGCCCCACGCCATCGACGATCACCAGACCCGCAACGCCGAATATTTGGCCGGGGAGGGCGCTGCCTTCCTGCTGCCGCAAAGAACGACTGGCGCCGCCGATTTGGCCGCACGCCTGACTGAGGTTTTGATGCAACCGGAACGACTCAACAACATGGCGAGCACTGCAAGCCGCCTGGCCAAACCTGACGCAACCCGCACCGTGGTCGATATCTGCCTGGAGGTGGCCCATGGTTGAGAATCAGAAAGCCATGCCACAACCGGAAATGCGCCGCATCCGTCGCATCCACTTCGTCGGTATCGGCGGCGTGGGCATGTGCGGTATCGCCGAAGTGTTGCTGAACCTGGGCTACCAGGTGTCCGGCTCGGACTTGAAAGAGTCGCCGGTCACCGAGCGCCTGAAGTCCTTTGGCGCGCAGATCTTTATCGGCCACCGCGCCGAGAACGCCGCCGACGCTGACGTGCTGGTGGTGTCGAGCGCCGTGAACACCTCCAACCCGGAAGTGGCCACCGCCCTCGAGCGCCGCATTCCCGTGGTGCCACGCGCCGAGATGCTCGCCGAGCTGATGCGCTATCGCCACGGCATCGCCGTCGCCGGTACCCATGGCAAGACCACCACCACCAGCCTGATCGCTTCGGTGTTCGCCGCCGGTGGCCTGGACCCGACCTTCGTGATCGGTGGCCGCCTGAATGCAGCCGGTACCAATGCCCAGCTCGGTACCAGCCGCTACCTGATCGCCGAAGCCGATGAAAGCGACGCCAGCTTCCTGCACCTGCAACCGCTGGTCGCCGTCGTCACCAACATCGACGAAGATCACATGGCTACCTACGACGGTGACTTCAACAAGTTGAAGAAAACCTTCGTCGAGTTCCTGCACAACCTGCCGTTCTACGGTTTGGCCGTGGTGTGCCTGGACGACCCGGTGGTGCGTGAAATCCTGCCGCAGGTCAAGCGTCCGACCGTGACCTACGGCTTCAGCGAAGACGCTGACGTGCGCGCAATCAATGTGCGCCAGGAAGGCATGCAGACCTACTTCACCGTGCTGCGTCCCGACCGTGAGCCGCTGGATGTGTCGGTGAACATGCCGGGCAACCACAACGTGTTGAATTCCCTGGCGACCATCTGCATCGCCTCCGATGAGGGCGTCAGCGATGAGGCCATCGTCGAAGGCCTGTCGCGCTTTGCCGGTGTCGGCAGGCGCTTCCAGGTCTACGGCCAACTGCCGGTGGAAGGCGGTGACGTGATGCTGGTGGATGACTACGGCCACCACCCGACCGAAGTCGCCGCAGTCATCAAGGCCGTACGGGGTGGTTGGCCGGAGCGTCGCCTGGTGATGATTTACCAGCCGCACCGCTACAGCCGCACCCGCGATTTGTACGACGATTTCGTCAATGTATTGGCCGATGCCAACGTACTGCTGTTGATGGAAGTCTATCCGGCCGGTGAAGAACCGATCCCGGGCGCCGACAGCCGCAAGCTGTGCAACAGCATTCGCCAGCGCGGCCAGTTGGACCCCATCTACATCGAGCGCGGTGTGGACCTGGCTCCGATCGTCAAGCCGCTGCTGCGTGCCGGCGACATCCTGCTGTGCCAGGGTGCCGGTGATATCGGTGGCCTTGCCCCTAAACTATTGGCGAGCTCGCTGTTTGCCGCCGAGAAGGGGAAGTCGAAATGACCACTGACTACGGCTCCCTGTTCTCCACCATCACGCCTGCCGATTTCGGCCGCGTGGCCGTGCTGTTCGGCGGCAAGAGCGCCGAGCGCGAAGTGTCGCTCAAGTCCGGCAATGCCGTGCTCGAAGCGCTGCAAAGCGCCGGTGTGAATGCGTTCGGTATCGACGTGGGCGATGACTTCCTCGCCCGCCTGCAGGCCGAGAAGATCGACCGTGCCTTCATCATTCTGCACGGCCGTGGCGGTGAAGACGGCAGCATGCAGGGCCTGTTGGAGTGCGCCGGTATTCCTTATACCGGCAGCGGCATCCTTGCTTCGGCACTGGCCATGGACAAGTTGCGCACCAAGCAGGTGTGGCACAGCCTGGGCATTCCAACGCCGCGTCACAGTGTTCTGTGCAGTGAAGACGATTGTATTTCTGCAGCCAAGGAACTGGGCCTGCCTTTGATCGTCAAACCAGCCCATGAAGGCTCCAGTATCGGCATGGCTAAAGTGAACTCGGCCGCCGAATTGATCGACGCATGGAAAGCGGCAAGTACCTACGATTCGCAAGTGTTGGTGGAACAGTGGATCCAGGGTCCCGAGTACACCATCGCCACCCTGCGTGGCCAGGTATTGCCGCCTATCGCATTGGGCACACCCCACACCTTTTACGACTACGACGCCAAGTACGTGGCTTCCGATACTCAGTACCGGATCCCGTGCGGCCTGGACGCAACCAAAGAACAGGAATTGATGGACCTCACGGCGAAAGCCTGTGAGGCGTTGGGTATTGCCGGTTGGGCACGGGCAGACGTGATGCAGGATGACCAAGGGAATTTCTGGTTCCTGGAAGTCAACACTGCGCCGGGTATGACCGACCACAGCCTGGTACCTATGGCCGCTCGCGCAGCCGGCCTGGATTTCCAGCAGTTGGTGCTGGCAATTCTTGCCGCCAGCATTGAGCCAAGAGGCTAAGGACATGAAAGGCGCATCGCTTCGTCATCAGCCCCCACAAGCACCGAGCCGCAAGCCGGTGCCACGGGGTGCCAGTCGAATGGTGGCTAAAGAGCCGATGTCGGCGCGCCTGCCGAAAGCCAACTTTGGTTTCCTCAAGGCGCTGTTCTGGCCGGTGTTGCTGGTGGTGTTGGGCTTCGGCACTTACGAAGGTGCACAGCGTCTATTGCCCTATGCCGATCGGCCAATCACCAAGATCAGCGTGCAGGGCGACTTGAGCTACATCAGCCAGCAAGCGGTGCAGCAGCGTATTGGTCCGTTCCTGGCCGCGAGCTTCTTCACCATCGACCTGGCCGGCATGCGCCGGGAGCTGGAACAGATGCCGTGGATCGCCCACGCCGAAGTCCGCCGCGTATGGCCGGACCAGGTGACGATCCGCCTGGAAGAACAACTGCCCGTGGCCCGTTGGGGCGAAGAGGCGCTGTTGAACAACCAGGGCCAGGCGTTCACCCCGCGTGAGCTGGCCAACTACGAGCACCTGCCGCAGCTGTTCGGGCCGCAGCGGGCGCAGCAGCAAGTGATGCAGCAGTACCAGGCCCTGAGCCAGATGCTGCGGCCAATGGGCTTCTCCATTGCACGCCTGGAATTGCGTGAACGGGGCAGCTGGTTTTTGACGACCGGGGCAGGCAGTTCCGGCCCGGGCATCCAGTTGTTGCTGGGACGCGACCGCTTGGTGGAAAAGATGCGCCGCTTCATCGCCATCTATGACAAGACCTTGAAAGAACAGATTACGAACATTGCGAGCGTCGACCTGCGTTACGCCAACGGCCTTGCCGTCGGCTGGCGTGAACCGGCTGCGCCCACGGCAGCGCAACCCGCTGTCGCGAAGAATTAAGAAGAGGCAGGACCCATGGCAAACGTGCAAAGCGGCAAAATGATCGTCGGTCTCGATATCGGCACCTCCAAGGTGGTGGCGCTGGTAGGCGAGGTCGGGGAAGACGGCACGATCGAAATCGTCGGTATTGGCACGCATCCGTCCCGTGGCCTGAAGAAGGGCGTGGTGGTCAACATCGAGTCCACCGTGCAATCGATCCAGCGCGCCATCGAAGAAGCGCAGCTGATGGCCGGTTGCCGGATTCACTCGGCGTTCGTCGGCGTGGCGGGCAACCATATCCGCAGCCTGAACTCCCACGGCATCGTGGCGATTCGCGACCGTGAAGTCAGCGCAGCCGACCTTGAGCGCGTCCTCGACGCCGCCCAGGCCGTGGCGATCCCGGCTGACCAGCGCGTGCTGCACACCCTGCCGCAGGACTACGTGATCGATAACCAGGAGGGCGTTCGTGAGCCCCTGGGCATGTCGGGCGTACGTTTGGAAGCCAAGGTCCACGTGGTGACCTGTGCCGTCAATGCCGCGCAGAACATTGAAAAATGCGTGCGCCGCTGCGGCCTGGAAATCGACGACATCATTCTCGAACAACTGGCTTCGGCCTACTCGGTACTGACCGACGACGAAAAAGAACTGGGCGTTTGCCTGGTGGACATCGGCGGCGGCACCACCGACATCGCGATCTTCACCGAAGGTGCGATCCGTCACACCGCTGTGATCCCGATTGCCGGCGACCAGGTCACCAACGATATCGCCATGGCGCTGCGTACGCCGACCCAGTACGCCGAAGAAATCAAGATCCGCTACGCCTGCGCCCTGGCCAAGCTGGCTGGTGCAGGTGAAACCATCAAGGTGCCAAGCGTGGGCGACCGTCCACCGCGCGAGCTGTCGCGCCAGGCCCTGGCCGAAGTGGTCGAGCCGCGCTACGACGAGCTGTTCACCCTGATCCAGGCTGAACTGCGCCGCAGCGGCTACGAAGATTTGATCCCGGCCGGCATCGTGCTGACCGGTGGCACCTCGAAGATGGAAGGCGCGGTCGAACTGGCCGAGGAAATCTTCCACATGCCGGTACGCCTGGGTGTCCCCCATGGCGTGAAAGGCCTGGGCGACGTGGTGCGCAACCCGATTTATTCCACCGGTGTGGGCTTGCTGTTGTACGGGCTGCAGAAGCAGACCGACGGCATTTCCCTGTCGGGCCCGAGCAACCGTGACAGCTACCGCAGCGACGACGAGGCCAAGGCGCCGTTGTTCGAGCGGTTGCAGGCTTGGGTAAAAGGCAATTTCTAAAGATTTACCGCAACACCGCAGCACCGAAACAAGCAGTAGGCGAAAAAACTAGAGAAAATGAAAGGAGAGGGAACATGTTCGAACTCGTAGACAACATCCCCGCCAGCCCGGTCATCAAAGTGATCGGTGTCGGCGGTGGCGGCGGCAACGCTGTCAACCATATGGTCAAGAGCAACATTGAAGGCGTTGAATTCATCTGCGCCAACACTGATGCCCAGGCGCTGAAAAGCATCGGCGCGCGGACCATCCTGCAATTGGGCACAGCCGTGACCAAGGGCCTCGGCGCTGGCGCCAATCCGGAAGTCGGCCGTCAAGCCGCCCTGGAAGACCGCGAGCGTATTGCCGAAGTGCTGCAGGGCACCAACATGGTGTTCATCACCACTGGCATGGGCGGCGGTACCGGTACCGGTGCAGCGCCGATCATTGCCGAAGTGGCCAAGGAAATGGGGATTCTGACGGTCGCTGTCGTGACTCGTCCGTTCCCGTTCGAAGGCCGCAAGCGCATGCAGATCGCCGACGAAGGTATCCGTCTGCTGTCTGAAAGCGTCGACTCGTTGATCACCATTCCCAACGAGAAGCTGCTGACCATCCTGGGCAAGGACGCAAGCCTGCTGTCCGCGTTCGCCAAGGCTGACGATGTACTGGCCGGTGCCGTTCGCGGTATCTCCGACATCATCAAGCGTCCAGGCATGATCAACGTCGACTTTGCCGACGTACGTACTGTCATGAGCGAAATGGGCATGGCAATGATGGGCACTGGCTGCGCCAGCGGTCCGAATCGTGCACGTGAAGCCACCGAAGCGGCCATCCGCAACCCGTTGCTGGAAGACGTGAACCTGCAAGGCGCACGCGGCATCCTGGTGAATATCACCGCCGGTCCTGACCTGTCCCTGGGTGAGTACTCCGACGTGGGTAGCATCATCGAAGCCTTCGCTTCCGAGCACGCCATGGTCAAAGTCGGTACCGTTATCGACCCGGACATGCGCGACGAACTGCACGTGACCGTGGTTGCTACCGGCCTGGGCGCAAAAATCGAGAAGCCTGTGAAGGTCATCGACAATACCGTTCATACCAGCCACGCCAGCCAAGCGGCTGCCGCTCCAGCGCCTTCGCGCCAGGAACTGCCGTCGGTGAACTACCGTGACCTGGACCGTCCGACCGTGATGCGCAACCAGGCTCAGGCCGGTGCTGCGGCGTCCCGTAGCCCGAATCCGCAAGATGATCTGGACTATCTGGATATCCCGGCATTCCTGCGTCGTCAGGCCGATTAATGGAATGTATCAGGGCTATGAAGGTGATTGGTGTTCAGCAAAGGTCTGGTCTGCTATTATCGCCAGCCTTTGTTGATACCAGTTCGCAATTTGCGCTGAAGCGGTCCAAGCCATGATTAAACAACGCACCCTGAAGAATATTATTCGTGCCACAGGTGTAGGTCTGCACTCCGGGGAGAAGGTATACCTGACCCTCAAGCCTGCACCTGTCGATACCGGCATCGTGTTTGTGCGTGCCGACCTGGACCCTGTGGTGCAGATTCCTGCTCGCGCGGAAAATGTTGGCGAAACCACGATGTCGACCACGTTGGTCAACGGTGACGTCAAAGTGGACACGGTGGAGCACTTGCTCTCGGCCATGGCCGGTTTGGGCATCGATAACGCCTACGTCGAGCTCTCCGCGTCCGAAGTCCCTATCATGGATGGCAGCGCTGGACCCTTCGTATTCTTGATTCAATCTGCCGGCCTGGAAGAACAGGACGCAGCCAAGAAGTTCATACGCATTCTGCGGGAAGTGACAGTAGAAGACGGCGACAAGCGCGCCACCTTCGTCCCGTTCGAAGGCTTTAAAGTGAGCTTTGAGATCGATTTCGATCACCCGGTATTCCGTGACCGCACCCAAAGTGCAAGCGTGGATTTTTCCAGCACTTCGTTCGTAAAAGAAGTCAGCCGCGCCCGTACTTTTGGTTTCATGAGTGACATCGAGTACCTGCGCAAGCACAACCTCGCACTCGGCGGCAGCGTTGAAAACGCCATTGTGGTCGACGCGGATGGTGTACTGAACGAAGACGGCCTTCGCTATGAAGACGAATTCGTGAAGCACAAGATCCTCGATGCAATCGGTGACCTCTACCTGCTGGGCAATAGCCTGATAGGCGAGTTCAAAGGCTTCAAGTCGGGCCACGCCCTTAACAACCAGCTGCTGCGCAAGTTGATTGAGCAGACAGACGCTTGGGAAGTCGTGACCTTCGAAGATGCCAGCACCGCACCGATCTCTTACATGCGTCCCGTTGCGGCGGTGTAAGTAACAACTCTCTTTCTTTAGTTTTTAAAGGCTGCCTTCGGGTGGCCTTTTTTATTGTCTGGACACTTCCCTTGCCGGGCAAGCCCGCTCGCCACGAGGGCCGCTTGCGCTATTCAGGCTGCCGAGGCATCCACAATCCGATTGCGCCCCGTGTGCTTGGCCTCATACAACGCCCGGTCCGCACTGAGCAGCAACGCCTCCAGGGACATACGGCTGCGCTTGTCCCAGGTGCTCATGCCGATGCTCGCCGTAATCGGCCGCTCATCCCCGGCCATCCTTGGCAAATGCTCGATGCTGCTGCGGATATGCTCGGCGATGACCCAGGCACCCTTCGCGTCCGTATGGGGCAGCACCACCGCGAATTCCTCGCCGCCATAGCGCGCCGCGAGATCAGCCGGGCGGCGGATATTGGCGCCTATCACCTGAGCCACAATGCGCAATGCCGCGTCTCCACCGTGATGGCCATGGCGGTCATTGAAGGCTTTGAAGTGGTCGACGTCGATCATCAGCACGGTCAGTGGTTCGAGCGAGCGTTGCGCGCGGTCCCATTCAAGGCGCAGGCGTTCATCCAGGATGCGACGGTTGGCCAAGCCGGTCAGCGCGTCGATGGCTGCCAGTTCTGACAGCACACGTTCCGCGCGATAGCGGCGTCGCAGTTCGCGGCGCAGCATCCAGGTCAGCCATAACAAACCGATACACAGGATGCCGGTGGCGCCACTGGTCAGTAGCGCAGCGCGTTTCCAGGGGGCGAATACATCCTGGCTGGACAGTGCCACCACCACAATCAGCGGTAGCTCACCCACATTGGTGAAGGTGTACAGACGCTCCTTGCCGCTGATGGCAGAGATGGCCTGGAAGGTGCCACTGCCTTCATGCAGTATCCTCTTGAAATTCGGTCGATCGCTCAGGTCCTTGTCGATCATGTCGCTTTCGAGCAGCGGCTGCTGGGCCAATAAAAAGCCTTTTTTATTAAGCAGGTTGACGCTGCTGCTGTTGCCGATGGTGACGGTGTTGAACAACTGGTCGAAATACGCCAGGCGCATGGTCGCGACCGCAACGCCAGCAAACTCACCGTTAGGCCCCGACACACGCCGGCTGAATGCCATGCGCCAGACCTGGTCGCAGTCGCAATGAATCTTGAACGGCCGGCTGATATACAAGCCGGCCTGGGCGTCCTTGGTATGCACCTGGAAGTAATCGCGGTTGGCAAAATTGCGCGGGGTGGGCTGCAGGGTGGAAGAATCGGCGATCACCGCGCCATTGGCATCCAACAACAGCACTTCACCTTTGAAAGGCGCGGCGGTGGACAGGTCAAACTGCACCAGGTGCTGGATATTCGCAGAAACCTGGGACAGATCCTCACGTTGCCTGGCAGCAATCAACCCCTTGAGGGCCAGGTCGTAGAGTTCGACGTTACGCAGCACGTCGGCATTGATCAACTGGGCAATATTGGTGGTTGAACGCGTCGCGGCCTGCAGGGTGCTGGCGTGTTCGCGAATCAGCAACACCGCGACGATGACCACGATCAGGGCGACGGTAAGGCCACTGCCCAGAAGCAGTAATAGCTCTGGGTGTGCCGGTAGGTTTCGAACGCGGGGTGGACTCATCGGGCAAACTTCAGCGGGACAATACTGGCAGTTTAGTTGTACCCGATGAAAATTAAATACTCGGTAAAAAAGAAAGATCCGAGTGTCAGAACACGTTGATCGGATAGTCGACGATCACCCGGTATTCATCCACATCCCGATCCACCGCCGAGTAGCCATTGCTGCCACGATTGGTCGCCCATTGCAGGCGCACCGCCAAGTCCTTGGCCTTGCCGCCCTGCACCACATACTTCAAATCGATATCCCGTTCCCAGTGTTTGGCGTCCTTGCCATCGGCGCTGTACCAGGCACTGTAGCCACGGCTTTGCGGGTCGACCTTGGTCAGGTCGGTCTTGCCGCTGATATAGGACACCGCCGAGGTCAGGCCGGGCATGCCGAGGCCGGCAAAGTCGTAGGCGTACTTGAGCTTCCACGAGCGTTCGTTGGGGCCGTTGAAGTCCGAGTATTGCTGGGAGTTGTCCAGGTACACGCTGTCGCCCTGGCTGATGTAGTCGAACGGCGTGTTGCCGTTGACCCGCTGGTAGGCGGCGGTGACGCTGTGGTGACCCACGCCGACGGTGAAATGCAGGCTATAGGTGTTGTTGTCGATATCACCGAGCAGCGACTGTCCGGTGTCCTGGGTGTGGTAGTAGTGCAGGCCCGGGTTGAGGCTGACCAGGTCATTCAACGCATAGGTGTAGTCCAGGTCGTAGTAGTACTGGTGCCACACGTCCTTGAGTTCGGAAGCGTACAGGTTGCTGGTCACTCCCGGGATGCCGCTGAACGACACGCCCGCCCAATTCATGTGCTGGCTGTCAGCGTTACTGGGCAATACGCCATAGCTGGTGCCGATGCGTCGGTGGCCGCTCTGGTTGTAGAGCTTGGTGAAGCTGGCCTGGCCGCCTTCGAGCAACCAGCCGTCGAAGCTGTGGTTAGTCAGGCTCACACCCCGGAAGGTCTGCGGCAGCATGCGCGTCATGCCGCCGGCGATCACCGGGTTGTTGAGGAACAGGTCACCGGCCTTCAACTCGGTGTCGAAGGCGCGCATCTTCAAGGTACCCCCTGCGGTGGAGAACGAACCGGGCGCTTTACCGCTGCCGTCAGTGCTGCCGTAGGGAAGGATGCTGGAACCGTCGGTGCCGCCACCGCCGTCGAGCTTGAGGCCGAGCATGGCGTGGGCGTCCAGACCGAAGCCGACGGTGCCCTGGGTGTAGCCGGATTCGAAGGTGCCAATAAAACCTTGGCCCCACTCCTTGCTGTCATCGGTGTGGATGTCGCGACGGTCGCGGTTCATGTAATAGTTGCGGGTGTTGATGTTGAGGTGCGAGCCTTCGACGAATCCGTCGGCGGGAGTGGTGTCTGCCGCGTGGGCAAGGGGAACGATCGTTGCTGCAATCGCGAGGAATAACGGGGTGAACGTCAGCGAGTTCTTCACCGGTACAGCTCCTTTGGTCAATCGAAAACGGCCAATGTCGTGGGGGTGTGCCTGGCCTTTTTTTACGGCAAAAAAAAGCCGCTGAAGTCAGCGGCTTTAAGACAGATTCCCAGTGTAGAGCCCTGGAAATAAGTCGAGGGAAATTCGGGTAAGCGGGTCAGCTGCCTTTGCCGTCGCGCTCATCGATGCGTCAAATTAACGCAGGCGAGCGCTGCGATACAGAGTGTAACAAGATAATGACTGTTGCCCAAATCGCAACAGTGATGCTGAAGGCCATGTGAGAGGTGTCTAGACCGGCAAGGTAATGCCGAAGGTATTGCCACTGACGTCGCTGCGCACGAACACATCGCCGCCATGCATCAGCGCAATTGCCTTGACGATGGCCAGGCCCAAACCGTGGTTCGCCCCGCTGTTGCTGCGCGACGCATCCACCCGATAGAAGCGTTCGAACAAGCGTGGCAGGTGTTCGCTGGCGATCACCTCGCCAGGGTTGGTCACGCCGATGGCGACCTGATGCTCCAGCACATCAATGTTCACGTCGATCACCTGCCCGGGCGCGGTGTGCTGCACCGCATTGCTCAGCAGGTTGATCAGGGCGCGGCGCAAGTGGGCTTTTTCGATCTGCACCTGGGCGTCGCCGTGGACCTGCACCCGGACCTGGGCGTCTTCGAGGATGAAGTCCAGGTAGTCGAGGGTGGTGGCGACCTCGTCGGCCAATGAGCTTTCAATCAGCTTGGTGGCCTTGCTGCCCTGGTCGGCGCTGGCGAGGAACAGCATGTCGTTGATGATCGAACGCAGGCGTTCCAGTTCCTCGAGGTTGGATTGCAGCACCTCGAAGTAATGCTCGGCCGAACGCCCGCGCGTCAGGGCAACCTGGGTCTGGCCGATCAGGTTGGTCAACGGCGAACGCAGTTCGTGGGCGACGTCGGCGTTGAACGACTCCAGTCGCGAGTAAGCCTGTTCCACGCGGTCCAGGGTGGCGTTGAATGAGTTGACGAACTGACTCAGCTCCGGCGGCAGCGGCGACAGTTGCAGGCGCCCGGAGAGCTTCGGCGGCGCCAGCTTCTGCGCTTCATCCGAAAGTTTGCTCAGCGGCTTGAGGCCAATGCGCGAAACCCAGAACCCCAGCAGCGCTGCCAGCACCACGCCGACCAGCGCCAGACTGACCAAAGCCACCAGCAGATGGTGCTGGGTGGCACGGAAGTTTTCGGTGTCGATGGCGATCATGAACCGCAACGACGGGCGTTGGTCCTTGGCCGGGAACTGGCTCACCAGCACTTTGAATGGGTAGTCGCGCCCCGCCAGGCGCAGATCGCGCTTACCCGTTGGGCCTTCGGCGAAGGCGCGGATCTGCGCATCGGGGTTGCCATACTCGTAGTTCGGATCGCTGCTGACGACCCAGAAGCGAATACGCTTGTCTTCCTCACCCAATAATTTGAGCTTGGCTTGAATCTTCACCCAATGGTCCGGTGTGCCGAAGCGGTTCACGGAGGATTCCAACACGCTGTAGCGCGCATCCAGCTCCGCCCCGGGTAGCAAGCCCAGGCTGCGGTCTACCTGCTGATACAGCGCGCCGCCGATCAACAGGAATATCAGCGCCGCCACCAAGGTGAACATGCTGCTGAGGCGCAGGGCAATGGAGTTAGCCGACACTGCGATTCTCCAGTACATAACCCATGCCGCGAATGGTGTGCAGCAGCTTGTGTTCGAACGGCCCGTCAAGCTTGGCGCGCAGGCGCTTGATCGCCACTTCCACGACGTTGGCGTCGCTGTCGAAATTGATGTCCCAGACCATTTCTGCGATCGATGTCTTGGAGAGGATCTCGCCCTGGCGCCGCGCCAATACGCTGAGCAGCGAGAACTCCTTGGCGGTCAGGTCCAGGCGCACGCCGTTGCGGCTGGCCTTGCGGCTGATCAAGTCGATCCACAGGTCGGCGACGGTCACTTGCACGGGCTCGTGGCCGCCGCTGCGGCGGGTCAGGGCTTGCAGGCGCGCCACCAGTTCAAGGAATGAAAACGGTTTGCCGAGGTAATCGTCGGCACCTTCGCGTAGCCCGCGGATACGGTCTTCCACGCGCTCACGGGCGGTGAGCATGATCACCGGCGTTTGCTTGCGCGCACGTAATGCGCGCAACACGCCAAAGCCGTCGAGGCCAGGCAGCATCACGTCGAGCACGATCACCGCGTAATCGTTCTCCAGCGCCAGGTGCAGGCCCTCGACGCCCTCGCGCGCCACGTCGACGGCGTAGCCTTGCTCCGTCAGGCCACGGTGCAGGTAGTCGGCGGTTTTTTCTTCATCTTCAACAATCAGTACGCGCATGAGCCTTTTGCTCCAGGGCGGTGCCTTGGCCTCAGTGTGTGGTCGCCAGCTCGGCAGCTGGTTTGGGCCGGTGGAAAAATTTCTCAAGGTACAAGTATATGACCGGTGTGGTGAACAGCGTCAGCGCCTGGCTCACCAGCAAGCCACCGACCACCGCGATCCCCAGCGGCTGGCGCATTTCCGCGCCGGGGCCGGCGCCGAGCATCAGCGGTACCGCACCGAGCAGGGCGGCGAGGGTGGTCATGATGATCGGGCGGAACCGCGTGACGCAGGCTTCGTAGATCGCATCTTCCGGCGACATGCCCCTGACGCGCTGGGCCTCCAGGGCAAAGTCGATCATCAGGATGCCGTTCTTCTTCACGATGCCGATCAGCAACACCAGGCCGATCAGCGCCATGATCGAAAAGTCCCGGCCCATCAGCGACAGCATGATCAGTGCGCCCAACCCCGCCGAGGGCAAGGTGGAGATAATCGTCAGCGGGTGCACGAAGCTCTCATACAACACACCCAGAATGATGTAGACCGCCACCAGCGCCGCGAGTATCAGCCAGGGCTGGCTGGCCAGCGAACTCTGGAACGCCTGGGCCGCGCCCTGGAAGTTGCCGATGATGGTGGTCGGCATGCCGATTTCATTCTTGGCCTGGTTGAGCATGATCACCGCGTCACCCAGCGCCACACCGGGTGCCAGGTTGAACGACAGGTTGGCGGCGGGGAACATACCGTCATGGCTGATGGACAAGGGCCCCACGGTCGGTGGGTCGACCTTGGCCACCGCCGACAACGGCACCATCTCGTTGGTCAACGGCGAGCGCAGGTAGAAGTAGTTCAGGCTTTCGGCCTTGCCGCGCTGTTGGGTGTCCAGCTCCAGCACTACCTGATACTGGTTGATCTCGGTCTGGAACTCGTTGATCTGGCGCTGACCGAAAGCGTCGTACAGCGCCTGGTCGACATCGGTAGCGGTCAGGCCAAAGCGCGCGGCGGCCTGCCGGTCGATGCTGATATGGGTAATGCTGCCGCCCAGTTGCAGGTCGTTGGACAGGTCGCGAAACGCCGGGTTGGCGCGCAGTTTTTCGGTCAGGCGCTGGGTCCAGGTGTTGAGTGTCGGGCCGTCATTGCTCTTGAGTACGTACTGGTACTGGGCACGGCTGGGGCCGGAGCTGAGGTTGATGTCCTGGCCGGCGCGCAGGTACAGCACGATGCCCGGCACTTTTGCGAGCTTGGGCCGGATGCGGTCGATAAACTGGCTGGCGGACACGTCGCGATCACCCCGGTCTTTCAAGGCGATCCAGAAGCGGCCATTGGCGATGGTCTGGTTGCTGCCGGTCACACCCACCGAATGGGAAAACGCCTGCACCGCGGGGTCATCCTTGACGATCTCGGCCAGGGCCTTGTGCTTGGCCACCATGTCCGGGTACGAAACATCGGCCGCCGCTTCGCTGGTGCCGAGCACAAAGCCGGTGTCCTGTACCGGAAAGAAGCCCTTGGGGATAAACACGTAGCCGACCACGGCCAGGGCCAGGGTCACCACGAAAATGGCGGCCATGGTGCGTTGATGGGCCAGCGCGCGGCGCAGGTTGCGCGCATAGCCGGCCAGCAGGCGCTCGCTGAAGCCGGGTTTGTCGTGGGCGGGATGAGTCGGGGCACGCATGAACAGCGCCGCCAATGTCGGCGCCAGGGTCAACGAGACCACCACCGAAATCAGGATGGTCGAGGTGGCCGTCAGCGCGAATTCCTTGAACAACCGTCCGACCACACCGCCCATGAACAGCAGCGGAATAAACGCCGCCACCAGCGAGAAGCTGATGGACACCACGGTAAAGCCAATCTCGCCGGCGCCCTTGATCGCCGCTTCGCGCTTGTCGAGCCCCGCCTCAAGGTGGCGGTGAATGTTCTCCACCACCACGATGGCATCGTCCACCACAAAGCCCACGGCGATCACGATCGCCACCAGGGTCAGGTTGTTCAGGCTGAAGCCCATCAGGTACATCAGCGCAAAGCTGGCGACCAGCGACACGCCGAGCACGCTGGACACAATCAGCGTCGCCGACAACTGGCGCAGGAACAGCGCCATCACCGCCACCACCAGCAGGATGGCGATCAGCAGGGTCACTTCCACTTCATGCAGGGACGCGCGGATGGTCTTGGTGCGGTCAGACAATACGCTGACCTGCACCGAGGCCGGCAGCATGCCTTGCAGGCGCGGCAGCTCGGCCTGGATGCGGTCCACCGTCTCGACAATGTTGGCGCCTGGCTGGCGCGAAATCACCAGGTTGACCCCCGGAGTGTCGCCGGACCAGGCCTGCACGTAGGCGTTTTCCGAACCATTGATGACTTTGGCAATATCGCGCAGTTGCACCGGTGCGCCGTCCTTGTAGGACACGATCAACTGCGCGTAGTCCTCCGGATGGAACAGTTGGTCGTTGGTCGACAGGGTCGACACGCTGTTTTCGCCGTAGATCGCACCCTTGGCCAGGTTGAGGCTCGATTGCTGGATGGCCAGGCGTATATCGGCCAGGGTCAGGCCGATGGCCGCGAGTTTGTCGGGGGAGGCCTGCACGCGGATCGCCGGGCGTTGCTGGCCGGTGATGTTGATCTGGCCGACGCCGTCGATCTGGCTGATCTGCCGCGCCAGCAGGGTTTCCACATAGTCACTCAGTTCGGTGCTGGGCATGCTGTCGGAGCTGACACTGAGGATGAGTACCGGGCTGTCCGCCGGGTTGACCTTCTTCCAGGTGGGCAGGCTTGGCATGTCGCTGGGCAGCTTGCCGGATGCGGTGTTGATCGCCGCCTGCACTTCTTGCGCGGCGGTGTCGATGCTCTTGTCGAGGGTGAACTGCAGCGTCAACAGACTTGAGCCCAAGGCACTGCTGGAGGTCATCTGGGTCATGCCGGGGATGGCGCTGAACTGCACTTCCAGCGGCGTCGCCACCGAGGAGGCCATGGTATCCGGGCTGGCGCCGGGCAATTGTGCGGTGACCTGGATCGTCGGAAATTCCGCCTCCGGCAGCGGCGCGATGGCCAGGCGCGGGAAGGCAATGATCCCGAGCAGCACCAGGGCGAAGGTCAGCAGCAGGGTGGCGACCGGGTGGTCGACGCACCAGGCTGACGGCGAGCGGCTCATGGCTGCACCTTGGCGTCGACGGTCTGGATCACCTGCGGGGGTTCCTTGAGCACCTCCACCTGGGCACCGGCCTTGAGCCGCGACTGGCCATCACTGACCAGCACGTCACCGGCCTGCACGCCCTTGATGATGTTGACGTCACTGTTTTGATAGGTGACTTGCACCGGCACCACCTCAACCTTGTCGCCATTGACCCGGTACACGAAGTGCGAATCCAGGCCGCGTTGCACCACGGTCGGCGGCACCACCAAGGCATTTTTGTCGAGGGCCGTCTGGATCTTGATCGTCACCAGTTGCCCCGGCCACAGGCGTTGCGAGGCGTTGTTGAACTCGGCCTTGGCGCGCAGGGTGCCGGTGGTGGAGCTGATCTGGTTGTCGATCAGGCTCAAGTGGCCTTCTCCCAGCAAATCACCGGTCTGGCCGTCGGTGTCGGCACCCAGGTAGGCGTCGACGCTGGCCTGGGTGGGTGCGGCGATCAGGCCTTGCAGGGTCGGCAGCATCTGTTGCGGCAGAGAGAACTCAACGGCAATCGGGTCGATCTGGGTCACGGAGAACAGGCCCTGGGTATCGCTGGTGCGCAGGAAGTTGCCTTCATCTACATTGCGAATACCGACGCGGCCGCTGACGGGTGAGCGAATCCGGGTGTAGGAAAGCTGGACCTGGGCTGCATCGATTGCGGCCTGGTTACCTTGGGCGGTGGCCTTGAGTTGGTTGACCAGCGCTTGTTGCTGGTCGTAGGTCTGCTTGGACACGCCGTCGTCGACGCTCAATTCCTTGTAGCGCTTGAGGTTGACCAGCGCCACCTGCAACTGCGCCTGGCTCTCGCCCAGTTGTGCCTTGGCCTGGTCGAGGCTGGCGCGGATCGAGCGATCATCGATTCTGGCCAGCAGGTCGCCGGCCTTGACCAACTGGCCTTCCTTGACCAGCAATTGGGTGAGAATGCCGTCGACTTGCGGGCGAATGACCACGCTGTGCAAGGACAACACCGTGCCGATGCCGCTGACAAAGCGTGGAATGTCCTGCTGCGCTACGCTCACCACCCGCACCGGGATCGCGGTCGGTGCCGCCAGTCTGGCCTTGGCTGGGCGGGTCAACGCCCAGGCTGCAACCGCCACGACCACGAGGACACCCACGATCAGGGCAGTTTTTCGTTGAATGTGCATGGGTGAGGCGCCGGGGCAAAGGATGGGGAGAGTCAGCGGTCTTTATAGCCCTTCAACCCGGTCAGCACGGTGACGGCTAACTGACAGCGCTGTCAGCAAACTCCGACCATTCGTACAGGTGGTGGTTAAAGATCTGAAGCTCGCAGGTATACTGCGCGCCAGTGTGGCCCGCAAGCCGGCCTCGCATCATTTTTTGCACGCTCCGGAGCTTTCATGACTTCCCCGACACAACCCCCTGTTGAAGCGACCGACATCGTCGATCCGGCCAACGCCGAAGGCGTTGAAAAGGCCGAGATCCCGGCGTTCAAGTTTCCGTTCAAGCCGGGTGAGCTGGCTGGGGCCAGGAATGCGGCCCAACCGTGGTACAAAAACGGCGCCAAGAACGGCCATACCAAGTCGCCAGGCATGGCACCGCCGGGTACGCGTCGTTCGATGGGTAAACGCTGAGGTTAACAAGTCGCACGTTGTGTCGACTATTGCCTACAGTTTCTGCTGAAATTTCTGATTGTAGGTCTACGACCGTTTCTTGAAAGCTTGCACAGCCTTTGCTCTGCCCCAGTGGTTTCAGGGGGGAGTGGGGTGATGCTGGTCTTTCCGGAAAAGGACGTCTCCCTTGGCCCTGATACACATTTGTGTAGTGCTTGCCCTGTTGCTTTTGGCTGATGCCTCTGCGGCTGATGATCAACCACGTCGCGAAATCCGTTTTGCTGTTGCCGCCCAATTCCCCCCCTTCCAGAGCCGCGACCCGCAAGGGCAGTTGATAGGCTTGAATATCGAGCTGGGCAACGCCCTGTGCGTGCAGTTGAATGCACGCTGCATCTGGGTCGACCAGGTGCTTGCCGAAGACTTCACCTCCCTTGAAGCCAGAAAATTCGACGCAATCATGGGGATGGCACCTACGTCGCAACGGCGGCGCTGGGTGAGCTTCACCGATAACCTCTACCCCTTCACCACGCGTCTGGTGGCCCGCAGCACGTCAGGCTTGCAGCCGCGTGCAAAGTCGCTCAAGGGCAAGCGCGTCGGCGTGTTGCTGGGGAGCAATCGTGAGGCTTTTGCGCGGTCGGCGTGGGTACCCAAGGGCGTCATCGTCAAGAGTTTCTGGCTCAATAGTGAGCTGGTCCGCAGCCTAATAGCCGACGAAATTGACGCGACCCTGCAAGGCACCGTCGAAATTCGTGAAGCTCTGCTCGACACTGAAGACGGTCAGGATTTCGACTTCGTCGGCCCTGCCATTTCGTCGACGTTACTGGGTGATGGCGTGGCCATCGCGGTGCGCAAGCCCGACACGGCATTGCGCAACGAACTCAACTGCGCCCTTGAACAGCTGAAGCAGAATGGCGAGTACCAGCGGATCATCCAGCCCTACCGCCTTGACGCCGTTCCTGCCGAGCAGTGATCGACCGCCGCGCGATGTGGCCAGTGAGGTTTAGGCGGCCCGCAGCGAAATAAACGCATAGTTGGCCGGCACCTCGGTGGCAATCTGCGCGCCGGCGTCCAGCAACTGCTCGGCGATGTCCATCCCCGATACATGAAACACCCATTCATTGGCCACGGCAGGCCGGTCGACTGCCCGCTCAATCGCCTGGGCAAATGCGCCCATGTCCGGCAGGTAGGCGGTAAACCCATCCCCCTTGAGCGCCGTGGTGCGAATGCCGAGCAACGCGCAGACGGCCTCCTTGGTCTGCACGTCGTCTCGGTCGGCCTGGCGTGAGCGGTGGATCAGTTCCACCAGTTCCTGATCGATCAATTCACCACCGACGATCAACGCCGGGCCCTGTTCCCAGGATTCCGGCGGGCAATCCTTGGCGGCGGGGTTGAGCGGGATATGCGGGTTGATCTCCATCGGGTAGATGCGGCACACCAACGGGCGACGCTCATAGATGCGGCACAGGTTGTCTGCGTCAAGATTCCGGCAGCGCCCGACGTTATAGGCGGCAAAGGTGATGGCCACAAACGCCTCGGTGTTGCCGCTGGGTACCACCACCGAACGGCGCTCGGCATGTTCGCGCTGCTGTTGAGGCAGGCCCAGGCCATTTCCGAGGAAACCCTCTACCAGAACAATGACGTTACCGCCGTCCGCCGCCCACATACGGGCTTCCGCGAGGGTCAGGGGAACGTGATGGTCGGTGCAGCATTTGCCGCAGCCGACGCAGGAAAAATGGGTGTTCATGGCGGATCTGTCACCAGGCTAGGTCAGAGGGTACGCAATAACGGTGACGGGTTTTTACCTCTGTCCACCGTTGTACTGCTCTGGAAGCAAGTTATGCGCCAGCGCCTGTCAGTCGTCGGCGACCACGTCCCGCAGCACAAAGACCATGCCCGCGCTTTCGTACAGTTGTCGCGCACGCAGATTGCTCTCCAGCACCTTGAGGTCGACATAAGGTTCGCCGCGCTGCTTGAACACCTGGAAGCAGTGCAGCAACAACGCCCGGCCCAAGCCCTGGCCTTGAGCGCAAGGATGCACGGACAGGTTCTTGATAAATGCGCTGGTCCAGCACTGCGCCACACCGAGAATGCCATCGCCGTTGCTGGCCACCAGGCATAGCGTGGGATCGAATTCGGCATCGCTGACGAACAGATGCTGCCAGGCTTTCAGAGGGGGAACGCGGCCACCACCTTGTTCCTGGGTCATGCGCAGCACCGCATGGATCGCCGGGGCCCGCTCGTCGCGGTAATGATCCAACTGTGTATGGGCCGGCCATTGCGGAGCAGGCAGGCTGCCGGTGAGGTCGCGGCGCAGCAGTTGGAAATACTCCGCCACCGGTTACAGCCCCTGTTGCGCCACGGTCTGGGCGGCGACCACCAGGCACTTGGTCAGTTCGGGCGAGGAGAACTTGGTCAGCACCGCGTTGGCACCGGCCAGGCGCGCCTTTTCGCTGTTCATCGCGCTGTCCAGGGAGGTGTGCAGCAACACGTAAAGATCCTGGAAGTCCGGGGTTTCGCGCAGGGTGCGGGTCAGGGCATAACCATCCATTTCGGACATCTCGATGTCCGACACCACCACATTGATCTGCGCGGCCGTGCCTTGCAGCTCCAGCAGCACATCGATGGCTTCCTTGGCGCTGCGCGCGGTGTGGCAGGTCAGGCCGAGGTTGCGCAAGGTATGCACCGACTGCTGCAAGGCGACCTGGCTGTCATCCACCACCAGGATCCGCGCATTGCCGAGCACTTCCGCCTCTTCCATGGTCAGGTCGGTGGGCGCCGCTTCAATCGGCGCCGGGGCGATACCGTGGATGACTTTTTCGATGTCCAGCACCTGCACCAGCCCGCCTTCCACTTGGGTTACCCCGGTGATAAACGCCCGGTTGCCGCCGGATCCGTAGGGTGGCGGGCGGATATCGGTGGTCAGGCAGTGCACGATCTTGCTCACGGCCTGCACATGCAGGCCCTGCTTGGAACGGCTCACGTCGGTGACGATCAGGCAGCCGCCGTCCGGGTCTTCCAGGGGCATTTCCCCCAGGGCGCGACTCAGGTCGATCACCGCCAACGAATTGCCTCGTAGGGTGGCGATGCCTTTGACGTTCGGATGGGACTCCGGAAGCTTGGTCAGCGGCGGGCAAGGGATGATTTCACTGACTTTCAGCAGGTTGATGGCCATGAGTTTGCCGCTGCGCAAGGTAAAGAGCAGAAGCGAGAGTGAGTCTGCGCGGGCTTTGGTGGTGGACATAAAAACCTTCTGTGGATCAGGGATGACGAACTTCTATTGAAGGTTATCGACTCGGGAGAGCCAGGCTTTAACCCGATTTTGTTTCGGGTTGGGCCCGTCTCAGCCCTTCCACACCTGCGGGTTCACCAGATCCTGCGGACGCTGGCCCAGCAGGGCGCTGCGCAGGTTGTCCAACGCGCGGTTGGCCATGGCTTCGCGGGTTTCATGGGTCGCCGAGCCGATGTGCGGCAGGGTCACCGCATTGCTCAACTGGAACAGTGCCGACTCGGCCAACGGCTCCTGTTCATACACATCCAGCCCGGCGCCGCGAATGGTCTGGTTTTGCAGGGCCTGGATCAGCGCCGGTTCGTCGACCACCGGACCACGGGAGATATTGATCAGAATCGCGCTGGACTTCATCAGACCCAATTCGCGGGTGCTGATCAGGTGGCGGGTCTTGTCGCTCAACGGCACCACCAGGCACACGAAATCCGCCTCGGCCAGCAACTGGTCCAGGCTGCGGAACTGCGCGCCCAGTTCCTGTTCCAGCGCGGTCTTGCGGCTGTTGCCGCTGTACAGGATCGGCATATTGAAGCCCAGGCGTCCACGACGGGCCACGGCCGCGCCGATATTGCCCATACCGACGATGCCGAGGGTCTTGCCATGCACGTCACAGCCAAACAGCGGCGCGCCGACGCTGGCTTTCCATTGTCCGGCCTTGGTCCAGGCGTCCAGCTCGGCCACCCGACGCGCGCTGCTCATCAGCAGGGCGAAGGCCAGGTCAGCGGTGCTTTCGGTGAGTACGTCCGGGGTGTTGGTGAGCATGATCCCGCGCTCGTTGAAGTACGGCACGTCGTAGTTGTCGTAGCCCACCGACACACTGGACACCACCTCCAGCTTGCTCGCGCCTTCGAGCTGCGCGCGGCCCAGCTTGCGACCCACGCCGATCAAACCGTGGGCGTGGGGCAGGGCTTCATTGAATTGAGCGTTGATATCGCCCAGCTTGGGGTTGGGCGCGATTACGTCGAAATCCTGTTGCAGGCGTTCGATCATTTCCGGGGTGACACGGCTGAAGGCGAGGACGGTCTTTTTCATTGCAGGCGGGCTCATCGACTACGGAAGAATGCCAAGCAAGCTAACATTCCTTGCCACTGTTGTCAGGACACTGCAGACCTAAAGTGGACAGGGAAAAATGTGGGAGGGGGCTTGCTCCCGATAGCGGTGCGTCAGTCGCCAGATGTATTGACCGATCCACTGCCATCGGGAGCAAGCCCCCTCCCACATTTGACCTGTATCGCCTGGTAGAAATCAGTTCGCCAGCCGCGCACCGCTCAGGCTGCCGCTCAATTCATACGCCACCAGCTCTGCCTGGTGCGCCGCCAGGATCTCAGGCAGCGAGCCGCGCAGGTATTCCACCCAGGTCTTGATCTTCGCATCCAGGTACTGGCGCGAGGGGTAGATGGCGTACAGGTTCAGTTCCTGGGAACGGTAGGTGGGCATGACCCGCACCAATGTGCCGTTGCGCAGGCCTTCGATGGCCGCATACACCGGCAACAGGCCGACGCCCATGCCGCTGGTGATCGCGGTTTTCATCGCGTCGGCCGAGTTGACCAGGAACGGCGATGTATTGATCGCCACGCTCTCCTGGCCTTCGGGGCCGTTGAAGGTCCACTTGTCCAACTGGATCACCGGGCTGACCAGGCGCAGGCAGGCGTGGTTGAGCAAGTCCTGGGGCCGTTGCGCGCAGCCCTTGGCCTTGACGTAGTCCGGCGAGGCGCAGGCGATGCTGTAGGTGATGCCCAGGCGTTGGGAGACGAAGCCCGAGTCCGGCAGTTCGCTGGCCAGCACGATGGACACGTCGTAGCCCTCGTCCAACAGGTCCGGCACGCGGTTGGCCAGGGTCAGGTCGAAGGTCACGTCCGGGTGGGTGCGGCGGTAGCGGGCAATTGCGTCGATGACGAAATGCTGGCCGATACCGGTCATGGTGTGCACTTTCAGCTGCCCGGCGGGGCGAGCGTGGGCATCGCTGGCTTCGGCTTCGGCTTCTTCGACGTAGGCCAGGATCTGCTCGCAGCGCAGCAGGTAGCGTTTACCGGCCTCGGTGAGGGCAATACGACGGGTGGTGCGGTTGAGCAAGCGGGTTTGCAGATGGGCCTCAAGGTTGGAGACCGCGCGCGAGACGTTGGCGGTAGTGGTGTCCAGTTGCGCGGCGGCGGCGGTGAAACTGCCGGCTTCGGCCACGCAACTGAAGGCGCGCATGTTTTGCAAAGTGTCCATGGAGAGTTCTCAGGGGAGATGCCAAATTGTGACATGAAGTTGCGCGCAGGTGTGCATCCGCTGGGCGCGCTCCGCCTGGACATTGCTGGCGCAGGCTCAGGATAAGGTCCAGGCCTGACTGACTTTCGCCTCATAGTGCGGCAGGTATTCCCGCAGCAGGTGATTGAATGCCTCCCGTGCACTGGCGCGGTGGTCGGCGGTAGGCGCTTCAAGGGCGGCGTTGGCCCGCCGGGTCAAGTCTTCAGCCGCCCGTTCGAGTGCCGGGCTGATGCGTTTGATCGCGTCGAGATCGGCCGCCAGTGTTGTACCGTGTGACGGCCGGCCGAGGGCGTCGAGCAACGCGTGAAAGTCATCGGCGTGGCGCTGTACATAATTGTCCCAACCCGGCTTCTCATCAGGGTTTCCCAGATAGCGGCGAGCGATGGGTAAAACATGATCCAGCGAGTCGGTGCCCAGTTGTTCGGTACGCAAGGTTTGCCGTGTGCGCAGAGACTGCATATCAATGCCGCTGAACCGTTCAACGGGCTTGGGCAGTCCCAGGTTGCGCTGTTTGTTCATCGTATGGCGCGTGAGTAATACCACGGGTTCGCCGTGCTTGATTTTTACCAGCACATGGGTAGACGAAGGTCTGGCAGGATCGAGCAGTGATTCACTGATCGAACGGACCAGCTTTTCCCAGTCGAACGCCTGGTCTCCGATGGATGACAATGCGTGCCGCAGCGTTTTTTGTACCACCGCCACGGACTTGAGCGCTGCGATGTCGATCGTCAGGTAATCGCCACTCAGATGCGGGTCATCACTCTTGCGATGGCTGAATTCGATGGACACCCCTTTACCGCCTGCCTCGGCCCGTGACGAAGCCGTGACCCCTGCTGAGCCTGACCGTGTTTGCGCCTGGGCTGTCAGCGTGTAGGTCCTTAACGCTTCGGGGCGAAGCAGCACAGGGTTGCGCTGGATCAGCGCGCGTATTTCGCGGTCCAGGTGCGTGTCCAGGCGTGAGTCGGTCTTGAGCAGTACATACCGTTCCAGCAGTGACCTGGCCTGTCGGTTGCTTGTGTGCAGGGCGGCGTTCAACTCGGACGCCGGCACGGGCTTGCTGACGCTCCGGGTGAATTGCCGGCTGCTGGAAATGACATGGTTTTTCATGTCATTCAACAGGGCCGTGGGGCTGTCATCGGGACGCTTGAGAGAGACCAGTTGCTGCTTCGCCAGCACCGTGGACATTTCGTGCAAGCCGAGAATATCCAGTGCTTTATGTTGCCGGGTGCGCTGCAAAGTAAGTTCGATCGTGGTGTGCACATTCAGGAAATTGAAGAAGTCGACCGCCACCTTGCCTCGCATAGTCAGGGCGATGCCCCTTTCGGTCATGACTGGTTGGGAGGGGGGATGCAGGCAGGGCAGTTCAACGTCGACCAGGCCTGCGCGGGCAAGCGTGTCCCTGACATAGGGTTGGCTCTGTGCTGAGTAAGCGCAGTGCCTTTGCAGGTTGCAGCTGTCACTCACCAGGTTGCGCAAGTTATTGGCGGTGCGCCCGATGCTCTCGCTCAGCGACGTGCGTACAGAATGGCTGCGGGCATCGGCGTAGTGCTCCAGGCTCGAGTATTCGCGAGACGATACATAGCCAAGGCCAAGTTGGGCGCGAGACCGGGACTCGCTCGGTTGTGACAGCGTTGATTTCAATTTGCCCTGCAGGGCAATGATGCGCGTGCTCTTGATCCGCTGATCTGCCGTGGTTGCCAAGCGAGAGTCGGCAGCCAGATGCGGCCCGGCACTGATCTGTCGCGTCGATTCCAGGGCAATGTCGTAGCCGATATGACGATGGTTGATCCGTTCGCCGCCGTCGCGGATATAGCTCAGCGACTGCAGCAGATTGTGCGTGAGGCGCTGGTGGTTGCCCTCGCTGACGGCTGCGCGAAACTGCCATTTGAGCGCACGACACAGTGTGTAATCGGCCTCCATCTCCGGGTTTTGACGAGATCGATGACGGCTGAGCACGTGTTCGGCTTTTTTGAAAAACGCGTACAAGTCAGGTAACGCCTCAACCGACACTTCCAGGCTTGGTGGGCCGTTGGACAGTCTGTAGTGGAGCGCCTCTATTGCCAACTGGTCGCGAGGGTAGCCTGCAAGAGCGGTCAGCTTTTCCAGAATCTTGTCGGCGATCCAGTGCACATCCCTTTGTAGAGGCAGCATCCCGGGACGCAGAGCCACAGGATCGAGGTGCAGCTGCCTGCGCAGAGCATCGACGCTTTCTTGTGTGGACAACCGCGTATTGAGGGCTGAAAGCATGAGGCGCTCCGGGGCAGTCGGCTGACTACTCTGGTGCCCGGTTACGCGGATCGATGTAGGGCAAGTATGCAGATGCCTGGATAAATATCCGAACCACACGCCCGTCGAACCGGGATTGTCGCTGGAACGGTAATAAAGAATCACAGGAATACCTGCTTATCGTCCTCCGTGCCGCCGCCTAGAATTGCGCCACCTCTCCCCGCAACACCACCTCAGGAATTCGTTCGCCGTGCCGCGTCGCATCAACAGAGAGCTGAAGGCTCTCAGTGTTTGGGCTTTATCGTTAGCAATCAGCGGCTGCATCGGAACCGGAGGAATCGCCCCCCAAGGCCAGGCCCTCAATGCCACTACCCTGGCCACCGACGAAGCGATCCGCAGCGCCGCCCAGGACGCCCACTGGCCCACCGCGCAATGGTGGCAGGCCTATGGCGACCCTCAGCTCAACCGCTGGGTCGAACTCGCCACCCAAAGCAGCCCGAGCATGGCCATGGCTGCCGCACGGGTGCGGGAAGCGCGGGCCATGGCCGGGGTTGCCGAGTCGGCCGAGTCGCTGCAGATCAACGGTGATACCACCCTCAAACGCCACAATTGGCCCAAGGATCAGTTCTACGGCCCGGGTGAATTGAGCGGTGCCAACACCTGGGACAACAATGCGTCCCTGGGTTTGAGCTACGCCCTCGACCTGTGGGGCCGCGAAAGCAACGCTACCGAACGTGCCGTCGACCTGGCCCACATGAGCGCGGCCGAAGCCCGCCAGGCCCAGCTTGAGCTGCAGAACAACGTGGTGCGCGCCTATATCCAGCTGTCGCTGCATTACGCCAACCGCGATATCGTCGCGGCGACCCTGGCCCAGCAACAGCAGATCCTTGACCTGGCCAACAAACGCCTGGACGCCGGCATCGGCACCCATTTCGACGTGAGCCAGGCCGAAACACCGCTGCCGGAAACCCATCGCCAATTGGATGCCCTGGACGAAGAAATCGCCCTGAGCCGCAACCAGTTGGCGGCGTTGGCCGGCAAGGGGCCGGGGGAGGGCGCGACGTTGCAACGTCCGACGCTGTCCCTTGCCGCCCCACTGAAACTGCCCTCGAGCCTGCCCGCGCAATTGCTCGGCCAGCGCCCGGATGTGGTCGCCAGCCGTTGGCAGGTCGCGGCGCAGGCCCGTGGCATCGATGTCGCCCACGCCGGTTTCTACCCTAACGTCGACCTGGTCGGCAGCCTCGGCTACATGGCCACCGGCGGCGGCATGCTGGCGTTTCTCGCCGGCAAGAAATTCAACTACACCGTCGGCCCGGCGATCAGCTTGCCGATCTTCGACGGCGGTCGCCTGCGTGCCGAGCTGGGTGAGGCCAGCGCCGGCTATGACATCGCAGTGGCGCACTACAACCAGACCCTGGTCAATGCGCTCAAGGGTATCAGCGACCAGTTGATCCGCCGCGAGTCCATGGACAAGCAAGCTTCGTTTTCCGCGCAGTCGGTGGCCTCGGCGCAGAAGACCTACGACATCGCGATGATCGCCTACCAGCGCGGCCTCACCGATTACCTCAATGTGCTCAACGCCCAGACCCTGCTGTTTCGCCAACAACAGATCGAGCAACAGGTACAGGCCGCGCGGCTTGGCGCCCATGCCGAACTGGTGACCGCACTGGGTGGCGGCCTCGACGCCGGCAAAGACGTACCGCAAGACGCCAAGACCCTCCCGAGCAAGACCCCGGCGGCGCTTGCCGTGTTTGACCACTGAGTAGGATTTAATGACTCCCTTGCCTGCACCGCTGCGCTGGCTGCATTCCCTTGAGTGGCGCCGTGGTTTTTTTGACTGGGCACGCAGCGACGGCGTGACCTGGGTGTACATCTTCAAGGTGCTGATCGCCGCGTTCCTCACGCTGTGGCTGGCGATGCGCCTGGAACTGCCGCAACCGCGCACCGCGATGATCACCGTATTTATCGTGATGCAACCCCAGAGCGGCCAGGTATTCGCCAAGAGCTTCTATCGTTTCCTCGGCACCCTGGCGGGGTCGGCGGTGATGGTATTGTTGATCGCGTTGTTTGCGCAGAACACCGAGTTGTTCCTGGGGGCGCTGGCGATCTGGGTCGGCATTTGCACCGCTGGCGCGACACGCAACCGTAACTTTCGCGCCTACGGCTTCGTGCTGGCCGGTTACACGGCAGCGATGGTCGGCCTGCCGGCCCTGGCCCATCCGGATGGCGCCTTTATGGCGGCGGTATGGCGGGTGCTGGAAATCTCCCTGGGGATCCTGTGTTCCACCCTGGTCAGCGCGGCGATCCTGCCGCAGACCTCCAGCGCCGCGATGCGCAATGCGCTCTATCAGCGCTTTGGTGTGTTCGCGTTGTTTGTCACCGACGGCCTGCGTGGGCGCAGCCAGCGTGAAGGGTTCGAGGCCAGCAACGTGCGCTTTATCGCCGAGGCCGTGGGCCTGGAAGGGCTGCGCAGCCTCACGGTGTTCGAAGACCCGCACATGCGCCGGCGCAACGGTCGGCTCAGTCGCCTCAACAGCGAGTTCATGAGTATCACCACGCGTTTCAATGCCTTGCACCAGTTGCTCGAACGCCTGCGCACGGACTCCGCGGATCATGTGGTGGCGGCGATCAAACCGGGCCTGCAGGACCTGGCCGAAGTGCTCGACGGCTTCTCCGGTCGCGCCCTCACCAACCCCGATGCCGCACGCCTGGTCAACCAACTCAGCGCCTACAAGGACAGCCTGCCCGCCAAAGTGCGCAGCCTGCGTGCGACCTTCCAGGAGGGCAACCCGAGTGAAGCCGAGCAGCTGGATTTTCACACTGCTTATGAGCTGCTCTACCGCTTCGTCAATGACCTGCACAACTACGCGCAAACCCATGCCTCCCTGGCCGATCACAGCCATGCACGGGAGCAATGGGACGAAACCTTCAGCCCGAAAACCAACTGGCTGGCCTGCGCCGCCTCGGGGATTCGCGCGTCGTTCATCCTGATTGTGCTGGGCAGCTATTGGGTGGCCACGGCCTGGCCCAGCGGCGCCACCATGACCTTGATCGCCGCCGCAACCGTCGGCTTGTCCGCCGCCACACCCAACCCCAAGCGCATGGCGTTCCAGATGGCCTGCGGCACCTTGATCGGCGCGTTGGTGGGCTTTGTCGACATGTTCTTCGTGTTCCCGTGGATCGACGGCTTCCCGCTGCTGTGCGTGATGCTTGCGCCGGTGATCATCCTCGGTGCGTTCCTCGCCTCACGCCCGCAATACGCCGGCGTTGGCGTGGGCTTGCTGATTTTCTTCAGCACCGGCTCGGTGCCGGACAACCTCACGGTCTACAACCCCTACACCTTTATCAACGACTACATCGCCATGATCATTGGCATGCTGGTGTGCGCGGCGGCGGGGGCGATCATCCTGCCGCCCAACAGCCGCTGGCTGTGGCGCCGCCTGGAGCAGGACCTGCGCGAACAGGTGGTGTATGCCATCAGCGGCAAGCTCAAGGGGTTGGCGTCGAGTTTCGAAAGCCGCACCCGAGACCTGCTGCACCAGGCCTACGGCCTCGCTGTCGGCCAGCCGCAAGTGCAACGCGACTTGCTGCGCTGGATGTTCGTGGTGCTGGAAGTCGGTCACGCGATCATCGAGCTGCGCAAGGAACAGGCGATCCTGCCGGTGCATCCGGCCTATGCCGAATCCCAGCCGTGGCGCCAGGCGATCCGGGTGATGGGCCGCTCGTTGGTGCGACTGTTCCTGCAACCCAGCGCCAGCAACCTGGAGCGTGGCCTGATCGCCGTCGACCACGCGATCAGCCGCGTGCAGGCCACCGACGAACCCTTCGCCCCACACTTCGACACCTCGGCCCTGCGCCGGGTGAAAAGCTACCTGCACTTTATCCGCACCTCGTTGTTGGACCCGCAATCACCGCTGGCGGCCCTCAAAGGAACCCCGAATGCCTCGTGAAATCGCATTCCACGGCATCTATATGCCGACCATGACTCTCATGTTCCTGATCGCGGCCGTGCTGGCCTGGGCCCTGGACCGCTTCCTGGCCGGGTTCGACCTGTACCGTTTTTTCTGGCACCCGGCGTTGCTGCGCCTGAGCCTGTTCGTTTGCCTGTTCGGCGCCCTGGCGCTGACCGTCTACCGTTGAGAATGCCCGATGAAAAAGTTTTTCAGCCTGCTCGCGACCTTGCTGGTACTGGCTTTGGCGATCTGGATTGGCCGCACGTTGTGGGTGCACTACATGCAAACGCCGTGGACCCGCGACGGCCGGGTGCGCGCCGACATCATCAACGTGGCCGCCGACGTCACCGGCGAAGTGGTCGACGTGCCGGTGCGCGATAACCAGTTGGTGAAAAAGGGCGACCTGCTGATGCAGATCGACCCCGAGCACTACCGCATCGCCGTCAAGCAGGCGCAGTCCCTGGTCGCCTCGCGCAAAGCCACCTGGGAAATGCGCAAGGTCAACGCCCACCGCCGCGCCGACCTCGACGCCCTGGTGATCTCCAAGGAAAACCGCGACGACGCCAGCAACATCGCCGACTCGGCCCTGGCGGATTACCAGCACGCGCTGGCGCAACTCGAAGCGGCCGAACTCAACTTGAAACGCACCCAGGTCGTGGCGGCGGTGGACGGCTACGTCACTAACCTCAACGTGCATCGCGGCGACTACGCACGCATCGGCGAAGCCAAGATGGCCGTGGTCGATATGAACTCGTTCTGGGTCTATGGCTTCTTCGAAGAAACCAAATTGCCCCATGTGAAGGTGGGTGACAAAGCCGACATGCAGCTGATGAGCGGCGAGACGTTGAAGGGGCACGTAGAAAGCATCTCGCGCGGCATCTACGACCGCGACAACCCGGAGAGTCGTGAGCTGATCGCCGATGTGAACCCGACCTTCAACTGGGTGCGCCTGGCCCAGCGGGTGCCGGTGCGGATTCACATTGATGAAGTGCCGGAGGGGGTGTTGTTGGCAGCGGGGATTACCTGCACGGTGATCGTTAACCAAACGCCGAACTGAAATGTGGGAGGGGGCTTGCTCCCGATTGCGGAGTATCAGTCACTTGATACGTTGACTAAATCACCGCAATCGGGAGCAAGCCCCCTCCCACATTTGACCGAGTCAGGCCTTGATAAATGTTTCATGCAGATGACGCCACAGCAGTGCACCACTGGCCTGTTTCTCAAACACCACGGTCGCCCGGCGATCCGTCCGGGTGCCGCTGGCATCGACCTGATGCTCGCGATAAGTCACCGTGGCCCCGCGTGCATGCCGGTCAATCCCGGTCATTTCACTCAAGGTGATTTTCAACCCGGGGCGCATGCCGCCCAGGCGCGTGAACAGCGCATTGACCCCGGCTGCATTGACGCGTGTACCGGTGGCGGGGGCGATCATGCTGAAGTCGGGGGAGAAGCGCGCAAGCAGGCTTTGCAGGGTGCCTTCTGGCGCAACCCCGGCAAACCATTGTTCGATCTCGACGTGGGTCTGGATCACTTCTTCAAAAAAATCGCTGTAGTCGATCATTTACAAACTCCCATTCAAACCAAAGCGTTTTTTCAACACGGCTTCCAATAATCCCTTGGGCAACAACGCCGCCATCAGCGGCAACGCCCGGCTGCCATTACCCGAACGCAACAGGCGCGGCGGCTGTGGTTGTTGCACCGCCTTGAGCACATCCGCTGCAAACACGCTGGCTGGGGTGGGCTTGTCCTGAGAGGCCTGGCTACGGGCGCGAATGCCCTCGCGCAACGGCCACCACGGCGATTTTTCGTTGATCAACAGCTCGGCCTGGGCACCGGCGTTTTTTGCAAAGCTTGTATTGATGGCGCCGGGCTGCACTTCCATCACTCGGATGCCAAAGGGTGACAGCTCCATGCGCAATGCATCACTCAGCGCATGCACTGCCGCTTTGGAGGCGCAGTAGGCGCCGGCAAACGGCGTGACCAATACGCCGGAAACGCTGCCGATATTCACCACCAGGCCTTTGCTGCGGCGCAGGGCCGGGAACAGTGCCTGGGTCACGCCGACGATGGAAAATACATTGGTCTCGAACTGGCGCTGCATCGCTTCGGTGCCGCCATCGAGCAGCGGGCCCATGGCGCCGTAGCCGGCGTTGTTGATCAGTACATCCAGCTCGCCCAGCTGTTCGGCCAGGCGCTGTAACGCCGCACTGTCATTGACGTCGAGTTCGACGGCATTGAAACCCGCAGCGGCGAGGGCGGTGACGTCTTCCGGGCGGCGGGCGCTGGCCCACACGTTGAAACCGGCGGATTTGAAGGCATCGGCCAAGGCGCGGCCAATACCGCTGGAGCAACCGGTGATCAGTACGTTGGGCATGGATCAGTCCTTTGTCAGTCCGAGAAACTGCCTTGCAGGTGCTCGGCGCGAAATTCCAGGGTTTGCGGGCGGTAGCCGGGGCGCAGGGGCGGTGTGGGCAAACAATCGTCCCAGGTGGCGCCGGCCTGCAACTCGCCGGGGCCGCGATAGCGTGGAGCGGCGTAGACGTTGTCGGCCAGGTTGACCGTGTCGCCCGGCGCATAGGCGGCGACGCGCCAGCGCAGTTCAGTCAGCGGCACGTCGTTGCCGTTGTTCAGGGTCAGCTTGAGCGGGCGGTCAGCCGGGCATTCCTGCGGGGCGTAGCTGATGCGCAGTTCAAGGCGCGCCAGTTGCGAGGCTTCGCGGCTGTCCAGCCAGACCACCCAGACGGCCACGCAACCCAGGCCTGCCAAGGCAGCCAGGGAAACCGGAAGGGCCTTGGCCGGGTAGCGCAGCAGGAGGATCAGCCAGGTGATGATCAGGAGAACGCCGAAGAACATGGAGACCACCTCGAATAGGGAACGAGCATCCTAACTTAAGCGTAGGTGGGATTGGCTACCTTGAGTGCTGTGGTGGGTGTGCCGGCCTCATCGGGGGCAAGCCCCCTCCCACCTTTGATCTGCGAATACATTCAAATGTGGGAGGGGGGTTGCCCCCGATGAGGCCCGCCCAGCCAGCGCAAATCCCAAACAAAAAGCCCCCACCCAACCCACTGCGGATAGGGGACGCAATGGGCTGGGCGAGGGCTTCTTTTTACGACTGTTTTACTGCGCGATAGTTTTCACCGACACGCCACGTTCAACCGGGGTCGAGCGACCATAGATATCTTCAAACCGCTCGATATCGTCTTCGCCCAGGTAGCTGCCCGATTGCACTTCGATGATCTCCAACGGGATCTTGCCCGGGTTGCGCAGGCGGTGCACCGAAGCGATCGGGATGTAGGTGGACTGGTTCTCGCAGAGCAGGAACACGTTCTCGTCACAGGTGACTTCGGCGGTGCCGCTGACTACGATCCAGTGTTCGGCGCGGTGGTGGTGCATCTGCAGCGACAGGCACGCGCCCGGCTTGACCGAGATGTGCTTGACCTGGAAGCGGCCGCCCATGTCCACCGAGTCGTAGGAGCCCCACGGACGATAGACTTCGCAGTGGTTCTGGGTTTCGCTGCGGCCCTGTTCGTTGAGGGTGTTGACCATCTGCTTGACGCCCTGGACCTTGTCCTTGTGGGCAATCATCATCGCGTCCTTGGTTTCCACCACGACGATGTTTTCCAGGCCGATCACTGACACCAGTTTGCCGTTGCCGTGGATCATGCAGTTCTTGCTGTCCTGGATCACCACGTCGCCCTTGGTGACGTTGCCGTTGGCGTCTTTATCGTTGACCGCCCACAGCGAAGCCCAGCAACCCACGTCGCTCCAACCGGCGCTCAACGGTACTACGCAGGCGCGCTGGGTTTTTTCCATCACGGCGTAGTCGATGGAGTTGTCCGGGCAGCAGGCGAAGGTGGCTTCGTCGAAGGTCACGGTGTCGGCGTCTTGCTGGCTGCGTTCCAGGGTCAGCACGCAGGTGTCGTAGATGTCCGGGTCGTGCTTTTTCAGCTCTTCCAGGAAGCGGCTGGCGCGGAACAGGAACATGCCGCTATTCCAGAAGTAACCGCCGCTTTTGACGAACTCGACGGCGCGTTTTTCATCGGGTTTTTCCACGAACTGCTGCACGCGGCTCACGCCTTCGGGCAGCAGCGAATCGTTGGTGGACTTGATGTAGCCGTAGCCGGTTTCCGGACGGGTCGCCGGCACGCCGAACAGCACCATCTCGCCACGCTCGGCGGCCACGGTGGCCAGGGCCAGGGCACGTTGCAGGGCTTTTTGGTCGTCGATCACGTGGTCGGCCGGCAGCACCAACATCAGTTCATCACGGCCTTCGTTGACCAGCATCATCGCGGTGAGGGCCACGGCCGGCGCGGTGTTGCGGCCGAAGGGCTCCATCAGGATGCGCTGGCACTCCAGCTTACGGTTGGCCAGTTGCTCGTTGACGATAAAGCGGTGGTCCTTGTTGCAGACCACGATCGGGGAGTCCATGCCTTCGAACACCAGGCGTTCCAGGGTTTGCTGGAACAGCGTGTGCTCGCCGGTCAGGGCCAGGAATTGTTTTGGGAACTGTTTACGGGAAAGCGGCCAAAGACGTGAGCCGCTACCACCGGAAAGGATTACTGGGATCATGTGTTTCTCCTTGAATCAATTTGGGTCAGAGCCTGTGGGAGGGGGCTTGCTCCCGATGGCGGTGATTCAGTCAGTACATCTGTTACTGAACCACCGTATTCGCGAGCAAGCCCGCTCCCACAAGGGGGAGCGTCAATTTCAAAAGCTAATCAGCGGGTCGACACCGGGCGCTTGACCCAAACTGGCGACAAACTCGAACCCGAGCCGGTGACATACAGCACCGCCGCTTCACCACGTTCCAACGCAACCGGCTTCACATCGCCGACTTTCTTGTCACCGTCATACAACGCCAGGCTCACCTTCACCGGGTTGATTTCACGTTCGCCACGGCCTTTGGCGGCCACCGACTTGACCACGTCGGTCTTGCCGTCGGCGGTCTTCAAGGTCAGGGCCTTGTCGCTCAGGTTCTGCACGCGCACCAGGGATTTCTGCTTGTTCTTGAACGGCGGTTCTTCGATCAGCTGTGGCTGGCCGCTGCTGTTGTTGACCAGGGTGTAGTAGTGATCGGCGGCGAGTTTGACCGGCACGGTCTGGCTGCCGATCTTGGCGCTGTAGTCGCCGCCGGGCATGAAGCTGAAGTCGCTGCTGGCCAGTGGGGCCACTTCGTTGAGGTTGGTGCTGCCAACTGTCGCGCTGACTTCCTGATTGGAGGCGTTATAGACGCGTACGAAGCTTGAGCCTTTCGGCGCGACAGGGCCGTACAGGGCGGCGTCACCACCGGCGAAGGCAGACATCGATACAACGCTCATGCCGGCAACCAGTGCCAGGTTCTTGGCGAGACGACGCGGAGTAGTAGTGAAAGTCATGTGAGTTACCTCTCTTTCAGTTTTGCGCCCGGTCGGGCGTCTCGGATTTTGGGTTTTTAGCTGGGGTGTTGATTGCCATGTTTTGTTGGCGCGAACCGGCTTGTTTAAGTTGCGCAACCCACGATGGGTCGGCATCACCGATTTCGTTGTTCACGGGCAGATAACGTTCAGGAAACTCCCAGATCAGCACCTGTGGCGGGCTGTTCTTGAAGTCGTCACTTTTCAGGTAGCTGAGCATCGGCAGGATCGGGCCGTGGCCGTCTTCGGCGTAGCTGACCACGTCGCTGCCCAAGGCTTGCTTGAGGGCGCCGACGAAGTTCCAGTTGGGGTTGGCGCTGTAGCTGGTGCCCACCAGTGCCACCGGGGTTTCGCTGTCGCTGAACAGCGCGTCGTCGCCTTTGGTTTCGGCCAGGTGCGTGACGCGTTTTTGCAGCGGCTCCTTCGGCGGCATCAGGTTTTCGAACAGCGGGTCCAGGGGCAGGAACAGACGCAGGTCGCCTTTATGCGGCTCGGTCTTCTCGGCCTCGGTGACAAAACGCTGCGGCTCGCCGTGGAGCGGGGTCTTATCGGCGATGGTTTGAGCCAACTGCTTAGCGGCGATTTCGGCGCCATCCGGGGTCCAGTGGGTGTCGGTGCGCAGGAACACTTGCTTGCCGCTTAGCTTGGCCTGTTGCAGCGGGCCGAGCAGGTCCGGGGCGATGATCTTGTCGGCGGCGACACGGGCGTGGAAGTCCTGGTACAGGTTGGCGTGGATGCTCGCCGGTTTCACTTCACCCAAGTGTTCCGGGTACAGGCGCACCTTGGCCGGCACGATCGCCATCACCAACTGGATGCCCTGGGCCTTGAGCTTCTGGCGTACGCCTTCGACCAGCGCGTAGTTGCCTTCAAGGTTCTGGTCTTCGTTGACGGCGGGGTTGAACTCCTCGTCGCTGTACAGCCAGTGATCGCGGCCCAGCACCACGCCAGGGCGACCTTCATTGAACAGCTTGTAGTCCAGCGCGGCCCAGAGGTTGGTGCCCAATCGCTTGATCGGGAACTCCTCGTCGTAATGGGTCTCGACGGCCTTGGTCCAGCGACCGTTGAGCACGGTCGCGTCGGCGTTGGTGCTGAAGCCCAGGAAGCTGCGCAGCGACCAGGCACCCAGGGCCAGCAGCACCACCAGGAACAGGCCGATATAGAGGACGCGTAATGAACGGGTCATGGTCGGCTCCCTCAGAATTGGAAGTAAAGGAACGGCGAGAAACTCTGCGCCGACAGTTTGAGAATCGACGCCACGAACAGCAGCAGCACCGCAGCGCGCATGGCGTAGCGTGGCCAGTCAGCGGTCCAGTAGGCCGGTTGCACGGCAGCGTCGCGACCTACGGTGAAACCTGGCTCGTGGATGCTGCCTGGGTTGTCGCCCGGCACGGCCTTGATCAGGCTCGGGTCGGCCGGCTTGGTTTTCTCGGCAGGGCGGTTGGTGTAGAAGTCGCGCAGGCCGAAGAACGCCAATGTTGCGTACGCCACCACCAGGGTTGCCACTTGCAGGCCGGTGAGGTTGGCGCGGTTGAGTTCCGACAGCGACCACTCGCCAAAGCTGAACATCGCACCGTACATACGGCCGGCGACGTGCAGGTTTTCGGAGCGGAAGATCACCCAGCCCATCACCACCAGCAGGAAAGTGAAAGCCCAGCGGAGGACGTTGAAACTGCGTGGTGCGGTGTTGAGGCCGATGGCTTTTTCAATCGCCAGCCACATGCCGTGCCAGGCACCCCACACGATGTAGGTGATGTTCGCACCGTGCCACAGGCCACCGAGCAGCATGGTCAGGAACAGGTTGCGGTAGGTGGTCAGCGTGCCTTTACGGTTGCCGCCCAGGGTGATGTACAGGTAGTCACGCAGCCAGGTGGACAAGCTGATGTGCCAGCGGCGCCAGAACTCGGTGATCGACTGGCTGATGTACGGCTGCTTGAAGTTTTCCATAAAGCGGAAACCCATCATCAAGCCCAGGCCGATCGCCATGTCGCTGTAGCCGGAGAAGTCGAAGTACAACTGCGCGGTGTAGGCCAGCGCCCCCAGCCAGGCATCGCCGGTGGTGGGGTTTTGCAGGGCGAAGCAGTGGTCGGCCACCACCGCCAGGGTGTCGGCGATGAAGACCTTCTTGATGAAACCTTGCATGAACCGCGTGCAGCCCTCGGAGAACTTGTCGAGGGTGTGGGTGCGGTTATTGAACTGGTCGGCCAGGTCGCGGAAACGCAACACCGGGCCGGCAATCAAGTGCGGGAAGATCGCCACGAACGCCGCGAAGTCGATGAGGTTGCGGGTGGCCGGGGTATCGCCACGGTACACGTCGATGATGTAGCTGATGGACTCGAAGATGTAGAACGAGATCCCGATCGGCAGCAGCACGTGGGTGAGGATAAACGGCTCCAGGCCCGCCGACTTCATCATCACGTTGATGCTGTCGACGCCGAAGTTGGCGTACTTGAAGTAGCCGAGGATGCACAGGTCGACCACCACGCCGAGCAGCAGCCAGCGCTGGGCCGGCTTAGTGCGCACGCCGGCGGCACCGACCTTGAGGCCGATCCAGTAGTTCCACAGCGTGACGGCCGCAAACAGCGCCAGGAAGTCCACTCGCCACCAGGCGTAGAACACGTAGCTGGCCAACAGCAGCAGCAGGTTGCGATAGCGTTGCCCGCTCAAGTAGTACAAGCCGAGAAAGATCGGCAAGAACAGAAACAGGAACACATTGGACGAGAAAACCATCCCGATCTCTCCATGTTTAACCAACAGTCAAGGGCCAGAGCCCCCCCAAACCCCCCCACGAAAAAACGGGGAGGGCGGTACAACATTCCTACTGACGAAACCGGCTCAAAAATGTGGGAGGGGGCTTGCTCCCGATGGCGGTGTAACAGTCGCCATCTGTGTTGAATGACACCCTGCTATCGGGGGCAAGCCCCCTCCCACATTTTTTACCGAGTTCGCTCAGGAACCTTTGTTGCCTTTTTCATGCGCCGGGTCGTAGACCTTGGTCAGGTCACCCCCGAGGCGGAAGGTCTTGAACGGTTGCATCCCGTGCTTGCGCTCGATCACATCCGGCGCGCAGGTGTAGAGGGTGCAGAACGGTTCGAGCCAGGCATACTTCATGTCCTCCTTGAGGTCCTTCATGTCCTGCTCTTTGCCGTTCTTCTGTTCGAAGATCTCCGGGTCCTTGACCCCGGCCAGCACTTTGTCGCCCAGGCGCTTGAGCGCGCTGTTGTTTTCCTGGCGCAGGTCAACACCGTTGACCAGGGCAAAACTGGCGATCATCGACAGCGGCGGCAGGGCGTAGTTGTGGTACGACAGGGCACGTTGCTGACGTTTCAACTCGTTCGGCAAGAAGCCTTGGTCGTCGACCTGGTTCACGCCGACCTTGTATTCCTTCACGGCCCAATCAAACAGGTCGCGACGGTTGGTGGCGATGGAGGTTGCCATCACCGACCAGGCAGCCCAGTAGGAGTGGTTGTTGGTTTTTTCCAGCGGCAGGTTGTCCCAGTCGCTCACCACCTGATCGGCCAGTTTGTTGAACCAGGCTTCGATCAGTTGCGATTCCTGCTGGTGATTGGCCAATGGGTGCGAGTCGGAGAACTTCAGGCGTACATAGGCCGACGCCATGCTGCCCAGGGCCCATTTGCGCATGGACTTGCCGGTGTGGTTGAAGTCCTTGGACATCAACGCATCGGCCTTGGCCCAACTGGTCAGCCAGTTGAGCGTGCATTCCAATTGTTCCGGACGACCGTCGCGCATGAACTGCATCACGCGCTTGCTGGTGTCTTTTTCCAGCTTGGTGATGTCGGCGGTGCTGTCGCGAAAGGCTTTTTCCGACTGAACATTCAGCGTGGAACGGGCCTTGTCGGAGCCTTCGTACTTGCTGCGAAATTGCAGCGAGCCGGTGTACGGCGCCGGCATGGCATCGCAGTCATTCTTGAAGTCGCCGGTCTTGAACGCTTCAATCGGTGCGAAGTAGCCCTGGGGCGGACGCAGTGGCGCGGCGGCGTTGGCTGCACCGGCGAAGATCGCCAGGCCCAGCAACGATGGAATCAATAACTTCTGCATAAGTAACCTCATTGCCCGAGTGAGGCAGTCTTCTGACCGCCGCTTGGGAATACGTTGCGTGTGCAAATTTTCGCTTCGACCTTCTGCGCGGCAGCGCCCGCTTCGGGGCCCTGTACTTCGACCGCCAGCAAGTTCTGCGAGGCCCAGTCTTCATCGGTGCGCAGTTCAAAGGCGAAACGCCCGTCTGTATCGGATGTTTCGGGCTTCTCGATCTTGATGTCCTCGTGGCGCCCGTTCATGTACCAGAGGGTGGCTTGCAAGGTTTTCACCGACGGGTCGGCGAAGCGGATATCAACCTGGTGATTGGCGTTACGCAGGTCTTTGTTCGAACTGTTAACCATCAATTCGTTCTTGCCGGGTTTCAAGGTAGTGCTCGCGCTCATCTGCGCGGTCTTGCCTTCGCAGCCGTTGTCGAGCAGCGACATCATCTGGCGGTAGATGGTCTCCTGGTCCAGGCGATACAGCGGCGAGAACTCCCAGATAAGGATTTTCGGCGGGCTCTTCTGGAAATCGTCGCTGCCCAGGTACTGGATCATCGAACCTTCCAGGCCACCGCCGGGGAAGGCGACGTTGAGGATATCGGCGCCGATTTCTTCTTCCAGGAACCCGGCGAAGTTGTAGTTCTTGCCGCTGTGGCTGGTGCCCACCAGGGTGATCTGCGGGTTGCCCGAATCGCCGAACAGGTCGCCATCACCGGCTTCGCCTTTCGGCTCGGTGGTGAACTGGTCCATGTACTGGATCGCGTAGCTGGTGCCGCACAGTTGCCCGGCCATGTTGTGCAGGGTGCCGGTCTTGCCCATGCGCCCGGAGCGCTTGGTCTCGAATTCGCGCTTGGGAATCTCGGCATATTCAGGCATCTGCTTAACCTTGGCCGCGACGATTTTCGCCGTGCGCTGGGCGCCGTATGGGGTCCAGTGCTGGTCGCCGCGGAAGTAGAAGTCGTGGGCCGGCAGTTCGTCCGGCAGTTGCTCGTTGGTCAACGGCGACAGGTCCGGCACCACATAGCCCATCTTGGCGAAACGGCCGAGCATGGTCTTGTAGTTGCCCAGGGCCTTGTCGAAATCGAACGAGGCTTTTTCCGCAGGGTTGAGCTTGTTGCGGTTCACCAGGCCACGGGTCGGCTGGTAGACCACCACCAGTTCCACGCCCTTGGCCTTGAACGCATCGTGTAACTGCTGCATGCGCTTGTAGCCGGAAGGGCTGGTGTCGAATTCGGTGCGCAGGTCTTCCTGGGTACGGAACAGCCAGTCGCCCTGGGCTTGCACCAGGGTGGTGAAGTTCTGCTGGTAGCGCGTGGTGTAGTTCTTCGCGTCGTGGGCGGCCGGGCACAGGCTGCAGCACGGTTCGGCAGTGAAAGTCGGCGCCTTGATTTCGTCGGCGCGCACGCCCTGGCTGGCCGCGAGCAGGCCGAGGGTCAGACCCGAGAGGCTCAGCAGTTTGATCATGTGTGGGTGCATAAGGGTCATCCTCAGTCCTGCATTTCGGTCTGGCGTTCGACAGGGTCGATCAGCACGGCTTTCTGCTGGCGCACCAGCAGGTCGAGAATTTCTTCCTGACGATCGCCCAGCACGCCGGAGAAGCTGATGCCGCTGGATTTGGTCGGCGCCAGCATCGACACGCGGTACAGCTCGATACTCAATGGCGAGTCGATGGACAGCGGCCCGCTGCCGTTACCCGCCAACTCACCGCCGACCACGATCAGCGAGACCTTGGCGTCGAAGGGGTCGAGGGCGATGTCGCGGTCGGTGTCGGTCAAATCCTTGATGTGGCCGTACACGCCGGTCAGGCCGTTGGCCATGGCGGTGTTTTCGTACAGCTTGATGTTCACGCTGTTACGCACGCGGATGCCGTGGCGACGGTTGCTGATCACCTTGTTGCCCCACAACAGGTTGTCGCCGCTCTCATAGAGGGTGATGCCGTCGGTGTGGTTGCGGTAGATCTCGTTGTCGGCAATCAGGTTGTTGACGCTGTTACGGTCGATCACCAGGCCCGAAAGCTTGTTGTCGTAGCTGCGGTTGTTGAAGATGAAGCTGTCGTTCACTTCCCGGGAAATGATGATGCCGTGCTTTTTCTTGGTGCCGTAGACGGTGTTGTCCGCGATGATCAGGCCGTGGGAACGGTCGTGGGGGTCAATGCCGTAGACGATGTTGTCTTTGTAGGTATTGCCCTTGATCACGAAGCCCGTGGTCTCGTAGCAGTAGAAGCCGTACCACATGTCCGAGAACTCGGAATCGATGATCCAGCCGGTCGGCTCAGGGCGCTTGAGCACCTTGGCCATGTTCGGCGTGTACTGGGAAATACTCACCCCGTACGACTTACTGTTGGCATAGCCGAAGCTGGCCATCTTGGTCTTGGAGATGTAGGTCTCGGTGCCGCCCCAGGACAGCAGGAACGGGCGGAATTCCTTGGGCGACTTGAACAGCGCCGGGCCATTGGCCTTTTCGTCCCAGCCGGTGATCTTGGTGTCACGCACAAACAGCTGGCCGTCGTTGATCAGGAACGAACCGGCCTGCTGGGACAGGCGCAGCTCCTGGGTGTGTTTATCGATGTCCAGGATGCCCTTGCGGCCGACCACGATCGGCAACTTGGCCAGGAACACGCCCGGCGAAGTTTCGCTGAAGTACTGCTTGGGCACTTTGCCCAGCAGGTCCTTGAGGTTCATGTAACCGTCGTCGACAAAGATCGCCTGGGGAATGCCGTGCTGGCGCACCACCCATTCGGCCATCTTGTTGTCGCCGCCGATAAAGTCCTTGAGGGCGTCTTCCTGCATCATGCGGCGGATGCTGATCTTGCCGGGCTTGGTGCGTACGATCTTCTTTTCCATCGCTGCGGCGGTGTAGCCCGACAGGTCCGGCAGGGCAGGCTTGGCCATTTCCAGCGGCGCGGTCGGCGGGCTGGAAATGGTGTAGGTCTTGGCCTGTTGCAGTTCCTTGGCGATGGTCGGCGCCTTGGCCGCCGTATCGGCGAACGCTGTGGCACTGGCCACCAGCATTGCCGCGACGAGTAGGCTTTGAGCATTCATTGCACAGGCTCCCATCAGAATTTCCAGATCACGTCGACAAACGCGCGATGCATGTACGAGTCGACCTGGCTGCCGTAGGCGTCACCCGGTTTGAACACACCTGCACGGAAACGCACCAGGGCCGACGGCTCGTCGATCGACTGGCTGAGCGCGGCCGGCAGCAGGCCGGTCTTGAAGTACTTGGTGACGACCAGGTCCATTTCCTGGCCCAGGTCTTTCTTGCCGTCTTCAAGCGGCAGGGAAGTGCTGGACAGGATCGCGCCGGTCACGTCATCGGTGTTGTTCTGCACGGCGTCGATGCCGTTGCTGCCCACCGGCTTGTTGCCGTCGACACGCCAGAACTTGTGGTACACGAGGCTGGCGTCATAGTCCTCACGCAGTTGCCAGGAACCGAACAGGCTCATGGACTGCATGTTGTTCATCTCGCCACGAAACGCTTCGCCGAAACGGTGCACGCGGGACTGGGTGCCGGTGAAGTTCGAACGGTTGCTTTGCAGGCCGTTCTGCTCGTACTCGGCACTGGCGCGGGCATAGGCCGCACCCACTTGCCATTGCGGGTCCAGACGCAGGCGAATACCCAGATCGGTAGCCCAGCCACTGACGTCATCGCTGCGCTTGGCCTCTGTCGGACGGGTGCCGTCGGCGTTCAAGGCATTGACCGAGTCGCGGTCGCCTTTCATGCCGGTGATGCTGGCCCAGTAGTTGACGGTGTTGGTGTTGCGCCAGTTGTAGGCGTCGCTGTTGGCTTCGATGCCGAGCCAAGTCAGGTCGCCGTTCTCGCGTTTGTCCAGCGAATCGGTGGCCACGCCCGGTTCCGGGTAGTCGAGCTTGCCGTTGTCATGGGTGTGGTGGCCACGCAGGCCGATCCACTGGCCTGGCGTCCACTGGTAGGACGCGTCGGCGTAGAGGTGCTGACGGTCCTTGTCCTTGGGCGACAGTTCCTTGAGGTCGGTGCGGTATTCGCTGAAACGTTCGGCGACGCCGACGTTGGCCTTGAGCAGGGTGGTGTCGAAGGTCCAGTTCAGCGCTTCGATGTTGGTGTCGCGCCATTGGCCGTCGTCGTTGCGCAGGCGTTGGCGACCGAGCTTGAGAATCTCGCCGGGGTAGGGCGTGAAGCCGCTGTAGCCAACCCAGAACTCGCGCATGGCCAGGTAGTTTTTCTTGGTCTTGCGGTCGTTGTTGGTGGTTTGCTGGTTTTCGTCATCCGCCGACTGTTGCAGGGTGTCGGTCTCGATGATGTCGCTCGACACGACTGCTTGGCCCATGGCGTAGGCACTCCACGCGCCGCTTTCGCCGTAGATCCACGGGCGCAGATCGAGGCCGATACCGTTGACGTCGCCGCCTTTCTGGGTGCCGAGGTCGCGGTCATCTTCGGACTGCGCGGTGGCTTTGACTTCCAGGCCGAAGTTCTTGGCTTCGGTCAGCGCGGCCAGGGTCGGGCACGACCACAGCAGGGCGAAGGTCAGGCCGATGCCGGCCTGCACGAATGGATTGAGCTTCATAGGGATTCCTCGCCGTCTTCTTCTTCCAGGGCGTGCAGTTGCAGCGTGCTCTGGGCCAGGGTGCCGCGTGCGGCCAGTTCCTGTTGCACCAGGCGTTGGCCTTGGGCGCGTTGTTCTGGCGTGAGCGGGGCTTCGAGCTGCGTGGCCAGGTCATTGGCCTCTGGCGTGTCCTGGGCTTTAGCCAGTTGGCTGAAGACATAGGCATTCAATGGGTCGGGCTTGGTGCCCTTGCCTTGGGAAAACAATTGGGCGATGGCGAAGTCGGCGCTGTTCTGGCCGTTGCGCGCAGCGGTCAGCAGATGGTCCAGGGCTTTTTGTGAATAGACCTGGCCCAGGTAACCACGGCGGTAGATCTGGCCGAGGTAGTAGTCGGCAGCCACTTCGCGGCCCACTGCTTTCTGGAAGTGCGCTTCAGCCGCCTTGGCGTCCGCCGGCACCCACTTGCCTTCGTAGTAGAGCTTGCCCAGCAACAGCTCGGCGCGCGGCTGGTCGGCGGCGCGGCCGTTGTCCAGGTACTTCATCATCTGGTCGACGTCGCCCAGTTCGGGGAAGTCGTAGAGCAGTTGCGCCAGGCTGACCCAGGAAGCGGGGTAGCCGGGGGCGATTTTTTCCAGCAGGGCCTGGGCGGTTTTCTCGTCGGTCTTGCCCAGCGTGGCGTCGCCCAATACGCGGGCTACGCTGTCGACGCGTTGGGCGGTGACGGTGCCGCGGCTGTAGCCGGCTTCCATCTGCTTGAGCAGTTCGGCCTGTTTTTCCGGCTCGGCTTTTTTCTGGTAGACCGTGGCCAACTCGACGTAGCAGATATCGGTGGCGTTCAACGCGGCCTTACAGATGCGCTCAACGTCATCCAGATGCTGGTCGTAGGTGTCCTGGGTGCGATACAGCAGCACCTGGGCCAGGCCGGCTTCCGGGTAACCGGCGGCCTGCCACTTGCTGATCTGCTGCTGGGCATTCACGTTGGGGAAGCTGTGCGGGTATTGCAGGTACAGCATCGCCAGCGGGATCAACGTGTTGCCTTCGCCATTGGCAAAGGCTTTTTTCAGCAGGCCTTCGGCTTCATGGTGTTCGGCTTCGGTGGAGCCTGGCTTGGCCACCAGCAGGCGACCGAGACGCGCCTGGGCACGCGGCGAGGTATCCGCCGCGGCACGGTAAGTGGCCTCGGCCTGTTTGATTTGCGCCGGATCGCGGGTGCCTACCTGGATATCGGCCAGGCCCACCTGGGCCTCGCTGTAACCCAGGTCTGCCAGTTGCTGGTAATTCTGCTGCGCGGTGACGGTATCGCCACGCTTGAGCGCTTCATTGGCCAGGCGTTGGTCGGGCAGGCCGGCGCAACCGGCGAGGGCGATGGCCAGCGCCAGGGGCACCGGCAGGGTTCGAAGGGCGCTCATGATTAAAGACCCGCAGCCATGGCTTTATCGATCAGCCAGTTCAGGGATGGGCCACGGTCGCTGGTCACTTCCACCGGGCGGCCGGCGTAGGCGCTGTCCAGCGGGGCGTCAGGCTTGATCTGTACGCGGATGTCGGAGGACAGGTCGGCGCTGTTCAGGCTGGTGCTGCTGACGATGGTGCCGGTGCGGGTCTGCTCTTCGTCGGCCACCTGGAAGCTCACCGGGGTGCCTGGGCGCACGTCACCGAACTGACGATAGGAGAAGCGTGCTTCCACATTGGCCTGGCTGCCGCGTGGCACCAGTTGGAAGATCACGTCGCCTTTGCTGGCGTACTGGCCGTCGGCGACCAGTTGCTGGGCGACCACGCAATCGCACGGCGAGGTGAGGGTGCCGGTCATTTGCTTGCCGAACAGTTCTTCGACTTTGGCCGGTTGCAGCTGGTCTTCGTCCAGGTGGCCCTTGAGCACATCCAGCATGCTGGTGCTGAAGGTCGCCAGTGGCGCACCTTTGGCCGCCACCGCGTCGCCTTTGAGCAGGCTTTGCACGGTGCCGTCGCGCGGCATGGTCACGTTCATGCCAGGCACGCTTACCAGGCCCGCCTGGGCGTGGCTGACGAAGTACATGCCGTACACCGACTTGAAGACGAAACCGAAGGCTGCGAGACCCACCAGGAAGATCGCCAGGCTGAACGTCACGGCGCGCAGGCGGCCGAAGGCGCTCATGTTGCTGCCGCCGTCCTTGACCTTGCGCGCCTTGGTGAAGTTGTCGCGTTGCAGGGTCGCCAGCACATCACCCATGGTCACGATGTCGCCCGACAGGTGCGAGGTGATCAGGTGGCGCAGGGTGGAAATATCCTGGGCGTCGAGGTTCTGGAACTGGCAACCGGTGCGGCCGCTCTGGCGGTCGTAGGAGCGGATCTGCAGCTCCACATCCATGGCCAGGCCGAGGTTATCGATGACGAATTGCAGGCGACCCTTGTGCACTTCACCCACGGTCAACGGCTGGGTGGCGGTGAACGCCAGGCCGCCGGCGGACAGGTCGATGACCCGTGCTTCGGTCTGGGTGCGGTCAGTGTTGAAAAAGCGCAGCTTGGCCGGGATTTTGACCCGGGCATGTTGGCGCTGGGCTTCGGATTCGTGGACAACGTTGGCGTTTACTTGGCTGTTCATGACGGTGTAATTCCTTGGTTAATTCAGGCTTGGCAGGGTCAGACCATCATCAGCAACACGGCAACGAAGATGCTGCCGGCGGAGAAGGTCATGGTCCGAGACGACCAGGTGTTGAACCAACGTTGAAAGCTGGCCAAATCGCGGGTCAGTTTGGTGTCCTGGCGTGTCCAGGACTGTTGATCAAGGCGGAAGAACACGTAGATCTTCACCAGCGCGCCCATGATCTGGTTGTAATAGAGAATCACCGGGTAAGCCGGGCCGATCTTGTGGCCGGAGCACGACAGCAGCAGGGTCAGGATCAGGCGGGTGATGCCGATCCACAGCAGGTACGCGAGGATGAACGCGCCGCCGTACTTGAAGGTGGCGATGATTGCCACGGTCAGGCCGAGCAGGGAGGTCCACATCGACACGCGCTGGTCGAACAACACGATGCTGGTGAACAGGCCGAGGCGGCGTACACCCAGGCCGAGGGCTCGAGAGTTCTGGCGCAGGTTGTTGCCGTACCAGCGGAACATCAGCTTGCGGCTGGCCTTGATAAAGCTCTTTTCCGGCGGGTGTTCCACGGTATGGATCGCGGCATCGGGCACGTAGAAGGTGTCGTAGCCCAGGCGCATCAAGCTGAACCAGCTGGACTTGTCATCACCGGTGAGGAACTTGAAGCGGCCCAGGCGCCAGTGTTGCAGCGAGTCGCTTTCCACGTCGGCGATAAAGCCTGGGTCAGTCACGACGTTGGCACGAAACACCGACATGCGACCGGTCATGGTCAGTACGCGCTTGGACAGGGCCATGGAGCACATGTTGATGTGGCGCTGGGCGAAGCGCAGTTTGTGCCACTCGCTCATGATGTAGCCGCCGCGCACTTCGCAGAATTCGTTGGTGGTCAGGCCACCGACGTTGCCGAACAGCTGGAACCACGGCACGGTCTTGCGCACCACGCCTTCGGCGAGCACGGTGTCGCCATCGATCACGGCAACCACGGCGCGGTCGTCCGGCAGGTGGCGGGAGATGGCGCGGAAACCGAAGGCCAGGCCGTCGCGTTTGCCGGTACCGGCGATACGCACGAAGTCGAGCTTGACGTGGTCCGGCGGGTTCATGCGTTCCCACAGGCTCTTGACCAGCAGCTCATCGGACATTTCCACCAGCGAGCAGACCACGGTGGTCGGGAAGCCGCATTCGATGGCCTCGCGAATCACCGAGCTGTAGACCTGCGCGGTGGTCAGCGCATCGATACGGAAGCTGGTGACCATCAGGAACACGTGGGACGGGTCCGCAGCCTTGCCCAACTTGCGTACTTTACGGCGCAGGTGCGGGTAGACCACGTACAGGAACAGCATGCCGCGAAAGAAATGCGTAGCACCCATCGAGTAGCGCCAGATACCGACGGCGCCAATCAGGAAAATAAAATTCTTCGACTCGGAGTCGAACGTACTCGCCGGCAACAGCAGGGCGAGACCCATCAGCAGGCTCAGAAAGAACAGCCAGCCGGCGGAGTGGAGCAGTACGTGTTTTAACTTGGACATAAGCGTCATCCGAAGGTGAAGAAGGCTTCGAGCTGCAAGCGCTGGGGATTGATACGCCTGCAGCTCGAAACTTACCGTTGCTGTTACCAGCAAATGCCTTCGGTACGACCGGTCGTGCAGGTCGCCTTGGACATGAAGCCCACCAGGTCGATCACTTGCTTGCCGTGCGGTGCGTTCTGCGCCAGGGAACGGAACTTCTCGTCGCGGTTGCCGAGGATGATCACGTCGGAGTTGTTGATCACGTCATCGAAGTCCGAGTTGAGCAGGGACGACACGTGGGGGATTTTGCCTTCGATGTAGTCCTTGTTCGCGCCGTGCACACGGGCGTACTCGACGTTGCTGTCGTAGATGCTCAGGTCGTAACCCTTGCCGATCAGCATCTCGGCCAGTTCTACCAGCGGGCTTTCGCGCAGGTCGTCGGTACCGGCCTTGAAGCTCAGGCCCAACAGGGCGACTTTGCGTTTGTCGTGGCCGGCGACGATGTCGAAGGCGTTCTGCACCTGGGATTCGTTGCTGCGCATCAGCGAGTTGAGCAGCGGCGCTTCCACGTCCAGGGAGCTGGCGCGGTAGGTCAGGGCGCGAACGTCTTTAGGCAGGCAGGAGCCGCCGAAGGCAAAGCCTGGGCGCATGTAGTACTGGGACAGGTTGAGGGTCTTGTCCTGGCAGACCACTTCCATCACTTCGCGACCGTCGACGCCGACTGCCTTGGCAATGTTGCCGATCTCGTTGGCGAAGGTGACCTTGGTGGCGTGCCACACGTTGCAGGTGTACTTGATCATCTCGGCCACAGCGATGTCCTTGCGGATGATCGGTGCGTCGAGTTCTTCGTACAGCGACTGCAGGACATCGCCGGAGGCTTTGTCGAATTCGCCGATGACGGTCATCGGTGGCAGGTCGTAATCGGCGATGGCGGTGGATTCGCGCAGGAATTCCGGGTTGACCGCAACGCCGAAGTCGACGCCGGCTTTCTTGCCGGAGCAGTCTTCGAGGATCGGGATCACCACGTTGGCGACGGTGCCCGGCAACACGGTGCTGCGTACCACGATGGTGTGGCGGGTGGTCTTGTCACGCAGGACAAAACCGATCTCGCGGCATACCGATTCGATGTAGTTGAGTTCCAGGTCGCCGTTTTTCTTACTCGGCGTGCCGACGCAAATCATCGACAGGTCAGTATCACGGATGGCTTCGGCGAAGTTGGTGGTGCCGCGCAGTCGACCGTTTGCGATGCCCTGGCTCAACAGTTCGCCCAGACCCGGCTCGACGATCGGCGATTTGCCGGCGTTGATCAGGTCGATCTTTTCCTTGGAGATGTCTACGCCAACCACTTCGTGGCCACGGGCAGACAGGCAACCGGCACACACTGCGCCAACGTAACCCAAACCAAATATGCTGATGCGCATCGCAATTACCTCTGTATTTAAATCATGCCATTAGATGGCCGGAGTTCATGTTTGCAAACGTCACAAATGCCGCGAAAGTTGGGCGAATAGACGCCGACTTGCCGCGTACAGGCATGTTGAATAACGAGTGACTAACTATTGCACTCAAGTTGTGCGCAACTTGGCCTTGTTATTGGGGCCTGCCCTGAAATGCAGCCAGCCTTCTTGGGAGAAGGGTCTGGCGCCAGTGCCGCAGGGCCTTGATAGAGGCTGTAAGCCTTTAAATATCAACGCCTTGGGGTGTCTCACTGACCCATTAGGGTAAGCACAGCCTTGGCCTTATAGTTCGTGGCAATGGATCCTTATCGCCGCTCTCAACTAATCGGTTGGTAATGTGACCACTGAGTCAAAGTTGAATATGACAACTTCGCTACTTCCGTTGGTCCGCCTTGTAAGTCATCTCCTACAGAAACAGAGAATTTCGTTACCGGTGGTATGAGCGGTGCTTTAGGACGAAGTTCCTGGCCGCTCATCCTGTTTCCGGAAATTTCTTGAAATATAGGCAAAGATGGCACTGGTACTATATTGATAGCACTTGCTATTTGGGCCAGTAGTTACAGGTAGTTGGTGTACGGGGATAGTTTTGTGCCACTAGTGATTTTAAAAAGTGGTGCCACTACGAAAAAAAATTGGAAATGTCGAGTGAAAGAATTGTTAGGGATGTGTCGGTATATTTTTTGACGTCAAATAAGTGACGATTTTTGGTGTGGAATGCAGGCAAAAATGTGGGAGGGGGCTTGCCCCCGATTGCGTTGTGTCAGTCGACTATGTATCGACTGATGCACTGCCATCGGGGGCAAGCCCCCTCCCACATTTGGATTTCGTTGTCTGAAAGAGGCTGGTACGGCGTTATTCCGGTGCGTGATCGCGCAAGAACACCAGATTGTCCGGCTTGGACTGCTCCGCATTGAAGCGGTAACCCTGCACATCGAACTGCTTGAGCTTGGCCGGATCGTTGATGCGCTCTTCGATCACGAAGCGGCTCATCATGCCTCGGGCCTTTTTTGCGTAGAAGCTGATGATCTTGTACTGGCCGTTCTTCAGGTCCTTGAACTCGGTGTTGATGATCCGCGCGTTCAGGGCCGTGCGCTTGACCGCCGAGAAGTACTCGTTGGAGGCCAGGTTGAGCAGTACGTCGTCGCCTTGTTCGGCCAGGGCTTCGTTCAGCCACTCGCTGATGCGCGTGCCCCAGAAGGCGTACAGGTCCTTGCCACGGGCGTTGGCGAGTTTGGTGCCCATCTCCAGGCGGTACGGCATCATCAGGTCCAAGGGGCGCAGCAGGCCGTACAGGCCCGAGAGCATGCGCAGGTGGTCCTGGGCGTAGCTGAAGTCGGCAGCGGTGAAGGTCTCGGCGTTCAGGCCGGTGTACACGTCGCCCTTGAACGCCAGCAAGGCCTGCTTGGCATTCTCAGGGGTGAAGGCCGGGGTCCAGCTGCCGAAGCGGGCGGCGTTGAGGCCGCCGATCTTGTCGGACACGTGCATCAATTCGCTGATCTGCGCCGGGCTCAGTTCGCGCAGTTGCTCGATCAGCACCTGGGAATGGTCCAGGTACTGCGGCTGGGTAAAGCGCTGGGTCACCGCTGGGGTCTCGAAATCGAGGGTTTTGGCGGGGGAAATCACCATCAGCATGAAGTCGTCTCCTGTAATCGTGCGGGGATTCTAGGGGCTCGGGCGTTTTGACTCCACCTATGATGGCGATAGGCGCGATCCGCTATGATGGCCGGTGACTCTGGAGAGGGAGACCCTGTGTGCGAATAGCGCTTTTGTTGTCGGCTTGCCTGCTGTGCCTGAATGCCCAGGCGGCGCCGGTGGATGTAGCCAGTCTGGATCGTGGTACCTGGCCGGAAAAACTCAGCAGCCCGGCGCTGTTCGATGTGGCTTCGCGTGCGGAAATCCTGATGTTCGCCCACAGCCTGCTGGCCAGTGAATCCCTGGACGAAGCCGCACTCAAGCAGCGCCTGGGCTTGAAGATCATCAACCTGGCGGCCATCGACGACCTGCGCCGCGAGCTTTGGCAGCGCCTGCTGGAGAACTACACCTTTGCCCAGCAGAGCTGCGAAGTCGACGCCTCGTTCTGCTACCTGGTGGAGAGCATGGACGACCTGCGCGAGCAGGCCGGCAAGTTGGCGATCAGCGAAGACTCTTTCTATATAGGCTGGGCAGCCCCCAGCCATGCCTTCCATGAGCGCTATCTGGACGAACTGCTGCGCAAGGCCGCGCTGTTTCCGCAGATCAGCAGCGAAGTTGCGCGCTTTGGCGAGCATGAACGCAATGGCGACGAGTTCAACGACCGCCTCTTCCTGCTGACCTTCGACGGCGGACCGGCGCCGGTCGGCGGCAATACCGACTGGGTCGCCGACTACCTGCGCAAGCAGAAGATGAACGCCACCTTCTTTGCCCTCGGCAGCAGCCTGCAAACCCGTGTGGAGCGCAGTTCCGCCGCGGAGGTGGAGGCGTTGTACCAGGGGCAGTGCGTCGGCACCCAGGGCTGGCAGTACCGTTCCCACAGCCATTGGGTGGACTGGCAAGGCTCCATCACCCGCAGCGCGCAGTTGGTGCAGAACCTGATGCCGGAAAACTACGTGCCGCTGTTCCGCCCGCCTTACGGGCAACGTCGCGCGGACAGCCAGGGGTTTTTCCAGTCGCAGGGCTTGCAGGTGGCGTTATGGGACATCGATTCCCAGGACGAGCCGGGCAAGCTCAAGGCCGATGAGTCGGCGCAGCGGGTGCTGACGTTGATGCTGTTGTGGCGCAAAGGCGTGATTGTGTTTCACGACACCCAGGACAAGGCGCGGGTGGCACTGCCGATGTTGCTGCAGGCAACGGCGCAAAGTGGGCTGGGTTGGCAGGACTGCCGGGAGGCATTTCGTTAAAAAGATGAAGTGCCCGGCCCTGTTGGGCGAGAGGCATTTTTGGGGCAATTTTGTGCGACATTTCGATGCAGGCGGACTTCCGACTTTAACGGTGCATCGGGCACTCGGCTAGTGCTATTCGTCATCCTGAAAAATAAACTTCAAAAAAGCGTCAAAGTGCTTTTTCCTGTCATGGGTTTTGCGGTATTACGAAGTCAGATCGCCGAAACCTGCAACACAGGTGGCGTCTTCCAAGACTCCTCATGTGGGCACTGCGCTTGACGTCACTCAGGTGCAGTCGGTGGTCGAATCGAGGCGCAGCACTGTCGTGGTATTGCGTCGACTGGCTCCCACAAAGGTGACCGAGTATGGATGATCATGGACGCACCCCTTCTTCCGACCAGCCAATCCTTTATGTGCTTGATACCAATGTATTGATCCACGATCCAAACGCACTGCTTAACTTCGAAGAACACCACGTCGCCATCCCGATGATCGTGCTTGAGGAGCTCGACAAACTCAAAAGCGGCCACCACAGCGTGGCTGCCGAATGCCGCCAGGCCATCCGCCTGATCGACAAGACCCTGGGCGAAGCGTCACCCGACGACGTTGAGGTCGGTGTGCCGATCCAACGCGGCAAAAGCGGGCCCAAGGGCTTGCTGTCGATCCTGATGAGCAAGCGCAGCGAGCCCAACAGCCTGCTGCCGGAAAACCTCAACGACAACAAAATCATCAACCAATTGATCGACCTGCACGCTCGCGACAAGGACCTGCGCGTGGTGCTGGTGACCAAAGACATCAATATGCGCCTCAAGGCACGAGCGTGTGGGATCGCCGCCGAGGACTACAGTACCGACCAACTGGTCGATGACGTGTCGATGCTGTCCCGTGGTTATCACATGATGACCGGCTCGTTCTGGGACCGTGTCAGCAAGGTCGAGACCCGTCAGGACCATGGCCGCACCTGGCACCAGGTACAGTTGATCGACAACCTGCCGGCCGTGCATATCAATGAATTCATCGTCGACGAGCAGGGCTTCGTGGGGTGGATCAAAGAGATCCAGGTCGACAAGCTGCTGATCCTCGACCTGCATCAGGAACCCCTGTTGCACCAGGAAGCCTGGGGCCTGAAACCGCGTGACATCTACCAGAGCCTGGCGCTGTATGCGCTGCTCGACCCGGACATCCACCTGGTCAACCTGACGGGTGCTGCCGGTTCCGGTAAAACCATCCTCGCCCTGGCCGCCGCCATTGAGCAGACCATGGTGACCAAGCGCTATCGCCGCATCATCGCCACCCGCTCCGTGCAGGGCCTGGACCAGGAAATCGGCTTCCTGCCCGGCACCGAGGCGGAAAAAATGGAGCCGTGGCTGGGGGCGATCACCGACAACCTCGAAGCCTTGCACATGGATGACGAAAACACCCATGGCAGCGTCGACTACATCCTCAGCAAAGTGCCGTTGCAGTTCAAATCCCTCAACTACATCCGAGGTCGCAGCTTCCAGCAAAGCCTGATTTTGATCGATGAATGCCAGAACCTGACCCCGCACCAGATGAAAACCATCATCACCCGTGCCGGTGCCGGTTCCAAAGTGGTGTGCCTGGGCAACCTGGCACAGATCGACACCCCTTACCTGTCCGCGACCAGCTCCGGGCTGACTTACCTGACGGAACGCTTCAAGGATTTCCCGAACGGCGTGCACATTGCGCTGCAAGGGGTACCTCGCTCGATTCTGGCTGAATACGCCGAATCGCATTTGTAAACGCGGTCAGTGTGGGAGGGGGCTTGCTCCCTCCCACATTTCTTATGCATTGGGTTTACAATCGCTGCTCCTGATCAGGAGTATCCCTGTGCTGACTCATCTCGATTCCCAAGGTCGCGCCCATATGGTCGACGTCACCGACAAGTCCGTGACGTTCCGGGAGGCGGTGGCCGAAGCGCGGGTGCGCATGCTGCCCGAAACCCTGCAAATGATTGTCGACGGCGCCCATCCCAAGGGCGACGTGTTTGCCGTGGCCCGCATTGCCGGGATCCAGGCGGCGAAAAAAACCAGTGATTTGATCCCCCTGTGTCACCCGCTGATGTTGACCGGGGTCAAGGTCGAACTGAGTGCCGAGGGCGCAGACTCGGTGCACATCGTCGCGCGCTGCAAGCTGTCCGGGCAGACCGGCGTGGAGATGGAGGCGTTGACGGCGGCCAGTGTCGCCGCGCTGACCATCTACGACATGTGCAAGGCCGTGGATCGCGGCATGACCATCGAAACCATTCGCCTGCTGGAAAAGCTCGGCGGTAAAAGCGGGCATTTCAAGGCGGATGAACAATGAGCATCAACGTACTGTTTTTCGCGCGTTACAGCGAAAAAATAGGCCTGGATTCACTTGAGATGGAGGGCGACTTCGCCACTGTCGACGCCGTGCGCCAGGCGCTGGCCGCTGATCCGGGCTTTGAAGTGCTCAACGAAACCAGCTTGATGTGTGCTCGCAACCAGGAGTTGTGCGGTCTCGATGAGCCGTTGCAGGCCGGTGATGAAGTTGCGTTCTTCCCGCCCGTGACCGGAGGCTGAACATGGCCATTCGTGTACAGGTCGAACCGTTTGACCCCGGTGCCGAGGTCAACGCGATGCACGCCGCGAATGTGGGCGTGGGCGCGGTGGTGAGTTTTGTCGGCTATGTGCGCGATTTCAACGAGGGCCGAGATGTGTCCGGGATGTTCCTCGAACACTATCCGGGCATGACTGAAAAAGCCCTGGCCAAGATCGGCGTCGAAGCCGAACAACGCTGGCCGCTGCTCAAGCTCGAAGTGCTGCATCGTATCGGTGCGCTGGAGCCGGGTGAGCCGATTGTGTTCGTGGCGGCCGCCAGTGCCCATCGCCAGGCCGCGTTTGATGCCTGTGCGTTTGTGATGGATTACCTGAAAACCCGTGCGCCGTTCTGGAAGAAGGAGAACACCAGCGAAGGTGCGCGTTGGGTGGAAGGTCGGGACAGCGACCACGCTGCAGCGGATCGCTGGAAATAGCCAGCCGAACACAGAACCAAATGTGGGAGGGGGCTTGCTCCCGATGGCAGTGGCACATTCAACATCTCTGTTGAATGATCCACCGCCATCGGGAGCAAGCCCCCTCCCACATTTTTATCGCATTTAAGCTTTACGGGCGTTTGCGTTCTACAGCCCGCAGCAAGTGCGTCGGCGGTGTCTCGCAGCTGATCTTGCGCCCCAGCAAGGTCTCGATCGACGGCAACTGATACGAGTCATCTTCCCCGGCAAAGCTGATCGACACACCCGCTGCGCCCGCCCGGCCGGTGCGGCCAATACGGTGCACATAGTCGTCCGGCACTTCCGGCAGGGTGAAGTTGATCACGTGGCTGATGCCGTCGATGTGAATCCCGCGCCCGGCCACGTCGGTGGCCACCAGCACGCGAATCTTGCCTTCGCGGAAGCCTTCCAGGGTCTTGATGCGTTTGTGTTGCGGCACGTCGCCGGACAGTTGCGCGGCGTTGACGCCATCGCGCACCAGGCGCTCTTCGATGCGGCGCACTTCGTCCTTGCGGTTGGCGAACACCATCACGCGCTCCCAACCGTTGTCGTTGACCAGGTTATAGAGCAGCTTGTACTTGTCGGCACCGGCCACGGCATAGATGTGCTGTTCGACATTTTCGCTGGCGACGTTCAGCGCCTCGATTTCGACGATGGACGGCTCGGTGGTCCACTGCTTGGCGAGGTTCATCACGTCTTCGGTGAAGGTCGCGGAGAACAGCAGGGTCTGGCGCTCTGCCTTTGGTGGCGTCTGACGAATGATCTGGCGCACTTGTGGGATGAAGCCCATGTCGAGCATGCGGTCGGCTTCGTCCAGCACCATCACTTCGACCATGTCCAGGTGCACATCACCGCGCTGGTTGAAGTCCAGCAGGCGGCCGGGGGTGGCGACCAGGATGTCGCAGTGGCGGGCTTCGAGGTGCTTGAGCTGCTTGTCGAAGTCCATGCCGCCCACGAACGTCATCACGTTGAGGCCGGTGTACTTGGTCAGGTCGGCGGCGTCCTTGGCGATCTGTACCACCAGTTCACGGGTAGGCGCGATGATCAGCGCGCGCGGTTCACCCATGTAGCGCTCTTTCGGCGGCGGCGTTTGCAGCAACTGGGTGATGATCGAGATCAGGAACGCGGCGGTCTTGCCGGTACCGGTCTGGGCGCGGCCGATGGCGTCTTTGCCGGCCAGGGTGAAGCCCAATACCTGCGCCTGGATCGGCGTGCAGTATGGGAACCCCAGGTCCTGGATGGCGTGCATCAGTTCCGGGGCCAGTTTGAAATCGTGGAAGCGGGTTTTGCCTTCCTGAGGCTCGACGACGAAGTCTTCGAGTTTCCACGGGATCACCGGCGGTTTGGGGGCGCGTTCCCGGCGAGGCTTGGGGGCGGGGGCGGCTTGCGTCTCAGGTTTTGCCTGTTCGGGCGGTGTCACCGTCGGCGTCTTTGGCTGGGCGACAGGTGCAGTCCGGCCTGGCTGTTGACCGTCATTGCGGCTGCCGGAGGAGGGGACAGGAGCACTGGGAACAGGCGCGAGCGGCTCAGCCTCGCTTTTGCCGAACATTTTCTTGAGTGCTTTGAGCACGGTGATCTCATTAATTGGTTAAGGAATGTACGCCGGCCAGTGTAATGCAAGAATCGGGCGCGGCGTAGTGCGTCTGTCATACGGCTACATAAACGTGGGTTTCAGCCCAGGCGAGCGGTCAACCAAGTCCCTATATCGTGTATCTCCTGCGGTAACACTTCGTGGCCCATTGGGTATTCCTGCCATGTCACGGTGACACCACGGGTTTTCAGATGCTCGTAGGCGCTGCGGCCCATGGCGTTCTGTACTACCTCGTCGTACTGACCATGCAGGCACAGGGTGGGAATGCGTTGCTGGCTGGCCGACAATTCGAGCTCGTCACTGAAGGTGGGCGCGTAGGTGGAGAGGGCGATTACGCCGCCCAATGGCCCCTCCCAATTCAGGAACGCGGTGTGGAATACCACGGCCCCACCTTGGGAAAAGCCCGCGAGGAAAATCCGCGAAGCGTCTATTCCGGTTCTCTTCTGTGCTTCGATCAGATCGGTCACCATTTTTGCCGACACTTCCAGCTCTTCCAGGCTGATCGAGCGCGCAGGGCTCATGGCCTTGATGTCGTACCAACTGGGCATCTCGTAGCCGCCGTTGATCGTCACTGGGCGGGTCGGTGCCTGGGGCAATACAAAGCGGGTGGACAGCAAGCTTTCCTGCAGCGCCTCGGCCACCGGCAGGAAGTCGTAGCGATCGGCACCCAGGCCATGCAACCAGATTACGCAGGCGTCTGCGGGCTTGGCGGGCTGAAGAATCAAGGGTTCGGTCATGTCTGCTCCATATATGTGCGTGCGCTCCGATTGGGTGCGTCGGAACGGTGCGCGACAGGTTGATCTGTTAAGAGAATGTCGCAAGGGTGAATCTTTTTCCATTGACTAGGGGCTGAAACGACTCAGCCGCCGTTCTGGTACGCGCCTTGCTATGTGTAGGGCGATGTCAGAACTTTCCTGAGACGGTAACACTATCAGTGACTGCCGCTTTCGGGATAGCAGCTGGAATTTCCGCGAAAGCCTCATGCCGCTTGACCCCAAAAAAAGCCAACACGGGTCGATATCGCCTCATAAGGGTGCGCTGAGGTTGGAGCTTCGACACAACAAGAGCAACTGGAGGTTTGAATGAAGGTATTGAAATCCACCCTGGCCATCGTTTCTGCGGCGGCTGTACTGGGTGTCAGTGGTTTCGCCCAGGCTGGCGCTACGCTGGACGCCGTGCAGAAGAAAGGTTTTGTGCAATGTGGCGTGAGTGACGGCTTGCCGGGTTTCTCGGTACCGGATGCCAGCGGCAAGATCCTCGGGATCGATGCTGACGTTTGCCGTGCCGTGGCCGCTGCCGTTTTTGGCGACGCCACCAAGGTCAAATTCAGCCAGTTGAACGCCAAGGAGCGTTTCACCGCGCTTCAGTCCGGCGAAGTCGACATCCTGTCGCGTAACACCACCATGACCAGCTCCCGCGATGCGGGTATGGGCCTGAAATTCCCAGGCTTCATCACTTACTACGACGGCATCGGCTTCCTGGTTAACAGTAAGCTGGGCGTCAAAAGTGCCAAGGAACTGGACGGTGCAACCATCTGCATCCAGGCCGGTACTACCACCGAGCTGAACGTTTCCGACTACTTCCGCGGCAACAACCTCAAGTACACCCCGATCACCTTCGACACCTCCGATGAAAGCGCCAAATCGCTGGAATCCGGTCGTTGCGACGTACTGACCTCCGACAAGTCCCAACTGTTCGCCCAGCGCAGCAAGCTGGCCGCGCCGAAGGACTACGTGGTTCTGCCGGAAACCATCTCCAAGGAGCCACTGGGCCCGGTCGTGCGTAATGGCGACGACGAGTGGCTGGCCATCGTGCGCTGGGTTGGCTACGCCATGCTCAACGCTGAAGAAGCTGGCATCACTTCCAAAAACGTTGAAGCTGAAGCCAAGTCCACCAAGAACCCGGACGTTGCACGTCTGCTCGGTGCTGACGGCGAATACGGCAAAGACCTGAAAGTGAAGAAAGATTGGGTCGTACAGATCGTCAAGCAAGTCGGTAACTACGGTGAAGTGTTCGAGCGCAACCTGGGCAAGAGCACCCCGCTGGAAATCGACCGTGGCCTGAACGCGCTGTGGAACAACGGCGGCATTCAATACGCACCACCTGTGCGCTGATCGCTGATGGTTCTGTCACCCGGTGGGCCAACCGCCGGGTGATGTTCTGTTCCATTCTCTCCGGGGCACTTCATGCAAAATCAAATCGGCGCACCAAAGCAGAAGCTCAGCTTCAGCGATCCCAAAGTGCGTGCGTGGCTCTTCCAGATCATCACGATTGTGGCGGTGATCTCGCTGGGCTGGTACCTCTTCGACAATACCCAGACCAACCTTCAGCACCGGGGCATTACCTCGGGTTTCGACTTTCTTGAGCGCAGTGCCGGCTTCGGCATCGCGCAGCATCTGATCGACTACACCGAATCGGACAGCTATGCCCGCGTCTTTGTCATCGGCTTGCTCAACACCTTGCTGGTGACCGTGATCGGGGTGGTCCTGGCGACGCTGCTCGGCTTCATCATCGGTGTGGCACGTCTGTCCCCGAACTGGATGATCAACAAGCTGGCGACCGTGTATGTGGAAGTGTTCCGCAACATTCCGCCGCTGCTGCAGATCCTGTTCTGGTACTTCGCGGTGTTCCTGACCATGCCGGGGCCACGCAACAGCCATAACTTCGACGACACCTTCTTTGTCAGCAGCCGTGGCCTGAACATGCCGGCAGCGCTGGCCGCTGACGGGTTCTGGCCGTTTGTGGCCAGCATCGTGGTTGCCATTGTGGCAATCGTGCTGATGGCGCGTTGGGCCAACAAGCGCTTTGAAGCGACCGGCGTACCCTTCCATAAGTTCTGGGCGGGCCTGGCGCTGTTTATCGTGATCCCAGCGTTGTGTGCCTTGATCTTCGGCGCGCCGCTGCACTGGGAAATGCCCAAGCTGCAAGGCTTCAACTTTGTCGGCGGCTGGGTACTGATCCCTGAACTGCTGGCGCTGACCCTGGCGCTTACCGTGTACACGGCAGCGTTTATCGCCGAGATCGTGCGTTCGGGCATCAAGTCCGTCAGCCACGGCCAGACCGAAGCTGCGCGCTCCCTGGGCCTGCGTCCTGGGCCGACGCTGCGCAAGGTCATCATCCCGCAAGCCCTGCGGGTGATCATTCCGCCGCTGACCAGCCAGTACCTGAACCTGGCGAAGAACTCGTCGCTGGCCGCCGGTATCGGTTACCCGGAAATGGTTTCGCTGTTTGCCGGCACGGTGCTCAACCAGACCGGCCAGGCCATCGAGGTTATTGCCATCACCATGAGCGTGTACCTGGCGATCAGCATCAGCATTTCCCTGCTGATGAACTGGTACAACAAGCGCATTGCGCTGATCGAGCGGTGAGGAAACGCACATGAGTTCGCATACTTTCAAACCTGATATGCCGCCGCCGAGTAAAGTCTTCGGACCGATGGCCTGGATGCGTGCCAACCTGTTTTCCAGTTGGCTCAATACCCTGCTGACGCTGTTGGCGTTTTACCTGATCTACCTGGTGGTGCCGCCGATCCTGCATTGGGCCATCCTCGATGCCAACTGGGTCGGCACTACTCGCGCCGATTGCACTAAAGAGGGCGCGTGCTGGGTGTTTATCCAACAGCGCTTCGGGCAGTTCATGTACGGCTACTACCCCGGCGACCTGCGCTGGCGTGTAGACCTGACCGTGTGGCTGGCCATTGTCGGCGTGGCACCGTTGTTCATCTCGCGTTTCCCGCGCAAGGCGATTTACGGCCTGGGCTTCCTGGTGTTGTACCCGATCATCGCGTTTTTCCTGCTGCACGGCGGGATCTTCGGCTTGACCAACGTGGCCACCAGCCAATGGGGCGGCCTGATGCTGACCCTGGTCATCGCCACCGTCGGCATCGCCGGTGCCTTGCCACTGGGTATTGTGCTGGCGCTGGGACGGCGTTCGAACATGCCGGCGATTCGTGTGGTCTGCGTGACGTTTATCGAGTTCTGGCGCGGCGTGCCGTTGATCACCGTGCTGTTCATGTCCTCGGTGATGCTGCCGTTGTTCCTGCCTGAAGGCATGGGCATCGACAAGCTGCTGCGGGCGTTGATCGGCGTGATCCTGTTCCAGTCGGCCTACGTGGCCGAAGTGGTGCGCGGTGGCTTGCAGGCGATTCCTAAAGGTCAGTACGAAGCGGCCGCGGCGATGGGCCTGGGTTACTGGCGCAGCATGGGCCTGGTGATTCTGCCGCAAGCCCTGAAGATGGTAATCCCGGGCATCGTCAACACGTTTATCGCGTTGTTCAAGGACACCAGCCTGGTGATCATCATCGGTTTGTTCGACCTGCTCAACAGCGTCAAGCAAGCCGCCGCCGACCCTAAATGGTTGGGCATGGCCACCGAAGGCTATGTGTTTGCCGCCTTGGTGTTCTGGATTTTCTGTTTTGGTATGTCGCGCTATTCCATTCATTTGGAACACAAGCTCGACACAGGCCACAAGCGTTAGGAGTTGATGTTATGAGCGAAGCGATCAAACAGCCTGTGAGCCCTGAAGGCATTATCCAGATGCAGGGCGTCAACAAGTGGTACGGCCAGTTCCACGTGTTGAAAGACATCAACCTCAACGTCAAGCAGGGCGAGCGTATCGTGCTGTGCGGCCCGTCGGGTTCGGGCAAGTCCACCACCATTCGCTGCCTCAACCGTCTGGAAGAGCACCAGCAGGGCCGCATCGTGGTCGATGGCGTGGAGCTGACCAACGACCTCAAGCAGATCGAAGCGATTCGCCGCGAAGTCGGCATGGTGTTCCAGCACTTCAACCTGTTCCCGCACCTGACCATCCTGCAGAACTGCACGCTGGCGCCGATGTGGGTGCGCAAGATGCCCAAGCGCAAGGCCGAGGAAATCGCCATGCACTACCTGGAGCGTGTGCGCATCCCGGAGCAGGCCCACAAGTTTCCGGGGCAACTGTCCGGCGGCCAGCAACAGCGTGTGGCGATTGCCCGTGCCCTGTGCATGAAGCCGAAAATCATGCTGTTCGACGAGCCGACCTCGGCCCTCGACCCGGAAATGGTCAAGGAAGTACTCGATACCATGATCGGCCTGGCCGAAGACGGCATGACCATGTTGTGCGTGACCCACGAAATGGGCTTCGCCCGCACCGTGGCCAACCGCGTGATCTTCATGGACAAGGGCGAGATCGTCGAACAGGCGGCGCCGAATGACTTCTTCGACAACCCGCAGAATGACCGGACCAAGCTGTTCTTGAGCCAGATCCTGCATTGATCGATGCTTGAAAAAATAAACCCGGCCTGGCCGGGTTTATTTTTGTCTGTTCAGGAGGCCTTGATCACCGCCAGATCGTAATGAGGTGTGTACTTTTCCATAAGACACCTGCGCTGAATAATTACCCTCTAAGGGTAATTGTACCAATCGAAAATACTGCTCCTTTTCCAGCCTAAGAACCCTAGTGCGTTGCCTTTGTAGGCAACTCTGAATAGGCTGTAGGAAAATTCATCCTATGATTGGACGAAAGCCTGCATCCCATGACTGACATCGCTCCCCTGATCAAACGCTCCCTGGTGGACCAGGCCCTTGAGCAATTGCGCTGGCGCATCAGCGAAGGCAGGTGGGCCGTCGGCGAACGTCTGCCCACCGAGCCGGAGCTGGCCGCCGAGCTGGGCATCAGCCGCAACACCGTGCGCGAAGCCATGCGTGTGTTGGCGTTCTCCGGGTTGATCGAGATCCGCCAGGGCGACGGCAGTTACCTGCGCTCCATGACCGACCCGCTGGGGGCCATGCGCGCGTTATCTCACTGCAGCCTGGAGCAGGCGCAGGAGACGCGGCAGATCCTGGAAGTGGAGGCCATCGGGCTCGCGGCGTTGCGCCGTACCGAAGCCGACCTTACGGGTTTGCACGAGGCACTCAAAGCCAGCGCGGTGCTGTACCACGGTGACCTGGAGGCCTATATCAGCGCCGACCTGGTATTCCACAAACGCCTGGTGGACGCCGCGCACAACCCGGCATTGAGCGAGCTGTACCAGTACTTTTCCGCCATCGTCGGCGCCCAGTTGCGCCAGACCCTGAACATTTCGCCGCGCCGCCAGGCGGTGTTCGACCTGCATATCGCCCTGCTCGAAGCCGTGGAACACCAGGACGCGGAACGCGCCAAATCCCTTTGCCGGCAGTTGATCAATGAACCCTGAAACCAAACGTACGACCGAGTTGGAAGAGCTGTTGATCGACGCCGAAGCCGATGACGAAGTGGTGCAAGCCAGTCACCCGCTGGTAAGCCGCCCTTGGCTGTTGCTGCTGGGCCTGATCCTGGTGGCGTTGAACCTGCGCCCGGCGTTGTCGAGCGTGGCGCCGTTGCTGGCCGAGGTTTCCAGCAGCCTGGGATTGTCGGCGGCCAAGGCCGGTTTGCTGACCACCTTGCCGGTGTTGTGCCTCGGCTTGTTCGCGCCCATGGCCCCGATCCTGGCCCGGCGGTTTGGCGCCGAGCGAGTGGTGTTGGGGATTTTGCTGAGCCTGGCCGCCGGCATCATCCTGCGCAGTTCGTTTGGCGAAGTGGGGTTGTTCGCCGGCAGCCTGATTGCCGGTGCGAGCATCGGCATCATCGGCGTATTGCTGCCGGGCATCATCAAGCGCGATTTCGCCAGACACGCCGGCGCCATGACCGGTGTGTACACCATGGCCCTGTGTCTGGGCGCAGCATTGGCGGCGGGCGCCACGGTGCCGCTGAGTCATTACTTCGGCGACCGCTGGACCATTGGCCTGGGCTTCTGGATTCTGCCGGCGTTGGTGGCAGCGTTGTTCTGGTTACCGCAGGTCGGCCAGAAACACGGCGCCCACCAGGTCGCCTACCGAGTGAAGGGCCTGTTGCGTGACCCGTTGGCCTGGCAGGTCACCCTGTACATGGGTCTGCAATCGTCCCTGTCGTACATCGTGTTTGGCTGGCTGCCGTCGATTTTGATCGGTCGTGGCCTGAGTGCCACCGAAGCCGGTTTGGCGTTGTCCGGCTCCATCATCATGCAGTTGTTCAGTTCCCTGGCCGCACCGTGGCTTGCCACGCGCGGCAAGGACCAGCGCCTGGCGATTGTGGTGGTGATGCTGTTCACCCTGGTTGGATTGTTCGGTTGCCTGTATGCACCGCTGGACGGTCTGTGGGGCTGGGCCATTCTGCTCGGCCTGGGGCAGGGCGGCACGTTCAGCCTGGCGCTGACCTTGATCGTGCTGCGCTCGCGTGATTCCCATGTGGCCGCCAACCTGTCGAGCATGGCCCAGGGCTTCGGTTACACCCTCGCGTCCGTCGGTCCATTCGCGGTGGGCCTGGTGCACGACTGGACCGGCGGTTGGTCGGCCATTGGCTGGATCTTCGCGGTGATCGGCGTGGGTGCGATCATCGCCGGGCTGGGCGCGGGGCGGGCGCTGTATGTGCAGGTCAGCAGCGAGAAACGCTAGAGATACACCACCTCCAGCGTCGCCGAGCCGTCGAGCAAGGTGTCGCTGCTCAGGTCCAGGTTCTTCGTGGCGTTGATCACGGTTTCGACCTTGACCGTGCTGATCAGCTCCCGGATCGCTGACGGGCCGGTTGTGCTGCCGGCCGTGTCGGTGAAGCCCAGGTAACTGTTGGCACCTATGTCGATCGTGTTGAGGTCGGCCGTGCGCCAGGCTATGCCACCGGTGGTGGATTCGGTCCCTTAGACCGGCGCGGTGGTGTCGACCTGGGTCTGGCGAGGGTCGAAACTCAAGGAATAGAGACCGATGCGGTTGCCGCTTTTGTCCAGCCCCAGCCCATAGTAAATCTCGCTGTTGACCGTGGCCGTGCCGTCGCGATTGTCGCGCATGCGCAGGGCGAAGCGACTCGGCGCGTTGCAACCGATACTGACTTGCAGCTGCTTGACCGGCAGGCGTGTGCCCTTGTCGACGTTGAGGTCTTGTTGGGACAGCTTGCCGTAGTCGATCACCCCGCCACTGGACAGCAGCGGTGTGCAGGCGGTCGGCGTGATCCGGCCTTTGACGTTAAGGTCCACGGAGGAAGCGGCCAGCGCTGGCTGGGCTGAGCACAGCAGCAGGGCAGAAAAACTCAGGCAGTACGTGTTCACGAGGGAAGCTCCACAGGCTAGAGGTAGATGATTTCGAGAGTGCCGGAACCATTGATCTGCACCACTTGGCGCAGGTCCAGCGATTGCAGGGGGGCCAGGTAAGCCTTGATGCGCAGGGTGCCGGTGAGGTGTTGGATCGCAACGGGCCCCTGGGTGCTGCCGGACTTGTCGGTAAAGCCCATATAGCTGTTGGCGGCGATAGGGATCTGTCTGGCACTTGCGCTGCTCCAGGCCGTGCCATTGCTGGTGGAGTCGGTGCGATAGAGCGTGCCGTAGGCATCGGCGACAAAGTCTGCCGGGTCAATGTTCACGTAGAAGCGGCCGATCTTGTTCTGGCTGTTATCCCGGTCCAATCCATAAGCGGTTTCATCGGTGCCGCCCGTGGCCGAGCCGTCGCGGTTGTCGTGCATGCGCAAGGCGAAGCGTGCCGGCCCATCACAGCCGACGGAAAATTGCAGCGGGCGGGTGGGCAGCGGGTTTTCGTGGGTGGCGCTCAGGTCCTTGGCCAGCAGCGTGCCGTAATCCACCAGGCCGCCGTTGGAGAGCTGCGGTGTGCAGGCGGCGGGCGCAAAGTGGGCGCGCAGGGTCAACTCCCGATAGCGACCGCTCTGGTGGGCGTCGAATGTTCCGGACACTTCCCACGTGGTGGCCTCGCGGACATGGGTGGCCGCCATGTCCGCCCAGGCGCTGAGGCTCAGTTGCAAGGACAGGTGTTTACCCCGTAGCACGGCCCCGCCTTGCACCGGCGCCACGCCATAGCCCGGGCGCCAATTCACTGCGCTACCGATGGCGGCGGGCGGCTGCGCGGCGGCCTGCAGCAACCCCAGCTCAACCGTCCGGCCATCCAGCACGCCATCGCTGACTTCAATTGCATAACTGCCGTGTTCGGTAAATTGCAGGCGTTGTGCGTCGGCCGCCAGGGCCCGATAGAACACACTCATGTCCGTCGTTTCCGGGCAGTTGAGGTTCAGGCTCAAGCGGCGCTCGCCGAGCAGGCGTTGGGGGGCGCTGTCGTTTTGTGCGAGGCGCTTCATCAGCCCGAAGTCCAGCAAAGGTTCGCTGATGTTCAACTGGCACTCGTCGTCGGCCAAGGCGGTGCCGACGAGACTGACGGTCATCAAGACGGCCGTCAGCCATGGGGCGCGAATAAAGGGCATGGCGATCTTCCTCATGAAGGGGTGCAGCGTGCGGGCGCGGTTTCGAAATACACCAGGGGGTCGCCCTTGGGCGGTAACTCGAACTGCAGTCGGCAGCGCGTCAATCCCGGCGCGCTGACCCACAACCCTGATTGCTCCAGGACGTTGGGTAGAAACACTTGGCCACTGTCCTGGACCAGGGTCACGAACTCGCCCGCATCGGTACTGACGGAGGCACCACGGGGCAGCAGTGCACCGTGTTCGGTGCGTACGGTGAGCAACACCCGACGAGTCAATGTCACGGCAAAATCGACCCGATCCACTGCACCACGCCCGGCCGAGATCATCGCCAGGCCGTTGTTGATATCGGCATTGCGCGGCAGTGAACGGGGCTGTACTTCAACCGGGCTGCGGCCATAGGCGCTCACGTGGGGAACCACGGCCTGGCCTTGCCAATCGGTCCAGACCGGGCCGCTGGGGGTACTCAGTTTTACGCCGCTCATCTCGCCCACCGAGACCAGGGCGAAGGTGTCACGCACCGGATACGGCGACAACGTCACCCCGGCGCCATGCAGCACCACGCCGCCTCGGGCACTGCCTTGATAGCTTGAGCGTTCGGCATCGGCGCGGCTGTAGCTGAAGTCGAGTTGGCTGTAGCGGGGCAGTGCCGAAAGACCGAGGGTGGTCTCCACCTGTTCGTCACGGGTGTCATGTTCGGCGCTGACGCGGTAGCTCAGTTGATCGTCGATCTGTTCATTCAACCCCACACCGGTGCGATGTTCGCCGCCCGAGTTGCGTACCCAGGCTCGCACTCGACGGCTCTCGCCCAGGGGCAGGCTGACATTCAGGTAGACGGCATTGTCCTGCTGCTGGCGTCCGCCCATCTGCCATTCGGCACTCGCCGACAGCGATACCCCGCCGACGTTCGTGCCCCACGACGCCAGGCCGCGGCTGCTGGTGTTGCCGTCAAAATTGCTGGAGCGCGAAACCCCGGCACTGAATGCGCCCAGCCATGGGTGGGACCAGCCCAGCGTGGCGCTTTGTTGGTCGCGATAACGGGAGCGTCGTTGCTGGGTAGATTCAGGCGCGTAGGTCGCTTCCTCCAGCTCGCGATAACCCGGTGAACGCCAGGAGTTGGCGGCGCTGAACGACCATTGATCATTCAAGCGCTGGGACCATGACAGGTCGGTTTGCACGCCACGTACGGCGTGCGGCGCCTTGGTGTCGGCAACCTGGGTGGACAGTTGGACTTGGCTGTCCAACCATGGCAGCCAACCCAGGCTCACACCCGCAGCCCGGTATTCGCTGGACGCCAGCACGCCGCTGCCCAAGGACAGCTGCGGGTGCACGGCACCGGTCCAGCCCGCGCTGACTACCCAAGGCTCGTCGCCTTGGCCGTCACCGATATTGCGCACCCGTCCCGCCGCCACCGAGTATCCGGGCGCCGCCATCCCAAGGCCGAGCATGGCCGCCGGTACGGTAAAGCGGCGCTCGCCACCGCTGCTTTCCTTGATCGTGACTTCGACGTCAGAGCGTGAGTTCAGGCGCCGTACATCGGTCAGCGAAAACGGCCCGGCGGGAACCACCGTGGAATGAATCAACGCACCGTTCTGTCGCACCTCGACTTGCGCAGGGCTGTTGGCGATACCGTCGATGGTCGCGCCCTGGCCTTGTTCTTGAAGGGCCTGTTCGGTGAGGACCTGGACCCCGGTGATCTGCGCCCCTGACAACACCGGGTTGTAGAGGTTGATTTGCCCCGCTTGCAGCACCGCCTGATGGCTGGCGAAGGTACGCTGGGCATAGGCCTCCAGATGCGTACTGCGCGAGAGGCCATCCTGCCAGGTCTGTACCTGGCGGCTGCGTACGACCCAGTCGCCGGCGTTGAACCCTACCTCGGTATTGGCCGAACCGAACCGGCTGTTGTCGTCACCGAAGCGGTTATAAAAACCGGTGAGGTCGTAATTGAGCAGGCCGGCAAAACCACCGGTTTCGTACCCTGAGACGTCCTGCTGCAGCGGTCGTAGCGCTTCAGTCGGTACCACCAGCGACACCGTGAGCGTGGCGGGGTCCGGTTCCACCAGGGTTTGCGGGTACTGGTCGAGAAAGGCGTGGCAGCGCTCGCTGTCGTCGGGAATGATCAGGTTGGCGAGATCCAGCAACGCACGGTCGAAACACAAGGCACCGTCTTGATCAAAGCCGACCTCCAGTCGCCCGCGGCGCTGGCCATTGACCAGCAGGCTCACGGCATGCCGTCCTGCGGCAAAACGCGGGGCGTCCAGCAGCAGGTTGGCGAGCGTCGGATCAATTCCACGTTGGTGCAAGGTGGTGGCATCAAAGCTCGGTCGTTCATCCGCCCAGGCCTTGGTGGGCAGCAGTGCGCACGCCAACAGTATCGTCGGCAGTGCAAAACGGGGTGGCCTGTCGGGCAGGGCTTCGCCGTCACGGTAACTCAATACTGTTTTCACGAAAGGCACTCGAAGGGTGTGGTGACGGTCAGTGAGCCGTCACTTCGTGATACAGGCGCCTGGACGCCCGGGGTTTTCGTCAGAAGGTGAGGGGCGCTTCATAAGCGCCTACGGCAAAGCCATAGACCGTTGCCGGCTGCAACCGGACTGTACTGGCCGCACCGCCGGTGGCTGCAATGCTCAGGTGTTCCCCGGGCAACACATAGGTGCGCGGCAACATCGCTCGACCATTGCCAGGCAACAGGCGCAGTTCCTGGGCCAGTCGCACCACATAAGGGGTGTCGTTACGCACCTGCAACGTACCGCCGTTGAGTGACCAGGTCAGGCCGGTCCAGGGCGTGCGGTTGGGGGCGAGCCCTTTGGGGTGAATGATGACGGGCAGGTTCTGACGTACCGTCACGCCGACCCGCGCGTGTCCGGCTTCGGTCGCCGATCGGCCTTGGGGCATACCTTCGAAAATCACGCGCTTGAGCCGTTGGGTGTGCAGCGGTTGGGGGCTTTGCAAAATGAAACGCACCAGTTGCGATTTGGACGGCTCCACCCGCGACAGCGGCGGAGTCACCACCAGCAGCGGCTCGGGGTCTTCGGGAATGTCCTCCAGCGTGACGTGGAGCAGGGCCAGTTGGCTATCGGTGTTAGTGACCGACACAGCGGCTTCACCCTCGGCTTCGTGAACGATCACGACGGAGGTGTCCGGGACCATGCCGTCAGCCTGTGCACCCGTGGCAAGCAGCAGCGTCAGGGCCAAGAAGCAGGTGGCGGTGTTGAACAATGTCGTCGTCATGACGGGGTTTTCCATTGGGGCTGTGTGAAAAATCAGAGGTAACGAAGATCCAGCACGATGGAGCCATCGAGGGGAACTTCCTGATTCAGGGTCAGGTACTGGGCAAAGTTGATGGCGGTGTCGATGCGCAACTGAGCGCGCAGTTGGCCGATAAAGTCGGGCTGGCGATCACCGAGCGGCGCAAAGCCCATGTAGGCTTTGGGGTAGGCATTGGGCTCCGGGGCCCAGGTTTCACCATTATCGTTGGAGGCCAGCACCTGTAGGGACTGCGCGTCGCCTACCGGGTTTTGATAAGACACTGCCACGGATCCCAGGCGCTCCTGCGGGGCGTGGGGGTTTTTGCCCAGGCCGTAGAACGATCCGGGCGCCAGTGAAGACTCCACTCGGTTATCAAGCCCCACCAAGGTGAACAGCATTGGTCGGCTGCACTGCACATTCAGCTCCAGCACGCGGCTGGGCAGGGCGGTGAACTCGCTGGCGTTGAGCGTATGGGAGGGGATTTTCCCGTGGTCGACCGTACCCTCGTCTGACAGCGTGACGTGACAGGCATCCGGGGTCAGGCGGCCGGTTACGGTGAGGTCGACAGCGGATGCAGCGAAGACCGGATGAGTGGTTGTCAGCAAGAGCAAAACCGCCGGCAGGCGAGGGAGCGTGTTCATGGGAAGGCGCCACGTGTCGAGGTGAATGCGGGCGATACGAAAAACACGCCCAGGCCTGCGAATCACGCCAGGCATGGGCGCCCATGGGCTTACAGGTACTTCACTTCAAGGGTGGCCGAACCGTCGAGGGTGACCTCGTTGCTCAGGTCCAAGCCATCGGTGCGGGCGATAGAGGTATCCACCACCAGCTCCGTCACCAGTTCCTTGACCGAGGCCGGCTGTGTGGCGTCATCCATCGTGGCGACCGACATATACAAGCCTGCGTCCCAGAGTTTTTCGCTGTACCAGGTATTGCCACCGTCCTCGGAGGCAATGGTTTGCATCGGCGTACCGTCGGCGACGGCATTGCGCAGCGTCAGTTGAAACCAGCCGAGTTTCTGGGTGCCGTTGATCAGGCCCAGGCCGTAGTCGGAGGTGGATATCGATGACCCGGCACGGTTGTCGACGGAGTGCAGGGCAAATTGAATCGGTGCATCGCAGGTTACCGCCATGGTCATGACGTGAGTCCCGATGTGCGTGGCGTTATCCGGGCGCAGGTCTTTGGCGGAAATCTTGCCGTGGTCGATGACCCCGCCGCTGGTCAGGTTGGGTGTGCAGGCACTGGGCACGATCAGGCCCTTGACCGTCAGGTCTACGGTGGAGGCCGCATAGGTGGAAGCGCAGGTCAGCAGCATCAGGCTGGTGGCGACGGTACTGAGCAGTATCTTCATGGTGATCGAACTCCTTTCGCTAAGAGGGTGGTTACAAGTACTTGAGCTGGACCGTGGCGTGCCCGTCGATGGGGACTTCGTCCAGCAGGGTCAAGGTGTCGGCAGGGGCGACATGGGTATACAGGCGGATCTCGGCGTCAAAGTCCCGAACGGCGATAGGCAGCCGCTGATCGCCGATTGCCACGGCCGTCAGTTTCATGTGATTGAGCTGATTGGTCGGCTCCCAAGTCACACCGCCATCGCTTGAAGTAATGATGGTTGCGGCAATGCCATCCGCCACCGGTGTGTACAGGTGAAAGGCGGTGCCGCCGAGCTTTTCATCGTTTGGCGTCATACCCAGGCCATGCCAATGATCGTGGTTGGCCGACGAGCCAGTGCGGTTATCAATGGTATTGAGGGTGAAAAATGTCGGCCCTTCGCAGCGCACACTCAATTGCATGCTTTGGTTGGGCAGCACGGTGTGTTGCTCTGCATTGAGCGACTTGGCCGACATCTTCCCGAATTCGATCACACCGCCACCGGAGACCAGTGGGGCACAGGCACTGGGAGTGATGCTGCCTTTGACTGTCAGATCGGTGGTGCTGGCGGCAAACGCTGGCGGAGTGAACAGCAGCATCAGCATGAGCCGTGAGGCTAGAGCGTTCATAGGCACGGTTTCCTTGTCAGGAGGGTTCAACGGATCGTCGGGTTACAGGTACTTCACTTCCAGGGTCGCCGAACCGTCCAGAGCGACTTCGTCGGTCAGGGTCAGGGTGTTTGCCGGGGCGATCCAGGTGTTGAACAAGACTTCCACGGAGGCATTTTCGAGGGGGTGGGGCAAGTAACCGACATCCGGAACGAAGCTGCCGAATGCAATCAATCGGTTCGGCGCGACGTAGTCATCGTCCCATTGCATCCGCCATGCGCCGTCGCGAAATTGCAGCATATCGGACGGGATATCGGCGACCGGGTTACGCACGATCACGACATACAAGCCGAGTTTTTCCGTGCCGTTGATCAGTCCCAGCCCGTAGCCTGCGATGTTGCTGTTGGACGATGTCCCGGCCCGGTTATCGACTGGATTGATCGCAAACAGAGTCTGGGCCTCGCAGTTCACCGTCAACTGAAGGGTTTTGTCTTCAAGTCGTGTCGTTCCGTCCTGATTCAAGTCTTTGGCCGAGATCTTCCCGAAGTCGACCGTACCCGGCAGTGTGAGGGTGCAGGCGCTTGGAGTGATCAGGCCCTTGACGGTCAGGTCCACGCTGCTGGCGGCAAAGGTGGATGTAGCACTGGTGAGCAACAGGGCGGCGCTCAACAGGATTAGGGACTTGCTCATTTCTATACGTTCCACTACAGGGCTGGCTGATAAAGCGCGCGCACGGCATCGTCCGGTCTTTCGGCGAAGGCGGCGAGCAAGGCGGCGGGTTGTATTTGGTCAGGGCCGCTTAAGTCAGCGAGACCATTCCCTCTTTGCGGGGTGGCGGCAATTTAGCCGGGGGGCGGGATGGGGGAAATACAACTATTACGACAATCGAAGTAACAGGTATTTGGGCGTTAGTTCGTGGGAATTTATGTTCTTAGTCGTAGGAAAACTAGATTTTTCGTAGTTGTTGTATCGTCTTTTTTACATCCTTAGGGATATTCATTGTTGCTTATGACAGTCATATGAGCGCCACGGGAATTTTGCACGCTGTTCGTTGATCTGGCTGTTGCATCTTCCAACCCCACTCAGATGGGTATTGATGAACTCATGGGCTGAACAATCAATGTAAGCGCAGTGAGGTGACCATGGTGACAAGGGTATTTTCCAATCAAGTACCTGTCCTGAAGTTGGCACCCTCGCCCCCACCACCGCTAGTGGAGGCGCCGGCGTGTTGTGCAGGTGCGATCGCGTGGCCGACGCGTGCCCGCCTGATCGACATTTTCGGCAGTGATGAGATGGTGAACCGGGCGCTGGCCAGCCTGATGGATGAAGCACGTGAAGACAACGCGTTGTTGGACCTGGCGCAGGCCCGCGCCGATGCGTCATTGGTGGTGGAGCGATTGCACCGACTCGTGGGCAGCCTGGCGTTCGTCGGGGGCGTTGACCTGGAGCGCCGCGCCGAGCAGTTGATCGCTCGAGTCCAGGCCCGTGGTGTGGTGGCGAACATGCCGCAGTTGCAAGTCTTTCAGCGTAACTTGCGCGTATACATTGCTTATCTAAGCCGGTTATGAATCCTTGGAATAGAGAGTCTTGTAGGATGTTTCCCCTTTGTGTTGGAGGCTTTGTATGTAGGTAGTTTCTTTTTGTTTTGTAGGTATAAGTTTGTCAGCTATCAAACACGGGTCGCGGTCCGGAACGTGTCGCACCGAGTGGTTGTTGACGCGCGAGGACACAGGTATTTTTGCGCCAATTCCAGTTGCCATCATTCGTGGGTATTTATGCTGCGTGTAATTATTGCCGACGATCACCCCATTGTGCGCATCGGGCAACGGGTGGTGATTGAGGCGGGCGGTAGATGCAAAGTGGTCGGTGAGGCCGACGGTCCCGATGAGTTACTCCGGTTGTTGAGTACGGTGGCGTGTGACGTGCTGGTGACTGACTTCGCCATGCCGGGTGGTCAGCAGGCGGACGGCTACGGGTTGCTGGGATTGTTGCGACGCCAGTACCCTAATTTGCCGGTGATTCTGGTCACCATGTTTGCCAATGTGGCGACGTTGCGTGCTTCCTTTGCCCATGGGGCACGGGCGATTGTCGCCAAGAGCGCCTCGGCCAGGGAGCTGCCCACCGCCATCGGTACAGTGATCAAGGGCGAGACATTTGTCAGTGAATGCCTGCGGGCCCAGTTGGTGGAGGCGGGCACCGGAGATCAACTGCAACAGCCGCAGTTATCCAGCAAGGAACGCGAAGTGGTGAGGATGCTGGCCAGCGGCATGACCGTCAGCCAGATTGCGGCCCGGGTCAATCGCAGTATTTCCACGATCAGCAAGCAGAAAAGCACCGCCATGAGCCGGCTGTGCATTTCCACCGACGTGGATCTGTTTGCCTATGCCCGCAGCTGCGGCATGGTGCCGTAGCGCCGGGTGGGTCATTCCCGGTGTAAATGGCGATAGAGTTTTACCGGCGCCCGGACTATCTTGGACGGCTTAAAACCCCTGGTTTGGAACCTGCCCATGAGCGACGCACACAACGCCCTGATCACCGAGTTCTACAGCGCCTTCCAGCGGCTGGATGCCGAGGCCATGGCGGCCTGCTACACCGAGGATGTGCTGTTCAGCGACCCGGCTTTCGGTGAATTGCGCGGGCGTGACGCCGGCGATATGTGGCGCATGCTCACTACCCGGGCCAAGGATTTTTCCCTGACGTTCGACCATGTACGCAGCGATGAAACGACCGGCAGCGCGCACTGGGTCGCGACTTACCTGTTCAGCGCCACCGGCAATACGGTGGTCAACGATATCGGCGCGCGGTTCGTGTTTCGCGATGGCAAGATCTGCGAACACCACGACCACTTCGACCTGTGGCGCTGGTCGCGTCAGGCCCTGGGCCTCAAGGGCCTGTTGCTGGGCTGGTCGCCGGCGCTGAAAAACGCCGTGCGTGCCCAGGCACTCAAAGGCCTCAGGGCATTTCAGGCCGGTCGTTGATAAGCTTGGCGCTCTTCTGGTTTGCCGAATCGACCCGTGACTGATCCTTCTGAACCCAAACCCTGGTTTGTGTACCTGGTACGCGCCGCCAATGGCGCGTTGTATTGCGGCATCAGCAATGACCCGGTGCGTCGTTTTGCCTCTCATCAGAGCGGCAAGGGCGCACGGTTTTTCCTGTCCAGCCCGGCGGTCGCGCTGGTGTACACGGAGCAATGCGCGAGCAAAGGCGAGGCGTTGCGTCAGGAACGCTTGATCAAGAAGTTGAAGAAAAGCGCCAAGGAGTGCCTGGCGGCGAGTGGCTCATTGATTTGATTGATGGGTTGCCATCGTCCCCACGCGCGGTGTTGCAGGCTAAGCTAGTGGCTCACTTCGCCAACGGAGCCGGGCATGTCCGAGCTGATCCTGCACCACTACCCGCAGTCCCCATTCGCTGAAAAAGCCCGCCTGTTGCTGGGCTTCAAGGGCTTGTCCTGGCACTCGGTGCATATCTCGCCGGTGATGCCCAAGCCTGACCTGACCGCCCTCACCGGCGGCTATCGCAAGACCCCGGTGTTGCAAGTCGGCGCCGATATCTACTGCGACACCGCGTTGATCGCCCGGCGCCTGGAGCAGGATAAAGCGGCACCGGCGCTGTTTCCCCAAGGCCTGGAACTGGTCACCCAAGGCTTCGCGGCCTGGGCGGATTCGGTGGTGTTTTCCCATGCCGTAGCGCTGGTGTTCCAGCCCGAATCCCTGGCGGTCAAATTTGCCAAGGTACCGCCGGAGCTGCTTCAGGTGCTGGTGGCTGACCGCAGCAAACTGTTCAGCGATGGCACGGCAGCCCGTGTGCAACTCGATCAGGCCAAGCACCAATGGCCGGTCATCATCGGCCGCATTGATCAGCAATTGCAGCACGCGCCTGGGGATTTCCTGTTCGGCGAACCTTCGATTGCCGACTTTGCCCTGGCGCACCCGCTGTGGTTCCTCAAAGGCTCTTCGGTGACGGCGCCGCTGGTGGACGCCTATCCCGCCGTAGTCGCCTGGCTTGACCGCGTGCTGAGCTTCGGCCATGGCACTGCTACCCAGATGAGCGCCGAGCAAGCCCTGGACGTGGCGCGCAATGCCACACCGGCGGCGCTGCCCGAAGCGCTGTTCGAGGACTTGAACGGCTTCAAGCCCGGCCAGCAGGTGAGCATCTCGGCCACTGACTACGGCACCGACCCGGTCGTGGGTGAGCTGTTGTTTGCCGGGCGCGAAGAACTGATCCTGCGCCGCACCGATGAACGCGCCGGCACCGTGCATGTGCATTTCCCACGCTGGGGGTTCCGCATTCAGGCGCAATAAATAAAAATATTTGCCAACAAAGGTGAGGTAAATCGCCCGCCCATCCGTGTAGTGCTTGAAACTGCGATCTATTCGCATTAATGGCATTTTCTACACGGGTTCTCACAGCATGAAGTCGACGGCGGGCGGTTTGGTTAAACAGTGGCTGGGAGCCTCGGTATTGGCGGTGTCGGGGCTGGCGTTGCTGCCCCTCGGCGTGGCGCAGGCGCAGGAGCAGCAAAGCGCCCAGTTCACCTTTGCCCTGGCAGCCAAGCCGCTGCCCCAGGCCCTGAGCGATTTCAGCCGGGTCACCGGGATCAGCGTGATCTACACCGATGAAGCGCCTTACGGCCTCAGTGCCCCGGCGGTCAGCGGGCAAATGAGTGCCAACCAGGCCCTGCAACGTCTGCTGGGCAACTCCGGCTTCACGTTCCGCCAGATCGACGCCCGCACCTTGGCCCTGGAACCGGTGCCCACCGATGGCGCGCTCAACCTCGGCGCGACCACCATCAGCGGCGTCGGCCAAACCGAGGACAGCACCAGCTACCAGCCCCCGCCCACCAGCTCGGTGATGCGCTCCCGTGCTTTGCTGCTGGAAACCCCGCAAACCGTCAACGTGGTCCCCGCCCAAGTGCTGCGCGACCAGACCCCGCGCAACCTGGATGATGCCCTGGCCAACATCAGCGGCATCACCCAGGCCAATACCCTGGCCAGCACCCAGGACGCGGTGATGCTGCGCGGTTTTGGCGACAACCGTAACGGTTCGATCATGCGCGATGGCATGCCGGTGGTGCAGGGCCGGGCGTTGAATTCAACCGCAGAACGGGTCGAAGTGCTCAAGGGCCCGTCGTCGCTGCTGTATGGCATCCAGGACCCGGGCGGCGTAGTCAATATCGTCAGCAAAAAGCCGCAACTGACCCAGGCCACGTCCCTGACCGTGCGCGGCTCGACCTTCGGCGACGGCAAGAACGGCAGTGGCGGCAACCTCGACACCACCGGCCCCATCGGGGATTCGGGCCTGGCGTATCGCCTGATCGTCGACCATGAAGACGAAGACTACTGGCGCAACTTCGGCACTCACCGCGAGTCACTGGTGGCGCCGTCCCTGGCCTGGTATGGCGATTCAACCAAGTTATTGTTCGCCTACGAACACCGCGAATTTCTCTCGCCGTTCGACCGCGGCACGGCCATCGACAAGTCCAACCACCCATTGGACATCCCGGCCACTCGCCGTCTGGATGAGCCGTTCAACAACATGGAAGGCCGTTCCGACCTGTACCGCTTTGAAGCCGACCACGACTTGAACGACGACTGGAAAGCCCATTTCGGCTACAGCTGGAACCGTGAGACCTACGACGCCAGCCAGGTGCGCGTCAGCGCGGTGAGCACCAACGGCACCCTGACCCGCAAGATGGACGGCACCCAGGGCGCGATCACCACTGACCGCTTCACCACGGCGAGCCTGGAAGGCAAGGTCAATGTACTGGGCATGCAGCATGACCTGGTGTTCGGCCTGGACGACGAGTACCGCAAGATCTACCGCGCCGACCTGATTCGCCAGAACTCGCGCGGCACCTTCAACTACAACAACCCGGTGTACGGCAACGAAGTCGCGGGCACCAGCGTCAGTGCCGCCGACAGCGCCCAGACCGACCTGTTGCGCAGCGACTCGCTGTTCTTCCAGGACGCGATTCACCTGACCGACCAGTGGATCTTCGTGGCCGGTGCGCGCTATCAGATGTATGACCAGTACGCCGGCAAGGGCGTGCCGTTCAAGGCCAACACCGACGGCAACGGCCAGGCCTGGGTGCCGCGTGCCGGCCTGGTGTATCGCTACACCGATGAGCTGTCGTTCTACGGCAGCTACACCGAGTCGTTCAAACCCAACTCCACCATCGCCCCTTTGCTCGATGGCAGCACGCTGACCGGTGACCTCACGCCTGAGGAATCCAAGTCGTGGGAGTTGGGCGCCAAGCTCGATATCCCGGGGCGCATCACCGCCAGTGCCGCGTTGTTCACTATCGACAAGCGCAATGTGCTGGTGTCGGTGGGCTCCGGTGCGAACACCGTCTACAGCATCGCGGGGCAAGTACGTTCCCGTGGCCTGGAACTGGACGCCACCGGCCAATTGACCGACAAGTGGAGCCTGATCGGCAGCTACGCCTTTACCGATGCCGAAGACATCAAGGACAACAACCCGGCGCTTGAAGGCAACCGCCTGCAAAACGTGGCCAGGCACACCGGTTCGCTGTCGGTCGCGTACGACTTCGGCAACATTTTCGGCGGCGATCAGTTGCGTGTCGGCACCGGTGCGCGGTATGTCGGCGAGCGCGCAGGCGACGCCGCAAACGACTTCAACCTGCCGGGCTACACCGTGGCGGATGCCTTCGCCACCTACGACACCAGGATCGACGGGCAGAAGGTCAAATTCCAGGTCAACGTGAAGAACCTGTTCGACCGCGTCTACTACACCTCGGCGGCCAGCCGCTTGTTTGTGTCCATGGGCGATGCGCGGCAGGTGTCGGTGTCCAGCACCCTGGAGTTCTAAACCCCGGCGGGTTCCCTGTGGTGAGCGGGCTTGCCCCGCGTTGGGCTGCGAAGCGGCCCCAAAACAGGTTCTGCGGTGTTCCTGAAAAAACACGGCGGCATTAGTAAGGGCGGCTTCGCCACCCAGCGCGGGGCGAGCCCGCTCGCCACAAAGGTACGGAGCTGTTAGCGTTGCGGCCATTAATGGCTTTGCGGAACACAGTACCGATGCACTTTGGACGATGGCTACACCTGCTGTGCCTGAGCGTTTTACTGGGCGGCTGCGCGAGTGTTTCGCAGCCTTCCACGCCTTCAACACTGGATCACCTGCTGGCCGATCCGGCCCTCGATGGCGCCACGGTTTCCGTCATGGTGCGCGACGCCCGCAGCGGCAGCACCCTCTATCAACACAATCCGCGCACACGCCTGATCCCGGCCTCCAACCTCAAGTTGCTCACCACCGCTGCGGCGATGGATGTGCTGGGGCCGCAATACCGCTTCTCCACCCAACTGTTGAGCGACGGCACCCGGCAAGGTGAACGTCTTGCCGGCAACCTGTACCTGCGCGGCCTCGGCGACCCGACCACGCAGTTCGCCGATTACCAGGCATTGGCCGCCCAGTTGGCCAGCCAGGGCGTGCGCCAGGTGCAAGGCGACCTGGTGTTCGATGACACGTGGTTCGACGCCGAGCGCCTGGGCGTGGATTGGGCCCAGGACGACGAAAGTACCTACTACGGCGCGCAGATTTCGGCGCTGACGGTGTCGCCGAATGCGGATTTTGACGCGGGCACCTTGCTCGTTACGGCGAAGGCTCCCGTCGCACTGGGCCAGCCAGTGAGCGTGGTGGTGAGCCCGTCCACCGACTACGTGCAACTAAGCAACCGCGCTGTCAGTGGCCCCGGCAACAGCTACGGCATCACCCGCCAGCACGGCACCAACCTGCTGCAACTCACCGGCGCGCTCGCACCGGGCAAGCAAAGCCGGCAATGGGTGAGTGTGTGGGAACCGACGCAACTGGTGGCCAATCTGTTTGAGCAGGCCTTGGCGCAGCAGGGCATCCACGTGCTGGGCCGGCGCGTGATCGGTGGCACCAGCCCCGCGACGGCGACGGTGTTGGCGGAGCATCAATCGGCGCCGTTGCAGGGCTTGATCACGCCGCTGCTCAAGCTCTCGAACAACAACATGTCCGAAGCCTTGCTCAAGGCCATGGGCCGCAAAACCGCCAATGCCGGCACGGCGGCCGCGGGCGTGGCAGCGGTGACAGCCTTTATGCAGCGTCAGGGCCTGGACCCGGCGACGTTGAATCAGGTGGACGGTTCGGGTCTATCGCGACGTAATCTGGTGTCGTCACAGAATCTGACCGATCTGTTGTTGGCCACTTCCAAACAACCCTGGTTCGACGCCTGGTACAACGCCTTGCCGATTGCCGGCAATGCCGACCGTATGACCGGCGGCAGCCTGCGATATCGCCTGCGCGGGACGGCTGCCCAAAACAACCTGCACGCCAAGACCGGCTCCATGGCCGGCGTATCATCGTTGAGCGGCTATATCACCGATGCCGACGGACGGCGCCTGGTATTTTCGATGATCAGCAATAACTACGTCAGCGACGCAGCCCCTATCCGCGCCCTCGAAAATCGCCTGGCGCTGGCGCTGTCCCAGTGGCACGACTAGCTCAGGGCTGGTAGCCCATCCGCCAACTCACGGCCCGGGTCGCCGCCAGCAAGCGCTGCGCCGCCGGGCCATCTTCGTCGGCGTGGAACAGCGAGGTGGGACCGACCACGGTCATCACCGCCGCCACTTGCCCGACCGCGTTGAACACCGGCGCCGACAACGCATCCACCCCCGGCATCAGCAGGCCATGCACAAAGTGCAGGCCGCGCTGGCGGATCTGTTCACAGGCCGTGGCGTAGGCCTGGTCGTTGGCGAGGGCATGGGCGGTACCGGCCTGAATTTCACGCTCACGCAACTCGACGGTTTCCCGCGACGGCAGGAAGGCACTGAACACCAGGCCGGTGGATGAACTGAGCAGCGGTAACACCGAACCCAATTGCGTCACCACCGTCACGGCGCGCACGGCCGGTTCGATCTGTACCACGGTTGCGCCCTGGTTGCCCCATACCGCCAGAAAGCAGGTTTCATTCAAATCGTCGCGCAGCTCTGCCAGGGGCATCGCGCCGACTTTCAGCACGTCCATGCTACCCAGCGCGGCCAGGCCAACACGCAATGCTTCGCGCCCCAGGCCGTAATGGTTGGTGGCGGTGTTCTGTTCGGCAAAACCTGAGGCGATCAGCGCCTGTAAATAACGGTGCACCTTGCTCGCCGGCATCTGCACATGGTCGGCCAGCCGCGACAACGACGTGGAGGGCGACAGTTCGGCCAGGGCCTTGAGGATGTCGGTGCCCACTTCGGCCGAGCGGACTTTCTGTTTACCGGTGTCGCGGGGCTTTTCCATGGAGAGGCGAGAATCCGAGAGATGAATGGGCGTCTTTATAGCTTGACGGTCGACAGTGATCAAATTACGTTATGCGTAACTGGATTACGATAAAAACAACTTCCGCATAGAGGATGATCCATGAACCTCGAATACCTGTCGGGCTTCGGCAATGAATTCGCCAGCGAAGCCTTGCTCGGCGCCTTGCCGGTCGGGCAGAACTCCCCGCAAAAAGCGCCCTACGGGCTGTATACCGAACTGTTTTCCGGCACCGCCTTCACCATGGTGCGCAGCGAAGCCCGCCGCACCTGGCTGTACCGCATCCAACCGTCGGCCAATCACCCGGCGTTTATCAAGCTGGAGCGGCAGTTGGCCGGTGGCCCTTTGGGCGCAGTGACGCCCAATCGCCTGCGCTGGAACCCGTTGGATATTCCGACTGAGCCGACGGACTTTATCGACGGCCTGGTCGGCATGGTGGCCAACGCCGTGTCGGAAAAACCCTCGGGCATCAGCATCTATAACTACTGCGCTAATCGCTCCATGGACCGTGTGTTCTTCAATGCCGACGGCGAACTGTTGATCGTGCCCGAGCAGGGCCGCCTGCGCATCGCCACCGAATTGGGCGTGCTGGACGTCGAGCCGCTGGACATTGCGGTGTTGCCCCGTGGCCTCAAATTTCGCGTTGAACTGCTGGATGCACAAGCGCGCGGTTACGTCGCCGAAAACCATGGCGCACCGCTGCGCCTGCCGGACCTGGGGCCTATCGGCAGCAACGGCCTGGCCAATCCGCGTGACTTCCTCACCCCGGTGGCCCACTACGAAGACCTCAAGCAACCGACCACGCTGGTGCAGAAATTCCTCGGTGAACTGTGGGCCTGCGAGCTGGACCATTCACCGCTGAACGTGGTGGCCTGGCACGGCAACAACGTGCCGTACAAATACGACCTGCGCCGTTTCAACACCATTGGCACGGTAAGTTTCGATCACCCCGACCCGTCGATCTTCACTGTATTGACCTCGCCCACCAGCACTCATGGCCTGGCCAACCTCGACTTCGTGATATTCCCGCCGCGCTGGATGGTGGCCGAGAACACCTTCCGTCCGCCGTGGTTCCACCGCAACCTGATGAACGAATACATGGGCTTGATCCAGGGCGCCTACGACGCCAAGGCCGAAGGCTTCCTGCCCGGCGGCGCGTCGCTGCACAGCTGCATGAGCGCCCACGGCCCGGACGGCGAGACCTGCACCAAAGCCATCAACGTGGACCTGGCGCCGCACAAGATCGACAACACCATGGCCTTCATGTTCGAGACCAGCCAAGTGCTGCGTCCGACCCAGTTCGCCCTGGAGTGCCCGCAACTGCAACCTTCTTATGACGCGTGCTGGGCCTCGCTGCCCGCCACCTTCAACCCGAACCGGAGATAACCCATGACGCAGCCAACCCTTACCCGCAGCTGGGTAGCCTCCGCCAACGGTCACCGCGATTTCCCCCTGCAAAACCTGCCGCTGGGGGTGTTCAGCATCAATGGCTCGGCCCCGCGCAGCGGCGTCGCGATTGGCGACGCGATCCTCGACCTGCACGCCGCCCTGGATGAGTTTGAAGGCGAGGCCCGCCAAGCCGTTGAATCCACCGTGGGCGGCCAGTTGAACGCCTTTTTCGAGCTGGGCCGTGGCCCGCGCGTGGCCTTGCGCGAGCGCCTGCTGGAACTGCTGGCGGAGGGCAGCAAACTGCAAACCCGTGAAGCGCAGGTGCTGCACCGCGCCGCCGATTGCCAGATGCACCTGCCGGCGAAGATCAACGACTACACCGACTTCTACGTCGGCATCGAGCACGCGCAGAACGTCGGCAAACTGTTCCGCCCGGATAACCCGCTGCTGCCGAACTACAAGTACGTCCCGATCGGTTATCACGGCCGCGCCTCGACCATTCGCACCTCGGGTGCCGAGGTACGTCGCCCCAAAGGCCAGACCTTGCCGGCCGGCCAGACTGAGCCGAGCTTCGGCCCCTGCGCACGCCTGGACTATGAGCTGGAACTGGGCATCTGGATCGGCCAGGGCAATGCCATGGGCGACTCGATTGCCATTGGCGATGCGGCCGAGCATATCGCCGGTTTCTGCCTGCTCAATGACTGGTCGGCGCGGGACATCCAGGCCTGGGAATACCAGCCGCTGGGGCCGTTCCTGTCGAAGAGCTTCATCACCACCATTTCACCGTGGGTGGTCACGGCCGAAGCCCTGGAACCGTTCCGCAAAGCACAACCAGCGCGGCCCGAAGGCGATCCGCAACCGCTGCCGTACCTGCTGGATAAACGCGATCAGGCGGCCGGCGCCTTCGATATAGAACTGGAAGTACTGCTCACCACGGCGTCGATGCGCGAGCAAAACCTGCCGGCCCATCGTCTGGCCCTGAGCAACAGCCTGCATATGTACTGGACCGTCGCGCAGTTGGTGGCGCACCACAGCGTCAACGGCTGCCAATTGCAGGCCGGCGACCTGTTCGGTTCGGGCACCTTGTCCGGCCCTGAGGCAGGGCAGTTCGGCAGCCTGCTGGAGATGACCGAGGGCGGTAAGAAGGTCATCGAACTGCCTTCCGGCGAAGTGCGCAGGTTCCTTGAAGACGGTGATGAAGTCATTCTGCGCGCCCGTTGCAACCGTGAAGGCTTTGCCTCCATCGGCTTCGGCGAATGCCGTGGCACCGTGGTCGCGGCGCGCTAGGAGGGCTGGGCGATGGAACTCTATACCTACTACCGTTCAACGGCGTCATACCGGGTGCGCATCGCCCTCGCGCTCAAGGGCCTGGATTTCACTGCGGTGCCCGTCAACCTGCTGGTGCCGGCGGGTGGCGCCAATCGCCAGCCCGAATACCTGGCCATCAACCCCCAAGGTCGCGTCCCGGCCTTGCGCACCGATGAGAGCGAGTTGCTGATTCAGTCCGCGGCGATCATTGAATATCTGGACGAACGTTATCCACAGGCGCCGCTGCTTTCCAAGGACATGGTCACCCGTGCCCATGAACGCGCGGTGGCGTCGATCATCGGCTGCGATATTCACCCGTTGCACAATTCCAGCACCCAGAACCTGCTGCGTCAGTGGGGGCATGATGAAGTGCAGGTGCTGGAGTGGATCGGGCATTGGATCAGCCTGGGGCTGGGTGCGGTGGAGCAGTTGATTGGCGATAAGGGTTATTGCTTTGGCGAGCAGCCGGGGATGGCGGACGCATTCCTGATTCCCCAGTTGTATGCGGCGGAGCGCTTCAAGGTGCCATTGGCGGCTTACCCGCGCATCGGCAGGGTGGCGGCGTTGGCGGCGCAGCATCCGGCATTCGTCCAGGCCCATCCTGCCAGCCAACCCGATACGCCTTGAATGATCGTTCCCTCGCGCGGGAACAATAAAAACCTTGATGTTCCTGTTTGCCGGCACCTTCGCCATCGGCATGGCCTGGTTTTACCGATCGATTGAAGAGCAAATTGTCCTGTGGCAAGTCCGCTCGCCACAGGACAATTTGCTGCTGAAAAGTCGTGGGTTCAATGCACCACGAAGTTGGGCGGCAGGTGCCCCAGCCGCTCAGTCAGGCGTAGGCGTTGGATCGGGTCTTCGCTGAGCATCAGCGCGTGTTCGAGGTCGAAGCGCTCGGCGTTGGGGCAGTCCAGGCGCTGATACAAGCTGGCCCGCGCGAGGTAATCGGCAGCGCTGGCATTGCCCAGTTCCAGCACGCGCTCGGCGTCGATCAACGCGGCCAAAGGGTTGTCATTGGCCAGGTGCAACTGGCGCAGGTTGCGGGACAGCCGTTGCAGGATCGAACGGGGTTCGGCGGTGTGCAGGTGGTCGACCTGCAACTTGAGGTTGGGGCCGTACTGGCGTTGCAGCAGCTCGCGGCAATCGTTGGGGTACAGGCGTCGCCCGCCGCAGGGGTCCAGCAGGTGATCGGCACCGGGCACCCGCAACAGGAAGTGGCCGGGGAAGTTGACGCCGACCATGGGGATCCCCAGGCGTCGAGCCAGCTCCATGGCAATCAACCCCAGGGCCAGGGGCTGCCCGCGTTTGCGTTGCAACACCTTGTCCAGCAGGGCGGCGGCGGGGCGCAGCGGGGTGAAGTCATCCTGGGCGAAGCCGAGGTCATTCATGCGTCGCAGCAAGGGCTGCCCCAGTTCGTCCGCCGGCAGCAGGGGCATGCCCTGGTTGACCTGTTGCTCGAGCAATTTCAGGTCCTGCATGATCAACGCCGGTAGCACCGCCGGGTCATGCTCGGCGGCAATCCACAGCGCGGCTTCAAACAGCGCGGGGGGCGAACGTTCCAGGCAGGCGAAAAAGGCTTGGCGGGGATTCATTGCTTTCTCCGGCAGATGCCCCGTTTTAGCCTTGCTGGGAAATTTCGTCCAGTGTCTTGAGAGATATCCTACGTGCTTATGTCGCAGGACCTGCAAAACCGAGCGGCTTATTCCAGCGCACTTCGGCAGTTTTCTGCCGCAAGCCTATACTTGGCGACACAAGAAGTGATTCGGGAGCTCGACGATGTTTGCTCTCATGCACAGCACCCGCCTTGAATCGCTGCACCTGAGCATCGACCCGGTGACGGGGTTGAAGGCGGTCATAGCCATCCACAACAGCCGCCTGGGCCCAGCCCTGGGTGGTTGTCGCTACCTTGCTTACCCCGACGATGAAAGCGCCGTGGCGGACGCCGCGCGCCTGGCCCAAGGCATGAGCTACAAGGCCGCCCTGGCCGGGTTGCCGGTGGGTGGCGGTACGGCGGTGATCCTGCGCCCCGCCCATGTGGAAAACCGTGCGGCACTGTTTGAAGCCTTCGGTCGTTGCATCGAGCAACTCGACGGTCGCTACATCACCGCCACCGACAGCGGCACCTCGGTCGCCGACATGGACTGCATCGCTCAACACACCCGTTTCGTTACCAGCACCACCGCCGCCGGGGACCCTTCGCCCCATGCCGCAATGGGCGTGTTCGCCGGTATCCGCACCACCGCCATGGCCCGTCTGGGCAGTGACAACCTCGAAGGCTTGCGCGTGGCCATCCAGGGCCTGGGCAACGTGGGCTTCGCCCTGGCCGAACAACTGCACGCCGCCGGCGCCGAACTGCTGGTCAGCGACATCGATCACGGCAAGGTGCAACTGGCCATGGAACAGCTCGGCGCGCACCCGATCGCCAACGACGCCTTGCTCAGCACCCCGTGCGACATCCTCGCACCCTGCGGCCTGGGCGCCGTGTTCAACCGCCAGAGCGTCGGCCAGCTACGCTGCGCCGCCGTGGCCGGTTCCGCCAGTGCGCAACTGACCAACCTGCAAGTGGCCGACCAACTCGAAGGCCGCGGCATCCTCTACGCCCCGGACTACGTGATCAACTCCGGTGGCCTGATCTACGTCGCCCTCAAGCACAGCGGCGCCGAACTGCCGACCATCACCGCGCACCTGTCCAACATCGGCACGCGCCTGACCGAAATCTTCGCCCACGCCCAGGCCGAAAAACGCTCCCCGGCACGGGTCGCGGACGAACTGGCCGAGCGTTTGCTCTACAAATAGGCCAGGCATTAAAAAGGCCCTGAATCATGGACTCAGGGCCTGTTCAATTCGGACTTTATTCCGCCGGTGCGTTCAGCAGCTCGGACAACGCGTCCGGTTGGCTCTTGAACGCCTTGGCAAACACATCGCGATTCTTCGCCATGTAGATCCCCGCTTCTTCCACCTGCTGCTCGCTCAGGGACGGCACGGCTTTTTGCAACACTTCTGCGAGCAACTCAGCGAGTTCAAGCATCTTGTCATGACGGTCAGCTTCGGCTTTATCCATGAACAAACGCTCCAGATCTCGGCTGCTGCGGTATACCACTTCGACGGCCATTCACCACCTCACATGCCTTCACGATAGTTGTCTTTTGCGACTACTGTATTTATATACAGCTAAAAGGGTAAGCCAAACTGTGGGGTTTGGGTAGCAGTTTTTTAATGTAGCCGGGAAATAGGGGTTTGCTACACCGGAAATTTCTGACAACTTGCCGGGGTTGCGCTGGAATTGTCCGGTGGCTTACTTTCACCGGGCGCTGCAAATGCAGCTAGCGGGCTTGGCGGCCCAACAAGGAAGCGCAACAACACCCCTATAAGACTGCAGGCGTTTTTTGCATTTGCATTCTTGTGTCATGGCGGGTTGCGCATGGACCCTTCGGGGTGCCGGGTTGTTCCTTACCGGTCCGCCAACCTTGTGCAATCCGTCACCCAACCTGCTTGGCGGCAGGCGGTGATGGTTTCTTAACTAAGGAACTAATCTATGAAAAAAATCACTCCCAACCCCCCGTCCACCGATTCGACGCTATTCAGCGTCACGCCTGAAGCTGACACAGAAACCTTACTGGCTAACGCCAGCGAAACCCTGAACAGCGCCCGTGAAATGGCTAATATGCTGGCATTCGACCTTGAAGGTCCGCAGCGAAGTCTGGTATTGGCCATTCACCAATTGGTTGAGATTGGCGGTCTGTTAGTCGACCAAGCGCTAGAGAAAGTCGCACCAGTTTGATGCCAAGCCCTCTGACCGTTCCTACGTTTATGGGAACGGTCAAAAAATAGTCACAAATGGCTTCGATTTTTCCTGTTACTCACTTCATCGCTCGGAGCACGACAGTAAAAACTCCAGCGACTAGACTCCTTCTTCATCGACAACGGAGGCTTTTATGGACACTTCCTTTTCCTCAGGTATCCCCGCAGATACCGAAGAGCAGGCCGACAGCTATGACCGCTGGTTTCGCGCCAAGGTACAGGCCGCTCTTGATGATCCAAGCCCTGGCATTCCTCATGATGAAGTGATGGCAGAGATGCGCGCGTTAATCGAATCCAAACGCAAGAAAGGCGATGCTGATTGAGTGGGCTCCCGCAGCGCGGGTGCAACTCCGGCAAATTACTGATTACATCAGCGACCGCAATCCAGTTGCTGCGCTTGAGCTAAACCAAGCAATAGAAGCCTCCGTGCTGGCTCTTTCTCGTAGGCCCCATCTTTACCGCCCTGGGCGTGTCATCGGCACGCGAGAGATGGTGGTACACCCGAATTATCTGGTCGTTTATAAGGTGACAGACAACATTCGGGTCATCTCGGTTTTACACGCCCGCCAGCGATATCCTTGAAAAATCCGCTTCTCGGATTGGCAAAGTATCTACTCTGCTCATCCTCCCACGTGTCTCATGTCACCCCGCCATCATCTTATACCCGCCTCTGGCCTTTTTTCTGCATGCAGAACAACCGTCACGTCCAACCCGCATTATCCGGTCGAACCGACCTAAGGAAGCACCATCGTGAAATTTAATTGGGCCGAAAAGCTGCGCCATCAAGTCCATGGGCTGGCCGAGTCCCTGGGTAACCTGTTTGTCGAGTCGTTCCACTACCTGGCGTTGTTCGCCATCGGTGCGGTGACCGCCTGGGCAGCGGTGATGGAATTTCTGGGGATGCTGGAGAATGGACACATCAAGATCGATGACATCTTGCTGCTGTTCATCTACCTGGAATTGGGCGCGATGGTCGGGATTTATTTCAAGACCAACCACATGCCGGTGCGCTTCCTGATCTACGTGGCGATCACCGCGCTGACGCGTCTGTTGATCTCCAACGTGTCTCACCACAACCCGCCCGACCTCGGCATCATCTACCTGTGCGGCGGGATTCTGCTGTTGGCGTTTGCGATTCTGGTGGTGCGTTACGCGTCGTCGGCGTTCCCGTCGGTGAAGGTCGAAGGCCCGCGTCGCAAGGGCGAGGCGAGCCTGGAAACCGAGAAGGGTGAGCTTTAAAGCCCGACGCTGAAGGGAAGGGCGCGGGCCGGTGGCCGCTGCAACAATTTGTGGCTGTCGCCGTCCGTCATCACCGTCAGGATCTCCATGGCGCTGTGGCCCTGCTCGATGGCAATGCCGAATTGAATGCTTTGCACCAGGCGTTTGAGCCGTTGCGGGTCGTTGCGTTGTTCGGCGCTGATCATGCGTTTGGCCACTACACCCGTCTCATCCGAGAGGGTGAGCATGATGCTTCCGTCGAGCCGTTGGATGCTCAGGTTGACGCGGTATTTTGGGGTGAAGGTGTCGGTGATGATCTGAAAAGGATTGTCCATGGTGCGTTACCGCCTGATAAGAACATGCAGTCATTGACGACCGGTGTCGTGATTAGTTCGCGTTGCCTGACCACCGGCCACTCCGTCGCTGAGGTTGTACAAATTCCGTTTACCTCATGAGCTGTACAGCAAAGGGCGTGCCGTACAGCGATCTGTCAAACAATGAGCGCCTTATGTGGGAGGGGGCTTGCTCCCGATAGCGGTGCATCAGTCAATGAATACTTGGCTGATTCACCGCTATCGGGAGCAAGCCCCCTCCCACATGGGTTCTATGTTGTTATTGAGATCGGTGATCCGTTTCAGGGCAACACGGAAAAAACGATCGCTGACAGCGCAATCAGCACTCCACCCAGCTGACCGCCAGGCCGCCCCGTGACGTTTCTTTGTATTTGTCATGCATGTCGGCGCCGGTATCGCGCATGGTGCGGATCACCCGGTCGAGGGAAATGAAGTGCTTGCCGTCGCCGCGCAGGGCCATTTGCGTGGCGTTGATGGCCTTGACCGCGGCGATGGCATTGCGCTCGATGCACGGCACTTGCACCAGGCCGCCGACTGGGTCGCAGGTCAGGCCGAGGTTGTGTTCCAGGCCGATTTCGGCGGCGTTTTCCAGTTGTTCGGGGCTGGCGCCGAGGATGTCGGCCAAGCCGGCGGCGGCCATGGCGCAGGCTGACCCGACTTCGCCCTGGCAGCCGACTTCGGCACCGGAGATTGAGGCGTTTTTCTTACACAGAATGCCGACGGCTGCGGCGGCCAGGAAGAAATTGACCACATCGTCGTCGGACGCGTCGGCGTTGAACTTCATGTAGTAATGCAGCACCGCCGGGATGATCCCCGCCGCGCCATTGGTCGGCGCGGTGACCATGCGACCGCCCGCGGCATTTTCTTCGTTGACGGCGAGGGCAAACAGGTTGACCCATTCCATGGCCGACAAGGTCGAGGTGATCACATTGGGTTTGCCGATTTCCAGCAGGCTGCGGTGCAGTTTTGCTGCGCGGCGGGGCACGTCCAGGCCACCTGGGAGGATGCCTTCGTCACGCAGGCCTTGTTCCACGCATTCGCGCATCACCGACCAGATATGCAGCAGGCCGCTGCGGATCTGTTCATCGCTGCGCCATGCGCGCTCGTTGGCCATCATCAATTCGGAAACCCGCAGGCCATGCTTGTTGCACAGGGCCAGCAGTTCGACGGCGCTGGAGAACTCGTAAGGCAATTGCACATCGCCGGTCGGTGCAATGCCCGAAGCGGCTTCAGCGGCGTCGATGATGAAACCGCCACCCACCGAATAATAGGTTTGCTCACTCAGCAGGCCGTTGTCGCCGTAGGCCAGCAGGGACATGGCGTTGGGGTGGTAGGGCAGGCTTTCGTCCAGCAGTAGGAGGTCGCTTTGCCAGTTGAAGGCAATTTCATGCTTGCCGGCCAGTAACAAGCGACCGGACTCGCGCAGTTGCTGGATACGCGGGTTGATCGAGGTGGGATCGACCTGATCCGGCCATTCGCCCATCAGGCCCATGACACAGGCGCGGTCGGTGGCGTGGCCGACACCGGTGGCGGACAGCGAGCCATACAGGCGCACTTCGACGCGGCGCGTTTCACCCAGCCATTGCTGGTCGCTCAGGGCTTGGACGAAGGTCGCCGCCGCGCGCATGGGGCCGACGGTATGGGAGCTGGAAGGGCCGATGCCCACCTTGAATAGATCGAAAACACTGATAGCCATGCTAAAGCCTTACAAGCAATGGAGTAGGAATCGCTGCCATGTTTTGTAGGACGAGCGCAGTTGGCTTGATACTGAGCCTCTGGATCAGCACTGACCAACGAATTATCCTAAGATACCCTTTAGCAGGACTAAACCCTATGGCTCGCCCTCTCAATGGCCAGACTTATGTCTGGCTGCACGTGTTTTCCTGCGCTGCACGGCATTTGTCGTTCACCCGCTGCGCCGAAGAACTGCACATCACACCGGGGGCGGTGAGCCAACAAATCCGCCAGTTGGAGGAGCGTCTTGGGTTTCGGCTGTTTCATCGACGAGCGCGGGGGGTGGAGCTGAGTGCCGAGGGCCAGCGCCTGGCGGCAACGGTGGGGGAGGCTTATGGCAGCATCGACGCCGAGTTGCAGCGCCTGGACGCGGGGATGATCAGCGGCACCTTGCGCCTGCGCTCGATCCCGTCGTTCCTGGGCAAGTGGCTGACTCCGCGTTTACCGCGCTTGCAGCAGCGCTTCCCGGATATCCAACTGCGTATGGTTGCCGAGGACAGCAGCATCGCCCTGCACGAAGGTGACTTCGACCTGGCCATCGACCTCAATGACGGCAGCTACCCCGGGTTGTTATCCACAGCCCTGTTGGATGAGCAGATTTTCCCGGTGTGCGCGCCGAGCCTGTTGCGAGGGCGGCCGCCGTTGCACGGCCCAGCCGACCTCGTGCATTTCCCGCTGCTGCACGACATTACCGCCTGGCGTGGGAGTTATGAGTATGCGGAGTGGGAGTTCTATCTGAATGCCATCGGCTACCACGACGCAGACGTACGCCGTGGCCACACCTTCAACCGCAACCACCTGACCATCGAGGCCGCGATTGCCGGTATGGGCGTCGCCATCGCGCGGCGGACGTTGCTGAACGATGAGCTGGAACGCGGCACCTTGATCGTGCCGTTCGGCCTCGCGGTGCCCAACCACAAACGCTATGTGCTGCTGTATGCGCCGGGCGCGCTGAGCCATCCGGGCGTGCGCGCGGTGCATGACTGGCTGGTAGAGGAAGCAGGGATTTTTCGCGCCTTGCACCCGCTGGGAGAGGGGCAATTGTGAGGATCGCAGGGCGTAAGAAGATGTAACTAACTCCCCACCCTAACAGCGTTTTTGCTTGTCGTCAGGGTTAATTTGTAATGTAGGATTTATCTTTGCAAAGGGGTTGAAATGTTTCTCTGGCTGCTCAATTGTGTAATCAAGAGGTCATGGTTTCACCACCCCGGTGTTGCAGTTTGTGACCTCCCGCGAGCTAGCTGAAATAAGGGAAGAACTATGCAAATCCAAGTCAATAGCGATAACCATATTGAAAGCAGCATCCGACTGGAGGAGTGGGTACGTACTACCATTGAGAGCACGCTCGAACGTTATGAAGAAGACCTGACCCGAGTGGAGGTCTACCTGCGGGATGAGAACGGCGACAAGCCCGGTCCCCACGATTTAAGTTGCCGCCTGGAAGCGCGGCCTAAAGGCCATCAAGCGCTTTCGGTGTCCGCCAAGGGCGATACCCTCGAACAGGCGATTGACAGTGCGGCCACCAAGCTCGATCACGCGTTGGAACATCTGTTTGGCAGACTGCAAGGCAAGCCCCGCGCTGCCGCGAAAAACCAGCCAATCAACAAAGTGAACGAAGACGCGCTGGAACAGGAATTCCTGGAAAACGAAAACGCTGTCATCAACGGCTAACTTTTCTCACCCCCTGCAAACGGGCCTGCATCTGCAGGCCCGTTTTCGTTTAGCGGCCGCGTCGGAAAAAATACCGGCTCAACAGCGCCAACCCGCCAGCACCCAACCCGGCAAACAGCATCGCCCAACCGGCGCCGTGGCGCAGTGCCGCCTGGGCGTCGTTGACTGTCAGCCCCATCGACTCGAGTTTTCCTGCGGCAATGTTTTGACTGATAACCGGCCAATCCATTGCCGTGGTGGCGGGCAGCACCTCGGCCAGTTGATGGCTGATCCCCAGCAACAGCACCCACCCCATCAGGGCAATGTTGAGCGCCAGGGTGATCAGCCGCGCACTGAGGTCGATGCCTGAGGCCATGCCCGCGCGGTCCGCCGACACCGAACCAGTGGTGGTGTTGGTGGTGGGCGAGTTGGTCAGCGCCAGGCCTACGCCGGCGATCACGCAACTGAGCAGCACCAGCTCGATACGTGGGTGCTCGGCGCCGTTGACGGCGGCCATGATCAGAAAGCCCGCGCCCATCAGGCCCAGGCCGAGAGGGATGATGCGTTCGGCGCCATAGCGCAGGGCCAGGCGCTCGGCCAGCGGCGGCACCAGCAAGGTCGGCAGGGTGTAGGCGAGCAACGCGGCGCCGGTGGTCAAGGTGTCGTAACCCAGGCCCGCCTGAAAGTACAACGGCAGGTAGATCATGAACGGCCAGAAGCTGAAGTTCATGCCGATCGAACCCATCAACGCGCCGTTGAAACGCTGGATGCGGAACACCGAGAAGTCGAACATCGGGTGCGCACTGCGAAGCTCGACCGTGATGAACAGCAGCAAGCCGAGCACCGACAACGCCGCCCAACCGAGCATGGCCGGTGTGCCGAAGCCGTGCTCGCTGCCTTGGGTGATGAAGTACACCAGGGCAAACACCGACACGGTCAAGGTGAGCATGCCGGCGATGTCTAGGCGACGGGCGGCCGGGTCACGGGACTCCTGCACGCTGATGCGCAGCAGCACCAGGGTGAACAGGGTGAGCGGCACGTGCACGAGGAACACCCAGCGCCAATCCGTCACCGTCAGGATCAATGCGCCGATCATCGGTCCGAAGCCCAGGCCCACGCCGGCAATCACCCCCCATATTGCAAACGCCCGTGCCCGCGCTACCGGTTCGCTGAACAGGTGCGACAGGATGGCGAACTGGCAAATCATCATCGCTCCGGCACCGATGCCCTGGACAAACCGCGCGGTGATCAACAGCGAGGCATCCTCGGCCAGCCCACAGGCCAGCGAGGCCAGGCCAAACACCCACAGGCACAACACCAGCATGCGGCGACGACCAAAGCGATCCGCCAATGTGCCCGCTGCCATCAGCACGCAGGTGCAGGCGAGGGTGTAGGCGTTCATGATCCATTGGGCGTCCTGGAAGCCCGTGCCCAACTCTCGCTCGAGCGTCGGCAGGATCACCGGGACGCTGGAAATCTCCAGGCCGAACATCAGGGCGACGAGGCACACGGCAGTGAGGGCCAGCCCATCCCTGGCGGTACGCGGGCGGCTGGCGGCGGTTAATGTGGCAGCGGGTGGCATGGGATTCTCCTGTGGATGGGTATCGGGGTATTTTCAGGGGAACAGGGTTCGTTATTCGTGATAAGTTTTCTGTTCATAGGGGAATCAAGGGCGACAATAGAGCCATGGCCACACCGCGTTTTGATGGCGTTGAGCTGTTTCTGCACATCGTCGAAAGCGGCAACCTGACTGAGGCCGCCGAACGGCTGAACCTCACACGCTCTGCGGTTGGCAAGGGCCTGGCGCGATTGGAGGCACGCCTGGGCACGTGCCTGCTGCAGCGCTCCACCCGCCGCCAGCGTCTGACCGAGGACGGCCAGGCGTACTACGAGCATTGCCTGCGGGCGTTGGCGGAACTCGAGGCTGCCGAGTCAGTGCTGGAAAGCGGCCGGCAACAGCCACGCGGACGTTTGCGGGCCAGCCTGCCACTGGCGTTCGGGCACCACTACGCGGCCCCGGCATTGTGGGGATTGATGGCGCGTTATCCGGAACTGGAGATCGAGATCAGCTTCGCCGATCGGCTGGTGGACCTGGCACAGGAAGGCTTCGACGTCGCCGTGCGAATCGGCCCGCTGCCCGACACCGACCGCCTCAGTGCTCGTCGCCTGGGCGAGCAGGCCATGGGACTGGCGGCGTCACCGGCGTACTTGCAGCGCGTCGGGCCGATTGAATGCATTGAAGACCTTGCCGACCACCGCGGCATCGCCTATCGCAGTACCACCCCGCAGCGCAATCGCGTGGCCTCGCCGTTAATGATGGACGACCTCCAGGCCGTGGCCGATGCCGCCATCGCGGGCGTCGGCCTGGCCTGGTTACCGAGTTGGTTGATTGCGCATTACGTGCTGCGTGGGCAGTTGGTCGCGGTGTTGCCCGACTATCGCGACCAACCTGCGCCCATCCATGTGATCTGGCCCACGGCTACGCATATGCCGGCCAAGACACGCTGTGCAATCGATGCGTTGGTCGCGGCCACCCCCAGTTGCCTGGCGGGCAGTTAGAACGCGATGGAGGTCTGCACGTACACCGTACGCGGTTCACCAACGTATTTGCCCTTGTTGTTATCGTCGAACGAGCGCGTGAAGTACTGCTTGTTGAAGATGTTCTTCACGCCGACCGCCACGTTCAGATCCGACAGTTGCGGGCCGAAATCATAGGCCGCGCGGCTGCTGAACAGCATGTAGCCGGGGATTCGACCGTTGGCGCCGTCAGCACTTTCTGCCTGAGTGTTGGCGTTGTCGGCGAACTGGCTGCTCTGATAGCTGCTGTCCACATTGAGTTTCCAGCGCCCTTCGGTGTAACCCACGCCAAGGGTGCCCTTGTGCTTGGACGAGAAGGGCACGCGGTTGCCTTTGTTCGGGCCGTCTTCTCGGATGGTGGCGTCGACATAGGCGTAGGTGGCGTACACATCGAAACCGGCCAACGCCGGGCTCAAACCATCGAGGGCGTAGTTGACGCTGGTTTCAATACCCTGGTGGCGCGTCTCGCCGCGGGCGATCACCGAATCGTTGGTCTGGTTGCTTTCATACTGGTTGTCGAAGTTGATCAGGAACGCGCCGATCTCTGCGCGCAAGGTGCCGTCGTCATAGCGGGTACCCAGTTCCCAAGTGCGGGCTTTTTCCGGTTTCACTTCACCGCTGGTCACACGGTTGGGCATCTGGCTGTACTGCACGCTGCCGAATGAACCTTCGGTGTTGGCGTACAGGTTCCAGTCGTCGGTCAGGTGATAGAGCACGTTCAACGCCGGCAGCGCGGTGTTGTAGTCGCCTTTGTATTTGACGTTGGTCAGGTTGTTGCTCTGCTGGGACTCGATCATCTCGTAGCGGATGCCCGGGGTGATGGTCCATTTGCCGATATCAATCCGGTCATCGACGAAGAACGCATTGGCTTCGGTGCCGCCGCGGGTGTCGCGGTCATTGCGGCTGTCGGTGCTGGGGATTTGCTGGTTATTGGCGGAAATCGGCGTGCGGTAGCGCAACTCGTGGCCGGCTTCGTTGATGTAGCGGTAGCCGACGCCCACTTCATGGCTGGTCGGACCGAGGTCGAAGCCTTGGGCGAAACGGGTTTCCACGCCGCGCACCCAGTATTCACGCGGGGACAGCGACAGGAAGGTGCCCTGGTCCAGGTAGCCACTGCGCAGGGTCTTGGTGAAGAAGCTGTTGACGGTGAATTCGCGGCGGTCCTGCTCGTAGCGATAGCCGACGTTGAACATCGTACGGCGGCCCCAGAATTTGTCGTAGGGACGGGTGGACTGATACGGATCGGCCTTGTAGTCCGCGACGTTCAAGCCCCCAGGCATATCGGCCTGGCCTTCGTAGTACTGCGCCATGGCGTTGAAGCTGTTGGCGTCGTCGAGCTGGTATTTGCCTTTGAGGATCAGGTCGTCGATGCGCGTGTTGCTGTTTTCGCGCCAGTCGCCGCCACGGGTGCCGGAATACAAAATCGCGCCGCCCAGGCCATTCTCGGCAGTGCCGCCGGCCAGCAGGTTGCCGGTGGTCTTGAAGCCGTCATGGCTGGAAGACGGGCTGGTTTCGGTCTGCAAGCCACCTTTGACGGTAGGCGCATCCGGGATCGCACGGGTCACGAAGTTGACCACGCCGCCAACGTTCTGCGGGCCGTAGCGCACCGCGCCGCCGCCACGTACCACGTCCACGGCGTCCATGTTGCCCATGCTGATCGGCGCGAAGGACAACTGCGGTTGGCCGTACGGCGCGAAGGGCACCGGGATGCCGTCCATCAGCACCGTTGAGCGCGATGCCAGGCGCGGGTTGAGGCCGCGAATGCCGAAGTTCAGCGCCATATCGTGGCTGCCGGTGCCGTTATTGTCCGGGGCGTTGACGCCGGGGATGCGATTGAGCACGTCCTTGGCCTGGGTAGCGCCCTGGCGTTCGAACTCTTCGCGGCGGATCACGTCACGGGCGCCGGGGTGTTCGAATATATTGGTTTGTGCCGCATCGCCGAGCCAGTCGCCGACCACGCTAGAGGTCGCCAACTCGACAGTCGCCGGCGCTGTTGCCGGTTGCAGGCTGTAGGCATTGTCGCCCTCGGCGCGGGCTTGCAGGCCGGTGCCTTCCAGCAACTTTTGCAGGCCCTCGGCAGCGCTGTAGTTGCCGGACAAACCACGACTCTGCATGCCCGCGGTGACCTCGGAACCGAAGGAAATCAACACGCCGGCTTCGCGGCCAAACTGGTTCAGGGCTGCTTCCAGCGAGCTTGGCGCGATGTGATACGGCTTGGCATCGGCCGCCATCACGCCAGGCAGTACGGTGAAGCTGAGGCTGGCGCCCAGTAGCAGTTGGCGCAAGGTGCGGGCGAGGAGGGTGGGTTGCTGGGGCATGAAGGGCGGTCCTGAGAAGGAAGGATCAAGGTGGCTTTCCTTCTCTGTCACGCGAGGTGCGGAAAACGGCTCACGGTGGCTGAAAATAATTTACGCACGGGCTTGGACGGTCACCCAATAGCGGGTAAAGCGCCGCACTTTTACCGGCAGGCTGACTTCCAGCAGGTCGAGAATGCGTTCGCTGTCGTCCAGCGGGTAGCTGCCGGACAGCAGCAGGTTGGCGACTTGCGGGTCGCAATTGACCTGGCCCCGGCGATAGCGGCCCAGTTCGGCGAGGAAATCTTCCAGGCGCATATGCGCGGCCACCAGCATGCCGTCTGCCCAGGCGCCGCTGTTGGCGTCGGTAGGGCGCGGGGTGTCCCAGCCCTTGCGGGTGAAATTGACTTGGCGCGCCGCTTCGACCGTCAGTGGCAGGCCGCTGTAGCTGTTGGGCATCACGTCGACGCGGCCGTCGAAGACCGCCAGTTGGGTGTGGTCGTTGAACTGGCGCACATTCAGGCGCGCCGCCTGGCTGCTGAGCAGGCCCTGGCCGGTCAGCACCTGCAGCGGCGCGTTGTCGGCAATGCCGGTGAGCAGGATCTCGCCTTCGAGCAGACGGATCAGCCGTTGCCGGCCGTCGAAATGCACATCCACGGCGCTGCCGGTATTGAGCTGCAACTGGCTGCCGTCGGCCAATTGCACCTTGCGCCGTTGCCCGACCGGGCTGCGGTAGTCGGCGCTCAGCGGCGGCAGGATATGTTGCTGGCGCAGGCTCCAGGCGGCGGCCGAACCAGCGCCGAGGATCAGCAACAACTTCAGGGCCTGGCGCCGGCTGCTGGACTTAGGTGCGTTCAACGCCGCGTGGGCGAGGGGCGAGGGCATGCCGCGCAGGCGTTGGTTGACGCGCTGGATATGGTCCCAGGCGCGCTGGTGTTCGCTGTGGGCATTCAGCCATTGCTGCCAGGCCGCTTGCTGGCGTGGGGTGAGCGCGCCTTGCTGCATTTCCATCAGCCAGTGCACGGCCTGTTCGGCAACCTGGGTCGAGACATTCATAGGGCGAAGTAGCAGCGCAGGGCGGCTTTCTGCAGGTGGCGTTTGACGGTGGCGATGGAGATGCCCAGTTCGGCGCCGATCTGCGCATACGTCAGCCCGTCGAGTTGGGCCAGCAGGAACGCGCGTTTGACCAGGGTGGGCAAGCCGTCAAGCAATTGGTCCAGCTCGACCAGGGTTTGCAGGATGATCGCGCGTTCTTCTTCCGATGGCGCTACCTGTTCAGGCATCTGCGCCAATGCGTCGAGGTAGGCGCGCTCCAGGTCCTGGCGGCGGTAGAAGTTGAACAGCACGCGCTTGGCGACCGTGGTGAGGAAGGCGCGGGGCTCGATCAGCGTCGGCGCTTCCCGTGCGGTCAGGACCCGGATGAAGGTGTCCTGCGCCAGGTCCGCAGCGCTTTCCGGGCAGCCGAGCTTGCGTCGCAACCAGCCGGTGAGCCAGTGGTGATGGTCGTTGTAAAGCACTTCGACAGTGTTGGACGGCTGCAACGCGATCTCCCTTTTTTACAGGCCGGCAAACATCGGCATGCTTTAGAGAACAAGAATTGTTCGCATTGTAGGGGGCCGGAAACCGTTCGGCAATGCGTGAAGGCAGGTGTTTCATCCGTTCTGTTTTGCTTATGAGAATATTTATCATTAATATTGCGCGCTGATGAACCTGGCGCCTCCCGCATGAAAAGCAAAACCTCACTGCCCGCCTCCTACCGCCTCGCTGTCACATCGCGGGTGCTCGCCGCTGTGGTCGGCGGTTACTTGATGGCGTCCCTGGCCAGCATCTGCCTGGCGCTGTGGATGCCGACCTCCCGCGCCGATGCGGTGATCACCGGGATGATGAGTTCGTTTGTGTTCTACCTGTTGGCGGTGCTGTGGTGCTTTGCCTGTCGTACGGCATGGCGCGCCTGGTGTGGCGTGATGCTGCCGAGTGCGGCGTTTGCGACCCTGGCGGGCGTAGGCTTTTGGATGGCACGCACATGAAAGAGGGCTTTCGCCAGGCCATGGCCTGGTTGCACACCTGGGCCGGGCTGATCTTTGGCTGGCTGCTGTTTGCGATTTTCCTGACGGGCACCCTGGCCTATTTCAAGGATGAGATCACTCACTGGATGCAACCCGAGGTACAGGCCCATCCCCTGGATGACGCGCGCAGTCTGAGTGTCGCCCAGGACTACCTGCAGAAGGTCGCACCCACGGCCGCACGCTGGTTCATCACCCTGCCGGATAGCCGCGACCCTGGCCTGTCAGTAATGTGGCAAGACAAAGTCGACCCCGGCAAACGCGGCAATTTCATTCAGAAAACCCTCGATCCCGTGAGCGGGCAAGCCGTAGAGGCCCGGGAAAGCATGGGCGGGGATTTCTTCTACCGCTTCCACTTCCAGCTGCAAATGCCGTATCCCTGGGGCCGCTGGCTGTCGACCATTGCAGCGATGGTGATGTTCGTGGCGTTGATCACCGGCATCATCACCCACAAGAAAATCTTCAAGGACTTCTTCACCTTCCGCCCCCGCAAGGGCCAGCGCTCCTGGCTCGACGGGCATAACGCGGTGGGTGTGCTGGTGCTGCCGTTTCACTTGATGATCACCTACAGCAGCCTGGTGATTTTCATGAGCATGGTGATGCCGGCGCCGATCGTGGCCTCCTATGGCAACGACACCCGGGCCTTCTTCAATGACGTGTTCCCCGCCACCAACAACGCACCGGCGCTGGGTCAGCCAGGCCAATTGCTGTCATTGGTGCCGATGTACGAGCAGGCGAGGGCGCAGTGGGCGGGTGGACATGTCGGGCGGCTGGCGGTGAACAACCCGAGTGATGTAAACGCCTCGGTCAACGTGTTCCGTGCCGGCTCCGACCGCGTGGTGCATGATTTCGGCAGTACCGTGTCGTTCAACGGCAACACCGGCGAGCTGGTACGGGTCAGTGGCGAACAATCGCTGCCGGCGGCGATCGGCGGCAGCTTCTATGGCCTGCACATGGGCCATTTCGCCGGCCCGGTGCTGCGCTGGTTGTACTTTATCTGCGGCCTGGCGGGCACGGCGATGATCGGTACGGGGCTGGTGATCTGGCTCGGCAAGCGTCAACTCAAGCATGCAAAATCCGCGGTGATGCCGTTTGAACTGCGGCTGGTGGAAGTGCTGAACATCGCCAGCATGTCCGGGTTGTTGATCGCCATTGCAGCGTTCTTCTGGGCCAACCGTTTATTGCCGGTGAGCTTCGCCGAGCGCTCCGATTGGGAAGTGCAGGCCTTCTTTATCGCCTGGGGCCTGAGCCTGTTGCATGCGATCCTGCGCCGGGGCCGCCAGGGTTGGGTTGAACAATTGAGCTTCGCAGCACTGCTGTTTGTCGCAATCCCGTTGCTCAATGCCCTGACCACCTCGCAGCACCTGGGCACGTCACTGGCAACGGGCGACTGGGCCATGGCCGGCTTCGACCTGACCTGCCTGGCCAGCGGCGTGTTCCTCGCCTGGGCGGCCTGGAAGATGCAACACCGCAAGGCCTCGCAGCCCAAGGCCGAGCGGGCGCGGCCGCTCCACCTCAAGCAGGAGGCGAACTGAATGCTCCTTGCGCTGCTGATGTGTTACGCCGGGTTCACCGCCTTATGCCTGTCCACCGACCGCCACCACGGCGAACTGCTGCACAGCAAGCCATCGCCTCGGCGGCGGCTTGCTTTGCGCGTCATCGGTTGGCTGCTGCTGACCGTCGCGATCTGGCCCGCAGTGGCTAGTGCCGGTTGGGGCCAGGGCCTGGTGGAGTGGTGCGCGGTGTTGATGCTCAGCGCCCTGTTGCTGGTGCTGTTGTTGCCGTATCGGCCAAGGCTGGCCTTGATCCTGGCAGGCGTCGGCCTGCTGGCCAGCCCCGTTGCGGCCTTCGCTGTTTTCTGAGCCCCTGCCATGATGATCAGCACGCCACCCGATTCCCAGGACAGCCCGCAGACTGACGCGGCGGGTGGGCGCGCGCATTTTCTGCAAGTGTTCTTGTCCCAGCGTTCGCAGATGGAAGCGTTGGTGAGCCGACGTGTAGGGTGCCGCGCCACGGCGGCCGACCTGGTGCAGGACCTGTTCCTGCGCTTTTGGCGTCGGCCATTGGTGCAGGTCGAAGAACTCAGCACCTACCTGCTGCGTTGCGCCGGCAATATCGCCATCGACCACCTGCGCAGCGAAGGCGCGCGGGTACGCAGCAGTGAAGGCTGGCTGCCGGAGCAGCAGGATAACCAGGGTTCCGAACCCCAGGCGGCGCTTGAGGCGGGCAACGACCTGCGGCATGTCGAAGCCGCCCTGCGCAGCCTGCCGGAGCGCACCCGGCAGATCTTCCTGCTCAACCGCATTCACGGGCGCAAGTACGCGCAAATCGCCAAGGCCATGGGCCTGTCCCAAAGCGCCGTGGAAAAACATATGATGCGTGCCCTTGAAGCCTGCAAAGCCAGCCTTCGCGAACCATCGCCATCGCGCACGCCAGGGAAAGCACCGTGAATCTGACCCCCACGCCTGACCAGGAACAAGCCGCGCTGGCCTGGCTGAGCCTGTTGCACGACCAGCCCAGCAGTGGCGACCAGGCCACTTTCAGCCGCTGGCTGAGGGCTGATCCTGCGCACGTCGAAGCGTATGCCCAGGCCCAGGTGCTCTGGGAGTTGAGCGAAGTGGCGGCACGCCAACTGGCGGATGAGGACGCGCTGGCATTGCAGGGCTACCTCAATGCGATGAATACACCGAAGCGCTCGCGGGTGGTGCGCTGGTCCGGCGCTTTGGCCGTGGCGGCGTGCCTGGTGTTGATGGTGTCCATGGGCGCCGGTTGGCAGCCTTCGCGTTGGATCGATGACTTCGGCGCCGATTACGTGACCGCACCGGGTGAAGTGAAGACCTTCACCCTGGCCGATCAGTCCCAGGTCACGCTGGATGCGGACAGTGCAATTGCCGTGGACTTCAGCCACGGTGAGCGGCATATCCAATTGCGTCGCGGTGCAGGGTTTTTCAACGTCACCCACACCGGCGAGTCCTTTGTGGTCGAGGCGGGCAGCGGCGAAGCGCGGGTGCTGGGTACGCAGTTCGAAGTGCGCCTGCAACCGGCGGGGGCCGAGGTGACGGTGTTGTCGGGGCGGGTCGGCGTGACCGCGTCGAAACAGGGCCAGCAGCACATTCTGACGGCGGGCCAGCAAGTGGCCTACGCCGATGGCAGCGCCGATCCCCTGCACGCGGTCGACAGCGAATCCCGCCTGGCCTGGCGGGATGGCTGGCTCAACTACTACAAGGCGCCGCTGGCCGACGTGGTCAAGGACCTGTCGCGTTACTACCCTGGCCGCATCCTGCTGCTCAACGAAGCGATGGGTGCCAGGCGCGTCAGCGGCAGCTTTCCGAGCAAGGACCCCCAGGCGGTACTCAACGCCTTGCAAGCGGTGTTGGGGTTCGAGCAGCACAGTCTGTTGGGGCGGGTGATCGTGGTGCGCTGATTACTTCAGCGCGGCCATGATCGCGTCAGGGTTGTAGTCGCGAATCAGCGTGCCGTTCACATCCACAAACGGAATCCCGCCACCACCCAGCGCCTCATACGCCTTGCGCGCCTGGGCGTCCTTCTCGATATCGAAGGCCTGGTACGGAATGCCCTTCTGGTCGAGGAAGCGGCGGATCTGCTTGCAGTAGCCACACCACTCGGTGGCGTACAGCGCCACCCGCGCCGAGGCTCGCGTCTGCTCCGGCACCACCTGGGAGGGGTTGAACAGCCGCTCGATCTTGCCCCAGTTCTGGATAACCACCACCACCAACAACACCAGCAGGACTTTCTTGAGGACCCCGCCGAGCATCAGTTACGGCGCTTGAGCTGGTCGGTCAGTTGCGTCGGCAGGCCCTTGATGATCAGGGTACCGGCGGCTTCGTCGTACTCGATCTTGTCGCCCAGCAAGTGCGCTTCAAAACTGATCGACAAGCCCTCTGCGCGGCCGGTGAAGCGGCGGAACTGGTTGAGGGTGCGTTTATCGGCCGGGATTTCCGGCGACAGGCCGTAGTCCTTGTTGCGGATATGGTCGTAGAACGCCTTGGGCCGATCTTCATCGATCAACCCCGACAATTCTTCAAGGCCCATGGGTTCGCCGAGCTTGGCCTGGCTGCTGGCGTAATCGACCAGGGTCTTGGTTTTTTCGCGGGCGGATTCGTCCGGCAAATCTTCGCTTTCGACGAAGTCGCTGAAGGCCTTGAGCAGGGTGCGCGTCTCGCCCGGGCCGTCGACGCCTTCCTGGCAACCGATGAAGTCGCGGAAGTACTCCGAGACCTTCTTGCCGTTCTTGCCTTTGATAAACGAGATGTACTGCTTGGACTGCTTGTTGTTCTGCCACTCGGAGACGTTGATACGCGCCGCCAGGTGCAATTGGCCCAGGTCGAGGTGGCGCGACGGAGTCACGTCCAGCTCATCGGTCACCGCCACGCCTTCGCTGTGGTGCAGCAAGGCGATGGCCAGGTAGTCGGTCATGCCTTGCTGGTAGTGGGCAAACAGCACGTGGCCACCGGTGGAGAGGTTGGACTCTTCCATCAGTTTTTGCAGGTGCTCGACGGCGGTGCGGCTGAACGTGGTGAAATCCTGGCCACCCTCGAAATAGTCCTTCAACCAGCCGCTGAACGGGTGCGCGCCGGATTCGGCATGGAAGAAACCCCAGGCCTTGCCTTGTTTGGCGTTGTAGCTCTCGTTGAGGTCGGCAAGCATGTTCTCGATGGCGGCCGACTCGGCAAGCTCGGAGTCGCGCGCGTGGAGAACTGCAGGTGTGCCGTCGGGTTTTTTGTCGATCAGGTGGACGATGCAATGACGGATCGGCATAGGCTTCTCGGCTGGTTGAAGGGGAGCGGTTGGCCTCCCCGAAAAGTCGCCCAGTGTACCGCACCCATTGGCCAAGACGTGCTTCGAAGGTGTTTTGGGTGCCTTCCGACGGGGCATATGCCTTTTTTTCACGGTTTAGAGCGATAAAGCTGACCAAATGGGTAGGTAGAGGCGGATATTTCCCCGTCTCTGTGCTAGTTTTGCCCCGTCTTACGCCAAGTCTCGGCGATAAGCGTGCATTCAGCATCTGTCAGGTCGAACCAATCCCCGTTTCAAGCATCTATAACCCCGATCTCCGTGGTTATAGCCGGGGGTGCCAGGCCGTGACGGTCGGGCTCGACGGCTGACACTGCACTCTGCAATCCATATGAATTTGATAGGGAAGGAACACCACAATGGCTATTACTAAAGACCAACTGATCGCTGACCTGGCTGAAGCAGTAGACGCACCGAAAACCACCGTGCGCGCTCTGCTGGACCAACTGAGCCAAGTTGTTGCTGATCAGCTGGAAAACGGCGGCGAAATCACTCTGCCAGGCGTTGGCAAACTGAAAGTGACCGAGCGTCCTGCCCGTACTGGCCGTAACCCTTCGACTGGCGCTGCCATCGAAATCGCTGCCAAGAAAGTTATCAAGCTGGTTGTGGCCAAAGGCCTGACCGACGCTGTTAACAAGTAAGACGCAGCAAAAAAAAACCGTGCTCCGGAGCGATCCGGGCACGGTTTTTTGTTGCCTGCGATTTGTCTCTATCGCACCCAGCGCTGGCGCCAGATCTGCTGCTCGTTCTTGGTCTGGAAGGTCCAGGCCACGAAACGGCTTTGCTTCTGGCCCTGGGACATTTCCACCACCTGGCTTTCCAGCACGCCGGCTTTTTTCAGGGCGGTCTCGATCGCGGGCAGGTTTGACGCTTTTGATACCAGGGTGCTGAACCACAACACCTTGTGGGCAAAGTGCGCACTTTCGGCGATCAACTGCGTCACGAAGCGCGCTTCACCGCCTTCACACCACAACTCGGCCGATTGACCACCGAAGTTCAGCACCGGCAATTTGCGCTTGGGATCGGCCCTGCCCAGGGCGCGCCACTTGCGCTCGCTGCCCTTGGTGGCTTCGTCCATGGACGCATGGAACGGCGGGTTGCACATGGTCAGGTCAAAACGCTCACCCGGCTCCAGCAGGCCCAACAGGATGTGCTTGGGGTTTTCCTGCTGGCGCAACTGGATGACCTTGCTCAGGTCGTTGGATTGCACGATGGCCTTGGCGGCGGCCACGGCGATAGGATCGACCTCCGAGCCGAGGAAGTTCCAGCGGTACTCCATATAGCCAATCAGCGGGTAGACGCAGTTGGCGCCCATGCCGATATCCAACACCTTGACGATTGAACCACGGGGAATCTTGCCGTCGTTGGTACTGGCCAGCAGGTCGGCGAGGAAGTGCACATAGTCGGCACGCCCTGGTACCGGCGGGCACAGGTAATCCTGCGGGATATCCCAATGCTGGATGCCATAGAACGACTTGAGCAGCGCCCGGTTGAACACCCGCACCGCGTCCGGGCTGGCGAAGTCGATGCTCTCTTTGCCATAGGGGTTGATGATCACGAATTGCGCCAGTTCCGGCGTGGTCTTGATCAGCGCCTGGAAGTCGTAACGGCCTGTGTGGCGGTTGCGTGGGTGCAGGGTAGCCTCTTTGCGCGGCGCGACGGGTTTGGCCGTGGCTGCGGTTTTAGGCTTCTTGCGTGGAGGTTTGGGCGTAGTGGGGGCGGTCATGATGATTCTGGTGTTGGCTCAAAGTGACGGCCATTGTCACACATTCCCGAGGATAACTCGGTCAAATGTGGGAGGGGGCTTGCTCCCGATAGCGGTGTGGCAGTCAAAAATGCTGGGACTGATACACCGCTATCGGGAGCAAGCCCCCTCCCACATTGACCGCATGCACAAAAAAAAGAGACCCGAGGGTCTCTTTTTTCACACGGATTGCCCCTTACAGGCTGGAAATCCGCGCATGTTGCTCCGCCAGCTTGCCCAGAGCCTGTTCGGCCTCGGCCAGCTTGGCGCGTTCTTTGTCGATCACTTCAGCCGGTGCCTTGTCGACGAATGCCGCGTTGGACAGCTTGCCGCCCACCCGCGCCACTTCACCTTGCAGGCGCAGGATTTCCTTGTCGAGACGGGCCAGTTCCGCGCCCTTGTCGATCAAGCCGGCCATCGGCACCAGCACTTCCATGTCGCCGACCAATGCGGTCGCCGACAGTGGCGCTTCGGCGCCCTCAGCCAGTACGGTGATCGATTCCAGCTTCGCCAGCTTCTTGAGCAGCGCATCGTTCTCGGTGAGACGACGCTGGTCTTCGGCGCTGGCGTTCTTCACGAACACCGCCAGCGGCTTGCCCGGGCCGATGTTCATTTCGGCGCGGATGTTGCGCGTGCCGAGCATCAGGGTCTTGAGCCATTCGATATCGCTTTCGGCCGCCTCATCGATGCGTGCTTCGTTGGCCACCGGCCAAGGTTGCAGCATGATGGTCTTGCCTTCGATACCGGCCAGCGGCGCCAGGCGCTGCCAGATTTCTTCGGTGATGAACGGCATGAACGGATGCGCCAGGCGCAGCGCCACTTCGAGCACGCGCACCAGGGTGCGACGGGTACCGCGCTGGCGTTCGATCGGCGCGTTTTCGTCCCACAGCACGGGCTTGGACAGTTCCAGGTACCAGTCGCAATACTGGTTCCAGATGAACTCGTACAAGGCTTGTGCGGCCAGGTCGAAACGGAACTGGTCGAGTTGGCGGGTCACTTCGGCTTCGGTGCGCTGCAGCTGCGAGATGATCCAGCGATCGGCCAGGCTCAGTTCAACGGCTTCGCCGTTCTGGCCGCAGTCTTCGCCTTTATCCAGTACGTAGCGCGCGGCGTTCCAGATCTTGTTGCAGAAGTTGCGATAGCCTTCGACGCGGCCCATGTCGAACTTGATGTCGCGACCGGTGGACGCCAGCGAGCAGAAGGTGAAGCGCAGCGCGTCGGTGCCATAGCTGGCAATGCCGTCGGCGAATTCATCGCGGGTCTGCTTCTCGATCTTCTTCGCCAGTTTCGGCTGCATCAGGCCCGAGGTGCGTTTCTGCACCAAGGTTTCCAGGTCGATGCCGTCGATGATGTCCAGCGGGTCCAGGACGTTGCCCTTGGACTTGGACATCTTCTGGCCTTGGCCATCACGCACCAGGCCATGCACGTACACGGTCTTGAACGGTACCTGCGGGGTGCCGTCTTCATTCTTCACCAAGTGCATGGTGAGCATGATCATCCGGGCAACCCAGAAGAAAATGATGTCGAAGCCGGTGACCAGCACGTCGGTGGAGTGGAATTTTTTCAGGAACTCGGTCTGTTGCGGCCAACCCAGGGTGGAGAACGTCCATAGGCCCGAGCTGAACCAGGTGTCGAGTACGTCGTTGTCCTGCTGCAGCGCGACGTCCGGACCCAGACTGTTCTTGGCGCGTACTTCGGCTTCGTCGCGGCCTACATAGACCTTGCCCGACTCGTCGTACCAGGCCGGAATGCGGTGGCCCCACCACAGCTGACGGCTGATGCACCAATCCTGGATGTCACGCATCCACGAGAAGTACATGTTTTCGTACTGTTTAGGCACGAACTGGATACGGCCGTCTTCCACCGCCGCGATTGCCGGCTCGGCCAGCGGCTTGGTGGACACGTACCATTGGTCGGTCAGCCACGGCTCGATGATGGTGCCGGAACGGTCGCCCTTCGGCACTTTCAGGCCGTGGTCGTCAACGCTGACCAGCAGGCCGGCGGCGTCGAAGGCAGCAACGATCTGCTTACGCGCTTCGAAACGGTCAAGGCCCGCGTATTCGGCCGGGATCTTGCCGTCGATGCTGTCGTTCAGCGTACCGTCCAGGTTGAACACCTGGCAGGCCGGCAATACGGCGGCGTTCTTGTCGAAGATGTTGAGCAGCGGCAGGTTGTGGCGCTTGCCGACTTCGTAGTCGTTGAAATCGTGGGCCGGGGTGATTTTCACGCAGCCGGTGCCGAATTCAGGGTCGCAGTAGTCGTCCGCGATGATCGGGATGCGGCGGCCTACCAACGGCAGCTCGACGAACTTGCCGATCAGTGCCTGGTAGCGCTCGTCGTTCGGGTTAACCGCTACGGCGGCGTCGCCGAGCATGGTTTCCGGACGGGTGGTCGCGACGATCAGGTAGTCGTTGCCTTCAGCGGTCTTGGCGCCGTCGGCCAGCGGGTACTTGAGGTTCCACAGGAAACCTTTCTCGTCGTGGTTTTCCACTTCAAGGTCGGAAATCGCCGTGTGCAACTTGGTGTCCCAGTTGACCAGGCGCTTGCCGCGGTAGATCAGGCCGTCTTCATGCAGGCGCACGAAGGCTTCTTTCACCGACTCCGACAGGCCGTCGTCCATGGTGAAGCGCTCGCGGCTCCAATCGACGGACGAACCGAGGCGACGGATCTGACGGCTGATGTTGCCGCCGGACTGGTCTTTCCATTCCCAGATTTTTTCCAGGAATTTCTCGCGACCCAGGTCGTGACGGTTCTGGCCGGAGGCTTCGAGTTGGCGCTCCACCAGCATCTGGGTGGCGATACCGGCGTGGTCGGTACCCGGTTGCCACAGGGTGTTGCGGCCCTGCATGCGGCGGAAGCGAATCAGGGCATCCATGATCGCGTTGTTGAAGCCATGGCCCATGTGCAGGCTGCCAGTGACGTTCGGTGGCGGAATCATGATGGTGTAGGACTCGCCCGCGCCTTGCGGAGCGAAATAGTTCTCGGACTCCCAGGTGTTGTACCAGGAAGTTTCAATAGCGTGCGGCTGGTAGGTCTTATCCATGCGCGGCGGGACCCTAGTTGGCATTTATTCAGGAAAGCCGGCAAGTATAACGGGGGATAGGGCGCAGGGCGAGGCGAAGGCGGGCTTAAGGTGCAGGCAATCAAATGAGGGAGGGACCAGCCCCCTCCCACAGGGGATCTGATGGACGGTTTAAGACTGGTACTGGCTGAGCAGCCGCTCCATCCGCGCATCCATCCGGCGCTTGATCTCGGTTTCGATATGGGGGGCAAAGTCGTCGATCACGTCTTGCATGATCAATTGCGCAGCGGCACGCAGTTCGTTGTCCAGGTGCAGCAGCAGGGCGTCGGGGCCCTTTTCAGCGGACGCAGGGCCAGTGTCCACGACGACGGGGGCTTCGACGACCGGCTCCGGTGCAGCCTGCTTGCTACCGACCATGTCGAACAACAGCGGAATCTGTACCTCGCCATCGGCCTGTTCGGTCAGCAGCGGCGGTTGCAAGTCATCATCACCCAGCAACTGACGGATCGACTCGAGGTCGTCCAGCAGGTGGTCATCTTTTTTTGTCGGGTTGGGAGTGTCCATCATGTACTCAAAGTCGTTGTAGCCGGTGATCTTGCAAAGGATAGCCCTGTTCGCGGTAGAAACGGAAACTCTCCCGCGCGGCCTGACGAATAGCCGGATCCTCCACCACCACTTCCGCCACACGGGCGAAGGCCTTGGCAAACGGCGGTACTTTCAGGTCCAGGTTAACCAGCAGGTCATGGTGATCGCCGCAACTGTCGCCCAAACCCAGGACAACCTGGCCTTCGGGTTCGGATTCTGCGGGGCCGTGGGGCACGAAGCTTTCGCCCTTGAAGCGCCACAGGCGGGCGTCGAGTTCATCGCGTTGGGTGGCATCGCTGCAATGCAGGTAGATGCGGTGGCCCATGCGCCAGGCTTTTTCGGTGAGTTTGCAGGCAAAGTCCAGGCGCGCGAGTGGATCGGCGCTGGGCAATATATAGAAGTCGACTTGGGGCATAGCGGTTCCTGGGCTGCCGCGCCTGCCGCCGTCATAATGTAGGAGCGAGCTTGCTCGCGAAGAACCTGAGAACAATGCGCTCATCCAGGATGAACGCGTTATCGTTGACGCTCTTCGCGAGCAAGCTCGCTCCTACAGTTGACCGCGGCAGGCAGCCGGGCAGGTGTTTAGGCTTTGGCGCGGTCCAGCAGGTATTGGGTCAGCAGTGGCACCGGACGGCCGGTGGCACCTTTGTCCTTGCCGCCGCTGGTCCAGGCAGTGCCGGCGATGTCCAGGTGCGCCCAGTTGAAGTTCTTGGCAAAGCGCGACAGGAAGCACGCAGCGGTGATGGTGCCGGCTTTCGGGCCACCGATGTTGGCGATGTCGGCGAACGGGCTGTCCAGCTGTTCCTGGTACTCATCGAACAGCGGCAGTTGCCAGGCGCGGTCGTCGGCGGCCTTGCCGGCGCTGAGCAGTTGCTCGATCAGCTCGTCGTTATTGCCCAGCAGGCCCGAGGTGTGGGAACCCAGGGCAACGATGCAGGCGCCGGTCAGGGTGGCGATGTCGATCACGGCTTGCGGCTTGAAGCGCTCGGCGTAGGTCAGGGCATCGCACAGCACCAGGCGGCCTTCGGCGTCGGTGTTGAGGATTTCCACGGTCTGGCCACTGAGGGTGGTGACGATGTCGCCCGGACGGGCAGCGCCGCCGCTCGGCATGTTCTCGGCGCAGGCCAGGATGCACACCAGGTTGATCGGCAGCTTCAGCTCCAGCACGGCACGCAGGGTACCGAACACGCTGGCGGCGCCGCCCATGTCGTACTTCATCTCGTCCATGCCCAGGCCCGGCTTGAGGCTGATGCCGCCGGTGTCGAAGGTGATGCCTTTACCGACGAGGGCGTAAGGTTTCTCGGACTTCTTGCCGCCGTTGTATTGCATCACGATCAGGCGTGGCGGCTGGTCGCTGCCCTGGCCCACGGCATAGAACGAGCCCATGCCCAGTTCCTTGATCTTCTTCTCGTCCAGCACTTCGACTTTCAGGCCCTTGAACTCTTTACCCAATGCCTTGGCTTGTTCGCCCAGGTAGGTTGGGTGGCAGATGTTCGGCGGCAGGTTGCCCAAATCGCGGGTGAACGACATGCCATTGGCGATGGCCAGGGCGTGGGTCACGGCGCGCTCGACTTCAGCCTGGGCGGCCTTGATGGTCAGCAGGGTGATTTTCTTCAGGGCGCGGGGTTCGGCTTTCTGGCTCTTGAACTGGTCGAAGAGGTAGCCGCCGTCCACCAGGGTTTCGGCCAGCAGGCGGGTCTTGCCGTAGCTGTCACGGCCTTTTACAACGATTTCATCGAGTGCCAGCGCTGCATCGCTGCCGCCCAGGCCCTTGAGGGTGTTGAGGATACCGCTGATGATCTTGCGGAACGGGCGGTCGCCCAGTTCAGCGTCCTTGCCCACGCCCACCAGCAATACGCGTTCGGCTTTCAGGTTAGGCAGGCTTTGCAGCAGCAGGCTCTGGCCGACTTTACCGGCCAGGTCGCCGCGCTTGAGGACCGCGCTGATGGCGCCGCCGCTGAGTTCGTCGAGTTGCTTGGCGGCCACGCCGAGCTTGCGGCCTTCGCCGATGGCGACCACGAGGGTGGCGGTTTTCAACGTTTCGGGGCTAACGCTTTTTACAACCAATTCCATTTTCGGGTCCCTTATAAAGGTCTGAGAGCCTTGCGTCTGTACGCAGGCTTTAAAGCTTGGCAGCCGTGTAAACCGCCAGCGACAAAGGCCGCAGTTTGAACCTCGCCGACGGAGCCTGACAACCCTTGGCGTACGCTTTGTAGGTGCGCGTGAGGTTGCGCAGTGACAGGCGCGGTCAATCACAGGATAATGCGCCATCTTTTTAGCCGGCCCGGTGTAAACGGGCTGACTCGGTATGCTTGCTTGTTTGGCCGCCTTAGCCTGACAACCCTGGAGTGTCTGGTTTGATCGTCTTCCGTTATCTGTCCCGCGAAGTCCTGTTGACCCTGAGTGCCGTGAGTGCGGTTCTGCTGGTCATCATCATGAGTGGTCGTTTCGTCAAATACCTGGCCCAGGCTGCCTCCGGCGCCCTGGACCCAGGCTCGCTGTTCCTGATCATGGGCTTTCGCCTGCCGGGGTTCTTGCAACTGATCCTGCCGCTGGGCCTGTTCCTTGGGATCCTGCTGGCCTACGGCCGCTTGTACCTTGAAAGTGAAATGACCGTGCTCTCGGCCACCGGCATGAGCCAGCAGCGTCTGCTGGGCATGACCATGATTCCGGCGGCCGGCGTTGCGCTGATCGTGGCTTGGCTGAGCCTGAGCCTGGCTCCCCAGGGCGCCATGCAGTTCCAGCTGGTGCTGAACAAACAGGACGCGATGACCGAGTTCGACACCCTCGAGCCGGGCCGTTTCCAGGCGCTCAATGACGGCTCACGGGTGACTTACACGGAAACCCTGACTGATGACCGCGCCAACCTGGGCGGCGTGTTCATCTCCGAGAAGCGTTTTGGCCAAGACAAGAAAGACCGTGGCATTTCCGTGCTGGTGGCTGATTCGGGTCGCCAGGAAGTGCGTCCTGACGGCAGCCGCTACCTGATTCTGGAAAATGGCTATCGATACGATGGCAGTCCAGGCATGGCTGACTATCGCGCGATCAAGTACGACACCTATGGCGTGATGCTGGCTCGACCGGATATCAGCGACGAAGTCACCGATCGCGACGCCATCCCCACGAAGGACCTGCTCGGCAGCAAGGAACTGCGCTCCATCGCCGAGCTGCAATGGCGGATTTCCCTGCCGCTGCTGGTGTTTATCGTGACCCTGATGGCCGTGCCGCTGTCGCGCGTCAACCCGCGCCAAGGTCGTTTCCTCAAGCTGTTGCCGGCGATCCTGCTGTACATGGCTTACCTCACTATCCTGATTTCCGCCCGTGGTTCCCTGGAGAAAGGCAAGTTGTCGCCGGTCCTGGGCCTGTGGTGGGTGCACGGAATGTTCCTGCTGATCGGCCTGGGGCTGCTCTATTGGGAGCCTATTCGTTTGAAAATGATGAGCCGTCGTGGCCAGAAGGAGTTGGCTCGTGGCTAAGCTCGATCGCTACATAGGTAGCAGCGTCCTGATCGCGATCCTGGCGGTACTGGGCATCATCCTGGGCCTGGCCTCGTTGTTCGCTTTCATCGATGAAGTCGGCAACGTCAGCGACACCTACACCGTGTGGGACGTGCTCAGCTACGTTGCACTTACCGCGCCGCGTCGTCTCTACGACATGATGCCGATGGCCGCGCTGATCGGCTGCCTGATCGGCCTGGGCAGCCTGGCCAGCAACAGCGAACTGACCATCATGCGCGCCGCCGGGGTGTCCATCGGTCGTATCGTCTGGGCGGTCATGAAGCCAATGTTGCTGCTGATGCTGTGCAGCGTGCTGATCGGTGAATACGTAGCGCCGCCGGCCGAAACCACCGCCCAGGCCAATCGCGCCCTGGCCCAGGGCTCGGGCGATGCACAGAGCGCCAAACATGGCCTGTGGCACCGTCAGGGTGATGAGTTCATCCACATCAACGCCGTGCAACCGGGCGGACTGCTGATCGGTGTGACGCGCTACACGTTCGATAAGGAACGTCACATGCTGTCGTCCAGCTTCGCCAAACGCGCGCAGTACAGCGACGAAAAGTGGCAATTGACCGACATCACCACGACTTACTTCCGCAATGTCGGCCAAGGCACCAAGGCCAGCACCGAAGTGATCAATGTGCCGAGTGAGGCGTGGGACATCGCCCTCAAGCCGGAACTGCTCAATACGGTGGTGATGATCCCCGAAAGCCTGCCGATCTCCGGGCTGTGGGGTTATATCCACTACCTGAAGGACCAAGGCTTGAATAACGGTCGTTACTGGCTGGCATTTTGGGTCAAGGTGTTACAACCGGTGGTGACCGCGGCACTGGTATTGATGGCGATCTCGTTCATCTTCGGTCCGTTGCGCTCCGTAACCCTCGGCCAGCGCGTGTTTACCGGGGTGCTGGTGGGTTTCACCTTCCGCATCGCCCAGGACCTGCTCGGCCCGTCGAGCCTGGTGTTCGGGTTCTCGCCACTGTTTGCGGTGCTGGTGCCGACGACCATCTGCGCCTTGGCTGGGTTCTGGCTGCTGCGCCGGGCCGGCTGATACCGCAGTGATGCATAAAAAATGCCCCACTCGAATGAGTGGGGCATTTTTGTTCTGGTCAGCAAAGATGACGCCTGGCCTGAGCATCAGGTACAATTCCCGGCTATTTTTCAGCGGGCAATCTGCCTGCAGCCTTTTTGAGTGTTGATCCGTGAGTGATTTGAGTCATATCCGCAATTTCTCCATCATCGCCCACATTGACCATGGTAAGTCGACGCTGGCCGATCGATTCATCCAGATGTGCGGCGGCCTTGCCGAGCGTGAAATGGAAGCCCAGGTGCTGGACTCCATGGACCTCGAACGCGAGCGCGGGATCACCATCAAGGCCCACAGCGTTACCCTGTACTACACCGCCAAAGACGGTATCAAGTACCAATTGAACTTCATTGACACCCCGGGCCACGTTGACTTCACCTACGAAGTCAGCCGCTCCCTGGCGGCCTGCGAAGGTGCGCTGCTGGTGGTGGACGCGGGCCAGGGCGTTGAAGCCCAGTCCGTGGCCAACTGCTACACCGCCATCGAGCAAGGCCTGGAAGTCATGCCGGTACTGAACAAGATCGACCTGCCACAGGCCGATCCGGACCGGGTAAAGGAAGAAATCGAAAAAATCATCGGCATTGACGCCACCGACGCCGTCGAGTGCAGCGCCAAGACCGGCCTGGGCGTCGACGAAGTGCTCGAGCGCCTGGTCAAGACCATTCCAGCCCCCACCGGCAACTACGAAGATCCGCTGCAAGCGTTGATCATCGACTCCTGGTTCGACAACTACCTGGGGGTTGTCTCCCTGGTACGCGTGCGTCACGGCCGTGTGAAGAAGGGCGACAAGATCCTGGTCAAGTCCACCGGCAAGATCCACCTGGTGGACAGCGTCGGCGTATTCAACCCCAAGCACACCGCGACCACTGATCTGAAAGCCGGCGAAGTAGGCTTCATTATCGCCGGTATCAAGGACATTCACGGTGCACCGGTGGGTGACACCCTGACCTTGAGCTCCACTCCTGACGTCGACGTGCTGCCGGGCTTCAAACGCATCCAGCCGCAGGTCTACGCCGGCCTGTTCCCGGTCAGTTCCGACGACTTCGAAGACTTCCGCGAAGCCCTGCAAAAGCTGACCCTCAACGACTCGTCGTTGCAGTACACCCCGGAAAGCTCCGACGCCCTGGGCTTCGGCTTCCGCTGCGGCTTCCTCGGCATGCTGCACATGGAAATCATCCAGGAGCGCCTGGAGCGCGAGTACGACCTGGACCTGATTACCACGGCGCCGACGGTTATTTTCGAGCTGTTGCTCAAAAACGGTGAAACGATTTACGTCGACAACCCGTCCAAGCTCCCAGACCTGTCTTCCATCGAAGACATGCGCGAACCGATCGTGCGAGCCAATATTCTTGTGCCGCAGGAACACCTGGGCAACGTCATTACCCTGTGTATCGAAAAGCGTGGCGTGCAGCACGACATGTTGTTCCTCGGTACCCAGGTGCAAGTGACCTACGATTTGCCGATGAACGAAGTGGTCCTGGACTTCTTTGACCGTCTCAAATCAACCAGTCGCGGCTATGCTTCGCTGGATTACCATTTCGACCGTTACCAATCGGCTAATCTGGTGAAACTGGATGTGTTGATCAACGGCGACAAGGTCGATGCCCTGGCACTGATCGTGCACAAGGACAACGCGCACTACAAAGGTCGCCAGCTGACTGAAAAGATGAAAGAACTGATTCCGCGCCAGATGTTCGACGTCGCGATCCAGGCCGCCATTGGCGGGCAGATCATTGCGCGAACCTCCGTCAAGGCTCTCAGAAAGAACGTACTGGCCAAATGCTACGGTGGTGACGTCAGCCGTAAGCGCAAGCTGCTTGAGAAGCAAAAGGCCGGTAAAAAACGCATGAAGCAAGTGGGCAACGTGGAAATTCCACAAGAAGCCTTCCTTGCGGTGCTCAGGTTGGATAGTTAGGTCCTATGTCGCTAAATTTCCCGCTGTTGCTGGTCATCGCCGTTGCCGTTTGCGGTCTCCTGGCGTTGCTCGATCTGGTGTTCTTCGCCCCGCGTCGGCGGGCGGCTATCGCGTCCTATCAGGGCAGCGTCAGCCAGCCCGATGGCCTGGTGATCGAGAAGCTGAACAAAGAGCCCTTGCTGGTTGAATACGGCAAGTCGTTCTTTCCGGTGTTGTTCATCGTGCTGGTGCTGCGTTCGTTCCTGGTGGAGCCGTTTCAGATCCCGTCGGGCTCGATGAAACCTACCCTGGACGTGGGTGACTTCATCCTGGTGAACAAGTTCTCCTACGGGATTCGCCTGCCGGTGATCGACAAGAAGGTCATCGAAGTCGGTGACCCGCAGCGCGGCGATGTGATGGTGTTCCGCTACCCAAGCGACCCGAACGTCAACTACATCAAGCGTGTGGTGGGCCTGCCGGGCGACGTGATTCGCTACACCAGCGAGAAGCGTCTGTTGATCAATGGCGAGTCAGTGGCCGAGAAGTTGATCGGTTCCGAACCGAACAGCCTGGGCAGTGCCGAGCTGTACCAGGAAAAACTCGGGGCGGTAGAGCACGAAATCCGCAAGGAAATGAGCCGCTACCGCGCCATGCCTGATGGCGAGTGGAAAGTGCCGGCCGGGCACTATTTCATGATGGGCGACAACCGCGACAACTCCAATGACAGTCGCTATTGGGATGACCCCAGCATTCCCAAGGATCTGCTGGGCATGGTTCCCGACCAGAATATCGTCGGCAAGGCCTTTGCGGTCTGGATGAGCTGGCCGGAACCCAAGCTCAGCCACCTGCCGAACTTCTCGCGGGTCGGGCTGATCAAGTAATACAAGCGGCGCTGTGAACACAGCGCCGAATGCTTTTCTGGGGCTTGGACATTTTCCGTCCCCGTGCAATACCAACCAGGATTTGAATTTGAACACTGCGTCAATCGTCGATGGCCGCCGGTGCCACCACACAGATATGGGTAAACCGTGACCGTTTCTCTAAGTCGTCTCGAGCGCCAGCTCGGCTACACCTTCAAGGATCAGGAATTGATGGTCCTTGCCCTCACACACCGCAGCTTTGCAGGGCGTAATAACGAACGCCTGGAATTTCTCGGTGATGCCATCCTCAATTTCGTCGCCGGTGAAGCCCTGTTCGAGCGCTTTCCCCAAGCCCGTGAAGGTCAGCTGTCGCGTTTGCGCGCACGGCTGGTAAAGGGCGAGACCCTGGCCGTACTGGCCCGTGGTTTTGGTCTGGGTGAGTACCTGCGCCTCGGCTCCGGTGAGTTGAAGAGCGGTGGGTTCCGCCGTGAGTCGATCCTGGCCGATGCGCTTGAGGCGTTGATCGGTGCGATCTACCTCGATGCAGGCATGGAAGCGGCCAAGGAGCGCGTCACCGCGTGGCTGACCTCCGAGATCGAAAGCCTCACGCTGGTCGACACCAACAAGGATCCGAAGACCCGCCTGCAGGAATTCCTGCAATCGCGCGGTTGTGACCTGCCACGCTACGAAGTGGTGGATATCCAGGGTGAGCCCCATTGCCGCGTGTTCTTCGTGGAATGTGAAATCACCTTACTGAATGAAAAAAGCCGAGGTCAGGGTGTGAGCCGTCGTATTGCCGAACAGGTAGCGGCCGCTGCAGCACTGATTGCCCTGGGCGTGGAGAATGGCCATGACTGATTCAACCGCAACACGCTGTGGCTATGTTGCCATCGTCGGCCGCCCGAACGTGGGCAAGTCCACGCTGCTGAACCATATCCTCGGCCAGAAGCTTGCAATCACCTCGCGCAAGCCGCAGACCACCCGCCACAACATGCTGGGCATCAAGACCGAAGGCAGCGTGCAAGCGGTGTATGTCGACACCCCGGGTATGCACAAAGGCGGTGAAAAAGCCCTCAACCGCTACATGAACAAGACCGCTTCGGCGGCGTTGAAAGACGTCGACGTGGTGATCTTCGTGGTCGACCGCACCAAGTGGACCGACGAAGACCAGATGGTCCTCGAGCGTGTGCAGTACGTCACCGGGCCTTTGATCGTCGCGTTGAACAAGACCGACCGTATCGAAGACAAAGCCGAGCTGATGCCGCACCTGAGCTGGTTGCAGGAGCAACTGCCGAACGCGCAGATCATGCCGATCTCGGCCCAGCACGGCCACAACCTCGAAGCCCTGGAGCGCGTGATCGCCGGCTACCTGCCGGAGAACGAGCACTTCTTCCCGGAAGACCAGATCACCGACCGCAGCAGCCGTTTCCTCGCCGCCGAACTGGTGCGTGAGAAAATCATGCGCCAGATGGGCGCCGAGCTGCCGTACCAGATCACCGTCGAAATCGAAGAGTTCAAGCAGCAGGGCAAGACCCTGCATATCCATGCGCTGATCCTCGTCGAACGTGACGGCCAGAAGAAAATCATCATTGGCGACAAGGGCGAGCGCATCAAGCGCATCGGCACCGAAGCGCGCAAGGACATGGAATTGCTGTTCGATTCCAAGATCATGCTCAACCTGTGGGTGAAGGTGAAGGGTGGTTGGTCCGATGACGAGCGCGCTCTGCGTTCCCTCGGTTACGGCGACCTGTAAGAACACCGCAGGGCAAAAAATGTGGGAGGGGGCTTGCTCCCGATGGCGGTGAGTCAGTTAATAAATAAGTGACTGACACACTGCCATCGGGGGCAAGCCCCCTCCCACATTAGGTTTGTGTTGTTTTCAAGATAGAGAACCCATGTCCCAATCCCAACCCCCCAGCCAACTCGCCTACGTCCTGCACAGCCGCGCCTACCGTGAGACCAGCGCGCTGGTGGATTTCCTCACGCCGCAAGGCCGCCTGCGCGCGGTGTTGCGTAGCGCGCGGGGCAAGGCGGGGACATTGGCGCGGCCCTTCGTGGCATTGGACGTGGAGTTTCGCGGCAAGGGCGAGCTGAAAAACGTCGGCCGCCTGGAAAGCGTCGGCACTTCCGCCTGGCTCAATGGCGATGCACTGTTCAGCGGCCTCTACCTCAATGAATTGCTGATCCGCCTGTTGCCCGCCGAAGACCCGCACCCGGCTGTCTTCGATCACTACGCCGCCACCTTGCTGGCCCTGGCAGAAGGCCGCCCCCTGGAGCCGCTGCTACGCGCCTTCGAATGGCGCCTGCTCGACGACCTGGGCTACGGTTTTGAACTGAACAACGACCTGCATGGCGAGCCCATCGCCGCCGACGGCATGTACCGCCTGCAAGTGGATGCGGGCCTGGAGCGTGTGTACCTGCTGCAACCGGGCCTGTTCCAGGGTACCGAGCTGCTGGCCATGAGCGAGGCCGACTGGAGCGCACCCGGTGCGTTGTCCGCCGCCAAGCGCCTGATGCGCCAGGCCCTGGCTGTGCACTTGGGCGGTCGGCCGCTGGTCAGTCGCGAGTTGTTTCGAAAGCCCTGACATCCCCGTGTATGCTGTGCAGCGTTTCTTTCCCCTTTTCAGGAGCGCTTCCGTGACCACCAGCAATCGCATTCTTCTTGGCGTCAACATCGACCACGTCGCTACCCTGCGCCAGGCCCGGGGCACTCGTTACCCTGACCCGGTCAAGGCCGCGCTGGACGCCGAAGAAGCGGGCGCCGACGGCATCACTGTGCACCTGCGCGAAGACCGCCGTCACATCCAGGAGCGCGATGTGCTGCTGCTCAAGGACGTGCTGCAAACCCGCATGAACTTTGAGATGGGCGTCACCGAAGAAATGATGGCCTTCGCCGAGCGCATCCGCCCGGCGCACATCTGCCTGGTCCCGGAAACCCGCCAGGAACTGACCACCGAAGGCGGCCTCGACGTAGCCGGCCAGGAAGCGCGGATCAAGGCTGCGGTGGAGCGCCTGTCGAAGATCGGCAGCGAAGTGTCGCTGTTCATCGACGCCGACGAGCGCCAGATCGAAGCGTCCCGCCGTGTCGGCGCGCCGGCCATCGAACTGCACACCGGCCGTTACGCCGACGCCACCACACCGACCGAAGTGGCGGATGAACTGCAGCGCATCATTGACGGTGTGAACTGCGGCCTTAATGAAGGCCTGATCGTCAACGCCGGCCACGGCCTGCATTACCACAACGTCGAAGCGGTGGCTGCGATCAAGGGCATCAACGAGCTGAACATCGGCCATGCGCTGGTGGCCCATGCGCTGTTCGTCGGGTTCAAAGGCGCTGTGGCCGAGATGAAAGCCCTGATCCTGGCGGCCGCCAAGCGCTGACCGCAGATTCACCTGTAGGAGCGAGCACGCTCGCTCCTACAGGTGTGCGCCGTCTTTGTGTCATGCGGCAATGCGAAGCCTTACTGTTTAGCCAATGCAGGTGTATCGTATCTGCCCTTTGCAGGCCCTGCGCCTGCGGCAGATACGTGAGGTTGTTGTGTCCCGATCCTTTTCCCGTCGACAAATCCTGGGTGGTCTTGCAGGCCTGGCCGTAGTGGGCGTCGGTGCCGGTGGCGCCTACCGCTACTGGCTGGGGAAGGTCGCCGAAGCCGAAGCGGGGCACGATTACGAACTGATCGCCGCGCCGCTCGATGTAGAGCTGGTGCCGGGGCACAAGACCGAAGCCTGGGCCTTCGGCCCTTCGGCACCTGGCACCGAGTTGCGCGTGCGCCAGGGTGAGTGGCTGCGGGTGCGCTTTATCAACCACCTGCCGGTCGCCACCACGATCCACTGGCACGGCATCCGCCTGCCGCTGGAAATGGACGGCGTGCCTTACGTCTCGCAATTGCCGGTGTTACCCGGCGAATACTTCGACTACACATTCCGCGTGCCCGATGCTGGCAGCTACTGGTATCACCCCCATGTGAACAGCAGCGAAGAACTCGGCCGAGGCCTGGTCGGCCCGCTGATCATCGAAGAGCGCGAGCCCACCGGTTTCAAGCACGAACGCACCCTCAGCCTGAAGAGCTGGCACGTGGACGAAGAGGGCGCCTTCGTCGCCTTCAGCATTCCCCGTGAAGCCGCGCGTGGCGGCACGGCCGGGCGCCTGTCGACGATCAATGGCGTATCCCAGGCGGTGATCGACCTGCCGGCCGGGCAGATCACCCGCGTGCGCCTGCTCAACCTCGACAACACCCTGACCTATCGCATCAACATCCCCGACGTCGAGGCGCAGATCTACGCCCTGGACGGCAACCCCGTCGAGCCGCGCCCGCTGGGCAAGGAATACTGGCTGGGCCCGGGCATGCGTATCTGCCTGGCGATCAAGGCGCCGCCGGCGGGCGAAGAACTGTCGATCCGTAACGGCCCGGTGCGCCTGGGCACTTTCCGCTCAGTCGCCAACACCGATGCACCGAGCGAATGGCCCCCGGCATTGCCCGCCAACCCGATTGCCGAGCCGGACCTGGCCAATGCGGAGAAACTCAACTTCAATTTCGAGTGGGTCGGCTCCGTATCGGTGGATAACGGCAAGCCGCCGAGCCTGTGGCAGATCAACGGCCAGGCCTGGGACATCACCGACAAGACCTGCGCCGACCGACCGATTGCCAAGCTGGAAAAAGGTAAGAGCTACATTTTCGAATTGAAAAACATGACCCAGTACCAGCACCCGATCCACCTGCACGGCATGAGCTTCAAGGTGATCGCCTCGAACCGCCACAAGGTGATCCCGTATTTCACCGACACTTACCTGCTGGGCAAGAACGAACGCGCCCGCGTGGCATTGGTGGCGGACAACCCTGGGGTGTGGATGTTCCACTGCCACGTGATCGACCACATGGAAACCGGTCTGATGGCCGCCATCGAGGTGGCGTGATGCGCCAGTTTCGCCCCACGGCGATTATCGACCGCAGCCGCGATCAGGATTTCATGCGCGAAGCCCTGGCACTTGCCGCCCAAGGCGCGACGCTGGGCGAAGTGCCGGTGGGCGCGGTGCTGGTGCAGGACGGTGAAATCATTGGTCGCGGCTTCAACTGCCCGATCAGCGGCCATGACCCCAGCGCCCATGCCGAAATGGTCGCTATACGCGCGGCTGCGCAAGCGGTCAGCAACTACCGCCTGCCGGGCAGTACGCTGTACGTGACCTTGGAACCGTGCAGCATGTGCGCCGGCCTGATCGTGCATTCACGAATTGCGCGGGTGGTGTATGGCGCGTTGGAGCCCAAGGCAGGGATCGTGCAAAGCCAGGGGCAGTTTTTTACCCAGGGCTTTCTGAACCATCGGGTGTTGTTTGAAGGCGGTGTGCTGGCGGAGGAGTGCGGCACGGTGTTGAGCGAATTTTTCAAGGCACGCCGGGCCAAGCCCCCGCTCTAAAAAAACTGATGAGCAAATGTGGGAGGGGGCTTGCCCCCGATAGCAGAGTGTCAGCCACCACATCTATGGCTGATACATCGCTATCGGGGGCAGCCCCCTCCCACATTTGGATCTCTGTTTCCGGGAGATTAGCGGTTACTTCTTGGCGATGATGACCGCCCGCATCGGCGCCGGCAGCCCTTCAATCGTCTTGCTGTGATCCTGCGGATCGAGGAAGTCGCTGAGGGACTGATACTTCATCCACTCCGTCCCGCGCTGTTCCTCCACCGTAGTCACGCTCACATCCACACACCTCACATCACTGAACCCGGCACGCCGCAGCCACAGCATCAATGCCGGTACCGACGGCAGGAACCACACGTTACGCATCTGCGCATAACGGTCTTCCGGCACCAGCACCTGTTGCTGATCGCCTTCCACTACCAGGGTTTCCAGGACCAGTTCGCCGCCCTTGACCAGGGTGTCCTTCAGCGCCAGCAGATGCTCGATCGGCGAGCGACGGTGATAGAACACACCCATGGAAAACACTGTGTCGAAGCCTTCCAGGTTCGCCGGCAGGTCTTCAAACGGGAACGGCAGGTGCCAGGCCTTGGGTTCGGACAGGTAACGCTGTACGGCTTGGAACTGGCAGAAGAACAGCCAGTTCGGGTCGACGCCAATCACGCTGTCGGCCCCGGCGCCGAGCATGCGCCACATGTAGTAACCGTTGCCGCAACCGACATCGAGAATGCGCTTGCCCTTCAGGTCCAGGTGCGGGGCCACACGCGACCACTTCCAGTCCGAGCGCCATTCGGTGTCCACATGCACACCGAACAGGTGGAACGGGCCCTTGCGCCACGGGCTCAAGCCCATCAGCGCGGTGTGCATCTGCGCGCGGGTGGCATCGTCGCAATCGGTGTCCAGCACCAAGCCATTGAGCAAGTCGACTTCGCTGGGCTGGATCTTTGGCAGCGCGTCCAGGGCACTCTGCCAACGCTCCAGGTCGCCATGACCCTTTTCCATCTTGCTATCGAGCTGCGCTTGCAGGCCTTGGGCCCATACAGCCAGAGGGGTGCCGACCAGATGGCGGGCGAGGGGGGACAGATCAATCATGGCAAGGCAATCAACGAGGCAAAGTTAAGACACTGGAACCACGGCACGACTTTCGAGAACCCGGCCGCCAGCAGGCGTTCGCGGTGTTCTTCGAGGCTGTCGGGCTTCATGACGTTTTCGATGGCGCTACGCTTCTGGGCGATCTCCAGTTCGCTGTAGCCGTTGGCGCGTTTGAACGCGATATGCAGGTCGGTGAGCAGTGCCTGTTCTTCAAGGTCGTTGAAGCGCAGCTTTTCCGAAAGGATCAATGCACCGCCGGGCAGCAATGACTGGCGGATACGCCCGAGCAACGCCAGGCGCTCATCCGGGGCGATGAATTGCAGGGTGAAGTTCAACGCCACCACCGAGGCCGGTTGGAACTGCAGCGCGAGGATATCGCCGTCGATTACCTCGACCGGCAGCAGCTCCTGGAACATCGAGTCCTGGCCATTGAGGTATTCGCGGCAGCGCTCGACCATGGCCGCCGAGTTATCCACAGCGATCACTCGGCAACCGTCCGTGCGCACATGGCGACGTAAGGCCTGGGTCACCGCACCCAGGGACGAGCCCAGGTCGTAGAGCACGCTGTTCGGTTGGGCAAATTGCGCCGCGAGCACGCCGAGGTTTTCGACAATCGTCGGGTAACCGGGCACCGAGCGCTTGATCATGTCCGGGAACACCCGCACCACGTCCTCGTTAAAGGCGAAGTCCGGCACCTGGGGCAGGGGCTGGGCGAATAGGCGATCGGGTTCTTTGCTCACGGTTGTTCCGGCGACGAGGGGGAAAGGCCGGCATTTTAGCCAAGTTGGTCAGCGGATGCGCGGGTTGTCTGATGGAAAGCCGAGGCGGTGATGCCCCATTGGCCGAGCCAGTAAGTTGTGATCAACAAATACGGCGCGGCCTCGAACGACAGCACAAACCGATTGATGCCGATCAGCGTGTCGGAAAATACAAACGACACCGCCCCCGCCGCCGCCAGCAGCGCCGAGCGTTTCGGCACATCGCTGCCCAGGCGTGCCAGCGCGCGCCAAAGCATGGCGCTGATCACCAGTGCGTAAACCACCACCGGTATCAGCAGTTCACCGAGGCCGTGGGAGATCAGGATGCTCAGCAGGATCGCGCCCACACCCAGCGCCAATACCAACGGCAACAGCGCCAAGCGGCGGCAGTCGCTGAAATAGGCTTTGAGATAGGCCAGGTGCGCAAACAGGAAGGCGCCGAGGCCGAAGATAAACAGGTCGCCCGGCCAGGCGAGCAATACATCGCCGACCAGGGAAAAAATCAGCCCGAGGCTGATCCAGCGTCGATAGTCAGTAGGCGGCGCATCATGTAGCCAGCCCAGCAGCGCCAGTACCGGCAGCGGCTTGACCAGCAGGCACAGCAACGTGGCATGGGTGCTCAGGCCGTAGATAAAGGTGCCTGCGCCCATCAGCGCAAGAATCAGCCATGGCATATCAGTTCACCGTAATGGCGCAGTCGAAGGTCTCGGCGGGCTCGGCTTCCGGTTCCCAGGGTTGCTGGGAGGTCAGGCGCAAACGACCCTGGCCGGCCGTGAAAGCCTGGAAGCGCCAGGTGGACTGGCCTCCGCCACCGACCACACCGGATTCCGAGCTGCTGTACACCTCGGGGCTCAGTGCGCGCAGTACGCCTCCGGCGGAATCCTGGATGGCCCAGCGATAACCCGTGGTTGGGTTGCTTGGCAGGGTGAGGATCAGGTTTTGCCCGGTTTTGAGTTGCAGCGGACAAGCGCCCTGTTCTTCCACGGTGACGTTTTGCTTCGGCGCACTGGCGCAGGCGGCGAGCAGGCAAAGGCTCAGGGGGAGAAGCAGGCGGGCAGCGGTCATGGGGGCTCCGTTGTTTGGCGACGAAGACCGAGCATAACCGAAGATGAGACAAGTTGTGACAAGAGGGCCGCAGAGTGCCCTTCGTGGCGAACCGGCTTGTTGTGGCGAGCAGGCTTGCCCTGCGTTGGGCTGCGAAGCAGCCCCTTTTAAAAGACCCCATTCTTTCCGGAAGAATGGGGTCGTTAGTTTTGGGTCTGCTGCGCAGCCCAACGCAGGGCAAGCCTGCTCGCCACAGGGGCAGGCTCAGGCTAGTGAAATATCAGAAGAGCACCTTCGCCACATCCGCAAAGCGTTTGGCAAAGTGCACCGTCATGCCTTCCTTCAGGTACTCCGGCAACTCTTCGAAACTGCCGCGATTGGGCTCCGGCAAGATCAACTCGTGAATCTTCTGGCGCCGCGCCGCAATCACCTTTTCACGCACCCCGCCAATTGGCAGCACATGCCCGGTCAACGTCAGTTCGCCAGTCATGGCCACGCCTTTTTTCGGCGCTTGATTGCGGGCCAGGGACAGCAGCGCGCTGGCCATGGTCACCCCGGCGCTCGGGCCGTCCTTCGGCGTGGCGCCTTCCGGTACGTGCAAGTGCACGAAGGCTTCGTCGAAGAACTTCGGATCGCCGCCAAACGACTTCAGGTTGGAGCTGATATAGCTGTAGGCGATTTCGGCGGATTCTTTCATCACCTCACCCAACTGCCCGGTCAGCTTGAAGCCGCGATTGAGGGTGTGGATGCGCGTCGCCTCGATCGGCAACGTAGCGCCACCCATGCTGGTCCAGGCCAGGCCGGTGATCACACCGGTACCCGACAACACCTGCTCGTTGCGGAACACCGGCATGCCGAGGGAGCTTTCCAGGTCCTTGTTGCCGATCTTGATCACCGAGTTCGGCGCGTCCAGCAGCTTGACTACCGCCTTGCGCACCAGTTTGCCCAGCTGTTTCTCCAGCTGGCGCACCCCGGCCTCTCGGGCGTAACCGTCGATCAGTGCGCGCAGGGCGCCGTCGCTGATGCTCAGGCTGTTTTTCGAAACGCCAGCTTTTTCCAGCTGTTTTGGCCACAGGTGGCGTTTGGCGATGGCGACTTTTTCTTCGGTGATATAGCCCGACAGGCGAATCACTTCCATACGGTCCAGCAGCGGGCCGGGAATCGAGTCCAGGGTGTTGGCGGTGCACACGAACAGCACCTTGGACAGGTCCAGGCGCAGGTCCAGGTAGTGGTCGAGGAATTCGACGTTCTGCTCCGGGTCGAGGGTTTCGAGCAGCGCCGAGGCCGGGTCGCCCTGGTAGCTCTGGCCCATTTTGTCGATCTCGTCGAGCATGATCACCGGGTTCATCACCTCCACGTCCTTGAGCGCCTGCACCAGCTTGCCCGGCATGGCGCCGATGTAGGTGCGGCGATGGCCCTTGATCTCGGCCTCGTCGCGCATGCCGCCGACGCTGAAGCGATAGAACGGCCGCCCGAGGGACTCGGCGATGGATTTGCCCACGCTGGTCTTGCCCACGCCCGGCGGGCCCACCAGCAGCACGATGGAGCCGGCGACTTCGCCTTTATAGGCGCCCACCGCAAGGAATTCGAGAATGCGGCTCTTGATGTCATCCAGGCCGGCATGGTGCTTGTCCAACACCTTGCGCGCGTGTTTGAGGTCGAGTTTGTCCTCGCCATACACGCCCCATGGCACCGAGGTGGCCCAGTCCAGGTAATTGCGCGTCACCGCGTATTCCGGTGAGCCGGTTTCGAGGATAGACAGTTTGTTCAGTTCTTCATCGATACGTTTTTTCGCCTGGGCCGGCAGCACCTTGCCCTCCAGGCGTTGCTCGAACTGTTCGACGTCGGCGCTGCGGTCGTCCTTGGTCAGGCCCAGTTCCTGCTGGATGACCTTGAGCTGTTCCTTGAGGAAGAACTCGCGCTGGTGCTCGCCGATCTTGCGGTTCACCTCGGCGGAGAGTTCTTTTTGCAGGCGTGCGACTTCCACCTCCTTGCGCAGCATCGGCAGGACTTTTTCCATGCGTTTGAGCATTGGCACGCAGTCCAGCACTTCCTGCAGCTCATTACCGGTGGCCGACGTGAGGGCGGCGGCGAAGTCGGTGAGGGGCGACGGGTCGTTGGGGCTGAAGCGGTTGAGGTAGTTCTTCAGCTCTTCGCTGTACAGCGGGTTGAGCGGCAGCAGTTCCTTGATCGCATTGATCAGCGCCATGCCGTAGGCCTTGACCTCGTCGGTCGGATCGCTTGGCTGGTGCGGGTATTCGACTTCCACCAGATACGGTGGGCGGTGGTGCTTGAGCCAGGTTTTGATCCGCACGCGGGTCAGGCCCTGGGCGACGAATTGCAGCTTGCCGTTCTCGCGGCTGGCGTGGTGCACCTTCACCAGGGTGCCGTACAGCGGCAGGGCGGAGGTGTCGAAGTGGCGTGGGTCTTCCGGCGGCGTGTCCATGAAGAACAGGGCGAGGGAGTGGTGGTCGGATTTGCTCACCAGCTCCAGGGTCTCGGCCCACGGCTCTTCGTTGACGATCACCGGCAGCACTTGCGCCGGGAAGAACGGCCGATTGTGGATCGGGATGATGTAGACCTTGTCCGGCAGGTTTTGCCCAGGCAGGGCCAGGCCGGTATTGGACGAAGGGGTTTCAGCGTTTTCGGGGTCGGCGTAATCGTTGAGGTCGTAATCAGGGAATTCTTGCTGGTCGCTCATGGGGCACCTGCATAAGGAAGTATGCAGGTTAGATGGGGCGGGGTAGCAGTGGTTTCAATGGTGGGGGTGAGATAGCAACATATTGCATGAAATTACTGCGGCGACTTGGTCAATGTGGGTCAGCTGATTTTGTGGAGGTAGGCGGGGAGTGGCTGTTCTGGCAGCACCGACAGCACTTTCAGACGCTGCAACATCCGCTGCCGCGCCCGCTGCAAATGCTCGCGCAGGTTCAACGCGGCCGCATCGAATGCGCCATGCAGCAGCAGTTCCAAAATCAAGCGATGTTCGGCGAGCATCGCCGGATCAGCGCCGATGCCCAGCAATCGGTAAAAAATCCGGCTGATAATCATCGGGCTCTGGCCTTGGCGAATCAGCGCGGCAATCTTGCGGTTTTGCAGGCCGGCCAGGCAGCGCTGGTGCAGGTCCTCTTCGATCTGCTCGATGGCTTCCAGGCTGCACTGCGGGCTGTCCTGGGCATCCAGCACGCGCTGCAGCATGGCTTCAAGCATGTCGCGGTCGAGGTTCGGGGCACTTTGGCGCAGGGCTTCGGGTTCCAGGCAGGCGCGCAGTTCGTAATCCTCGGTGACCTCCCGCGCGGTCAGTGGCCCCGCCAGCCATTGGGAATAGGGCTCTTTTTCCACCAGGCCACGGTCGCGCAGGCGCATCAGCGCCTCACGCACCACCGCGCGGCTGACGCCATAGTGGTCGGCGGCGGCCTGTTCATCCAGGCGGTAATGGCCAAAGGCGATGCAGGTGGACAGCGCCGCGCCGATTTCCTCGACGATGCGCTCGCCCAGCGGCCGGGTGTCCACCAGTTCGGCCTCGCCATTGAGGCCCAGGTGCGCATGGCTCAGGGGCAGGCGCAGCGGTTCCATGGCCAGGCCTTCGGGGTTGATCAGGTAACCCCGGCCGTTGAAACGGCAGATCAAGCCCTCAGCGTGCAGCAGGTCCAGCGCCTTGCGCACCGGCACGCGGCTGGTGCCGAACAGCTCGGCCAGGGGCGCTTCCAGCAATACCAGGCCATGGCGGGCGGTGCCGTTGACGATCGCGTCGCGCAACACCTGGTGAATCATCGCGTAACGGGAGGCCGAGGCGGACACTGCTTTCATCGATTTCTCAAAGGCATGTAGGACGGTGGCCGGGGATTCTCTCATAAGTTGCGCCTGTCACTCTGCGCCACGTCGGTGGCACTTTTTTGGGGCCTTGAATGTAGGAATGTTACTTTTCTGCACCAAAATGTACTTATTAATAAAAGGTACATTATTTCATCGGAGGCGCTTCGCAAGCGTGGCGCAAGGTTTTTTTCCATCGAGCAACACCATCTATCCCGTAGCTCTGGGTAAAAATGCGTAATCGCGTCAAGAGCGCTACGCAGAGACTGGCACGAAAGCTGCCTTTGTAAAATGTACATTTTATGAATATGTACGTTTTATGAGGTTTCCCTGATGTCAGACGCCACTTCACTGGCCGAGGATTTCGCCAGCGGTCGCAGCGACCCGGTGCAAGTCCTTGAGCAGGCACTCGATCAAGCGAGCCGCTCGACCAGCGTATTTATTTCCCTGACCGCCGAGCGCGCCCGCCGTGAAGCCGAAGCGTCCGCCGCCCGTTGGCGTGCCGGCCAGCCCTTGAGCGTGTTCGACGGCGTACCCCTGGCCTGGAAAGACCTGTTCGATGTGGCCGGCAGCATCACCACCGCGGGCGCCGCCTACCGCCGTACTGCGCCCGCCGCGTTGCTCGACGCCCCCAGCGTGGGCCTGTTGTGCCGTGCCGGGATGGTCAGCGTCGGCAAGACCAACCTCAGCGAACTGGCCTATTCCGGGTTGGGCCTGAACCCGCATTTCGGCACGCCGCACAATCCCCATGGCACGGACCATGCGCGCATTCCCGGGGGCTCGTCGTCCGGGTCGGCGGTGGCGGTCGCGGCCGGTATCGTGCCGATCGCCATGGGCACCGACACCGCCGGTTCCATCCGCATTCCGGCGGCGCTCAACGGATTGGTGGGGTACCGCAGCAGCAGCCGACGCTACAGCCGCGACGGTGTGTTTCCCTTGGCCCACTCCCTCGACAGCCTCGGTCCGTTGACGCGCAGCGTGCGCGATGCCTTGGCCATCGACGACCTGCTCCATGGCCGTACCCAGCAGCACAGTGCCCGCCGCCTGAAAGGGCAGCGTTTTGTGTTGGAACAGGGCGTGCTGGCCGACGTGGAGCCTGCCGTGCGCAACAACCTGCTGCGCGCCGTTGAGCGACTGAAGGCGGAAGGCGCGCTGATTGAAGAGCGTGAAAGCCCCCCGTTCCAGGCCACCCTGGACCTCATCAAGCACCAAGGCTGGCTCGGCGCGTTCGAGGCCTTCGCCCTGCACCAGTCCCTGCTCGACAGCACTGATGCCGAGCAACTCGACCCCCGTGTGCGCCGCCGCCTTGAAGCCGCGCGCGGATTGCCGGCCAGCCAACTGATCCACCTGACCGAGGCGCGCCGCCGCCTGCAACAGCAACTGCTCGACGACCTCGACGGCGCGATCCTGATCACCCCCACCGTCGCCCATGTCGCCCCGGCGTTGGCACCGCTTGAAGCCGACGACGAACTGTTCGTCAAAACCAACCTCGCCACCCTGCGCCTGACCATGCCCGGCAGCTTTCTCGACATGCCAGGCGTCAGCTTACCCAGTGGCCGTGATGCCCAGGGCCTGCCCACCGGGCTGCTGCTCAGCGCCCCGACAGGAGAAGACGCGCGGCTGTTGCGCGCGGCCTTATCCGTCGAATCCGTACTCAACATTTAAGGAGACACACCATGGCTAAAGACATCCTCTGTGCATTTGGCGTCGACGTCGACGCCGTCGCCGGCTGGCTCGGTTCCTATGGCGGCGAAGACTCGCCCGACGACATCTCCCGCGGCCTGTTCGCTGGTGAAATCGGTGCGCCGCGCCTGCTCAAACTGTTCGAACGCTACGGCCTGCGCACCACCTGGTTTATCCCCGGCCACTCGATGGAAACCTTCCCCGAGCAGATGAAGGCCGTGGCCGACGCCGGTCACGAAATCGGCGTGCATGGCTACAGCCACGAAAACCCGATTGCGATGACCGCCGAGCAGGAAGAAATCGTCCTCGACAAGTCCATCGAACTGATCACCCAAGTCACCGGCAAGCGTCCCACCGGCTACGTCGCGCCGTGGTGGGAATTCAGCAAGGTCACCAACGAGCTGCTGCTGAAGAAAGGCATCAAGTACGACCACAGCCTGATGCACAACGACTTCCACCCCTACTACGTGCGCAAGGGCGACAGCTGGACCAAGATCGACTACAGCCAGCACCCCGACACCTGGATGAAACCCCTGGTGCGCGGTGAAGAAACCGACCTGGTGGAGATCCCGGCCAACTGGTACCTCGACGACCTGCCGCCGATGATGTTCATCAAGAAAGCCCCCAACAGCCACGGTTTCGTCAACCCGCGTCACCTCGAAGAAATGTGGCGCGACCAGTTCGACTGGGTCTACCGCGAGCACGAACACGCGGTGTTCACCATGACCATCCACCCCGACGTGTCCGGCCGCCCGCAAGTGCTGCTGATGCTCGAGCGCTTGATCGAACACATCCAGAGCCATGCCGGAGTGCGCTTCGTCACCTTCGACGAAATCGCCGACGACTTTATCCGCCGCCAACCGCGTACCTGATCCCAACCCAAGCAGCCCCCACCTCCCGAGGCGCGATTATGTCCATCTACAACAAGCTTGACCTGACTGGCTGGAAACCCCGGCAACTGACGTCCCAGGAAGTACGCTTCGCCACCTGGATCGCGTTTTTCGCCTGGGTGTTTGCGGTGTATGACTTCATCCTGTTCGGCACCTTGCTGCCGGAGATCGGCCGGCACTTTGGCTGGGGTGAAGTGGAGCAAGCTGAAATCGCGACCTGGGTGGCGGTGGGTACCGCCGTCGTCGCCTTGGCCATCGGGCCGATCGTCGACAAGCTGGGGCGGCGCAAAGGGATTATTTTCACCGTGGCCGGTTCCGCACTGTGCTCGGCGCTGACCGCCATTGGCGGGGCGTGGGGCAAGTCGCCGCTGATTCTAATCCGTTCGCTGGGCGGCCTGGGGTATGCCGAAGAAACCGTCAACGCCACCTATCTGACCGAGTTGTATGGTGCGTCAGAAGACCCGCGACTGACCAAGCGTCGCGGCTTCATCTACAGCCTGGTGCAGGGCGGCTGGCCGGTCGGTGCGTTGATCGCCGCCGGTTTGACCGCGCTGTTGCTGCCGATCATCGGCTGGCAGGGTTGCTTCATCTTCGCCGCGATCCCCGCGGTGGTGATCGCGATCATGGCGCGCAAGCTCAAGGAGAGCCCGCAGTTCCAGATCCACCAGCGCATCAGCCAACTGCGTAAAAGCGGTGCGGTGACCGAAGCGCAAAACGTTGCCGTGACCTACGGCGTGGACTACGACGAACACAGCAAGGCCGGTCTCAAGGCGGCTTTCCGTGGCCCGGCCCGTCGCGCCACGCTGGTGATCGGCGCTGCGCTGCTGCTCAACTGGGCAGCGATCCAGGTGTTCAGCGTGCTCGGCACTTCGGTGATCGTCAGCGTGCACCACATCTCGTTCGAGAACTCGCTGATCATCCTCGTGCTGTCGAACCTGGTGGGTTACTGCGGCTACCTCAGCCACGGCTGGATGGGCGACAAGATCGGCCGTCGTAACGTCATCGGCCTGGGTTGGATGCTCGGCGGCCTGGCGTTTGCCGGCATGCTGTTTGGTCCGAGCAATATGCCGATGGTGGTCGGGCTGTACAGCCTGGGCCTGTTCTTCCTGATCGGGCCGTACTCGGCGGCGCTGTTCTTTATCAGTGAAAGTTTCCCCACCAGCATCCGCGCCACCGGCGGCGCGATCATCCATGCCATGGGCCCGATTGGTGCCGTGGTCGCAGGTTTTGGTGCGACCCAGGTGTTGTCCGCCGGCAGTGACTGGCAGACCGCCGCGCTGTGGTTCGGCGCGCTGCCGTGCTTCTTGTCCGGCGCGCTGATGTTTGCCGCCCGCCATGTGCGTCCGGAAACCGTTCAGTAAGGAGAATGTGATGAGCCGTAAAGTTGCGCTGATTACCGGTGCCGCCAGTGGCATTGGCCAAGCCCTCGCCGTGGCCTATGCACGCAGCGGCGTCGCGGTGGTGGGCGGGTATTACCCGGCCGATCCCCACGACCCGAGCACCACCGTGTCGCAGGTGGAGGAGGCGGGGGGCGAGTGCCTGATGTTACCGCTGGACGTGGGCGATACCGCCTCGGTGGACGCCCTCGCCGAACAGGCGGTACAGCATTTCGGCCGGCTGGATTACGCGGTGGCCAACGCCGGTTTGCTGCGCCGTGCGCCGCTGCTGGAGATGACCGATGAGCGATGGAACGAGATGCTCAATGTCGACCTCACGGGGGTGATGCGCACCTTCCGCGCGGCGGCGCGGCATATGAACGAAGGCGGCGCGTTGGTGGCGATCTCTTCGATTGCCGGCGGCGTGTATGGCTGGCAGGAACACAGCCATTACGCCGCAGCCAAGGCTGGTGTGCCGGGGTTGTGCCGCTCGCTGGCGGTGGAGTTGGCGCCCCTGGGCATTCGCTGCAATGCGGTGATCCCGGGGTTGATCGAGACACCGCAATCGCTGGATGCGAAGAACTCCCTCGGCCCGGAAGGCCTGGCCAAGGCCGCGCGGGCGATTCCGCTTGGGCGGGTAGGGCGCGCAGATGAAGTGGCGTCGCTGGTGCAGTTCTTGACCAGTGAGGCGTCGAGTTATTTGACCGGGCAGAGCATCGTCATCGACGGCGGCCTCACCGTGCGCTGGCCTGACTGACTGATGTACTTGATCCAAATGTGGGAGGGGGCTTGCCCCCTCCCACATTGGAAGTGGAATTTTTCAGGAGTTTTTGCATGAACCAACTGACCAACCGCCGCGCCGTGATCACCGGTGCCGGCAGTGGCATCGGTGCCGCCATCGCCCGCGCCTACGCCGTTGAAGGCGCGCGCCTGTTACTGGCCGACCGCAACGCCGCCAGCCTCGCCGAAACCGCAATCACCTGCCGCAACCTCGGCGCCGAAGTGGTCGAGTGCGTGGCCGATGTCGGCACGGTCGAAGGTGCCCAGGCCAGTGTCGACCGTTGCGTCGAACACTTCGGCGGCATCGATATCCTGGTCAACAATGCCGGGATGCTTACCCAGGCGCGTTGCGTCGACCTGTCCATCGAGATGTGGAACGACATGCTGCGCGTCGACCTCACCAGCGTGTTCGTCGCCAGCCAGCGCGCCTTGCCGCATATGCTCGCGCAGGGTTGGGGACGGATCATCAACGTGGCGTCGCAACTGGGCATCAAGGGCGGCGCCGAACTGACCCACTACGCGGCCGCCAAGGCCGGGGTGATCGGCTTTACCAAATCCCTGGCGTTGGAAGTGGCCAAGGACAACGTGCTGGTCAACGCCATCGCCCCCGGCCCGATCGAGACGCCGTTAGTGGGCGGTATCAGTGACGATTGGAAGCGCGCCAAGGCTAAGGAGCTGCCCTTGGGGCGCTTCGGCCTGGCGGACGAAGTGGCGCCCACCGCTGTGCTGCTGGCCAGTGAGCCGGGTGGCAACCTGTTCGTCGGCCAGACCCTGGGCCCGAACTCCGGCGATGTCATGCCATGAGTGAGGTGTAGCCATGTGCGGACTCTGCGGATTGCTCGGCGAAGACCTGCACTGGAGCGACCCCCTGGGCGATGAACTGCCCCGGCGCCGCGAACGCCTGCGCCGTATCGCTGCGATCAACCAGGTGCTGGCGGTGTTCCGACTCAAGGTCGAAGACTTCCAGGGCGCCTCCTATCTGCTGTTGGGCGCCACCGGCAAACAGGCACTGGCAAGCGGGCTGGATCAACTCTGGCAGGCAGCTGAAACCATGCTCGGCCGGCCGCTGGATCCCCTTGACCCGCGTCTACTTGACCACCTGGAAAACACCCCATTGTAGGGCCGGAGGTAAATATGAGCATTGCTCTAAATGTGATCACCGGCTTCCTCGGCAGCGGCAAAACCACCTTGCTCCAGCGCCTGCTGCAAGGTGAAAGCCTGGGTGACACGGCACTGCTGATCAACGAATTCGGCGACATCGGCATCGATCATCTGCTGGTGGAAGAAGTCGCGCCTAATACCGTGCTGTTGCCCAGCGGCTGCATCTGCTGCTCCATCCGTGGCGAGCTCAAGGACGCGTTGCTCGGTCTGTTGCAACGTCGCGAGCGTGGCGAAATTCCCGCGTTCAAACGGGTGATTCTCGAGACCACCGGCCTGGCTGACCCGGCCCCGATCCTCGCCACCTTGAACAACGACGTGCAACTGCGCGGGCGTTTTCATATCGGCCTGGTGGTGACGCTGGTCGACGCCAGCCACGCCGCGTTGCAGGAGCGCCTGCACCCGGAATGGCTGGCCCAGGTCGCGGCGGCAGACCGTTTGCTGCTGAGCAAGACTGATCTTGTGGATGACTGCGAACCGCTGCGTGCGCACCTGCAGGCGCTCAACGCAGGTACGCCGATCCTCGATACCCACGCCATCCACAGCGGCGACCAACTGTTGCTCGGTGAAGGCCTGCGCAGTGCCGAACCCGCCATGGAAGTCAGCCGCTGGCAATTGCATCAGACCACCAGCGCCAGCCATGGGGCAGCCCAAGTGTGCAGTATGACCTTCGACCAGCCGCTGGACTGGGTCGGCTTCGGGGTGTGGTTGTCGATGCTGTTAAGATGCCATGGCGAACGAATCCTTCGCGTCAAAGGACTGCTCAACGTGAACGCCAGTAACGCCCCCATCGTCATTCATGGCGTGCAGCATTGCCTGCATGCTCCGGTCCATCTGCCTGCGTGGCCAGGCACCGACCGGCAATCGCGCCTGGTGTTTATCCTGCGTGGCCTCGATCCTGCGTTGCTGCAGCGTTCCTTTGAAGTGTTCTCACGGCGGTTCGCCGGATGATCACCTTACGGGTGCTCGGCACCTCGGTCACCTTGCTCGAATGCCTGCGCGTGCGCGCCGAACAGGAACTGGGGATTCGGCTGGTGTACCAGGTGCACGACGTCGAACAGGCCCAGCGCATCGCGGTGATGCAGCCCGACAGTTATGACCTGTACGACCAATGGTTTCACAACGTCGACTTCGTGTGGCCGGCCCGGGCGATCCAGCCCATCGACACGCGGCGTATCGCGCTGTGGCACGAGATCAACGACCTGCCCAAGCGCGGTCGGCTGTCGCCCAACGACCGCCTGGGCAGCGGCAGCGTGCCCAGCGAGCGCCTATTCGTTCAACACGACGGCGGCCTTGGCAGCACCGTCACCGAACGCATCAGCATGCTGCCCCTGACCCACAATGCCGACAGCTTCGCCTACCGCCCCGAGCGCCTGCCCGAGGGGTTTTGCCACGGTAACGAAAGCTGGGGCTGGCTGCTGGACCCGGCGTGGCGCGCACGCACGGCGCTGCAGAGCGATGCCGCCATCGGCGCCCTGGATGCTGCGCTGGCCGTGCAGGGCGCGGGACTGGCACGCTTCAACGACATCGGCAATATGAGCATCGAAGAGATCGACGTGCTCGCCGATATTCTGGTGCGCAAGCAGAAGGAAGGGCATTTCGCCGCGTTCTGGTCCGACGATGAAGAGGCGGCGCAACTGATGCTCAGCCCGAGCATCGATATTCAGAGCTTGTGGTCGCCGACCCTGATGCGCCTGCACCGCGCCGGGGTGAAATACCGCCTGGCAGTCCCCCGCGAAGGCTATCGCGCCTGGTTCGGCGGCTTGTCATTGTCGCGCCATGCCCAGGGCCCGGTGCTGGATGCGGCGTATGCGTACCTCAATTGGTGGTTGTCCGGCTGGCCGGGTGCGGTGATGGCGCGCCAGGGTTACTACATCGGCAATCCGGCGCGCAGCCGCGATCACCTCAGCAGTGCCGAATGGGATTACTGGTACGCCGGCAAGCCTGCGCGGGAAGAGTTGCCCGGCAGTGATGGGTTGCCGTTGATCGATATCGGCGAGGTGCGCGATGGCGGCTCCTATGAGCAGCGCATGGGGCATATCGCGGTGTGGAATTCGGTCATGGATGAGCACAACTATCTGGTGCGGCGTTGGGGGGACTTCATGCGCGCCCGCGGCTGAATAAGCGGGTATGGCCAAGGGGTTGTCGCCAATAAAGTGACGGTGAAAACCCCGTTTTTATTCGGTGCGCTTCTGCTCTGTCCCAGCTAATCTGCTAAGACAAAATTTCCAGTCTAAATGGATGTTTTTTTGACGGCGGGTCTGGGCGTAGGGAATGCACATGACTAAGGGACGCGGCGGCAGAGAGAGGCGAACGCTGCCGGAGGGCACTGCCATGACATGGCGCCATACCTTTCAAACCCGCATCGCCGGGGTGTTGGCGCTGTTGCTGCTGGTGGTGGTCGCCGCGACCTATTTCGCCGTCAAGAGCGCCACCCGCCGAGCCGTGGAGAATCAGGCACAAGTCCAACTGAAAACCGGAACCCAGGTATTCGAGCGTCTGCTGGACCTGCGCGGGCGGCGCCTGCGATACGGGCTCGACTGGCTCGCTGGCGATGGCCCGTTCAAGCAGGCCGTGGCCGCGGGCAAGCCTGCGCCGATCCTGGCGGCACTGCGTCGCCACGGCACCGGCATCCGTTCCAGCGAAGTGTTTGTGCTGGGCCTGGACGGCAAGGTCATGGTCAGCACGCTCCCCATCCTCACCCGCGGCCAGCGGTTCCCCTATGACGTCGCCTTGCGTCATGCGCGGCGCAATGGCCTGCAAATGTTGATCGTGGCCCTGGACGGGCGGCCTTACCTGCTGGTGCAGGATGAGGTGCGCGACCCGTTGCCCATCGCGCGCATCGTGATGGGCTTTGCCATGGACCAACTGTTCGCCTATGAACTGCGCTCCATGAGCAACCTGGAAGTGTCGTTCCTCAGTGTGCAGGACGGCACGCCCGGCCCGCTGTTCAGCACCCAGCCCGACGCGTACCAGGCCACTGCCCTCAGCCTGCTGCACGGCGCACCGCTCAACCCTGAGGCGCAGATCCATGTGTTTCACGGTCAGCGCGTGCTCAGCCGAGTGCTGGCGTTGGCCAACACTGGCGAGGGTGATGAAGTGCGTGTATTGCTTCAGAGCCCGCTGGACCATGCACTGGAATCCTTTGCGCCGCTGGACCGGCAGTTTCTCGGGATTGCCCTGGCGGTGCTGCTGGTGTCGTTGGCCGGCGCGCTGTTCCTGGCGCGGCGGGTCTCGCGCCCGCTCAATGCACTCGTGGAGGCGGCCGGGCGCATCGGGGCCGGTGATTACCGCACGCCGGTGCGGGTACGCAGCCACGATGAATTCGGTTTGCTGGCCCGCGCCTTCAATGCCATGCAAAGCGGCATCGCCGTGCGCGAACGGCAACTGGCCCATAACGCTTTGCATGACTCCCTCACCGGCCTGCCCAACCGTGCCCTGGCCATGGAGCGCCTGGGCAGTGCGATCAGTGCGCGGCGGCCGGTGGTGTTGCTGTACCTGGGGATCGAGAACTACCGCGTTATCAACGAGGGCTTCGGTCCCGAGGGTGTGGATGAAATGCTGCGCGAAGCCAGCCGCTGCCTGTCCATGAGCCTGCTGGCCAGCGACACGGCGGCGCGCATCACCGGCAGCGAGTTTTTGCTGTTGCTGGAAAACACCGAGGTCGACCGTGCCGTGGCCCGCGCCGACCGCCTCTACGCGCTGCTTACCGAACCCCAGCGCATCGGCAATGACGAAGTGCGCCACGAAGTCAGCATCGGTATCGCCGCTTACCCCGCCGATGGTCAGCACGTTGAAGAACTGATCAGCCGCGCCGCTATCGCTCGCCATGATGCGGCGACGCTGCCGGGCTATCTGCAGATATACCAGCAGGACCGCGACCTCGCCCACCAGCGCCAGATCACCCTGATCCGCGACCTGCGCCGGGCCGTCGTCGAAGGCGAGTTGTACCTGTGCTACCAGCCCAAGCTCGACCTCAAGCACGGCGACGTGTGCCAGGCCGAAGCCTTGCTGCGCTGGCAGCATCCCACCCTGGGGCTGGTGTCGCCCGCCGAATTCATCCCCCTGGCCGAGCGCACCGGCAGCATGGGCGGGCTGACCCAGTGGGTGATCGAAGAAGCCATCCGCCAGATCGGTGAGTGGTCGCAGCGCGGCATGCACATTCAGTTGTCGGTGAATATCTCGGTGGATGACTTGGTCGATGACGACCTGGCGATCCGTGTCACCACCCTGCTGATGCAGTACGGCGTGGCGGCCAAGCAGCTGATTTTCGAGATCACCGAAAGCGCGATCATGCACAACCCGCAACAAGCCTTGAGCGTGCTGGAGCAACTGCGCGGTTGTGGCATCAGCCTGTCGGTGGATGACTTCGGCACCGGCTATTCGTCGCTGGCGCAACTGCAGCGCCTGCCGGTGCAGGAGTTGAAGATCGACCAGTCCTTCGTGCGCAACCTCGACAGCACCAGCGGTGACGGCGTGATCGTGCGTTCGACCATCGAAATGAGCCACAACCTGGGGCTCAAGGTGGTGGCCGAAGGCGTGGAATTCGAGCCCAGCCTCAAGCTGCTCAAGCTTTGGAACTGCGACACTGCCCAGGGCTACCTGATCAGCCGGCCGCTCAATGCCATGGCGTTCGAGATGTGGATGCGGCGTGAACGGACACCGCTCTAACGACGGGTGCAGTCCATCGCCCCTCCCGGATGTTGATCTTCATTGCTTATGAAAAAGGCGGCTACCTGTGAGGGTAGCCGCCTTTGTTTTGCCGCCGATAACGCTTAATCCGGCAGTTTAAACGCCATCACGTAGTCACCCTGTTTGGTCCCCAGGGAACCATGACCACCCGCCACGACCAGCACGTACTGCTTGCCGTCCTTGCCGGTGTAGGTCATCGGTGTGGTTTGCGCGCCGGCCGGCAGGCGGCCTTCCCACAGTTGCTTGCCGTTTTTCACGTCGTAGGCACGCAGGTACTGGTCGAGGGTACCGCTGAGGAACGATACGCCACCGGCGGTGGTGAAGGTGCCGCCCAGGCTCGGTACGCCCATGGTCAGGGGAACCGGGACCGGCGAGCTGTCACGCACGGTGCCGTTCTTGTGCATCCAGATGGTCTGGTGGGTGGTCAGGTCGACCGCGGCCACGTAACCCCATGCCGGTGCCTGGCACGGCAGGCCCAGGGGCGACAGCAGGGCTTCGAGGATCACGCCGTACGGCGCGCCTTTGTTCGGCTGCACGCCTTCGGTTTCGCTGACGCGTGGGCCTTGCTTGGCGATATCGGCCGCCGGGATCAGCTTGGATTTGAACGCCATGTAGCTCGGGTTCACGAAGGCGATCTGGCGTACCGGGTCGACGGAAATGCCACCCCAGTCGAACACGCCGAAGTTACCTGGGTAAACGATCGAACCTTGCAGCGAAGGCGGGGTGAAAGCACCGTCGTAGCGCATGGATTTGAAATCGATACGGCACAGCATCTGGTCGAACGGCGTCACGCCCCACATGTCACGCTCTTTGAGCGGCGGTGGCATGAAGTTCAGTTCGGACTTCGGTTGGGTCGGGGAAGTACGGTCACCCGCGACTGCACCTTGCGGCACGGCCACTTCGTGGATCGGCACGACCGGCTGGCCGGTGGCGCGGTCCAGTACGTAGATGCTGCCTTGCTTGGTCGACGCCATCACCGCCTGCTTCACGCCGGCTTCGGTCTTGATGTCGATCAGCGACGGCTGGCCGCCAACGTCCATGTCCCACAGGTCATGGTGAGTGAACTGGAAGGTCCACTTCACGTGGCCGCTGTCGATGTCCAAAGCGGTGAGGCCCGCTGCGTACTTCTCGGAATCGTCGGTACGGTCGCCGCCGTATTGGTCAGGCATCTGGTTGCCCATCGGCAGGTAGAGCATGCCGAGTTTTTCATCCACGGCGAACATGGACCACATGTTCGGCGAGTTGCGGGTGTAGGTCTTGCCCTCGGCCAACGGGGTGGTGTCGTCCGGGTTGCCGCTGTCCCAGTTCCACACCAGCTTGCCGGTGTGTACGTCGAACGCGCGGATCACGCCGCTGGGCTCGTCGGTGGAGACGTTATCGGTGACGTGGCCACCAATCACCACCAGGTTTTTGGTCACGGCCGGTGGCGAAGTGGAGTAGTAACCGCCGGGGGCGAAGCTGCCGATATTGGCACGCAGGTCGACCTGGCCTTTGTCACCGAAGTCTTCGCACATCTTGCCGGTGTCGGCGTTCAGGGCGATCAGGCGGGTGTCGGCGGTCGGTACGAAGATGCGTTTCGGGCAGGCGTTCGGCGCGGCAGCCGGGCTGGCGCTGCCGGTCGGGCTCTGCTCGGAAGCGTAGGCGGCGTCATCGTGATACGACACGCCACGGCAGGTCATGTGTGCCCAACCCTTGAAGTTCTCGGCGCCCTGGCTGCTGATCTTCGGATCGAAGCGCCAGATTTCCTTGCCGGTGTCCGGGTCCAGCGCGATCACCTGGCTGTGCGGCGTGCACACGTAGAGCATGCCGTTGACTTTCAGCGGGGTGTTTTCTGCGGTGGTTTCACCCGGATCGTTCGGGCCTGGGATGTCGCCGGTGCGATAGGTCCACGCCGGTACCAGCTTGTGCGCGTTTTCCGGGGTGATTTGCGCCAATGGCGAGTAGCGATCACCGTAGGCCGAGCGGCCATAGGAATTCCAATCGCCATCCGCCTGGGACGGTGCGGCGCTGGCCATGCCCGGTACCGCGTCGCGGTCCAGTTGGCCGGTCTTGACCATTTCACCGGGGTTGGTGAATTGGCTGGCAAGGGCGGTAGCACCGGCCAGCACCACGGCCACGCTCAGCGCTCCAGTGCCCAGCGGGGCAGGTTGGCCACGCAGCAATGGACGGCGAAACCACGGGAGCAGCATGACGATGCCCAGGGCGAACAGCAGCGCCAGGCGCGGCACCAACTGCCACCAATCCAGGCCGACTTCCCACAGGGCCCACACGGTGCTGGCGAACAGCACCAGCGCGTACAGGCCCAGCGCGGCGCGGCGGGTGGCCAGCAGCAACAGGCCGGTCAGGGTGATGCCGATACCGGCCAGCAGGTAATACAGCGACCCGCCGAGCAGGCTCAGCTTGATACCACCGGCCAGCAGGGCCAGCCCCATGATCAGCAGCAAGACGCCTAGCAGCCTTGGGAGCAGGCGGCTTGGACTTGAAGCACCGTCAGTGCTCATAGTTGTGTTTCTCCGTTACGTTGGAATTATGTATCCCCGTGTTTCTTCACTGTAGATGACGATTCGGCACGGGCTTGGTTCAGCGTTAATTACGTTTTTCTGGGGATATCAGCGTTATCCACAGGCGGGCGATTTATTCCCAGGCGCAGATCGGTGTAAGACAGCGCTGTCTTGACGGGTAGGAATAATCAGCAAAATGGGGTCGACCGGGGGAGTGAAACGTTTCAGGTTATTGCCGACAAGGATAAAGCGCCGGCGCACCAAGAGAAAGCACGAATCGCAAGATGCATCATTTCCGATTTGGTAACAGTGACAGATCGTCGCTGCCAAATAGGGGGGGAGGGGGAACTTCAGGGTTTTTTAGACGGTGGGGGCGGACGGTGATAAGGGTTGAGACGGGTGGTTACAACCTAACATCTGTCTTTCGCCGAAAGCGGGAACTTTTTTACCTGTAAGGGTGGAGTGATAAGGTGTGCACCTTCGTGAGTACTTTTTCATAGGCCCGGCATGACCGCGACAAGCAACGACCCCCTCCACGGCGTGACCCTGCAACACGTCCTCACCACCCTGGTGGAACATTACGAATGGGAAGGCCTTGCCGAACGCATTGATGTGCGCTGCTTCAAGAGTGACCCGAGTATCAAGTCCAGCCTGACCTTCCTGCGCAAGACGCCTTGGGCGCGGGAGAAGGTCGAAGGCTTGTACGTCAAGCTGATGCGCACCAAACGCCCGCTGGATTGATCCCATGAAGCGGTATGTGGCGGCAGCGGCGCTGGCCGGTTGGGTGGGGTTGGCGATTCAGCAATACCTGATTTTCTATTCGCGCTGGGAAGCCGGCGCCAGCCTGCTGGGCGGGCTGATCAACTTCTTCAGTTTCTTCACGGTGCTGACCAATACCCTGGCAGCGGTGGTGCTCAGTTACGCACTGATTCGTCGGGACTCTGCCGCCAGGCGGTTTTTTCTCGCGCCCAGTGTCAGCAGTGGCATTGCCGTGAGCATCGTGGTGGTGAGCCTGGCCTACAGCCTGTTGCTGCGGCACTTGTGGCAGCCCGAAGGCTTTCAATTTATCGCCGACGAATTGCTGCACGATGTGATGCCGGTGTTGTTTGTCATCTACTGGTGCCGGTGTGTACCCAAGGGCAGCCTGCGCCTCAAGCACGTTGGTGCGTGGGTAATTTATCCGCTGATCTACTTCGCTTATGTGCTGCTACGCGGAGATTTGCTCGGGCAATATCAATACCCGTTCATCGATGTCGGCACCCTCGGTTATCCACAGGTGTTTGTGAATGCCGGGGGCATTCTGGCCGGGTTTGTGCTGGTTGCACTGGCCGTGGTGGGGCTGGATAAGCTCATCAAGCCCCGCGCGTGATTCACTCCTTCCTTAGCGCTATTGGGCACGCACCGTCTTGTCGAACGGTTGCGTGCTTCCTCTCGAACTCTTCAACTCATTAGTTAATCTTTTCACATAAATGCCCTGGTTTTTCAGGTGATGTAATCCTGTTCCTACAGTTATATTTACCCATAAAACCTTCTCGTTAAAATCCATGTAATCCAATTCTTACAGATACATTCAAAGTTTTGGCAAATTGCCATAATTTTCCTATGTGTCTTGGTGTTGCAGGGCTACGTAATTAAATGAATCTGCCGACTTAACTTCTAAAATCTGCGCTGGATAATTGCCGGGCTTCAAATGAGCTGAGTTGCAATGCAAGTAATTGGAAAAAAGTGGGATGTTCTGCGTGCTAAAGCGGCGGAATGACTTAATGACGTTTATTACTATGTGAGCCTCTATACATGAACGCTAAAATTAACACTGCGCTGTTATCCATCGGGTTGTTGGTAGGGTCGATGTCTGTCGCTCAGGCGGCGGATGGAACGGTCACGTTTGTGGGCTCGGTCCATTCCGGGGCCTGCTCCATCAAGCCTGACTCCGTCGATCAAACCATTCCCCTCGGCGCGATTGCCAAGCATCAGTTGCAGGCGGGAGGGAAGTCCGAGCCTCGGCGCTTGCTGATTGAGCTCGAAGGCTGCGATCTGGCCGGCCTCACCGATAACACCGTGACCACGACTTTCACGGGGGCGCCATCCAGCGTTGTGCCGGGTGCGCTGGGTACCGTCGGTAGCGCGGGCAATGTGGGCATCATGATGACCCATGGCAGCCAACCCGTTCAGTTGGGTGTGGCTACCACACCGCAGGTTATTGCCACCGGTGATAACACACTGGAGTTCGGTGCCTATGTGCAAGGCGCTGCTACGGGCGACATCGTGCCGGGCGATTTCAGCGCGGTGACCAATTTCACCTTGGCTTATCAGTAAGCTTTTTCCCCCGCCACCCAGGGTGGCGGGGGAGGCTGGTGGAGGCATAGGTGAAAACATTCATAAGTCTCGCTATTTCCTCTTCATTGACGATGTTCATCAGCCCTTGGGTGGTTGCCCAGGTGCCTGCGCAAGGTAATGGGCTCGTCACGCTGGGAGGAGAGGTCGTTGACTCGGCCTGTGGGCTGGAGTTGGTCAGTGTCGATCAAACCATCGATGTGGACCCCGAGCCCATTGGCCGGTTTTTGCGACGCGCCAGGGGAGGGGACCAATCCTTCCAGTTGCGCCTGGTCAATTGCACATTGAGTCGCACCGACCCGTTGCGCCCTGGAGTAACGCTGCCCGACTGGCAGCACCTGCGGGTGACATTTGATGGCCCCACCGACAGAGGCGGCCGTTCTTTTGCGGTGTTTGGTGGCTCGCAAGGCGTTGCTCTCAATATCGAGGATTCCGTTGGCCAACTGAGTATTCCCGGTCAGCCGATGACGCCGCATCCCTTGTCGGAAGGCGACATGACGCTTCACTTCACGCTTCATTTTGTTGGCAACGGATTGCCCATAGTGGCCGGCGCGCACCGTGCCGCAGTGCGGTTCAAGTTGGAATATTTCTGAACTTTGATGGGTTGCTTGCATGTTGAATACGGCGAAGGTCAAAAATACGCTGCGCTCAAACTTTTTCAGTGGGTTGATATTATTGCCGGGCACTGCGATGGCTGTCGGGGATATTGAGTTTAATACGGACGTTCTTGATCTGAGTGATCGAACTAATATTGACTTGTCTCAGTTCGCGCGCAGCGGTTTTATTCTGCCTGGCACTTACTCGATGGGGGTGCAGATCAATAACCAGGCGATTGCCGAGCACCCAGTGGCTTTCTATCCTCCCGATAATGATCCTAAAGGCAGCCAGGCCTGTTTGTCGCCGGCCTTGGTGGGCCTGTTGGGCCTCAAGGCGTCGGGCGCTGCTGAACTCAAGTGGTGGAAAGGCAGTGACTGCCTGGATATAGAAAGCTTGCCGGGCATGGAGGTCAGTGGCGACCTGGCCACCTCCACGCTGAACATCAGCGTGCCCCAGGCCTACCTTGAATACAGCGCCATCAATTGGGATCCACCTTCCCGTTGGGATGAGGGCGTGCCGGGGCTGCTGGTCGATTACAACATGACGGTGCAGTCCAGTTATCAGAAGAATGACGGCACCCGAAACAATCTCAGTGGTAACGGTACCCTGGGGGCGAATGCCGGGGCCTGGCGCCTGAGGGCGGACTGGCAGGCGCGTGTCGAAAAAGGCCTCGACAGCGGGTACGGGGACCCACAACAGCTGGAGTGGAGTCGTTACTACGCCTATCGCGCAGTGCCTGCACTGAAGGCGCGCCTGACGGTGGGAGAGGACTACCTGTATTCGGACCTGTTTGACAGCTTCCGCTATACCGGCGCCGCTCTCATTTCCGATGCAAGCCAGCTGCCCCCCAACTTGCGTGGTTACGCGCCGGAAGTGGTGGGGGTCGCCAAAACAAATGCCAGGGTTGTTATCAGCCAGAAGGGCCGCGTGCTCTATGAAACGCTGGTCGCGGCAGGCCCGTATCGTATTCAGGACCTCAATGACGCCGTGAGCGGCACCCTGGATGTGCGGGTGGAAGAGCAGGATGGTTCGGTACACACCTTCCAGATCGATACGGCAAGCATTCCCTACCTGACGCGCCCTGGCCAGGTTCGTTACAAGCTGGCGGCGGGGCGACCCTCCGATCTTCAATACGGCGCCGATGGCAATGTTTTCGGTACCGGTGAATTCTCCTGGGGGGTCAGCAATGGCTGGTCGCTGTTCGGCGGCGCTATCACCGATAACAACTACCGTGCGTTGTCTGTCGGCGCCGGTCGTGACCTGTTGGCGCTTGGAGCCGTATCGCTGGATGTCACTCAGTCCCACGCCAGTGTGTGGGGTCAGTCGCTCTCGGGCAAATCCTACCGCCTTCAATACTCCAAGCACTTCGAGCAGTACGACAGCCAGGTGACGTTTGCCGGTTACCGGTTTTCCGAGAAAAACTACTTGAGCATGAGTGAGTACCTGGACGCTCGCCATTACGGGTTGAACGGCGAGCGTGGCGAAATCGATAACGTTGAGTTCATCGAGGGCTGGAAACCGATCGGCGACAGCAAGGCACTGTATACGGTGACGCTCAATAAGCAGTTTCGTGACCTTGGGGCGACGGTCTACGCCAGTTACAACAAACAGACGTATTGGGGGCGCCCGGACACGCAGCGCTGGAACCTGTCGATGTCGCGCTACTTCAATGTGGGCTCCGTCAGGAACATGAGCCTGTCCCTGAACATGTACCGCAGTCAGGAGTACGCCTACAAGGATAGCGGAATGGCGCTGACGGTCAGCCTGCCATTGGGGCGCAGCGGCACACTGTCGCTGGATGGGAGCAGGACCTCGGGCAAAGAGAGCTTTTCCACGCGTTACAGTGACCGCATCGATGAACGCAACAGCTACCAGCTCAGTGCCAGCGATCGCTCTGCCAGTGGTTATCTGAGCCATATTGGCGACCAGGCTGATATCGATCTCAGCGCCAGCACACAACAAGGCAATGGCAGAACCCTCAGTGCGTCTATTCGCGGTGGCGGCACGCTCACGCCCTACGGTGCGGCCCTGCACCGAACCAATACCGTCGGCGGGACCCGCCTGATGCTCGACACCGGTGGGGTACCCGACGTGCCTGTGCGGGGTTACGGCGTGTCGACCCGGACCAACGCCTTCGGCAAGGCGGTGATCTCCGATATCAGCAGCTACCAGCGTACGGCCGCCAGTGTTGACCTGGAGAGCTTGCCGAGCAACGTCGAGGCCACTCAGTCGGTGACGCAACTGACACTCACCGACGGGGCCATTGGTTATCGATCGCTGGACGTGATTGCCGGTGAAAAGGCCATGGCAGTCCTGCGCCTGCCGGATGGCAGTTCACCGCCCTTCGGCGCGACGGTGAAAAACATAAAACAGCAGGACACCGGAATTGTGAACGACGGCGGCGCCGTTTACCTGAGCGGCATCCAGGCCGGCGAGCAGATGATCGTCAGTTGGGGCGGCATCGACCAATGCCTGCTCACGCTGCCTGTGGTGTTGCCAGCCGACAGCTTGACCGATGCCCTGCAACTGCGCTGCCAGAGTGTCGCCACTGATCAATCCTCACCCGAGCCAGCAGCGCTGACCGGGAAGCGCACCGATACGGAGAATACCGCCTCATGATGCTCAATACGCGCCCTACACTCCTGGTCTTCGCACTGCTGGCTCTGGGCCTCAATCCGAACGCTGACGCTGCGGTTGGCCTGGACCGGACCCGTGTGATTTTTGATGGGGGCAAGGATGCCACCAGCGTGAACATTACCAATAACAACACCCAGTTGCCGTACCTGGCCCAGGGGTGGATCGAGGACGAGCAGGGCAACAAAATCGCCTCGCCCCTTATCGTGCTGCCGCCGGTTCAACGCTTGGAGCCCGGTAAACAAAGCCAGGTGAAAGTCCAGGCGTTGCCAGCGGTCAAATCGTTGCCCCAGGATCGCGAGACCGTCTACTACTTCAACCTGCGGGAAATTCCTCCGCGCAGCGACAAATCCAACACCCTGCAAATTGCGCTGCAGACCCGCATCAAATTGTTTTACCGCCCGCAAGCCATCATGCCCAGCCAGCAGGACTTGGCCAATCCCTGGCAGGAAAAGCTCACCCTCACCCGGCAAGGCGACCGTTACCAGGTGAATAACCCCACGCCTTACTACGTGTCCCTGGTGGACGCGCGCAGCAGCAAAGACGGCAAAACCGTGGCGGGCTTTGAACCGGTGATGATCCCGCCCAAGGGCACGCTGGTTTTGGGGCCAACGGCCAAGGCACTTGGCCAGGCCCCCTATCTGGCCTATGTGAACGATTACGGTGGACGCCCGCTCCTGGCGTTCACCTGCAGTGGCCAGACTTGCACGGTGAACGCGCAAGTCTCATCGCCTAATGAGTAGCGTCTGCTGCGGGAGAACGCCATGAAGTCGCACAACGTGAAAGTCCTGGGCTGCGTGTTATTGGCCTTGGCGGCGCGTGTGAGCGCCGAGGATGACGACGGTATCGATGGCCAGCGTGGCCGGTTGAACGTTAACGGGTCCATGCATGAATCGCCTTGCAGCCTGGAGATGACATCGCGCCATCAAACGATTGACCTGGGCGCCGTGTCGGCCAGCCAGTTGCAAAGACCTGGCGACCAGGCGCCATCGAGGCCCTTTCAGCTGCGCTTCCAGGACTGCCAGCGCATCGCCGGCAGTATCCGCAGTGAGCGTACCGGGAACCTGGCATGGAGCGCCCATCAACCGGTGCTGTCGGTCACGTTTATCGCGCCTGCCGATGCTGATGATCCACGGCTGGTCAAGGTGCAAGGCATCACCGGTATGGGGCTGCGTTTGACCGACGCCCTGGGCCGGGACGTGCAACTGGGCTCCCGGGGCGAGCCGTTGTTTTTGACCGAGGGCAGCAGTCTCCAGACCTGGCATGTTCAACCCACGCGCACCTCCGCTCCGTTGACCAGTGGCGCATTTCGGGCCGTGGTGGATTTCAGGCTCAGTTATGAGTGAGGGCAATCTAATGACGAAGGCAGTCGGCTCGCGGGCCATTCTTATAGGGGGAGGCCTGCTGTGGGCCGTCAGCCAGGGTGCGCTGGCCGAAACCAGCCTGATCATCCGCGCGGTCATCATTGCGCCTCCTCCATGCGTCATTAATGGTGGGAGTACGCTCAACGTGCCCTTTGGCAATGATCTGCTGACGTCGCGGGTGGACGGTGTCAACTATCGTCGCGACGTGCCCTATACCGTCACCTGCGACGCGCCTTTCAGCAATGCGATGAGGCTTGAGCTCAGGGGCACCGGGGCTTCGTTCGATGGTCGCGTACTCTCGACCCGTAACCCTGATCTTGGGGTGAAACTGTTCGTTAATGGCGCGGATTGGCCCCTGAATGCGGCCGTGAACTTTACCTATCCAACCTTCCCCGTCGTGCAGGCGGTGCCTGTCAAACGCGCGGGCAGCAGACTGACGGGGGGCGCGTTCGATGCCGCCGCTACCCTCGTGGTCGATTACCAGTGATGAGGAACGATCAATGACCTGTTGGCAGCGGCGAGCCTTGCTCGCCTTGTGTTCCATCGCCCTCAGCAGCGGCGCCTCGGCCAACTTGACCTTCAGCGGAACGCTTAATGAACCGCCGCCCTGCACGATCGATGCGGGGAACAAAATTGAAGTCGATTTCGGCGATGTCGGCGTAAAGCGAGTCGATGGTGTGAGATACCGTCAGGAGGTTGGCTACACCATCAGTTGTGGGGCCGACACGCTGCCGTGGGTGCTGAAGTTGAGTGTCAACGGGACACCTACGACATTCGACGGCGCGGCATTGCAGACCAGTGCGCCAGACCTGGGGATTCGGATATTTCAGAATAACCTGCCGTTTCGACTCAATACGCCACTGGACATAACCGTGTCGTCACCGCCGGTATTGGAAGTCGTGCCGGTCAAGCAGCCGGGTGCAACGCTGGCCCCCGCAAGGTTTACAGCGGTGGCCACGCTGTTGGCCGAATACCAGTAGGAGTTGAAGCCATGGGACATGAAAGGGTTCATCGGAGGTGGCTGTGTGCCGTGCTGGCGGGGCTGCCAGCCTTCAGCCTGATCCCCGGGGCGCAGGCGGCGGACAACCTGAATTTCAAGGGCAACCTGGTTGAAGAGGCCTGCACTATCCGGCCTGGCGACGAGGCAATTAACCTGGAGCTCTGGGACCTTACCAGCAAGCACCTCTACATCAACACGCGCTCAGTGGGCAAAGGTTTCAAGCTGCATCTGGAGGACTGTGACACCACGATCGGCAACACGGTGACCATCACGTTCGGCGGCGTGGAAAACCAGGCGCTGCCCGGATTGTTCGCGCTTGATGGCGGTAGCGGTGCCTCGGGTATCGGGCTGGGGCTGGAGACGCTGAGCAACAAGCCATTACCCGTGAATAACGTCAGTGACGAACAGGTGTTGGTCAATGGCAGCAATGTGATCGAGCTCAAAGCCTATGTGCAGGGTGAGCCGAATGCCATCAGGGATCAGACCATTGGCCATGGCGCCTACACCGTGACCTCTACGTTCACGCTGGACTATCCGTAATTCATAAGCTCAACAACCGGGTGCATACGCATTGGCTTTCAGGTCATTTACACGGGCTGATTGTTCGCTGGATGGCGCCTGTGTAGAGAAGCAACGAGAGATCAACATGAAACGACTATATGACAGCGCCATTGTGCTTCTCCTGCTGATGGGCATTAACACGACCGCGCAAGCCGTAGACTGCAGGGTCAATGGCGGTGAGTGGGCGCGCGTCACTCATCTGACCGTTCCCGTAACTGTGCGACTCGATACAGATCGCACGAGGATTCTGATGGAAGGTGCTCGGCTCGAATGTCGGTTTACGGCTGGAGCGGGCCCCGTGTGGGGCGCTGACTATTGGGAAACGGGCAATGCCTCAGGTACACCTTGGACATCCGGCCCCAAGTTCGCCGGTGAACAGAGTGGTTTGCGCATCAATGGCGCTTTCCTCAATACCCCGGTTCCGGCGGGTATACGGGTGGCCACCATGCCCAACAACGGGATCGGCTATCCGATCAATATCACCCCCTATATTCTGGTGCGCCACAGTCCCTCCAACCCGATCGATATTCGAGCAGGCGACACCCTCGGCCTGTTACGCCTGACCAGCTCGAACAATTACGACGCGACTCGGCCGCAACTCACCGTCACTTATACGGCCGCCAACAACTTCACCATCTCCCCGTCTACCTGCACGATCAACAATAACAACCCGATCGAGATCAACTTCGGCGATGTTCATCAGAGAGCAATAGGTACCGATCCGCTGACCACGTCCATCCGCAGCAATCGCCGGCTCACTTATTCATGCCCGGACGGCGGGATTTCCACGCCGATCACCATCACTTACAAGGGCAGCCCCTCATCGTTCGACACGCGTCTGCTGATGATGACCAACCCGGACGTGGGGACAGCCCTTGTTCGTGGCGCAAGTGCGGTTCAAGTCGGTGGTTCGTTCCTGACCCAGATTACCAACAGTGTAGGAGGCGACGATGTGACGTTTTCCCTCGTACGGCGTGCCGGGTCCTTGCCTGCCGCCGGGGCTGTGAGCGGCAGCGGTGTACTTGTCATGGGGGTGCCATGACATTCCCACACCTTAGGCTTACTCCTCTTCGCTGTCGGCCGCACGCCAGTAACCCACGGCCTTGAGGAATTCCTCATTGACCTTATGCGTGTCCAGGAGCACCCGGCGGACCTGGCGCGACAGCTTGGTTTCGGTGGCGACAAAGCTGTACAGCGAGCCACTCGGCAGCGTGAGGTTTTTCACGCTGTCGAGCAGGTCATCCTGACCGCGCACCACCCAGATCACCTCCACATCGGCGGCGCTTTCCAGGGCCTGCTGTTCCGCCGCATTGGCGATTTCAATCAGCGCAAGTACCTTGCGCCCCGCCGGCAGTTCTTCCAGGCGTCGACCAATGGCCGGCAGCGCGGTTTCGTCACCGATCAGCAGGTAGCTGTCGAAGATGTCCGGCACGATCATCGAGCCGCGTGGCCCGCCGATGTACAGGTGTTGGCCGACCTTGGCCTGGTCGGCCCAGGTGGAGGCGGGGCCGTCGCCGTGCAGCACGAAGTCGATGTCCAGCTCGCCGGTGTCCAGGTCGAAGCGGCGTGGCGTGTAGTCGCGCATCGCCGGTTGCGGGCCGTCACCCTTGATGCTGAACGTCGGGCTCTCCAGCGCTGCCTGTTCGGCGGCGTTCTGCGGGAACAGCAGCTTGATGTGATCGTCACTGCCCAGGCTGATAAAGCCCGCCAGTTCCGGCCCGCCCAAGGTGATGCGGCGCATGCGCGGGGTGATATCGACTACGCGCAGTACCTCGAGGCGGCGGCGTTTGATTTCGTGGGTCACGCGGTGGATGGCTTGGGTATTCATTGGGCTTCCCCGTCGGCAATGGCTTGGGCGGTGCCGTTGAGCAGCGCCGCGACACGAACGATTTCTTCCGGGCTCCAGCGCCCGTGGTGCGAATGCAAGGCGTGACGCAGGTTATGCACCGCCTCGTGGATTTCCGCTGGGCGATCATGGCCGCGCAACGAGCGCTTGCTCACCTCCATGCGCAGGCGAATGCCGTCGAGAGCGACAGCCTGTTCGCTTAAGAACAGACGACCGGCGTCGGTGATTGTGTAGCGTTTTTTTCCACCCTCGGCATCGCCGGCGATCAATTCGCTTTCTTCCAGGAAGGTCAGCGTGGGGTAGATCACGCCGGGGCTGGGGCTGTAGGCGCCATCGAAGAGGGTTTCGATGCGGCGAATCAGGTCATAGCCGTGGCACGGTTGTTCGGCGATCAGGGCCGGCAGCAGCAATTTCAGGTCACCCGGCGCAAAGACGCGCGGGCCACGTCCGCCGCGTTCGCGGCCGGGGCGTTTTTCGAAGCCGTCGCGGTCGTCACCGTGGTCTCGGTGGTGATGAGGGTCTCTCATTGTCGTGTTCTCCTGTCTGATTTAGATACAACTTAAGATATATCTTACGCTTTGCGCAAAAGCGTCTGACGAGCGGTAGCGGCGACAAAATGCAGCCTGCAACGGGCCGGATGCATTGAATTAGCGCCTGGCAATACCAGCAATTACTTGACAGGTAAATGGCACTTTTATGAATGAAAGATAAACTGGTTAATCAGTGCGTTAGTTCTAATCACGTTGAGAACCCCTCAATAGATAGCGTGTAGCCCATGTCCTACGGATAAGTGATTAATGCGAGTGGTACTGAGGTATCTGCGGTGTAATAAATGGATGACAGTTAATATTCATCTTATTGAATAATAAGGTTTTTATCTGTCGCGTCGCGTCGTGATTAATTACGCGTTTAAGCGAAAGCGCTGGCATCGTTAAGTGGGTTTTCGAGGGACTATTTACCGGCGTCGCAAGACACGAATTGCTCGGGTTTTGCCATGCAGTAAATAACGAATCCCCCACTAACATCTGATGCCACAACAGGTAATTAAAATGCTTAAAAAGACCGCTTTCGTACTGCCACTGATCGCACTGGCTGTCGGCGCTTCCAGCGTGTTTGCCGCCGGTGAAGCCACCAGCGTCATCAACATCAAGGCAACGATCCCAACCAAACAGTTCCACGCCCAGCCGTTGGACCCGGATTTCGGTAAGGACGAAACCATGTCCTACAACACCGTGACCGGTCAGTTGAGCCCGATCCGTGCGACCTACGCGGTAAAAAATACCGACGGTTCGATCAAGGCCTACATCGAAGGCGGCCCGGCTTCCCTGAGCAACGGCACCTCTTCGATTGCCCTGACCACCACCTTCAACGGCGTGACCCTCACCGGTTCGCCACTGGAAGTCGTGGATGATGCCAGCTCCACTCCCGGCACCCAGGCTGACCTGGTCGTTGCGGCCGCCAAACCGGCTGACACCGACGCTGGCCTGTACACCACCAACTACACCGTGGTGTTCGATCACGAGCCGCGCGTCACCCGTTGAGCGCGATTTGTTGATCGATAAGCATCGGCTTATTGCTTAGCCCTTACCGATCGACGGGCAGCCTCTGTCGGTTGATCGGTATCCAAGAATTCCCCGAGTGTAATCAGAGTATCCGTTCATGTTCCCGATGATTCTCATCGCGGCAGCGCTTGCCTTGTTGTTTTGTACGGGGGCGTTTGCAGCTGACGCGACAACTGGCACAACCCCAAGAAGTTTGCTGTCCCAGGCCAAGGGTTTACCGGCGGACTTTGAAGAGCACTTTTTTGATGTGCCGTTGGCAGTACGGGTCGAATTGGACCAGGAGTTTGTCGCCGAGGCGATGATCGTGCTGACCCGTGATGACCGCCTGACCCTGCTGGATTTCACCGATCACGAAGGCAGTGTGATCAAGGACGTCGAGCGTGATAGTTGGGGTGATTACCTCAAGCAGGGCGTGCCGTTGGGCGCCTGCGAAAGCAGCTGCCCGGCGCAACTGCTGGCGGTCCACTACAACCTGGAAAAGTCCCTGGTCACGTTGTTGACCGAAAACGCCGAACGTGAGGGGCAAGAGTCCAAGTATTACTCCCTGCCCTCCGGTGGCAGCACCGGCCTGATCGTACGTAACCAGCTCAACCTCAGCGGCGGCCAGGGCCAGGACCTCGGCGGACGCCTGGGGCTGGACGCCAGCGGCAGCCTGGGCAACTGGAACCAGGTGATGAACATGCAGTTTTCGCGCTTGGGCGGCCCGGACGACGATGCCCTCAACCATGCCGTGTACTCGCTGTATGCCCAGCGCGAAATGCGCGGTGAGTTCCTGCGCCTGGGCTATTTCACCCCCAATGCCGAAGGCCTGACCCGCCAACTGCGCACCTTCGGTGCCAGCCCCGACACCGCCGTCGGCGTGATGTATGGCAGCTCCGACAGCCTGATGATCAGCAACCCCAAGCCGAGCATCTACCCGATTTACGTCACCGCCAATCGCCAGGCCTCGGCGGAGATCTACCGCAACGGCCTGCTGATCAACACCCAAGCCGTTTCCACCGGCCTGCAAAGCCTGGACACGCGGCCCTTGCCCGGCGGCATCTACGAGGTGGAAGTGCGCCTGGTAGAAGACGGCCAGATCACCAGCACCACCCAGGAGTTGGTGTACAAGCCCAACAACTGGCGCAACCTCGACAACCGCTGGCGCTACAACGTATTTGCCGGGCAAGAGAGCAAGTTGCTCAGCAACTGGGACGAACAATCCAGCGGCGACCTGACCGCCGGCGTATCCCTCAACTACCTGGCTCACCCGCGGGTGGTGCTGGGCATGTCCGGGCGCCAGGTCAAGGACAGCATGCAATACGGCACGTCGCTGGACTGGAGCCTGGCCAGTAACGCCAGCCTGTATGCCAACGTCTACCAGACCGACAACTACGGCACCGGCGTCGACTTCAACAGCCTCTACAACTACGGCCTGGGCAGCGTGGTGTTCAACCACACGCGCAGTTGGCTGGACAACCGCAACACCTACGAAACCCTGCCCGACGGTACCCGCATCCGCCAGCGCGATGTGTTCATCGGCCAGACCAGCCTCTCGTCGCTGTCCATCAATCATCGCCTGAGCAACCTGCGTTCCATCAATGCGCGGCTGGCCTACAGCGAAGGCAACAACGAAGGCCTGGGCCTGGACCTGGGCTGGACCGAACGCACCCAATTGTTCGGCAGCGATGCCAACTGGCGCTTGTCGGTGTTCGACCGCCCGGCCAGCTCCAGCACCGGCGACAAACGCAATCGCGGGATCGACCTGAGCGTCAGCCTGGCGCTCGGCAGCCCCGGCGAGCAGTGGTCCGCCAGCATCGGTACGCGAACCTCCCGCGATGGCAAGCGTGACAACAATGGCTCGCTGAGCTACCGACGCGACCTGCAGGACCACGTGCTGCAAAGCGTCTCCGCTACGGTACTGGCCGATACCTACGGCGTGGGCCTGTCGGGCATGGCCAGCTTCCAGAACGACGCGGTCAATGGCGACGGCTTCGTGCAGCGCTCATCGTTCAATAACGAACTGACCGGTGGCCTGAACCTGGACAGTACCTTTGCCTTCGGTGGGCAGAAGATGGTGTTCACCAGCCAATACGCCGGCAGCGGCTCGGGGATGATTGTCGATATTGAAAGCGACGTGGACGACATCGTCCTGCGCGCCGATGACCTGAGTGGCGGCAGCACCGTGCTGCGGCCGGGGCGCAACTTCATCCCGATCACCGCCTACAGGGGCAGCTCGGTCAGCTTCGACTTCGACGGCAACCACGCCCCGGCGGCGAATATCCAGCCACCCCGCACCGCCTACCACTTGAACAAGGGCGGCGTGGACTACCGCAAGGTCAGCGTGATGCGCACCGTCACCGTACTCGGGCGCCTGGTGGACCCCCAGGGCAAGCCGCTCAAGGGCCATCACATCCTCAACCACGCCAGCCGTGGGGTGAGCGAAGTGGATGGGTTCTTCTCCCTGGAGATGAACGCCAGCTCGCCGACCCTCGAAGTGCGCCGCAACAACCAGTTGCTGTGCCAGTTCCGCCTGGATACCGCCAACGCGCGCAATGAAAACGACGTGCTGATGATCGGTGATCTGCGGTGTACGCCGGATACGTTGGCCGATTCCGCTATCACCACACACGTAGCAGGTTGAGTGTCATGACACGTTCACTAATTACCATGAGACCTATCAGCACATTGATCACCCGGTTCGGCAGTGTGGGCGCAGCTCTGTTGTTCAGTACAACGGCGGCTGCATTTACCCAGGAAATTACTGCTGTGTTCAGCCCCGATCCCGGCAACCCGATGGTCAACAAATTCAAGAACACCACGCCCATCAGTACGATCTGCGAATTCCATATTCCGGCACGGTGCAAGGCGCTGGATATTTTCAGTCTTCGAGAACCGACCTTCACCGCCAGCTCCAATGGACCGGTTTTGGCCAATCACGAGGACGACCGTCAAGGGTTTATGGTGCAGGTGCCTTCAGACTGGCGAGATTTGACCGTCACGCATCTTAGAACGGGAGAGACTGAGACTGTACAGATGCGCATTGCAGGTCTGGGTGGGATGTGGAGTGTTTCGCGCCCGCCGGGAGTCTCGGCTTGGGCCCAACCAGGTGTTGGCTGGGACCGTCAATGGCGACAAGCGCCCAGTCCTTGCCAAAGCACCAACCATCTGGCGGCAGGCGTTACGTTTGCCTCGTACTTCTGGCTGGTTCCTGAAGGGGCTGGCATTTGCAATCGAAAGCCCTCGGTGGACATCCCGGTGATGAGGTTCACTCAGCTGGAGTATGCCTATGAGCTCAGGACGCCCAACCCGCTGGGCATGTCCTCCGGCGAATACACCGGTAGCCTCACCTACACGATGGGACCTCGGGGTGATTATGATTTTGGTGATGTGATGATGCCCTCACAAAATTCCATCACCTTCAATTTCACCCTGACTGTGCAACACCAACTTCAGGTCGAGGTTCCCCCCGGTGGCAACCGTGTCGAACTGATCCCTCAGGGCGGCTGGCAGGCCTGGTTGAACCAGGGGCGCAAGCCGGCGCGGCTGTTCCGTGACCAGACCTTCAATATTTCCGCCTCGTCGCGCTTCAAGATGCAGATGGCCTGCGAGCGCGTCATCGGTGACACCTGTGCGTTGAAAAACAACACCGACGGTCATGAAGTACCCCTGGATATCAGCGTCAGCCTGCCCCATGGCTTGAATCGTCAGGATGGCGCAGCCGTGAACCGCCAGCCGCTGCTGTTGAGCGGTGCCGGTACCGAGTTGTTCCAGCCGGGGTTCTACGTCGATCGACGGCCCGGTACGTTGCACTTCGAGGTCACGAAAGACTCCGCCGACCAGATGCTCAGCCGGGGCGGATCGACCTATTCGGGCCAGGTCTCGGTGGTCTGGGATTCAGAAGTATGAGGTGCCGTCAGATGGATGCCGTTGCGGGAAGCGGCAAGAATGTATCGAGGCTGGCAGGGCGGTGTTCGCAGCTTGCTGCCAGTTTGTTATTGGCGTCGCTGGCAATGCCCGTAATGGGTGTGGAGATGAACATCCATGCTGAGTTTCGGCCGGACCCTTCACAGCCGCACTTGAATAAGTTCGAGAACAAAACGCCAAGCGTTGGTTACTGTGCGTCTTTTCCCGCCCAATGTACTGCCTTGAATATATTCAGTCTCAGGGCCGCCATTTCGGCGGATTCCGTTACGCAGATCGCTGCTTTTCATACGGATCAACGCCAAGGCGCGATGTTTAAAGTGCCAACGGAGTGGCAGGACCTGACCGTCGTGCATCGACAGACTCAGGAGACCGAGACGTTAAGGGTACGGATCATGGGTGTCGGCTCGACGTATGCCATCCCCAATCTGGTCAGTCTGGTGGGCGGCGGCGTTACCCCTTTGCAGGCTCACCAGCAATTATGGACCGGCTCCAGTTGGGTTTACCCGCCGCGCACCTGCCTGGGCACAGGGGTGAGCTTGTATGGGACGACAACGTATGGGTTTTTCTGGCGAACACCGGTCGGTTCTCTCTGTGCCAGACAAGCCAGGTTCGATATTCCCACCATGCGCTTAACCAACCTGGAGTTCGCCTATGAACTCATCACGCCCAACCCCTTGGGCATGACTTCAGGGGAGTACGTCGGTCGCCATCAATACACCGTAGGGCCAGGGAAGGACTTTGATTTGGGCGACGTGATGTTGCCCAGCAGTCCTACCCTGACCCTGAACTTCACCCTGGCGGTGCAACATGACCTTAAAGTCGAAGTTCCCCCCAACGGCAACCGTATCGAGCTGGTGCCCCACGGCGGTTGGCAAGCCTGGCTGAACCAGGGCCGTAAACCTGCGCGTTTGTTCCGCGACCAGACCTTCCGCATTTCTGCTTCGTCGCGTTTCAAGATGCAAATGAGCTGCGAGCGGACCATAGGCGACACCTGCGCCCTGAAGAACCCCACCGACGGCCATGAGGTGCCGCTGGACGTCAGCGTCAGCCTGCCCCATGGCCTGAATCGACCGGACGGCAGCGCTGTGAATCGCCAACCGCTGTTGCGCAGCGGCGCCGGTACCGAGCAGTTCCAGCCGGGCTTCTATGTCAACCAACGGCCCGGCACCTTGCACTTCGAGGTTAAGAAGGATTACGCCGACCAGATGCTCAGCCGGGGTGGATCCACCTACTCGGGCCAGGTCACGGTGGTCTGGGATTCGGAGCTCTAAATGAGGTTTACAGCAATGAAACATTTGTTGGCGCTGTGCGCGCTGTGCTGGTTGCCGCTGTCGGCACCAGCGGCCCCCAATATCAACGTGGGGGTGTTTTATGACTACCTGGACGGCGACAAAAGCACCTACCTGAAACGGGTCTTCAATGGCGGCGACAGTACGGCGTTCATCAAGGTGTCGGTGATGGAGATCCTCTACAAGGCCGACGGTAGCTCCGAGGAAGTCGAGCTCCAGAGCAACGCAGAAAACACCGCTCGCGATGGCTTGATGGCCACGCCGGCGCGTCTGATCGTCCCCTCCAATGGCATGCAGGGCACACGCTTGCTGTACCTGGGCGCGCGGGAAAAAGAGCGCTATTTCCGCCTGCGCTTCGTGCCGGTGATGCCGGAGCCCGAGGATGACTTTGCCGTGTCCAGTGAGGCGCGTGAATCCTATAAAGAAAGTCTCTCGGCCGGGGTCACGGTGCTGGCCGGGTTTGGCACGGTGTTCTTCGTGCGCCCCAAAGACACTCGCTTTGCCACCCGTATCGACGAGCAACCCGCCCAATACGCGCTGCATAACGACGGTAACAGCGTCGTGGTGGTGGATCAGTTCAAGGACTGCGCCAGCGGCGATGCCCAGGACTGTCTGCCCGTCACCAAGAACCACATCCTGCCCGGTCGTGCCTTCAGCTTTACCAAGCAGGCCGGGCGTACCTACCGCTTTACCCTGGTTGAGGGCAGCGAAAAAAAACCTTATGAGGTCAAAGGCTGATGCTCAGGAAAAGAGCCCATGGAGCCGGGTATCGCCCGGACAAGGTCATCGCGACGCTATTGCTGTTGATGGTTACAGCGCTGCTCAGTACCCAGGCCCTCGCGATCCGTGAGGAGCAGGTGTTCGATGTGTCGGTCACCATCCCAACCGCCGATTTTTACGTGCTGCCCATCAACCCGGTGTTTCTGGAGCGCGAGCAGGAGATGGCCTGGAACCTGGTGAGTCGCACGCTCAAGCCATTGCGTGAGCACTTCGATGTGAAGAACAGCGGCGGCGGCATCGTCGCGCGCCTGGGGGAGTTGCCGGTGCTCTCCAACGGCCGGCGCCTGATTCTGTTGAATGTCAACTTCAACGGCGAATGGCTGGACTTGACCGACACCCTGGTGGTGCCTGCCGAGGAGGCGCGGGCCGGCAAGCGGGTGCTGTTGGAAATTGCCGCTGTCGAGCCCGAGGACGGTTATACCCCGGGCGACTATTTCGGCAGCGTTCATCTGATCTTCGACGCGTTGCGACCGTGATAACGAGGTGCTTATGAAATACGTTTATGCAGTACTGGGCATGTGCCTGTGGTCCTTCAACGCCCAGGCCGGGCCGGCCATCAACGTCGGCGATTTTTACGACTACTTGAATGGCGACAAGAACACTTACCTCAAGCGCGTGTTCAACGGCGGCACCAGCACCGCGTTCGTCAAGATCAAAGTCACGGAGATGCTCTACAAACCCGATGGCAGCTACGACGAAGTGCCCCTCAAAAGCCAGGCCGACGGCCTCGTGCGCGATGGCCTGATGGCCAGCCCGGCACGCCTGATCGTGCCGGCCAATGCGATGCAAAGCACGCGCTTCCTGTTCATGGGCGAGCGCGATCGGGAACGTTACTTCCGGGTGCGCTACCTGCCGGTGGCGCCGGAAAAGGACGATGACTTCGGCATCAATGACGAAGACCGCGCCGCCTATGAAGCATCCCTGGCGGCGGGTGTGCGGGTGATGTCCGGATACGGTACGGTGTTTTTTGTGCGGCCCGAACACAGCCGTTTTGATACCCGCGTCGAGAACGGCGGGCGCACCTACACCCTGCGCAATGCCGGTAACACCGTCGTAGTGGTGGATGAGTTCAAGGACTGTTCGGTCGCCGACCGCACGGACTGCGCGCCGATCACCAAGAACCATATCTTCCCGGGTCGGGTGTTCAGCTTTGAGAAGCAGGCCGGACGGGTCTATCGGTTCTTCGTGGTAGAGGGCAGCACCGAGAAAGTCGTCGAGATCAGTGGCTGAGGTACGCTGCACAAGGTATGGCCACCCGGTTGCAGATACGGCATCAGCACCGGCGCCATGCCCTTGAGCACCTGCACCGGCAGTGCCGAGGTAAAGGTGAAGTTCTGCGCGCCGCTGCCGGGGACGAAGGCGGTGAGGGTGCCGAAATGCCGGTCGCCGATATAGAACACAAAGGTCGCCGTGCGGTTGATCGACTTGGAGCTGAGCACGCGCCCACCGGCGCCAATCGCTTCGATGCGGTTGTCGCCGGTGCCGGTCTTGCCGCCCATGGCCAGCGGTGTGCCGTCGCCCAGCTTGAAGCTGCCCGACACGCGTTTCGCCGTGCCCGCATCCACCACTTGGGACAACGCCCCGCGCAAGGCGGTGGCGACTTCGCTGGGCATCACCCGCTTGCCTTTGTCGGGGTTGTTGACCAGGTGGGTTTCATAGGGGGTGTCTGCGGCAAAATGCAGGCTGTCGATGCGCAGCGTCGGCTCGCGTATGCCGTCGTTAAGGATCGTCCCCACCAGTTCCGCCAACGCCGCCGGGCGGTCTCCCGAGCTGCCGATGGCGGTGGCCAGGGAAGGCACCAAATGGTCGAACGGGTAGCCGACCGCCCGCCAGCGTTGATGAATATCCAGGAACGCCTCGATCTCCAGCATGGTACGGATGCGACTGTCGCGCGCGCTCTTATGACGGCTCTTGAACAGCCAGCCATAGACCTCCTGGCGCTCGTGCTCGCTGGCGGCGACGGCTTGGGTGAAGGTGGCGTCGGGGTGGTTCAGCAGGTAACCGAGCAACCACAGGTCCAGGGGGTGGACCTTGGCGATATAACCTTGGTCCGGCAGGTCGTAGGCACCGGGGCCGTAGTTTTTGTAGAGCTTGCTCAGGCGCTCGTCGGTGAGTTTTTCTGCGGTTTTGGTGCCGGTCAGGTGCGAGCGCACGAAGCTGTTGAAACTCGCCTGGCTGGCCTGGGGCAACAGGTAGCGGTGCACGGCGGCCAGGCGGATGGCGGTAGGGTGCAGGCCGTCCAGAAAGGTCGCGAGCCGGGCCTGGGTGTCCTTGTTGCGGTATTTTTTCCAGAAGCGCAGCAGGAAGGTCGTGCCTTCGCGGTCGGCGAACTGGGCCAGGTATTCCTGGCGCCGTGGGTCGCTGTCGTCCTTGAGCAACTCGGCACTGTTGTTGTCACCGTGATAGGTGCTGTAGCGCACCAGGTCGCGCATCAGGCGAATGAACGGCAGGTTGATCGACTCGCGCAGGGCGTCGCGCAAGGTCGGGTTGCGGCCGTTGTCTTCATTGCGAAAGTTATGGAAGCGATGCAGGCCGCCACCGGTAAAAAAGCTTTCGCCGGGGCTGGCGGAATATTGCCGGTCGAGCGCGGCGTCGAGCATTTTCGACAGGCTCTGGTCGCGGTTTTGCGTCAGGTAGTCCACGGCCCAGCGCGACAAGCGGTCCTGCTCGTCAATCTCGACTTTCTTCAACGCGGCGGGCGTCTGGCCGGCATAGCGCTGGTGCAACTCGCTGATGATTTGCAGGTAGGTGGTGAGCACCCGCAGCTTGGCGGTGGAGCCCAGTTCGAGCTTGCTGCTCTCGTTGATATCGAAAGGTTGGTCGGTGTTGTCGGTCTGCACCCGCACCCGCGCGCCGTCGCCCGTCATCTCGTATAGCGTGAAGCTGTAGCGCACCTGAGTCGTGCTGGCGGGTGTCAGCAGGCGCGGGCCGAGCAGGCCGAGTTGCCCGGCGAAGGCCGGATCGGCCAGGTGCTTGAGGTAGGCGGTGGTCTGGGTTTGCAGGTCATTTTGCAAGGTGCTGGTGGCGCTCAGGTCCAGGCGATCAAGGTCATACAGCGGGCGGTTGAGCAGGGTGGCTAGACGGTTGCGGGCCACGCTGATGCCTTTGTTGGTTTCAATCGGTTGGATCGTCGGTTGCTGCTGCCAGTCGCGGTAACTGACCTTGCTGGCCAGGGCCGCCTTGGCCAGGGCAGGGGCGATGACGCTGTTTTGTTCCAGCAGGCGGATATGGCTGTCGGTCAGGGTCGCCAGCTCCGCGTGGCCTTTGGACAGGTAATGGGAAGGCCGGCGCTGGGCGATCATCAACGACAACACTTCGCGCAGGGCCAGGCCCTTTTGCGCGAGGTTCTGCGGGCTGTTGTCGGCGAGCAGCGCATTGGTGCGGTTGAAGTCGGCGCCGTACCACACCCGCAGACCGTCGGCCATACCATGCACTTCGCCGTGACCGGGCACCGCAGACAACGGCACGCTGTTGAGGTAGTCGCGCACGATGTTCTGGCGCGCCTGCAAGGTCTGCGGGCCGTCCTGATAGGCGCGCACGCTGGCGGAAAACATCTGGCGCAGTTTCTCGCCGCCCGACAGCGTCAACCCATCAGGGGAGTGGCGGTATTTTTCCAGCTGGGTGGCCAGGGTGCTGCCGCCGGCCGTCTGTCCGGGCAAATGCAACAGCTTGGCCACTTGCGACCACGCCGCCTTGGCGAACCGCGGCCAGTCCACCGCCGGGTTGGCCTGGGGGTGTGCCGGGTCGAGCAGGTCGCGGTTTTCGATGAACAGCAGGCTGTTGACCACCACGGGCGGGATCGCGTCGAAACGCTGGTAGGACTGCTGTGGATAGATGAACTGGTACAACGGCTCGGCGCGGCAGTCGCTGATCGACAAGCCCGCCTGGATTTTCTCCGTGTAGGGCACGAACAGGCCGCGCTCGACATAGGTCATCAAGGGCGCGGAGAAGCGCACCTGGCTCTGGATCAGGTAGTTGCGCTTGAGCAGGCGCGGCAGGAACTCATCGAGGTCACTGTAACCCAGGCGTTTGTCGAACGGCCCGGCACCGGGATAAACCAGCGCATCGCTGGGGCCGGGTTCCAGGGTGTAGGTCAAGGTCGCGGCCAGGCGGCTCAGTTCCCGGGCCTGCCAGTGCGACGTGCGCATTTCGCGCTGGGCGGCAAAGCCCGCAGCGATCAGGCCGATCACCAGCAGCAGCCATACCATTCGCCACCTGTACAACGGTTTGCGGGGGCGTCGTGGCAATGGCTGTTCGTCCATGCTGTCGGTGGGAGCCGCAGCCTCGGTTGAATCGGTTTGCCATAAAGCGCCCATAGTCGATTGATCCATCCCTGCAGATTGATCGGACTTGACTGAAGCTTAGACGCTGATTGGCGCTGTCGAGGAAATTGTCTGCAGTGAGGGCGGGCGGGTGCATACCCGGTTACCACAAATGGGCGCGGGACTGCCCCTACCGTTCAGGGCTTATCGGACCGATTCCAGCGTCCGTACAAGGAAGTCCAGCCCATGCCTGAAACACCTTCATTGCGTCGTAACCATATCGAGCAAGTTCTCACGCTGTTTTCCAACGCCCCCACCCTGCGGGAGGTGGCGATCACGCAGGTGCAGGCCACACTCGATCGACGTTTCCCAGCCTTCAACCTGCTGGCCGAACGGGTGGCCATCGGCACCCCGATGCAGGCCGACCAGTACCACTACAGCCTGCTTGCCGATGAGGTGATGGTGCGCCTGACCAGTGCCCGGCCGATGCGGTATATCGAGGACTACCATCAAGTATGCCTGCGTCAACGAGAAATCCATGTGCCCGGTGGCCCGCCCTTGGCGGCTATCGAGCAGGTGGTCAACCAGCTCGGGCCGAACCTGTTGCAGGCCTGGCTGGAGCGGCTGGAAGCATGGTGGCGGGCAACGGTGCCGGTGAACACCACGCGATGGGCCTACCTGTCCGATGACTGCCTGGCCTTGTTGTATGACAGCCAGAAACCGCCGGGGATGGATGAGCAGCAATTTGCCCGGTTATTTCCCCGCACGGCGTTACGCGCCAGTCGCCCGGATCGCGAATGGAGCCTGCACGGCGCAACGTTGCAGGTCCAGACCGTACATGTCAGGCCGCAAGGTTCACAGACCTCGGAAATGCTGCCGCTGCTGATCCTCGCCCATCGGTTGCCCGGTGCCGAGCTGCCTGCCTTGCTGCTGTTCAGCCCGGCGACCGGCCTTCACCCGCTCGCCCGCCTGGAGGACATCGAGCCATTGATTCCCGACTACCTCAGCCAGCGCCTGGCCGGCCCGACGCTCGAGTGGTTTGTCCAGGTGCCCTGGGGGGATCCATTCGATGCGCTGGCCGCCAGTTATGCCGAGCGTCAGCGGGCGGATGTATTGGCCATCGACCTCACGGTGCCCCGAACGCCCGCGCAGTTTCAGCACATGCTCGACTATGTGACTGATCCTTCGCGCTGGTTTGAGTCAGTCCTGACCCCGTTTCAACTGCGCTTGCAGGACCAACTGCCGCTGTGGCTGATCCATGCGTCGGCGGCAGACAGCCTGGCGTACGCCCGTGCGCTTCAGGCACTGGTCGTGGCGCAGGCCGCAGCCGGCGGGCGTAGCTTTGTTGACGGCATCGCGCCGCTGCGTACCTTTGCCGCACAGGCTCTGAAGCAATGCCTGCGCAAGGATCGCCGGGCCGACGGCATCGAGCCGGAAGACATCGAACTGACTTACCACATCGTGACGGCGGCGATGACGCCGGGCGGGTTTGCCACGGGCGAGGTGCACCCGGTGAGCCTGAGCCTTACGGACCTGGCCTTGGCGAACCTGGGTGGTTTTCCCCATTTGCCGTCGTCGATCCACCTCAACGGCAGCCCCGCCCCCGACTGGCTGACGGCAACGTTGCTCAAGGGGTGTGTGACCGAGGTGGATATCGGGCAAACCTACCCGGCGCTGCTCCAGCAAACGCTGGTGGACGACGCGGCTGAGCGGCAGCGCCGTGAAGGGTTGTTCACCCGGCAGGTCCGTGCACAACTGCCGCTGCTGGCGTTGCAGATGAAGATCAAGGGCGAGCACGGCTTGACCGAGGCCGGTTATCGCCTGGTGCAGGCGGCCGTGATGCAGCAGCCAGAGGCGGCGTTTTGGCCGTTGGCATTCGAGGCCACGCCGACCTCATCGCCGGATGCGGTGGTCAATCTGTATGTGATTGGCCCCCGGCAGTCCGAGGAGGGGCCGCATCTGCTCTACCAGCCCTTGTTCAGTCCCTGCCTGCGTGAATTCGCAACGGCTCAAGCCTTGTTCGATGCGATCAAGGCTCCCGGCGAACTGCAGGACACGGTACTGGCCTGGCTCCCCGCGACACGCCAGGCGGTGTATGCCAACGGCGGTTTCGAGGAACCGCATGTGCGGCGCTTCCTGGCCGGCGATGAGTTCAGCGTGCCCGAGCGCCCGGCGCCGGCGCGCTTGAGCAAGCAACCGCTGGCCGCTGACCCGCTGCCTCAGGTATTTGCTTCCACGGTCCAGGCGCTGGTCAGTCTGGCCCAACGCCAATCGGTGTCCAACGCCGAGCAGCGCTGGGCGACGTTGAAGGAAGGCGGCTGGTTGCTGTTCAACAGCCTGTTGCCGTTCCTCAGGGGACCGGTGGCGTTGGTGGGATGGATGGTTCAGGTGATGGACAGTGTTCAGCAGGACGTGCAGGCCATCAGCGGCAACCAGCCGGCCTTACAGGCATCGGGTGTGATGGACCTGTTGAGCAACCTGGTGCTGATACTCGCGCACCGGGCTTCGCCCCACGAGTGGCCGTCGACCCTGGACCTGCAACACCCGGCGTTCGAGCCGATCCCCCCGAGGCTCGCGCCGGCAACCCTGGTGCGTGGCCCACTCGACGTGCAACTTCGCGCCCCCGGTGGCTGGAGCAATGCCCGCGACACCCTGACAGCGGATTTGAAAACCCGCCTTGAGCAGCTGAGTCTCAAGGCCTTTGCCCTGCCTTGGCCGGTACGTTTGCCCGGCGCGCAGGTGGGCGGGCGGCTCAATGGGATGTTATTCAACCCCGCCACGCAACCGCCGCAGTGGCAGGTGCTGGTACGCGGTCATTTGTACCGGGCCAGGGTCACGGACAACAGTGTGCGGATCATCAGCGCCGATGGTCGTGTGTCCGGGCCTTGGCTCAAATTGGTGGACAATGTCTATTGGGACGTGGATTTGAGCCTGCGTCTGCGCTTGATCGGCGGGCAGCCCGATACACCGGTGGCAGGGGCGGACACTGAGTCGCGTCACGAGCAATTGGAGCGGGACTATCGTCAATACGGCCAGCGTCGGGAAACCGCGAATCGGGCCATGGTCGTGGCCTACACCCTCAAGACCAGTGATGCCGCCAGCGTCACCGACCAGCAGCGCGCCACGGCGAGCAGTCGTTATACCCAGGAGTTGCAAAGCAAGCTGGAGGCTTCGTTGCTGGAACTGCAATGCCTCAAGGCGCTGCAACTGCTCAAGCCCCGAGCGGGCTATGAACGTGAACTGTCGACGTCGCTCGAGGGGCTGATCCTCAGCCTGCGGCAACTGCTGATGCACGCCCGGGCAACGACCGTCGCCATCAATGCCCGATTGGTTCCGGTGCTGGACCGGGTGCAATCGCTGAGTGAGGACGAGGCCACCTGGGACGTCAATCAACAGGCCCACCAGGTGTTGATGGAAGGGCTGCGGCAGTTGGCTGACAGCAACGAAAATGCGATCCGCTGGCGTACTCAGGAACTCAACTTGCTGCAAGAGCTGGAAGCGGTTCCCAAGTTCGGGCGGGACAGGGCCCAAGCTTTGCGGCAGAGCGAGTTGGTTGGGCCGACGGTGCTGGAACTGCAGTCGTTGCAGGTGACGGCCCTGTGGGCGGTGGCGCTGAAGACCGAAGGGCCGAGGCTGGATGAAGATTTTTTCCAAAGCCTGGACGACACCATTCAGCGCGCGCGTTGGGCCAGTGGGTCCCAGGCGCAACTGGACGAATTGGCGCCCCATAGCACGGAGTTACGCATCGAGTTGCTGGAGAGCTTCAACCGTGTCTACGCCCAGACCGATGACCGCATCGAATTCTGGCGGGCCATGGAGCCGGATAAATTCCATCTCGGTTACCTGGATAAGTTGCAGCAGCTGTTCACCCAACTGCACGCTGAGGTCGAACGCGAGCTGTCTGCGGCCCTGATGCCCGCGAACCCTGCGCCACGCCCGGTGCCGGCACCTCGTGCACCGCGCAAAAATATCATTCGCACACGCAATCAGGGTTTGTATGTCGCTCAACTCAAGATGACGACTGGCGAACAGCCGACGCAGGTGGCAGAGGTGTTGGATGCCCAGAACAGCGTGATTGCCTCGTTCACCCCGGCCGCCGATGGGATCTGGGAACCGGTCGAGAAAGCGGCTCCCCGGCGTGCAGGTTCAATGCCCAGTCTCAATCGCTTGATTGAGCAGGGCCAGGCCTTGCGGGCTGCGGTGGAGCAAGCCATTGGCGAAGTTCTGAAAATGGCGCGCAGGGCCAACGAACCGCAGTCGCTGCAGGACATCCTGGAACAGCGCGCCGACAAGTTGCGCCAGTGTGCCGAGGCCATCCAGCGACACCTTCAGCACAGCGAGCCGGCGCGCCTGGCTGCCACCCAGCGGGCGCGGGCCAGGACCGAAGCCGACGCACTGCGGGCTGCTGCCAGTCGTTTATCCGAGCAGGGCCTGCAGGCTCGATTGAATGCGATCAAAGCGCGCCTGCCCACTCAGTCCGGGGTGGACGTGCTGGTCAGCCATCATGAGGCGAATATTTTCCGGCAGGGCGGGCGTGTCGCTCTCGCCGCACGCCCCAATGATTGGTTGCAGGCTTATGGGGTGGTGGATGTACACACGCGCCAGCCCCTGTGGTACGCGCATTTCCACTATGAACGCCAGGCGGGGCCGGACGACCATTTCACTGCGGCGCACCTCAAGACCCCGGAGCAACACCGCATGGGCAAACAAACCCAGGCCCAGGCGCAGGCCCAGGCGTTTGCCAGCATCCAGGCCGGGCAGGGCGGGCGGGCCTCGCAGGCCCTGGAGATCCATCGTGGCGAAATCAACCTGCGCATGGCGCGCAAGTTGTTCTTCGACGCACCGCAGTGGAGGCGTGACGAATAGGCGCGGCTTGAAATGACGCACCATTGCCGTGCGATACTCCAACCGCGCAATCGGAGTTTTCCGGGAATTCCCGCTGAATATTGCCGTTTATAGAGTGAAAATCACTGGGTTGAGCTTTTTATACTGCACCCCCCTGATCTGGCCCGGCCAGACCGTTTGACCCAAAAGGTCAAGCGGAGACGGCACCCCATGGCGCACCCGCCGTGGCGTGCCGGACTCGGAGGCTCATATCCAATAACAAGACGAGGTTGTATCCCTATGCCAGTCGGCAACCACCTGCCCCATGGCGAGACCGCTTCGGGCGGCCCGCTCAAACGCGAACTGGGCGAACGGCATATCCGCCTGATGGCGCTCGGCGCCTGTATCGGTGTCGGCCTGTTCCTTGGCTCGGCCAAGGCCATCGAAATGGCCGGCCCGGCCATCATGCTCTCCTACATCATCGGCGGCCTGGCCATCCTGGTGATCATGCGCGCCCTCGGCGAAATGGCCGTGCACAACCCGGTCGCCGGCTCATTCAGTCGCTACGCGCAGGATTACCTCGGCCCGTTGGCGGGCTTCCTGACCGGCTGGAACTACTGGTTCCTGTGGCTGGTGACCTGCGTGGCGGAGATTACCGCCGTGGCCGTTTACATGGGCGTGTGGTTCCCCGACACACCGCGCTGGATCTGGGCCCTGGCAGCCCTGATCAGCATGGGTACCATCAACCTGATCGCAGTGAAGGCCTTCGGTGAATTCGAATTCTGGTTCGCGTTGATCAAGATCGTCACCATCATTGCGATGGTGATCGGCGGCGTCGGCATCATCGCGTTCGGCTTTGGCAACGACGGCGTGGCACTCGGCATTTCCAACCTGTGGACCCACGGCGGCTTTATGCCCAATGGCGTCCAGGGCGTGTTGATGTCCCTGCAAATGGTGATGTTCGCCTACCTGGGCGTAGAGATGATCGGCCTCACCGCCGGGGAAGCGAAGAACCCGCAGAAGACCATTCCCCGCGCCATCGGTTCGGTGTTCTGGCGCATTCTGCTGTTCTACGTGGGCGCGTTGTTCGTGATCCTGTCGATCTACCCATGGAATGAAATCGGCACCCAGGGCAGCCCGTTCGTGATGACTTTCGAGCGCCTGGGCATCAAGACCGCCGCCGGCATCATCAACTTCGTGGTGATCACCGCAGCGTTGTCGTCATGCAACGGCGGCATCTTCAGCACCGGGCGCATGCTCTACAGCCTGGCGCAGAACGGCCAGGCACCGGCCGCGTTCGGTACCACCTCGAGCAACGGGGTACCGCGCAAGGCACTGCTGTTGTCGATTTTTGCCTTGCTGCTGGGCGTGTTGCTCAACTACCTGGTGCCGGAGAAAGTCTTCGTCTGGGTCACGTCCATCGCCACCTTCGGTGCGATCTGGACGTGGGTCATGATCCTGCTGGCGCAGCTCAAGTTCCGCAGCAGCCTGAGCCCGGCCGAACAGAAAGCCCTCAAGTACCGCATGTGGCTGTATCCGGTCAGTTCGTACCTGGCCCTGGCGTTCCTGGTGCTGGTGGTGGGCCTGATGGCGTACTTCCCGGATACCCGCGTGGCGCTCTATGTGGGACCGGCCTTCCTGGTGCTGCTGACCGTGTTGTTCTACGTGTTCAAGCTGCAGCCGACCCAGGTCGCCCAGGGTTCACAGCCGTCGGCGTGATCCCTTGAGCGCGGGCCGGCCTGTTTCGCGACAGGTCGGCCCGCACTGTCTCAGACCCGCTGCAACGTGCGTTGCGTGCCTTCGGTCAACTGCCGTACCAGGCGGTTGTGTTCGTTGGCTTCCTCGTCGGCCAGTTGCTGGCGACGCTCCAGGTATTCATCCGAACGCCTGTCCAAAAACGCCTGATCCAACACGCTGACTTTGTAGGTGATGGTGTCCTTGACGGTGAAAAACGCCTCCGGCTCACTGCTGGCCAGGTACTCGATCCAGAACTGGGTGGCCACGATCGCCTCCTGCAACGCCGGTGACTGGCCGAGCCTGCGCAGGGTCCGGCGCGCGTCGTCGATCACTGCCGGCGTCACATAGTCATCCACGCTGTACAGCAGCTCCAGTGGATAAAACGGCAGGTTGAATTCCCGCGCCAGTTTACTGCGCAGGTAGATGGTCACCTCGGCGTGATCGACGTCCAGGTCGGCACGCTCGCGCGCAAGCACGAACTGGTCGGCAAAGTGATCGAGCTGATTGAGGTAGAAGCAACTCTTGGCCAGTTCCAGCAAGGCCCGGTCGGCCAGGTAGCTCCTGGGTTGCAGCTTGGCCTGGTGGATACGGTGATGCAGCTCCATGTTGGTAAAGGCCAGCAGCACGCTGTCGCCGCAATTGCCTGAACCATAGGTATTGAGGCAGATCGTGTTGCGCAGTTGCGTCGATTCGCTCATGGCGATCAGCAGGCTCCAGACCCGCTCGGTCAGCCGTGTTCTTGACGCGGGGCTGCGGTAGGCGTGGGTCCTCTTCAGGTCACGCAGTACCCGGAACACATCATCGGCACTTGCCGTTTCATTCGCCTTCAACTGCTCCCACAGTTGTTGGCGGGCGGCCACGTCCTGCGCCGCCACGCCGGTCAGCCAGGTATCGAGGTCGTTCGGCGCCGCCGGGGCATGGGCCGGTGTACGCAGTTGGCCACCCAGTCGGATACCCGTGGCAATCCGGTAGGCGTCGATGCTCTCCAGGGTCTCCACCGACAGCGGGTTTTCGTGCAGCAGGGTGTTGCGATTGGCGGTTTGCAGCCAGGGGTTGGTGAAGACTTCTTCGGGAACGGTAGTGATCCCGTTTGCCTGCAGGTGCAGCTCTGTAAGCACCGGCAGCGCGCTGGCCCCGATGGGCCATTGCGTGATGCCGGTGTTGGCCAGGCGCAGTGTATTCATCTGCAGCATCCGGCTGACATCCGGTGTGAGGGTCAGGTCCGGGTTGTCGTTCAGGTCGAGTTTTTGCAAGTTGACCATGTTTGCCAGGCGCTGCACGGCCTCTTCGGTCAAACGCAGGTCGTTGTCACTCAGGTCAAGGTGGGTGAGGGTGGTCATATCCGTGATCGCGCTGGGCAAGTCCGTGAGGCGACAGTCGACGCGCAATGCCTTGAGCTGGGCGAACTTACTGAGAAATTCCGCCCCCGTGGCAGGGAACGTGTTGCCGGAAATTCGCAGGTATTCAATGTGGCTGAAGCCGCTGGTACCCGTCAGGAAAGACCCCGGCGGCAGACCTTCATCGTCCAGTTGCAACTCCAGTGACGGCACGTTGAACAGGCCGGCGATATAGAACGTCGCGTTTTCGCGCCGCCATGCGCCCCGCAGTTGGTAGGCGATATGGCGTCGCCGGCCACGGTTCATGCCCAAGGGGTCGTTGAGTGCGTTGTCAGCCGGCAGCAAGGTTTCACTCCAGCGGGAAAGCTCCACATCCATGGCCTGGTACTCGGCCTGGCGGCGCTCCAGCTCGATCAGTATTTCCGGGTCCGTCATGTTCAACGACCGCAAGAAGCGCCGTGCGTCGTCGTTGTTGAAGCTGGGGTAAAGCTCCTGGGCCTTGGCCACCAGACTCGGCGGTCGGGGGCCGAAAAAAGACTGGATCTGGCGCCATAGCGGATACACCAGAAACGAACGGTCCAGCCCCATGGCCGGTTGCATCCAGGGCTGCAAGTGCGGGATGTCCAGCAGGCCCTTGATGTCCACGCGACGGGCGAAGGCCAGTTCGGCAAGCTGGTTGCGCAGGTCGGCGATACCGGCTTCGGTGTCCACTTCAAGGACGGCCTGCTCGGCGGCAGTCAAGGTGCTGAGAATGACCCGCAGCAGTCTGATCGAAGGCTGGCCCAAGGCTCGGCCCTGTTGGTCATAGGCTTGATAGCCGTGGGTGGTTCGGGCCACGGTCTTGCGTGATGAACCCACCAGGTAACCCGCCGTTTCCAGCAGGCGCCCCTCGTTGTCCCGTTCACGGATATCGATGCGCAGGCTCCGTGGCCAACCCGGCAGGGAACGCAGCAGGTACAAGGTGATCCGGTCGCTGTCGGCATTGGCGCAGGCGTCTGCATATAAGCCTTCGAAGGCGCGATTCAAGCGCAACTCGTGGCTACTCAGGCGCGCCTGTTCCGAAAGGCGCAGGCTCAACTGGTTTTTCTCGTGCAACTGCTTCAGCTCGCGTGGCGAGGCGTGGCCAAGAATGGCCTTGACCGTGCGGGTCGGCAGGTCTGGATGCCGGGTCTTGAAGCGGCGCTCTTGCTCGGTGCCTTCGGACTCGCTGCGTCGGTAAAGGGACTTGAGGATTTGGGCCCGCTCCCGGTCGGTGTACTCGACGATTTGCGTAATCAGCTCGACCCGGCGCTGTTCCGGGGTCTTCGGTAGCCGACCCAGCAGGCCCTGGACCACATCGTCGTGGGGGACGATGGCGTCCAGCAGCCTGGCGCTTTTGAACTGCGCATCGGTGACCTTCACGACCTGGTCGTTGGGCCGCCGATGCTCAGGGTATTGGTGGGTGACACGATCATTGCTGTCGACAATCTGCAGCACGTGGCTGTCGGGCCAGCCGGGCAGGCTGGAGATCACCAGCAATTGCAGGTCCGGACGCGCGGAAGGGGAGCCGGGGAACTCATACATTGCCTCGATGAACCGGTTGATTTCCTGGTCGATACGCAGGCGTTTGCAGGTATCGGCCAGCAGCGGCGGCGCCGCCCGGCCGCTGCGGTGTGCCTGGCGCAGCACGTGGGCCGGGGTGTCGGTCAGGGCGAGAAGGGTGCGGGCGGTATCCCGAGGGAATGCGTAGTGGTCGCCCCCAAGACGGTAGAGCAGGCTGTGGTCGTCCCACCCCATGGGATTCTCGCTGGACAGGCGCCAGGCGCCGTCGCCATTGTGCTCCAGGGTTGGGGTGTCGACGCCGATCTTTTGCGGGTGCTTGAGCCGCCACTTGAAGGTCCGCGTGTCATGGACAATCCGGTACCAGGAACCGAACAGGGGCAGATAGTGCTCGCCCCCAAGCGCGAAAATGCCCAGGGCATCCGGCCGCAGGTGGGTCGGCAGTGACAGCGTATGCTCGTACTGCGCCAGCGACCCGTCGGCCAGCCTCACAAAACCCTCCGGGCCGCGCTGGTTGCTCATGTAGTCGCCCAAGGTGACCCGCAGGCCCATGGTGTCGGAGGCACTGCGCATGCCCAATTGTTGCCGCTCATGGGGTTGCAGCACCGAGCTGATGGCCAGGTAGAAACTGTCCACCGCCGGCGATACCGCAATCGTGCCGGCATTGTGCATATCGTAGGCTTCATAGACGCCCTCGCCGTAGTGACGCAGCTCTACAGTGAGGTCGTCAGGACCGCTGCTGGCATACGGCTTGGCGATACGGCCGGCAACCACTTCGGTGATGACGAAATTGCGCTTGAGACTTCGGCGTATCAACGCCGAGGCAAACTCCCTGGCCCATTGATCGGCATCGTTGTTGAACTGGCGCGGGTGATACAGCGCGTCGATCGCGGCGTCGATACGCAGCGCGGTGCGATGGTTATCCAGCAGTTCGGCAAAGCCCGTCGGCAGTCCTCCTTCTCGTAAGTAGGCCTGCTGCTGGCGCGGGGTCAGCGGATGCTGGGCCAATAGACGCTCCAGCATGGCCGGTGACAGTGGGTTATTGAGGTCGCGCAATTTTTTCAGCAGTGGAGTGACGGCGACCGCCGGCGCTGAAGCCTTGAGTGGCAGGAAGCGGCGCACATTGGTGGGTGGCAATGGCTCATGTTTTTCATAACCGGCGTAATTCACCACGGCGGCGAACAATGCCAGGCGTTCGCGACGCGCGAGGGCGGCGACGTCGCGCCGTACCGCCATGATCCGCTGTTCAGGCGTGGCGTCGGGTTGATCCGTGAAGCCCAGTGGTGAGGTGCCCGGTTGCAGGCTGATGACCAGGCTCAACAGGGGGTCGGCCCGATAGGGCGGCTGGCCGTGATCGCCTTCGGCCTGGTAGCTGCCGTTAGCGCTGCGGATGATCGTGATCGTCGTCGAGCCGGGCATCGGCTGCTCGGTCTTGCCGAAGGTTGCGATCACCCTGCGTTGCGGGTCCTTGATGCTCAGCAGGGCGGCGCTGGGCCAATCGGGGAGCTGGGTCAGCAGGCATAACACCACGCTTTCGCCATAGGGAGGCAGGTAGCCGGCTTCATGAAAGCGATTGATGATGTGTTCGATCACCTGGTCGGCCTGCAGGCGTCGCACGCCTTCGATCAGGTTCAACGGTGCCGGTTCGCCGCGCCACACATGCTCCAGGGTATCGCGGGAGGTGGCCGTGCTGCGCAGTGTGCGTTCCAGATCGGCCTGGGCGATAACCGATGCATCGTTGGGCAGCATCTGCTGCAGCAGTTGGGTATCCGACAGGGCTTGGGTGTTGTGCAGGTCGAAGGTCCAGGCTTGCAGCGCCGGGTTGAAGATAATCGGCGGCTTGTACCCGCTGCTGCTGCGCTTGAGGCTGTAGCGCTGCGAGACCTGGTCGTGGACGACCTCTGCCACCAGGGTCTGGTTGTCATGGTGTAGCTTGACGTATTGCCGGTCTTGTACGGTGAACACGCACAGGGCGTCGGCGCGTTTACCCTCGAGCAGGTATTGCTGGCTGTGGGCGTAGGGGCGGGCGTCGGGTTTCCACAGTTCATCCACACCGTCGGGGCGCGTGACTTTGCGCGGGTTGCCCAGCCGGTGCAGGTGTTCGCGCATGCGCTGGCGATGGGCGCTGCCGGCAACGCTGATCAAGCGCCCGCTGATGGCCAGGTCGGCGACATCGCTCAGGGTCGAGGCGAAGCTGCTGGCATCGCCCTTGACCGCTTCATCCAGGCCTGCGCTGACGCTGTAGGTCATGCTGCCCAGTACTGCCAGTTGCATGACCCGGTTCATGCCCGTGACCCCGCCGGGCAGGGGTGTGAGCAGCAGTTGCAGGACTTCGGCGGCAATGGCGGCGGTGGCGTCCTTGACCGCTTGCCAATCGGCTTCGGAACGGCTGTTGGCCAGGGTGTCCAGATCGGCCTGGCAGCGTTGGATCTGGCGGTAAGTCAGGGCTTGCACCAGGGTGACGGCGGGGCCGGTATGCGGGTCGGTGGAGAAGCGCATATCGTTGAGCGTCCGCTCCGGGAACGCCGTGTGAAAGCCATCGTAAAGCCGCCCGGCCAGCCAGCTCATGCCCTCGGGGCGTGGCGCCTGGGTCAGCAACGACTGGAACACCGACAGCCCCACCAACGGCAGTTGCTGGGAAAACCAACCCAGGTCGCCTTGCTGGTGACTGTCCAGCAACTGCTGGCGAAAATCCGCCTCTGCCGCGCGCGCGTCGCTGTGGTGGCGCAACGCCCCGCCGGGGCGGAACGGAAAATAGGACAGCACGCCGAGGCTGGCCACCCTGATCAGCAGCAGCGGTACGGGAATCGCGCTTTCCCAGGGGACGAAAGGCACGGCGATGATGGGCGTGACGCCGGAGGTCAGGCTCAGGCTGTCGACCGGCAGTTGCGGCCCACTGCCTTCGAGCGATGCCGTAAGGCGGTCATACACCTCGCGGGTCAGGCCGTTGCGGGCGCGGTTGCGCCAGGCGTCGAGCACATCGAATTGCAACAGCGCCAGTACCGCCTCGCCCATCAGCCGGCGCAGCGTGCCTTTCTCACCGAGGGTGGCCTGGATTTTCACTTGCAGTTGGTGGCCCAGGTCCAGCTCGCGGGCAATGGCGATGAATGCCTGCGCCGTGAGGCTCAGATCACCGTCTTCGCCCACGACGCGGCTGGCGTCCACCAGGCTGTAGCCGGAGTCCTGGCGGATCGAAGTGGTGAAACCAAAATTCAGGCAGGCGGCTTCCCATAACGACAGGCTCTTGACGTGTTCGATGTCGCGCAGATCCCTATCGGAGCGACGGGGCACGCGGACGTGGCTGCCCGGCTGCCGGTCCCAGGGCAAGGGTTGCTCGACCTTTTCCAGGTAGGTGGTCTCGAAGCGATAGTGCTCCGGATCGCGCCCACCGATTCGGTTACGCAACTGCGCCAGGCCATCTGTCTTGAAGCTGCGTACCACCCGCTCCTTTTCGGCCTCAACCGCGGCCAGGGCCGCCAGGGCGTTGCGTTGCAAGCGCAGGAAACGTGGTTTTTCCTCGGCGTCCAGGCCCTCCAGGGCTTGCAGGACATTACGCTGGATCAGTGCCAGTGCCTGTTGCTGGGACCAGGCGGTACTTGATTGCAGATTGCCGGACAGGCCGTTGAGTAATTGATGAGTCGGCATGCGCTCTACCTTCACGATAAGTGGAAGGCAGATGGAACCATCGCGCATGCCGGCGCCGGGGCTATCTATTTAAAGGCCGGTGCATCGCCGCGCAGCGTCTGGTCCAGACGCTTGTTGAACTCCAGCCACGCCGCCAGCCCGGCCATCAGCGCCAGCCCCAGCAGTGCGCTGAAAATCTGCATAGGCCAGGCATCCTCGGCCTGGGCGTTGAGCATGTCTGCCAGCGGCGCCAGCAGCACGCCGAGGCAGAACACCTCCAGGGAGTAGCGGCCCATGCGGCAGCTTTGCTCGGCCAGCCAGTTTTGCGTCCAGCCGCGACCCGGCAACAGTTTGGCGGTGACATAGGCCAGGGCCAGGAAGTGCAGCAGGCGTAGCGGCGAAAGGTCGGTCTTGCTGATGGGGTAGATCAGGTCGCTGAGCCAGGACGGCATCACCGCGTCATGCACCTCGGGCCAGCGCCACGACAGCGTCAGCACACACGCCACCACGGTGTACACCGTCGCCGCCAGGAACAACGGCTGGCGCTTGAGCGGGCGCTGTTCCGGCGGGCGCGCTTGGCTGGCATGCAGCGCCGCCGCGCCACCGAGGATAAACAGGAACTGCCACGTCACCGGGTTGAAGTACCACACACCGTCGGCAATCGCGCGCAGGTTCCAGCCCATCCAGGGCGCCAGCAGATACACGGTCGCCGACGCGGCCACCACCAGCCAGGTCCTGCGCAACAGCAGCGGCAACACCAGCGGCAATCCGGCAAGCAGCACGATATACAGCGGCAGCGGGTCCATCAGGTTGGGTTTGAAGCGCAGCAGCAACTCATCGGTCAGGGCCTGTTGCGGGTGGGTGACGAAGTGCGTCAGGCCCATCTCCTCGACCAGGTCGCGGGTTTCCACATGGCTGTTGGCGAAGAACACGATGCCCATCAGCATCGCCAGCAGGAAGATATGCACCACGTACAACACCCAGGCGCGGCGCAGGATTTTCAGTGCGGCAATCCAGTAGCCGTCACGTTGCAGGATCTTGCCGTAGGCCAGGACGGCGGCGTAACCCGCGAGGAATACAAAGACCTCCGCCGCATCGCTGAAGCCGAAATTTCGCAGGGTGATCTGGCCGAGAGGATTGTGGGGGACGTGATCCCAGAAAATGAAGATCAACGCCAGGCCCCGAAAAAAATCGATGCGTGGGTCGCGTCCGTTCAGCATGGCAGCGGGCTCTTGAACAAAAGGTTTAGTAATGACAGGCGAACGCGCGCGTCGTCGTACGCCGCACGTCGGGCGGGCGCAGGTTGGCGTTATTTGTAAGTAATTGCAAAGGTTGGGTATTACTGAATGTCTCTAGGCATCAATGATCACCAGTAGCCCGGCGATTGCAGCGAAGTCCAGTAACGGCATGTGAATCTCCTTGCTTCAACGATGCCGTCGGTGGTCCGGTTCAGCGGGGAAAGGGTGGGCTAGAACGCATTCATCAACAGTACTGTGCACGGCTTGGCTTGGTGCTCGTTGATCTGCGGCACCAGCCGGGTGAAGTGTTCGGTCCGGCAATGGGTGTCGAGCGCGGCCTGGTCGGGCCATTGCTCGATGAAAATGAAGTGCCCTGGGTCTTTCTGATCGACAAACAGATCGTACGAAATGCACAGCGGTTCCTGGCGGGTTTTTTCCACCAGTTCGGCGTACCAGGGGCGCACGGTGTCGAGGTATTCGGGTTTGATGAAATCTTCGGCGATGACTTTCAACACGATCTGGGTCCTTTAAGCAGCGTCGACTTCATGGGGCTCAAAACTGTCCGCCCGCGCCATTTGCCACATGCGTGAATAAAACTCGCCAGTGACCTCGCCGGTGAGCAATTCGCCAGGCTTGAGGAACACATGCAACTGCGAGAACAGCTTGATCTCGGTCGCCGACATGCGCCGTACCAAGTGTTTGGCCGACAGCTGCGACGGATGGTCCAAACCTGCCGCCGCGAGCATCTCGGCCAGGGCCTTGAGGGTGTTGCGGTGGAAGTTGAACACGCGCTGGGCCTTGTCCGGTACCACCAGGGCGCGTTGGCGCAATGGGTCCTGGGTGGCGACGCCGGTCGGGCATTTGTTGGTGTGACAGCTTTGGGACTGAATGCAGCCGATGGCGAACATGAAGCCACGCGCCGAGTTGGCCCAGTCGGCGCCGATGGCCAGCACGCTGGCGATGTCGAAGGCGCTGACGATCTTGCCGCTGGCACCGAGCTTGATCTTGTCGCGCAGGTTCAGGCCCACCAGGGTGTTGTGCACGAACAACAGGCCTTCGCGCAGCGGCACGCCGATATGGTCGGTGAACTCCACGGGCGCCGCGCCAGTACCGCCTTCCTTGCCGTCCACCACGATAAAGTCCGGGAGGATGCCGGTTTCGAGCATGGCCTTGGCAATGCCCATGAACTCCCACGGGTGGCCCAGGCAGAACTTGAAGCCCACCGGCTTGCCGCCGGACAGTTCGCGCAGTTGCGCGATGAACTGCATCAACTCGACAGGGGTAGAGAAGGCGCTGTGACGCGACGGCGAGATGCAGTCTTCGCCCATCATGATGCCGCGCGTTTCGGCAATCTCTTTAGTCACCTTGTGCTTGGGCAGGATGCCGCCGTGGCCGGGTTTTGCGCCCTGGCTCATCTTGATTTCGATCATGCGCACCTGCGGGTTTTGCGCCTGCACCGCAAAGCGCTCCGGGTCGAAGCGGCCGTCGCTGGTGCGGCAGCCGAAGTAGCCGCTGCCCAATTCCCAGGTCAGGTCGCCGCCGTTTTCGCGGTGATAGGGGCTGATGCTGCCTTCGCCGGTGTCATGGGCGAAATTGCCGAGCTTGGCGCCCTGGTTGAGTGCGCGGATCGCATTGGCGCTCAACGAGCCAAAGCTCATCGCCGAGATATTGAACACCGACGCCGAATACGGCTGCGTGCATTGCGGACCACCGACCATCACGCGAAAGGCACTGGGGTCGCTCAGCGGCGCGGGGCGCATGGAGTGGCCGATAAATTCGAAACCCAGTTGGTACACATCGATTAGGGTGCCGAAGGGTTTGTCGGCCGTTTCGTTCTTGGCGCGCGAATACACCAGCGAGCGTTGCGAGCGCGAGAAGGGCAGGGCGTCGCTGTCGGACTCCAGCAGGTACTGGCGGATTTCCGGGCGGATGGCTTCTACCAGGTAACGGATATTGCCCAGGATCGGGTAGTTGCGGCGCACCGCGTGGGGGCTTTGCAACAGGTCGAAAATACCGATCAGGCTCAACACACCGGTGACCAGGGTGATGGGCCACAGCCATTCGTGTTGGATAAAGGGTAGGCTGGCGAGGGTGAAAATGACGCACACGGCAAAGAAGGCGTAACGGCTTAGCAAGGACAGGCTCATACGGTTTCCTTGGGTTCGGACTCTCAGGTCGATCCGGCATTCTGCGCCAGTAACGAAACGCCAGACAACCTGCAGGTGTGCTCAGTTTGATCCCCGTGATGGGACAGACTGGCCCGAAATAGACAATGCGCGGCTATCGGTCAGTTCAAACCGGGCCTGGTTTTCGGTGGTCGAATCTGCCCCGACGAAGACGGTGAACGTGCCGGCCTCAACCACCGGCGAAAAATCGCGGTCCAGCAGGGCGAAGTCCTCTTGATCAAGGGTAAAGGTCAGGTCCCGAGCCTCGCCGGGCGCCAAGTGCACTTTGCGAAAGCCGCGTAATTGGCGAACCGGGCGGGTCACGCTGGCGACATCATCGCGCAGGTACAACTGCACGATTTCGTCGCCTGAGCGCGCTCCGGTATTGGTGACGGTGACCGTTACGGCCAGCGCTTGGGTGGACGCCAGCCGCTGTGCGCTGAGCCGCGGCGGGGAGTAGCTGAACGAGGTGTAGCTGAGGCCGAAGCCGAAGGGGTACAGCGGCGCCCAGTGCTCATCGATGTAGCCGGAGACATACCTCTCATCGCCGCTGGGCGGACGACCGGTGCGCTTGTGCGCGTAGTAGAGGGGGATCTGCCCCACGCTGCGCGGGAACGTGATCGGCAGTTTGCCGCTGGGGTTGACGTCACCGAACAGGATATCGGCCACGGCATTGCCCATCTCACTGCCCAGGAACCAGGTTTCCATCAGCGCCGGCGCCTGGCGCACGGTCTGCGAGAGCACCAACGGGCGGCCATTCATCAGCAGGATGACCACGGGTTTGCCGCTGTCCAGCAGGGTACGCAACAGCGTCTCCTGGCCACCCGGCAAGCCCAGATTCGCGCGACTGCGGGCTTCGCCGCTCTGATCTGCGTGCTCGCCAAGTACGGCGACCACCACCTCGGCAGCGCGGGCGGCCTGCTGGAGCTCGATAAGGTTCTGAGTCTCGTTGCTGATGGGCGAAGCGCCGGGCAGGTAAACCACCTCAGTGTCAGGCGCGACAGCGCGGCGTATGCCCTGCAAGACCGTGATCGAATCTTCGGGATGACCCGCCGAGGCCCATGGGCCGATCGTGGCCTCGGCATCCGTGGCCAGGCTGCCGACCACCAGCACGTTACGCAGGTGCTTGGACAGCGGCAGCAGGGCATCGGTGTTTTTCAACAAGACAATCGACTTCTGCGCGGCCTCGCGCGCCAGTGCCCGGTGCTGCGGTGTCAGCACATTGGCCTGTTGCCGTGCCTCGTCGCTGTAGCGGTAGGGATCTTCAAGCAGTCCCAGGCGCTGCTTGGCCTGGAGTACGCGGCGCACCGCATCGTCCACGGCGGCCAGGGGAACCTGGTCATTGCGCACCAGCGTGGGCAGGTATTGGCGGTAAGTCTGGCTGGCCATGTCGATGTCCACGCCGGCGTTGAACGCCAGCCTTGCCCGGTCGGCCGGAGCGCCGGCGATGCCGTGCCGGCTCAGCTCCCAGAGGGCGTTGAAGTCACTGACAATGAGGCCACGGAACTGCCACTGATTGCGCAGCACACCGGTCAACAAGGCGCTGTTGCTGTGCAGGGGTGTCCCGGCCAGCTCGTTGAACGCGGGCATGATCCCATCGACGCCAGCTGCTACAGCCGCCTGGAAAGGCGGCAAATACACTTCCCGCAACGTGCGTTCCGACACGTCAGCGACGTTGTAGTCGCGCCCGCCTTCGGCCGCGCCGTAGGTCACGAAGTGTTTCGCGGTCGCCAGCATAAATGAGGGGGCTGGAGGCCCGGGACCATGGAATCCCAGCACTTTAGCGCTGGCCAGCGCCGCGCCCAGGAACGGATCTTCGCCGGTACCTTCCACCACGCGACCCCAGCGCGGGTCGCGGGCAATGTCGACCATCGGGGCGAAGGTCCAATGCACGCCGCTGGCCGTCGCTTCAACGGCCGCCGCGCGAGCGGTCCGTTGTGCCAGGTCGGGGTCCCAGGCCGCGGCTTCTGCCAGCGGCACGGGAAATACGGTACGAAAACCGTGAATCACATCGAACGCAAACAACAGCGGTATATGCAGGCGCGAACGCGTGACGACCTGTTCCTGCAACCGGCGAGTCCGCTCGAAACCGTAGACGCCGAGGACCGAACCAACGGTGTGCATGGGCAGTTGCGTCAGTTCGCCCTGGTCAATGACGGGGCCGGTAGGCGTGTCCTGGACGCCGAGTTGGTTGAGCTGGCCAACTTTTTCTTCGAGTGTCATCTGCTGCAACAAGCGCTCGACGGGATCTTGCTCGCCCGCGTGAAGGGCGCGGCCGCTGATACTGAACGCCAGGTACAACAGTGCCAATGTGCTGCAGAGCCTCACGGGCGATTGCCGGTGTCAGCCGTTGAAGGGGTACCGATTGCCGTCGATTCCGAATTGAAGGGATGGTACTGATACAGCCAGGTCTCTGACAGCGGCTGGCCGTCAAGGCGCAGGAAAAGGCGCAATTCCACCGGGTCCTTGCCGTCGACGCTCAAATCGAACTGTGCTCGCCAATGGCCGGCGACGTCGTCCGGCACCGCTTCGGTAAAAGCCTGGCTGAGCTCGCCTCTGGAGCAACTGATCACGGCCTCGGGCTTGATCCCCGGAGCGAGTTTTTCCAAGGGGGCGCCTTGGAATTCGACCACGAATTTACGCACACCCGCAACGCGCGGCTGGCCCGGTTGGCCGCCTTTGCCCAGGCGTGTGGCCACGCACACTGCCAGTGGCGAAACGTAGGGCTCCCGGGCCAGCCAATGCAGGCGATAACGCAGCGCATAGCGGTTGCCCGCTTCGGCTGGTGCCGAGGGCACCCACATTGCGACGATGTTGTCGTGGATCTCGTCGTCGGTGCCGTTTTCCATCAGTTGCACGCTGCCGTCGCCCCAATCGCCCAACGGTTCGACCCACAAGCTGGGGCGCCGCTGGTAATTCACTCCATCGAGGTAGTGGTCAAAATTGCGGTCGCGCTGTAACAGGCCGAAGCCCTTTGGTTGACGATCGCTGAACGCCGAAACCAGGGTGCGTGGCGGGTTGTTCAGGGGGCGCCAGATACGTTCTCCGCTGCCGGTCCACAGCGCCAGGCCGTCACTGTCGTGGACCTCGGGGCGCCAGTCGGCGGCGGTGCGCTTGGCGGTTTCACTGAACCAGAACATCGAGGTCAGCGGCGCAATGCCCAGCCGGCTGACGTTCTTGCGCAGGAAAAACGTGCAGTCGATGTCCATGACCACGCCCTGTGTGCGGTGGATCTCGAAACGGTAGGCCCCGCAGATACTGGGACCGTCGAGCCGCGCATAGAGGGTCATGGCGTTTGCGTGTGGGTGCTTTGGCGGCTCGAACCAGATGTGGGTGAAGTCGGGAAACTCTTCGGCCTTGCCGGCTTGTGCCACGTCCAGGGCAATCGCCCGTGCCGATAGACCGTACTGGTACAACTCGCCGATGGCCCGGAAGTACGATGCGCCAAGAAAGGCCACCCAGTCGTTCTGTTGCCACGCCAGCCTGGCCTGGTCGCCCAGGCGGCTTTCCTGGATACGGAAACCGGCGAACCCACTGTTACGGGGCAAGGCATGGGCCGGGCTGTCGCCTGGCATATCGAAGTGCGCCGGGTCGTAGACGATCTCGCGGGCGATGCCGTTGTCCAGGACATACATCCTCACGGGCGTGCGAAAAAACGACCCCAGGTGAAAGAACGTCACAGGGAACTTACCCGGGCCTTTGGCGAACAGGGCGCGCTCGGGTTTGAAGCGGATCTGGCCGTGGGCGGTGTAGTCGAGTCTCGCCAGCAGCGTGGCCGATGCGGTGCTGGGGTAGGTGTAGGGTTTCAAGGCATCGGCTTGTGCCTGTTCGATCAAGTCTTCGAAGGAAAACGCGCTGGGCTGGTCGGTTGTATCGGTCGCCAGGGCGCCCCTGCCCAGTGGCGTGAGCAAGGCGCCCAGTGAAGCGAATGTGAGGAACTCGCGGCGCGTAGACATGGTGTCCTTTCCTTCGACGATGAGGGGCCGGGCCTCACGTTCAGCACGCCACCGGCATGCAACCGTGTTGCTTGTGTGGAGTGTCGAGTCGGGAAAAGGGTCTGTCTACTGTCAGAAATAACAGGTTGCGAGGGCAGGCAGATCAACGCTCTGAGCAGGTTTTTTCAAAGGTCGATCGTTCATGCTGCGTCTGCTGCGAAATCGCGGCCAAGGCTTGGCCACGCAGGTGCCCATTTCAGAGGCCTTGGCGCGCGGAACTCATAGGTCGTCCCTGGCCACTTAAACGGGAGTTCCTCCACCTTTCCCAAAGTGAGCCGACCATGAATATCAATACTGCCCTGACCTCTTTGGACCTCCTGGCACGCTTTGCCCAGCCGCCGCAGGTGCCTTCTACCGCGCCTCATTCTGCGTCAGACAGCACGCCGCTCTATACGTCGACACGCCGCGAATCTGCACCCGCCATGTCCAATGACAACGCGTTGGTCAAGGCCAGGCTCGATCGGCAACTGGCACCGTCATTGGGTTCTACTCACCGGGCTCCATCGGCGCAGACGCCCGAAGCCGCAGAGCGCAGCGGGATACAAAAGGCGAGTGGCGACATTGCTCGGCACACCTGGTTTATTCCCGGCTTGAGCAACATGCTTCATGGGGTGGAAAAGTCAGATGGCAGCGTAGACGGGATGATGGAAGGGCTGAAAAGCGGCCTTGATAAAACCCTGAAGACGGGTTTGGCCACAGCGATTGCGGGGGCCACGAGGGGCGATTGGTTGTCGGTTATAAACGGATACGGGCAAGCGGTCGCCCATAACGAGTCCACGCCCAAGTCGGTCAAGTCGATGTTGGGCTGACCCAGGCGCTGGGGGGCACGTTCGTTTGCGCTGCCGGGCTTGCAGGAGCACTGAAAACAGCGCCGACTGGGATTTGATCCCCCGCATTCGAGCGATGTCCTTACTGGCGGGGCCGCTGAGCGTCAAGCGGCCTACGTTCAGTTCGCGGAGGGCGTGTCCTACGTCGTCGTCTGCCGAATCGGCAATACCACGCGAAACGTCGTCCCCTTGCCCAGCTCACTGCTGACAGAGATATCGCCATGGTGTTTCTTGACGATGCCGTAGGAGAGTGACAGCCCCAACCCCGTGCCTTCGCCCACCGGCTTGGTGGTGAAAAACGGGTCGAAGATTTTCTGTATCGCCTCGGGGGCAATCCCGCAGCCGTTGTCCGCCACTTCCAGCCACACGTTCTCGCCTTCCACACCGTTGCTGAGGGTGATGATGCCGCGTTCCGGCCCCATGGCCTGCGCAGCATTGATCACCAGGTTCATCACCACCTGGTTGAGCTGCGAGGCCAGGCATTCGATCTCTGGCAGCGGCGCGTAGTGCTTGACCACATCGGCCTTGTACTTGAGTTCGCTGGCAACGATGTTCAGTGTCGAATCGATGCCTTGTTGCAGGTTTGCAAATTGCCAGGTCTGGTCGTTGTCCACCCGCGAAAAGTTTTTCAGGTCCTTGACGATCTGCGCCACGCGACCGATGCCTTCCTTGGACTCGTGGATCAATATCGGAATGTCGTCCTGTAGAAAGTCCAGTTCCAGGCGGGTGCGCAATGCCTTGAGCTGCGCGTGCTGTTCACCCGTGGCGAGGGTTTCTTCGGCCTGCTGGTAAGCCTCCAGCATCTGTTGCAACTGGTTGAAGTAGCCGTCGAGCGTGCTGAGGTTGGACGAGATAAAGCCTACCGGGTTGTTGATCTCATGGGCCACGCCCGCGGCGAGCTGCCCCAGCGAGGCGAGTTTTTCCGACTGCACCAGTTGGCTTTCCAGGTGCTTGCGCTCTTCGATTTCCTGCTGCAGCGCTTGCGTGCGTTGTTCCACCTGCCGTTCCAGCTGGCTGGTTTGCAGGGTGGCGCGACGGGCCATGTCCCATTTATTGCTCAGGGTGTTGGCCATCTGCTGGACTTCGATGTTGTCGAACGGCTTTTTCAGGATCAGCAAGCGATCATGACCGTGCAGGCGATCCAGCAGGTCTTCCCAGGAATAGTCCGAGTACGCGGTGCACACCACCACTTGCAGGTCGGGGGCGACTTTCCAGAGTTCTTCTATGGTCTTCGCACCGTCCCAGCCTTGGGGCATACGCATGTCGACAAACGCCAGGGCATAGGGCTTTTGTTGCGCCATGGCGGTGATGAGCAACTGCAGGCCTTCTTCGCCGCCGTAGGCCGAGTGCAGGTCGAACACCTGGGCCTGGGCTTTGGCTGTATCGCCGAAGAGTGCCGACTCCATGTCGTCCAGCACCTGGTTGGATTCAACGGCAGGCATCAGGATCTTGCGGAAATCGTCGTGAATCGACGGCGTGTCATCAATCAGCAGGATGCGCCGGTTGGGAGGCTGGTTCATACGGGGCTTCCGGCAGGAGTGAGGGGGATTGTCAGGGTGAATATCGCACCTTGGCCCGGCCCGTCGCTATGGGCGGTGAGCCGTCCATTCATTTCCACGGCGGCCAGTGCGCAGCTGTGCAGGCCGAAGCCGTGGCCTTCCTTGCGGGTGGTAAAACCGTGGGTGAAGATGCGCGTCATATTTTCTGCGGGTATACCTTCGCCCTCGTCCTTCACGCTGATCTGCAGAGTGTCTTCATCCAGCTGCTGGACCGTCAGGGTCATCTGCCGTGGCCGGTCGGTGAGGTTGGACATGGCGTACTTGGCGTTGCTGATCAGGTTGACCATGATCAGCAGCAAGCGATGTTTGTCGCCGAGGACTTCCGGAACCTGCCCGTAGTGCTTGACCACCGTGACATTGTGCCGGCTCAGTGCCCCCGCGTTCATGCGCAGGGCGTCTTCCATCAAGGTGCTGATCTGCACCGGCTCCTTCAGTGAGGCTGCACCCGCATAGGATTGTTGGGTGGAGACGATGTCCTTGATGTGGTCCACGCTTTTGCTCAACTGCGCCAGTTCCTCGATCAGGCCTTGTTGCTCGACGGCAATGGCGTCCACCAACTGGTTCAAGTAGCCGGGCAGCAGTTTGCCCTTTTCATCCTCGGTGATAAAGGTGCCCAGGTCGGCCTGGCGCTCATTGATCAACTGCATGGCTTTGCCCAGGCCCATCGCCTTGCTGCTGCGCAGTTTGCGTGTGACCAGGTCGGCGGAGATGTTCACGCTGTTAAGCACGTTGCCGACATTGTGCAGCACGTTGGTGGCGATCTCTGCCATGCCGGCCTGGCGCGCGCTGTCCATCAGCTCGGTTTGGGCATTCTTGAGCTGTTGGGTGCGCCGCTCCACGCGCTGTTCCAGGGTTTCGTTCACCGCCTGCAAGGCGCGATTGACGCGGTTGATCTCGGCGAAACTGCGCAGCAAGCGAATCGTCAGGTACAGCAGCAAGGCCACCAGCAGGGTCGAGAACACCAGCAGGTAGCGGTGGTATTGCTGTTCGACAAGGTCGAGGGCCTGTTGGTCCTGGTTGAGGTGGTTGGTCAGGTCATCCAGGCGTTCGGCAACCGGGATGGCGGCGATCTCTTCGAGCAAGGTGTTCACCACCGGCTGCTCGCGCAGGATCAGTTCGATGTGATTGCTCAGGATCTCCACCGGGGCGCGAAACTCGCTGGGCAGCAGTTCCTTGTTGACTGCCAGCTTGCCCAGGCCGACGAGGATGTCGGCGGCGCGCTCTTGGGTGGTGACCAGGGCGAATTCCAGGCTGCTGAGCAGCAAGTCGTAGGTGTCGGTGGCCACGCTTTGCAGTTGCGGTTTTGTATCGTCGTTCACCTGGTTGAACTGCGCCTGGATATCGTCTTCGGCGGTCGGCAGGAAGGCCAGGGAGTTGCGCAACACGGCATTGTGGGACTTGAACTGGTCGATGCGCCGGGCCTTTTCCTGGATGGCCGCTTGATAAGCCTGCCGGCTGGCTTGCCAGGCGGGCAGGTCTTGCGGGCTGTGGTACGAGTCGTGCGCTTCCAGCTCGGCCCACAGCCGCGTCATTTCTGTCAGAGGCGCCACCAGGGGGTCGTAATTGTGGGTGATGGCGATCCTGGCCTTGAGCACTTCGCTGTCCCACTGGGCGTTGAGTTGTTGCAGCTGCCGGATCAGGTCCCGGGAGTGGGTGTAGGAAGACGCCTGGTCGCTGGACGACTTGACGTACAGGAAGATCAGCGTCGAGGCCAGCAACAGGGTGATGAACCCCAAGGCCAACTGGCTGGCACGGCGGCGATAGAGGGTCATGACAATCTGCTCATAAAGGCTTGCCCAACCATTCGCCGGTCAGGGTCTTGAGAAACTGGATAATCAGGTCTTTATCCTCTTGTGAGGGGTTGCGTCCCAGTTGGTACTTGAACATGACGTCAACCGCTTCTTCCAGGGTCCTGGCCGAGGCATCGTGAAAATACGGCGCCGTGACCGCGACGTTGCGCAGGCTGGGCACCTTGAACACGTGGCGGTCTTCTTCATCCTTGGTCAGCAGGTAGCGCCCCAGGTCCGACTCGACGGGGTTGCCGCGTGCCTTGAAGTAGTCGCCCATCACGCCGAACTTCTGGAACATGTTGCCGCCGATGTTGATGCCCTGGTGACAGGCGATGCAGCCGTAATCCTTGAAGCGCTGGTAACCGTACTTTTCCTGGATCGTGAGGATTTCCGTGTTGCCCAGCAGGTACTGGTCAAACCGTGAGTTGGGCGTCAGCAGCGTGCGTTCATAGGTGGCCAGGGCATTTTGCACATTGGCCGCGGTGATGCCATCGGGGTAGGTCTGTTTGAACGCTGCCTGGTAGGCGGGCAGGGCGGTCAGGTTCTGCACCACGGTTTTCCAGTCGCTGCCCATTTCCACCGGGCTGATGACCACCTGCTCGACCTGCGCTTCCAGGGTATCCACCCGGCCATTCCAGAACTGTTTGAAGTTCAGGCTGGCGTTGAATACCGAAGGCGTATTGATTTCCACGGGCTTGCCGTCGAAACCCAGGGAGAAGGGTTTCGTGTCGGCGCCCCCGGATTCGAGGTGATGGCAGCTGGCACAGGACAGTGTGTTGTTGACCGACAGGCGCGGCTCATTGAACAGTTGGCGCCCCAGCTCGACCTTGGCCGGGTCGAGTTGGGGCAGCGGCGGCATGGGTTTGAGCGCTTCGTCCAGCGGCGCGGCCGTCACGGTCATCCCCAGGCACAGCCCCAACGAGAGGGTGAGGCCGAAACGGTAGGTTGAAACGTCGCTCAAGCGAGCACTCCTTGCAGGCATAGGGCTATTGGTCGGGCATCAGTGTGGGGCTGCCCACCTGCAGTAACTGGGCGAAATCCTTCGCAGGTACGGCCTTGCTGAACAGAAAACCCTGGCCTTCTTCGCAGTGCTGGGCTCTCAGGAAGTTCAGCTGTTCGACGGTCTCCACCCCTTCGGCGATGATGTTCAGCTCCAGGCTCTTGCCCATGCCGATGATAGCGCTGATCAGTTGCGCGTCCTGGCTATTTTCGTGCAGCCCGCGCACGAATGATTGGTCGATCTTCAGCACATCGATGGGAAAGCGTCGCAGGTAGCTGAGGCTGGAGTAGCCGGTGCCGAAATCATCCAGGGCCAGGCGCACGCCCATGGCCTTGATCCGGTTCAGAATATCGACCGTATCGTCGACATTCTGCATCAGTACGCTTTCGGTGATTTCCAGCTCCAGCTGGTTGGGCGGCAGGCCGGTCTGCTTGAGGATGGCGGCCAGGTTGTCGACAAACTCGCGCTGGCGGAAGTCGATGGCCGAGATGTTCACCGAGATGCGCAGCGGCGTCAGGCCCATGGTGCGCCAGGCCTGTGCCTGTTCGCAGGCGTGGCGCAGCACCCACTGGGTCAAGGGGACGATCAGTCCGCTGTCTTCGGCCACCGGAATGAAGTCGGCCGGGTGGACCCAGCCCGAGCGCGGTTGAAACCAGCGGATCAGCGCCTCTGCGCCGAGGATCCGTCCGGTTTTCAGGTCCAGCTTGGGCTGGTAGTGCAGCGCAAACTCATCGTGTTCCAGGGCCTGGCGGATCGCGCTTTCCAGGTTCTGTTGATGCTGGGCGCGCAGGTTCATGTCTTCGGTGTAGAAACTCAGATCGTCCGGGCCACGCTCCTTGGTGGTGTGCATGGCGGTTTCGGCGTGCTTGATCAGCTCCACCGCAGTGCTGCTGTCATTCGGATAGAGGCTGATGCCCAGGCTGGCGGTGACGCTCAGGTCGTGCCCCGCGACATGGCGGGTGACGCTGATGGCCTTGAGTACCTTCTGGGCGATGTGCTGGGTTTGCTGGGGATGCTGGACATCATTGAGCAGGATCACAAACTCGTCCGAGCCATAGCGAAACACCGAGTCCGACGCCCGAACGGCCGCCACCAGGCTTTGGCTGACCTGCTGGAGCACCTCATCTCCCACCGGATAACCCAGGGCGTTGTTGATGCGCTTGAAGCGGTCGAGCCCGATAAACATCACCGCCAGTTGCGTGTCATGGCGTCGGCCCAGGGCAATGGCCTGGGTCAGGCGGTCGCCCAGCAACGTGCTGTTGGGCAACTCCGTGAGCGCGTCGTATTGCAGCAGGTGCGAGACTTTCAGCAACTCCTGCACGCGGTCCTCAATCGTGCGTTCGAGCCCGATCACCTTAAGGGCGGCATCCTGGGCGAGCTGCCATTTCCAGGTCAGGGCGCTGGCCATCTGGCGGATTTCCAGGTGGTCGAAGGGCTTCTTCAGGATCAGCAACTGGTCGTTGTACTTCAATCGCGCTTCGATCGCTTCAAACGAATAGTCGGAATAGGCGGTGCACAGGGCGATCTGCAGGTTGGGATCGACGTTCCACAACTGCTCGATGGTTTCCAGGCCGTCCCAGCCAGGTGGCATGCGCATGTCGATGAACGCCATGGCATAGGGCGCATTGGCTGCCAGGGCCCGATTCACCAGATCCAGGGCTTCCTGGCCCTGGTAGGCGGAGTCCAGCACAAACGCCTGGCGCACAACCGTCGTGGTGCCGAACAGGGTTTGCTCAAGGGTGTCCAGGGAAGCCTCGCCGTCTGTGTCGGCGCAGAGGATCTTGCGAAAGTCCTGGTGGATGGATGTGGTGTCATCGACGATCAGAATTCGCCGATTGGCCCGTCCTGAGTCCGGGGTCATGACGCACTCCACAGCTGCAAGCGACTCGACGACATAACGATTCCTTCCCTGATTGCAAAGATGAGTGAGACGCCCACTTAAGGTGACAGCATAGTCGAGCTCCCTTGATATCGACGGCCAGTTGGCGTCAAATCAGTGCAGGCTTTTGCATGTATACACACCGCGTCGACCGGCTTTGCCCTTCCAGAGACGGAGGCGGCATGGCACAAGTGTATAAATCGGCTCAATTTTGTTTAATTTGAAGGCGCAGTCAGCATGGATGAACAACTCGCTAAACAGCCCACTATTTTGCTGGTCGACGACGAAGAGTCGATCCTCAACAGCCTGCGTCGGCTGCTGCGTGGCCAGCCTTTCGATGTGGTGCTGGCCGGCAGCGGTGCCCAAGCCCTGGAAATAATGGCGGCCCAGCCCATCGACCTGATCATGAGCGATGCGCGTATGCCTGGCATGGACGGCGCGCAATTGCTGGCCGAAGTCCATCGGTTGTACCCCGGCACCTGCCGTATCCTGTTGACCGGTTACGCCGATCTGCCGACGATCATCAAGGCGATCAACGAAGGGCAGATCCACCGCTATATCGGCAAGCCCTGGAACGACGACGAACTCAAGCTGATCCTCCAGCAGACCCTGGATCATCAGCGCCTGGAGCGCTTGACCCTGGAGCAGAACGAACAGCTCAAGGTGCTCAACGCCACACTCGAAAAACGGGTGGCGGCGCGCACGTCCGAGTTGCAGCAAACCGCCGACATGCTCGACCTTGCCTACGACGAGCTAAAGCGCAGCTACGTGACCGGCACTGAAGTGTTTTCGTTGTTGGCCAACCTGCGCCTGCCCAAGAACAAACAGACCAATCGTCCGCTGATCGAACTGGTGCGCGTGTACTGCGCCGCCCAGTACATGGACGAAGCCAGTTCGCGCGACCTGGCCATGGCCGCCGCGTTGTACAACATCGGCAAGCTGAGCTGGAGCGACAGCATGTTGATCGAGCCGGCCGACAAGCTGCACAGCACCGATCGCGAGCGCTACCGTGGCTATCCGGCCCAGAGCGAATCGCTGCTGATGACCCTGGAGCCGATGAAGGATGCCGCGCGGATCATTCGTCATCACCAGGAGCGCTGGGACGGCAGCGGTTTTCCCGACCACCTCAAGGGCGATGCGATTCCGTTTGGTTCGCGCCTGCTGAAACTGGCGGTGGACTTCATCGAGTTGCAGAAGGGGTTGATCCTTGAGCGGCAGATGAACAGCGATGAGGCATTGTTGTACATCCGCAAATATGCCGGGCGCCTCTACGATCCGGAGCTGGTCGAGGACTTCATCCTGGCCTGCGCCGCGTTTCTCAGTGATGTGACCCTGGGCGACCCCACCGTCAAGGTGCTCACCACCCGTGAGCTGGAAGAAGGCATGGTCCTGGCGCGCAACCTCAACGCCGATAACGGCATGTTGCTGCTCAATGCCGGCAAGGTGTTGAACCTGCCGTTGGTGGACAAGCTGATTGCGTTTGAGGCGATGGAAGGCGCCAAGTACAGCGTGTTTATCAAGGAGCCGGACGAGACCGACGCGGTGCTTCATTAATTTTCATTTTTTGAGTTCAAGGTTTTCAGTTTATGCCTAGCACTATCCGTATCGCCGCTGCCCTGCTGATCGGCAGCGATGGCCACACCCTGCTGGTACGCAAGCGCGGCACCCAGGCCTTTATGCAACCCGGTGGCAAGATCGACGCCGGTGAGCAGCCCGCCGAGGCCCTGGCCCGCGAGCTGTACGAAGAGCTGAACCTGCGCATCAAGCCCGGTGACGCGGTCTACCTCGGTCACTTCTCGGCCCCCGCAGCCAACGAACCGGGATTCACCGTGGACGCTGAATTGTTCCAGGTGCAGATCGATGGTCCGGTCAGCCCGGCCGCTGAAATCGAAGAGGTGTGCTGGATCGACCCTGCCGGTGATGGCGGCCTGGTTCTGGCGCCCTTGACCCGTGACCTGATCCTGCCGTTTTACCGTGCGTCACTGACCACGCCGGCCTGACGCGAATGAGCGTCCGTGCGCTGGGGGCCAACGATGCCGAAGCTTATCGGGCGTTGATGCTGGAAGCTTACGGCGCCTATCCCCAGGCGTTCACTTCCAGTGTGGCTGAGCGTGCAGCCATGCCGTTGAGCTGGTGGGAAAAGCGCCTGGAGAGTCCGCTGGATCGTTTGCTCGGCGCATACGTCGACGGGGAGCTGGCCGGCATCGTTGGCCTGGCCTTCGAGCCTCGCGAGAAGGCGCGGCACAAGGTGACTCTGTTCGGCATGTACGTGAACGCGGCTTACCAGCACAAAGGCTTGGGTCGGCGCTTGGTCGAGGCCGCGCTGGATGAAGCGCGCCGACATCCGCGTCTGAAAGTGATCCAGCTGACCGTCACTGCCGGCAACGATGCAGCGTTTGCACTGTACCGACGCTGCGGGTTTATCCAGTACGGCCTGGAACCGTTGGCGGTGCGGGTGGGCGTGGACTACTTCGACAAAATCTACATGTGGCGCGAACTCACGGCTCACTGAGTTCCAGATGTGTTGCTTCAGCGTACCGCGCTCACGCCATCCAGCGTTGAAAACGACGTGTCCTTGGCCGTCAGCAAAAAGTCGCGCATGTACGGCGCATCCAGCATGTCCGCACGAATCCCCGCGTACAACGTCGCAAACAGCCCTTTCTCGCCCAAACGCTTGGCCTTCACGTAGCCGCGCGAGCTGTATTCATGCAGCGCCCAATGGGGCATGCCGCACACGCCGCGGCCGCTGGCGACCAGTTGCATCATCATCACCGTGAGTTCCGAGGTGCGCACCTGGGCCGGTTCCACATCGGCCGGTTCCAGGAAGCGGGTGAAGATGTCCAGGCGGTCGCGCTCCACCGGGTAGGTGATCAAGGTTTCGGTCAGCAGGTCTTCGGGCACGATGTACGCCTTGTTCGCCAGCGCGTGCTGGTTGGCCACGGCGAGCATGGCTTCGTAGGTGAACAGCGGCACATAGGTGATGCCCGGCAGCTCCAGCGGGTCGGAGGTCACCACCAGGTCCAGGTCGCCACGGGCCAGGGCCGGCAGCGGGGCGAACGCAAAGCCCGACGCCAGGTCCAGCTCGACTTCCGGCCAGGCATCGCGGAACTGGTCGATGGTCGGCATCAGCCACTGGAAACAACTGTGGCACTCGATCGCCATGTGCAAGCGCCCGGCGGTGCCACCGGCCAAGCGTGCGATGTCGCGCTCGGCGCCGCGCAGCAGGGGCAGGGTGGCGTCGGCCAATTGCAGCAGGCGCAGACCGGCGCTGGTGAAGCGTACCGGCTTGGTTTTGCGCACGAACAGCGGCATGCCCAGGCGTTCTTCCAGCTCCTTGAACTGGTGGGACAGCGCCGACTGCGTCAGGTGCAGGCGCTCGGCGGCCTCCACCAGGCTGTCGGCTTCGCGCAAGGCGTGCAGGGTCTTGAGGTGGCGGATCTCGAGCACGGGCTCTCCATGAAGACAATTTGTGACGAAGCGGGATAGCGTGAGTTTGTCTCATGTTGCAACGCGTGTCGACCAGGACCGCCGGGCACTCTTCATCAAACTGTCATGGAACTGTGGCAGCGCGCTTGAACAAACTTCATCAGACTCGCGCTCTACTGGGGTTCTGCGTTTCGGTGTTTTTCATGCGCGTGTTGCTTTTACTGGCCGCTCTACTGTTCGGCCTGCCGTCTTTTGCGGCTTCTCGATGTGATGTCAATGTCCCGACCCAAACGGTCGACCTGGCTCAGGTGAGCATCGCTTACCAGAGTATCGGCCGTGCGTCCGACCCTGCCTTGCTGCTGGTGATGGGGTTGGGCGGGCAACTGATCCACTGGCCCGACGAAGTCGTCGTCGCCCTGTGCCAGCAGGGTTTCCGAGTGATCCGCTATGACAACCGCGATGTCGGCCTGTCGACCTGGCGCCAGGCGCCGGTAAACGCCAACCTGACCTTTGAGGTACTGCGCTACAAGCTCGGCCTGCCGGTGGCGGCACCCTACACGCTGACGGATATGGCCGATGACGCCCTGGGCTTGATGGACGCCTTGCAGATCCAGCAGTTTCACGTACTGGGCGCAAGCATGGGCGGCATGATCGCCCAGCACCTGGCGGCGATGGCGCCGCAGCGCGTGGAAAGCCTGACCCTGATCATGACCAGCTCCGGTGCCGAAGGCTTGCCGGCACCGAATGCGGCGCTGGTGCAGTTGTTGTCGCGACGCAGTGCGCCGAATCGTGAAGTGGCGCTGGAACAGCAGGCCGATTTGCTCGCGGCGCTGGGCAGCCCGAACGTGAAGGATGATCGCCAGGCGTTGCTGCACCAGGCGGCGCTGTCTTACGACCGCGCCTTCAACCCGGAAGGCGTGAAGCGCCAGATTATGGCGATCCTCGCCGAACCGAGCCGCGTGCCGTTGCTCAACCAACTGCGTGTACCGACGCTGGTGGTCCACGGCACCGCCGACCCGTTGCTGCCGGTGATGCACGGCGTGCACCTGGCGGCGCATATCCAGGGCAGCCAGTTGAAGTTGATTCCCGGCATGGCCCATCGTTTCCAGGAAGCGTTCAAGGCGCCGCTGCTGACAGCGGTGTTGCCGTACCTGCAGGCTCATCGCGAAGATGCCGCACATTGGGCGCAGATTGACCCGGTCGCGCCTTCGAAGCTGCTGTGACATTGGTGTATCGTGCACCCTTTACGGCGTATTGAAGCCTGCGAGGTTGCCTACCATGAGTACTCCCCTGAAAATCGATTTCGTCAGCGACGTGTCCTGCCCCTGGTGCATCATCGGCCTGCGCGGCCTGACCGAAGCCCTCGACCAGCTCGGTGCCGAGGTGCAGGCCGAGATCCATTTCCAGCCGTTCGAACTGAACCCGAACATGCCCGCCATCGGTCAGAACATCGTCGAACACATCACCGAGAAATACGGCTCCAGCGCCGAAGAATCCCAGGCCAACCGTGCGCGCATCCGTGACATGGGCGCCGAGCTCGGTTTTGCCTTTCGCACCGATGGCCAAAGCCGCATCTACAACACCTTCGACGCGCATCGCCTGTTGCATTGGGCCGGGCTCGAAGGCTTGCAGTACAACCTCAAGGAAGCGTTGTTCAAAGCCTACTTCACCGATGGCCAGGACCCTTCCGATCACGCCACCCTGGCGATCATCGCTGAAAGCGTCGGCCTGGATATAAAGCGCGCCGCCGAGATTCTCGCCTCCGATGAATACGCCGCCGAAGTCCGCGAGCAAGAGCAGTTGTGGACTTCCCGTGGGGTGACGTCGGTGCCGACCATCGTGTTCAACGACCAGTACGCCGTCAGCGGTGGCCAGCCGGCGGAAGCCTTTGTCGGCGCGATTCGCCAGATCATCAGCGAAGCCAAAAACCAAGCCTGACTGAGATCCAATGTGGGAGGGGGCGAGCCCCCTCCCACATTTATTTCTCACTGACCTTGAGGTAAGCGCTGGCCCGCCCCTTGCATTGACCCCCTAAAGCCATAGGGGAACATGACCTTGAACATTCTTGACCTCGACCACAGCCTCACCGGTCAGGCACCGATTGCCCGACGTTTGGCCAGTGGCCGTGCCACGCGTATCGACCTGCTGGACCTGGGCCCGAAGCTGCGCCTGTGGTCTACCGAAAAAACCTGGAAGCGCTTCGCCGAACGCCTGGCCCAGCGGCCCCGGCCCACGGATGCGCGCCCGGAAATCCTGTTCGTCGGCTCCGGCGATTATCACCACCTGACCCCGGCGTTCCTGGCCGACCTGAAAGAACCCATCAGCCTGATCCACTTCGACAACCACCCCGACTGGGTGCGCTTTGCGCCCAAGCGCCACTGTGGTTCGTGGGTCAATCGCGCGCTGAAAATGCCGGCGATCAAGCGCATCGTCACCCTCGGCCCGTGCAGCGATGACCTGCACAACCCGCAACTGCGCGGCGGTAACCTCGCTGCCCTCAAGCGTGGGCAGTTGCAGTTGTTTCCCTGGCAGCATCCGCCGTCGAAAGTCTGGGGCCGGGTCGGCGATGGCGCCGGCCACCAGCAACGGGAAAACCATCTGCACTGGCGCAACCTGGCCGAGTTGGACTGGGCGGCGTTTCTCGAACAGATGATCAGCAGCCTGCCCACTGAAGCGATCTGGATCACCCTCGACAAAGACGTGCTCGCCAGCGAAGACGCCGCCACCAACTGGGACCAGGGCGGCATGCGCCTGACCCACCTGCTGCAAGCCCTGCGGGCGCTGGCAGCGCGTAAGCGCATCATCGGCATCGACGTGTGCGGCGAGTTCGCCACGCCGGCCTTCAGCAATGCGTTCAAGCGTTGGGAAGCCAAGTCCGACCAACCGCCACCGGAGCGCTGGAGCCCGGAGGATTTGCAGCGCAACGCCGCCACCAATGAAGCCCTGATCGACCTGTTTGAGGAGCTGTTCCCGTGACCCTGACCGTGGTGTTGCTGGTGGCCTTTTCCATCGTGCTCGATGTGATCGGCCAACTGTGTTTCAAGCTCGGCCTGGACCGTTTGCCGGAGCTGGAGGGCAACTTTCGCCTGAATGCGTTCTGGGGCCAGGTATTCAATGCGCCGCTGCTGTGGGCGGGGATCGGTGCTTATGTGATTGAGTTTTTCGTGTGGCTCGAAGCGCTGTCTCGTGCGCCGTTGAGCCTGTTGTTCCCGGCCGCGGCGCTGGCCTATTGCGGCGTGGTGCTGGCGGGCAAAGTGGTACTGGGCGAAGTCGTCAGCCGCCGCCGTTGGTTGGGCACGCTGGTGATTACCTTGGGTGTGATGCTGGTAGCGATTGCAGGGAGTCAGGCATGAGTACGCAAACGATCCATACCGGTTGGTTACATGGGCGCCTGGGCACGGTGGTGCTATGGGCCTTGCTGATCTGCACCGAGAGTGCCGGGCAGCTGTTTACCAAGGTTGCCGGCGACCAGTTGGGGCAGATGGATTTCAACTGGCAGTGGTTGTCCGAGGTGGCGCGCAATCCGGGGATCCTGGCGGCGATTGCCTGCTATATCGGCGCGTTTTTCGTGTGGATGCTGATCCTGCGGCGCAGCAGCCTGTCCCTGGCGTTTCCCCTGAGTTCACTGGTGTTTGTGGTGGTGTTGCTGGGTTCGTGGCTGGGGCTGGGGGAACATATCAGCCCGCTGCATTGGGCGGGGGTGGCGGTGATTATTGGCGGTATAGCGCTGCTGGCCGAAGGCGAAGAAAACTGAAATACGCACCCATGTGGGAGGGGGCTTGCTCCCGATAGCGGTAGATCAGTCCCGTATGCATTGGCTGACCCTGCGCTATCGGGAGCAAGCCCCCTCCCACATTTCGTCCGAAGTGATCAATCGAACGTGTAGCTGATCGCCGTCTGCACCTGGCCCTGGTTCACGTCGCCGGTTTGCTTGACGATGCTGCTGTTGGCCGCCGAACCCACCAGGTGTACCCAGCTGGCGCTGGTCAGCAGTGACCAGTTGGGCGCCAGCGGGAACTGGAAACTCTGGCTCAGCGTGAGGTTCTGGAAACCGCCGCTGGCGTTATAGGCCTTGAAACCTGTGGCTGCCGCCTCGTTATCGTCTACCCCGAAAAACGTCTGGGTCTGGCGCGCATCGGCAAAGTGCGCCACCAGGCCGCTGCTGCCGATAATCCCACCGCCCAGCGGGTAGCCCAGTTCGCCGCCTACCTTGCCTAGCGCGCCGCTTTGCGAATGACCGCCTCCAACCGCCTGGCCCAGTTGGGCATAGACCCGCCAGAAGTCGGCCGGTGCGTATTGGATGAAACCGCCGATCTCGGCCATGTCCGACACATTGCGCAGCCCCTGCAGTGAGCCATTGGAGGTGCGCCCCTGCAGGTAATTGATGTAAGGGCCGGCGCTGAAGCCGTGGGTGTTCAGCGCGCTCCAGGTCAAACCGTCATCGGTGCCCAGGCTGACGTTGCCCCAGTCCAGGTCGAGATAGGGCACCGGCCGAGTTTCATAGCGGCTGCCGGTGGGGTCGTGGGGTTGGTAGCTGATGCCAGCACCGACGTCACCGCTGATGCTATTCGCCAATGCGGTGTTGGAGACACTCCACAGTCCGAGTAAACCGGCGAATGCCGCGCATGTGATCCTCAACATGGTCACAGTTCCTTGATTGAATACGCCCGCATGAACGCGCAAACCGCCGCGCCTGCGCAAGCACTCATCTTGTTTGTAGCAAGCTACAAAAATTGTAGCTCCTGCGACACATATCCCCGCGCGCGCCCAGCCCCGCCGGGCTTCAGCCAGTTGGCACACTCCCTGCTCTACCCCTTGGGCAAGCGCACACAGCGCGCTCCTCAAGGTAAACGCAGATGATCCACTGGCATATCGTGTGTGACTTCGACGGGACCATTACCCCCACCGATGTCATCGACAACGTCCTCCAACGCTTCGCCGGCCCCGAGTGGGAAACCATCGAACAGGAATGGCTGGATGGGCATATCGGTTCCCGCGAATGCCTGAGCCGCCAACTGGCGCTGATCAAGGCGACCCCAAGCGAACTGCTGGCGTACTTCGACAGTGTCGAGATCGACCCGGACTTCCCGGATTTCGTCGATCACGTCATGGGCCTGGGTGCGTCCATCGAAGTGGTCAGCGACGGCATCGAGCAAGGCATCGCGCGGATCCTGTCGCGCAACTACGTGACCTTGCTGCCGATCCTCGCCAACCGCCTGCGCCAGGTCGACCAGAACAGCTGGCGCATCGACTTCCCGTACGCCAGCGACGCCTGCCGCGCGGCGTCCGGCAACTGCAAGTGCAAATCCACCCCGCGCAACAAGCGCGTGCTGGTGATCGGCGACGGCAAGTCGGACATGTGCGTGGCCTCCACCGCCGACTTCGTGTTCGCCAAAGGCAGCCTCGCCCAGTACTGCGAGGCCAACAACATTCCTTACGCGCGCTTCGACACCTTCGCCGAAGTGCCTGCATTGCTGGCCCGACTGCCTCAGGGCATCGCCGCCAACGCCACCCCTTTTTCTGCTGCCGACAACCAGGAACTCTTCCATCATGTCTGATATCCGTATCGCCACCGCCGAAGACCAGATCCTTCTGGATAAAGAAGCCAAGTACTGCTCCTACGGCGACACCGTCCACTACATCGAGCCACCGCGTATTTTCAGCCGTTGCGAAGGCTCCTACGTGTGGGACACCGAGGACCAGGCCTACCTCGACCTGCAAATGTGGTACTCGGCGGTCAACTTCGGCTACGCCAACCCGCGCCTGAACAACGCGCTGAAACAGCAGATCGACACCCTGCCGCAAATCGCCAGCCAGTACCTGCACAAAGGCAAAATCGAGCTGTCGGAAATGATCGCGGTGGACGCCAAGAAGAAATTCGGCCTCGACGGTCGCGTGCACTTCAACGTCGGCGGCTCGCAGTCGATCGAAGACTCCCTGAAGGTGGTGCGTAACGCCACCAACGGCAAAAGCCTGATGTTCGCCTTCGAAGGCGGCTACCACGGGCGTACCCTCGGCGCCTCGTCGATCACGTCCAGCTACCGCTACCGTCGTCGCTACGGTCACTTCGGCGAGCGTGCCCAGTTCATCCCGTTCCCGTACCACTTCCGCGGCCCCAAAGGCATGACCAAGGAAGAGTACGGCAGCCACTGCGTGCAGCAATTTGCCCGCTTGTTCGAGACCGAATACAACGGTGTGTGGGACCCGAAAGTCGGCCAGAGTGAATACGCCGCGTTCTACGTCGAGCCGATCCAGGGCACCGGTGGCTACGTGATCCCGCCGATGAACTTCTACCGCGAGCTCAAGCATGTGCTGGACCAGCACGGCATCCTGATGGTGTCCGACGAAATCCAGATGGGCTTCTACCGCACCGGCAAACTCTGGTCGATCGAGCACTTCGACGTACAACCGGATGTGATCGTGTTCGGCAAGGCGCTGACCAACGGCCTCAACCCACTGGGCGGCATCTGGGCCCGTGAAGAGTTGATCAACCCGAAGATCTTCCCGCCAGGTTCGACCCACTCCACCTTCGCCTCCAACCCATTGGGCACGGCGGTGGGCCTGGAAATGTTCAAGATGACCAACGAAGTCGACTACGGCGCGATGGTCATGGCCAAAGGCAAATTCTTCCTCGAAGGCCTGCAAGACCTGCAGAAGCGTTTCCCGATCATCGGCGACGTCGACGGCCTGGGCCTGGCCCTGCGCTGCGAAATCTGCGGCCCGGACGGCTTTACGCCAGACAAGGCGACCCTGGACTACATGGTCGAAGAAGGCATGAAAGGCGACATGGTGGTGGATGGGCGCAAACTCGGCCTGATCCTCGACGTGGGCGGCTACTACAAAAACGTGATCACCCTGGCACCGTCCCTGGAAATCAGCTACCCGGAAATCGAGCTGGGCCTGAAGCTGCTCGAACAACTGCTGGTACGGGCGACCAAACGGTGAACGCAACTGGGATCGACCTCGGTGAAGGTAGTGCCGGTTTCGTTCTCGGTGAAGGTCCGGTCGGGATCCTGTTGATCCACGGCCTGACCGGCACCCCGACGGAATTGCGCCAGGTCGCCAAGGGCCTGGCCAAGGCGGGTAACTGCACGGTGTACGTGCCCACCCTGGCCGGGCATTGCGGCGATAACAGCGACCTGCAGGCCACTGGCTGGCGCGACTGGTACGAAGGCGTGCGCAAGACCTTCGTACAGGTCAGGCAACGCCACGAACAGGTGTTTGTCGGTGGCTTGTCCATGGGCGCGGTGATGTCGATGTACGTGGCCGCCGAGCACCCAGGGCAAGTCGCCGGGCTGCTGATGTATTCCACCACCCTCAAGTACGACGGCTGGAGCATCAACAAGCTGGCATTCCTCACGCCGTTGCTGATGAAGATTCCGTTCGGCGTGCACGTCTGTCGCTTCGAAGAGAAGCCGCCCTACGGCATCAAGAACGAACGCTTGCGGGCAATCGTCGAGCGGCAGATGAAGGAAGGGGAGAGCAGCGAAGCCGGTCTGTTGACCATGGAAGGCATCACGGTGCGCGAGTTGCACCGCATGAACGCCGTGGTCAGGAAACGCATGCCCAAGGTCAAGGTGCCGGCCCTGGTGTTGCACTCCCTCGAAGACGACATCACCAGCCGCTGGAACGCCGATTACGTGGAGCGTCACCTGGGTGGCCCGGTGACCAAGATCCTGCTGGACAACTGCTACCACATGATCACCGTCGACCTGCAATACCGGCGGGTGATCGAGTTGAGTGCCGACTTTGTCGAGCAGCACACGGGCGTCAACCCAATACAGATCAATGTGGGAGCTGTCGAGCTTCAGCGAGGCTGCGCTGCAGGCGCCTCGGTCTTTCAGGTACACCGAGGTGATGCCATCGCAGCCTCGCCGGGGCTCGACAGCTCCCACATTTGATCGGCGTTCACCACAGAAATAAGGGATACCTGTGATCACCACCCAAGCCTTCCCGACTATCCGGGCCCTCCAGCGTAGCGCCTGGAACGACTGTTTTCCCGGTGCGCTGGAAGACTGGGACTATTACGTCGCCGTGGAAAACGCCGCCATCGATGACTTCCAATGGCGCTACCTGGCGGTCTACGACGATGGAACGCTGGTGGCCGTGGCCACTGCGTTCATCACCCATTACCGGCTCGACACCACGGTGTCGGGCGCCGGCAAGCGTTTGGCCGAACGTGTGGAGCGGCTGTGGCCGGGTGTTTTGCAATTGGGCCTGTATGCCATTGGCTCCCCGGTGGCCGAGCGTTGCGACGCCGGGGTTGCCAGTGGCGTGCCCGAGTCGCGTCGCCCGTTGTTGCTTAAACACTTGCTGGACGCCGCGCGACAGGATGCCGATGATTTCGGTATCGGCCTGGTGGCGGTCAAGGATGCACCCAGCCAGGACCCGCATTGGCTCGACAGTTGCCGGGCGGTGGGTTTTCAAAGCATGCCGAGCTTGCCCACCGGGGTGTTGCCGCTGCCGTACGGCTCGGTGGACGCCTACCTCGGCTCGCTGGGCAAATCCACCCGCAAGGACTTGCGCCGCAAGCTGCGTGCACCGGGACCACGGGTGGAATGGCGAGGCAATATCGACGATGTGCTGCCCGAGGTCATGCGCCTGTACGAGGCCACGCTGAAGCGGGCCGAGTTGCAGTTCGAACGCCTGCCTGCCGGTTATTTTACCGGCGTGCTCGAACGCCTTGGCGATCGCGCCGTCTGTGTTCTTTACTGGGTCGACGAGCAGTTGGTGGCGTTCAACCTGATCCTGGTGGACGAGCACCGGCTGGTGGACAAGTTTTTCGGGCATGACGTTGCGTTCTCCCGTGACTACAACCTGTACTTCCGCAGCTGGCTGACCAACGTCGACTACTGTATTCAACACAATATTGCGGTGTATGAGTGCGGTCAGGCCGGGTATGCCAGTAAGCTGCGCCTGGGCTGCGAGTTCCAGGGCAACAGTGTGTTTTTCCGCCACCGCAACCGGCTGGTCAACGGCCTGCTCAAGCTTGTAAAACTGTTTATTCGACCGGATCGTTCCGACCCTGCCATGGCTGCTGCGATAAGCGAAACCTGATGATCACCAAGACCCGCCAGAAAGCCCGCCCCTTTGCCATTTCGCGCTGGAGCGTCCAGCGCAAGCTGGTGCTGGCGTTCTGGCTGGTCAGCGTGATTCCCACCATGATCGCGGCAGAGCTGGCGGCGACCACGCTGTCGCAGATTTTCGACAGCAACGTGCGTATCTGGCTGCAAGAATCGACCAAGATCGTCAAGGATGAGATCGGCGACATCCTTCACGACAACGCGCGCATGGCCAAGTTGTTCCTGCGCTACACCAGCCCGCCCTCAAGCAAGCAGGCCGCCAAGCATGACCGGCTGACCGCGGACATCGCCGATGCCACCGACATCGACGTGGTGGCGCTGATTCGCACCAGCGATCAAAAGGTGGTGTTCAGCACCGCCTCCGATGACATCGTCAAACAGATCAGCCTGACCAGCAACGCGGTGCTGCAGACCGTGCAAGTGGCGGGGGTGAGCACGGGGATTGTGGTCTCGACCTTCGAAACCAGCCAGGACGGCGTCGACTACCGCTTGCTGGTGGCGACCTACCTGGACAGCAGCTTCCTCACCAGCGTGGCCGATGTGCATTCCCTCGACCTGCGCTTGTACCTGGCCAACCCCGAGGGGTTCTCGGAGATATTTTCGACCCAGCGCTTCGTGGATCACCCTTCGCGCATCCCGAAAAGTGTCGAGACCGCGATGCGCAGCACCAAGCAGCCCAGCGAGCAGTTCACCAACAGCTACAGTGGGTTGTACTGGCCGATCTTCAATGACGCCGGTGACCTGCAAGGCGTGATTTTCAGCGGCCTGCTGCGCCATACCAGCCTGGTGGGGCTGGTGAACCAGAGCAACCTGTTCGTGCTGATTTTCCTGCTCAGTTCGGCATTGTCCCTGGCGGCCGGTGTGCTGGTGTCGCGGCGCCTGACCAAGCCGTTGCGGGACTTGTCCGAAGGCGTGAGCGCGGTGATCTCAGGCAACTACGCGCACCGCGTGCTGGTCAGTGGTGGCGACGAACTGGCGCAATTGAGCAGCACCTTCAACCATATGACCGAGCGCCTGGGCGAGCTGCACCACCTCGAAGCCCAACTGCGCCGGCGTGATCGCCTGCATGCCCTGGGTGAAGTTGCCATGGGCCTGGCCCACGAGATCCGTAACCCGTTGGGCATTATTAAGACGGCGACCCAGTTGTTGCACCGCCGCGCAGACCTGCCGGACGCCGACAAGCGTCACCTGGAATATGTGATCAGCGAAGTCAGCCGCATCAACGACTTGATCACCGAGTTCCTCGACTTTGCCAAACCCAACCCACCGTTGCGCGTGCTGCAGCCGGCCCGCCCGTTGGTGGAGGAGATCCTTGGCTTCTGTGCGCCGGAACTGGCCAGCCATAACATCGACGCGCAGATCGATGACCAGGCGCCGGGAGCGACGATCTACGCCGATGCCAAGCAACTCAAGCAGGCGTGCCTCAACCTGATTATCAACGCTATCGATGCCATGCCCGAAGGCGGGTGCCTGACCCTGGGCATTCGCAGCGTGGGCGACAACACCGTCATCACCATCGCCGACACTGGCCAGGGCATTGCGCCGGAGATGATCGAGCGCATCTTTACGCCCTTCGTCACCACCAAGGCCTCGGGCACGGGCCTGGGCCTGGCCAAAGTCTATTCGATCATGGAAAGTCACGACGGCAGCATCGAATGCGCCAGCGAAAACGATGCCGGTGCCACCTTCAGCCTGTACATTCCAGCGATAGGCGAAGACGACGAGGACAGTCATGACGCATAACATTCTGGTAGTCGACGACGAACCCAAGCTCTGCGACCTGCTGGCGTCGGCCCTGGGCCAGAACAACGTGCAGGTGTTCATTGCGGGCAACGGCCTGCATGCGCTCAAGGTGCTGGAACAGGAAGACATTGACCTGGTGATCAGTGACTGGCGGATGCCGGGCATGGACGGGCCGGCCTTGTTGGCCGAGATCAAGGTGCGTTATCCCCACGTGCCGGTGATCGTGATGACCGCCTACAGCACGGTGAAAAACGCCGTGCAGTCGATGCGCAACGGTGCCTACGACTACATCGCCAAGCCGTTCGATATCGATGAGCTGGACATCACCGTGGCCAAGGCCCTGCAGTTTCGCGACATCATGCGCGACAACGTCCGCCTGCGCGCCGAGCTGGATGAGCAGACGCAGTTCGACAGCCTGGTCGGCGACAGCCCGGCGTTTCGCAAAGTGCTGCAGGCGGTGGATTCGGTGCGTGACAGCAGCACCACCATTCTGCTGACCGGCGAAAGCGGCACCGGCAAGGAAATGGTCGCCCGCGCCATCCATAAGCACGGCAGCCGTGCCGACAAACCGTTCGTGGCGGTCAACTGCGCGGCGATCCCCGAAGGGCTGCTGGAAAGCGAAATGTTCGGCCATCGCAAGGGCGCGTTTACCGGCGCCGTGTCTGACCGGGTAGGGCGTTTCCAGCAGGCCGACAAGGGCACGCTGTTTCTTGATGAAGTGGGCGATATGCCCCTGGCGCTGCAAGCCAAGATCCTGCGGGCCTTGCAGGAGCGGGTGATCGAGCCGGTGGGCGACCCGCGCGAGCGCAAGGTGGATGTACGGGTGATCGCCGCCACCAACAAGAACCTGCTGGAGGCGGTGGCCAATAAAGAGTTTCGCGAAGACCTGTATTACCGCCTCAACGTCTTCCCGATCCCGCTGCCGGCCCTGCGTGAGCGTGTGGAGGACATCGCGCCCCTGGCCCGTCACTTTGCCCAGACCCTCAGCGCCACGGCCGGCAAGCGTATCACCGGTTTCAGCCCTGAGGCGTTGCAGGCCATGGCCGCGTATCACTGGCCGGGCAATATTCGTGAGCTGCAAAACTGTGTGGAGCGCGCGACCATCGTGGCCGCCACGCCTGTGATCGAAGACATTGATTTGCCGGGTTATCTGTTTGCTTCCAAACCCAGCGAAGGCGGCGTGACCGCGATCCTCAGCGACGGGCCGGGCATTCCCCGGGACCTGGATGCGGCGCTGGCGGAGGTGGAGAAAGCCTACATCCTGGCGACGTTGCAGGAGAGTAATGGCGTGCAGGCTGCTGCGGCGGCGAAGATCGGGATTTCCGAGAGAAGCTTCTGGTATCGGTTGAAGAAGCTTGGGATCCAGGTCGACAAGATAGTTCGCTGACACGCCTCGATTAAAAATGTGGGAGGGGGCTTGCCCCCGATGGCAGTGGATCAGTTAAAGATGAGCTGACTGACACACCGCTATCGGGGGCAAGCCCCCTCCCACATTTTTTGGCCGAGTCGGGTCAGGTATGGATGCGTACCCAGATACTCACCAGGATCGTCGCGGCCATCAGCCACGCCACCGCTGCTACGGCTAAAGAGGCCTCCAGCCGCATTCGATCCACCATCACATACAGCGTCGCCAAATACACAAAATACGGAATGATCGACCACATCCCGAACAGGATGGTGGTCTTCAAGTCGTCCACCGAACGGCCCTTGCCGACGATGTAGTGGGCGATCAGCGCAAAGGTCGGAAACAGCGGCACCAGCCCTGCGATGTAATAGTTTTTGGTCTTGGCCAGTGCCGCCAGGATCAACACCACCGCCGCGCCAAGGGCGGCTTTCAAAAAAAGATCCATCAGTGGCTCAACCCGTATTTCTTGACCTTGTCGAACAGGGTGGTCTTGGCCATGCCCAGTTCCTGACTGGCCTGGGTCAGGTTGCCGCCGCTGCGTTGCAGGGCATCGCTGAGCAGGTTGCGTTCAAAGGCTTCGACCGCCTCGGTAAAGGCCAGGCCTTGGCTGCCGCTGCTGCTGCCACTTTTCTTGAAGGCGGGCAGGCCGAGGGCGAAGCGTTCGGCGACGTTGCGCAGTTCCCGTACGTTGCCGGGCCAGTCGTGGCTCATCAGGCTGGACAGGGTCTGGTTGTCCAGTTCCGGCGCGGTGCGGTCAAAACGCAGCGACGACTGCTGCAGGAAGTGTTCGAACAGTTGCAGGATGTCCTCACGGCGCTCGCGCAGGGGCGGCAGTTCCAGGGTCACCACGTTGAGGCGGTAGTACAGGTCGCTGCGGAACTGGCTGGCGCGGCTCAGTTCGTCGAGGTCGGACTTGGTGGCGGCGATTACCCGGCAATCCACGGCCACGCTCTGGTTCGAGCCCAGGCGTTCCAGGGTGCGCTCCTGCAACACCCGCAGCAATTTGATCTGCAGGTTGATCGGCATGCTTTCCACTTCATCGAGGAACAGCGTGCCTTCGTGGGCGTGCTCGATCTTGCCGATACGGCGCTTGCCGGCGCCGGTAAAGGCGTTGGCTTCGTGGCCGAAAATCTCGCTTTCGAACAGGTTCTCGGGCAGGCCGCCGCAGTTGAGGGCGACGAACTGGTGATCGTGGCGGCGGCTGAAGTCATGCAGGCAACGGGCGACCAGTTCCTTGCCGGTGCCGGTCTCGCCCTCGATCAGCACGTTGGCCGAGGTGTCGGCGACGTTGGCGATCAGCTCACGCAGGTTCTGCATGGCCGGCGAGCGACCGATGATGCGGCCTTCCAACGAATCCCGTTCAGCCAACTGGCGGCGCAGCGACCAGACTTCCCGCGCCAGCCCGCGTTGTTCCAGGGCTCGACGTGCGACATCGACCAGGCGTTCGGGGGAGAAGGGCTTTTCCATGAAATCGTAAGCGCCATTGCGCATGGCGCCGACGGCCATGGAAATATCGCCATGCCCGGTGATCAGCACCACGGGCAGGCTTTTATCCAGGGTCTTGAGACGGGTGAGCAGCTCCAGGCCGTCGATGCCCGGCAGGCGAATATCGCTGATCACAATGCCGGCGAAGTTCTCGCCGATACGTTTCAATGCCTCCTCGGCACTGCCCACGCCCACGCTTGGGATATCTTCCAGCGCCAGGGCTTGCTGACAGCCGAGCAGCACATGGGGGTCGTCTTCGACGATCAGCACGGTGAGGTCTTGAGGATCAATATTCATGTCGACTCAGCTTGTTGAGCGCCCACCAGCGGCAGGCTCAGGACAAAGGCAGTTCCACCACCGGCCGGGTGTTCCACGGCGAGGCTGCCGCCGGTGGCCGCCGCGAGGCTGGCGGAGAGGGTCAGGCCCAGGCCTAGGCCTTGCTCGCCGGGCTTGGTGGTGAAGAACGGTTCGAATAAATGCTTGCGGACCTCGGCGTCGATGCCGTGGCCGTTATCGCGTACCAGCAGGCGGTATTTGCCCTCGGCGACGCTGCCTTCCAGCCACAACTCGGGAGCCGGTTGTGCCTGCATGGCGTCGAGGGCGTTGCCGATCAGGTTGACCAGGATCTGTTCCAGGCGTGTCTGGTCGATCTGCAATTGGGCCGGGATAAAGTCGCGGTGCAGGGTCAGCGGCAGGCTGTCCAGGCGTGGGCCGAGGACCTGGAACGCGGCGTCCACGGCCTTGGCCAGGCTGGCTTCGCCCTGGTCATCGCCGCGTCGGGCAAAGGAGCGCAGGCTGGCGGTGATGCGGCCCATGCGGTCGATCAGTTCGTTGATGGTCTTGAGGTTGGCGCTGGCAGTGTCCAGCGCACCGCGTTCGAGGAAGCGCACAGTGTTGCCGGACAAGGTGCGCAGCGCGGCCAGCGGCTGGTTCAGTTCATGGGCAATGCTGGTGGACATCTGGCCGATGGCTGCCAGTTTGCCGGCCTGTACCAGTTCATCCTGGGCGCGGCGCAGGGTTTCTTCGGCCTGGCGCCGTTCGCGGATCTGGCCCTTGAGTCGTTCGTTGCTGGCGCGCAGGTCGGCGGTGCGTTCGGCAATCCGTCGCTCCAGCTGGCTGTTGGCTTCCTGCAAGGCTTCGCGCGCAGCGAGGCGGGTGGCAATGACTTTGCGTCGCTCGTTCCAGGCAATCAGCAAAAACGCGACGAGGCCAAACGCGACAGCCACCAGGATGCCCTGGTTGATCGCCGCGCGGCGCAGGTCGTTGAGCGGGGTGAGCAGGGTGAAATTCCACGGTGTGTCATTGAGTGGACGGGTTTGCGCCAGGTAGCTGACTTCGTGCTCGTCGTTGACCACTTCGGTGTTGGCCGGGAAGGTCAGCTTTTCGCTGCGTTCATTCAAGCGCTCGCGGGCCAGGGGTTCCAGCTCGTTCAGCGTGGCCCAGTAATATTGCAGGCTGTGCGCCAGGCGTTCCTTGATCTCATCGCTCAGCGGGCGTACCGCCTTGAGGCGACGGGCGGGATCGCTGGAGAGGATGATGATGCCGTTCTCGTCGCTCACAAAGGCTTCGAGGCGCGCACGTTGCCAGCGTTCCTCCAGGGCTTCCAGGCGCACTTTGACCACCGCCACGCCGATGATCTTGCCGTGCTCTTCTAGGCCGTGGGCCAGGTAGTAACCGGGTTCGCCGTTGGTGCTGCCGATGCCGTAGAAACGCCCGGGCTGGCCGCGCACGGCATTCTGGAAATAGGCGCGAAAGGACAGGTCTTCACCCTGGTAACTGTCGGCATCGCGCCAATTACTAGTGGCCAGCACGCGGCCGGTGGTGTCCATCACGTAGATGGCCCGACTGCGACTGCGTCGGTTCAGGCCTTCGAGGTAATCGTTGACCGCTTTGCGGGTTTCCTGGTTAGGCTCGGCCAGCAGCTTGGAGACGCTGGTCTCCAGCTCCAGCAGGCTGGGCAGGTAGGTGTATTTGCTGATTTCGCTTTCGACGGTGCGGGCGTGCAGCTCCAGCTGGCGTTCGCCATTGTCGCTGAGCGTACGGATGCCGTAGTACTCACTGATCCAGAAGCCGATATAACCCAGGCCGATCATCAGGGCGATGATCAACGGCGGCAGGAACAGTTGGCGAATCAGGCGAGGTTTCACGGCAAGTGATGGCGGTGCGGCGCGAAATTGGTTGGGGTCGCATTTCATCACAGATGCCTTGGGTCAACCAGAGCTGCCAGCCTGTGCGGTCCAATGTGGGAGGGGCTGCCCCCTCCCACATTGGCTCGGTTTCTACAGTAGGCGCTATGGAGTGCTTAGTGCTGCAGGATTTTCTCAAGGAAGTGCTGCGCGCGTTCGGAGCGGGCGCTGACGTCGCCGAAGAATTCCTCTTTCGGGCAGTCTTCGATGATCTGGCCTTTGTCCATGAAGATCACGCGATCGGCCACTTTGCGGGCAAAGCCCATTTCGTGGGTCACGCACATCATGGTCATGCCTTCCTGGGCCAGTTGCACCATCACGTCCAGCACTTCGTTGACCATTTCCGGGTCCAGCGCCGAGGTCGGTTCGTCGAACAGCATGACGATCGGGTCCATGGCCAGTGCACGCGCAATGGCCACGCGTTGTTGCTGACCTCCCGAGAGTTGGCCGGGGTGCTTGTGGGCGTGTTCCGACAGGCCCACGCGCTCAAGCAGTTGCAGGCCTTTCTTGGTGGCTTCTTCCTTGCTGCGGCCGAGCACCTTGATCTGCGCGATGGTCAGGTTTTCGGTGATGGTCAGGTGCGGGAACAGCTCGAAGTGCTGGAACACCATGCCTACGCGCGAGCGCAGTTGCGGCAGGTTGGTCTTCGGATCGGCGATGGACGTGCCGTCGACGATCACGTCGCCTTTCTGGAACGGTTCCAGCGCGTTGACGCACTTGATCAGGGTGGACTTGCCCGAGCCCGATGGCCCGCACACCACGATCACTTCACCTTTTTTAACCTCGGTGCTGCAATCGGTCAGCACCTGGAAGTCGCCATACCACTTGTTGATGTTCTTGATAGAGATCATACGGCAAACCTTTTTTGCAGACGCTTGACCAGCAGCGAGGCGGAAAAGCTGATGATGAAGTAGACGACACCGGCGAAGATCAGGAACTCATTGGAGCGCCCGATGATGTCGCCGTTGGAGCGGGCGGAGTTGAGGAAGTCCACCAGGCCCACGGTGTAGACCAGCGAGGTGTCCTGGAACAGGATGATCGACTGTTGCAGCAGCAACGGGGTCATCTTGCGGAACGCCTGGGGCAGGATGATCAGGCGCATGGTCTGGCCATAGGTCATGCCCATTGCCTGTGCCGCCGCCATTTGGCCCTTGGGGATCGACTGCACGCCGGCCCGCACGATCTCACAGAAGTACGCGGCTTCGAACATCATGAACGCCACGACGCAGGAGGCGAACGCGCCGATCGGTGTGTCTTCGCCAGTGATCCAGCGCAACACGAACGGCACCGCCAGGTAGAACCAGGTGATCACCAGCAGCAGTGGGATCGAGCGGAAGTAGTTCACATAGGCGCCGGCCACCCGGGACAGCAGTTTGTTTGACGACAGGCGCATCAGTGCGAGGATCGTACCCAGCGCGATACCGCCGATCACGCCCATGACCATCAGCTTCAAGGTCATGACCATGCCGTTCCACAGGCCTGGGATGGCGGGGATGATGCCGCTGAAATCGAGTTCCATTATTTACCCCCCACGGAGATCAGGCCGGGCACTGCGACTTTCTTCTCGACCACGCGCATCAGCAGCATCAGGCTCATGTTCAGGGTGAAGTAGATCAGCGTGGCCAGGGTGAAGGCTTCAAACAGGTTGGCCGAGAACTCGGCGGTCTGTTTGGTTTGTGCCAGCAGTTCCATCAGGCCGATCAAGGACGCCACGGAGGAGTTCTTGAAGACGTTGAGGAATTCCGAGGTAAGCGGTGGAATGATGATCCGGTAAGCCTGGGGCAGCAGCACGTTCCAGTAGATCTGCGGCAGCTTGAAGCCCATGGCACGCGCGGCGGCCTCTTGGCCGCGTGGCAGCGCCTGGATACCGGTGCGCACTTGCTCGCACACACGGGCAGCGGTGAACAGGCCCAGGCACACGACAACGCTCAGGTAGGCCGAGGTGGTCGGGTTCAGGTCCTGCTTGTACCAGTCCTGCAGGTTTTGCGGCAGCAGGTCGGGTATCAGGAAGTACCAGATGAACAGCTGCACCAGCAGCGGCACGTTACGAAACAGTTCCACGTAGCAGGTCGCGATGCCTGATACGAGGCGGTTTGGCACAGTGCGCATGACCCCAAGAATGGAGCCCAGCAGCAAGGCGATAATCCATGCCACGACAGCGATGGCGATGGTCCAGCCCAAACCGGCGATGTACCAGTCGAGATAAGTCTCGCTGCCCACGCCGGTGGACTTGAAGAACACGCCCCAGTCCCAGTTGTAATTCATTAGGGTCTCCCCTCGAGATCGATCGATGTACAAGCACCCGCTTGGGGAAAGTCCATTCCCGCCTGACGATGAACGCCAGGCACACACGATCGGCTCGAAAACCGCCAGGTCGAGTGTTCCAAAGTATAGCCAGCAGGTAGTAACAGACGCCTGAGGGAGGGTTGGCTCCCTCAGGCGATAAGGTTAGTCAGGAATCAGATTTTTACGTCAGGCGCCGGCTTGTCAGTCGGGTTCTTGATCAGTTCCTTAACCTTGTCGCTCATTGGGAAGTTCAGGTTCAGGTTTTTAGGTGGGATCGGGCTTTCGAACCACTTGGCGTAGATCTTGTTGATTTCGCCGGACTTGTACAGGCCCGCGATGGCGTCATCTACCGCTTTCTTGAAGGCAGGGTCTTCTTTGCGAACCATGCACGCGTAGGCTTCGAAGGACTGTGGAGTACCGGTGATGACCCAGTCATCCGGCTTCTTGGCCTTGGCTTCTTCACCGGCCAGCAGGGCGTCGTCCATCATGAAGGCTACGGCACGGCCGCTTTCCAGCATCTGGAAGGACTCGCCGTGGTCTTTGGCGGAGATGACGTTCATGCCCATCTGCTTGTCAGCGTTCATCGCCTTGATGATGCGCTCGGACGTGGTGCCGGCGGTGGTGACGACGTTCTTGCCTTTCAGGTCGGCGAAGTCGGCGTAGCTAGGCTTGCCTTCCTTGTCTTTCTTGACCAGCAGGCGGGTGCCGATTTCGAAGATGTTGGTGGTGAAGGCGACTTGCTGAGCGCGTTCGGCGTTGTTGGTGGTGGAACCGCACTCAATGTCGACGGTGCCGTTCTGAACCAGCGGAATACGGGTCTGCGAGGTGACCAGGTTGTACTTGGCCTGCAGATCGGGTTTGTTGAGGTCTTTTTTCAGGGCTTCAACGATGGCCAGCTGAATGTCGTGAGAGTAGCCCACAGGTTTGCCCGAACCATCCGCAATGTAGGAAAACGGAATGGAACTGTCGCGGTGCCCGAGGGTGATGGTGCCGGAGTCGTTGATTTTCTTCAGTGTGCCGGTGAGTTCGGCGGCAAAAACTGGAGTGCTGATCAGAGCAGCAGCGATAGCTGCGCCCAGGATATGGGGAACGATGCGCATCAATACTTCCTCGACATTTGTTTTTTTTATGAAGCCGGCTAGACGGCTCTCTTGTACAGCGAATGCCCGTGACGGCTCCTGAGGCGTCCCAGGCAATCGTCTAGGAGTGTAGAGCATGAGTCGTGCCAGACCGGAAATAAAAGGTTAACAGGTTGATTTATATGAAGATTAATTTTGTATGACGGCAAATATGTAACCGTTTGATCCGGCAAACCGAATAGGCTTACCTGTGGCGTTCGGAAAACCGAATGCCAAGGCCGGCATAAAAAAGCCCCTGGGCTTACGGCGCAGGGGCTTTTGTACGACGGGCCTGTCAGGCCGCTTCGATCTTGCTGCGGTTCTGCTCAACCTTGGACAGGTAGCGCTGCAAGTTGTCCTGTTCCTGCGGGGTGGTGAACAGGCCGAGTTTGGTGCGGCGCCACAGCACGTCCTGGGGCTGGGTTACCCATTCCTCGGCACACAGGTAATCGACCTCGCGGGTGTACAGGCCGCCACCCAGATGCTCGCCCAGGTCAGCCAGCGATTGCACGCCTTCCAGCAGGCGCCAGGTGCGGCTGCCATAGGTGGTGGACCAACGGCGCGCGATCTCGCTCGGCACCCAGTCGAATTTGCTGCGAATGGCCTCGGCCAGGGCTTCTGGCGTGGTCATGTCCTCGCCGCCGGGCAGGCTGGCGGTGGCGGTCCAGCTTGGACGCATCTGGGTGAAGTACGGGGCCAGTTGCGCCATCGCCGATTCGGCGAGCTTGCGATAGGTGGTCAGCTTGCCGCCGAACACCGACAGGATCGGTGCCTCACCCACGCCACCGGACAGCGACAGGGTGTAGTCGCGGGTGATGGCCGACGGGTTGTCCGACTCGTCGTTGCAAAGTGGGCGCACACCCGAGTAGGTGTGGACGATGTCGTCGCGGCTCAGCTGTTTCTTGAAGTGCGCGTTAACCACCTTGAGCATGTAGTCGGTTTCACCTTCGGTGATCGCCACTTTCGCCGGGTCGCCGGTGTATTCGCGGTCGGTGGTGCCGATGATGGTCAGGTGGTTCAGGTACGGAATGGTGAAGACGATACGCTGGTCTTCGTTCTGCAGGATGTGTGCGTGGGCGCCTTCATACAGCTTCGGCACGATCAGGTGGCTGCCCTGGATCAGGCGGATGCCGTAGGGCGAGTCCAGCTTCAGGTCGTCCCTGATGAACTTGGCGACCCACGGGCCGGCAGCGTTCACCAGCGCGCGGGCGCGGATCGAGAACAGGCTGCCATCGGCGCGTTCCATGTTCATGTCCCACATGCCATTGCTGCGATGGGCGCTGATGCAGCGGGTCTGGGTGTGGATATGCGCACCCTTTTCACGGGCAGCCATGGCGTTGAGTACCACCAGGCGCGCGTCGTCGACCCAGCAGTCGGAGTATTCGAAGCCTTTGGTGATTTCGCTTTTCAGCGGGCTGTCGGGGCCGAACTTGAGGCTCTTGGAGCCAGCAAGTTTCTCGCGCTTGCCCAGGTGGTCATACAGGAACAGGCCGGCACGGATCATCCACGCCGGGCGCAGGTGTGGGCGGTGTGGCAGGACAAAGCGCATCTGCTTGACGATGTGCGGGGCCTTGGCCAGCAGCACTTCACGTTCGGCCAGGGCTTCGCGTACCAGGCGGAATTCGTAATGTTCGAGGTAGCGCAGGCCGCCGTGGATCAGCTTGCTGCTGGCGGAGGAGGTGTGGCTGGCCAGGTCGTCCTTTTCGCAAAGGAATACCGACAAACCGCGACCGGCTGCGTCTGCTGCAATGCCGACGCCATTGATCCCGCCACCGATTACGGCAACGTCATAGACTTCGGCAAGCGGTGGAGCAGGCAAGGTAGAAGGGTTCATCGGCTGGCCTCGGGATCTTTTTCATATTGGAAATCGAACATTAATGTTCATTTTCGAAAATGGTAGCTGATAAACGTGGCCACAGCCAGCCGACTTCGATTGAAAAAACTCATCGAAGGGCGGGAAAAGGAAAATTTGTGAACATAAGCCTGGGTAAGGCTCGAGAAAAAAGCGCTGGATAAACCGCCATCGGGGGCAAGTCGAATCGTCGCCCCCGATGGCGTCAGTGCAGGCGCTATACGACTTCCAGACGAACCTTGTGCTGATTCAACAACTGCACCAAGGCGGGCACCGGCTCCTGATCCGTCACCAGGCAGTCCACCAGGCTGATCGGTCCCAGTCGAATCATGGCATTGCGCCCGAATTTGCTCGAGTCCGCCGCCAGGATCACCTGGCGCGCATTGGCGATGATCGCCTGGGAGACCCGGACCTCCTGGTAGTCGAAGTCCAGCAGGCTGCCGTCCTCGTCGATACCGCTGATACCCACCAACGCGAAGTCGACCTTGAACTGGTTGATGAAGTCGACACTGGCCTGGCCCACCACGCCGCCGTCACGGCGCACATTGCCGCCGGTCAGCAACACATCGAAGTCGTCCTTGGCGCTGAGCATGGTGGCGACGTTGAGGTTGTTGGTGATGATTTTCAGGTGGTTGTGGTTGAGCAGCGCACGGGCGATGGATTCGGTGGTGGTGCCTATATTGATGAACAGCGAGGCGTGATCGGGGATTTGTGCCGCGATGGCTTCGCCGATGCGTTGTTTCTCATCGCGCATCTGGTCGGCACGCATGGCGTACGCGGTGTTCTCGACACTGGAGTCATAGGCCGCGCCGCCGTGGTAGCGGCGCAGCAGATTGGCGTCCGCCAGCTGGTTGATGTCGCGGCGGATGGTTTGCGGGGTGACAACGAATAGCTGCGCCATTTCCTCGATACTCACGTAGCCGCGTTCGCGGACCAGTTCGAGGATTTGCTGCTGGCGGGGAGGCAGATTCATGGGGCGTCCTTTGGGCTGCCATACAAAAGTGGCCCATGATGACGCAGGAATCTGCTCCCTGCCAGTTACAACCCAATATGGGTCCAGCGCGTGGCTTATTCGGCGCCTTCGTGCGGTTCCCAGTCACGGGTGCGGCTTACCGCTTTTTGCCAGCCGGCGTAGAGTTTCTCTTTGGCGGTTTCTTCCAGTTGCGGTTCGAATTCGCGCTCGATCACGGCCTTGCCGCGCAACTCGTCCAGGCTGCTCCAGAAGCCACAGGCCAGGCCCGCCAGGTAAGCGGCGCCGAGTGCCGTGGTTTCACGCATTTGCGGACGTTCGACCTGGGTACCGAGGATATCGGCCTGGAACTGCATCAGGAAGTTGTTGGCCACCGCCCCGCCGTCTACGCGCAGGGCCTTGAGGCGTTCGCCCGAGTCCTGTTGCATGGCGTCGAGTACGTCGCGGGTCTGGTAGGCAATCGACTCCAAAGCGGCACGAATAATGTGATCCACGCGTACGCCGCGGGTCAGGCCAAACAGTGCGCCACGGGCATACGGGTCCCAGTACGGGGCGCCCAGGCCGGTGAAGGCCGGCACCAGGTACACGCCGTTGCTGTCCTTGACCTTGCCGGCGAAGTATTCGGTGTCGGTGGCATCGGCGATGATTTTCAGCTCGTCCCGCAGCCATTGCACGGTGGAGCCACCGTTGAACACCGCGCCTTCCAGCGCATACGCCACTTCGCCACGCGGGCCGCAGGCGATGGTGGTGAGCATGCCGTGCTTGGATTTCACCGCTTTATCACCGGTGTTCATCAGCAGGAAGCAGCCGGTGCCGTAGGTGTTCTTGGCCTGGCCGGCCTCCACGCACATCTGGCCGAACAGCGCCGCTTGCTGGTCACCGGCGATACCGCCGATGGCGATGCCGCTTTTGGTGCGGCCGTAGATCTCGGAGGAAGACTTCACTTCCGGCAGCATTTCCCGCGGAACGTCGAGGATCTCCAGCATCTTCGCATCCCACTCCAGGGTGTGGATGTTGAAGAGCATGGTGCGCGAGGCGTTGGTGTAGTCGGTGACGTGGGTCTTGCCGCCGGTAAATTTCCAGATCAGCCAGCTGTCGATGGTGCCGAACAGCAACTCGCCGTTGCGCGCGCGCTCGCGGCTGCCTTCGACGTTATCGAGGATCCACTTGAGCTTGGTGCCGGAGAAGTACGGGTCGGTGACCAGGCCGGTGGTGTCGTTGATGTATTGCTCGTGACCGTCGCGCTTGAGCTGCTGGCAGATCTCGGTGCTGCGGCGGCACTGCCAGACGATGGCGTTGTAGATCGGACGGCCGGTGACCTTGTCCCATACCACGGTGGTTTCACGCTGGTTGGTGATACCGATGGCGGCGACCTGGTCATGGTGCAGGCCGGCTTGTGCCAGGGCTTCTACCATCACCGCGCTCTGGGTGGCGAAGATTTCCATCGGGTCATGTTCGACCCAGCCAGCCTGTGGGTAGTGCTGCGTGAATTCACGCTGGGCGGTGCAGACCACGTTGGCGTCACGATCAAAGATGATCGCCCGGGAACTGGTGGTGCCCTGGTCAAGGGCAATGATGTAGTTCTTATTCTGAAGGTCGGTCATATTGATTGCCTTGCACGGAAATAAGGAAGTCAGAAATCAGCCTGGGCCGCAAAGGGCAGAGGACCAGGCTGGCGCTTTCAGGAAATACGAGTCTTGCCGTTGACAGCCGTGTCAGTTGTTTCAGCTATAGCAGGTGCGGCGCTCGGCAAGTGGCGGGCAATCAGCCCGCGATAGGCCGCAGCACCGAGGCATGCGCCGACAATCGGCGCGAAAATCGGAACCAGGAAGTAAGGAATATCGCGGCCGCCAGTGAAGGCCATTTCACCCCAGCCGGCGAAAAAGGTCATCAGCTTGGGCCCGAAATCCCGCGCCGGGTTCATCGCAAAACCGGTCAGCGGCCCCATGGCGCTGCCAATCACCGCAATCAGCAGTCCGATCAGCAGGGGCGCCAGCGGGCCGCGCGGCAGGCCGTTGTTGTCATCGGTAAGGGCCATGATTACGCCCATCAGGATCGCGGTAATGACCATTTCCACCAGGAAGGCCTGGGCGGTGCTCAGCAGCGCGTGAGGGTAGGTGGAGAATACCGACGCCAATTCCAGACTGGCTTGGGTGCCGCGGACCATGTGGTGAGTTTGTTCGTAATCGAAAAACAGGTTGCTGTAGAGGGTGTACACCAGCGCGGCCGAGCAGAAGGCGCCGGCGACTTGGGCAAGAATGTAGAAGGGCAGTTTGCGCTTTTCGAAATCCGCGAAAATACACAGGGCGATACTCACCGCTGGGTTGAGGTGAGCCCCGGAGATGCCGGCGCTCAGGTAGATCGCCATGCTGACGCCGATCCCCCAGATGATACTGATTTCCCATAACCCAAAGCTGGCACCCGCGACCTTGAGCGCAGCGACACATCCCGTACCGAAGAAGATCAGAAGCGCAGTCCCCAGGAACTCAGCCATGCATTGGCTTGAAAGTGAAGGCTGTTGAAGAGCAGTTGTCATGGAAAACCTCGATTGTTGTTCTTGTCTGGCGCACGGCCTCAACGGGCGGTTGCGCGATTTTCACCGTGACGAGGATCCCCATCCAAGGCACGGCTTACTGCTGGAACTCTGTAGAGGTATTCCTACAGTATTCGGAAACGAAAAAATATAGACAAGAATGACGGCTGTCAAAGGTCGAAAGTGAACTGTTGGTCACTTTCGAACTATTGGTTTGATGAATGATCACGCTCCCTGCGTTAAGTCTTGTCGGCGGGGAGGGCGGACTAGAGCGTTTTGCGCGGGCTTGGCCTAGAATTGGCCATCTTTTTGCCACGCCCGGAGAGGTCATGACCCCCGCATTGGATTTGTTGAAAAAAGTTCGCGCCGAACATCGCATCCACAGTTATGAACATGACCCCAAGGCGGCCTCCTATGGCCTGGAGGCCGCAGAAAAATTGGGCCTCGACCCGGCGCAGGTGTTCAAGACCTTGCTGGCCAGCAGTGAGAAAGGCGAATTATTGGTGGCCGTGGTGCCGGTCGTCGGAAGTCTGGACCTCAAAGCCCTTGCTCATGCGGCGGGGGTAAAAAAAGTCGAGATGGCGGATCCAGCCGCGGCGCAGCGTTCTACCGGTTACCTGCTGGGCGGTATCAGCCCGCTGGGGCAGAAAAAGCGTTTGCGCACATTTATCGACGTGACGGCGCAGCCGTTTGCGACAATTTTTGTGAGTGCGGGGAGAAGGGGGCTGGAGGTGGAGTTGTCCGCCGCGGTGCTGGCGGAACATACCCAGGCCAAATTTGCAGAAATTGGCCGGGTGTAATTCCTAGCCACTGGAGAGCCAATGTGGGAGGGGGCAAGCCCCTCCCACACGTTGATCATCGACTCAGCCAGCCGGGCTATAGCGCCGTACGCCGGACTCGGATCGAGGCACCTGCGCCGCGATGCTGCCTGACGCCTGGAACAGCACCAAATGCTCAGCGGCTACGCGAATGCCCACCTCGGCGCCCACCTGATGGTCGGCATGGCTCGGGAAAATCGACTCCAGCTGCGCGCCGGTCGGCAGTTGCAGGCGGTACAAGGTCGACGCGCCGAGGAAGGTCTTGCCGACGATCCGCGCTTTCAAGGAGCTGTCCGGCGCGTAGACGATGTCGTCCGGGCGTAGCAAGACGTCAACTGCACCGCCCGTAGGCCAGGTGTAGGCCCGGTTACCGCGCAGGTCCCCCAGTTCGGTATGGACGGAATCGGGCGAACTTAATTGGCCGCGGATGAAATAGCCCTGCCCAATAAAGCTGGCGACATAAGGCGTCAGTGGTTCGTGATAGAGGTTGTAGGGCGTGTCCCACTGCTCCAGGCGGCCTTCCTTGAAGACTCCGACGTGATCACTCACGGCGAACGCCTCTTCCTGGTCATGGGTGACCAGGATCGCACTGGTGCCCCGCGCCTTGAGGATATCGCGTACCTCGTGGCTGAGCTTGCGCCGCAGTTCGCCGTCGAGGTTGGAGAACGGCTCGTCCAGCAGCAACAGTTGTGGTTCCGGCGCCAGGGCGCGGGCGAGGGCGACGCGTTGCTGTTGGCCGCCCGACAGTTCGTGGGGGAATCGCTTGCCCAGGTTCTTCAGGTTGACCAATTCCAGCAGTTCGGCGACCACGCGGTCTTTTTGCGGGTGTTTGCGAATGCCGAAGGCGATGTTGTCGGCCACGCTGAGGTGGGGAAACAGCGCGTAGTCCTGGAACACCATGCCGATGCGACGTTTCTCCGGTGCCAAGGTGAAGCCGGCGCTGGAGATCACTTCGCCGGCGAGGCTGATTTCGCCTTCGTGCACCGGCTCAAATCCGGCAATTGCCCGCAACGTCGTGGTTTTGCCGCAGCCCGAAGAACCGAGCAGGCAACCGATATCGCCGGCGTTGAGGTGCAGATTGAGGTTCTGCACCACCCGTTGATCCTGATAGCCGCATGCCAGATTGCGCAAGTTCAGCAGTAAGGGCTGGCTCATGCGTGGTGGTACGCCGGCTCGACGAGGAATTCGAGCAGGGCCTTCTGGGCATGCAGGCGGTTTTCGGCCTGGTCCCAGGCCACGGAGCGCGGGTCGTCGAGCAGGTCGAGGCTGATCTCTTCGCCACGGTGTGCCGGCAGACAGTGCATGAACAGTACATCTGGCGCGGCCAGGTCGAGCAGTTCCCGCGTAACCTGGTAGGGAGCGAACATAGCGAGACGCTTGGCCGTTTCGTCTTCCTGGCCCATCGAGGTCCAGACGTCGGTGCTGACCAGGTGCGCGCCGATCACTGCATCCTTTGGATCGCGCAGGATTTGCACGCGGCCATCGGCCTTGGCCAGGAACTCGGCAGCCGGCTCGAAGCCTTCCGGGCAGGCAATGCGCAGGTGGAAGTCGAACTGAATCGCCGCTTCTATATAGCTGTTGCACATGTTGTTGCCGTCACCGATCCAGGCCACGGTCTTGCCCTGGATCGAGCCACGGTGCTCAAGGAAGGTCTGCATGTCGGCCAGCAACTGGCACGGGTGCAGGTCATCGGACAGGCCATTGATCACTGGCACGCGGGAGTAGGCGGCGAATTCGGTCAGGGTGCTGTGGGCGAAGGTACGGATCATCACCGCATCGAGCATGCGCGACATGACGATGGCGCAGTCGCTGATCGGCTCGCCACGGCCCAGTTGGGTGTCACGCGGCGACAGGAAGATGGCTTGGCCACCCAGCTGGATCATGCCGGCTTCGAAGGACAGGCGAGTGCGGGTCGACGACTTCTCGAAAATCATCCCGAGCACGCGGTTTTTCAAAGGCTCGAACAGTACGCCGCGGTTACGCAGGTCTTTAAGCTCAATGCCTCGACGGATCACGCTGACCAGCTCTTCGGGCGTGCAATCCATCAGGGAGAGAAAGTGCCTTGCGCTCATCATTAACTACCTTTTTGCAACAGACCGCAGATACTCAAAGCCTTGTTTATTGTGACAACGGGCGAGACCTGCGGCGAAAGCCGCACGGGGCGACGAAATAGGGGAAGGCGCGATCTTATAATTAAATGTCGCGTCTTACCAATAGGGCTACGGTTTTTACGGATGTTCAGACGGGCGCGCTAGCGCTTTTGAAGACGATTTCCAGACAGCAGCGGGCCATTTGTACACTGACGCCGCAACCTTTTGCAATGCGCGGGGGCGGGCTTGGGCCAGGCTGCGTCGGTTTCAGGGGTTGATTACAGGTTCTGTAACATTTGCTCATGTTTGCTCATGGCCTGGCTTGATGGCTCTCGATTCACAGGACTAACGATGCTGGTGCCTGTCAGGGTCACGGCCCATAGTCAGGCCAAAGCCCAATAAAGAGACTGGCCATGACCAAGACTCTCCACCACCGTGCATGCCATCTGTGTGAAGCCATTTGTGGCCTGACCCTGGAAACCACCCAAGCCGAAGACGGCAGCCTGGCGATCACCTCGATCAAGGGCGACGCGCTGGACAGCTTCAGCCGTGGCCACATCTGCCCGAAGGCTGTGGCGTTGCAGGACATCCAGAATGATCCTGACCGCCTGCATCAGCCCATGTTGCGGGTGGGCAGCGAATGGCAGCCCATCCCGTGGGATGAGGCGTTTGCCCTGGTCGCCGAGCGGCTGGCGGGCATCCAGGCGCGGCATGGGCAGAATGCGGTGGCGGTGTACCAGGGCAACCCCAGCGTGCACAACTATGGGCTGATGACCCACAGTAACTACTTCCTGGGCCTGCTCAAGACGCGCAACCGGTTTTCTGCCACCTCCGTTGACCAGTTGCCCCATCACCTCACCAGCCACCTGATGTACGGCCACGGCCTGTTGCTGCCGATTCCGGACATCGACCACACCGACTTCATGCTGATTCTGGGAGGCAACCCGTTGGCCTCCAATGGCAGCATCATGACCGTGCCCGATGTGGAGAAGCGCCTCAAGGCCATCCAGGCCCGGGGTGGCAAAGTAGTGGTGGTCGATCCTCGGCGCAGTGAGACGGCGGCGATCGCTGATCAGCACCTGTTCGTGCGGCCTGGTGGGGATGCGGCGCTGCTGTTCGGGGTACTCAATACGCTGTTTACCGAGAACCTGACGCGCGACAGTCATTTGCCGGTAGAAGGCCTTGAGGAGGTGCGTCGTGCAATTGCCGGTTTTACCGCCGAAGCCATGAGTCGCCAGTGTGCAGTGCCTGCCGGGCAGATCCGCCAGTTGGCGCGGGATTTCGCTGCTGCGAATAAAGCGGTGTGCTACGGGCGTATGGGGGTGTCGACCCAGGCGTTCGGCACGCTGTGTCATTGGCTGGTGCAGTTGATCAATTTGGTCACCGGTAACCTCGACCGCGAGGGCGGTGCGTTATGCACCAGTCCGGCGGTGGATTTGGTCGCGTCTACCGGTGGCGGGCATTTCAATCGCTGGCAGAGTCGCGTGTCCGGGCGCCCGGAGTACGGTGGCGAGTTGCCAGTGTCTGCATTGGCAGAAGAAATGCTCACCGGCGGCGAAGGACAGATCCGTGCGCTGGTGACGGTGGCGGGCAACCCGGTGCTGTCGACTCCCAATGGCCGCCAGTTGGAGCAGGCGCTGGACGGCTTGGAGTTCATGGTCAGCGTCGACCTCTATATCAACGAGACCACGCGTTATGCCGATCTGATCCTGCCCTCCACGTCGGCACTGGAAAACGACCACTACGACACCACGTTCAATATGTTCGCCGTGCGCAATGTCACACGTTTCAATCGCGCGATCCTGCCCAAGCCTGAGGGGGCGCTGCATGACTGGGAGATTTTTGTCGGCCTGGCCACGGCATTCGCTGCGCAGACCGGTATGGCGCTCAAGCCAACCATGCCGCCTGCGCAAATGATCGACTTCGGGTTGCGCGCCGGTGCTTATGGTGATGCGTCGAGCCATAAGTTGTCGGTGGCGAAGCTGGCGGATCATCCTCATGGCATGGACCTGGGGCCGCTCAAGCCCAATCTTGCCGCGCGCTTGAAAACCGTGGATGGCAAAGTGCAGGCAGCACCGGCAGTGATTCTGGCGGATCTGGCGCGCTTTGCGGCGCAGCCGATGCCGGTGGCTGGCGAGTTGTTGCTGATCGGCCGTCGCCATGTGCGCAGTAATAATTCCTGGATGCATAACTATCACCGGCTGGTGAAGGGTAAGTCTCGGCACCAGCTGCATATGCATCCCGACGACCTGGCCAGTCGCCAGTTGGCAGATGGGCAGCGGGTGCGCGTCAGTTCACGTATCGGCATGATCGAGGTGGAGGTGGTCGCCAGCCTGGACATGATGCCCGGCGTGGTCAGCCTGCCCCATGGTTGGGGCCACGGCCGTCCGGGCGTGCAGATGACCATCGCCAGCGAGCTACCGGGGGCGAGCGCCAATGACTTGACCGACGAGCGGCAATTGGATGAGTTATCGGGCAATGCGGCATTGAATGGCGTACCGGTCCAAGTCGCTGCCGCATAAGGCGTCCGAGCACCGCGTTGGAATTTTGCGTTACAATGCGCCACCGTGCCGACCTGTGAGTCGCAAAGTTCCAGCCGAGGTGTTCCATGGATATCATCGAAACGATCAAAGAGCAGATTGCCAACAACACCATTCTGCTTTACATGAAGGGCGCACCTAACGCTCCTCAGTGCGGTTTCTCCGCGAAGGCTTCCCAGGCTGTGATGCAGTGTGGCGAGAAGTTCGCTTACGTGGATATTCTGCAAAACCCGGAAATCCGCGCCAACCTGCCGAAGTACGCCAACTGGCCTACGTTCCCACAACTGTGGGTAGCCGGTGAACTGGTCGGCGGTAGCGATATCATCACTGAAATGGCAGCTGATGGTTCGTTGCAGGCGTTGATCAAAGATGCAGCGGCAAACGCGGCGGCCAAGACCGACGCTTGATTCGCCTGCAATAAAAAGCCCCGCTTCTCGTGAGAGAGCGGGGCTTTTTTGTACCTGTGAGCGGGGGGGTTATTCGCCCATCTGCGATTGCAGGTAGTTCTCCAGGCTGACTTTGTCGATCAGGCCCAGTTGGGTTTCAAGCCAGTCGATATGTTCTTCCTGGTCTTCCAGGATGTCTTCCAGCAGTTCACGGCTGCCGAAGTCGCCTTTGGTTTCGCAGTGCGCAATGGCGGCCTTGAGGTCGCTGTGGCTCTTGCGCTCGAAGCCCAGGTCGCTGCTGATCATTTCCTGGGTGTGCTCGCCGATGTTCAGCTTGCCCAGGTCCTGGACGTTCGGCAGCCCTTCCAGAAACAGGATGCGCTTGATCAGCGCGTCGGCGTCCTTCATGGCCTTGATGGATTCTTTGTATTCGCGCTTGCCCAGCTTTTCCAGGCCCCAATCGTCGTACATGCGCGCATGCAGGAAGTACTGATTGATCGCGACCAGTTCATTGGCAAGGATTTTGTTGAGTTGCTGGATGACTGAGATGTCGCCTTTCATGACTGGGGTCCTGCCCTGTAATAGCTGTGTATAAGGCGGAGTTTGAGCGGCGAAAACCCTAGTGTCAAACCTAAGTTATTGAATAATAAATGAAAATTAATCGGAATAAGAATGTTTGTGTTCCGCGTCTTGGCGCTAACTAATTGAATTAAAGGCATAAAAAAACCGGACACTAAGTCCGGCTCTTTAAAACACGCCAATTATGCGTGTGTAAATTCTGCTGTGTAGGGGAGCGCAGCCTGGGCTGTTTGCAGCTGCGTCAGGGTTTCCCGTACCACTTGCTTGGCGAGGCAAGCACATTTACCACACTGGCTGGCAACGCCGGTGGTTTCACGTACTTCCTTGTAGCTGCAGCAACCTTCGTAGATCGCTTCGCGGATTTGTCCGTCGGTGACGCCAGTACACAGGCACACATACATAAGGGAGAACCGTCGCGGGTTTAAGGCTTAAGTGCGATGGATCTTAATGTTAACGAGAATGATTGTCAAAGTAGATTCGTAGGGTATTTGCCTGCGTTGCCCTCACGCTGACGAACGGTTTTTTCAGTGTATGATGGTCGGTCTTCGCGAAGCGTGACTGCGTCACAGGGCTGTCGCTTGAATGCGGCAGACTCAGGGCCGGTCCTTTTACTTCAATCGTCACCTTTACATCAGGAGATACCCAATGAGCGTACTCGTCGGCAAACAAGCCCCGGATTTCGACGTACCTGCCGTGCTCGGCAATGGCGAAATCGTTGACAGCTTCAAACTGTCTGAAGCCATCAAAGGCAAATACGGCCTGGTGTTCTTCTACCCGCTGGACTTCACCTTCGTCTGCCCTTCGGAGCTGATCGCTCTGGACCACCGCATGGACGATTTCAAGGCGCGTAACGTTGAAGTGGTTGCCGTTTCCATCGACTCCCATTTCACCCATAACGCCTGGCGCAATACTGCCATCAACGATGGCGGCATCGGCAAAGTCAAATACACCATGGCTGCCGACATGAAGCACGACATCGCCAAGGCCTACGACGTTGAGTCCGAAGGCGGCGTGGCTTTCCGTGGCGCGTTCCTGATCGACGACAAGGGCGTTGTACGCTCCCAGATCATCAACGACCTGCCACTGGGCCGTAACATGGAAGAGCTGATCCGTCTGGTCGACGCCCTGCAATTCCACGAAGAGCACGGCGAAGTCTGCCCTGCCAATTGGAAAAAAGGTGACAAGGGCATGAACGCTTCGCCAGAAGGCGTTGCGGCTTACCTGACCGAGAACGCTGGCAAGCTGTAAGCCAGATTCGCGGGACAAAAAAACCGGCCTGAGAAGGCCGGTTTTTTTATGCCGATTGGGATTTGACCTCAGTCGCCGAAGTCTTCCCAGCCGCCCATTTGTTTCCAGCGGTTGACGATGCCGCAGAACAATTCGGCCGTCTTCTCGGTGTCGTAGCGGGCCGAGTGGGCTTCGCGACCGTCGAAGTCGATACCGGCCGCCTGGCAGGCCTTGGCCAATACGGTCTGGCCATAGGCCAGGCCGGCGAGGGTGGCGGTGTCGAAACTGGAGAACGGGTGGAACGGGTTACGCTTCATGTCCAACCGCGTCACGGCGGCGTTGAGGAAGCCCAGGTCGAAGCTGCTGTTATGCCCGACCAGGATCGCGCGCTTGCAGCCATTGGCCTTCAAGGCCTTGCGTACGCCACGGAAGATATCGGTCAGCGCCGCTTCCTCACTGACTGCCATGCGCAGTGGGTGGTCGAGCTTGATCCCGGTGAATTCCAGGGCCGCTGCTTCGATGTTCGCGCCTTCAAACGGCTCGACGCGGAAGAAGTGGGTGTGCTCCGGGAACACAAAGCCCTGTTCGTCCATGCCAATGGTGGTCGCGGCGATTTCCAGCAGGGCGTCGGTGGCGCAGTTGAAACCACCGGTTTCTACGTCGATGACAACCGGCAGATAGCCGCGAAACCGCTCGGCCATCGGGTGGCGGGAGCCGCCACCACTGTGCTCGTGTTCGTCATCGTAATGGTCTTCACTCACTTGCTTTCCTCCAGCAGGCGCCAGCGCAGTGTTTCACCGGCGCGCAGCGGGATAACGGTCAGCTCGCCAAACGGCAGGCTGGCAGGGGCGGTCCAGTCTTCACGGACCAGGGTAATGCGGTCGGTATTCGCTGGCAGGCCGTAGAAACGCGGGCCATTGAGGCTGGCGAAACCTTCGAGTTTATCCAGGGCGTTGCGCTGTTCGAACGCTTCGGCATACAACTCGATGGCGGCGAACGCGGTGTAGCAACCGGCACAACCGCATGCGGCTTCCTTGGCGTGCTGAGCGTGGGGCGCAGAGTCGGTGCCGAGGAAAAACTTCGGATTACCGCTGGTCGCAGCATCCAGCAAGGCCACCTGGTGGGTATTGCGCTTGAGGATCGGCAGGCAATAGAAGTGCGGCCGAATCCCGCCCACCAGCATGTGGTTGCGGTTGTACAGCAGGTGATGAGCGGTGATGGTCGCGCCGACGTTGGTCGAGGCCTCGGTGACGAACTGCACGGCATCGGCCGTGGTGATGTGCTCGAACACCACCTTGAGGGTCGGGAACAGCTCGACCACACGGCGCATATGCTCGTCGATGAAAATCTTCTCGCGATCGAACACGTCCACATCACCACGGGTGACTTCACCGTGGATCAGCAGCGGCATGCCGACTTCGGCCATGGCTTCGATGGCGGGCAGGATCTTGTCGATGCTGGTCACGCCGGAGTCGGAGTTGGTGGTTGCGCCGGCCGGGTACAGCTTGGCGGCGTGCACGAAGCCGCTGGCCTTGGCCTCACGGATCTCGGAAGGTTGGGTACGGTCGGTGAGGTAGAGCACCATCAACGGTTCGAAGCGGCTGCCGGCCGGCCGTGCAGCGAGGATACGCTGGCGATAGGCGTCGGCTTCGGCGGCGTTACGCACCGGTGGTACCAGGTTAGGCATGATGATGGCGCGGCCAAACGTACGCGCTACATCGGCCACGGTTTGGGGCAACGCAGCACCATCGCGAAGATGAATATGCCAGTCGTCGGGACGCAGCAGGGTCAGGCGGTCGGACATTGGGGATTCCAGGCGGGTCAATCTGGTGGGAATGCTACCGGAAAAGACTCTTGCAGGCACTCGCTATCAAGTTTTGCGGGATGCATCCGATAGCCTTTCGTATGCCTTATCGATGTATGACGCTTTGAAGTGTTGTAGAAACCAGTGGAGCCTCCCGTGCGCCAGCATTATCTAGCCTTGCTCAGTGTGTTCGCCAGCCTGCCTGCGATGGCCCTCACGTTCCAGACACGTCTGGAGAACATTGAGTGGAAGGTAGAGGGGGACAAGTTCGAGTGCCGCCTGACCCAGCCGATCACCGACTTCGGTTCGGGTGAGTTCGTGCGCCGGGCCGGCGAGCAGGCGACGTTTCGTCTGAAAGCCTATAACGGATCGCTGGGTGCAGGGTCGGCCACCTTGTTGGCCGCCGCTGCCCCCTGGCAGCCCGGTCGGGGTGACATCAATCTCGGTGCCGTACGTGCCGGCAGCGGTGATGTGCTCTTCAATAGCTCTCAGGCCCAGGCCGGGCGTCTTTTCAACGGGTTGCTCGATGGACGCTCGCCCACTGTGCGGCACTATGGACGCGAGGGTGGCTATTCAGAGATTCGCCTGCTGCCGGTGAAATTCAACAAGGCCTACAGCGACTATCAGCTGTGCACGGCCAAATTGCTGCCGATGAATTACGATCAGGTCAAGCAGACCGAAGTGGGCTTCCCCGGTGGCGGCATCGAGCTGGACGCTGCGGCGAAGCAGAAGCTGGCGGTGATTCTCGAATTCATGAAGGCGGACCCGACCGTCAACCATATCGAGTTGAACGGTCACTCGGACAACAGCGGCAATCGCCTGAGCAACCGTGATGTTTCCCGCCGTCGCGCGCTGGCGGTGATGGACTACTTCAAGGCCAACGGTATCCCGGAGTCCCAGATCACCCTGCGGTTCCATGGCGAAAGTTACCCCTTGGCGCCCAACACTACTGCCGCCAACCGGGCCCGTAACCGCCGTGTGAATATTCAGCTCGAACGTGTGGCTGCCCCCGAGAAGCTGGCCCCCCAGGCCACTGGCCCGAGCAACCCTGCGCACACTTCGTAACGTGCGACCATCGGTCGCTCGCTCGACATAATCTGTCGCTTTATCTTCATTTGCTGTCGCGCCCCTGTAAATCCACGGTTTTGATCGGTAGAATCGACGCCTTTCCGTAAAACCCCGTGGAGTGATGGCATGGCCGACGTAAACAAGGTCGTTCTCGCGTATTCCGGCGGCCTGGACACTTCGGTGATCCTCAAGTGGCTGCAGGATACTTATAACTGTGAAGTGGTGACCTTCACCGCTGACCTGGGTCAGGGCGAAGAGGTCGAACCTGCACGTGCCAAGGCGCAAGCCATGGGCGTGAAAGAGATCTACATTGACGACCTGCGCGAAGAGTTCGTCCGCGATTTCGTCTTCCCGATGTTTCGCGCCAACACCGTCTACGAAGGCGAGTACCTGCTGGGTACTTCCATCGCACGTCCGCTGATCGCCAAGCGCCTGATCGAAATCGCCAACGAAACCGGCGCTGATGCCATTTCCCATGGCGCTACCGGCAAGGGCAACGACCAGGTGCGTTTCGAACTGGGTGCCTACGCGCTCAAGCCCGGCGTGAAAGTGATTGCCCCTTGGCGTGAATGGGACCTGCTGTCCCGTGAAAAGCTGATGGATTACGCTGAAAAGCACGCGATCCCGATCGAGCGTCATGGCAAGAAGAAGTCCCCGTACTCGATGGACGCCAACCTGCTGCACATCTCCTATGAAGGCGGCGTGCTGGAAGACACCTGGACCGAGCACGAAGAAGACATGTGGAAATGGACCGTCTCCCCGGAGAACGCTCCAGACAAGCCGCAGTACCTGGAACTGACCTACCGCAACGGCGACATCGTCGCGCTGGACGGCGTGGAAATGACCCCGGCCACTGTATTGGCGACCCTGAACCGTATCGGTGGCGAACACGGCATCGGCCGCCTCGACATCGTCGAGAACCGCTATGTGGGCATGAAGTCCCGTGGCTGCTACGAAACCCCCGGTGGCACCATCATGCTGCGTGCCCACCGCGCCATCGAATCCATCACCCTGGACCGTGAAGTGGCTCACCTCAAAGACGAGCTGATGCCCAAGTACGCCAGCCTGATCTATACCGGCTACTGGTGGAGCCCTGAGCGTCTGATGCTGCAACAGATGATCGACGCTTCCCAGGCCCACGTGAACGGCGTTGTGCGTCTGAAGTTGTACAAGGGCAATGTGATCGTTACCGGCCGCAAATCCGATGACTCGCTGTTCGACGCCAACATCGCCACCTTCGAAGAAGATGGCGGCGCCTATAACCAGGCCGACGCAGCGGGCTTTATCAAGTTGAATGCATTGCGCATGCGCATTGCTGCCAACAAAGGCCGTTCGTTGTTCTGAGTGTTTAGCCTGTTGTAAAAAATGGCCCCTTGTTCAAGGGGCCATTTTTTTTGCCTGGAGATTTTGATTAAGTCCACGTTGTTTAAACTTGTTTAATCAGTGCTCCAACTTATCGGGTCGCTGGTTTTTTTGTCGGGTGAATGATTTTTTATCATTTATGTAGGAACCAGTCTTACAGATAATTCACTCATATAGATGCGAGGAGTACGTAAGAAGTCAAAAATTCTGTAGGAAATAAGGATGTAAGTAAATATGTTAAATGGAACTGAAACTACCGATTTTTCTCTGCCAGCTCCGGCACCTGCAGTCGCCAGGCAAGGGGCATTTCCTGATAGTTGCGTACGGCACGTTTACCTTATCCCCTGGGGACTCTGGAAATTTCACTCAAAATATGTGATGCCCCGGAAAGTTCTGAAAGGCTCCATAAAACTGGAAACATCCGAATCGGTGTTTTTTTGTAGGGGATTTCCTTTATCGTTGTGGGGTGGGTCTCTGCTTGCTGTTGCTCGGGGGGGAACGCTATGCCAACTAGGAAACGACTAGGCTATTGTGTTTGCTCTAAATAATTCGAACAGCGAAATTGGACTTTCTCATGAATAAAGTGCTGATCGTGGATGATCATCCCGTCATTCGTCTTGCTGTGCGTATGCTAATGGAACGTCATGGTTATGAGGTCGTTGCCGAGACCAATAACGGTGTCGATGCGTTGCAACTTGCGCGGGAGCATATGCCGGACATTGTCATACTGGATATTGGGATTCCCAAACTCGATGGCCTGGAAGTTATTTGCCGGCTTTCGTCTACCAAACAGGCTGTACCGTTCAAGGTCCTGGTGCTCACCTCCCAGGCCCCAGGTCACTTTTCCATGCGTTGTATGCAGGCGGGCGCTGCTGGCTATGTGTGCAAGCAACAGGACCTGACCGAGTTGCTGAGTGCGATCAAGGCGGTTTTGTCGGGCTACAGCTATTTTCCAAACCAGGCACTCAACTCGGTACGCTCCACCATGGGCAATGCCAGTGAGGCCGATATGGTCGAGCGTCTGTCGGGCCGGGAGATGATGGTGTTGCAGCAATTGGCTCGGGGCAGAACCAACAAGGAGATTGCCGACGGTATGTTTCTCAGCAACAAGACCGTCAGCACCTACAAGACTCGTCTGCTGCTCAAGCTCAATGCCCGCTCTCTCGTGGACCTGATCGAGTTGGCTCAGCGTAACGGCTTGGTATAGGTGAGGGCACAGCACTGCACACAGGCCGCGTAACCGGCAGAAAAAAGCCTCCGTCAGGGAGGCTTCCGGCCGTCGACCGCTTGATTAGAGGTCGAAGTCGTAGTCGGCCAGTTGTTTTTGCAAGCGTCGTTCTTCCAGAAGGTTGTCGATAGTACGGCGTTTGCTCAGATTGGTCTTGGCGACCTCTGCCACAGGTGCCTCTGCGCCATCGTCCTCCGACTCAACGAGGTCGTCTTCTACGTCCAACTGTTCTTTGTCAGTGCTCATAACGTTAACTCCGGAGTAAGACTGCCGTTGGCGCTCCTTATAACGATAATCCATGAATGGGTAAAAAAGATTTTTTCAATCGGCTGATCGAGAAAACCAATGGACCCTCAATCGTCGGATGTCTTGTCCTTATATTCGCAAAGGTCTTCGATGCGACAGCTGCCGCAGCGCGGCTTGCGGGCCTGGCAAACATAGCGCCCGTGCAGGATCAGCCAGTGGTGAGAGTCGAGTAGGTATGGCTTGGGCACGAACTTCATCAGCTGCTTTTCCACTTCGACCACGTTCTTGCCACGGGCTATGCCGGTTCGGTTACTGACCCGAAAAATGTGGGTGTCCACGGCCATGGTCAATTGCCGGAATGCGGTGTTGAGCACCACGTTGGCGGTTTTGCGGCCCACCCCCGGCAGGGCCTCCAGCGCTTCGCGGGTTTGTGGCACTTCGCTGTCATGCCGTTCTATCAGCAAGCGGCAGGTCTCGATGACATTCTTGGCCTTACTGTTGTACAGGCCGATGGTCTTGATGTACTCCGATAACCCATCCACACCCAAGGCATAAATCGCCTCTGGCGTGTTTGCCACGGGGTAAAGCTTGGCCGTGGCCTTGTTGACGCCGACGTCCGTGGATTGGGCCGACAGGATCACTGCAATCAATAACTCGAACGGCGAGGAGTAGGCCAGTTCGGTCTTGGGCTCCGGATTGTCTTCGTGAAGCCTGCGGAAAATTTCCAGGCGTTTTGCGGCGTTCATGGGGTTCAGGCTTCCTTTCGGGCGGTCAGCGTAGTTTCGAATAATGGGGCCAGGCCTGGGAGCCTGCGAGCGGGATCAACCCGACGGATATCAATGTGGTGTCGGCGATGGACCGTAACAACCCCCAGGATTATTCAGTCATGCACCATGGGCGTCTACTTGGCGCTGCGCGTCATCGAGCTTGTGTTGCGCGTCGGCCAATTGTTGCGGATCAGCCTGTTGATCCAGGGCTTTCTTCAACTCGGCTCGGCGCATCGCCAGTTGGATTTTGGCGCGCTTGAGGTCGGGGTTGTTGACGGCAGGCAGCGGTGTCGCGGGTGTGTGATGCTGGTCCAAGGCTGCCAATACCTGCTCCGCTGCCTCGAACTGCTGTTGCAGGGCGATCAGCTGGGATTGCTGGTCAAAGGTCGGCGGGTGCCCAAAAGCCTTCAAGGATTTGTGCAATTGGGCGCGGCTCATGGCCACATTGATCTTGGCTTTTTTTACCGCCGCATCCTGGGTGGCCCGCACTGCGTCAAGTGGCAAGGGGGGCACTGGCGCTGAGCGCTGGGCCCGCGCCAAACGTTGGGCAATCCTGTGTTCTTCTTCCCGTCGCAGGCGCGCATTGCGTTGTTCAAAGCGTTGCCGGGCACGGTCGCGCTTGAAGCCTCGTTCACGGCGCTCGTTTTCGTTCGCTGCCAGGCCGCCAACGATCGGCAGCCCTGTGGCCAGTGGGCGCATCTCAATGCAGTCGACAGGGCAGGGCGCGACACACAGGTCGCAACCGGTGCACTCATCGATGATAACGGTGTGCATCAACTTGGCGGCGCCGACAATCGCGTCCACCGGGCAGGCCTGGATGCATTTGGTGCAGCCGATGCATTCGGCCTCGCGGATATAGGCGACCTGGGCCGGCGCTTCCCCGCGGCTGGTGTCCAGTTCCAGAACCGGCACACGCAGCAATAGCGCAAGGCCAGCGATGGTCTCCTGTCCTCCGGGCGGACACTTGTTGATCACCTCGCCGCGCGCGATACCTTCGGCGTAAGGCTTGCAGCCCGGGTGCCCGCACTTGCCGCATTGTGTCTGCGGCAGCAGCGCGTCGATACGTTGAATCAGATTCATGGAGTGATCATTGGCGTGCCGGTTGAACAAACAGGGTCTGATTATCCGGCAAGCGAGAAAGGGGGACTAGCTGAAAAGCCCCGTCGCAGAAACGACAGGGCTGTTTTGCAGGGCTTACTTGATACGTTGACCCGGCTTGGCGCCACTGTCCGGGCTCAGCAGGTAGATCTCTTCGCCGCCAGGGCCTGCCGCCATCACCATGCCTTCGGAGATGCCGAACTTCATTTTCCGCGGCTTGAGGTTGGCAATCATCATGGTCAGGCGACCATCGAGCTTGGACGGGTCCGGATAAGCGCTCTTGATCCCGGAGAACACGTTGCGTTGTTCGTCACCAATATCCAGTGTGAGGCGCAGCAGCTTGTCCGCACCTTCCACTGCTTCGGCCTTGATGATCAGCGCCACACGCAGGTCCACGGCAGCAAAGGCGTCAAAGTCGATTTCCGGAGAAATCGGGTCCTTGGCCAGCTCGCCGTTACCGGTCGGTTTCGATTCGCCGGTATCGGTCTGGCTGGCGGCCAGGTCTTCTTTCGATGCGTCGGTCATGGCCTGGACCTTGACTGGGTCGATACGGGTCATCAAAGGCTTGAATTCGTTCAACTGATGGTTGCTGAGCCAGGTGGCGTGGTCGTTCCAGGTCAGCGGCGCGACATTGAGGAACGCCTCGGCGTCGGCGGCCAGCAACGGCAGCACCGGCTTGAGGAAGATCACCAACTGGCGGAACAGGTTGACGCCGGTGGCGCAGATCGCCTGGACCTCAGCCTGCTTGCCTTCCTGCTTGTTCAGCGACCAGGGGGCCTTGTCGGCAATCCAGGCGTTGGCGCGGTCAGCCAGGCCCATGATCTCGCGCATGGCGCGGGCGAAGTCGCGGGCTTCATAGGCGTCCGCGATGCTTGGCGCGGCAGCCAGGAACGCGTCGGTCAGTTCCGGCGCGGCATTCTCGGCCACCAGCAGGCCCGCGTTGCCCTTGTGAATAAACCCGGCGCAACGGCTGGCGATGTTGACCACCTTGCCGACCAGGTCCGAATTGACCTTTTGTACGAAGTCTTCCAGGTTCAGGTCGAGGTCGTCCACACCACGGCCCAGCTTGGAGGCGTAGTAGTAGCGCAGGTATTCCGGCGACAGGTGATCCAGATAAGTGCGTGCCTTGATAAAGGTGCCACGGGACTTGGACATCTTCTGGCCGTTGACCGTCAGGTAGCCATGTACGGCGATGCCGGTGGGCTTGCGGTAGCCCGAACCTTCGAGCATGGCTGGCCAGAACAGGGCGTGGAAATTGACGATGTCCTTGCCGATGAAGTGGTACAGCTCGGCGGTGGAGTCCTTGCTCCAGAACGCGTCGAAGTCCAGCTCCGGCGTGCGGTCGCAGAGGTTCTTGAAGCTGGCCATGTAGCCGATCGGCGCGTCCAGCCACACATAGAAGTATTTGCCGGGCTCGCCAGGGATCTCGAAGCCGAAGTACGGCGCATCGCGGGAGATGTCCCACTGCTGCAGGCCTGCGTCCAGCCATTCGGCGATCTTGTTCGCCACGGCGTCCTGCAGGGTGCCGCTGCGGGTCCAGGTTTGCAGCATCTGCTGGAAATCCGGGAGCTTGAAGAAGAAGTGCTGGGAATCCTTGAGCACCGGTGTGGCGCCGGAGATCGCCGACTTAGGATCCTTCAGGTCGGTGGGGGCATAGGTGGCACCGCACTTCTCGCAGTTGTCGCCGTACTGGTCTTCAGTGCCGCATTTCGGGCAGGTGCCCTTGATGAAGCGGTCGGCCAGGAACATTTTCTTTTCCGGGTCGAAATACTGCGTGATCGAGCGCGTGGCAATGTGCCCGGCGTCTTTCAACCGCAGGTAGATCTGGCTCGACAGCTCACGGTTTTCTTCGGAATGGGTCGAATGGAAATTGTCGAAATCCACCAGGAACTCGGCAAAGTCGGCGCTGTGTTCAGCCTGCACATTGGCGATCAGTTGTTCCGGGGTGATCCCTTCCTTTTCGGCGCGCAGCATGATGGCCGAACCGTGGGCGTCGTCTGCGCAGACATAGATGCATTGATTGCCGCGATGCTTCTGGAAGCGCACCCATATATCGGTCTGGATGTACTCAAGCATATGGCCAAGATGGATGGAACCATTGGCATAGGGCAGGGCGCTGGTGACGAGGATCTTGCGTGGCTCGGACATGGGGCTCGGCTACTTGATGAAACGGAGGTCGGCCACTATAAAGCGCCGGGAAATTTATTTCACCCCGTGGCGCTGTTTCAGAATCTTCTGCATCTGCGAAAGCGTGCCGTAACGCCGCTGGAACGGTTAGGATAGCCGCCTGTTTCAGTCAGTCTTTTTTCGGGAGTAGCCCATGAGCGCCGTCAATCGCGCAGCGGTGGAAGCCGTTCTTCGCCAGTACACCGACCCCTATTTGAACCAGGACCCGGTCAGCGCCGGTTGTGTACGCGCCATCGAAATCCAGGGCGATCAGGTCTCGGTTCAACTGGAACTGGGTTATGCCGCCGGCCTGTTCAAGAGCGGTTGGGCGCAGATGCTGCAAATCGCCATCGAAGGCCTCGACGGTGTGCGTTCGGCCAGAGTCGACATCCAGTGCGTGATTGCCGCGCACAAGGCCCAGGCGCAGATCCCGGGCCTGGCCAATGTCAAGAACGTGGTGGCAGTCGCTTCCGGCAAGGGCGGCGTGGGCAAATCCACCACGGCGGCCAACCTGGCCCTGGCCCTGGCCCGTGAAGGCGCGCGAGTGGGGATTCTCGACGCCGACATCTACGGCCCAAGCCAAGGCGTGATGTTCGGCATCGCCGAAGGCACGCGACCTAAGGTCAAGGACCAGAAGTGGTTCGTGCCGATCGAATCCATGGGCGTGGAAGTCATGTCCATGGCGTTCCTTACAGATGACAACACGCCTATGGTGTGGCGTGGACCGATGGTCTCCGGCGCCCTGCTGCAATTGGTTACCCAGACCGCCTGGGGCGACCTGGATTACCTGGTGATCGACATGCCGCCAGGCACCGGCGATATCCAGCTGACCCTGGCGCAGAAAGTCCCGGTGGCCGGCTCGGTGATCGTGACCACGCCCCAGGATCTGGCGCTGCTGGACGCCAGGAAAGGCGTGGAGATGTTCCGCAAGGTCAACATCCCGGTGCTGGGTGTCGTGGAGAACATGGCGGTGCATATCTGCTCCAACTGCGGTCACGCCGAGCACCTGTTCGGCGAGGGCGGTGGCGAGAAGCTGGCGACCCAGTACGGCGTTGAACTGCTGGCCTCGTTGCCATTGGCGATGGGCATTCGTGAACAGGCCGACGGCGGCAAGCCCACTGTAGCGGCAGAGCCCGATGGTCAGATCGCCCTGATCTACCAGGAGCTGGCTCGTCATGTGGGCGCGCGGATCGTCCTGCAGGAAGCGGCCGCCCCGGCAATGCCGACGATTACGGTCAGCGACGACTGAACTCGCTGAAGGACAAGAAGCCTCGACGTTGTCGGGGCTTTTTCTTGCCTGGGGATCGGTCAACGGGGTTCCCTTGCGCTTTTACGCAATTGCTCGTGTAAGCATTCACTTACTTTCTCGTAAGTGTTTGGTTTTTTTGCTGGGGGGGTGCGTCTCGAATCCTTGAGAGATTTTTCTATCTGTTTGAAATATAACAATTATTTATATTTGTCTGTACGCTGAAGCCTGTCGGTGCCCGGGTTGGATCCCGTTGAACTTCCCTGGGAACTCTCTAACATCAGCCCTGTGTCCACGGATTGACACAGCCATCAAGGAACGATGGTTGAAGGAACGTCGCAGGATGCGATTCATCAGGATGATGAAAAGGAACACAGGGACTAGGGAAAAAATGTGGGCGGGTCATACCGCCCCTTTTTTTTGCCTGTAGAAAAGTGAACGCCTGCCCCTGAATGCAAAAAAGGCCCGCAAGGGGCCTTTTTGGGAGGGCAGCAGCGCGTTAGCGCTCAAGGTCTTTGATTTTGCCTTTCTTGCCATCCCACTCTTCCGCGTCTGGAAGCGGTTCTTTCTTCTCAGTGATATTCGGCCAGATTTCCGCCAGCTCGACGTTCAACTGAATAAATTCCTGCATATCCGCCGGGACTTCGTCCTCGGAGAAAATAGCGACGGCCGGGCATTCAGGCTCACACAGGGCGCAGTCAATGCACTCGTCCGGGTGGATAACCAGGAAATTCGGCCCTTCGTAGAAGCAGTCCACCGGACACACTTCTACGCAGTCGGTGTACTTGCACTTGATGCAGTTGTCGGTGACGACGAAGGTCATTTCTAATTCTCTCCTCAGGCGGCGGCAGCGAAACCCTTTGTGGTAGGGCTCGCGAGGTTTGAGAGCGATAGTCTGCAGGCCAGGCTAAAAGCCAGCAGCATCCCAAACCGCGCGAGAGTCTATCAGCTTGTAAGCGTCAGCGTTATATCCGAGTCTTCAGTGCATATAACATTTCTAGCGCTTTTCGCGGCGTCAAGTCGTCCAGGTCAAGCTTTGCCAACTCATCCAGCACCGGGTGGGGCAGGCTGGCGAACATATCGCTCTGGTGCGGCGCAGCGGGTTTGCGGCTCGTCTTGGCTGGGCTGGCAACTACGGTTTCATGGGGCAGGGCCGTGGTTTCCAGGCGGCTGAGGTGCTCGCGGGCACGGGTGATCACGTCGTTCGGCACGCCGGCCAATTGCGCCACAGCCAGACCGTAACTCTGGCTGGCGGGCCCGGGCAGCACGTGATGCAGGAACACGATGCGTTCGTTGTGCTCGGTGGCATTGAGATGCACGTTGGCCACCAACGGCTCGCTTTCCGGCAGCACGGTCAGTTCGAAGTAGTGGGTGGCGAACAACGTATAGGCACGCAGGTGCGCCAGCCGTTCGGCCGCAGCCCAAGCCAGGGACAGGCCGTCGAAGGTGCTGGTGCCGCGTCCCACTTCGTCCATCAGCACCAGGCTGCGCTCGGTGGCGTTGTGCAGGATATTCGCGGTCTCGCTCATTTCCACCATAAAGGTCGAGCGGCCACCGGCCAGGTCATCGCTGGAGCCGATCCGGGTGAAGATGCGGTCCACCAGGGACAGCTCGCAACTGGCTGCCGGTACAAAACTGCCGATATGCGCCAGCAGTACGATCAACGCGGTTTGACGCATGTAGGTGGATTTACCGCCCATGTTCGGACCGGTGATCACCAACATGCGGGTATCGTCATCCAGCGACAGGTCGTTGGCGACGAACGGCGTGGTCAACACCTGTTCCACCACCGGGTGACGCCCCTGCACGATGCGCATGCACGGCTCGCTGACAAAGCGCGGGCAGTTCAGGTCGAGGTTCAGCGCCCGCTCGGCGAGGTTGCTCAGCACGTCCAGTTCCGCCAGAGCAGCAGCGGTGTCCTGCAGCGGTGCGAGTTGGCTGATCAAGTCTTCGAGCAAGGCCTCGTAGAGCATCTTTTCCCGGGCCAGGGCACGGCTCTTGGCCGACAGCGCCTTGTCTTCGAACTCTTTCAGTTCGGGCGTGATGAAACGCTCGGCACCTTTGAGTGTCTGGCGGCGTTGATAGTCGATGGGCGCCGACTCGGCCTGCTTGCTCGGCAACTCGATAAAGTAGCCATGCACGCGGTTGTAGCCCACCTTCAGGTTGGCCAGGCCGGTGCGGGCTTTTTCGCGGGCTTCGAGGTCGATCAGGAACTGCCCGGCGTTTTCGCTCAGGGACTGCAGTTCGTCCAGTTCGCTGTCGTAGCCGGTCTTGAGTACGCCACCGTCACGGATGATCGCCGGCGGGTTGTCGATGATGGCCTTTTCCAACAGCGCTGCCAGTTCCGGGTAGGTACCAGCCGTTACAGCGAGCTGTTGCAGGTGAGGGGTATCCAGCTCGGTCATTGCCACTTGCAGTTGCGGCAGGGCGCTGAGGGCATCGCGCAGACGCGCCAGGTCGCGGGGCCGCGCATTGCGCAAGCCGATCCGCGCCAGGATGCGCTCGATATCGCCGATCTCCTTCAACTGCGGTTGCAGCTTTTCAAAGCGATAGCCGTCCAGCAGGCAGGTAATAGATGTCTGACGCGCTTGCAGTACCGTCAAATCCCGCAGTGGACGGTTCAGCCAGCGGGTCAGCAAGCGGCTGCCCATGGCCGTCTGGCAACGGTCGACCACCGATTGCAACGTATTATCGCGCCCGCCGGCCAGGTTAGTGTCCAGTTCCAGGTTGCGACGGCTCGCGCCATCGAGCACCACGGTGTCGTCCAGGCGCTCATGGCGCAGGCTGCGCAAATGCGGCAGGGCGGTGCGTTGGGTTTCCTTGGCGTAGCTGAGCAGGCAGCCGGCAGCGCCGATGGCCAGGGTCAGGGTTTCGCAGCCGAAGCCCTTCAGGTCTTGTACCGAGAACTGCTGGCACAGGCTTTTCAGCGCCGAATCACGCTCGAAATCCCACGGCGCACGACGCTTGGTCCCACGACGTTTTTCCGCTGGCAGATCCTTCGGCCAATCATCCGGGATCAACAACTCCACCGGGTTGATGCGCTCCAGCTCTGCCAGCAGGTTCTCCCAGCCCTTGATCTCCAACACGCTAAAATTGCCGCTGGTGATGTCCAATACCGAAAGCCCGAACAAGCGCTCATCGCCCAGCACCGCGGCGATCAGGTTATCGCGACGCTCATCCAGCAGCGCCTCATCACTCACCGTCCCCGGCGTAATAATGCGCACCACCTGGCGTTCCACTGGGCCCTTGCTGGTGGCTGGATCGCCGATCTGCTCACAGATCACCACCGACTCGCCTAGCTTCACCAGCTTGACCAGGTAGCCTTCCAACGAATGGTAGGGAATCCCGCACATCGGAATCGACTGCCCCGCCGACTGCCCGCGCGCGGTCAGGGTGATGTCCAGCAACTTGGCCGCCTTCTTCGCGTCTTCATAGAAGATCTCGTAGAAGTCGCCCATGCGATAGAACATCAACTGATCAGGGTGCTGGTTTTTCAGGCGCCAGTACTGCTGCATCATTGGGGTGTGGCTGGAGAGGTCGGTCATACGGGGGGTTCAGCTCTGCCTGTCTATTTGACGATTTACATCTGTCTAATACTACAGGCTTGTGGCGCGGTACGCTCACTGGCAAGAGGACGCGGAAAATTCATCTATTTAATCTATGCAATCGTGTTGGCGTGTAGCTACACTCCGCGCATGCGACGACGAGCATGGATACTCCTGTCTGCCGTATGCCTTCGACTCAATAGGGAAGTAGCGAGCACAAATGAATCAGAAAATCTCCTGGCAAACTGAATCCGTTAGGCTCACCTTGTTAGGTAGCGTGGAGGTTTCCCCGTACCTTTCTTGGATGGCGCTGACCGGCAAACAGCCTGAGTCAGTGACCAGCCGCCCTCAACAGCAATTGAACGTTGAGGAAGGCGCTTGGGAAAACGGCCATTTAGTTGTTAATTCGCAACCAGGTCGTGTGGAGATTTTGTTCAGTGCTATCCCTAGTGATCCGACGTCCAACCCCACACTTGGGGAGTTTCACGCCGTCCTTCCGAAGTTTGAAGCGCTAACCTCTAAAGCTAAGCTACCAACATGCGCGAGAATCGCTGTCGGTGCAAAGTTGAATGCTTTTCCGGGAAGTCAGGAACAGAGTGAGGTGTTGATTAATAACGCGCTCCCTGACGTAAAGCTTCCTAAGAATTGTTCGGACGTAGTTGTTCAATATAATGTTCCGAAGAAATTTGCGAAAATCGGAGGGTTGGTTGTAAATAGGATTGTAAAGTGGTCTCAGTTAATTGTGCATACTGTGCAGTTTGTAGGTGGTCAGCAGCTCGCAAATGCTCAGGAGCATATTATCCAACTTGATTTGGATATTAATACAAGCCCCTTGTCTAAGTTACCTCATTCGGATCAGTATCGAGTTGTACTTAAGGCATTGTTTGGCGAGGTTGAAAGTCTTAGCAAACTGGAGGGTGAGTGATGGGGTATGGTTCTCTTACTTGCTCGACAGCTGGGGCGCTATCGCTTGGTGAAGTTGTTGGTAATCGAGCCTATTTAGACAGCAGCAAAGATGCGAGTACGGTAGCGACTACTTCGTTTGTAGAGAGGTGGAACTCATCCGGCCCTTCGGTTTTTGCAGGGATTACTGGTTACGATCTAAGTAAGCAACAGTACTCGCTGAAAAATACAAGCTTGCGCCCTATGCGAGTTGTTGTTTCGCTCGAGGATCTTTCCTCGTCACTGCAGGTTAATCTCAGTGTTAGTAAGAATTTAAACGATATTTATGCTATCGATGCGGCTGCCTCTATTGATCCTGATATTAGCCGGTATGCCGTGCGTAAGGGTATCGATGTTGTTGAAGATTATATTGAGTTAGGTGACTTTCATTCTTTAAATGAGTTGCTTGCACGGGCTAAGCCCGAGATGATGCGTAGAGTAACTGCAGTGGCTTTACTTAGGACTGCCTATCGGCTTAGAGGTAAATTGAGCAAATGGATGCGCTTTTATACGGAGGTTTTTGCCCACTTGGAGGCAACCCATCAAGACCCCCAGCGCGCTCTCAAAGGTTTGGTACGTTCGCGAGTGTGATAAGTTTTGGAATATAATTTAATCGGTGATGTGGGAATGTTTGGCGTCGCTTTAGCTCAGTTTAATACTGGCTCTGCCTCGATGCCCGTCCAGAGGCACGCCGCGATCGTTTTTAGGGAAAAAGATAAAGAGAAGCTAAATATGCTTCATCTCGCAACGCATTATGACCTGAGGTGCGAGCCGTTAACTAATAAGTATAAGTGCGTTCCCGGTAGTTATTTTAATGATGAGGATTTGCAGATTCTTGCAGAGACAGCGTCAAGAATGTGGGATCAGAATAAAGAAAAAGGTATTCCTTATGGCTTTATTTATAATGGTGCAAGTGTCTTTAATGGTGACCTGAAGTTTAAGGATCAGGAGGGGGCAGGTCTGACTTGCGCCACGTTTTTGCTTGCTTTTTTCAGTGAGCTTGGCCACGACCTCATTAATATTGAGGGTTGGCAGTCGCGTGAAGATGATGAAGCTTGGCAGAAATTTATTTTAACTCAGCTTTCAGGCGCCTTGGGAGAAGTCAAGTCTAAGCTTATGGAGTCTAGTATTGGTGTCGCTTACCGGTTTCGGCCTGAAGAGGTCGTAGGAAGCTATGGTGGCTTTGAGGGTGATGCTTTAGATTTTAACGATGCTGTGGTTATGGGCGAAAATTTAATCTTGGAATACAACAATCCCTGATTTATCTTCATTATCATATCTATGTTAATTGTACTTTCATTTGTTTCCGCAGCTTGGTGACTAGCAATTTGCATCCTTTTATACGATTAATGTGGCATCGTCGGTGGAAATCCAATATTGGTTTTGCGCAGGCGTAAATAGCGCTTCGTCATCTTGGCGTCGGTATGGCCACCCAGTTTTTGCGCATCGTTGCCTTGGTCGTCCGTATCCGAAAGGGATTTTGCTCGAAGGTCATGAAGGCTCGCGTCCTCGACCCTGGCCTTTCTGCAACTGATGGCGAAGGCGTCCTTGACCGAGCTGTAGTGAACCGGTTTTCCGCCGCGCGGTGAGCAGAAAAGGGTGAGCCCGCGGATCTTCCGTGGTAGCGCCTTGACCCGGGCAATCAGCTCCTCGAGGTCGGGTGTCATCTGTACCAATAGCCTTGCATTGGTCTTTTCCTGCTTGAACGCGATCCCTTCGGCGCTGATGTCCGCCAGGCGGATGGCTAGGACGTCACCAATGCGCTGCCCGGTTAGATAGCACATCTCGTAAATCACCCGCATGTTGGCGCTGGAGTTGGCGCAGATGGCCTGGAATTCACCGTGGGTGATGTATCGGTCGCGCTTGTGCTCGAGGTGCCGGCGGACGCCGATGCACGGATTTGAGTCGACGATCTGCTGCTCCAGGGCGTAAGTGAACACAGCTCGTAGTACCGAGATCACCCGGTTCGACATATTTGGCGTGTCCGCCATGTGCAGCTTGAGCGCGACGACGTGCCGCTGAAGCACCTCGCGAGGCTCGAAGTCGGCGAAGTTTTCCTTCAGGCGTTCGCACGCAGCCTCGTACTGTTTGAGCGTATTCGGCTTGAGTGGTGGCTTCGTTCTGGTACGCATATGCTCGAGCGCATCGTCGATCAGCTTGGGCATTCCGCCCTGGGTGCCTTTGTCCAGCAACTTGGCGTACTCTGCCAGGGATGCCTGAAAGTCGGTGCCCAGGCGCTTCCACTTGCCCTTGCGGACCAGGTAATAAGCGCCATGCTTCTGGTACATGCACGCCGGCAGGTGCCGGTCCTTCTTGCGCGGACGCATCGATCTTCACCTCAACCTAGCCGAAGCTCCGGTCCTTTCCTTGATTGAATGCCACCCAGCCGCCCTATTACAACTTGGCGCAGTACCTTGGGGTGCCCATCACCACCTATCGCGAACCCGTAGCGTTCGGCAGTCAGCCACTTTATCTGCGCCCCTGGCTTTTTATAGCCGGTCAGGTCGGCAACTTCCTCTGCTGTCAGAAACATACCTACCCCCTTTCGTGTCGCGACACGTTTTCGTTATTCGCGAACCGTGTCGCGACATCCCACTTACCCATCGCTTGAACTCCCGCGGAAGTGATCAGCCAGCACCCGGCGCGCGTCGATCCCGCACGAAGCCGACATGGCGTATATCTGGCCGAAAGTGGTTTCTCGGCGCTGCAGGGCATTGAACAGCTCGATCAGGCGTTGGCCCTTGGTACCGTTGCGGCGGGTCATAGCTGTAGCCTCTCTTCACCTGGTGCGGGGGTGGCGGGCAAGAGTGCGTTTTTCTGCACCGAACTGGCCGGAGAGGCCCGGTTTTCCTCGTGTGAGGGGCTGGCGGTCTGCTGGTGCTGGAACGAGTTATCCGGCAGGCAACTGATACCGGTGTTGTTCAAGATCCAGCAGGTGACGCCTCGAACGCTGTCGTGCTGGACATCGATCAACTGCTCGCCGGCGGCCTGGCCAACCATCAGCAGCATTGCAATTGCGGCAATCAGCTTCATTGGTCTTTCTCCTTGGTGTTTGACGTTTGGCCAGGTTCTGGCGTGGTGATAAACAGAAATAGGCAAGCGCTCCCTATCAGCCAAACGGCGGTGCCGAAGAGGGCCCCGGCCACATCGAGACCGGATGCACTGTCGATCAGATGGGGGGCTGTGAAGAGCAGCCACCCCATGGAAACGCTGATGTAGATCAGGATCGACATAAGCACCTTGAACAGCCGGAACGGTGTGACCGGTTTGCGTGACATTCACTTTCTCCTGGCCGAACGAATCCCGGCCGACAATTTGACTTTCGGAAAACTTCGCTAAGCTTTAGTAGTTACTGACCTGATCCCGCGTCTAGAGAAGCCTTGCCTTGCCAGGTTTCACGCGACTCGTGTCGTGTTAGGTCTTCGCGCTGGCCGACCCTCACCATGAAGAGGGGAGCTGCTGGTTAAGCGGTAAAAATGCCTTGGAGCTGTTCTTCGCCTTTGGTGTGGTCGGGGCCTTTGCCTGGTCCCAAATTGCATGCGAACACTATCAAGCCCTGTCGAAATGCCTCTGCTACCAGGGCGCTGCGGCTGTTTACTCCGAGCTTATAGAAAGCGCGCTCAATGCATTTTTTTACTGTCCCCGGAGCGCAGCCCACAATACGAGCGATTTCCTTGTTGGCCATCCCCGAGCAAACTGCAAGGGCGGCACGCAGCTCTTGTTCGGCTAGAACGCCAGTCGTGCCCTGTAGCTTGCCGAAATTGATAACTGTGCTCATATCCGTCTCCATCGAAGCGTTTCAATGGCTCAAAATATAAGTAAATTGATATTTTTAGGCAAGTAGTATTTTTATGTTTTCTCTGCCGTTCTTATTTTTCCACCCGCACGGCGATAAAAAGCCCAGCAATGCTGGGCTTTTGCCGATCTCAAGTAGCTATCAGAAAAAGGATGCGCCCCAGAAAACTCGACCAATAACCTCGATCTCATTCTCGTTTAGTTGCTCTGGCGTATAGCTTTCATCCGGGTGTTCTGCATTGTTGTGGCTTTTCAGTCGTATGCCGCCGCCAGGCAGTCTGTAGAGAACCTTTACTCGCAGCTGGCCGCTGTGTTTGAGGGCGTACATCTTCCCGTCTACCACCGACTTCTGGCCCGTGTTGATTGCTACGGTGCTGCCATCATGAAGCACCGGTTCCATCGAGTTTCCCGAGATAATGACGCAAAACGCCTTATCGAATGGGACGCCGCGAGCACGGAGAGAATGTTTGTCGAATCTAAGTTTTGCCGTATGGCTTTGTTCGATCAAAGTATGCCCTGCTCCTCCAGGCAGTTGGATCTCGCGTAGGAAGGGGATCCCCACTTCATCGTCAAGCAGTGACTCGTCACCCCAAGCGCTAATGGGCGCAGCGCCGACGGTTGAAGCCATATTCTCATCGATGTCTCTGTGGGCAAGCTCCATACCCTCTTCGAATGCCTTCCATTGCTCCCTTCCCTCAAGATCAAAGGCCGCTTGCTCCGGGGGCATAACCATTCCGCCGATGCCTGAAGCCAGCCACATGACCGAGACACCGCAAGCTTCAGCGATCTGTAGAAGGTAAGAGGAACGAAGGGTCTTGCCAGATTCAAGCTGGCTTATAGCCGTTTGAGCAATGCCTACGTGGTCGGCGAGCTGGCTCTGGGTCAGCCCGGCATGTTTTCTCGCAGCTTTAATTCGGTCTGATAGTTCCATCCGTTGATCCTATAAACAAGCTTATGGGCTTGCAAAGAAGTCTGCTTATGTGCAGTCTATAAAAAGACTTATCAGAGACCTCCGTCATGGCTGAAAATATCAGCGAACTAATCAGTTACTTTGGAAGCCAGTCCTCTACTGCCAAGGCTCTGGGAGTTTCTCAGGCCACGATTTCTTACTGGCTGTCTGGTTTTCAAAAAGTGAGCCCTGAAAAAGCGCTGCTCGCTGAGGTTGTCACTCATGGAGCTATCAAGGCTTCTGGGCTGTGCGACCTGATTGCTCAGGTAGAGGCTCGCCACAAGGTAGGTGAATCATCCCCCAAATTTTCGATATCGGCACCTGGGTCGAATGGCTCTGTATGCGTATCCAGTACCGGGCGAGAGCTATGAAAACTTTCGCATGCGAAAACTTGAAATATTCCGCGCATGCGCTGAATTTTAGGTTTTTTATGCGTCGATTAAGCCAAATCGTATGCCGTTCCTGCCAATTAACCCCAAAGCCAAATTTTTACTCCTTATCGGGGACAGTCGGCCAGCACTACTTAGGAAACGGCAACAATTTCGGAGAAATCAAATGATGTCGCATATGTGCGCTTCCAGAAACTCGACCCTGATGAGGCCCTCGCTTAATGAGTACCTTACGGGTATGCACAGTTCCTGGCAAAAGGGAAGGCCCTCGCCAGGGCCTGATCAGCGACTTCCAATGTTTGGCTTTCGCCTGCCAAATGAAAAGGAATCCGGCATGAGCCAGCAAACTCCATCTCAGTTTTTGTTGTCGGGCTAAATCGCAGGCAACAAAAAGGCCCGCATTCGCGAGCCTTCTTAACCAGTCCACGCCAATGGACTTTTTTGAATCTTCGTTCTCGGAGAACGATTTCATGCACCCAAAAAATAGCACCCCCAAACAAACAGTGCAACTCCCGAAGCTAAAGCCTTGTGCTTTTGGAATGGAGTCCACCGATCTTTTTAGCATCAATCCGGACGCGAACTTGATCGACGCTCTCTCTGTTGCATCCGATCTTTCTGACGGAATCAGCCAGTTGTGCGGCCGTCTGGCCCATGCGATCAACGACGGCGAGATCGCTTACCTGTCTGAGGTTCGCACTCTGGGCTTCATCGGCGATGTCGTTTCTGCGCTTACCCGATCGGCAGAGCGCGGGCTCAAGGCAGCCTATGAAGAGGGGGCTACCCAATGAGCACCCACCTCCAGTCGATTACCGAGTTTGCCGAAGAAGTAGAGTTTCAGGTCTTAGCGACCATTGATGTTTGTAATTGGGTTGCAGCAATCGCTCGCGCCATCGCTCGTGATGTTGAATCTGGCGCGGGGGCAGATGTAACCGTGCTGACCGACCTTGCGAAGTATTTCGACGACATAGGCGCCTCCAGCTTGGATGCAGCGTTTGAACAGTTCAGGAAGATCGCTCAAGTCGGTCCTGCGCCACAAATCGTGCAATCCGGAAACGTGGCGCAGGAAAGCGGGGTGGCCGGCCATGAGTCGTAAAACCGTCCTTCCAGATCGCTTGGAAAGCGCGCTGCTCACTATCAACCAGCTCAGCAAAATTCTGATCAACAACGAAGCGTTGCGTGGCAGCGAGCCTGAGCCCCAGCTTGACCACCTGGATGTCGACGCGGTCATGCGGGCAGTGCTGCTGATCTCCGTCCAGGCGCACGACGACTTCTGCGAAATCATGAACTCCGTGGAGGGCGCCCAATGACCATCGTCATCATCAAAGACGGCGATGCCGTCACCACGACCCTGGCAATTGCCGAGGGCACACTTAACGATCACGCGAGCGTCATCGCGTTGGCAAGGCGGTACCAGGCTGATTTGGAAGACTTTGGCTTGGTCCGATTTGAAATCCGACCAAGAGAGTCCGGCCAGCACGGCGGTGGCGACACCGAGTTCGCGATTCTCAATGAACCCCAGTCCACGCTGCTGCTGACCTACATGCGCAACACGGACATCGTCCGGGCATTCAAGAAGACATTGGTTCGCGAGTTTTGGGAGATGGTTCAACAGCGCAATCGGCCTATGACGCCTGCTGAACAGCTTTTGGCCAACGCCCAGGTGATGGTGGACATGGAGCGGCGACAGGACCGGATCGACCATGTCGTTGCAGGGATAGAGCGGCGCGTAGAGGACTTGAGCCAGACAGTTGTGTGGGACCACTGTCCGCAGAACTGCCAATCGCTGACCCGCATCAAGGAAACGATGCTGGGGCGCCACGGACTGTCCGGCGCTGTCGTCGACTACGTGCTGAAGGTCTGGCCAAACCAGCCGAACCCGGCCGGCATGGTCCGCAACGGCCATGAGGAAGCGCTGGGCTCCCAGTACCTGGTCTGGTCCAAGAGCCACGTCACGGCCGCATTCCACCGGTTTGTTTCCGAATCCACGATGGTCACCGCCACCCAGGCGACCCACCCATATTTTGAGGGCCGGTTCCGCCTGGTCCAGAAGGCGCCCCAATGAACAACGTGCTCAACTTTCCGCAGCCTGAAGCGACCGTGCACATCAACGACGAAACCATGAGCCTTCTCACGAACGAACAACTTGCCTATCGCATTTGGGAACTGCTCGACAGCACGGGCGAGATGATCGGTTGCCCGGACGATCAAGAGTCTCGCGACAACTGGTACTTCAATCAGCAGGAAGCGTTCGGGAGCGCGCTAGAGGCGCAGATATGCGCTCGGGTATTGGCTCGCCGAATCATCGGTGTAGAGCCCCGTGAAATTCAGACTGAGCAAACCCGCCGCTTGCGCGAGAAGTGCGGCATTCCAAACGATGGGGGTGAAGCATGAAATCTCAGCCTAAAATCGAGCGTCAAGTTCACCACGATCAACCTTATTTCGAGAAGTTCGACAATCTAACTTTGGCGGCGATGGGTTTTAACCTGACAGACGACGCCTGCGACGAGCTTACCCACACGCAGGATCTGCGCCTTGACGCTGACACCGCCTGGAATTTGTCTGCATCCATCGCCAACGCGAACATGGCTCTTCGTGTCCTAGTGCTGAGACTTTCCAGTGGAACCGCTGAAGCGCGGGCCGCCGGCGTGTACCCGTTGCTTGGGGAGACGCTGCAATGACCACTCCAATGGAATCAACTACCGGAACCCCGGTAGTTTCCGCGACCACTGCCGATGTGGTCGCCGGCCCGTGGCCCTGCTATTCCAACTGCCGCCACCTGCCTGAGCGCGAGCGCTGGGAGATCTATGGCTTGGCCAAGGCTGGCCGTGGTGCCCTAGAGGATCGCGGTGTCGCTATGACCGAGACCTACGACGCGTTCATTGCGCGTATTACGCGGGAGATGGGCCTATGAGCATCATTCGCGCCCCTCGACCAGAGGGAAATTTCTACCTGCTCAACAAGTCGATCAGCGAGGACCTGCGACTCAGTTGGGGCGCTCGCGGGATGTTGGTGTTCCTTCTGGGCAAGCCCGACCACTGGGAAGTGTCCACCCACCATCTTATCGGCCAGACCAAGGACTGCCTGGGCAAGGCATCGGGCCGTGATGCTGTCAGGGGGCTGATCCGCGAACTGGAGCAGGCAGGCTATCTGCAAATCTTCCTTGAGCGCGCCGAAGGTGGCGAGTTCGGCGGACGGTCCTACACCGTGTCGGAATCACCGGCGACGGATTATCCGGGCCCGGTTGAACCGTCGCCGGTAAATCCCCCCCTAGTAAGTATTGAAGGTAAGCAAGGACTGAATAAAGCAGCAAGTACTGAAAAACCTATGGGTGATGCGGACCTTGTTCAAGCCTTTGAGGTGTTCTGGAAGCTGTACCCCAATAAAAAATCGAAGAAGGACGCACGCAAGGCCTGGGAGAAGCTCAAGCCAAGCGCAGATCTTCGCCAGACCTTGATGGCCGCTCTGGGCAGTCACCGCCTTTCCCGCGACTGGACCAAGGATGAAGGCCAGTACGTACCCATGGCGTCGACCTGGCTGAACGGCGAGCGCTGGACGGACGTACTCAAGCCGGCCAGCAACACACAGTCTCGCCACACCAACCTAGACCAGATCAACCATGAAGACGGCCTTGAGCAGCAGGCCGATGGCACCTATCGAATTGCGAGCGTGACCCCATGACCACAAAACCCAAGTACACCCTGGAAACCCGGGCGGGCGAATGCCGTGAGCATGGCCAGTTCCCTGACAACCTTGTGACGCAGTTCGGCGCTAATCCTGTTTGGTTCGGTTGCCCTCGCTGCCAGTTCGATGGCCGACACTCGCAAGACGTTCATCAGCGTTCGAAGGCGTCGGGGATCCACCGCGAAAGAGTGCTGAATGAGCGCCTGCTCGACGCTGGCATCCCGGCGCGCTTCACGGCCTGCACACTGTCCAACTGGAGCGCAGACGCACCTGCGAAGGCCCAGGCACTCGCTGCGTGTGGTGGGTTTGTCGAAGCGTTTGAGGAAAACTTTGCTGTAGGCCGGTCCGCGATGCTGTTGGGGACGGTGGGCACGGGCAAAACGCACCTGGGCACTGCGATGCTGCAGGCTGTGATTCGTCAACACGCGTTGGCTGGGCTTGTCGGGCTTTACGCTACCGCCGGCTCGATCATCCGCGACGTGAAGGCCACCTTCGGGAATCGCGGACGCACCGAGGCTGATGTCTACGCCGACCTGATTCGTCCCGACCTGCTGGTCATCGATGAAGTTGGCGTTCAGCACGGAACCGACTTCGAACGCCAGGTGCTGTTCGAGGTGATCAATGGCCGGTACGAAAAGATCAAGCCCACGATCGTGGTGAGCAACTTGGGCGTGACCGAGCTTCGCCAGTACCTGGGCGATCGAGCTGTTGACCGCCTGCGCGACAAGAGCGGCATTGTGGTGGTGTTTCGCTGGGCATCTGCGCGGGGTGCCGTATGAGCCGCGAACTGTTCAGCATCGAAGCCGAGCATGGCGTCCTGGGCGCGATCATGCTGAAACCGGATTTGTTCGACGAGGTCACCAGCAAGGTCAGCGTTTCCGATTTCCACGACCTGGAGAATGCCGCGCTCTACCAGGCAATCATTGACTGCCACGCCACCGGTGATCCGGTTGATCCGGTCACAGTTGGGCTTTGGCGGCCGAAGTTGCCTAGCGGCGATAGCACCCTGGCGTTCGCAGTCGAGATCGCCAATAACATAACCAGCACCGCCAACTGGAAGACATACGCCAAGCATGTTCGAGAGCGGGCCATCTTGCGGCGAGTGGTCGAAGCTGGCGATGTGATTCGGGAGCAAGCCACCGAAGACCTTCCGCTGGCGGAGATCATCGCACTTGCCCAGCAGGCTACCGCCGACCTTCGTGATCTGGACGACGACGGCCAGCGGGATTACTACAGGGCGAGCGAGATCCTACCTGGCGTGGTCGACACCATCGACTCGAAGTTCAACAAGACGATGCCTACAGGGCTTTCGACCGGGCTGAAAGATCTTGATGAGCTGGTGCGAGGGTTACGCCCTGGCAACATGATCGTTGTCGGCGGGCTCACAGGGTCGGGCAAGACCATTCTCGGCCTGCAGATCGCTCAGCACGTCACCTGCAAACTCGACGGTGTGGGTCTTGCTTTCTCCATGGAGATGACCAAGGAGGAATTGATCACGCGCGGCCTTGCATCGATCGGTAGCGTCAACCTGAGCAAGTTGGACAGTGGCGACCTTGAAGATCACGACTGGCCAAAGCTAACCAGCGCGGTCAGCGTCCTCAACGAAGCCAAGCTGTTCGTCAATGACCAGGCCGGCATGACGATGCCTCGCATCCGCTCAATTGCCCGGCAGTGCCAACGCCGTGAAGGGCTCAGCGTGCTGCTGGTCGATTACGTCCAGCTGATCACTGCCGAGGGTAGTGCCAATCGCTCTATCGAGGTCGGGAAGATCTCCACGGCCCTCAAGAACCTGGCCAAGGAGCTCAAGATCCCGGTGATCGTGCTGGCCCAGCTCAACCGCGGTTCAACCAATCGACCAGACAAACGTCCTCGTCCGAGTGACATCCGAGACTCCGGACAGATCGAGCAGGACGCTGATGTGGTGATCCTGGTGCACCGCGATATGGACAGCGAAGAGGGCCAGAACGGAGTAACCGAACTCATCGTCGGCAAGGTCAGGCACGCCAAGGTCGGTTCGTGCCTTGTGCAGCAGCAGGGCAAGTACGTCAGGTTTGTTGATTTCGGAGGTAAAGCACCAAGCACTGAAGAGGTGGAGATAGGGCGCGTATTGAAATTCACCGGCCGCGCAAAGGGGAGAAAAGACCATGAGTAACGTAGCAGCGGCATTGCCGCGCAAAAGCATGAGCGACCTAGAGCGGCGCTTTCTGAAGATCGCCGGTGAGGAGTTGGCCAAGGTCAAAGTCGGCGGGCCGAATGCGCTGGCTTACCTCCTGGACATGGTCGCCAGTTGGCACTGCACTCGTGTGCAGATCGGGTTTCATGATTTCGGCCAGCGTTGGCTGATCGAGGGGAACGCCAAAAACAAACCCGCTGACCGGTTGCTGCGTGACCTGTTTGGCCTGAGTGATCCAGATCCGAGGAAAGCCGCATGAATACTAGAAAACCAGCACGCCTCCCTTTGGGGGATACCGAATACATGCTTGAGCAGTGGGGCTTCTGGCGTTTGGATGGCATGGGCGTTCCCAGCTACGTCTCGCCCGCCTGGGCGATCATGCGCGACGTGACGCCGTCTACAAGCAAGTCGTACGTGATCACTGACGAGCTCGCCGGGGTTGTGGATGCGGCTGTGGCCCGCCTTTGCAAGCGAGATTGTCAAATGGGGGAGTTCGTCTGGCTCTACTACGGAGCCAAGTGGCCCGCCAAGCGCATCGCTGACAAAAACAGCATGAGCGAGGCGAGTGCTAGGCAGTTGATCAAGACCGGCGTGGGCTGGATTGATTGCGCTCTGGAGCGAATCCGGGAAGCGGCGTAAAAAAGAAGTTGCACGCGCGGAATAGCCCTGTTTTCATGGCACCGTGTTCAGCTTTGCAAGCGCGACACCACCTAAAAAGCCCGTCCCTCCGGTCGGGCTTTTTCACGCAAGCTATCGTCTATTGAGCGAAATCGGTTTCATACCCATGATATCGAGTCCTTTCTCAGTTAGGACTAGGCCATAATATCCGCTGTAGTGGGATGATTTTTTTGCGTGGATATAACCGGAAAGGAAAAGCCATTCGATCACTGGCCCGAAGAATTGCTCATCCTCCGTTTCGGGCTCTCCTCCAGTTGTACCGCCGCTTTCAGGGTCGTATTCACCTTTTGCGGAGATATCTAATCTCAGTGACTCCGGTCCTAGGTCTGAAGGGATGGGGAAAGACATTTTCAGGTATCCGAGAACCTTCTTTGCAACCTCGTCGAACTTCACAAGATTTTGTTCGTGCATATCTCTCCCCTTTCAATTTTTGGTGCCTCCACTCGAGAGTGATGGTTTCAAGCACATCGACGATAGCACGGGGCGGTAATTTCGCCACTGAGCGGGATTTTGTATTCAAATTCCGAGATACTCTCGTATCACTATGAGGGAGCAAGGGTTATGTTTAGTCTTGGAATTGGTCCAGTTTCGGTATCAGAACTAAATAGCGCGTGGATGGAAATATTCGAAATATTGACTTTCGAGTCACAGGCTCCTGAGGAGGTATGGGCGGTTTACTATCTGGGTAAGATCATCGCGATATATTTGACCTCTGATGAGGCTTATGCAGCCCTTAAGGCCGTGATGCAATTATTGGATACAGATCATGCACCACGTATTCAGGGCAGATTGGATGCCATCGACACATGGGATAAGGCCAAGAAAGCCCATGCAAAAAATACTGTTCAGGTCGGCAGTCAAGTCAAGCTGACGGTCTAACATCTGATCGAGCCCGCTGGTTGCCTCCATCACACACCGGTAAGCGTGTGTCCCTGGCTGTGTAGGCCTTAACGCTAGCCTTGTTGTCTACTGAAACTCATAGAGCCTCGGCATTCGCCGGGGCTTTTTGTTTTCGGCTCCACCACACCCGTTGCTATGGCCGGGAGTGCTGATGGGGCCGGATTTATCAATCTCCCCGAGAGGGAGGAAATCCGGATGCCACCCATGCCAGACAAGCCAGACACGTGGGCCCAAATCTGGCTGGCCCTCTCGAACCCGCTATGGCAGGGCGCAATCATGGCCGTCACGATTACTCTTCTTCGGGTGCTGTACGAAGCCAAAGAGCCAAACAAGTGGCGGATCATCTTGGAGGCGCTGATTTGTGGTGCTCTCAGCCTTTCTGCCAGCAGCATCATTGAATGGATGACCTGGCCTCCAAGCTTGTCCGTTGCTGCTGGTGGTGCCATTGGCTTCATCGGCGTGACGGCGATCAGGGACATGATCATCCGCTTCCTGGGCAAGAAGGTGGACTCGGCATGAAGGCGATCGCTGCGGCAATCATCATCGCGCTTGTGGGCCTTCTGTTGGTTGGCATTCAGCAACTGCGGGTCGAGGATCTTCGCGAAGAGAAGCTTGTCGAGACCCAGGCCAAGGATGAAGCCATCAAGGCCAACACCGAGAGCCAAGCCACCATCACCACCCTGCGCGCTGAAGCAAAGCGCAATGCCGAGTACCAGGCCGATCTGGCAAAGCGCCTCAGGGCCAGCCAGGACAAAGCGAAAAAGGCGGAGAAGAACTTTGAAGACCTCAAGCGCAACAGCAAGCCTGTTCGTGATTGGGCTGCTCAGCCTCTGCCTGACGGCCTGCGCGGCAGGGCCGGCGGTAGTGACAAAGGCCCAGGCAGTAAGAATCGAAGCCCCTGAACTGATCCCGTGCGAACGGGTTGATGAGGATGCCGCCGACCTTCGCCTGAATGGCGATGTGTGGGAGTTGAAGGACAGGGCAATCAACCTCCTCGACACGTGTGCCGACCAGGTGGACGCCCAGATCAAACGCAGCCAGAGCAAGTAACCAGCCGTGGTGCTCTCAGATGTTCCAGATCGATGCACGAACCAACATCGAAGAGCTATCGAAGGCGCTTCGAACGGTTGGTGAAAAACAACTGCCGTTCGCCTTCGCGCTGATGGCTACCCGCCTGGCTGTGCTGGTGAAGAAGGGCGAGTTGTCGGTACTGAAGGCCCGTATTGATAGGCCCACGACAACGACCCTCAATAGCCTTTATGTGAAGCCCGCCACGAAGGGTAAGCCTGAAGCCCGCACCTTCTTTAAGGATGCATGGACATCGGGCGTGCCCGCTGACACATACCTGCAGCAGGCCGTGAAGGGTGGCCGACGACCTCATAAGCGGTTCGAGAAAGCCCTGATCGCTAAAGGGATCATGAAGCCAGGGCAGTACGCGCTGCCAGCGGCGTCCGCGCTCAATCAGTTCGGCAACGTTTCTCGCGGCACGATCATGAAGATCCTGTCGGGCCTTGGTGCGGCTGAGACTGTCAGTGGTGTGCAGGCGAACGCGACTGGCAGCAAGCGCAGTAAGCGCAAGGGCAATGCCCAGAAGTATTTTGCCGGTGAAGTCGACGGCACCCAGGGTGTTTGGGAGCGGAAGAAGACGGCGTGGGGTGATGCAGTTCGTCCGGTGTTCATCTTCAGTGATGCTGAGCCTGGTTACCGAGTCATCATTCCTTTCTACAAGATCGCGGAAAACATCGTGAAGGCTAACCGGGTGCGCGAGTTCCAGAGCGCCATGGACACGGCTCTGGCTACGAAACGATAGGGGTTCTCAATTGCGGGCAGGTGTGACGCACCAAGGTGGTGCGCTACCCCCCTTTGGGTCCTTCCCCGGACCCCGGCCCCATGCGGGTAATTCGGGCCCCGCGCGCCAAATATGTATGACCTTTTTCCCACGGTTGGTTGTTGTTTAATCATGGCCAAAAACGAAACAACCAAACAGCGCGGGTGGTTGAACAAATCCGAGATGGCTTCGAGCCTCGGGATTTCCCCGCAAGCCTTTGACAAATGGGGGGTTGCGCCTGTCGCACGCATCGGTCGAGAGGCGTTCTATACCGTGCAGAACGTGGTGGAAAACCGCGTTGAACACGCGCAGAGGAAACAACAACCGACGGGGGATGGAACCGAAGGTCTCGATCCGCTGATCGAGTACAAGCTACTCGAAGAGCGCCGCGGCCTTACCGCCGCTCAGCGCATTGCCCAGGAGAAGAAGAACCTGGTGCTCGACAAGCAGCTCGTGCCTGTCCCATTCGCCACATTTGCCCTGGCAAAAATCGCCGCTCAGATCGGCTCGAAACTGGACACCGTCGGAAAGACCGTCACTCGACGCCACCCCGAGGTTGACCCTCGGATCATCGAGTCGGTCGAGCGGGAGATCGCGCTTGCTCGAAATATTGCCGCCAGCTTTGGTGAGCAACTTCCGGAATTATTAGATGAGTACGCTGAGTCCGTGGCTGAATGATCTGCGCAAGTCGATCAAGCTAGGGCTCCAGGCGCTCTATAAAGAACCACCGCAAACCGCCGTCGAGTGGGCGGACAAGAATTTCTACATGTCGGCTGAGTCCTCCTACAACGAGGGCAAGTGGACGACCGAGCCGTTCCAGGTCGCAATCCTGAACAGCATGGGCAACGACCTGATCAACGTCGTCAACTTCATCAAGTCGGCTCGGATCGGCTACACCAAGCTGTTGATGGCGAACATCGGTTACAAGATTCAGCACAAGCGCCGCAACGTGATGATGTGGAGTCCGACCGACCCGGACGCCGAGGACATCAGCAAGAGCCACGTCAACGGCATGATCCGAGACGTACCTGCGGTGGGTGACCTGGCGCCGTGGTTCGGCCGCAAGCACAGCGACAACACGCTCGACCAGAAGATATTCGCCAACCGCCGGACACTCTGGATCCGTGGCGGCAAGGCTTCGCGCAACTACCGCGAGAAGTCAGCCGACGAGGTGATCTACGACGAGTTGTCCAACTTCGACGAGAGCGTCGAAGGTGAGGGCTCGCCGATCACCCTGGGTGACAAGCGCCTCAACGGTGCGATCTACCCTAAGTCGATTCGTGGCTCAACGCCAAAGCGTGTGGGCTCTTGCCAGATCACCAAGGCGGTCGAGGAGTCGCCATACCTGCTGAAGTTTCACATCGACTGCCCGCACTGCCACCAGGAGCAGACGCTCAAGTGGGGCGGCAAGGATTGCGACTTCGGCTTGAAGTGGGAAAAGAACGCACTCGGCGAGGCGGAAAAAGCTTGGTACTTGTGCGAGCACGCAGCCTGCGTGATCTGGCACAACGAGATGGTCGAGGCCTCGAAGACTGGTCGCTGGATCTGCGAACACACCGGCATCTGGACCCGCGACGGGATGGACTGGTTTGGAGTTGACGGCGAAATCATGCGCACCCCGCGCTCCGTCAGCTTCAGCATCTGGGCGATTTACAGCACCTGGAGTACCTGGCTCAGCCTGGCCGAAGAATGGCTGAAGGTGAAAGGCGATGTCTCCAAGCTGATCACCTTCATGAACACCACGCGCGGCGAAACGTGGGACGACGACCAGGGCGAGAAGCTCGACTCCGAAGTTCTGTACGGGCGCCGCGAAGTCTATCCGCAGGTCCCAGGCCTTGGCCTTGTTCTTGTGGGTGGCATCGATACCCAGGATGACCGTTTCGAGGGGCGTGTTTGGGCATTCGGTCCCGGCGAGGAGGCTTGGCTTGTCCATCGCTTCATCCTTATGGGGGACCCGGCCAGCGAAGAGCTTCGCCGCAAGGTGGGGCTCGAACTGCACCGGCAATTCACCCGGGTTGACGGCACCGTCATGAAGGTTGAGCGCTGGACGTGGGACGCCGGCGGCCACTATGCCGACGAGGTATACGCCGAAAGCCGCAAGCATGGCGTGCACTGGGTCGTGCCAATCCGTGGTGCGACCATCTACGGCAAGCCGATCGCGAACTTCCCGCGCACGAAGAACAAGGTGCACAAGGTCTTCCTCACCGAGGTTGGTACCGACAACGCCAAAGAGTTGCTCTACAGCCGCATGGGTTTGCCGGTCGATACGGCTTCCTCTCAGGCCGGCGTGTCTCAGCCCGGGGTAGTTCACCTCCCGGCCAACGATGTGATCTGCGACGAGTCGGAGGTTAAGCAGCTCACCTCCGAAAAGAAAAAAGCGGCCATCTCCAAAGGCAAGCGCGTGATGCGTTGGGACAGCGGCGGACGACGAAACGAGGCGCTCGATTGCTTCGTGTACGCGCTCGCCGCCCTGCGCATCTGCCAACAACGGTTCGGGCTTGACCTGGATCTGCTTGTTGCAGCTGTCACCGGTGGCAACGAACCGGATGCCGCAGAACGTCCGCGTAAGAAATCCTCTCACTGGAATAAGAACTGATGGCCTACACGATCGAGCAATACAACGCCCTGCAGGCGGCAATCGCTGAAGGGGCGTTGTCGGTCAGGTATGCCGATAAGAGCGTCACTTACCGGTCACTCGACGAGATGATGCGCATCCTTAAGCTGATGGCCACCGACATGGGTCTGAACGCCTGTAACGACGGCGGACGCCGCTACACCTCATTCACCAAAGGATACTGCTCATGAGCATGCTCGACAGCCTGTTCCCTGGGTATGCAGCGAAGCGCTCCGAGATGCGGCTGAAGAAAGCGCGCACGGACATTGCGCTGAAGATGATCGAGCGCCGGTTTGAAGGTGCGGCAGGCGGCCGGCGCAATGATGGCTGGCGCGCCACCGGTGCCGACGCGAACGTTGAGAACGCGCCGGCCCTGGCCAAGCTTCGCAACCGCGCGCGTGACCAGCGGCGCAACAACCCGTTCGGTGAGCGCGGGATAACGGGCATTGCTGACAACGCTGTGGGCGCCGGCATTGTGCCGTTGCCGTTGGCGAAGCGGGATCGCGACGGCCTGAGGCTTATGGATCTGTGGAAGGCATGGGCCGAAACCACCGTTTGTGATGCTGACGGGCTGGATAATTTTTACGGCCTGCAGCACATGATCATGGAGGCCGTTGCTGAAAGCGGTGAATGCTTGGTTCGCCGCCGCCGGCGCTTCAGTTCTGACGGCTTGCCGGTACCCGTTCAGCTCCAGGTTCTGGAGGCCGACTTCCTCGACGAGTCAAAGGCGGACATCGTCGGGCTGAACCGGATTATCCAGGGCGTAGAGTTCGACGCGCTCGGCCGTCGGGTCGCGTATTGGTTGTTCGATGAGCACCCAGGCGCGAACGCAGTTTGGGGATCCCTACAATCGCGCCGGGTACCCGCCGAGGATGTAATTCACGTCTTCCTCCGCAAGCGCCCCGGCCAAGCTCGCGGCTATAGCTGGCTGGCACCTGTCATCCAGCGCATGCGCAACTTCGACGAGATGGAAGACGCGGTGATGGAGCAGGCGAAGATCGCCTCCTGCTTCGCTGCCTTCATCACCAAGGATGAAAATAACGCAGCGTCTGGCGGTAAGACACCACCTCTTATTGACCGGGTGGAGCCCGGCATTATTCAGGAGCTGGGATTCGGTGAAAGCGTCAGCTTCGGCACGCCACCGACATTCAACGGCTACACGACATACTCCTGGCAGCAGTTGCACGCCATGGCCGTCGGCCTGGGTGTTCCTTATGAGTTGCTCACCGGCGACTTAAAGGGCGTCAACTTTTCAAGCGGTCGGATGGGTTGGTTGAACTTCGCACGCCGAGTCGACGTTTGGCAGTGGCGGATGTTGATCCCACAGCTTTGCGATCAGGTATGGCGCTGGTTCATGGAGGCGCAGGTGCTCCTGCCCGGCGGCGTTACCGATGACGTGAAAGCCTATTGGGTTCCTCCGCGCCGCGACATGGTCGACCCAAAGGCGGAAACAGAGAACGTCATCACTCGGGTGCGCAACGGCCTCACTACCTGGCCAGACGCGCTGCGCGAACTTGGCATCACCGACCCCAAGCGGCACGCCGAACAAATCAAGAAAGCAAACGACATGATCGACGAGTACGGGTTGGTGCTGGACTGCGACCCGCGCCGAGTTGCGGCCGCAGGTTCGCCGAGTCAGCCACCATCCACCGAAGAGAAACCAGACGATGCCAACTCCGAACCAGGCGATGACACGCAAGACACATGAGACGCCGATGCTCAGCCTGCGCGCGGCCGTGCGGCCGGGCTCAGTCGACATTGATGCTCGAACCGTCGAACTGACCTGGACGACCGGCGCTAAAGGCCGGCGCTGGTCATGGGATGTCGGAAGTTACATGGAAGAGCTTGATGTCAGCGAGGGCGCGGTTCGCCTCGATCGGCTCAACAACGGCGCGCCACTGCTCGACACCCACAACCAGTACCAGCTGAGTGCGGTACTCGCCGTGGTAGAGCGAGCCTGGCTCGATGGTGGCGAAGGTCACGCTTTGGTCCGGTTCAGCAAGCGTGAAGACGCTGACGTGGTCTTCAAGGACGTTGTTGACGGCATCCTTCGAAACATCAGCGTTGGCTACGCGGTGCACCGATACGAAGTCGTGGAGGAGGAAGACGACAAGCTTCCCACTTACCGCGCTGTCGATTGGGAGCCTTTGGAGCTGTCTCTCGTCCCGATCGGTTTCGATGACGGCGCAAAAGTGCGCAGCGCCAAAACCCCAGCCGAGTACGAAGGCCAACGATTCCACACTATTTTTGAAGTTCGGTCGGCAGTTGAGCCGATCGTAGAACCGGCCGCCGTGCCTATTATCCAAGAGGAAGTTGCAATGACCGAAGAAGAGAAGCGCGCGGCCGACGAGAAGCTTCGCCGTGAATCGGCTGAAGAAGAGCGTAAGCGCAGCCTGACGATTCGCACCATGGCCCGCAAGGTTGGTCTCGATGACGAAGCCGTCGTCGAAGACTTGATCGCCCGCGGGGTTTCCGTGAGCGATGCGAGCGCAGCACTGATCGATGCCGTGGCCGAGCGCCAGAACAAAGATCAGCCACAAACCCGCAACAGCCAGCCAACCACCGTGAACGGTGGCCAGGATATCGCCATCCTGAACGCCAAACGCTCTGCCATGCAGAATGCTTTGCTGCACCGCTGCGACGCCACCGTCAAGCTGGAAGACGCGGGCCGCGAGTTCCGTGGCATGCGCCTGGTGGACATGGCTCGTGAGTTCGTCGAGATGGCTGGCGGTAACGCGCGGGGCATGACGCCGCAGGAACTGGCCCGCGCAGCATTGGGCTGTGATCGCCAAGCAGTGCGCGCGGCCGGCATGCACAGCACCAGCGACTTCCCGCTGCTGCTCGGTAGCACTGTGAACCGCACCCTGCGTGATGCTTACGCCAATGCCCCTCAAACCTGGCGCCCGCTGGGCCGTCAGACCACGGTACCGGACTTCCGCGCCGTAACCCGCGCAGCTCTGGGTGATATCTCCGCACTGGAAGCCGTCAAAGAACACGGCGAGTACAAGTACGGCACGCTGTCCGAGGACGGGGCGCCTATCAAAGTCGCCAAGTTCGGCAAGATCATCGCACTCACCTGGGAAACCATCGTGAACGATGATCTTGGCGCGCTCACCCGCATCCCGGCTGCGCTGGGTAATGCGGCGGCCGCGACTGAGTCGAATGTGGTTTGGGCCCTGTTGTTGGGTAACCCGAACTTCGCTGATGGCGTACCGTTTTACGACGCAAGCCACGGCAACGTTGCGGGCAGTGGCGGTGCGATCAACACCACTACCTTGGCTGCCGCTCGCGCCGCCATGCGCAAGCAGAAATCCAAAGCTGGCGAGTTCCTCAACCTGTCGCCGGAGTTCCTGGTGGTTGGTCCGGATAAGGAGCTGGAAGCCTTCCAGTTCACCAGCTCGGTTTACGTGCCGGCGAAGAACGCTGACATCAACGATGTGCGCAACGCCTCGCTGACTGTGATCGTCGACGCCCGCATCACTGGTAACCAGTGGTACCTGTTCGCTGCGCCAGGTTCCATCGACACCTTTGAATATGCATACCTCGAAGGCGAGCAGGGCGTGTTCACCGAAACCCGCGAGGGCTTCGAAGTAGACGGCATGGAAATCAAAGCCCGCCTGGTGTTCGGCGCCGGCTGGATCGACTACCGCGGCGCATACAAGAACCTGGGCGCTTAAGCCCGGCGTTCGCTCCAAACCCAAAAGGGCGCCGTGTGGCGCCCTTTTTGTTTTCCAGTTTTTGTCTCTAAAGGGGACCTTGCATGAAGACTTTCATCCAGCACGGCGACTGCCTGACTGTTCCAGCACCAGCCGGCGGCACTGTTTCGGGCGAGCTCTACAAAGTCGGTTCGATTGTCGGCGTGGCTGCTACTACCGAAGCAGCCGCTGCACCGGTGGTGCTCAAGCTCGACGGCGTGTTCGGCCTGAACAAAATCAGCGCCCAGGCCTGGGCAATCGGTGACCCGATCTACATGAACACCACCAGCCGTGCCCTGACGAACGTGTCGGCCACCGGCCTGGTGTTGGTGGGTATGGCGACTGAGGTTGCCGCTAACCCATCCGCCACCGGCGCCTGCCGCCTGAACGGCGTATCCGCGCCGGCGGCGGTGGCGTAAATGGGCTGGGCCTCAATGGCCCAGCGCATGCTCGGCGTTTCGATCCGCGCCTTCAGTGAGCCGACAGCAGAGCTTGATCCATTGGGCGCTGTGTACTGGCTGGCCGATGGTGTTGCGCCTGGTGTGCCGCTGGCGCAGGCGGTGTTCGATAGTGCCCACGTTACCGTCGATCCTGAGACGGGCGCGCCGGTGTCTTCTAACAACCCCACCCTCGGGGTTCGAGTGATTGACTTGCCGAACGAGCCTACGAACCGGGATCGCGTCCAGGCGCGTGGCGTTTTGTACAAGATCCACGACGTGCAAGCCGACGGTGTGGCGGGCGTAACTTTGTTCCTTCGCAAGGTTTGAATATGGCTCACCCACGAGAACTGATCCGCAAGCAGGCCGTTGCGGTGCTGCTGGGCGCCACAAATGCGGGGGCCAGCGTCTATGCAAGCCGCGTGGCTCCGCTCATTTCCAACGGATGGCAAAGCGAGCTACCAGCGATCATCGTCTACACGATGGATGAATCGGCAGAGATCTTTAACCAGGCCCCCAGGGAGTACAGGCGCCGCGTAGAGCTGGTGGTTGAAATACACGCCGAAGGCAACGAAGCGTTGGACGACACGCTCGATACGCTGGCCCGTCAGGTTGAGCGTCTCCTGCTTATGGACGACACGCTCGGCGATACGGTGAATGACCTGCAGTACGTGCGTTCGCGCATGGTTCTGCTGGACCAGTCGGAGCACCTGACGGGCGCGTGCCGCCTCATCTTCGACGCTGAATATTTTGATCGTCACCCTGACGACCTGTTCAACCAAAGCCTGCCAGACCTGAAGTCGGTTAAGACCGAATACAGCCTGGGCAACGCGCAGCCGAATCAGGCTGATCGCGCACAAACCATCATCGAGGACCTGAATCCATGACCACGCGCGTGCTCGTGAAACCGGCCGAGGGCCGCCTGGTGCGTCACCCCGACACCTATGAGCAGATCAAGCCAGAAGGCTTGCCTGTGGAACTCAACAGTTACTGGATCCGTAAGGAAAAGGCCGGTGACGTCGTCATCAAAGAGGCTGTAGTACCGGCCGAAACCAAGGGTGAAAAACAATGACCATCGGAATGGATACGATTCCTGGTGCCGGCGCGCTTCGCAAGCCTGGTGTCTACAGCGAGATCGACAACAGCAAGGCGGTGCGCGGCCCTCAGCCGGTCAGCTACCGTCGCCTGCTGATTGGTCAGAAGCTGGCCGCCGGCGCTGCCGCTGCCAACACCCTGATCCGCATCACCAGCCCGGCCCAGGCAGATGTTCAGTTCGGGAAGGGCTCGATGCTGGCTGGTATGGTTCGCGCGGCGATGGCGATCGATACCTATACCGAGCTGCAAGTGATGCCGGTGGTTGATAATCCAGCAGGCGTAGCAGCAGCCGCCACGCTGGCGTTCACCGGCCCCGCCACAGCATCCGGCACCATCGAGTTGATGATTGCCGGACGTCGCGTCTCTGTCGGTGTGATCAGTGCCGACACAGCAACCGTGATCGCGGCATCTGTGGTCGCCGCGATTACGGCCGCAGATGACATGCCAGTTACCGCCACGGCAGCAACGGGCACCGTCACGCTGACTAGTCGCCATAAGGGCGAGGCCGGTAACAGCTTGAACGCCCGTGTGAACTATTACACCGGACAGGTGCTGCCTTCCGGTGTCGCGGTCACCATCAGCGCTTTCACCGGCGGCTCTGGAAACCCAGAACTGGGTTCGGCGCTGGCGGCTCTGGGTGATGAGTGGTTCCAAGTATGGGGGCTGGCATATACCGACGCAGCCACCCTGGCGACGGTGAAGACTGAACTGAACAGCCGCTTTGCCTGGGATCGTGAAATCGAGGCCCACGCCTTCACAGCGGCGCGCGGCACTCAAGGCTCCCTTGGAACCCTTGGCGACAGCCACAACAGTCAGCACCTGGTCATCATGATGGCCAACGACGAGCCGATGCCAACGTACGAGAAGGCCGCGGAGACCATGGCCATTGCGGCCCTGTACGCCGCCATCGATCCGGCCCGGCCAATCCAGAATCTTCAGTACGCCTGGTGCCTGGCGCCTGCCACGGCGGACAAGTTCACCAACCAGGAACGGAACCTGTTGTTGTTCGACGGAATCGCGACCAGCAAGGTCAACAACGACGGCACCATGGTTGTTGAGCGCCTGATCACCACCTACAAAACCAACACCGCCGGCGGCACTGACATCAGCTACCTGGACAGCGAAACGCTGTTCACCCTGATGTACATCCGCCACGACTGGCGCGACTACATCCTGCGCAAGTACCCGCGGCACAAGCTTGCCAACGATGGCACGCGCTACGGCGTCGGGCAGCCAGTGGTAACACCGGTGGTGATGAAGGCCGAGGCGGTCTCGAAGTTCCGTGAGTGGGAGCGTCTGGGGCTGGTGGAGAACATGGAAGACTTCAAGGCCAACCTGATCGCCGAGCGTAACGAGAGCGACCCAAATCGCCTGGATCTGCTGATCCCGCCTGACCTGGTCAACCAGCTGCGAATCGTCGCCAACAAAATTCAGTTCCGCCTGTAACGGCGATTGCCAGGAGAAAGAACATGGCAGGAAAAAACCGTATTGGCGGACTCATCGCCTTGAAGGTCAACGGCGACATTTACTTCGCCAAGGGCGCTTTCACTTACAACCTCGGCAAGCCCAAACGCGAAGGCGTGGTGGGCTCCGACGTTGTCCACGGATACAAGGAAACCCCTCAGATTCCATTTATTGAGGGTGAGATCACCGATCGCAACGAGCTGAGTCTTGAAGACCTGGTCACGCTCGATGACGCAACCATCACGCTGGAACTCGCCAACGGCAAGGTCATCACCCTGAGTGAGGCCTGGTACGCAGGCGAGGGCACCGGCAACACCGAAGAAGGCAACATCGCTTGCCGCTTCGAAGGCATCTCTGCCGAGGAAATCAAGTAATGGCAAAGGAAAAAACGATTCAACTCGCCGAGCAAATCACGTTCGGCAAGGACACGTTCACTGAGCTGACCGTAACCCGCAAGCTGAAATACCTGCGCGGCCATGCGTTGCGTATCACTTCGGATGGCAAGGGCAACGGCGGCGCGGACATGGACTTCGCCACGCTGATTGACCTCGGCGCCAAGATGGTTGGCCATCCTCCTGCATTGCTCGACGAGCTGAGCGAGGACGATCAAGCCGCCGTCATCGGCGAGGCCCGGGATTTTTTGCTGAAGCACCTCGGGGGTGGGAGGGAGGCGTAACCGTCGTCGTCAAAGTTATGAGCGTTCAGCCGTCGGAAGTCATGGAAATGGATTTCGACGAGCTGAACTGGTGGCTTGAGCGCACCGAGGAGTGGGTTGGATGGCAGACAAAGGATACTCCCTAAACGTCATCATCGCGGCTGTGGACAAGATTACGGCGCCGTTGCGTGGGATCTTCGGCAAGGTAAAAGCGGCGAGCGCTGGAATTGCCGGTGCGCTTGATCGTACCGGTCTGCCGATTTTTGCGAACAGCCTGAAGAACGTTGGCGGTGCGATTGGTGGCGTGGGTAGTGCGGTTGCCTCGAGCACTCGCAAGCTGCTGGGGCTTGGGGCCACGCTGGGCATCACAGGCGCTGCACTGAACATGTTTTTCCAGGGCTTCGCTGATGCGACCGGCGCAATTGGTGACACTGCCGAGCGTACCGGCATCAGCCGCGAGCGATTCCAGGAACTCAGCTTTGCAGCGAAGCTCAGCGGATCGTCAGCGGAAACACTGGGCGGTGCGCTGCAGAAGATGCAAATCAACATCGGCGCAGCAACGGCGGGCTCGAAAGAGCTTTCGCAAATGTTCAAAGGCCTGGGCATCAATATCAAGGATTCGTCCGGCAAGCTGAAAAGCTCCGATGCTTTGTTCGACACCTTCGTTGATCGAATCTCGAAGATCAAAGACCCTTCCCTACAAGCGCAGGCGGCGGTGAAGATCTTCGGCAAGAGTGCCACTGAGCTACTGCCGCTTATCCGCGGCGGCAGTGCGGGGCTCAAGGAAATGTCAGACGAGGCTCGTCGCCTCGGCGTCGTCATTTCTGACAGCGCCGTTCGTGAAGGTGAGGATTTCGGAGATACGCTTGACACGATCCATGCGGCACTCGGCGGTGTCAGCAATAGCATCGGAAGCTCCCTGGTGCCGCAGTTGAATATGCTGGGCAAGCGGTTGATTGAGACGATCGTCAAGTACCGTCCCCAGATTGAAGCATTCGCCACGGCGTTCGCTGAAAACCTGCCTGGGAACATCGAACGAGTCACCGGCTTTCTTGGTGACCTGTACGACGGTGTTCAGCCGGTGATCGAGATATTCGGTTCGCTTTCCGAAACCTTCGGCACCGCCAACCTGATATTTACGGCGCTGGGCTTGTACATCGGCGGCGGCTTCCTGATGGCGGTGCTGAACCTGGCGCTGGCCCTGAAGGGGCTCGGGTTGGCTATCACTCTAACGCCGGTCGGCTGGTTCCTGGCGGCCATCGTGGCCATCGGCGCCGCGGCCTATGTCATCTACAAGAACTGGGACAACATCGTCGGGTTCTTCGAGGACAAATGGGCGGGCGTCAAGGCGGCCTTCAGTGACGGAATAATCAACGGTATCTGGAAGCTGTGGAAGGAATACAACCCCATCACTTTGATGATGGAAGGCTTCAACGGCCTCATCAAGTACCTGACCGGCTGGGACCTCGGCGCAATTATGGGGGCGAAAATCGCCGAGGCCGTATCGGCTATCAAGAACGGTCTCCCCGATTGGGCTAAGGAATTGCTGGGGATTGATGGAGTTAGCGTGACTGTTGGGCAAGGAGGCGCGCCGGAGTCCGGAAACGGTGGTCGTGAAAGCGCTTTGCCCGGACCGGGAACCGCCGCAGCCAACACAGATCTCGGTCGTCGTGCGGCACAGATTGGCAGGGATGCTGCCCAGCAACTGGCACCGGCACCGCAGGCGGTTAGGGTGCAGGTTGACCTGAATAACGTGCCAGCAGGATCCAAGGTTAAGACCGAGGGCAGCCAGGGCGCGACATTCGATACCGACATTGGCTACTCAATGATGGCCCCATAACCGGAGCTCCCCATGGCTTGGAGAGACAACTACCGCGCCGCGACTTTTCGCGGCGTTGGCTTTTTTGTGGCTACGGCAGACAGCAGTCACGGCCGGCGCCAGGCGGTACACGAGGCGGCACAGCGCGATATTCCCTATACAGAAGACCTTGGCCGTAAGTCGCGTGAGTTCGGTATCACCGGCTACCTGCTGGGCAAGGAATACGATGTAGCCCGGGAAGAGTTGATAAAGGTCTGCGAACAAGCGGGCCCTGGTGTGTTGGTTCACCCGTACCGGGGCGAGCTGACTGTAGTCTGCCGCGGCCTCACCGTTAGCGAGTCGTCGGACGAGGGGGGTAAATGCACGATCTCGATGACTTTCCTCGAGGCCGGCGAGGCGTCTTATCCGTCTGCCAAGGTCGACAGCGTCAATGCGATCAGCGCAAAGGCGGGCGAGGTCACCGAGGCCAGCAAGGAAAACTTCGTTGCCGACTTCCTCACCAAGGGTTACCCGTCGTTCGTAGCCGAGGCGGCCGCTACGCAGATAAAAGGGTTGAGCGATTTTTTGAGCTCGCCTGAGTTCATCGTTTCAAGCGACATACAGGCAGTATCCGACTACTACGACAAGGTCAAAGGCATCGGCTCTGATGCGTTCAATCTGATCCAAGCCCCGCTCGAGTTCGCTGGCCAGGTCGTTGACGCTATCAGCAGCATCCGGTCAGCCTTCGGCGGCAGCGCCTTCGGAATGCTTATGAGTCTTTACAGCCAGTATTTCCCAAGCTCCGACGGTACATCCTCTTCTGCTACGCCGAGCCGTCAGCAGGTCGTGAGGAACACCGGCGCTGTTTCCGCGCTCGTTCGTCAGGTCGCCATTTCTGAGGCAGCTGTCGCCGCAGTGGTCACGCAGGCAACTGAGGATGTTTCCAACGGCGGGACGAAAACAACCTCCGAGCCGACTAAATACGATAGCTACGAGGCGGCCGTTGCGGTGCGCACTGAGCTTTCCGACAGGTTGGACGAAGAGAGCGAGTCGACCAGTAACGACCTGGTGTACGTCGCGGTTACCGATTTAAGGACCGCCGTAGTTCAGGCCGTTCCTGACCCTGAACAGGACTTGCCCCGACTCGCGACATTCTCGCCCAAGCAGACGCTGCCGTCTCTCCTTGTTGCATATCAGCTCTACGGTGACGCCAGCAGGGCCGAGGATATCGTGTTGCGCAACGACCCGCGCCGCCCAGGCTTCCTGATCGGCGGCCAACAGCTTGAGGTTCTTGCAAATGGATGACCTTGAACTGCTGGTCAACGGCATGAATTACGCGGGGTGGACCCAGGTTGGAGTAACGCGTGCCGTTGATGCTTCCTCTGGCGCGTTCACTGTGACCCTTACGGAGCGCTGGGAAGGGCAGGAGGGCAGGGGCGCTCAAGTAGAACCCTGGCCCATCCTCCCTGGCGATAAGTGCGAGGTCCGTCTCGGCGGAATAACGATGGTGGTTGGCTATGTCGACATCTTCAAGCCTTCGTTCAGTGCGAATGACCACACCATCAATATCCAAGGGCGCGACCGGACATCGGACCTGATCGACTGTAGTGCCGTGCACACACCGGACGAGTGGAAGAACATTGACCTACTGCGCTTCGCTCAGGTCTTGGCCCAGCCATTCGGCGTCGGCGTTTCGGCTGATGTCCCGGTGGGCACTCCATTCACCGTCTGCAAGTTGCAGCAGGGCGAAACAGCGTTCGAGGCAATTGAGCGTTACGCCAAGCAGAGACGCCTATTGCTTACGACGGATGGCGCCGGCGGCCTACTAATCACCCGCGCGGGTAACAAGCGGGCCGACGTCGGACTGATTCAGGGTGAAAACATCCTCAGTGCCACCGGTAGCATCGATCACAGTCAGCGGTTCCGCAATTACCTGGTTAAAGGGCAGGCCGGATACAACCCAAACAGTGATGGAGGTACTGAGGCGCACGTCGAGGGCGGGGCAAGCGACAGCGGAGTCAGGCGTTATCGACCGATGCTGATCGTCGCTGAGTCCGGTGGATCGAACGGCAGCGCCCAAGAGCGAGCTACCTGGGAGGCCAACAGCCGGCTGGGAAAATCAGCTTCCGCTTCCATAACCGTCCAGGGCTGGCGGCAAAGCCCGGGGGGGGCAATCTGGGAGCCAGGAATGCTGGTGCAGGTCAGGTCGCCATGGTTGCGTATGGATGGGCAAATGATTATTCGGCAGGCCACCTACGAGCGGGGGGAGGGCGGTACCACTACCAAGCTCGACATCGTCAGCCCGCAAGCCTTTTCGCCGGAGCCTCCCGATTCGAAGAAGGGCAAATCTGGGAAAAAGGGCGGTCGGAATATTTGGGCGGAAGCCATCGGGGAAGAGGACAAAAAAGATGGGTAACCCAATTCGCGATCTCAGCAACCGCGTGATGATGATGTTTGCCCGAGGTGTTGTGCGCCGCGTCACCGACACGAACGGACGGCAGCAGTTGCAGGTGGAGTTGCTCAAGGACGAGTTGCGAGACGATATCGAACACATGCAGAACTACGGCTTCACCAGCCACGCAAAAGGTGGAGACGTAGCGGTGGCCTTCATTGGTGGCAACCGCGAGCAGGGGATTGTTCTCGCTGTTGATGACCGGCGCTATCGCATCACCCTGAAGGCTGGCGAGGTCGCGATGTACGACGACCTTGGCAACAAGGTTGAGCTGCTGCGCGACATGGTTAAGGTCACTGCCGTTCAGCATGCGGAGGTTCAAGCCCCGACCATCAAGATGATCGGAGAGATTGAGATGGTCGGTAACGTAAAAATCCAGGGGAATATTGATTCCACCGGCACCGTTACAAACAACGGTAAGAACATCGGCAGCACTCACCAGCATGGCGGCGTGTTGTCTGGACCTGCGAACACGGGAGCGCCCATTTAATGGCTGACGCCGCAATGGTAATGACCGAGTTTGGCGGTGACCTGGTGCTTTTTGGTTTCGACCTCGAGCGCGATGACGGCCTTGAAACTGCCGTGATCATCAGCCTATTCACCGATCGCCGCGCCAGTGCTGAGCAGATCCCGCCCGAATATGAGCAGGACGATTTGCGCGGTTACTGGGGTGATCTCACAAATGTCTCGGCGACCGACCAGACGGGCTCGCTGCTCTGGCTACTGGCCAGGGAGAAAGAGCTGCCCCAAACGCTGAGCCGCGCTGAGCAGTATTGCCGTGACGCCTTGGCCTGGATGATTGATGACATGGTGGCCACGACGATCGAGGTCGCCGCTTCATATCACTCGCGCGGCGTGATGCTGCTCGTTATCGACATCTATCGGCCGACCGGCCAGGCCGTTCGCTACCGATACAACTATGAATGGTCGGCCCAGGCCGGCAAGAGGGCTGCCTGATGCCATTTGCTAGACCAACCTTGCCTGAGCTCATTGACCGGGTTACCACCGACATCAGCGGCCGCGTGACTGGCGTCCAAAGCGCGGTGCTACGCCGTTCGCTGTTGGGTATCCTCGCCCGATCTGAGGCTGGCGCAGTGCACATGCTCTACGGCTTCCTTGAGTGGGCGGCCAAGCAGGCGATCATCGACACCGCCGAGAAGGAATACCTTGAGCGTTGGGCAGCGATCTGGAAAGTCTTTCGCAAGGCCGCTGATTATTCGACCGGCGCCGCGCTGCTTGCCGGCGCAATCGGCTCGCCGCTTCCGGCCGGGACAATCCTACAGCGGCAAGATGGTGTGCAGTACCGCGTCCTGGCTGATGCGGTGTTCACTGATATCACGCTCCAGCCGACTGTTGTCGCCGTAGAGGCTGGTGCCGCTGGCGATGCGCCGGCCGGAACGCCACTGTTTCTGTTTTCACCCGTGGCCGGTGTTCAATCGACCGGATCTGCGGCCACGGACATTGATGGCGGTCTTGATGTTGAGACGGACGAGCAATTGCTCAGTCGGCTGCTAAAGCGTATCAGGCATCCGCCACATGGCGGTGCAGCCTCAGACTATGAGCTTTGGGCTCTTGAGGTGCCAGGCGTTACCCGCGTATGGCCTTACCCACTTCAGATGGGCGCCGGGACTGTAACGGTCTTGTTCGTCTGTGATGGTGAGGCCGACATCATCCCGGACGCGGCGAAGGTCGCAGAGGTTCAGGCCTACATTGATGCGCGGGCCCCGGTGACCGCCGAAGTGTTCGTCGCGGCTCCTGTGGCGGATCCGCTCAATATGGCGGTGAAGCTGTCGCCAAACACGGCGGCTGTCCAGGCTGCAGTCCGAGCAGAAGTAGCCGACCTGATTGTCCGCGACTCGAAACCGGGCAGTCCGACATTGATCAGCCGACTGCGGGAGGCTGTTTCTATTGCTGCAGGCGAAGCGGACAACCAGATTACGGCCCCAACTGCGGACGTTGCGCACGCCACCGGACACATGGCAGTGCCCGGCACCATAACCTTCTCCAGCTTTTAAGGAGGCGTAATGCCAACAGCTGCCGACTACCTGGAGCAGCTGAAAACGCTGCTGCCTCCTGGACAAGCTTTCCCGCGAGAATCTGGAACCACGCTCCACAGCCTGCTTGATGGCATGTCAATTGAACTGGCCCGGGTAGACGGCCGGGGCGAAGCGCTTCCAATGGAGGCCAACCCATCCACCACCAGCGAGATGCTGAGCGACTGGGAGAGGGTCGCAGGCCTTCCTGATAAATGCTCGGGTGTTTTGGAAGAAACGCTGCAAGGCCGAAAGAACGCCCTGCTGGCGAAACTATCCAGCACTGGCGGGCAGTCGGCGGGCTACTTCATCGAACTGGCAGGCGCACTCGGTTACACGGTAACCATTGAAGAGTATCGGCCTTTCCGGGCCGGCTTCTCGCGCGCAGGCGACGCGCTCACCAACGGCGACTGGGTTTTCACCTGGTTGATCCGTGCTCCTGAAACATCGGTCATTTCGTTCCGTGCCGGGGTTTCGGCGGCCGGCGAGAGGCTGCGCACATGGGGGAACGACACCCTCGAATGCAAAATTAATCAATTGAAACCGGCGCATACGATTGCGCTATTCGCCTACGGAGAATGACGCATGCACAGAATTGACGGCCCTGGGGCTACAGTCGATAAAAAATTCACCGAGGGGGATCCGGTTGGAGGCATTCAGGCGACAGTTGTAACGGACGACTGGCTGAATGATGTCCAGGAGGAGGTGATGAGTGTCCTGTCTGCCGGAGGCGTCACGCCTGTAAAAGGCACCCAGGACCAACTCCTGCAGGCACTCTACAAACTACTCCAGGCTCAGAAGGCCACGGCGTTCTCCGCGGCTGGCACCGCCACGGTGCTGACGCTGACACCATCTCCAGCGATATCCGCATACGCCACGAATCAGCGCTTCACGGTGAAGTTCCCTGTGAATTCTGGTCTTAACCCCACGTTGAACGTATCCGGCAAGGGTGCCAAGAATCTCAAGCAGTACGATGCCATCGGCGCAAAAATTGCGGCGACATTCTTTGCCGATCAAGTTTCCGACGTGATGTACGACGGCACGGATCTTGTGCTGCTCGCACCAATTTCTTCAGTTGGTCAGGCTACTGAGTCGAATCTTGGGGCGTTAAGAGTTGCCTCTCAGCCGCAAACAAATGCAGGCTCGAATGACACAACGGCGATAACACCACAGAAGCTTATTGCTTGGGCGACGTCCGGCGTTACTGCGGCAACTGAAGCACTGTTCGGGTTTGCGAAAGTAGCTACCCAATCCGCCGTTAACTCTGGGACTGACGACGCAACCATCGTAACACCCAAAAAACTCAAGTTCGGCGTCTCTTATATCTTTTCAACAAATGGATATTTGATTCTTCCTTCTTGGTTAGGAGGCCTTATATTTCAGTGGGGTAGAATGTCGGTGGCATCAGAGGGCAGCGCAACGATTAATTATCCCGTTGTGTTTCCGTCCGCTGTACTGGCTTCTCTTGCAACAATAAACATGAACGCTGCCACAACTAACGGGAACTACTCTGCATACGCTAACGCTCTATCAAACTCGCAAATTGTAATTACAAACGATGTAAACGTTACTACTGGTTCAGCATCTCAGTTTATTTCTTGGTTTTCTATAGGGTTCTAGCACATGGCTATTTTCTATTCGTACATAACTTTGGGTTTTTACGATGATATGATTAATGTCATCCCCGAAGACGCCGTAGAGATTACGAGCGAGCTTAGAATGCTGTTGATCCGTGCACAATCTGATGAGGGGAAGATTATCGTAAAAGGTCCGGATGGGTTGCCTATGGCGTCTGATCCACCGCCACCGACTCCTGAACAAATCAGGACAAGAAACCTTATTCAGCAGGCAAATCTGCTTTATGACGCATCCAGCAAGATGGCTCCAGTGCTGGTCTCATTACAGCTTGGCGATGCAACGGATGATGAGACGGTTATTGCCAAGGCTTGGCAAGCGTATTACAGGGCGCTCAAGCTTGTTGATCTCACGGTAGACAGCCCGGACTGGCCGGAACCTCCTGTATCGCAGTAAGCGCAAACAGCACAGCCCGCCTCGGCGGGTTTTTTATCGCCTGGAGAAAACCATGCTCAATGTAGCCAAGGCCATATTCCAGTGGGTGTTTCTGCTCGCCTGCAATATCGTCACAGACCTGATCGGGCTGTTTATTGTGGCAATCGCTATTCCCTTTCGGGTTGACGACTTCAGCAAAAGTGACGGTCGGCCTATCGTGAATTTGCCGCGCTGGGCCTGGCTGTTCGGGAATGACTATGATGGCCTTCAGGGTGATCGACGCGGATGGTGGGCTGAGAACACGCCATTCGGCTGGAAGGTTGATTCGTTCATGGCGATGTGGTGGTGGGCTGCGGTGCGTAACCCGGTCAACAACATGCGGTTCGTCAAGCTGTGGCAGGCGCCGATCAAGGGCAGCACGGTCACTCATATCGGCGACTACACCGTTCGGGATCACCCTGGCGAGGCTGGCTGGCAGTTCGTGACCACCGAGAATGGCGGCAAGCACTGGTATGGTTTCTACCTCGTTCATCAATGGAGTGACACCCGAGCCTTCGTGATCCGCCTGGGCTTCAAGGTGCAGCCGGACGATGCAGGAACCGACGGCGAGCCTGTAGGAATGACCACGAAAATCAACTTCTACAAGGCGATCTGATATGCCTATCACCGAACAGCAACTGCTGCAGATCACCCCAAACGCCGGCCGCAATGCCGGCGTTTTTGTATCTGCGCTTAACCTGGCCATGGACCGGTACCAGATCAACACCAAGCTTCGGATGGCTGCGTTCATCGCCCAGGTCGGTCATGAGTCGGGCCAGTTGCGCTACGTGCGCGAGATCTGGGGCCCCACCGCGCAACAGGCCGGCTACGAGGGTCGTGCCGACCTGGGGAACACTGTGCCGGGCGATGGCTCCAAGTACAGAGGCCGGGGCCTAATCCAGATCACCGGCCGGGCGAACTACGGGGCGTGCGGTGAAGCGCTGGGCTTGGACCTGGTCAATCAACCCGCACTGCTGGAGCAGCCGCAGTACGCCGCGATGTCGGCGGCTTGGTTCTGGTCTATGAAAGGCCTGAACACGCTGGCGGATCAGGGTGAGTTCACGAAGATCACCCGCCGCATTAACGGTGGACTCAATGGCCTGGAAGATCGCCTGCAATTGTGGGCGCGGGCAAAAAACGTGCTGGCATGAACCCGATTTTGCTCAAAGTCTACGAGAATAGGCGGCTGTTACGGATAATTCGTCCGCCGTGACGAGAAATAGGGGATTCAAAGAATCGGTACATGAGCAGGGCTATGGCAATCGAAACGGCTATCCATCCGAATCGCCAGAGCTCCACACTCCATGCTGGCAGGCCTAGATATGCCTGTGTTGCCTTAGAACCCACGATTGTAAAAATCCCCCAGTGGAACAAATACAGGCTGAATGAGCAGTTACCGATCGCGTTCATGATGGAAACCGGGTTTGCAATAGCCTTGTTTTGGCTTCGTAGCCAGCCCCGTTTTTCGCTGTTTAATAGGGAAACTATCAGTAAGCTAGATGCTAGCGAAACACCAAATACTACGAAATAAAGCTCTCCATTACCTAAAGCTGCCGAAGGCGCATAAATGACACTTGCCAAAGTTGCCATGGAAAGGATTAGCGCCATTGCCGGGTGAATCCAGGAAAGTTTGTCTTGATAGAGGTATAGGGCTATTCCAGTGGCAAACAGAAGCTGAAACTGTGAAAAGAGGTGGTGCCCAAGCGGGTTTACGAGCCACGTATGACTCGGAGAAATTGAATACAGGATTGCTCCGATACCAAATAGCGAAAGAATAGTTAGCATGAGAATTTTGTGGTTGTATCGAATCAGCACAAGAGCTGAAACCAGATAGAACAGAACCTCGTAAATTAAAGTCCATCCCACCGAGTTTATTGGTTTTACGACGCTTGGAAGCAATAAGAACGACTTTATGTACGACTCCATATCAAATGGAGTGCCATATGCAAAAGAAACGTTGAAGATGTACAGACCCATCAGGGCAAATATAAATGACAGCCACCATATTGGGTATATCCTGATAATCCGCTTCGCTAGGAACGGACGGATTTTGAATTTTTCGCCAGATGTGACGTGAGTGATGATGAATCCGCTGACGACAAAAAACAGGTAAACAGCCCAATGACCGCGACTATACGCAAATGGTATGTTGACCTTATGATCGCCAGGCATCATATCTACAGCGATATGCGAGTGAAATAAGACGATTAGTAAGGCAGCTATGCCTCTTACAATCTGAATGGATACATATTGAATTTTATTTTCTGAAATCATTTTTTAGGATCGTCCTTTTCATGCTCGTCCATTGCTGATTAGGAGACCCAACCGGCAGCCGGCCAGAATACAGATTCGTGACTGCGGCGGCCACGGTAACGTTTTTTTGGGGGGATGCGGGTCTTCGACTTGAATGCGGAATGGACGCCACACGCTAGCGCTCTGGGCCCCCGCGCGCGGCCAACCACATCAGTAGCCGCTGATTCTCAATTAGCAGGTGATCACGCTGGCCGATAATAAGATCAATGGGGCGAAAGCTAAAATTATAGGGCGCCTGATCGTTAATGGCTGATATTCGCTCAAGTGCTTTTGCGAGCGCAGCCTCTGCGGAAGCCTTGCCACTTCTGATCTGCGGTTGTCAGTCCTCCCCTAGGATTCAGCCAGTGGCTGCAACGTGCCTGCCGACCCCGGCGCCCAAGGATTAACGCGCTACGAGCTTGCCAGGCATACGTCATGGCACTCGTTCCTCAGCGTTAAGAGTCAATCAACAACCCAGATCGTTGCCATGGAAATCAAAGAGAGCAATGAGCCAAGGATAAAGGTGAGTTGGCCCACTGTCGAAGAGGATGAGGCCAAATTTTCCTTATAAAATCTCTTTATATGGGAGTCAGTCAATCCGCATTCTCTAAAAGATTTGGCTTCCTTACACAATTTCGCCGCTACAAGAAAAATTGAGATTAGAAGCGCTATTTTGAAAGAAAGGATAAGCCCGATTATGTACATACGACGTTCCCTTCGTTTTATTTATCTCGGTGCACAATCTGTAGTGCGTGTCATCATTCCGTCATGATATCAGACGGAGTTAGCCTTACGCACTATGTGGTCTTATTGGGATTCAATCAGGGCGTAGACCGCGATCTGGGCCGAAGATGTCCTGAGTTTGTGTTCATCGGCAGGATGCCGGGGAGGGTGGTTTGCTGTCTAAGAACCAACAACACATCAAGGAATCATCCGATGCCCAGCGCAACCAGGCTCTCCTGCGTGACCGTCTTGCTACCGATGGTGTCCGGCTGTCAGTCCTTCTCGCCGAGGATCCAACCAGAGGCTGCAACGTGCCTGCCTCCACCGGCGCCGGCGGCGTGGTTCATGCAGCCCGTCGAGCCCAACTTGACCCGGCGCATGCTCAACGAATTCTCGCCATCACCGGTGACGGTGACCAAGGACTGATTGCTCTGCGGGCGTGCCAGGCATATGTAAGGACTGTTGTTCCCGCTTCCGCTCCATCAGCAGCCGCTGGGTTTCCCTGAACAGGTGGTCGCGCCGGCCTACACATCCGTCAACGGTAAGGGGGCCAGCATCCATTTATCTATTTCTGATTGCCGCCAAGCAACTGAATTAGCGCCGATTCGGGTTTGTCTGGGGAAGGTTCCTTCTCTGATCCTTCGATATATCGTATTGCGACCCAGACCAGTGACGTGTAGCACCTCGGCGAGACGAAGGAATCGATCAATGGTATGTGTCATGGTCATGTTTTGTCTCCACCGAGGTAGACGACAGTAGTCGGTAATAAACGATCTTTATTTTTTCGCAGGCATACACTTGCGATCATTCTTTGCCGCAGGCTTACCCCGAATGCTTTCCAGCACTCTATAGAATTCGTCTGAGGTTTGCTGCCTATGGGCGGATACGCTTTCGTTCAAATCGGTCGTAATTGGGCCCCGCTTTTTGCGCTTTGATTGCTGATTGTCGATTGGAGGCGGCGGGGATTCTGTATTTGTTCTCTTGTGGACCGAATACGCTGCGATGTGCGTATCTGCCCATTGGTCGAGCTCTATGCGGTCGAAGCCAACGCCCTGCTTACCTATCGGAAATTCATGTACATAGGGTCGCACGGTCTTGTTAAAGACATCCCGGCACATTCCCAGATAACCAGGTGCTTGATGAGCTCTTAGAAATCGTGGCTGGATTGTAAGTTTGCTCATTCGCTCCGTATCCAAAGGTGAGGCGCGACCTCGTCGATGTGCGCAGCGAGCGCCATGTCGGGTATTTGGAAAGAGGTCGCGTCAGAGTTAAATCCTAGCATCACCTTGGTGGACGAGATGGCCAGCCGATCAACGGCCGATACTTTTCAAGGTGGGCGGCACCTGCCGTTTCCTGCCAACCCTTGTGGGCTTGGTCTGGATCTTGCCATCCCTATAATCGAGTAGGAACTGCATCACATCTGCTCTTAGCCAGCAATGCTTGACCCCCATTCTGAAGCCCTTGGGCAACCAAGAAGCTTGGCGGCGAATTCCCTCTCTAACTGATACCTCAGTTCGGCCCAGGATTCTCGCCAGATCTGCAACGTAAATTACCTCAGATTCCTCGTTCATAACGTCCTCTATTTTTTTACTATGCACCAGGCTTTTGCCTCAGCCGTGCCAAGCCCTGTTTGATATGTCCGGCGTTCTCACCAATGGTGTGCAGGGCTCCACGTACGTTATCACCGGCCTCGGCGTTACCTTGGCTTTCGACGAGCAGCGTCAGCTCCATCAGTGCAGCCTCGAGGGAAAGCTGGTTCTGGTAGATTCGTTCCAGGGTGTCGGGAAGAGAGTATTCGTCAGCTTTCATTATGTCGATTCCTTTCTAGGAAGCGATAAAGGATAGCAGTGAGTTTCAGAATTGGGTGTTGTTAGAAAGCGCGGATTGAGGAGCTCAGACAAAAAACATTTGACCGACGGCTCTATTATTTCAGAAAGATTCTAACGGTTTTCAAATATTCAAAAAATCGCGTCTATTCTGACTGAGCGGTAAGTTGGCAACCTCATATAATTAGCAAGCTATGGAGAAAACCATGAATGTGAAAATTGCTCTAGCGGTTTTTGCGGTTTTTTTAAGCGGGTGCGCTACAAAGGTTGATAATGACAGCGATGCGGACAGAAGCGTCCAGCCTCCAGATTTTGTATCGGTGTCTCCGGAAAGCTCAGAGTGGATTGAAGAGACTGGATCAAAAGGCGTGAAAAGGATTTTTTGGAGAGAGCTTTCGAATTCGGAGGTTAACAAACGACTTCCCTTGGAAATGCAAACGATCTCTGTTCTAAAGATTGACAGTGAGACTAGCGCAGGTTTTGCTTCTGCGAAAATGTCTGCAAGTGCTGGTACATACCAAGTTATTATGGATTATGCAAAATATACAGATAGTATGGGAAGTAATAAACGTATGACTAGGGTTGGAGTCGGTGTTAGGATTATTGCAGATGTGAAGACTGCTAAAGCGAATATTGATCTAGGCAGCCTTTTTGCAATTTCGGCAGCGGCTAAAGCAGGTCTTCTATCTGGAAGAATTACCGTTTTGAAGATTGGAATGGACTCTCAAAAGCTAAGTGTAGCGCTACCAACATTAGCTGATATTAGTGATGCTACGCTCCAGAACTCACTACTTGCGGTAGGTGCTATCAAAGCTAGGGTTTTTGAGCCGGATACAGTACTTACACCATTTATAATTGCTGAGAGATATTCCGGCGAGAAGTTAAAGCCAGTATCAAGTGGTAAAAAATAATTTTCCTGATTTTTAGTGTGTGCGTTTTACTACATGGCGTAGTCGGCGCACACCGTAAACAAGAAGCCCGGCGCTGGGCCGGGCTTGATTACTCAAAAGGTATTGGGTGCTGGCGTAATCCGTCAGGTATATCAAGATCGCTTATCGCTAAGCCTTTTACATTATGCCTTCCGCACTCGGTGAGCATCGGCTGATCATTGGTAAGAACCAATCGAGCATTGTTCACGATAGCTATAGCAATAATCTGCCAGTCAACTTTAACCGCCTGGCGCCCGCGGTCTTTTGTTGTACTGGCTTTTCTGGCTGCTTGCCCGCGTCTAGCGACCTGCGATGTTTCTATCGCGGCGCGCATGTCGTAGCTCAAAAGCTTGAAGGCATTTGTCTTGAATAGGGCAATACTTTGGGCGGCCTCGTTTTCGGTGGCCGCCTCTAGGAATTCAGCCCAAACCTGAGCAGGGATTCCGATAGCTTCACGTTTACGCGCTAGCTCAGCGACCAAACCTTTAACTCTGAGGTGATCATCTGGAGAAAGTCTGTTGCTGAAGTAAAGCGCGAGGATGTTGGTGTCCCAGATTACCAATTAATGCCCCTTTCTTATTTCAGCGCATCGCTCTTCAATATCAGCAACATCTCTCCAGCCGGAAGCTAGTTTGCCCATGAGATCATATGCAGCATCCCAATCCGTTGAGAGCGCTGTCCAAGCGGTAACGATCAGATTCTCAAGAATCCATCGCCCTTCATGCGTGCGCCGCCATCTTCCCTTCCCGGTGACCTCGATGGGGTCTCCTAGGTAGTGCGAGGATATTTCCCTGGCGAGATCTTCGCCTTTCACTGTGCAGCGATATTCCGTGCCGTCTGAGTCTTTAAGCAGCAGGGGAATGGTGTCGTCGCGCCCGCCGATTTTGATTACACGGCCGGTGACTGTACTTTCCTGATCAATGACGAGCTCTTTATCGGGCCTGATCTTTTGGTTACCAGGAAAAGGGTAAATCACAGCTCCTGACGGATTCTTAAGCTCGCCTTTTTTACCGTCCTGACTTAGCAGTTCGTTGATTCTTGATAATGCCTTGGTGGCTTCTTGGTCGGCATCATCGCTGTTACTTACAGCTAACGATACACGTTCAGATACGGCTGGAGCGGCTTCAGGCTCAGCCCATGCACGTAGGGCTGCGCTTCCGACGGCAACCCTGTCCAAGTGGACAAGCTCTTTCTCACCCATGAGTTTGGCCAATTCGGCCAAATAGAGTGCCAGCCGATCAAGCGGGAGCTTGTTCGGGTGAGAACCCTTAATCCTGAGTGTGTAGGTATTGAGCTTTTTCATGAGTCGATTATAGGTTTGATCCAGGCGTTTCATCCATGGCGAATATCTTACAAATCCGATTTTGCTCCATCTACACCTGGCGGGCACGTGTTATTTGGCCCGCCTTCACCTCATCCGCATAACCCGCCAGATTGTCCTCGGTCAACTGAAAGCTCATTGCGATCTTCATCAGCTCCATGGCGCCTTGCTCGTCGCCAGCAGCCATCATTCGCTTGGAGACGACATACAAGTCCACGCCCGCCCATTTGAGCAGTGCTGCAGCCTCTTTCAGGTCGCGGCGCAGTTGCTGGTTGGGTTTGGTGAGAGGCATCGTCAGGAATCCCGTTTAGCTCGGCCAGTCAAAATCCACTGCACGAGCCGGCCGGTTACCCTGTCATACAGGACTGACAAGAAAATCCCAATTATCACCAGGTAGCTTCCATAAAAGACCGCAGGATATTCCCTAATGCGGTACTTATTCCAACAGATCACGTCTAGCCAGCGTTCGAAAAAGCGCGATGAGCTCAGGTAGCGCCCACCCATATCGTAAAGACCAATCGATAGGATAATCATGCCGACGAGCAACAGAACAATACCTATGCGCTTTGTGACGGAATCTGTGAGCTTTTCCACGCTGGCCTCCTGTCAGCTGACCATGCAATGCGGCATGACCGATCTATGATCCATAAAATTACTGTAGCGCCTGCAAAACCAGGGGCACAGAGTACTATGCCCGAAATAGTCGCGCTGGTAAGCACCACTCCAAACGCCTTGGGGCCGCTAGCGATGGAGGAACGATACTTATGGCTGGTCATTTGGAATCGATGTTTATCAGCTCTCAAGACCTTGCGGAGCTTACTGCTAGTAAGCACTCGGCTATCCAGGCTCGATGGCTGCGCGCAAATGGGTTCCCATTCATTCTAGGTGGTGACGGCGTGCCCAAAGTCGTTCGGCAAACACTCCTCGACAAGGTTGGTATCGCTGACCCTGATAATCAACTACCTCTAGAGCCTACGCCCAGCCTCGTCGAGATAACAGACAACTGGGACAAGGTCACCGAAAGCATGATGGCCGAGCTATTGGGTGTGACACGGCGATCCCTAGAAGGAAGGCGTTATACCGGAGCAATCCCCGCGGATATCTGGAGAAAGGTCGATGGGCGAGTGATGTACAGCATGAAGCGTTATGAGGCTTTCCTTGAAGGTCACTGGTCACCATTTTTCGAGCCCGTAAATAGTCCAAGCAAGAAGCCGGCTCACAGAAAGAAAGCAACTCAAGGAAAGAAAGAAATTATTTATCAATTGGTCTGATCCGCTCACAGCGACAGACCTATTGAGGACCAGCTCAAGAATCGCCATCACCGACGACGGGGATAACGCCGTGATCGCACTGCGGGCGTGCCAGGCTTACGTCAGGGCTATTACGCGCTGACTTTCTCGGTTCGAGAGTATCTAGCCAAGTCGTGATGTTCGCCTTTGGTCTGGGTGTATGTTTCGCCGAGATTCGATATTCGGCTTATTGATGGGCTTGTGAGTTTTGAGCTGATATTAAAATAAGGATATTGGCCGCGAATGTCAGGATGCAGGTGCGCAGCGACCTCTACGTCGGAACTGGAGACATACCGGCCAGCCCACCGCTGAATCAGATGCTTTAAGTCATATGGCTTTTTTTGCAAGCCCTTAGTTTTTGTTTGTGCATCAAGCCATTCATAAGCAAAGCGCACGCAGTCACGGTGTTCATGCAGTCGGCTCTCGCCTGGTGAATGTGGCGCTGCTTTTATTGCGTCATCGATCTGCTGGTCAGTAAGCATTGTGCGGCTCTCCCTGCTTTGAATGTAGTCAAAAAGCTATCATGCCACACGCCAATCAAGATCGGTAACGGGGGATTTGCTGTCTAAAACTACCTCAACCCACTGCGCAATCATTGGGCGTAAAGCCTCATAAATGACGGTAGAGTTTTAGACATAGCGTCGCTGAAAGGTACGCACCGCAAGGCCTGCGCACCTCTTAAGCCCATACTGCTGCATCATCGGGGTGTGAGAGGACAGATCGGACGTGTTTTTACTCATTGGATAATAGGCAAATTCGTTGAAAGGAGTGGGGCAAAGGTGGGGCGCTCGGCCCTGCTGATTTTGCAATGGCCGCAAGGTTAACACGCGAGGTCGGCCCTTCGCAGGTCGCAAGCGGATAGGTAAAACGCAAAGGGGGTGGTGCATTAATTTAAATGCGCAAGGCTTCGTTGCAGGGGCCGAGCAGCCTTACTTGATTGGGGCGGCTTTAACGTTGTACTACAGCGCCTGACTCATGCGTTTGCCCCATAAAAATGGTTCAGCGCTGTCAATTCAATCACTGCGACGAAAACGCATAGCACAATAAATCCCGGGCTGAAGACGCGCTTGCGATTGGATGAGCCCCCGTCGCCCAGCGAGCTAAGATCTGAGCCATCGGAAATTATCATGAAGAGTGCCAGCAGAGCATAGATCCATGCCTTGCCCCAGAAGCTCTGATTTCGCCATTGGGTCATTCTTGGTTTTCCGCATACCGCTTCAAATGGGCTAAAGGGGGCTCTTGGCCCGGCATGTTTTGTGATGGCGGCAAGGTTAGCACGCAAGGTTGAAGGCGACGCAGGCATGGCAAGTGCATTATTAATGCATGGATTATGCAAATTAGCATTTGCCAACCTCGAAAACTCCCTTCACTATCCCCGCTATGCAAAAACGCAACGTTTCTATCGTCTTGAGAGAGCTGCTGGACCGCGACCGGATCTCCCCTACGGAGCTTCACCGGCGTACTGGCGTGCCTCAATCCACGTTGTCCCGGATCCTCAGCGGCAAGATCGTTGATCCGTCGGATAAACACATCTCGCGCATCGCCGAGTACTTCCGCGTCAGCACCGACCAACTGCGCGGGCGCGCAGCAGTGGGGGCTTTGCGCGATGACGGGCGCGACCCGATGCATTCGGAACTCAAGGATATAAGCCTGTGGGACGACGACACCCCAGTTAATGATGACGAGGTGTCGATCCCCTTTCTGCGCGAGGTTGAATTGGCTGCTGGATCAGGAAGATTCGTCATCGAGGAAAGCGAGAAGGCCAGCCTGCGTTTTGGAAAGCGCAGCCTGCGGCATAACGGTGTGCAGTTCGACCAGGCCAAGTGTGTGACGGTGCGCGGCAACAGTATGTTGCCGGTACTGCGCGACGGCGCGACGGTCGGCGTGAATGCTGGCAAAAGTGGCATCGGCGACATCGTCGATGGCGACTTGTATGCCATCAATCACAACGGCCAGTTGCGGGTGAAACAGCTCTATCGCCTGCCTTCCGGGATTCGCCTGCGTAGTTTCAATCGCGATGAACACCCGGATGAGGACTACAGCTTCCAGGATATTCAGGATGAGCAGATCAGCATCCTTGGCCATGTGTTCTGGTGGGGGATGTACGCCCGTTAACCTTCTTGTGTAAGAGAAAGCCCGCCATCGAGCGGGCTTTTTTTCGTCTCTAGAAAATCGTCAAACCCTTTACCCGTAAGGTCGGAAATGCATCCATGCATGAGTATGTCGAAAATAAATGCATTTGTGCATTGACTGTATATGCATACATGCATATTCTTCATCTCAAGCCAGCCAACAAGGCCTGGTGGAGGCGGCAAGGATGCTGCCAAGGAAGACAAGGAAGGCACGCAACATCGGCAAGGACGCCATCAGAGCGATGGCAGGGATGCCAGGCAACACCGGCAAGGATGCCGACGCTCTTTAGTTTCACAGCTTTGCAAGAACAGGCAGCGATGAACCGGCCTTAACGGTTCAGAGGGTTGGCAACTGACCCGGGTGTGCAGCGTAAAGCACCAGAAGCAGTTATCCGGCAGACAGGGATCGTGGTCGGAAAAACATTGAGGAAAGATCCGTACCGCGCCAGTAGCGCCGAAAGATCGAAGCTGGACCGCATTACTGAAAAGCCCGGGCAACCGGGCTTTTTGGAATGCCTACCTATAAATGGATTTACCCGAAAGCCGGCCCTTCGCCGGCATTGCTCAGCCAGGAGGCGTGACATGACAAACGAGCAGCAAGCGTTAGCGGAAATGCCTATCTGGCTGGTGATCGCACTGGCCCTGATCGGCGGCGTATCCGGCGAAATGTGGCGCGCCGACAAGGAGGGCGCCCGCGGTTGGTCGCTGGTCCGGCGCCTGGCCCTACGGTCCGGGGCATGCATGGTCTGCGGGGTCTCGGCATTGATGCTGTGCTACGCCGCCGGCATGTCGATCTGGACCGCCGGCGCCATTGGCTGCCTGACCGCCATGGCCGGCGCAGACGTCGCCATCGGCCTTTATGAACGCTGGGCGGCCAAGCGCATCGGGGTCAACGAAGCGCCGACGTCCCGACCGGATCAGCAGTAACTGCTGCAAGGACGCAACTGATGACACATATCGAAAAACCATCCCAACTGCCTGTAGCGATTGAGGACGCGCTGAAGCGTGCCTTCCCACAATTACAGGTAGGCAACCACCAGGACTTTGCCGGCGCCGGGGATCACACCGGCGTGCTGATCAGCATGGAGCGTAACGGTCCCGGGGTTCGTTCCCCTGAAGGGCGCAAGGCGCATGTTTTGTCGGTTTCACTCAAGGCTACGGTCGCCAGCGGCGCGGCACCCTTTGACGCGTGCGACCTGGCCAGCCAATTGATGGACCTGGCCCTGGATAACCGCTGGGGCCTGCCGCCGGATCAGTGCGATTTACCCACGTCCATCGTTGCGGCGCCTTCCGGATTTTCCAGTGCCGAAACGGACTACGACACCTGGGTCGTTTCCTTCACCCAAACCCTCTATCTCGGCCCGTCGTTGCTCCAAGATCCCACAGGTACGCCGCTGTTTGCCCGCACCTGGGAAGTCTCGGACATCGACGATCCGGATCAATATCGGCCCCTGCAGGAGTAGTCCATGTTCGACGCATTGTTACGCATGCAACTGGGGCCGATTGTCGAGCGCCTGGCGGAAATGGAAGCCCAGCTCGAAGACTTGTATCGACGCGCGGAAAGTTTCTGCCGCATTGGCGTGTGCCAGGAGGTCGACGCTGCCAGCAATACCTGCAAGGTCAGCCATGGTGAGTTGCTTACCCCGGCGATTCGATTCTTCAACCCCAGTGCCGGTGCGCAGACCGAAACCCGTATTCCATCGGTGGGCGAACAATGCCTGCTGCTCAACTACGGCGGTGGGGAAGGGGGCACGCAGTCTGTGGCACTGTTCGGACTGAACAGTAGTCTGTTTCCACCGGTGTCCAGCGTGGCCTCGCTGACCCGGCGGCGCCATCAGGATGGCACCCAAAGCGACTACGACGACGCCAGCCACACCTTCAACTGGATTAACGGCCCAACCACGTTCAGCGGTTCTCGCGAACAGGTCGACATCAAGGTCGGCGCTGCCAGCCTGACCATGAGTGCCCAGAGCATCACCCTGCAACTCGGCGCCACCGGCCTCTCGCTGGATGCCGCCGGCGTGCATTTGAGCGGCCCGGTGGTGGATCACCAGGGGCGCGTGATCAGCCGCGCATAAGGAGTTGCCATGATCGGAATCGATAGGAACACGGGGGCAGCCGTCGATGACTGGCTGCAATTCGTACAGCGTGCCACCCGAGCGCTGACCACCCCCTTAGGCACTCGTCAGAAGCGCCCGATGTACGGCTCGATGATCCCGCAACTGCTCGGCCAGAACCTCGGCGACGACCTGCTGATCCTTGCTCAAAGCCATGCCGCGCAAGCCTTCTATAACACCCAGAACGGCATTGCCGACTTTCAACCCCAGGTCATCGTCGCCACCCGCCAGGGCGCCGGTTTATTGCTGCGTTTTGCCGGCACCTGGAAAAACCGCCAACAATCCTTCGAGGTCGTGACATGAGCATGCTGATCCCAGGCCAGAACCAACTGGCGGAGCCGGCGATTATCGCGGTCGATGAATTCGAACCGCTGCTGGCGGAATTCAAGGCGTTTGTCGTCGATTACGTCGCCACCCGCGCGCCGCAAAGCGCGGCCAAACTCAAGGTCAGCCTCGACAACGAAAGCGAGCTGCTGACCCTGGCCCTGGAAGCTTTTTGCGTGCGCCTGCAAACCCACGAACGCAAGTACAACGCCCGCATCAAGCAGATGCTGGCGTGGTGGGCCACCGGCAGTAACCTGGATGCACGCCTGGCCGATATGGGCCTGGAGCGCCAAGTGCTCGACCCCGGTGATCCGGCGGCTTTCCCGCCTGTACCGCCGACATTGGAGAGCGATGACGACGCGCGGCTGCGTTATTACCTGGCACCCCATGCGCCGGCGGCGGGTTCGCGTATGCAGTATCGCCGCGAAGTCTTCACCCTTGGCGAGCGGCCGTCGGTCAAGGTGCAAAGCGCCACGCCAGGCGTGGTGACTGTCAGCTACACCTTCGATCCGGACGGCTACGCCGCCCAGGTCAAGGACGGCAACGGTCGACGAACCGCGCCCGGCGAAGTGATGGTGACCGTGCTTTCCAGGGACGGCGACGGAGCACCTTCCGCCAATTTGCTTGACGGTGTTCGCCGACATTTCGCACGGCCGGATGTACGACCAGAGACCGATCTGGTCAGCGTGCAAGCTGCGCAAATCCTGCCTTACAAAATCCGCGTGATCGCGAAGATCAACGCCGGTCCGGATTCCGGACTCACTCAAGTCGCTGCGCAGAAACTGCTGCAAGACTACGCAGAGTCCTGCCATCGCCTGGAAGGCCGTGTGGACCCAAGTTGGATCGACTATGCGATCCACAGCGCTGGCGCCGCGCAACTGCAGATCCTCGAGCCGCTGGCGCCGATCATCAGCACGGCATTCCAGGCCCCATATTGCACGGGCGTCGAGGTGGAGGTGCGCACGCTATGAGTGAACCCAAAGCGAGTTTGTTGCCCGCCAACAGCTCACCACTGGAAAAGGCCTTGGATTTGGGGTTTGGGACGTTGCTGGAGCGGGTTGTACCACCTTTTCCTGCCTTGATGAATCCGCTGCAGACGCCCACCGAATTTCTTCCTTACTTGGCCGCCGACCGTGGCGTCAGCGAATGGGATGCAGACGCCAGCGAGACCGAAAAACGTCTCACCGTGGCCTTGTCCTGGCAGATTCAGCGCCAGGCGGGCACACCAAAATCGTTGAACCACGCGGTGGAATCGCTGGGTTTCACCCCCAACATCAGCGCCTGGTATCAGCAGCGGCCATTGGGCGTGCCTTACACCTTTGATGTGCAGGCGATCATCGGGCGCAGTTGGTCCAGTGGTGATCACAATCGGCTGATTCGCCGTATCAATGCGGCTCAGAGTGAGCGGGATCGAGCCACGATCACCGTAGTGCATGAGACGCAAGGTCGACTTGCCTTGACCGCGTTTGTTCACGCCCCGTTCAGCGACAGCGAGTTAAGCCTGCGAGGTGCACTACCTGAATTGGCATTGGTTGCTCGACTAAACAGTGCAGGCGTCGCCCAGCACTACACCATTAACGACTACGACCTTAGGGCGCAGCCATGACAGATGACATTACGCGCCTGGTGCGCTTCACCTCCAAGGGTTTGGATGAAGTGCTGCAGGCCAAAAACCAGGGTTTGAAAGGCGAAATCACGCACATCGGCGCCGGTACCGGCCGCTACAACCCTGAGGGCACAGAGCTGGCCTTGCGCGATGAGCGCCAGCGGGCCGCCATTGTGGATTACGAAGACCTGGGCGACCGCCAACTCAGGATGGCCGCGCTGTTTGATGGCGAGGCTGAGTATGAAATTGGCGAGTTTGGTTTTTACCTCGCCAGTGGGACTTTGCTGGCGGTGTATTCCGTGGCGGGGAAGTTGCTGACGTATAAAGCGGCGGCAGCTCGGGTACTGCAAAAGTTTACGTTGGATGTTTCGCCGTTGCCGGCGGATAGCGTGACAATTGTGGTAGGGAGTGAAAATCTTAATGTGTTGTTGGTCGATGAGTTGGCGGCTCTCTCTGCCGCGAGTGTCGACAATATGGCCAGAGGGGTCGGGCTCTTATTTCGAGTAATGGTACTTGAGCGTAAGGGTAGTACTTTTTAGCAGTGAATTTTTTGTAGTGGTTAATTAAGTTTTTCTGAGTGATCAAAACAGATAAGGAGATCGTATTTTGAGTACAGAACAGCAGCTGGCTGCCGTCGTCAGTGCGGCGAATAGTCTTACCAATGTAATCACTGGAAAGGTCGGTGAGATTGATAAGGCGATTGCGGATGCTCGGCGCGCCTACGATGCACAGCTTTTAGATTTGAAAAGCCGTTTGCCCAGGCTTGCGGTGACTAAAAATTTCAATTTGTACCCCAGCGCCGATGGAAAGTTGATCGATAACTGGGGGATTCATGGCGAGGTGGCATGTAACAAGCTTCGTTCAATCACCACTGCCTCTCAAGCTACAGGTCGTCCGCAGGCAGATGTGGATTTTCTGCTGCAGGTCCAGGCAGACGTGCGCGAACAATTCCCCGGCTTCAATATCAGAGCCAGTGAGTACTTTCGAACTATTGTAAACGTGTGGCAATTGAAGTGGGCAACCGCCGACGCTGCTCCTTGGCTCGCTTTCCCTTATACGGTTGATACGGCGCTTGCTAATGGAACGGGCGCGGTTCCACTCAACTCCTATATTACATTGGGCGCTTTCGTCCGTGTCTTGGAGGGTTCAATTACTGGCGCTTGGAGTGTCGGTGCAGAAAAAGGCAAGTGGCGCTGGTGCTCGACGGTGGTTGCGCCCAGTGAACTGTTTGGCGCCTATTACCACCTTCATCCAATGCGGACTTCTGCTTCCGGCATTGTCGAAGTGATGTTGGCAGGCGCGTGCACAGGTGTTGTTACCAGTCCAGGCGACTGGGGAACTATGTTGGCGTTGAGCTAAGGAGAGACTATGAAACCAATTTTTGTGCCTGCCGAACTTCACCCACTCATTAAGTGGCAAGTCATTCGTAGTGCTCGTGATCAGGATTTGTCTGCCAGTGATTATGCGGCGATGCCCGACTATCCAATGTTGGATAAAAATAAAGCTGTGTTCTTGGCGTACCGTCAGGGCCTGCGAGATATTCCAGATCAAGGGAGCGATCCTGATGCCGTTGTATGGCCTCCTAAACCGGAGTTCCTAAAGTAACCCTCCGCGAAAGCGGTTTTTTTTCGCCTCCCCAAAGCCCCTCCCGCAGGGGCTTTGGCGTTTTCCACTCGGAGAATTCCACTCATGCCCACCCGCCAAACCTACACCGTCCTCATCCCATTCCCAACCGGAGGTGGCCACTGGTCCACCGTCGGCGAGGAACTGGAACTGCTGGACGTGGAAGCATCCGCCCTGCGCACCGCTGGCCGCCTGGAACTGACCAGCGTCTTCAATGTCACCCCGGCCAAAAAGGCCACTACTAAGAAGGCTGACTAACCATGGCTGAGGTTCTGAACTTCGAGCACAACGGCATCACTGTGAATGCCACCGAATCCCCCGAGGCCATGGGTGGCCTCGGCGACAACGTGATCGGCCTGGTCGGCACCGCGCCGAATGCCCATGCGTCGATCCCGAAAAACGCGCCGTTCCGAATCAACAGTTTCACCACCCAGGCGCTGCTGGACCCTACTGGTGCGGAGACTGGCACGCTGTTCCACGCGGTCTACCAGATCCTCAAAGTGGTCAAGGTTCCAGTCTACGTGGTGATCGTGGAAGAGGGCGCCACCCCGGCGGACACTATCAACAATGTAATCGGCGGCAACGAGCCGGTCACCGGTCGCAAGCTGGGCCTGGCCGCACTGGCCAGCGTGCCGGAAGACCTGACCATCATCGGCGCTCCAGGCTTCACCGGCACCAAGGCCGTGGCCGGTGAGTTCGCTGCCTTCGGCAGGCGCATCAAGGCCCGGGTAGTGCTGGATGGCAAGGACGCAAGTGTCGCCGATCAGGTGACCTACAGCGGCGAACTGGGCGGTGCCGACCTCGGTTTCGACCGTTGCCTGCTGGTGCACAACATGCCGTCGGTGTACTCCAAGGCGGCGAAGAAAAACGTGTTCCTTGCGCCGTCGTCCCTGGCGATCGCTGCGCTGGCCAAGGTCAAGCAATGGGAAAGCCCGGGTAATCAGGTGACGTTCGCCGAGGACGTTTCCCGCGTGGTCGAGTACAACATCCTCGACACCTCCACCGAAGGCGACCTGCTCAACCGTTACGGCGTGAGCTACTACGCCCGCACCATCCTCGGCGGTTTTTCGCTGCTGGGTAACCGCTCCATCACCGGCAAGTTCATCAGCTACGTCGGCCTGGAAGACGCCATCAGCCGCAAGCTGGTCAAGGCGGGTCAAAAGGCCATGGCCAAGAACCTCACCAAGTCCTTCATGGACCAGGAGGTCAAGCGCATCAACGACTGGCTGCAAACCCTGGTCGCCGACGAAACCATTCCCGGCGGCAGCGTGTACCTGCACCCGGAACTCAACAGTGTCGAGAAGTACAAGAACGGCACCTGGTTCATCGTCATCGATTACGGCCGCTATGCGCCGAACGAACACATGATTTATCAACTCAACGCCCGCGATGAAATCATCGAGCAGTTCCTGGAGGACGTTCTCTAATGTTTACCAACCGAGTCAGACAGGCCATTGCGGCCACCCTTCAAGGCCTGCCGTTGTCCGCGACGGTCAACTCGTTCACACCGCCGAAGATCGATTTCGACATGGAGTCGATGACCGGCGGACGCTTTATCGGCGAAGAAATGGCCAAGAGCGCCAAGGTGCTGAATGCCACTTTGGAACTGCAAGGCGCGGGTCCGGAAATCATGCTAGCCCTGGGCGTAACCTTGGGCGAGGACATCCTGCTGAACGTGCGTGAAGCCGGCCAGGACCAGGACGGCAGGACGTATTTCACCTACCACACCGTCGGCGGCAAGCTGAAGTCCCTGGGCGAGGCCGCGCTGAAGATGGGCGAGAAACCCACCACCACCCTGGAGCTGTCCTGCCGCACCTACAACCGCTTGGAAAACGGCATTCCGGTGATCGACATCGACGTGCGCACTCAGAAATTCGTGCTCAACGGTGTCGACATTCTCGGCGATGCGCGCCGCGCCGTGCTGATGCCGTAACCCCCGGGGGGCGGGCGTGCTCGCCCCCATACTTAACCAAGGAATTGCTCCATGGCCTGGATGCCTCCGCTGCATAGCCTGCTGTCCCCGATCACCGCCGACACAGGCGCGCCGATCCAGCAGGTTCAACTCAAACCGCTGTACTACGCCGCGCAAAAAGAAGCGCTGGCCCGGGCCGGTGACGACGAGGACGACCAGTTCTTCGAACTGGCGAAACTCGCCACCGGCCTGTCGGAAAAAGAGCTCGACCAACTCAAGCGCCCGGACTACGTCAGCATCGCCCAATACGTACACGAGATGTCGACGCGTCCTGCGTCGTTTTTTCTGGATGAGCAAGCGACGGCAACCCACGACCAGCCCGTCCAATTGTTGCTGCCTCTCGACGCGGCCGGTCGGACGCTCACTGAACTGCCCTTGGAAATGCCCGCTCTGCGTGCCACCAAGGTAATGAAAAAACTCGTCACCAACAAAGAGCGCGCCGAGTTCATTACCGCCCATTGCACCGGCTTGATGATCCCCGACCTCGCCAACCTGACCGTGCCCGACTGGACCGAACTGCAAGGGCACATCGACGATTTTTTAAACAAACCGGCGGACTTCTTTCGGAGCGCGACATCGAAGTAATCCTCGATGTGGTGCCGCTGATTTATTCGGTCAATGAGGCTGAGATCCTTGACTGGGACGCCGGCAAAGCATTGCGCCGCTACGACATCGCGATCACTCGCCTTGGCGTTAAACAGGAGTAAGCGGGATGCAAGAGACTCAATATCAGACCAGGCTCGCCCAGGAAGACAAGCGCTGGATGATCGGCGATGTGGAGCTTGGTAGTGTGCTCGCGCCGTTTTCCGCAAGCCTTGCCACTCCTCTGAGTCTGGAGGCGGCGCCGCAGCCGCAGTCCGAACTCAGCTCGGCGCTGATCACCGTCAGTGTGGATATCAACGCCTTGACCCTGGAGCAAGTGCGGCTGCGTGAAACACTGGAAACGCTCAACAGCACATTGTTCATTACGAGCGCAGCACTGGCGGGCACGGCTGGCGGCTCCACCGGCAGTGAAGCGAAAAACACGCCGAAAGAAAAAGCGTCTGCCGACGAATCCTCGATCACACAGTTGCTCAAGTGGTCGGGTGAAGGCCTGGCGGAGTCGGCCAGGACCAAGGTTTCAGACAAAACACTTGAGGTGACGCTTGGTAAAATTCCCGGCGTTGGCGCGTTGTTCAAGGGCGCCAGCAAGGGGAGCGACGGTTGCTGCCCAGGCGTCAGCGAGGCGCTACGTGGGCGCGAGCGCTTCGGACCAAAGTACACGAGCGGGCGCAAAAATTCGGGTAGACCAAGGTTGGCGAGGTTGAGGAACACCTCTACCTCCAGTAAAGCGACCAGTGGGTTTAACGCGACGGTGCGCAACCTGTTCGAGAAGGTGAGCAAGGTATTGGAAGCCCCACGATTAGGCTTTCATGGCGGCGCAACAACTCAGCGTGTCTCCCCAAGTTCGCCGGACACTCGGCTGGGGAGCAGTGCCGTGCGCAATCTGGCGCCAGGCAGGGGCGTCGGGTTAATTGACGCGTTGGAACGAGGCTTGATTCCGATGCCCGGCCAAGTGGGTGCGAATACTCCCCAACCTTTATCGTCCAGCCCTTTGAGTCATTCCACTGGAGATGTTGTCCGCGTACCAATGCCGACAACCTCCCGCCTGGCTGACACGATGAACCGGCTGGAGTCGGTCGGCGCCCGCCGTCTCGGTCCGCTGCGGTACGTCGACGCTGCAGTCAATGTGGTTCAAGGCGTGCGCAATGGTGACGTAAAAGCCGTCGGCTCAGGCCTCAGCACCGCCGGTGGTGCCTGGGCCGGTGCCTCCGCAGGCGCCGCTATCGGCACTCTGGTTTTCCCCGGCGTTGGCACCGCTGTCGGTGGCGCAATTGGCGGTTTGCTGGGCAGTGAGGCGGGCGCCTGGCTGGGCGACAAATTGTTCAGTTCAAGTGATCGCCTGCCTGCACCCAATGCGGTGAGCAAGGAACTCAACGCGGCGCGCACGGATAACGTGCAAGTCACCCTCGCCCCGAGTATCCAGATCACCGGTGTAAACCCCGCCGATGCCCAGCAGGTCGTCAACCAGGTGATCCAGGCGCTGCAGTTCCAATGCATGCCGATGCTCACCGACAGCCTGGGCATCCGACGCAACGCGGCACTGGCCGATCCTCCAGGAGGTGACTGATGCGACAACAAATGGTGCTCGGCGACTTTATCTTTGGCTTGTCCCGAGGATTTGCCTATTCCTCGTTGATCCGTGCCAGCGACGGCGGCTGGAGTGACCTGGCGATTATTGCCAGCAAGTCGCAGTCGCGGCAGAGCGGTCAGAAGCTGGAAAAACTCACATTCAGCGGCACGGCCATGTACGGCGTAGGCATGCAGCGCTTGGACGAGTTGCGCGCGCTGCAAAACACGCGTGCGCCGTTGCCTTTGGTTGACGGCATCGGCCGTAACTGGGGCTTGTGGCGGATTAATTCGGTGGTGGAAACCCAGAGCAATGTGATCGATGACGGCACCGCTATGGTCATGGCCTGGACGCTGGAGTTAGAGGAATTCGTCAATGCGTAGAGTGCGAAGTATCGCCGGTGATTCGGTCAATCTGTTGCTTTATCGGGAGTTGGGCCGTTGCGATGACGCAGCGGAAGAAACCCTCTGGCGCCTGAACCCCGAGCTTGCCGAATATGGCCCGGTGCTACCGGCCGGCGTGTGGGTGATCGTGCCGGAATTGCACGCTCGGTCAGGTGCTGCGCGACCCGTTTTGGCCTGGGATTAAGGAGGCTGCATGGCACAGGGATTTACGCCTATCGTCGAGTTTTATGGCGCCAACGCGGCGCTGCTCAATCAACGCCTGATGCGCTGGAGCCACACTGACGCTGCGGGCATTGAGACTGACCGGCTGGAGCTGACCCTCAATATCGAGGGGCTGGACGGCCTGCCCACTCTGAACGGCAAGATCGGCTTGCGTGTCGGTTACCTGGAATCGGGGTTGGTGGAGAAGGGCGAGTTTGTCGTCACCCAACGGACCCCGGTGCTGTTTCCCATGCGCTTGATGATCGTAGCCACCGCAGCGCCCTTCAGCGTGGTCGATGCAACGGGTTACCGCCAGCGTCGATCCGCCAGTTACGGTCCGACCACCCTGGGCGCGCTGTTTCGCCGACTGGTCAGTCGTCACGGCTATTCACCGCGAGTGGCGCCAGCGCTGGAGGGGATTGCGATCGCGCACATCGACCAGTCCAACGAAAGCGACATGGCGTTCATTTCGCGCCTTGCCCGACTCTATAGTGCGGTGACCAAACCGTTTAACGAACTCTATGTGTTGGCCGAAGCCGGCCGAGTCAAGTCGCTCTCCGGCCAGCTACTGCCGGAAGTGAAGCTGTCCGTGACGGATGATAACCGCCCCGGTGAACAGAGCTTCATTACCGCCAAACTCGACGAAAAATCCCGCTCGAAATACGAAGGCTGCCGCGCCAGTTGGTGGGATGCCTCAGCCGGCAAGCAGCGCGTAGTCCAGGTGGGGAACGCCCCGTTCAAAACCTTACGCCAACGCTACCAGAACGAAGCCGAAGCCCGCGCCGTTGCCGAAGGCGAACTACGCCGTGTGGGGCGTGAAAATGTGAAGTTGCTGATCGATTGCCCGGGCAATCCATTGTTGGCCGCGGAAGGGCTGTTAGTGCTGGATGAGAGCTGGCCGTCCTATATGCAGGGACGATGGTCGATAAGGCAGGTGGTTCATGTCGGCGATCCGGTGACGGGATACCGCAGTTCGATTACGGCCGGTGGGTTGTCGAGATAGCTACTTTTCGAGAGTAAAACCAATGGTGATAACACTCCCCCAACTGCTTGGCGTTATGCCGGATGCCCGCCTTAGAGCGGGCCTTTTTTTAGCGCCCTTGAATGCGGCTTTCGTTCGTTTCGAGATCAACCGTGCGAAGCGCATCGCCGCCTTCCTCGCCCAGATTGGCCACGAATCCGGCGAACTGCGTTACGTCCGTGAACTGGGCAGCGATCACTACCTGAGCAAATACGACACCGGCAGCCTGGCCGCGCGCCTGGGCAACACCTCTGAAGCGGATGGCGATGGTCAGTTGTACCGGGGCAGGGGGCTGATCCAGATCACCGGTCGGCGCAATTACCTGGCATGCAGCCAGGCGTTGTTTGGTGATGATCGTCTGTTGAGATATCCCATGTTGTTGGAGCAACCACAATGGGCGGCTGAGTCGGCCGCCTGGTTCTGGCAGAGCAATGGCCTGAATGAGCTGGCAGACAAGGATCAGTTCACCGCCATCACACGGCGGATCAACGGCGGGTTGAATGGGCTCGAGGATCGCTTGCGATTGTGGGCGCTGGCGAAGGCGGTGTTATGCGCTTCCTAGGGGCTTGGCGATTGATCGGCGTTTGCCTGTTAGTGGCGGTGACCTGGCAAGTACAGGCTTGGCGATTGGGGGCGCAGTTGGAGCGGCAAGCGGCTGTCCATGCCCAGGCGCTCAGTCAACAAACCCAGGCAGCCCTGCGCCAGCAACAGGTACAGCAGGACAAACGGCTGGCCCTGGAGCAACAGCTCAGTGCCAGCGCCCAACACCATGCTCGGGAGTTAAGCGATGCGCAACATAACCAGGCTGCTCTGCGCGACCGCCTGGCCACTGCTGATGTGCGGTTGTCAGTCCTTCTCGACGCAGCCGAGCCCGCCAGTGGCTGTGCAATGCCAACCGCCGCCACCGCCGTCCGCGTGGTTCATGCAGCCGCGCGAGCCCGACTTGACCCGGCGCATGCTCAACGAATTATCGGCATCACCGATGCCGGCGACCAAGGACTGATCGCCTTGCGCGCTTGCCAGGCTTATGTGCGCGCTGTCACCCGCTAATCTCTTGTTCCCGTCTGTCGCTTGCATGAGCGATTTGCTCCTGTAGGGTAGGCAAACCCCCGCCCACTTCTGGAGACCGTCGTGAAGGAAATCACTCAACTTGCCGCTGAACTGGGTCGCCGCCTGCAGGTGCTCAATGCCCACGTCACCACGGCCGAATCCTGTACCGGTGGCGGTATCGCCGAGGCCATTACGCGGATCCCTGGGAGTTCGGCCTGGTTCGAGGCGGGGTATGTCACCTATTCCAATCGGCAGAAGACCCGGCAGTTGAATGTGCCGGAGACGTTGTTTCCAAAGGTTGGGGCGGTCAGCCAGGAAGTGGTGGAGGCCATGGTGCGCGGCGCCCAGGAGAAAAGCCTGGCGCGCTTTGCCGTGGCGGTCAGCGGTGTGGCGGGGCCGGATGGTGGTTCGGCGGACAAACCGGTGGGCACCGTATGGTTGGCCTTTGGTGTTGGCGAGGAGGTCACGGCCGAGCTTGCGCACTTCCCCGGCAACCGCGATGAGGTCCGCCGACAAACGGTGAAGGCCGCGCTGGAGGGCTTGTTGCGACGAGCTGCAGCAGAAATAGAAAATCAGGGGTAGGCGATCTCTGATCTTTGTGGAACAATACTGTCTACTTATACAGGTGTTGGCCGTCAGGCCTTATTGATTACGTGAGGACTTTAATGGACGACAACAAGAAGAAAGCCTTGGCTGCGGCCCTGGGTCAGATCGAACGTCAATTCGGCAAGGGTGCCGTAATGCGTATGGGCGATCACGACCGTCAGGCGATCCCGGCTATTTCCACTGGCTCTCTGGGTCTGGACATCGCGCTCGGCATTGGCGGCCTGCCAAAAGGCCGTATCGTTGAAATCTACGGCCCTGAATCTTCCGGTAAAACTACCCTGACCCTGTCGGTGATTGCCCAAGCGCAAAAAATGGGCGCCACGTGCGCGTTCGTCGACGCCGAGCACGCCCTGGATCCTGAATACGCCGGCAAGCTGGGCGTCAACGTTGACGACCTGCTGGTGTCCCAGCCGGACACTGGTGAGCAAGCCCTGGAAATCACCGACATGCTGGTGCGCTCCAACGCCATCGACGTGATCGTGGTCGACTCCGTGGCAGCTCTGGTACCCAAGGCAGAAATCGAAGGCGAAATGGGCGACATGCACGTGGGCCTGCAAGCCCGCCTGATGTCCCAGGCGCTGCGTAAAATCACCGGTAACATCAAGAACGCCAACTGCCTGGTGATCTTCATCAACCAGATCCGTATGAAGATCGGCGTGATGTTCGGCAGCCCGGAAACCACCACCGGTGGTAACGCGCTGAAGTTCTACGCGTCGGTCCGTCTGGACATCCGCCGTACTGGCGCGGTGAAAGAGGGTGATGAGGTTGTGGGTAGCGAAACCCGCGTCAAGGTCGTGAAGAACAAAGTGGCTCCGCCTTTCCGCCAGGCTGAATTCCAGATTCTCTACGGCAAGGGTATCTACCTGAACGGCGAGATGATCGATCTGGGCGTGCTGCACGGCTTCGTCGAGAAGTCCGGTGCCTGGTATGCCTATAACGGCAGCAAGATCGGTCAGGGCAAGGCCAACTCGGCCAAGTTCCTGGCGGACAACCCGGATATCGCTGCCACGCTTGAGAAGCAGATTCGCGACAAACTGCTGACCCCAGCACCAGACGTGAAAGCTGCCGCCAACCGCGAGCCGGTTGAAGAAGTAGAAGAAGCCGACACTGACATCTGAAGCAAACGATGACTGTTGTACTGGATACACTTGTCGCCGTTCGGCGCACCGCAATGGACCTGCTCGCTCGCCGCGAGCACGGTCGAGTCGAGCTGACGCGTAAACTGCGTCAGCGCGGCGCGGAACCCGAGATGATCGAAACTGCCCTTGACCGTTTGACGGAAGAGGGGCTGCTTTCGGAAGCCCGTTACCTCGAAAGTTTTGTCTCCTACCGAGCTCGCTCCGGCTACGGCCCCGCGCGGATTCGCGAAGAGCTGAGCCAGCGCGGTTTACAGCGCGCCGATATCGACCTTGCCTTGCGTGAGTGCGGTATCAGTTGGCAGGCGCAACTGGAAGACACCTGGCGTCGCAAATTTTCTGGTCATCTCCCCATCGATGCCAGGGAACGTGCGAAGCAGGGGCGTTTCTTGAGTTATCGCGGTTTTTCGATGGAAATGATCAGCCGCTTACTCAGCGGTCGAGATATGGACGACTGAACACTTTGTTGTGTGATGAACGGCCTTGTAGTGTGGTGAATGGGCTTGTTGTGGCGAGCGGGCTTGCCCCGCGTCGGGCTGCGAAGCAGCCCCAATGGCCTTACCTTCGATCTAAACCTGAAACACCCAAAAAAGGCCCGCTATGAAAATAGCGGGCCTTTTTTCGTTTCTGGATTCTGCGTTTCTGGATTTCACGCCGGCTGCGGCGCTACCCGCTGTTGCGTCTTCCCCTGGGCCTGCGCCCAGTTCTCCGGCAAGTTGATGTAATCCACCAGCTCCCGCAGCCGGCCCTGGTCGCGGCCATTGAAGTTGAACACCAACCGCGTCAAATGGCTGAACTTCGGCTCATCATGCTCCTCGCCCGTATAGGCAAGCTGCTGGAATTCTCCACTCAACCGCAGGCTGGAAAATTCACTCTGCAAATGAGCCAGCGCTCGATCACTGAGCGGGTGATTCATGCGCACCACAAACTCACGTTTCAACCAGCGCGTGGAATGGAAGTTGGCATAAAACCTATTGATCTCTTCCACTGCCTCTTCAGCGCTGTACACCAGGCGTACCAGCTTGAGGTCAGTGGGCAGGATGTAGCGATTGGCTTCCAGTTGGCTACGGATAAAGTCCAGGGCCCCCTGCCAGAAACCGCCACCCGGCGCATCCAGCAACACCACCGGCACCAGCGGGCTTTTGCCGGTCTGGATCAGGGTCAATACTTCCAGGGCTTCATCCAGTGTGCCGAAACCACCCGGGCACAGCACCAGCGCATCGGCTTCCTTGACGAAGAACAGCTTGCGGGTAAAGAAGAAGTGGAAGGACAGCAGGTTCTCGGTGCCATCGATGGTTGGGTTGGCATGCTGTTCAAACGGCAGGGTAATGTTGAAGCCCAGGCTGTGTTCCAGGCCAGCCCCTTCGTGGGCTGCCGCCATGATGCCGCCGCCGCCACCGGTGATCACCATCAGGTCCGAGCGTGCCAGTGCGGCACCCACCTCGCGGGCCAAGGCGTACAGCGGGCTTTCCACCGGGGTGCGTGCCGAGCCGAACACTGTGACTTTGCGGCGCCCCTTGAACTGTTCGAGTACGCGGAAGGCGTGGTCCAGTTCGCGAATGGCTTGCAAGGTGATCTTGGCGTTCCAGCGGTTGCGGTCGTCCTGGGCCATGCGTAGCACGGTCAGAATCATGTCGCGATACAGGGGGATATTCGGGCTGTTGGGGGCGATCTGCTGGAGTTGAGCTTCGACCTGCTGCGTAAGGTCAGCGCCGTTTTCTTCAAAATGCCGGATCAGGCTGTCATTCGGTTCGTAAGGCATTCAACTTCTCCTTCTTCACAGAGGCTGGGCCTGCGGCGAGAAATTCGTCCGGGGCCACGACACTGCTTGTGTCGCTGCATGCCCAAGGCATTGCACATGTTTGCCAGGCGACAAACGGGCTCTGTATGTTCCTTGTGATTTAAAAAACCTTTGCACTGCAAGTCGCAGGAGGGCAACCCTGTTTTGCTCAGAAATTGTTACAGAACAGCACGGGAGCCGTTATGAACGGGCGATTGGGATGACTTGATGATGGGCCGAAAAACCCTTGGCTGGCAACCGCTTATTGGTCGCTCATCAGGTAGTTCAGCGATGTTCAGGGAGTTGACGCGGGGGAGTGCGCGCTACTGGACAGCAGCGCGCGAGGGGCTAGCGAAGATTACTTTTTCTTCTTGGCGGCAGCCGGTGCCGGGCAATCCGCTTCCACGAACTTCACCGATGCCACAGGACGGTTGGTCTTGTTCTCGGTGATTTCGTAGCGCATCACTGCGCCCTTGGCCATCAGCTCGCGATAACCTTTGTTCAGGCACACGCTTTGCCCGAGTTGGAAGTACACAGCCTTGGGGTTGGCGCGCATTTGTTCGGCACGGTCGGGCAAGACGCTCAGGTGATCGATCAACTGCATGCCTTCAACGGTGTAGGCGACTTCGAGGGTTTTTTCGTCGATTTCCCGGGGCAGGTCCTTGTTACTTTCAGCAGCGACGCTTTGCAGCTTCCGGTTCATTTGGGCCTCCAGCAGCGAGGCCGCCTGGGCGCCCACGGGCAGTACCAGCGCAAGTGCGATGGATGGGGCGGCAAGACGCAGCATGGAACGCAGCATGAAACTCTCCTGATTCGGTTACTGGTGCATAGACCAGCCACTGCGCTGTGCGTTCAGTGGCGCGCAATTATAGGTGACGCCTTGCCACTACAGCCAGGCGTATCGCTGGTAAACTGCGGCCACTTCAGCCTTTCACGAGTTTTGTCCGTGTCGATCTACCCCTCTGTACGGCGCATCCGATGAGCCACGCCGTCTCCCGCCTGCGTACCCAGCGACTGGCACGCGCGATCAAGCCCTTCGTCAATCGAGGCTCCCGTGCCGAACGCTGTCCCGGCTGCCGGGTCATTCCCGAGTATTGCCTGTGCGCCTGGCGCCCCCGGGTCGCAGCCAGGTCTGCTATGTGCCTGCTGATGCACGATGTCGAACCGATGAAGCCCAGCAACACTGGCTGGCTGATCGCCGATGTTATCGACGACACTACCGCCTTCGCCTGGTCGCGCACCGAAGTCGACCCGGATTTGCTCACCCTGCTCGCTGACCCGCAGTGGCAGCCCTACATCGTGTTCCCCGGCGAATTTGTAGCACCCGAACGTGTCGTCAGTACAGTGACGGTGGCAGAAGGCAGGCGCCCGCTGTTCATCCTGCTGGATGGCACCTGGAGCGAAGCGCGCAAGATGTTCCGCAAGAGCCCTTATCTGGAGCATCTGCCGGTATTGAGTCTGGCGCCGGAGCAGCTCTCGCGCTACAAACTGCGCCGCTCCAAGCGCGACGACCATTTCTGCACCGCCGAAGTCGCGGCCCTGTGCCTGGAGCTGGCCGATGACGCCGCGGCAAGCGAAGTGCTGGACGCCTATCTTGACGTATTCAGCACCCATTACCTGGCCGCAAAGTTCCAGTTGCCACTGGATCCGGCCGACAGCGTCCATACTCGTCTTGCACCCTATATATAAGCGCGATAGCCAGGCGACGTTTGCATGATGGCAGCGTAAACCCGCACCTCGCTAAAATGCCCATGGGCGTAGTGCTTGACCCCCCAGGCTGCGCTGGGCATGCTGGGCGCCGATTGGGGCGCAACCGTGAATTTTCGACGTCGATTCAGGTGCTTTTGACGTTGAACCTGCCCTGTGGCAATGGCTGCCTGGCCGTTGCCTGGTGTACTGGCGAACCCTGAACCCATCAGGGCTGCCATAAAAAACAGGATCATTTAATCAATGGCCACATACGAAATCCTGATAGCCGATGACCACCCGCTGTTTCGCAGTGCGCTGCATCAGGCCGTGACCCTGGGTCTTGGCCCCGACGTGCGCCTGGTTGAAGTGGCCAGCATTGCCGAGCTGGAAGCCCGCCTTACTGAAAAATCCGATTGGGACCTGGTGCTGCTCGACCTGAACATGCCTGGCGCCTACGGTTTCTCGGGGCTGGTGCTCCTGCGTGGGCAATACCCTCAGATCCCCGTGGTGATGGTCTCTGCCCAGGAAGACGCCGACGTAGTGGTGCGCTCCAAGGAATTTGGCGCCAGTGGCTTCATTCCAAAGTCCAGCGCGATGGAAGATATTCAGAAGGCCGTGCGCGCAGTGTTGGACGGTGATGTTTCCTGGCCGCCCCAAGCGTTTGAACAAATCAACGTGTCCGACGAAGCCAAGGCCGCCCGCGATGGCCTGGCCAGCCTGACGCCCCAGCAGTTTCGAGTGCTGACCATGGTCTGCGAAGGTTTGCTGAACAAGCAGATCGCCTACGAGCTGAGTGTGTCGGAAGCGACCATCAAGGCTCACGTCACGGCGATCTTTCGCAAATTGGGGGTGCGCACGCGGACCCAGGCGGCGCTGCTCTTGCAACAACTTGAGTCTATTTCGCAGCATTAAGTTGTTACCGATTCACGCTTTTTTGACTTTGCGTGATCTAGTTTCCCCACTTCTTTGGTTCAGTTGCCTACGTCTATGTCGCCTTTCAAGGGTCAAACCGGTCTCAAACGTATCTTTAATGCAGGGGGCTATTCCCTGGATGGCCTGCGCGCGGCTTTCACCGGCGAGGCGGCGTTCCGTCAACTGGTGCTGTTGAACGTCATCCTGATCCCGCTGAGTTTTTTCCTGCACGTCAGCCGTGTTGAGCGGGCGCTGCTGATTGCGGTGTGCCTGTTGGCCTTGATCGTTGAATTGCTCAATTCGGCGGTAGAAGCGGCGATCGACCGTATTTCTCTTGATCGCCATCCCTTGTCGAAAAACGCCAAGGACATGGGCAGCGCCGCGCAATTCGTGGCACTGACCATGATCACCCTGGTGTGGGCAGTGATTCTGATCTAACGATCAGGCAATGCTTGGCAGCACGATCTCGTCGCTGCGCTGAACCCCGGCGGTGAAGGCGCGGCACAGCTCCAGGAACTCGCGCATCGCTGAGGTTTGGTATTTCTGTTTATGCCAGATGAAGTAGAACTGCCGGGCCAGGTCCAGGTCCGGGGTTTCTACCGGCACCAGGCTGCCACGGCGAAATGCATCGCGCAGCGCCAGCCGGGAAATACACCCAATCCCCAAACCCGATTCCACCGCCCGTTTGATCGCCTCGGTATGCTCCAGCTCCAGGCGGATATTCAGCGCACTGCGGTGATGACGCATGGCTTGGTCAAAGGTCAGACGGGTGCCGGAGCCTTGCTCCCGCAGGATCCATGCCTCATGGGTCAACTCTTCCATGGTGGCCACGCCGCGCTTGGCCAGGTGGTGCTGAGGCGCGCAAAACACCACCAGCTCATCTTCCACCCAAGTTTGCACCTCTATATCGGGGTGGCTGCAGTCGCCTTCGATTAGACCCAGATCAATTTCGTAGTGCGCAACCTGGTGCACGATATTGGCAGTGTTCTGCACATGCAGCTTCACTTGGCTTTCCGGGTGCTGCTGCATGAAGCTGCCGATCAGCAGGGTGGCCAGGTAATTGCCAATGGTCAGGGTAGCGCCGACCGCCAGGGAGCCGAAGCCGGACTTACCGTTGAGCAGGTCTTCGATCTCCTTGGCCTGGTCCAACAGCGCCACCGCTTGAGGCAACAGCTGATGGCCCAAAGCGTTGAGACTCAGGCGTTTACCGGCGCGGTCGAATAATTGGCAGCTGGATTGGCGCTCCAGCTCGGTAATCGAGGTGCTGGCGGCGGATTGAGATAAGGCCAGAAGGCCAGCAGCGCGGGAGACGCTTTCCTGCTGGGCGACGGCGACGAAGACTTGCAGTTGACGGAGAGTAAATCGCATATCGATATAACCGATAACCCTTATCTTAATAATCCAGTTAACAGATATTGTCGCCGCCATTAGAATGCTGTGCAATTGCGCACTTCATCTTTGGCGCAGACCCATTCCCAGGAGTCCCCCGTACATGAGCAACATGAACCACGAGCGTGTCCTCAGTGTTCATCACTGGAACGACACTCTGTTCAGCTTCAAGTGCACCCGCGATCCGGGCCTGCGCTTCGAGAACGGTCAGTTCGTGATGATCGGCCTGCAACAGCCCAACGGCCGCCCGCTCATGCGCGCTTACTCCATTGCCAGCCCGAACTGGGAAGAGCATCTGGAGTTCTTCAGCATCAAGGTGCCGGATGGCCCGCTGACTTCCCAATTGCAGCACTTGAAGGAAGGCGACGAGATCATCATCAGCAAGAAACCGACAGGCACCCTGGTGCTTGACGATCTGAAGCCGGGTAAACACCTGTACCTGCTCAGCACCGGTACCGGCCTTGCTCCGTTCATGAGCGTGATCCAGGACCCGGAAACCTACGAGCGTTTCGAAAAAGTGATCCTGTGCCACGGCGTGCGTTACGTCAACGAAGTCGCTTATCGCGAATTCATCACCGAGCACCTGCCGCAGAACGAGTTCTTCGGCGAGGCCCTGCGTGAAAAGTTGATCTACTACCCGACCGTGACCCGCGAGCCTTTCGAAAACGAAGGCCGCCTGACCGACCTGATGCGCAGCGGCAAGCTGTTTCGCGACATCGGCCTGCCACCGATCAACCCCGAGGACGACCGCGCCATGTTGTGCGGCAGCCCAAGCATGTTGGATGAGACCAGCGAAGTGCTGAACAGCTTCGGCCTGAAGGTTTCGCCACGCATGCGTGAGCCGGGTGATTACTTGATCGAACGCGCGTTCGTCGAGAAATAACTGCGGTAAAAAATATGGGAGGGGGCTTGCTCCCGATGGCAGTGGATCAGTCAACTTGTATATCGACTGACCCACCGCCATCGGGAGCAAGCCCTCTCCCACATTTGGTTTCCGGTTTATCCCGCCGGAACCACTTCCAGCACACAAATCATCCCCGCCTCAGGATAGTGCCAGCGCACATCCACATCCCAGAACTGCGCCCCGTATTCGCGCTCAGGCCCAGGCGTCTGGTACGCCGGCCGTGGATCCTGTGCCAGACACTGATCGATCAACTCCACCAATGGCTCTCCAAGGCGCTGAGCGTGGCCTTGTGCCTGCTGCAGAGCCGTCTTCAGCCACTGCACGGGAATCAACTGCGGCGCTCCACTGGCGATGTTGTTGGTGGCCGTGTCGATGATGTCGGCGTAGGGCACATACGGCTTGATATCCAACACCGGTGTGCCATCGAGCAAATCGATCCCGGAAATCCACAGCCGCCCCGGCTCCACTTTGTCCAGCTTGACCACTGACTGGCCAATCCCGTTGGGCCGATGAGTCGCGCGGGTCGCAAACACGCCCATGGACGTGTTGCCGCCCAGGCGTGGCGGGCGCACTTTCAGACGAGGTTTATCTTCCAGGGCCTGGTGGAACAGGAACAACAGCCACACGTGGCTGACCTGTTCCAGGCCCTGTACCGCCTCACCCTGGTCGAACGGCGCCACCAACTCCAGCACGCCCCGCGCGGCAGGCGCCAGTTGCGGTTGGCGCGGGATGGCGAACTTTTCCTTGAAGCAGGAACGTACGAAACCGACGGGCGAGACCTGGTAACTCATGGCTTACGCACGAACCCGCAGCGTCAGGCCCTTGAGGAAGTTGCGCAGCAACTGGTCGCCACAGGTGCGGTAGTTGGTGTGGCCGAACTTGCGGAACAGTGCGCTCAGTTCAGGCTTGGACACCGGGAATTCGGCAGCCTTGAGGATGGCGTGCATGTCGTCTTCCTTCAGTTCGAAGGCCACGCGCAGCTTCTTGAGGATGATGTTGTTGGTTACCGGGGTTTCGATCGGCTGCGGCGGACGGCTTTCGTCCTTGCCGCGTTTGAAAATCACCAGGCCATCAAGGAAGTGGGCCATGACGTCATCCGGGCAGAACACAAAACCTTCTTCCTCATCTTTCTTGAGGTAAGTCAGCAGGTCTTCCTTGGTCACTTCCATGCCGCCGAGCTTGATCAGCTCGACCATCTTGTTGTCGCTGATGTCGAGCATGTAGCGCACGCTGCGCAGTACGTCGTTGTGAATCATGGTGGGCAATCCTGGTTTTCAACGGTGGGCGCCGCCGGGTGGGGCGGTGCCTGGAAAGGGGAGGCGGCTTAGAACTTCTCTTTGCCGGACAGGTAACGCCATTGGCCGACTGGCACTTTGCCGATGGACACGCCGCCGATGCGAATGCGGCGGATGGCAACGACTTTCAGGCCAACGGCTTCGCAGAACAGGGCGATCACGCCCGGTTGCGGGTTCTTCATCGCAAAGCGCAGGCGATTTTCGTTCTGCCAGCTGGCTTTCACGGCTGGCAGCTCTTTGCCTTTGTAGGTCAGGCCGTGGTTCAGGCGGTTGAGGCCGTGGGCAACCATGTCGCCTTCAACCTCCACCACGTATTCCTGCTCGATCTTGGCGGCATCGGCGGTCAACTTGCGCAGAATCTTCCAGTCCTGGGTAAACACCAACAGGCCGCTGGCCTTGGCTTGCAGGTCGGCGCTGGCGGTCAGGCGCAGGAAGTGGCCCTTGAGCGGACGCTTGCTGAAGCGGTGTTCTTCGGACAGGGTTTCGGCGCTGATCGAGGCCATTGCCGTCTCTGCATCTACACCGACCGGGGCGTGGAACAGGATGGTCACCGGCTCTGGCGCGGTGGCCTTGGCCTCTGGGTCCAGTTCGACCTTCTGGGTGGTGATCTTGAATTGCGGTTCGTCGATCACTTCACCGTCCACCGAGACCCAGCCGCCTTCGATAAACAGCTCAGCCTCCCGACGGGAGCAACCGACCAGTTCGATAAGGCGTTTGGAGAGGCGTATGGGGTCAGTCATGACAAGGGCCGTAACAAAAGGGGGCGGCTATTGTACCTGTGTGGGCGCGGTTAATCCCGGCCCCATTTCATTTAGCCCTGACGGGCCTTTTGTTGTTGCTGGCGCAGCCGCAGGTGCAGCAATGGATAAGGCTGCCCCAAGCCATCATGCTCGGTGCGCCCGATCACTTCGAAACCCTGCTTGAAATAGAACCCCAAGGCCTGGGGATTCTGCTCGTTAACGTCCAGTTCGTCGGCGTTCATGCTTTCGATTGCATAACGCAGCAACTGCCGGCCGAGGCCCTGCCCGCGGTATTGCGGGTCGATAAACAGCATCTCCACCTTACCGCACGCCACCCCGGCAAACCCGGTGATGCGTTGGCGCGGGTCACGGGTGCAGATCAGCATCACCGAATCCAGGTAGCGGGTCAGCACCAGGTTTTTCAGCAACTCGATGTAGCTGTCCGGTAAAAAATCATGGGTGGCCCGCACCGAGGCCTCCCAGATGCGCGTCAATTCTGCGTAGTCGCCGGTTTTAGGTGTGTGGATAACCGAATGCTGGCGCATGCCCGCTGCCCCTTGCCATGATGGGTGCCGATGGGCAAAACAATAGACCTAAAAAAGCCCCGCATCTTGTCCAGAGGCAGGGCTTTTCAAGTTTTTTTGATCAGTCGCGCTTTTCAGCCCACAGATCGTACTCATCAGCGTCGGTCACGGTGCACCAGACCTTGTCACCCGGCTTCAAGCCGCTGGCATCGTCGATAAACACATTACCGTCGATTTCCGGTGCATCGAAGAAGCAACGGCCGACTGCGCCTTGCTCGTCCACTTCGTCGATCAGTACTTCGATTTCCTTGCCGATACGCAGTTGCAGGCGCGCCGAGCTGATTGCCTGTTGGTGCGCCATGAAGCGCTCCCAACGGTCCTGCTTGACGTCATCCGGGACCACGGCCAGGTCCAGCAGGTTGGCCGGCGCACCTTCCACGGGCGAGTACTGGAAGCAACCCACGCGGTCCAGTTGCGCTTCGGTCAGCCAGTCCAGCAGGTACTGGAAGTCTTCTTCGGTTTCGCCGGGGAAGCCGACGATGAAGGTCGAACGGATGATCAGCTCGGGGCAGATCTCGCGCCAGTTCTTGATGCGCGCCAGGGTCTTGTCTTCGAAGGCCGGGCGTTTCATGGCCTTGAGCACTTTCGGGCTGGCGTGCTGGAACGGGATGTCCAGGTACGGCAGGATCTTGCCGGCGGCCATCAATGGGATCAGCTCGTCCACGTGCGGGTACGGGTAGACGTAGTGCAGGCGCACCCACACGCCCAGGCTGCTGAGGGCTTCGCAGAGTTCGGTCATGCGGGTTTTCACCGGCGCGCCGTTCCAGAAGCCGGTGCGGTATTTCACGTCGACGCCGTAGGCGCTGGTGTCCTGGGAGATCACCAGCAGCTCTTTGACGCCGGATTTGACCAGGCGCTGGGCCTCGTCGAGTACGTCACCCACCGGACGGCTGACCAGCTTGCCACGCATCGACGGGATGATGCAGAAACTGCAGCTGTGGTTGCAGCCTTCGGAAATCTTCAGGTACGCATAGTGACGCGGGGTCAGCTTGATGCCTTGGGGCGGCACCAGGTCGATCAGCGGGTTATGATCCTGGCGCGGCGGCACCACGTCGTGCACGGCATTGACCACCTGCTCGTACTGCTGCGGGCCGGTCACGGCCAGCACGCTTGGGTGCACGTTGCGGATATTGCCTTCTTCCACACCCATGCAACCGGTCACGATGACCTTGCCGTTTTCCTTGATGGCTTCGCCGATCACTTCCAGGGACTCTGCCTTGGCCGAGTCGATAAAGCCGCAGGTGTTGACCACCACCACGTCGGCGTCCTGGTAAGTGGACACAACGTCATAGCCTTCCATACGCAGTTGCGTGAGGATGCGCTCGGAATCGACGAGAGCCTTCGGGCAACCCAGGGAAACAAAGCCAACCTTGGGGTTGGCTTTTGCGATGGTGGTGGACATGTCTAACCTCGGTATTGAATGACGCCGCCAGTCGGGCACGACAGGGCTGCGGACGGGCGCTTGCTGCGCCTCTGATCAAAAAGTGCGCAATTCTAGCGACGGGCAACGCACTTGACCAGCTTTATGCAGGGAAATGCGACGAGTGCTGCGCTATGCTTCGCGCCGTTGCGCACGGGTAAAACCCTTGGGTCAATAAAACGTCTGTTACGAGAAGTAAAACAGCGCATGCTAGGGTCAGCTTAGACGCGTTGTTTATAAGAGACCTCAGGTCAAAGGGCAGGAGTGGTTGATGGGTCAGGCAAGTAGTCAGGCAGCAGGTGCCGAGCATTCCAACGCAAAGCCGATCGGCATGCTGGTGGCAGCGGTCGGGGTGGTTTACGGCGATATCGGTACCAGCCCGCTCTATACCCTCAAAGAGGTGTTCAACGGTGGTTATGGGGTGCAGGTCAACCATGACGGCGTGCTGGGGATCTTGGCGCTGATCTTCTGGTCGTTGATCTGGGTGGTGTCGATCAAGTACATGCTGTTTGTGCTGCGCGCCGATAACCAGGGCGAAGGCGGCATCATGGCCCTGACCGCGTTGGCGCGAAGGGCGGCAGGGGAGCGCAAGAAGTTGCGCAGTTTCCTCGTGGTGTGCGGCCTGTGCGGTGCGGCGCTGTTCTATGGTGACAGCATGATCACGCCGGCGATTTCCGTGCTGTCGGCCATTGAAGGCCTGGAACTGGCGTTCGACGGCCTGGAAAAATGGGTGGTGCCGATCGCCTTGGTGGTGCTGGTGGCGCTGTTCCTGATCCAGAAGCACGGTACTGACCGCATCGGCAAGCTGTTCGGGCCGGTGATGGTGACTTGGTTCCTGGTGCTGGGTGGCCTCGGCGTGTATGGCATTACCCTGCACCCTGAAGTGCTCAATGCCCTGAACCCGATGTGGGGCGTGCGTTTCTTCGAGGCCCACCCTGGCATCGGCGTGGCGATCCTCGGTGCGGTCGTGCTGGCGTTGACCGGTGCCGAAGCGCTGTATGCCGACATGGGCCACTTCGGTCGCAAGCCCATCGCCCGCGCCTGGTTCATCCTGGTGTTGCCGGCGCTGGTGCTCAACTATTTCGGCCAGGGCGCCATGCTGCTGGGCGATCCGGAAGCCGCGCGCAACCCCTTCTACTTGCTGGCGCCGAGTTGGGCGCTGATCCCGCTGGTGGTGTTGTCCACCCTGGCCACGGTGATTGCGTCCCAGGCGGTGATTTCCGGTGCGTTCTCGTTGACGCGCCAGGCGATCCAGCTGGGTTATATCCCGCGCATGCATATCCAGCACACCTCAAGCGCCGAACAGGGCCAGATCTATATCGGTGCGGTGAACTGGTCGTTGATGGTCGGCGTGATCCTGCTGGTGCTGGGTTTCGAGTCCTCCAACGCGCTGGCGTCGGCCTACGGCGTGGCGGTGACGGGGACCATGCTGATGACCACTATCTTGGTGTCGGCAGTCATGCTGTTGCTGTGGAAATGGCCCCCGATTCTGGCCGTGCCGGTCCTGGTCTGCTGCCTGTTGGTGGACGGGCTGTACTTCGCGGCCAACGTGCCGAAGATCATCCAGGGTGGCGCCTTCCCGGTATTGGCGGGGATTGTGCTGTTCGTACTGATGACCACTTGGAAGCGCGGCAAGCAATTGCTGGTGGACCGCCTCGACGAAGGTGGCCTGCCGTTGCCGATCTTCATCAGCAGCATTCGCGTGCAGCCGCCGCATCGCGTGCAGGGCACGGCGGTGTTCCTCACCGCCCGCCCGGACGCCGTGCCCCACGCGCTGTTGCACAACCTGCTGCATAACCAGGTGCTGCATGAACAGGTGGTGTTGCTGACGGTGGTCTACGAAGACATCCCGCGTGTCCCGGCCTCACGGCGCTTCGAGGTGGACTCCTACGGCGAAGGGTTCTTCCGCGTGATCCTGCACTTCGGCTTTACCGATGAGCCGGACGTGCCCGAAGCCTTGAAGCTGTGCCATTTGGACGGCCTGGATTTCAGTCCGATGCGCACCACCTACTTCCTCAGCCGTGAAACAGTCATCGCCTCGCGCATCAAGGGTATGGCCCGTTGGCGCGAAGCGTTGTTTGCGTTCATGCTCAAGAACGCCAACGGCAACCTGCGGTTCTTCAAGCTCCCGGTCAACCGGGTGATCGAGCTGGGCACCCAGGTCGAAATGTAAGCGCTGCGGTACGGGAGCCGGCAATCGGCTCCCGCTTTGCTTCTGAACCCTGTGCAATCCACTGTTGTCGACTAGGCTCTAAGCACTGTTGTGTAGGAGCGGGCTTGCCCGTGAAAAACGTTACGGTAACGCGTTAATCCTGGATAAACGCGGCGCCTATGAGACCTTCGCGAGCAAGCTCGCTCCTACAAAAGTGCCCAAAAGCCAAGAAGAGGTGCGCCATGAGTCAGCTGCTCGAACCCTATACCCTGCGCCAATTGACCCTGCTCAACCGCATCGCCGTGTCGCCAATGTGTCAGTACTCAAGTGTCGATGGTCTGGCCAACGACTGGCACCTGGTCCACCTCGGCAGCCGCGCGGTTGGCGGCGCCGGGTTGATATTCACCGAGGCCACTGCCGTGACCGCCGATGGCCGTATCACGGCCGAAGACCTGGGCCTGTGGAACGACGAACAGATCGCCCCCCTGCAACGCATCACCCGCTTTATTGCCGCCCAGGGCGCGGTGGCGGGCATCCAGCTGGCCCATGCCGGACGCAAGGCCAGCACCCACCGGCCGTGGATCGGCAAGCACGGCAGCGTCAAGCCGCAGGACGGTGGCTGGGTGCCGGTGGGGCCGTCGCCGATTGCCTTTGACCCGCAGCACACACAACCCAAGCCATTGGATGAGGCGCAGATCCAGCAGGTGATCGCCGACTTTGTCGCCGCCGCCAGGCGCGCCCTGACCGCCGGTTTTGAAGTGGTGGAAATCCACGCTGCTCATGGTTACCTGCTGCATCAATTCCTCTCGCCCATCAGCAACCAGCGTCAGGACCAATACGGCGGCTCCTTCGAGAACCGTATCCGCCTGGTGCTGCAAGTGACCGAAGCCGTGCGCGAAGTCTGGCCCCAGGAGCTGCCGCTGTTCGTGCGGGTGTCGGCCACCGATTGGGTGGAAGATGGCTGGAACCCCGATGAAACCGTGGAACTGGCGCGCCGTCTCAAAGACCTGGGCGTCGACCTGATCGACGTATCCTCCGGTGGCACTGCCGCCAACGCCGAAATCCCCACCGGCCCTGGCTACCAGACGCGCTTTGCCGAGCGCGTGCGCAAGGAGTCGGGCATCGCCACCGGCACCGTCGGCATGATCACCGAACCGGTCCAGGCAGAGCACATCCTGCGTACCTGCCAGGCCGACATCATCTTCCTGGCCCGTGAACTGCTGCGTGATCCTTACTGGCCGTTGCACGCCGATGATGATCTGGGCGGGCGCAAGGCCATTTGGCCGGCTCAGTACCAACGGGCGACCCATCGGGACCAGCCGATTCATGAGTCTGACTTGAGGGATTGATCCAGCATCGGCTCCATCGAAACCCACCTTGAATCGGTGGGTTTTTTTTGCCTGATGCTGTGGGATGAGGTTGTAGGTATTTGTTACCGAAGTGATTTTTTAAGTGAATACTCTAAAAAAATCCCACACGTGACGAGATTGTTTCTACGCTTAGGTTAGGACTGATTTCTGGCCCAGGGAGTCAGTCTGTTTGTCCACGGGGGCATTGCGCTTCACGGGAAACGGTTTGTGGGCACAGGAGTATTTGATCGATATCAGGAGAAACAGTCCATGGCCAAGTCCTATGGTGTAGCGGGTGTGGTGGCGTCTTTTTTCACCCGCAGGGTGTCCTTGCGTGGCCGCAGGTTAAGTTCGGACGAAGCCGAATTACTGGCGCAGTATCGCGCCCTGACCGAGAGCGATCAGGTGGCGATGCGCTATCTGATTGGGGCGATGAAGAGTGTGTCGCGGTTCTGATGCCGTGCTGAAGGATCGTTCCCACGCAGGGCGTGGGAACGATCTGGATCAGGTGTACTTACGTTGGTCCGGTGCAGGCGGGAAGTACTGATACAACCAGGTTTCACTCAGGGTGCGGTCCTGGGTGCGGATAAACAGACGCAGTTCCACCGGCTCTACGCTGTCGCTGGTAGGGTACCAATCGAACAGAATGCGATAGCCCTTGATGTTGTCGAGCACCAGCACGCTGAAATCCTTCACTTCACCGTGGGAGCAGGTCACCACCGGCTCGATCCCGGTGCCGGCTGGCAGACGGTCCAGGCCGCCACCCTTGAAGTCCACGGCAAAGCGGCGTGCCCACACTTGCGGGTAGTGCTCGCCCGGCGCCCAGCCTTCGGTAAAGCCGCCCATGCCGGAACGGGTCGCGTCGACTTGCGCCAGCGGCGTGCTCACTGGTGGCAATGCGCTCCAGTACAGCTTGTAGCCATAGTTGAGTGAGTCGCCGGCCGCCACGGGTTTTTTCGGGGTCCAGAAGGCCACGATGTTGTCCAGGGTCTCGCCGGTGGTGGGGATTTCCAGCAGGTCGATCGAGCCTTCGCCCCACGCGGTGGTCGGTTCGACCCACAGGCTTGGGCGCTTGCTGTACCAGTCGACGGTGTCCTGATAGCTGGCGAATTCATGATCGGTCTGCACCAGGCCGAAACCTTTCGGGTCGGTGTCGGCGAACGCGTTGAACTGCAACTTGGCCGGGTTGTTCAACGGGCGGCAGATCCACTCGCCGTTGCCACGCCACATCGCCAGGCGGTCCGAATCGTGGATTTGCGGATGGATGGTGTCGCACATGCGCCGCTCATGGGTGCCGCAGCTGAACATGCTGGTCATGGCTGCAATGCCCAGCTGTTCGATGGCGGTGCGGGCATTGATGTTGGCGTCGATGGCCATCACCACCTGGTTGGCCTGGCAGTCGATATCGAAACGATAGGCACCGGTGGCGCTCGGCGAGTCGAGCAGGGCGTAGACCACAAAGCGGGTCGCGTTCTTGTCCGGGGTCTCGAACCAGAACTGCGTGAAGTCGGGGAACTCCTCGCGTTTTTTCGCGTAGGTATCAATCGCCAGGCCACGGGCGGAGAGGCCGTACTGGCCGGTGGAGTCCACCGCGCGGAAGTAGCTGGCGCCGAGAAACGACAGCACGTCATGGCGATCCAGCTCCGGCGCCTTGAACAACTTGAAGCCGGAGAAACCCAGGTCGCCGGTCAGCTGTTTGGTGTCGACAGTGGTTTTTTCATAGTTGAACAGCGAAGGACGGAAATGCACCTCACGGGCTTCACGGGTCTTGGGGTCGACGCTGTGCATGCGCACCGGCGTCTTGAAGCCCATGCCGACGTGGAAGAACTGCACGTCGAGTTGGCCGTTCAATTCCTTCCACAGCGAATGGTTGCCGTCGTAGCCGATGGCATTGAAATTCTGCGGGGTCATGGTCGCCAGTGTGGGCGGCAGCACCTGTTTGGTGTCTTTATACGCGGTGCCGGCGAGCTGCTTGGCTTGGGCCTTGAGCGTTTCAAAATCGAACGCCACGGCCTTGCCATCGGCGGCACGGTTACCGGCCCAGGCCTGCGCGGCAAGCAGGCCGCTGGCTGACAAACCGGTGTAGGCCGCAATGGCCATGGAGGCTTTGAGCAAATTCCTGCGGTGCATAGAGACAACCTGTCGTGAGCAAATCCCGCGCCGTTCCTGGCACGTGCTGGATCAGAAATTACGGTTCGGACATGCCTTCGGCCAAACACAACGGACATTAAACAGACGCCGGATAGCTTAAGCGGTTCGATGACGTAGGAAAATTGATTGATGGCTGGGTGATGGCATTGCATGTGAAACAAGACATTTCCAGCGCTGTGAGTGGACACATTACCTGGGAATTATGAAGATCGAAATGTGGGAGGGCGGATGGCGACGCCGTTGAGGAAGTCGCGGCGGGTGATGTCCATGGGGGAAGCCTGTAGGAGCGAGCAAGCTCGCTCCTACAATAAAGCGTTACGGCGCTTGGGGGGATCAGTGCTTGAACATCACATGGCGAACCGTGGTGTAGTCCTCCAAGCCGTACATGGACATGTCCTTGCCATACCCCGACAGTTTCTGACCACCGTGAGGCATTTCGCTGACGAGCATGAAATGGGTGTTTACCCAGGTGCAGCCGTATTGCAAGCGCGCGGCCAGGCGATGGGCACGTCCTACGTCGGCGGTCCACACGGACGACGCCAACCCGTAGTCCGAATCATTGGCCCAGCCCAATACCTGGGCCTCATCGGTGAACTTGGTCACCGACACCACCGGCCCGAACACCTCGCGGCGCACGATCTCGTCATCCTGCTGCGCGTCAGCCAGGACGGTCGGCTCAAAGAAGAAGCCATTGCCTTCCACCGCCTTGCCACCGGTGACCAGGCGGATATGCGGTTGTGCTACGGCGCGTTCGACAAACCCGGCGACACGGTCGCGGTGTTGCGCGGTGATCAGCGGGCCCAGCTCGGTCGCCGGGTCATCCTGCACACCATATTTGATGCTGGCGACCGCCGCGCCGAGCTTTTCGACAAACGCATCGTAGATATCCGCTTGCGCATAAATCCGGCACGCAGCGGTGCAATCCTGGCCGGCGTTGTAGAAGCCGAAAGTGCGAATACCTTCCACGGCGGCATCGATATCCGCGTCGTTGAAGATGATCACGGGGGCCTTGCCGCCCAACTCCATGTGCATGCGCTTCACGCTGTCGGCGGTGCTGGAGATGATATTGGCGCCAGTGGCGATGGAGCCGGTCAATGACACCATGCGCACTTTCGGATGGTTCACCAGCGGACTGCCCACGGTAGGCCCACGGCCGAATACCAGGTTGAGTACACCGGCCGGGAAAATCTCCGACGCCAGTTCGACCATGCGCAGCGCGGTCAGCGGGGTTTGTTCCGATGGCTTGAGCACCACGGTATTACCGGCGGCCAAGGCGGGGGCGATTTTCCAGGCGACCATCATCAGCGGGTAGTTCCATGGCGCGATGGACGCGATCACGCCCACCGGGTCGCGCCGGATCATCGAGGTGTGGCCAGGCAAGTATTCACCCGCCGCCGAACCGCTCATGCAGCGGCTGGCGCCGGCGAAGAAGCGGAACACGTCGGCAATCGCCGGAATCTCATCGTTCAGGGCGGCGCTGTAGGGCTTGCCGCAGTTGTCCGATTCCAGCTTGGCCAGCTCTGCGCCATGGGCTTCGATCACGTCGGCCAGTTTCAGCAGCAACAGCGAGCGATCCTTGGGCGCAGTTTGCGACCAGCCTTCGAAGGCCGCATCGGCGGCGCGCACGGCGGCGTCGACCTGGGCTTCGCTGGCTTCATTGATTTCCACCAGCACACGGCCAAGCGCCGGGTTGAACACCGCTTGCGCCGGGCCTTCGCCTTCGACCAGGTGGCCGTTGATCAAGAGTTTGGTTTGCATGGTTCAGTCCTCCAAAAAGCGATCGTTATGTCACTGAATAAACCGGCTCTGAATGTGGGAGGGGGCTTGCTCCCGATGACAGTCTTTCAGTCACATCATCTACAACTGACACACTGCTATCGGGAGCAAGCCCCCTCCCACATTTGAGCTCGGTGTCTTCAACAAAAAATTATTTACCACCACTCCCGGCCACGCTTTCACCGCCGCGGGTCAGGTAATAGGCACCGAGGATCGGGAACATCGTCACCAGCATCACCAGCATCGCGACCACGTTGGTCACCGGCACATCCCGTGGCCGGCTCAACTGGTTGAGCAACCACAGCGGCAACGTACGTTCATGGCCGGCGGTGAAGGTGGTGACGATGATTTCGTCGAACGACAGTGCAAACGCCAGCATGCCGCCGGCCAGCAGCGCCGAGCCGAGGTTGGGCATGATGATGTAACGGAAGGTTTGCCAGCCGTCCGCACCCAGGTCCATCGAGGCTTCGATCAGGCTGTGGGACGTGCGGCGCAGACGGGCGATCACGTTGTTGTAGACGATCACCACGCAGAACGTCGCGTGGCCGACGATGATGGTGAACATCCCCGGCTCGATGCCCAGGGTCTTGAAGGTCGCCAGCAACGCAATACCGGTGATGATCCCCGGCAGCGCGATCGGCAGGATCAACATCAGCGACACGCCTTGCTTGCCAAAGAACTCGCGGCGATACAGCGCCGCCGAGGCCAGGGTGCCAAGCACCATGGCAATCAGGGTTGCGATGGCGGCGATCTGCAACGACAGCTTGATCGCTTCCAGTACGTCCGGCCGGGCGAAGGCCACGCTGAACCACTTCAGGGTAAAGCCCTGGGGCGGAAAGCTGAACGCGGCTTCTTCGGTGTTGAAGGCGTAGAGGAAGATGATCAGGATCGGGAAATGGAGAAACACCAATCCACCCCAAGCAGCGATCTTCAGGCCAATAGACGATTTTTCAGAGTGCATCGAAGGCCCCCAGGCGTTTGACGATGGACAGGTAAACCGCGATCAGCACGATCGGCACCAGGGTGAACGCCGCGGCCATGGGCATATTGCCGATGGCACCTTGCTGGGCGTACACCATGCCGCCGACGAAATAGCCCGGCGGGCCCACCAGTTGCGGCACGATGAAGTCGCCCAGGGTCAGCGAAAACGTGAAGATCGAGCCGGCGGCAATCCCCGGCACCGAGAGTGGCAGAATCACCTGCATGAAGGTCTGGCGCGGCTTGGCGCCTAGGTCGGCGGAAGCTTGCAGCAGTGACGGCGGCAAGCGCTCCAGGGACGCCTGGATCGGCAGGATCATGAAGGGCAGCCAGATATAGACGAACACCATGAACCGCCCCAGGTGCGAGGTGCTCAAGGTGCTGCCGCCCACGCCGGGAATGCCCAGCACGAATTGCAACACCGGCTCCAGGCCCAGATGCTGCACGAACCATTGCGCTACGCCGCCCTTGGCCAGCAGCAAGGTCCAGGCATACGCCTTGACGATATAGCTGGCCCACATCGGCATCATCACCGCGATATAGAAGAACGCCTTGGTCTTGCCCGTGGTGTAGCGCGCCATGTAGTAGGCAATCGGGAAGGCGACGATGGCGCTGGCGATCGACACCACGATCGCCATGCTCAAGGTGCGCAGGATGATGTCGAAGTTCGACGGCTGGAACAGCGCGGCGAAGTTGGCCAGGGTCAGGTCCGGCGTGACCGCCATGGTGAAGTCGTCAAAGGTGTAGAAGCCTTGCCACAGCAGGGTCAGCAACGAACCCAGGTAGATCGCGCCGAACCAGATCAGCGGCGGTATCAGCAGCATCGCCAGGTATAGGTTGGGCTTGCGGTACAGCAGGTTGGAAAACCTGCGCATCGGCGGTTGGGAAAGGGCCAGGCTCATGTCACACCTCGCCTGCGCGGTCAGTCAGCGGCGTCATGGCTTCCCGTGCCCAACGGGCGGTGATGGACTGGCCGACCTGATGGCCGCTGCTGATGTCCAGCCACTGGTTGTTGGCCTGGCTGATATTCAGCGCCTGACCGTTTTCCAGTTTCAGTTCATAGCGGGTGGCGCTGCCCTGGTACTGGATGTCGTGCAGCAAGCCGCTGATTTCCACTTCGCCAGCACCCAGCGGTCCCTCGGCAAAACGCACGTGTTCCGGGCGAATCGAGAACGGCTGCGCACTGCCGCTGAGGCGCTGGGCCAACTCGCCGCGAATGACGTTGGAGGTGCCGACGAACTCGGCGACGAACGCGGTGGCCGGTTTCATATACAGGTTGCGCGGGGTGTCGACCTGTTCGATCCGGCCTTTGTTGAACACCGCCACACGGTCGGACATCGACAGCGCTTCGGTCTGGTCGTGGGTGACGAAGATAAAGGTAATGCCAAGCTGGCGTTGCAGCTTCTTCAGCTCGCTTTGCATTTGTTCGCGCAGCTTGAGGTCGAGGGCGCCCAACGGCTCGTCCAATAGCAACACACGCGGGCGATTGACCAGCGCGCGGGCCAGGGCCACCCGTTGGCGTTGGCCGCCGGAGAGCTGCACCGGCTTGCGCTCGCCATAGCCACCGAGGGCGACCATCCCTAAGGCTTCTTCGGCGCGGTTGCGGCGTTCGCTCTTGCCCACGCCCTTGACCTTGAGGCCATAGGCGACGTTGTCGCGCACATTCATATGGGGGAACAGCGCGTAGTCCTGGAACACAGTGTTTACATCACGCTGATACGGCGGCAAGCCGGCGGCTTCCTCGCCATGAATCCGGATCGAGCCTGCGCTGGGCTGCTCGAAACCGGCGATCAGGCGCAGACAGGTGGTCTTGCCCGAGCCGGATGGGCCGAGCATGGAAAAGAACTCGCCGTCCTGGATATCGATGGAAACCCGGTCAACGGCTTTCACTTCGCCGAACTGACGGGAGACGTGGGTGAATTGGACTGCAAGCGTCATGGTGCGGTGCTCCAAAAGGGCGCGGGTCGTCGCAGCGGCCCGGCCTGGACTTCTGAAAAGTCAAAACATCTGTGAATGCGGTCAATGTGGGAGGGGGCTTGCCCCCCTCCCACAGGGGATCTATGCCGTCTGCAGGGTTTTACCTGCCGCCCATGATCGCGATGTAATCCTGGGTCCAGCGGCTGTACGGCACGAATTTGCCGCCCTCAGCTTGCGGGGTTTTCCAGAAGGCGATCTTGTCGAACTGGTCGAAGCCGTTGGTCTTGCAACCCTCGGCGCCGAGCAGTTCGCTTTCCTTACAGGCTGCAGGCACCGCCGGCAGCGAGCCGAACCAGGCGGCGACATCGCCCTGGACCTTCGGCTGCAGCGACCAGTCCATCCACTTGTAGGCACAATTGGGGTGTTTGGCCTCGCTGTGCAACATGGTGGTGTCGGCCCAGCCGGTGGCGCCTTCCTTGGGAATGGTCGAGGCAATCGGCTGCTTCTCGTTTTGCAGGCCGTTGACCTGATACGGCCAGGCGCTGGAGGCCACCACGCCTTCGTTCTTGAAGTCACTCATTTGCACGGTGGTGTCATGCCAGTAGCGGTGGATCAACGGTTGCTGCGCGCGCAACAGCTCGAGCACGGCTTTGTACTGGGTCTCGGTCAGCTCGTACGGGCTCTGGATGCCCAGCTCAGGCTTGGTGGACTTGAGGTACAGCGCCGCATCGGCGATGTAGATCGGCCCGTCATAGGCCTGCACGCGTCCTTTGTTCGGCTTGCCGTCCGGCAGGTTTTGCGCATCGAACAGCACGTTCCAACTGGTCGGCGCGGTCTTGAACACGGTGGTGTTGTACATCAGCACGTTCGGGCCCCACTGGTACGGGGTGCCGTAGGTCTGCTGGCCCACCACATACCACGGCGCATCCTTGAGGCGCGGGTCGATGCTCTTCCAGTTGGGGATCAACGCCGTGTTGATCGGTTGCACACGCTTGCCGACGATCAACCGCAGCGACGCATCGCCCGACGCGGTGACCAGGTCATAACCGCCCTTGGCCATCAAACTGACCATTTCGTCAGAGGTGGCGGCGGTTTTCACGTTGACCTTGCAGCCGGTTTCCTTCTCGAAACCTGTGACCCAGTCGTAGGCCTTGTCGCTTTCGCCACGTTCGATATAGCCGGGCCAGGCGACGATATCCAACTGGCCTTCACCGGCGCCCACCGCCTTGAGCGGTTCGGCGGCCTGGATACTGACGCTGGCCAGCAGCGCGGTGGTCAGGGCACTGAGCAGTGCGGTCTTATGCGCAGACATGGGGGTTCCCTCTTCTTTAATTATGGTCGGGGCAGTGTGTGAAGCCGTAACGCATGAGCTTAGTTGTTGTTTTAAAGGTGCTGGCCGTGGCGGGCCATGATGTGGCGCACCACGCTGTAGTCCTGTAGAGAATCGCTGGACAGATCTTTCCCATACCCCGAGCGCTTCAACCCGCCATGGGGCATTTCGCTGACCAGCATGAAATGGCTGTTGATCCAGGTGCAGCCGTATTGCAGGCGCGCGGCAACCTGCATGGCCTTGTCCAGGTTCTGGGTCCAGACGGAGGAGGCCAGGCCGTACTCGGAATCGTTGGCCCAGTCCACCGCCTGTTCCAGTGCGTCGAAGCGGGTCACGGTGACCACCGGGCCGAACACTTCGCGCTGGACGATTTCATCGTTTTGTTTGCAGCCGGCGAGCAGCGTCGGCTGGTAATAGAAGCCGGCCCCCGAATGCACGGCGGCACCGGTGACCCGCTCGATATGCGGTTGGCCGAGGGCGCGCTCGACAAAGCTGGCCACGCGGTCGCGCTGGCGTGTGCTGATCAGCGGGCCGAGTTCGTTATCGGCATCGCGCTTGCCGGCAAAGCGCAGGCTGCTGACCGCCGCGCCCAGTTCGGCGACCAATTTGTCGTGGATGCCCGCCTGAGCGTAGATGCGGCACGCCGCGGTGCAGTCCTGGCCGGCGTTGTAGTAGCCGTAGGCACGCACGCCTTCGACCACGGCTTGCAGGTCGGCGTCGTTGCACACGATCACCGGCGCCTTGCCGCCCAATTCCAGGTGTGTGCGTTTGAGTGTCTTGGAGGCGGCTTGCAGGATTTTCTGGCCGGTGACGATGTCGCCGGTCAGCGACACCATGCGCACCTTCGGGTGGCTGACCAAATGGCTGCCGACGCCTTCACCGCCGCCACACAGAATGTTGACGACCCCGTGTGGTAACAAGTCCTTCATGACCGGGGCCAATGCGAGGATCGACAGCGGCGTATGTTCCGACGGCTTGAACACCAGGGTATTACCGGCCGCCAGCGCCGGGGCGATCTTCCATGCGGCCATCATCAAGGGGTAGTTCCACGGCGCAATCGAGGCCACCACGCCAATTGGATCGCGGCGCACCATGCTGGTGTAGCCCGGCAGGTACTCGCCGCTGAGCTGGCCGGTCTGGCAGCGCACGGCGCCGGCGAAGAAGCGGAACACATCGACGGTGGCGCTCAAGTCATCCTGGCGCGCCAGGTGCAATGGCTTGCCGCAGTTCAGCGATTCCAGGCGGGCCAGGTAGTCGGCTTGTTTCTCGATGGCGTCGGCGATGCCCAGGAGGATGTTCGAGCGTTGTTGCGGCGTGGTCCGCGACCAACCGGCAAAGGCGCGGTGGGCGGCGAGGATGGCGCTTTCGACCTGCTCGGTGCTGGCTTCGGCGATCCGGGTGAGCACTTCGCCGGTGGCCGGGTTGAGGATCGACTCGGCAACGCCCTGGCCCTGGACCAGTTCGCCGTCGATCAACAACGCAGTGAGCAGCGGGGTGGGGGCGCCGGACATTTTTCGCGATCTCTTTTCTTGTGTGGTCATGGGCGTTCTCCTACGAGGCGCCTCACCTTCTCTTATGGATAGAGAGAGACTAGAGGTCAGGCGCGAGGTCAACAAATACTAAATACTGAACGCAGCATTCGATTAAATAGATGGCTTGCGTGGGTGTGGCTGTTCCCGCGCTACGGTGAGGAACGGATCCACCAATGCCGGGCGTGCAGTGCCCCGACGCCAAGCCAGGCCGACGTCCAGGGTCTGGCTGAGGTCGGCAATCGGTCGCGCTTCAATAATGTCGCCCTCCAGGGACCAGGGGCGGTAGGTCATGTCCGGTTGAATCGACACGCCCAGGCCTGCCGCCACCAGGCTGCGCACGGCCTCGGTGGAGGCGGTGCGCAGGGTCACGCGCGGTTGCAGGCCGGCACCGGTCCACATGCGCTGGGCGTTATGCCCCATTTCGTCGACGTTCAGCTGAATCAGCGGCTCGCTTGCCACGTCGGCGAGGTTGATGCTGTCGTGCTCCAGCAGCGGGTGTTGCGCCGGCAGCCACAGGCGGTGGGGCGAGTGGGTGAGGACCTCGGTCTGCAGGGCGTGGCGATCTTCCAGGTTGGAGAGGATCAGCACGCCCACGTCGATTTCACCGCTGACCAGCAAATGCTCGATATACGGGCGCTCGTCTTCCATCACGCGGATCTCCACGTTGGGATAGGCACGCTGGAAGCGGGTGAGCAAATCTGCCAGGTAATAGCCAGCGACCAGGCTGGTCACGCCGACGATCAACTGCCCGGCTACCTGATCGGTGCTCTGTTGCAGGCTGCGCTTGGCATTGTCGACGGTGGCGAGGATAAGGTGCGCCTGGCGCAAAAACTGATGGCCCTGATGCGTGAGGGTCATGCCCTTGGCATGGCGGTTGAACAGGTTGATGCCGATTTCCTGCTCCAGTTGCTGGATCGCCAGGGTCAGCGTGGACTGGGAAATGAACGCGGTCTGCGCGGCTGCGGAGATCGAGCCGGTCTCGGCCACGGCGATAAAATGCCGGATTTGACGCAAGGTCATCATGCTGGAATTACCGGTGGGGTGTTTTTATAGATTTGTCCGAGTGTATATCGGTTTTAGCGAACGGCAGCGACAAGCTATAAGCGGCCAGCGCGGCGTTACATCTGGAAGCACTCTAGATCGCGGCTTTTTGGCACTTAGTTTTACGCTGAGGGCCTATTGGTCCTATGAACCCTAGTGTCTGGAGGCTACGAATGAATACCCGTGGATTGCTCGATCAGTTGCTCAAGTCCGGCCAGGACATGTTGCAGAACAAAACCGGCGGCCAGCGCAAGCAGGACGATAAAGGCGCCCTCGGTGGGCTGCTCGGCGGCGGCGGTCTGGGTAGCTTGCTCGGCGGTGCGGGCGGCGGCGCCCTGGCGGCGGGTGCCATGGGCCTGTTGCTGGGCAACAAGAAGGCGCGCAAGTTTGGCGGCAAGGCCCTGACCTACGGCGGGCTGGCCGCGTTGGGCGTGATTGCCTACAAAGCCTACGGCAACTGGCAGGCCAAGCAGGCCAACGTGCCTCAGGGCGAGCCGCAAACCATCGACCGCCTGCCACCGGCCCAGGTCGAGCAGCACAGCCAGGGGATCCTCAAGGCCCTGGTCGCTGCAGCCAAGGCCGACGGGCATGTGGATGAGCGTGAACGCGCACTGATCGAAGGTGAATTCACCAAGCTGGACGACGACCGCGAACTGCAAAGCTGGCTGCACGCCGAGTTGAACAAACCGCTGGACCCGACCGACGTCGCCCGCGCCGCCAGTACCCCGGAAATGGCCGCCGAGATGTACATCGCCAGCGTGATGCTGGTGGACGAGGAGAACTTTATGGAAAAGGCCTATCTGGACGAATTGGCCCGCCAACTGAAACTCGAGCCCGGCTTGAAGCTAGAGCTGGAAAAGCAGGTACGGCTTAGTCAATAACCACCGGGTGTACGCAAAACCATAGATGTGGGAGGTGGCTTGCCCCCTCCCACAGGTGTTTTTGCATTTATGTCGGCACAACACCAAAACCCATTGATAAATGAGGGCTTCTGCTCAGCTATACTCCCCTCCATTTGAATGGCCCTTCGAGGAAGTACTGTGAAGAATTGGACCTTGCGCCAGCGGATTTTGGCGAGCTTTGCGGTCATTATCGCGATCATGCTGCTGATGGTTGTGGTGTCCTACTCACGGTTGATGAAGATCGAAGCCAGTCAGGAAGCGGTGCGTGACGATGCGGTGCCGGGGGTTTATCTCAGTTCGATGATTCGCAGCGCGTGGGTCGACAGCTATTTGCAGACCATCGATATTATTGGCCTGCGCGAGGATAAAACCCTCACCAGTAGCGATAAGTCGGACTACAGGGCCTTCGAATCGCGTATCGAGCAGCAGATGGCCAACTACGAAACAACGGTCCATAGCCAGGCCGATCGCATGGAGTTCGATAACTTCAAGGCCGCTCACATCAACTACAACAAGGTGTTGGGCCAGGTGCTTGAGCGCGTCGAAGCTAATGACATGCCGGCCGCACGCGAGTTGTTGGAAGAGCAATTGACGCCGATCTGGACCGAAGGGCGCATGAAGCTCAACGACATCATCACCGAAAACAAGGCAGTGTCGGATAAAGCAACGGCGGCTATTGACGACGCGGTTGCCTCGGCCAAGGTCAGCATGTTCATGTCGCTGGCCGTGGCGATTCTTGCCGCTGGTCTGTGCGGCCTGCTGCTGATGCGCGCGATCATGGCGCCGATGCAGCGCATCGTCGACATCCTCGGCACCATGCGTGACGGTGACCTGAGCAAACGCCTGAACCTGGCGCGCAAGGACGAATTCAACGCGGTGGAAACCGGCTTCAACGACATGATGACCGAGCTTACGGCCCTGGTGTCCCAGGCCCAGCGTTCTTCGGTACAGGTCACCACCTCGGTCACCGAAATTGCCGCCACCTCCAAGCAGCAACAGGCCACTGCCACTGAAACTGCTGCGACTACCACCGAGATCGGTGCCACTTCGCGGGAGATCGCTGCCACTTCCAAGGATCTGGTCCGTACCATGACCGAAGTGTCCACCGCCGCCGACCAGGCCTCGGTGGCCGCCGGTTCCGGCCAACAAGGCCTGGCGCGGATGGAAGAAACCATGCATTCGGTGATGGGCGCCGCCGATCTGGTCAACGCCAAGCTGGCAATCCTCAATGAGAAGGCCGGCAACATCAACCAGGTAGTGGTGACCATCGTCAAGGTCGCCGACCAGACCAACCTGCTGTCCTTGAATGCCGCCATCGAAGCCGAAAAGGCCGGTGAATACGGGCGCGGTTTTGCCGTGGTGGCCACCGAGGTGCGCCGCCTGGCCGACCAGACTGCCGTGGCGACCTACGACATCGAGCAGATGGTGCGTGAGATTCAGTCGGCGGTTTCCGCTGGTGTCATGGGCATGGACAAGTTCTCCGAAGAAGTGCGCCGAGGCATGTTCGAAGTGCAGCAAGTGGGCGAGCAGCTGTCGCAGATCATTCATCAGGTACAGGCGCTGGCGCCGCGGGTGTTGATGGTCAACGAAGGCATGCAGGCCCAGGCCACGGGCGCCGAGCAGATCAACCACGCCCTGGTGCAACTGGGTGATGCCAGCAGCCAGACGGTGGAGTCCCTGCGCCAGGCCAGCTTTGCCATCGATGAACTGAGCCAGGTTGCGGTGGGTCTGCGCAGCGGCGTGTCGCGTTTCAAAGTCTGATGAGCGACCTCGCGGCTAAACGCGGCGCCGTCCCGGCAGCGAAAAAAGCGTTGTTCCTGGTGTTCCACGTCGGCCAGGAGCGCTTTGCCCTCAAGGCTACGGAAGTGGCCGAGGTGCTGCCGCGCCTGCCCCTCAAGCCCATCGCCCATGCGCCGCAGTGGGTGGCGGGGATCTTCGCCCATCGTGGCCTGCTGGTGCCGGTCATCGACCTCAGCGCCCTGACCTTCGGCAAACCTGCCCAGGCCCGCACCAGCACGCGGCTGGTGCTGGTCAACTATCAACCCGAACCCTGGGTCGAAGCGCGCTGGCTGGGGCTGATCCTGGAGCAGGCCACCGACACCCTGCGTTGCGCGATTGAGGAATTCAAACCTTATGGCCTGGACAACCGTGAAGCCCCGTACCTGGGGCTGGTCCGTGAAGATGCGTTGGGCCTGATGCAGTGGATCGGCGTCGATGAATTGCTCACTGAGCCAGTGCGCACTCTGCTGTTCAGCGCCGAGCAGAGCCTATGAGCAGCGACCCGCGCTTCTTTGCCTTCCTGAAGGAACGCATCGGCCTGGATGTCGCCTCGGTCGGCGAGGCCATCATCGAACGTGCCGTACGCCAGCGGTGCCAAGCCATTCAGGCCGGCACCACGAATGACTACTGGCACCATCTGCAGCGTTCCCACGATGAGCAGCAAGCGCTGATCGAAGCGGTGATCGTCCCCGAAACCTGGTTTTTCCGTTACCCCGAATCTTTCGCGACCCTGGCCCGCCTGGCCAAGGCGCGCCTGCTCGAGATCAACCAGATGCGTGCGCTGCGTATCCTCAGCCTGCCCTGTTCCACCGGCGAAGAGCCTTATTCGATCGCAATGGCGCTGCTGGATGCCGGCCTCGCGCCGCACCAGTTCAAAGTGCAGGGCATCGACGTCAGCCCTCTGTCGGTGGAGCGTGCCCGGCGCGGGGTGTACGGCAAGAACTCGTTTCGCGGCGGTGACATCGCCTTTCGTGATCGCCACTTCGTCGAATATGGCGACGGCTTCCACATCGCCGAGCGGGTGCGCGAACAGGTGCGCCTGCAGGTGGGCAACCTGCTCGACCCCGCATTGCTGACCAACGAGGCGAGCTACGATTTTGTGTTTTGCCGCAACCTGCTGATCTACTTCGACCAGCCGACCCAGAAGCACGTCTTCGATGTGCTCAAAGGCCTGACCCACGTGGACGGCGTGCTGTTTATCGGCCCGGCCGAGGGCAGCCTGCTGGGCCGGCATGGCATGCGTTCGATCGGTGTGCCGCAGTCCTTTGCGTTCAGCCGACATGCCGAGCCGGTCAAGCCCGAGCCGGTTTTCATGCCGATGCCCATACCCCAGCGCAGCGCCGCACCGATTCCTGTCAAGCCGCGACCGTTCAGCACAGTCAGCGCCCAAGTGGTGCCGATCAAGGCGCCGGCGTCCGATGCGAGCGCCTTGCTCAGCCGGATCGCTACATTGGCCAATGAAGGCAAAAGCGTTGATGCCCGCGCCGCGTGCGAACAATATCTGAACAACCACCCGCCGGCCGCCCAGGTGTTCTACTGGCTGGGACTGCTCAGCGATGTGGCCGGCAGCGCCCTGGAAGCCCAGGGCTATTATCGAAAAGCCTTGTACCTGGAGCCCCAGCATTCGCAGGCTTTGATGCACCTGGCCGCCTTGCTCGAGTCCCAGGGCGACAGTGCGGGGGCGCGCCGGTTGCAGGCGCGGGCCGCGCGTAGCGAGCGAGCCGACAGTGAGCAAAAACCATGAGTAGCCCAGACGTGCTCGACACTACCGGCCTGGACTTGACCCTGGCCGACACGCAAGCCATCGACGACTGCTGGAACCGCATCGGTATTCATGGTGACAAATCCTGCCCGTTGCTGGCGGACCATATCCACTGCCGCAATTGCTCAGTGTATTCGGCCGCGGCCACGCGCCTGTTGGACCGCTATGCCCTGCAACAGGACGATCATCGCCCGCAGGCCGGCGTTGCGCGTGGCGAGGAGGTGGCCACCCGTTCATTGCTGATATTCCGCCTCGGCGAAGAATGGCTGGGTATCGCCACCCGTTGCCTGGTAGAGGTGGCAACCCTGCAACCGATCCACTCCTTGCCGCACCAGCGTTCGCGTGCCTTGCTCGGCGTGGCCAATGTACGCGGCGCGCTGGTGGCATGCCTGTCGCTGGTGGAGCTGCTGGGCCTGGACACCACCGGCCATGGCGCCAGCGGTGGGCGGATCATGCCGCGGATGTTGATTATTGCCGCCCAGGACGGCCCGGTGGTGGTGCCGGTGGACGAAGTCGACGGTATCCATGCCATCGATGAGCGCACCTTGAAGGCGGCGTCGGCATCCGGTACCCAGGCCAGCGGCCGCTTTACCCAGGGCGTATTGCAGTGGAAGGGCCGCAGTCTGCGTTGGCTGGACGAGGCGCAATTGTTGTCCGCCGTGACCCGGAGCCTCACATGACCCCCGACCAGATGCGTGATGCTTCGCTGCTGGAACTGTTCAGCCTGGAAGCCGATGCGCAGACTCAGGTATTGAGCGCGGGCCTGCTGGCCCTGGAACGCAACCCGACCCAGGCCGACCAGTTGGAAGCCTGCATGCGCGCCGCGCACTCGCTCAAGGGCGCGGCGCGAATCGTTGGGCTGGACGCCGGCGTCAGCGTGGCGCATGTCATGGAGGATTGCCTGGTCAGCGCCCAGGAAGGCCGCCTGTACCTGCAACCCGAACATATCGACGCGCTGCTGCAGGGCACCGACCTGCTGATGCGCATCGCCACCCCCGGCAACGACGTGGGGCCGGCGGACATCGAAGCCTACGTGGCGCTGATGGAGCGCCTGCTCGACCCGTCCCAGCCCGCTGCCAGGCTCGCGCCGCCACCCGAGCCGGCGCCTGCGCCTATCGTCGAAGAGCTGCCCGCAGAACCCGAGCCCGCGCCACCGGTCACCAGCGAGCCTGTGCGCCAGAACAAGCGCATGACCGAAGGCGGCGAACGCGTACTGCGGGTAACCGCGGAGCGCCTGAACAGCCTGCTGGACTTATCCAGTAAATCCCTGGTGGAGACCCAGCGCCTCAAGCCCTACCTCGCCAGCATGCAACGCCTCAAGCGGATCCAGAGCAACAGCGTGCGTGCCCTGGACAACCTGGACGGCCAGCTCAAGACCCTGAACTTGAATCTCGAAGCCCAGGAAGCGCTGGCCGATGCCCGACGCCTGCTGAGCGAAGCCCAGGCGTTGCTGGCGGAAAAGACCGCCGAGCTGGATGAATTCGGCTGGCAGGCCGGGCAACGCGCCCAGGTGCTCTACGACACCGCGCTGGCGTGTCGCATGCGCCCGTTTGCCGATGTGCTGGCCGGGCAGGTGCGCATGGTGCGCGACCTCGGCCGCAGCTTGGGCAAGCAAGTACGCCTGGAGATCGAGGGCGAAAAGACCCAGGTCGACCGCGACGTGCTGGAAAAGCTCGAAGCGCCACTCACCCATTTATTACGCAATGCCGTCGACCACGGCATCGAAATGCCCGACCAACGCCTGTTGGCAGGCAAACCGGCCGAAGGCTTGATCCGCCTGCGTGCGTCCCATCAGGCCGGTTTGCTGGTGCTGGAACTGAGTGACGACGGCAACGGCGTCGACCTGGAGCGCCTGCGCGGCACCATCGTCGACCGGCACCTGTCACCGCTGGAGACCGCCCTGCGCCTGAGCGAAGAGGAACTGCTGACGTTCCTGTTTCTGCCTGGCTTCAGCCTGCGCGACAAGGTTACCGAAGTGTCCGGGCGTGGTGTCGGCCTGGATGCGGTGCAACATATGGTCCGTCAACTGCGTGGCGCGGTGGTGCTGGAGCAGACGGCGGGGCAGGGCAGCCGCTTCCATCTGGAGGTGCCGCTGACCCTGTCGGTGGTCCGCAGCCTGGTGGTGGAGGTCGGCGAAGAAGCCTATGCGTTCCCGTTGGCCCATATCGAGCGTATGTGCGACCTGGCGCCTGACGATATCGTGCAGTTGGAAGGCCGCCAGCATTTCTGGCACGAGGGTCGGCATGTGGGCCTGGTCGCCGCCAGCCAGTTATTGCAGCGCCCGCCAGGGCAGAACAATGATGAAACCTTGAAGGTGGTGGTGATCCGCGAGCGCGATGCGGTTTACGGCATCGCCGTGGAGCGCTTTATCGGCGAGCGCACGCTGGTGGTGCTGCCGCTGGATGATCGCCTGGGCAAGGTCCAGGATATCTCCGCCGGCGCCTTGCTGGACGACGGCTCGGTGGTATTGATCGTCGATGTGGAAGACATGTTGCGCTCGGTGGACAAGCTGCTCAACACCGGGCGCCTGGAACGCATCGCCCGGCGCAGCCAGCAGGCCAACGAAGCACCGCGCAAGCGAGTACTGGTGGTGGACGACTCGCTCACCGTGCGGGAGTTGCAACGCAAATTGCTGCTTAATCGTGGGTACGAAGTGGCCGTCGCGGTCGACGGCATGGACGGCTGGAACGCCTTGCGCTCCGAAGACTTCGACCTGCTTATCACTGACATCGATATGCCTCGTATGGACGGTATTGAATTGGTCACACTCTTGCGCCGTGACAGTCGCCTGCAATCGTTGCCGGTGATGGTGGTGTCGTACAAAGACCGTGAAGAAGACCGCCGTCGCGGGCTGGACGCTGGCGCCGATTATTATCTGGCCAAAGCCAGCTTCCACGATGACGCGCTGCTGGATGCCGTGGTGGAACTGATTGGAGGCGCGCGGTCATGAGGATTGCGATCGTCAATGACATGCCCCTGGCCGTGGAGGCCCTGCGCCGGGCCTTGAGCTTCGAACCCGCGCACCAGGTGGTGTGGGTGGCCGGCAATGGACTGGAGGCGGTGCAGCGCTGCGCTGAATTGACCCCGGACCTGATCCTGATGGACTTGATCATGCCGGTGATGGACGGCGTGGAGGCCACTCGGCAGATCATGGCCGAGACCCCGTGCGCGATCCTGCTGGTGACCGTCGACCGCCAGGCCAATATGAGTCGGGTGTTCGAAGCCATGGGTCACGGCGCCCTGGATGTGGTGGATACGCCGGCGCTCGGCGTGGGCAACCCCAAGGATGCGGCGGCGCCGTTGCTGCGCAAGATCCTCAACATCGGCTGGCTGATCGGCCAGCGCGGCAGCCGTGTGCGCGCCGAAACCACGCCGGAGCGCAGCACCGGCAAACGCCAGAGCCTGGTGGCGATCGGTTCTTCGGCGGGTGGCCCGGCTGCTCTGGAAATCCTGCTCAGGGGTTTGCCCCGGGACTTTGCCGCGGCCATTGTGCTGGTGCAGCATGTGGACCAGGTATTCGCCGCCGGCATGGCCGAGTGGCTGAGCAGTGCCTCCGGCCTGCCGGTACGCCTGGCCCGGGAAGGCGAACCGCCGCAAAGCGGGGTGGTGCTGCTGGCCGGCACTAATCATCACATTCGTTTATTGAAGAATGGCACGCTAGCCTATACCGCAGAGCCGGTGAATGAGATTTACCGGCCTTCGATCGACGTGTTCTTCGAAAGCGTGGCCAGCCACTGGAATGGCGATGCCGTCGGCGTACTGCTCACCGGTATGGGCCGTGACGGGGCCCAGGGGCTCAAGTTAATGCGTGAACAAGGTTATTTGACCATCGCCCAGGATCAGCAAAGCTCGGCGGTGTATGGCATGCCCAAAGCGGCGGCGGCGATTGATGCTGCTGTTGAAATTCGCCCACTGGATAGAATTGCGCCCCGACTGCTGGAGGTCTTTGCAAAATGATCATGACCTTCCACGGTGCAGGCTTGCAGGCAGTAATTCAGGTGACTGCACATGAATGATTTACAGATCGACGGCATCAAGACCGACGAAAATGCCGCCATGGTGTTGCTGGTCGACGACCAGGCCATGATCGGCGAAGCCGTCCGGCGCGGCCTGGCCCACGAAGAAAACATCGACTTCCACTTCTGCGCCGACCCGCACCAGGCGATTGCCCAGGCCATCCGTATCAAGCCCACGGTGATCCTGCAGGATCTGGTGATGCCCGGCCTCGACGGCCTGACCCTGGTGCGCGAATACCGCAACCACCCGGCCACGCAGAACATCCCGATCATCGTGCTTTCCACCAAGGAAGACCCGCTTATCAAGAGCGCGGCGTTCTCGGCGGGGGCCAACGATTACCTGGTCAAGCTGCCGGACAACATCGAGTTGGTGGCGCGCATCCGCTATCACTCACGCTCCTACATGACCCTGTTGCAGCGCGATGCCGCCTACCGTGCGCTGCGGGTCAGCCAGCAACAGCTGCTGGACACCAACCTGGTGCTGCAACGGCTGATGAACTCCGATGGCCTGACCGGGCTGTCCAACCGCCGCCACTTCGACGAATACCTGGAGCTGGAATGGCGACGCGCCATGCGTGACCAGACCCAGCTGTCGTTGCTGATGATCGATGTGGACTTCTTCAAGACCTACAACGACAGCTTCGGCCACGTCGAGGGCGACGAAGCCCTGCGTAAAGTCGCCAACACCATCCGTGAAGCCAGCAGCCGTCCCTCGGACCTGCCGGCGCGCTACGGCGGCGAAGAGTTCGCGCTGGTGCTGCCGAACACCTCGCCGGGTGGCGCACGTCTGGTGGCGGAAAAGCTGCGCATGGCCGTTGCCGCGCTGAAAATCCCGCATATTGCCCCGGCTGAAGGCTCAAGCCTGACCATCAGCATCGGCCTGTCGACCATGACGCCGGTGCAGGGTACGGATTGCCGCCAGTTGATCATGGCGGCGGACAAGGGCTTGTATACGGCCAAGCACAACGGGCGCAATCTGGTCGGCATCGAGTGAGTCGAGGCCGCAACAGATCAAAATGTGGGAGGGGGCTTCCTCCCTCCTACATTTAACCCTGCGTCGTCTGCCTTTTCGCCAGGCGGGCTGCCGCTCCCCCCCGTTTGCCGTTATACTCGCCGGCTTTCAAAAGTTCGCCAACGAGTGCTGCCCGCCATGGAAATCAACCCGATCCTTAACACCATCAAGGACCTGTCCGAGCGCTCCGAAACTATTCGGGGGTATCTTTGACTACGATCAAAAGCATGAGCGTCTGACCGAAGTCAATCGCGAGCTTGAAGATCCGAGTGTCTGGAACAAACCTGAATACGCCCAGGAACTGGGGCGCGAGCGCGCTGCGCTGGCGCAGATCGTCGACACCCTCGACGAGCTGAACACCGGCCTGGCCGACTGCCGCGACCTGCTGGACATGGCCGTCGAAGAAAACGACGAAGGCGCAGTGGGCGATGTCGTCGCCGAGCTGGCCCGTCTCGAGGAAAACCTCGCCAAGCTTGAATTCCGCCGCATGTTCAGCCACGAAATGGACCCGAACAACGCCTACCTGGACATCCAGGCCGGTTCCGGCGGCACCGAAGCCCAGGACTGGGCCAACATCCTGCTGCGCATGTACCTGCGCTGGGCCGACAAACGCGGTTTCGACGCCACCATCATGGAACTGTCGGCCGGTGAAGTCGCCGGCATCAAGGGCGCGACCGTGCACATCAAGGGTGAATACGCCTTTGGCTGGCTGCGTACCGAGATCGGCGTGCACCGCCTGGTGCGCAAGAGCCCGTTCGACTCCGGCAACCGTCGTCACACCTCGTTCTCTGCGGTGTTCGTCTCCCCCGAGATCGATGACAAGGTGGAAATCGAGATCAACCCGGCCGACCTGCGGATCGACACCTACCGCTCCTCCGGTGCCGGTGGCCAGCACGTAAACACCACCGACTCGGCCGTCCGTATTACCCACGTACCGACCAACACCGTGGTGAGCTGCCAGAACGAACGTTCCCAGCACGCGAACAAGGACACCGCCATGAAAATGCTGCGGGCCAAGTTGTACGAGCAGGAAATGCAGAAACGCAACGCGGCTTCCCAGGCGCTGGAAGACACCAAGTCGGATATCGGCTGGGGTCACCAGATCCGCTCTTATGTGCTCGATGCGTCGCGGATCAAGGATCTGCGCACTAACATCGAACGCAGCGACTGCGACAAGGTACTCGACGGTGACATCGACGAATACCTGGAAGCCAGCCTGAAGTCCGGCTTGTAATAAAGATTGTAGGAGCCGGCATGCCGGCGATCCCCGGCCTACGCCTGGGACAACGAACCTGATGGAAAATTTAAAGACATGAGCGACCAACAACTCGACCCGCAAGTCCTGCAACAGGAAGAAAACTCCCTGATCGCCCTGCGCAAGGAAAAGCTGGCTGCCGAGCGCGCCAAGGGCAATGCCTTCCCCAACGACTTCCGCCGCGAAAACTACTGCGATGCCTTGCAGAAGCAGTACGCGGACAAGACCAAGGAAGAGCTGGCAGAGGCTGCGATCCCGGTCAAGGTAGCAGGTCGCATCATGCTCAACCGTGGCTCGTTCATGGTGATCCAGGACATGACCGGGCGTATCCAGGTCTACGTCAACCGCAAGACCTTGCCTGAAGAAACACTGGCCTCGGTGAAAACCTGGGACATGGGCGACATCATCGCCGCCGAAGGTACCCTGGCCCGTTCCGGCAAGGGCGACCTGTACGTGGAAATGACCAGTGTGCGTCTGCTGACCAAGTCCCTGCGCCCGCTGCCGGACAAGCACCACGGCCTGACCGATACCGAGCAGCGCTACCGCCAGCGTTATGTCGACCTGATCGTCAACGAAGAGGTGCGCCAGACGTTCCGCGTGCGTTCGCAAGTCATCGCGCACATCCGCAGCTTCCTGATGCAGCGTGACTTCCTGGAAGTGGAAACCCCGATGCTGCAGACCATCCCGGGTGGTGCTGCAGCCAAGCCGTTCGAAACCCACCACAACGCACTGGACCTGGAAATGTTCCTGCGTATCGCGCCTGAGCTGTACCTCAAGCGTCTTGTTGTCGGCGGCTTTGAGAAGGTGTTCGAGATCAACCGCAACTTCCGTAACGAAGGCGTCTCGACCCGTCACAACCCGGAATTCACCATGTTGGAGTTCTACCAGGCCTACGCCGACTACGAAGACAACATGGACCTGACCGAAGAACTGTTCCGCGAACTGGCGCAACTGGTCCTGGGCAGCACTGACGTGCCGTACGGTGACAAGGTGTTCCACTTCGGCGAGCCGTTCGTGCGCCTGTCGGTGTTCGACTCGATCCTCAAGTACAACCCTGAACTGACCGCCGACGACCTCAATGACATCGACAAGGCACGCGCCATCGCCAAGAAAGCCGGTGCCAAGGTGCTGGGCTTCGAAGGCCTGGGCAAACTGCAGGTGATGATTTTCGAAGAGCTGGTGGAGCACAAGCTGGAACAGCCGCACTTCATTACCCAGTACCCGTTCGAAGTGTCGCCTCTGGCCCGTCGTAACGACGACAACCCGAACGTCACCGACCGTTTCGAGCTGTTCATCGGTGGCCGCGAAATCGCCAACGCCTACTCCGAGCTTAACGACGCGGAAGACCAGGCCGAGCGCTTCATGGCCCAGGTGGCCGACAAGGACGCCGGCGACGACGAAGCCATGCACTACGATGCCGACTTCGTACGTGCCCTGGAATACGGCATGCCGCCAACGGCCGGTGAAGGTATCGGCATCGACCGCCTGGTGATGTTGTTGACCAATTCGCCGTCGATCCGCGATGTGATCTTGTTCCCGCACATGCGGCCACAAGCGTAAGCGTAGCGAAATCCGAAGCCGCCTTTTATAAGGCGGCTTTTTTATGTGGCATTAATAAGCGTCAAACAAACAGCGCCATGGGATCGTTCCCGCGCTCTGCGTGGGAATGCACACCGTGACGCCCCGCGTCACCTGATAAGGAAGATCCGTCGTGAACCGCGTAACCGCTCAAGAAGGCGCCGCCGGCATTGCCGCTGCCGTGGCTGAAAGCGTCCAGTACCAGGGCCGTAAGGCCAGCCGTCGGGGCAGCGAGCAACGCAGGCAAGACATTCTCGATGCGGCCATGCGCATTGTGGTGCGCGATGGCGTGCGGGCCGTGCGCCATCGGGCCGTGGCGGCCGAGGCCGGCGTGCCGTTGTCGGCTACCACCTATTACTTCAAAGATATCGACGATTTGCTCACCGACACGTTCGCCCAGTACGTCGAGCGCAGCGCTGCGTTCATGGGCAAGCTATGGGTGCGTAACGAAGGCTTGCTGCGTGAGATGGTCGCCTATGGCGATGGCAGCCCGGAATCGCGTTCGCAACTGGCCGATGACATCGCGCGGTTGACCGCCGACTATGTGCTGCGCCAACTGACCAACCGCCGCGAACACCTGATGGCCGAGCAGGCCTTTCGCCAGGAAGCCTTGCTCAACCCGCGCCTGGCGCAATTGGTGCGTTCCCACCAGCAGATTCTGTTGCAGGGCACGGGACAGTTTTTCCAAGTATTGGGCTCCCGCGAGCCGCAACAGGACGCCAAGGTGTTGACGGCGATTATCAGTCGGATGGAATATCAGGGCCTGCTGGGCGGCGCAGAGCCTCTGACCGGTGAAGAGATGCTTGAGATCCTCAAGCGTTACATGCATTTGGTGTTGGCCTCGGTCTGACACCGGGGAGTCCAATGAAAACCTGGCGTGTGGCGATAATCGCCTTGTCGTTCCTGTTGCTCAGCGGTTGCCTGGTAACGTTCAAGGACCCGTTGCCCGCCCATGAGGCGGCGCCGGATGAATTGCTGGGCCATTGGACCAGCAGGAATGCCTGGGGCGAACCGCTCAACCTGCACATCAGCCGTATCGGTGAGCACCGCTATAAGGCGGTGAGCTACCCTAAAGCCACGCCGGCCCAGCGCGATGAGTACCTGTTTACGGTTTCGCGTCATGGCAGCCGCTGGTACCTGTCGGCACCGTTGCCGGCCCGGTTCGGAGGGCATTACTTCCTGGCGGGGTTCGAGTTCGACGATAAGCACGAATTGGTGGTCTATAACCTCGACCTCGAACAGATTCACCAGGCCATCGGGCAACAGGTGTTGCAGGGCAGCAGCGTGGATACCGTCGAAGGCACCGGGGTACTGGTCGACAGTTCCATGAGCCAGGTGTTTGCCTATCTGGATGATCCGGCCAATGCCGATGTGTTCGTTGAAGCCGTGCGCTACCGGCGTGCGGGCAAATAACGTTTAAAGAGGAAGCACCGGGTGGACGATTACCAGCAGACGATACGCACCTTGTCCGATCGCATTGTGCTGGCGCAAACACCGATTCGCGTCCTCGACGCTGTGAAGTGGGACGACAACATTCGCCAGGGGTTCCTCAAGGCCAAGGGCAAGGCAATGCCGGCCGTGGACCGCGACTATTACCTGAACCGGCCGCTGTCGTTCGACTCCAGTGCTGTGAAGCTGGAATTCCAGAACATCGAACGCGACATCACTCGCCGTCTCGGCCAGTTCAGCCCGGTGGGGCAGATCATGCGTCGCATGTGCCGTGAATACCGCATGGTGGTGCGGATGCTCGAAGCCCGCGGCACCGAGGACTTCGGCCTGATTTCCCAGGAACTGTACGGCGCGGCTTCCGATGCCTTCCACGCCGGCGACCCGACCCTGGCTGACCTGGGCCTGATGCTCTCCGACTACCTGAACAATATCGACGGCCGTGGCGACCTCAAGGACGAAGCCAAGACCCTTACCGCCAAGGACGCCGTGGCCCTGCTGCAAACCCGCCTGAACAAGGTGTTTGGCGAGGCGGAAGAGACCATTCGGGTGTTTGAGTCCGACGGCATCGTCGCCGATGCCGCAGCGGGCGCCGACTACATCAAGATCCGCGCCGACGCGATGTTCAACGACCGCGATGTGCGAGCACTGGAAGTCCACGAAGGCCTGGTGCATGTAGGTACCACGCTCAACGGTCAGAACCAGCCGATCTGCACGTTCCTGTCCAAGGGCCCTCCGTCGTCCACCGTGACCCAGGAAGGCTTGGCGATCCTGATGGAGATCATCACGTTCGCCTCCTACCCGAGCCGCTTGCGCAAACTGACCAACCGCACCCGTGCCATCCACATGGTGGAAGAGGGCGCCGACTTCCTGCAGGTGTTCGAGTTCTTCCGCGAACAAGGCTTTGAAATGGCCGAAAGCTATGGCAATGCCAGCCGGGTATTCCGTGGCTCGGTGCCGGACGGCCTGCCGTTTACCAAGGATTTGTCCTACCTCAAGGGCTTTATCATGGTTTACAACTACATCCAGCTGGCCGTGCGCAAAGGCAAGCTGGAGCAAGTGCCGCTGCTGTTCTGCGGCAAGACCACCCTGGAAGACATGCGCACCTTGCGCCAACTGGTCGACGAAGGCCTGGTGGTGCCACCCAAGTACCTGCCCGAACAGTTCCGCGACATGAACGCACTGGCGGCATGGATGTGCTTCTCCAACTTCCTCAACCACTTGAGCCTGGACCGGATCGAGGCGGATTACTCCAATATCCTTTAAACGCTGTTATTCACGAGGCTTCAACGGATGAGAATCCTCGGCATTCTATGCCTGCTACTCACATTGAACGGTTGCAGCTCGTTGCTGTTCTACCCCGAACCCGGCCTGCCGTTCACGCCCGAAAAAGCGCACTTGCAATACCGCGATGTCACCCTCACCACCGCCGACGGTGTGAAGCTGCATGCATGGTGGCTGCCGGCGAAGGCCGGAGTGCCCGTCAAAGGTACGGTACTGCACCTGCACGGCAACGGCGGCAACCTGGCCTGGCACCTGGGGGGCAGTTGGTGGTTGCCGGAGCAAGGTTACCAGGTCCTGCTGCTGGACTATCGCGGTTATGGGCTGTCGGAAGGCAAGCCCTCATTGCCGGCGATTTATCAGGATGTGGATGCGGCTTTCAGTTGGCTCGACAAGGCCCCCGAAACCAAGGGCCAACCGTTGATCGTCCTCGGCCAAAGCCTCGGCGGCGCGCTGGCGGTGCATTACCTGGCGGAACACCCACAGCGTCAGTCCCAACTCAAAGCCCTGGTACTGGACGGTGTGCCCGCCAGTTATCGTGACGTAGGACAATTCGCCCTGAGCACCTCCTGGTTAACATGGCCATTCCAGGTGCCTTTGTCTTGGTTGGTGCCCGACGCCGACAGCGCGATCAACGCCATGCCGCAGCTGACCGGCGTGCCGAAATTGCTGTTCCACAGTCTGGATGACCCGGTCGTGCCCGTGGCCAACGGTATCCGCCTGTATCAGGCCGCGCCACCGCCACGAGTGTTGCAGTTGACCCGAGGTGGCCATGTGCAAACCTTTGCCGACAAAACCTGGCAAACCGTGATGCTGCGTTATCTGGATGACCCGCAGCACTTTAACGGCCTGCGCCGCCTGGGCGAAATTCCGAACTATCCGACTCCTAAAGTTGACCCATCAGAGAGCCCGCAATGAGCGAAGAACGCAACATGATCCCGCTGATCCTCACCGGCATCGGCACCATCATCGGTACTGTCGGTTGTCTGTGGTACTACGGCTACCTGCACTTCGCCAAGCCGGAAGATGCTCTGCTGCTCAGTGACTTCACCATGCTCAAGACTGTGCCTGGTGAGGATTACAAGATCTCCCTTACCCCGGCCGCGCAAGTGGCGCAGTGTGTTGATGGTGTACTGGTAATGTTCGACACCGAGCAGAAAGGCCTGAGTGGTGTGCTGGTAAACAACAAGAAGCAGGCTGTGCGTTGCATGGGGCAGGAAACGCCGCAATTGCAGCAGTAAGCTATCGCATCACCGCCGTGGGAAAACGCGATGAAACCTGGCGATTAGTCCTTCGATGCACCTGCGATCCTCATAAGACTGGAACCATCTCAATTTGCCAACCACAGATTATGGGCTGATTGGTATTACTGATCGGTCCTTTTTATTAGTTAATGTGGAGTCGATGTTTATGGCAGGTATCAACGGAGTATCGGGTGCTGGGAGTGTGGGCAATATTGGTAACGCTGGCGGCGGGGCTCAAGGCGGCCTTGAACAGCAGATTCAGGACTTACAAAGTAAAATTAAGCAACAGCAGTCGCAAGGTTCCCAAGGTGGGCAGGGTAGCGGCGGTGCCGGAGGTGAAGAAAGCCTTGAGGAACTGTTGAAGAAGCTGGAAAAACTGCTTGCACAAACGAACCAAGGTGCACAGTCCGGTCAGGGTGCGCAAGACGGTCAGAGTCAGCAAGGCAGTCAAGATGGCGCACAGAGCGGTGCGCAAATCCAGACGCCGGACTACCAGGGGTCAGGCAGGGTTGGCAGCTGATTGGCCGCCTGAGAAAACCCGCCGGTCATAGGCGGTTTTTTTATAGTGCATGGGACGATCAGTCGGCGACGGGTTTATTTGGAACCATGTCGCGTAAGAAGCCACAGAAAGCGGGGTAACTTACACAGATCAGGGCCGAGAAAGTGGCGACAATTGCAAATCCTTTACCTCCTGTACATCCGGCAAGTTCTGAAAGTCAGGCATTTCGCAATCTGCTGAATATGTGCAGGTGTCATGGGGATCTGGAACGGCGGGCCCAACAGGAGCGTAAACCAAAAATTGAGCTGCCAGCGGAGGACACGCACCGTTCTATCCAGTTCGGCGAACCGAAAAAAAACCCACCGTGAGGTGGGTTTTTTTATCCAGCATCAATCAATCAGTTCGCCATGGACGAACGTGGCTTGACGGGCTGGTTGTCGTTGGAGATGGTCACTTCAACACGGCGGTTCATGGCACGGCCCGAGACGCTGCCGTTATCGGCAACCGGGTATTCCTTGCCATAACCCTGGGTCACGATGCGCGAAATATCCACGCCTTGCTGAGCCAGTGCGCGTTGTACCGATGCCGCGCGGCGCTCCGACAGGCTCTGGTTGTACGAATCGGAACCGGTGCTGTCGGTGTAGCCTTCGACGATCACCTTACGATCCGGATTGTCACGCAGGAACTGCGCAAGCTTGGTGATGTTAACCAGGCCGCTGGATTTCAGGTCGGACTTGTTGGTAGCGAACAGCACGTCGCCGAACGTCACCAGCGTACCGCGTTCGGTTTGCTTGGCATTCAAGCTGTCCTGCAACTGCTTGATCTGCGCATCACGGGCTTCAAGCAGTGCACGGGCACGTTCGTCGCCGGCGTTTTTCAGCTTGGCTTCGGATTCGCGCAGCACGATGGTGTCTTTGGCCACTTCAACACGCTGGTTGGTCAGGTAGGCCAGTTGGTCAACTTTCTTCTGGTCTTCCTTGTCGCGGTAAGCCTTGTCGGCCTTGTCCAGCCATTCGCTGGCGTCCTTGGTTTCCAGCGCGGCAAGCTTGGTGGCTTGCGGGTTGGTTTGCAGGGACGAGAAGTTGGTCCGTGCGTTTTCCAGGTTCGCGTTGGGCGGGGTGGAGCAGGCCGCCAGGGCAACGCTCATCGCCAGCAGGGCAGGGATCATCAATTGTTTACGCATAGTCGTGTCGTCCTTTCAATTCGATATCGGGTGCAGTGCAATCAGGCGCGGCGGTTTATTGCTGCTGGATAGCAGCCGGGCGCATACCTTCCTGACGCAGCTCCTGAACAGCTTTCTGGGAATCCTTCACAGCCTGTTCGGCCTTGGCGGCCTGGGACTTGCGCTCTGCAACGCGAGCATCCCATTCGGCTTGTTCGGCCAGGCGACGCGCCTCGTCATAGTTCTTGTCGTGCATGGCGATTTCGGCTTGCTTGAGCTTGTCCTGGGCCGACTTCATTTCTACGGCCGCGTACTCGGTACCGCCCGCGCTGACTGCGCTGTTGACCGCAGATTGAGTCACCGCGTATTGCTCGGTAGGCGGGTTGCCGGCGCAGCCAGCCAAAACGAAGCTGGTGCCGATTGCCAGCGCGGCCAATTTAAGCCCGCGCAGGTGGTTAAACGTGGATTTGGCAGTGCTGGTCTTCATCGTCTTCAACTCCATTGGATAACTCCTGAAAAACATCAAAATCCATCTCAGTCGGTGAGCGGCTGGGGCGCGGCGGTAAAGCACGACGGGCCCTTTCAAACGGCCGTTCCAAGTGATGGCTTACTGGCTGTGACCGGAGGCTTTTTTCAAAAGTTCAGAAGAGATGGCGATTTGCCTAAAAAAATATCTGACTGATTGGTCAGGGTAAAAAATTGGAACTTTTGCCACGTGCAGGGGTACTCCGAGCCTCGCCAGAGGCCCGGAATACGGGGGGCAGATGGGTGTCAATCGAGTCCGTCAGTGCTTTTGGTCGTCGGCACTGGCAGACAAATCATGCAGATAGCGACGGGACAAGGTCAGGAACCGCGGCGTAGGCCCGACGTCCTCGTACAGCGGGTCACCCTCCTCATCGGTGGCAATCACCTGCTGCCCCTTGATGTACGGAAAGCTGGCTTCCAGCTCTTCCAGGGCCGCCCCGATCAGTTCGCCGAGCAGTTCTTCGGTGTGGCGCTTGGGGTACATCTCGGCAATGGCCGCCAACCGCGCAGCGGCCTCTACATCCAGATGGATGGCGTACTCGGTCTTGGTCAAGCGACCCTTGGCGTTCTCTTCCCAATGCTGGGCCAGTTCTCGAATTTTCATGGCAACCTCAATAGAACCCGCGATGGCAGGCGGTGATGAGTGACCAGTCGCTCGCCTGGATAACGCGGCGACTCACAGTTGAGACTAGCTGCAAGTCACAAGGTTTAAAGTCTTGTCATAAAACGATGCTGGCGGCACTCTGGCAGACCTGCGCGTCCCGGATTTCTGGCTGGAGATTGGCTGATGAGTGATATCGATGCACGCTTGCGTGAGGATGTTCACCTCCTGGGTGAGCTGTTGGGCAACACCATTCGAGAGCAGTACGGCGATGATTTCCTCGACAAGATCGAGCAGATCCGCAAAGGGGCCAAGGCCGACCGCCGCGGAGCCGCCCCGGACAAAGCCGCTGGTGATGAACTGAGCGCCAGCCTCAATCAATTGCAGGAAGACGAACTGCTGCCCGTGGCCCGGGCCTTCAACCAGTTCCTTAACCTGGCCAATATCGCCGAGCAGTACCAGTTGATTCACCGGCGCGATGAGTCGCAACCGGCACCGTTCGAGTCCCGTGTTTTGCCGGAGTTGCTGGCCCGTCTGCAAGGCGAAGGCCACAGCAACGAGTCCCTGGCCCGTCAGTTGGGCCGCCTGGAAATCGAACTGGTCCTCACCGCCCACCCCACCGAAGTGGCGCGTCGCACCCTGATCCAGAAATACGACGCTATCGCCGCACAACTGGCGCTGCAGGATCACCGTGACCTCACCACCGCTGAGCGCGAGCAGATCCGCCAGCGCCTGCAACGCTTGATCGCTGAAGCCTGGCATACCGAAGAAATCCGTCGCACCCGGCCTACCCCGGTGGATGAAGCCAAGTGGGGCTTCGCGGTGATCGAGCATTCGTTGTGGCACGCCATCCCCAATTATCTGCGCAAGGCCGACCAGGCATTACACACTGCGACGGGCCTGCGTTTGCCCCTGGAAGCCGCGCCGATCCGCTTTGCGTCGTGGATGGGCGGCGACCGTGACGGCAACCCGAATGTCACCGCGCCGGTCACCCGCGAGGTGTTGCTGCTGGCGCGCTGGATGGCTGCCGACCTGTACCTGCGCGATATCGACCACCTGGCCTCCGAGCTGTCGATGCAAAAGGCCAGCCCGGCGTTGCAGGCCAAGGTCGGCGACAGCGTCGAACCCTATCGTGCCCTGCTCAAGCAGCTGCGCGAACGCCTGCGCGCCACGCGCCAATGGGCCCATACCGCGTTGAGCAGCAGCACGCCGGCGCCTGCCGAGGTCTTGCAGAACAACCGCGACCTGCTCGAGCCACTGGAGCTTTGCTATCAGTCGCTGCACGAATGCGGCATGGGCGTGATCGCCGACGGCCCGCTGCTCGATTGCCTGCGCCGGGCCGTAACCTTTGGTCTGTTCCTGGTGCGCCTGGATGTACGGCAGGACTCCAGTCGCCATTCGGCGGCCATGACCGAAATCACCGATTATCTGGGCCTGGGCCGGTACGAAGACTGGAACGAAGACATGCGCATCAGCTTCCTGATGAAGGAGCTGGCCAACCGTCGACCGCTGTTGCCGGGCTATTTCAAGCCGTCGGCGGATACGGCCGAAGTGCTCAACACCTGCAAGGAAGTGGCCGCCGCACCTGCCGCATCGTTAGGCTCGTATGTCATCTCCATGGCCGGTGCCGCCTCGGATGTATTGGCGGTGCAGCTGCTGCTTAAAGAGTCGGGCGTTCAACGGCCGATGCGTGTGGTACCGCTGTTCGAAACCTTGGCCGACCTGGATAACGCCGGTCCCGTGATCGAGCAACTGTTGCTGCTGCCGGGCTACCGTGCGCGCTTGCAGGGCCCGCAGGAAGTGATGATCGGCTATTCCGACTCGGCCAAGGACGCCGGCACCACCGCCGCCGCCTGGGCGCAGTACCGCGCCCAGGAGCGGTTGGTGGATATTTGCCGGGAGCAACAGGTGGAATTGCTGCTGTTCCATGGCCGTGGTGGGACCGTCGGGCGTGGCGGCGGCCCGGCCCATGCGGCGATCCTGTCGCAACCGCCGGGTTCGGTGGCGGGGCGTTTCCGTACCACCGAGCAAGGCGAGATGATTCGCTTCAAATTCGGCTTGCCGGACATTGCTGAACAGAACCTCAATCTCTATTTGGCTGCCGTGTTGGAAGCGACGTTGCTGCCACCGCCGCCACCGGAGCCGGCGTGGCGGCATTTGATGGATGAGTTGGCGGCCGACGGTGTCAGCGCTTACCGCGCAGTGGTGCGGGAAAATCCGCAATTCGTCGAGTATTTTCGCCAGTCCACCCCCGAGCAGGAGCTGGGCCGTCTACCCTTGGGCAGTCGCCCGGCCAAGCGGCGTGCCGGTGGTATAGAAAGCCTGCGCGCCATTCCGTGGATCTTCGGCTGGACCCAGACTCGCCTGATGCTGCCGGCCTGGCTGGGTTGGGAAGCTGCGTTGAGCAAGGCCCTGGAACGCGGCGAAGGCGAACTGCTGGGGCAGATGCGCGAACAGTGGCCGTTCTTCCGCACCCGCATCGATATGCTGGAAATGGTCCTGGCCAAGGCCGACGCCGATATTGCGCGCCTGTATGACGAGCGCCTGGTGCAGCCGGACCTGTTGCCATTGGGGGCGCACTTACGCGACCTATTGTCGCAGGCATGCGGCGTGGTGCTTGGCCTGACCGGCCAGTCGCAACTGCTGGCCCATAGTCCTGACACCCTGGAGTTCATCCGCCTGCGTAACACCTATCTTGACCCCCTGCACCTGTTGCAGGCCGAGTTGCTGGCGCGCTCGCGTCGCCAGGAAGCCGCGCAAGACAGCCCTCTGGAACAGGCGCTGCTGGTGTCCGTGGCCGGTATTGCGGCCGGCCTGCGCAACACCGGCTGAGGTTTTTTGCGTGTTCTCAAAGGCTTGCGAATAAACCACGACGGCCGCCCTGAAAGGGGTGGTCGGCGTTTACAGCGCTGGTTGCACTCAGGCACACCCTACCTATGACGTACGCGTGGCGCGGGTTCCTGCGACTTTTGGCGGCTTGTGTGGTTAGGGCCTGCTGTGTATCTTGATCAGCCTTTGGCCGTTTGGGCGGCTTGGGCCCATATTTTTATGAGCCACATATTTTTACGAGATTGGCCCCACGCGGCGAATCCGAGCGTCATCTCTATAAAAAATTGAGGAGCACATCGATGCGCGTCATTCTGCTGGGAGCTCCCGGGGCCGGTAAAGGTACTCAGGCAAAGTTCATCACTGAAAAATTCGGCATTCCACAAATCTCCACCGGTGACATGCTGCGCGCAGCCGTCAAGGCCGGCACCGAGCTGGGCCTGATCGCCAAGAGCGTGATGGACAGTGGCGGCCTGGTCTCCGATGACCTGATCATCAACCTGGTCAAGGAACGCATCAGCCAGGAAGACTGCAAGAACGGTTTCCTGTTCGACGGCTTCCCACGCACCATTCCCCAGGCTGAAGCCCTGGTGAAAGCCGGCGTCGAGCTGGACGCCGTGGTCGAAATCGCGGTTGAGGATGAAGAAATCGTCCAGCGTATTGCCGGTCGTCGCGTTCACGAAGCCTCTGGCCGCGTCTACCACACCGTCTACAACCCGCCTAAAGTCGAAGGCAAGGACGATGTCACCGGTGAAGACCTGGTGCAGCGTAAAGACGACACCGAAGAAACCGTGCGTCATCGCCTGTCGGTCTACCATTCCCAGACCAAGCCGCTGGTGGATTTCTACCAGAAGCTGTCCGCAGCCCAGGGCAAGCCGAAGTACAGCCATATCCCTGGCGTCGGCTCGGTGGAAGCCATCACCGCCAAGGTGCTGCAAGCACTGAGCTGATCCTTCATCGGCTCGATACACAACGGCCCGCTTGCGGGCCGTTGTTGTTTATACTGGCGCACTTTTTTTCGACTTGGACACCCACACCGATGAGCACCCTGCTGGCCCTGGACACCGCGACTGAAGCTTGCTCCGTTGCCTTGCTGCATGATGGCAAAGTCACAAGCCACTACGAGGTGATCCCGCGCCTGCACGCGCAGAAGCTGTTGCCGATGATCAAGCAGTTGCTCGAAGACGCTGGCATCACGCTGTCTGCCGTGGACGCCATTGCCTTTGGCCGCGGCCCGGGGGCGTTTACTGGTGTGCGTATCGCCATTGGTGTGGTTCAGGGCTTGGCCTTTGCGTTGGAGCGCCCGGTGCTGCCGGTCTCCAACCTTGCCGTACTGGCTCAGCGTGCCTTGCGCGAACAGGGGGCCCGGCAGGTGGCGGCGGCTATCGATGCACGTATGGACGAAGTGTATTGGGGCTGCTACCGCGAAACGGCTGGCGAAATGCGCCTTGTCGGCGTGGAAGCCGTGCAGCCACCGGAATCGGCGGTATTGCCCGCCGATGCCAGCGGTGACTGGTTCGGCGCTGGCACCGGCTGGGGTTATGGCGAGCGTATCGGCGTTCAACCTGCTGGCCAGGACGCCACCCTGTTGCCTCACGCCGAGGATCTGCTGACCCTGGCGCGCTTTGCGTTCGAACGTGGCGAGGCGATTCCTGCGGATCAGGCTGCACCGGTTTACTTGCGCGATAAAGTGGCGCAGACCAAGGCGGAAAGAGGGATTAGTTGACGCCAAAAATGATGGCAATTTGAGGCAAAAGCCGCCAATCGTCAGAATTTGCCCTCGTTTTTAAACCTTTTTCAAATTATGTGTTCTAGTTATCACCAGAGCATTTGCGCGCGACGGACAGTGCTGCCAAAATGCCATTACTGATAGCGAGTTCGCGCCTATGCGTATTGATGGATTTTCCTCACAGTCGTACCCAATCAAGCGCAAGCCGCGTAAGGCAAACGCTACGGTGGACGACTCCGTCGAGGATTCGCCGGATTTCATCGAGGTCCAATCCGATGCGCAGGCCAGTTCACAAGCCCGCATCAGCGGCGTTCCCGCCCGCCAGCAAGACATGGTCTTCCCGCGCTCCATGAGCAAAAGCGTTGCCACTGCCTTGGCCAGCTACCTGACCACCGCCGGATTTGTCGAATGGGATATGGAAGTGCTGGGTCTCGACATCCACATCTGATGCGTTTGCCTTACTACCTCGGCTGCCCGTCCTGGAGTGAAAACGCCTGGCGCGAGTACCTGTATCCAGTCGACGCCCGCTCCGGCGATTACCTTGCCCTTTATTCCCAGGTCTTCAACGCCGTTGAAGGCAATACCACGTTCTACGCTCGGCCCTCGGCCGCTACCGTGCAGCGCTGGGCCGACATCATGCCCGAAGATTTTCGCTTCACAGCCAAGTTCCCCGGTGACATCAGTCACGGTGGTGACTTGCGTGAGCAATTGCCGGCAGCGGAAAGTTTTGTCGGTTTGATGAGCCCGCTCGGTGAACGTGTTTCACCGCTATGGCTGCAACTGTCGGCGAGTTTTTCGCCGCAACGCCTGGCTGAACTGGCCGGCTTTATTGATGGCCTGGAACGCCCGATGGCGGTGGAAGTACGCCACCCTGAGTTCTTCGCCAGGGGGGATGCCGAACGTACGCTCAACCGCTTGCTGCGTGATCGAGGTGTCGAGCGCATCTGTCTCGATCCGCGCGCGTTGTTCAGTTGCACGTCAACTTCGGCGGCGGTGCTGCATGCACAATCGAAAAAGCCCAAGGTGCCGCCCCGTCCGGCAGCGCTGACCCAGTTCCCCCAAGTGCGTTTTATCGGTCATCCGGAGCTTGAGGCCAATGACCCGTTCCTGGTCCCGTGGGTGGAAAAAATCGCTGGTTGGATCGAAGAAGGCCGTACGCCCTACGTATTCCTGCACACCTCGGACAACCGCCTGGCCGCACAACTGGCCCTGCGTTTCCACGCCAAGTTGATGGTGCGCCTGCCCGGCCTTCCGGCACTGCCGACGTTAGATCGGCAACCCGAAGCGGAACAACTGGGGTTACTCTAGGGCTCTTTTCCCGCCAGGAGTCAGTCATGGATGCCCAAACCCTTCGCGCCGAAACCTTCAAGGCCTTGCATGAGCGCGACCGCGCCTTCGTGATGCCCAATCCATGGGACGCGGGCTCTGCCGTGATGCTCGCCAGCCTTGGCTTTGAAGCCCTGGCCACGACCAGTGCAGGTTATGCGTTCAGCCTGGGGCGCCCGGACGCGGAAGGGGCATTGTCCCTGGAAGACACCTTGCGCAATGCCGCCATGATCGCCAAGGCTACCGCGCTGCCGGTGGCGGCCGACCTGGAAAACGGTTTCAGCGACACCCCCGAAGGGTGTGCACAGGCCATACTGAGTGCCGCCGGCAGCGGCATCGTCGGTGGCTCTATCGAGGATGCCACCGGCATTGCCGTCGACCCAATCTATCCCTTCGACCTCTCCGTAGAGCGCGTGGAAGCTGCCGTGGCCGCTGCCCGCAGCTTGCCATTCCCCTTCACACTGACCGCTCGCGCGGAAAACCTCCTGCATGGTCGCGTGGATCTGCCCGACACCATTCGCCGCCTGCAGGCCTACGCCGAAGCCGGTGCCGACGTGCTCTATGCGCCGGGCCTGCGCAGTGCCGAGGACGTGCTCGCGGTGGTCAAGGCTGTGGCGCCAAAGCCGGTGAACGTGTTGATGTCCGGCGGCCTGAAACTCAGCGTGGCGCAATTGAGCGCGATGGGGGTAAAGCGCATCAGCGTGGGCTCGGCCATGGCACTGGCGGCCTATGGTGAATTCTACCGAGCGGCCCAGGAAGTGTATGAGCTGGGCACCTTCAGCTTTACCGAGCGCTCGATGCCCTTCAGCAAGGCAAATCAGTTCTTCAAGGACTGAGCCGTGCGTTTTTTCAGGGTGCTGGGTGCGCTGCTGGTGCTCGGCGGTGCATTTGTCGTGGGTGTATGGCGTGGCTGGCTGCCATTGCCGGCTGAATGGAACCCCTGGTCGCCGCTGGATGTACGGTCCAGCCCTAACCTGTTGACCCGCTACAAGTTGGGACGCCTGCAGGACGACCCCGCGCTGTGCGACCAGGTGCTGAAAACCGCTGGCCTGCGTGTCAGCCATCAGGCTGACACGCCCGCCGACGCTGCCTGTCCGCTGCGCAATACCTTGCGCGTGCAGGGGGCAGACGTGGCATTAAGCAGCAGCTTTCTGGCCAGCTGTCCGTTGGCCGTGGCGTTCGCGCTGTTCGAGCGTCATAGCCTGCAGCCGGCGGCCCAGGCGGTGTTCGGCCAAGCCGTGACGCGGGTCGATCACCTGGGCAGCTTTGCCTGTCGCAACATGTATAACCGTGCCGAAGGGCGGCTCAGCCAGCATGCGTCGGCCAATGCCTTGGATATCGCCGGGTTTCGCCTGGCGGACGGGCGCAGTATCAGCGTGCTCAAGGATTGGTCGGGGGAGGGTGACAGTGCGCGGTTCCTGCGCCAGGTGCGCGATGGCGCCTGTGATGATTTCAATGTGGTGTTGAGCCCGGACTACAACGCCGCGCACCGCAACCATTTCCATCTGGACATGGGCCGTTGGTGGGTGTGTCGCTAGGCCGCCAGGCGCAGGTTGTGGGTGATCAGTGGGCGTGCCCAGTGGTAATCGAAGTCCAGCGCCTTTTGTTGTGCCAGCAGTTCTTCGGTTGGGTAAGGCGTGGCAGGTGGTGGCAACAGGTCCAGTTCGAACTCGGCAATCGGCAAGTGCAGAGGGCGTGGTTCCGGCGCCGGGCCGGGCTCAGGCAGCGGCTGGCCGGCAGTCAGGACGATGGGGCGAACCCAAGTGCTTTCGAAATTCTGCTGGCGTTGTTGAGCGACGATTTCTTCCTGCGGGAATGGCGTGGCGGCTGGTGGCAGCAACTCGGTTTCGAATTCGGCGATGGGCAGGAACAGCGGCTCAGGTGGGGCGATCTCGGTGTCTTTGACGTCGCACTCACGCTGGGTGAGGATCTGCGACAACAGGTCGGCGCCGGCGCTGGGCTCTACTGCCGGGTCCGCCGGTGCCGGCGCCTTGGCGGCGAGCGCGTCCGGCGTTTCACCGAGCTGCTCGGCCAGCGCCCGGGCGAAGAAGTCCTGCCACACATGACTCACCCCGGCCAGCGCTTGAGTATTGCGCAGGCCGTAGTGGTTGTGGGTCGGCAGTACACCGATGGTTAGGGGGAGAATGTCTGACATTTTTCTCGGTCGACGCTCAGCTCTGGCAAAATACCTGACTGTTATTTTTATCGGCCGTTGTTTGCCGATCCTTAATATTTTTGAGCGTAGCGATTGATGAGCGAACAACCAGCGGCCAGCCGCATCCAGGTCGAGGCCTTGGGCGAAGGTTTCCAGGCCCGGGCCGAGCAGTGGGCTGAACAGCTCGGCTTGCCTTTACAGCTCGCGGAGGCGGATTTTTCCCTGCAGGTAGGGGAGCACGGCCTGCAACTGCAGCAGCTTGGGCCTGACGCGCCGGGTCCGGTGCGGGTGGACTTTGTCGAAGGCGGCGCGGCTCACCGGCGGCTATATGGTGGCGGCAGCGGGCAGATGATTGCCAAGGCCGTGGGCATTGCCCAAGGCGTGCGCCCTTGTGTATTGGATGCCACGGCCGGTCTGGGCAAGGACGCGTTCGTGCTGGCCAGCCTGGGCTGCGAGATGAGCCTGATCGAGCGCCAACCGCTGATCGGTGCCTTGCTCGAAGATGGCCTGGCGCGCGGCGCGCAGGATTTTGAGGTGGCGCCCATCGTCGCGCGCATGAAGCTGCTCAAGGGCAACTCCATTGACGTGATGCTCAATTGGCAAGGGGAGCCGCCCCAGGTGATTTACCTCGACCCGATGTTCCCTCACCGTGAGAAAACCGCCCTGGTGAAGAAAGAAATGCGCCTGTTCCGCCCGCTGGTGGGCGATGACCCGGACGCACCGGCCTTGCTGGCCGCCGCCCTGGCCCTGGCCAGTCACCGCGTGGTGGTGAAGCGCCCGCGCAAGGCGCCCTGCATCGAGGGGCCCAAGCCGAGCCATGCGCTGGATGGCAAGTCCAGCCGGTATGACATTTATCCCAAGAAAGCACTCAAGCCTTAAAAGGTACGCAAGAACTTGTAGCGAGCCCGCTCAAGGCCTATAGGCCCGCATAAACAACCCCACCACCTCCTGCACATGGGCTTCGGCGGCTTCTTCACTCAGTCGCCCCCCACAGCCATAAAGCAGGCAAAAGTTCGCCGTGCCCTTGAGCAGGCAGAAGAAGTGCTCGGCCGCGGTAAGCGGTCTGTCGATGCTCAGGGCGCCGCTCTGGTCAATCTTGCCGAGCAGGCGTTCCATGCCCTGGAGCATGCGCATGGGTCCGGCTTCAAAGAAGATTTGGGAGAGTTTCACGTCCTGATTGCCGGTGGTCATCATCAGGCGATGCAGGTTCACCGACTCTTCACTGTTGATCAGCCGATGGAACCCCCGCCCGATATTCAACAATACCGTTTCCACCGGCATGCCTTCGGGCAGTTCGAAGTACATCACCGGCAACTGTTCCTCGCACTTGGCCACCACGGCGGCGGTGAACAAGGTTTCTTTGTCGGTGAAGTGACTGTAGACGGTCAGTTTCGACACGCCGGCCTCAAGGGCCACGGCATCCATGCTGGTGTTGGCGTAGCCATTGCTCAAGAACAGGGTTTTCGCTGCCGAGAGGATAGCCTGGCGTTTTGCCATGTCCTTGGGACGCCCAGGGCTATTGGTGTTTACACGATTGTCGGACATTTTCACCTTTAATACTGGACTGGTGAGTTTGGTATTAATAACATACCGGCCAGTATAATTATTCCTAGCTTCATTTGCGAAAGGTCCTTCAGCATGCGCAGCACTTTCCTGCCCTTTGCGTTGCCTGTCTGCCTGGTCGTCCTGTTGGCCGCTTGCGGCCATGAAGACCCGATCCAGACTACCGTCCGCCCGGCCCTGGTGGTGCAGCCGCAGCCCTCGGCTCAGGCGACGGACAGCTACCCGGGTGAAGTACGCGCTCGTTATGAGCCGGACCTGGCCTTTCGCATCGGCGGCAAAGTCAGCAAGCGTCTGGTGGAGGAGGGCGAGCGGGTCAAGGCCAACCAGGCGCTGGCGGAACTGGATCCTCAGGATGTGCGCCTGCAACTGGAGGCCGCCCGTGCCCAGGTGGCCGCTGCCGAGGCCAACCTGAGCCTCGTGCGCGCCGAGCGTGATCGCTACAAGACCCTGATGGACCGTCAGATGGTCAGCCGTTCCCAGTACGACAATTCCGAAAACCTTTACCGTTCCGGCGAAGCGCGTCTCAAGCAGATCAAGGCCGAGTTCGACGTGGCCAGTAACCAGGCCGGTTACTCCGTCCTGCGCGCCCCCCAGGATGGCGTCGTCGCCAAGCGCGCGGTGGAAGTCGGCCAAGTGGTGTCCGCTGGCCAGACCGTGTTCACCCTGGCCACCGATGGCGAGCGTGAAGTGCTCATCAGCCTGCCTGAGCAAGGGTTTGGGCGTTTCAAGATCGGTCAGCCGGTAGCCGTGGAATTGTGGAGCCAACCGGACCAGCGTTTCACCGGGCGCATTCGTGAACTGTCGCCTGCGGCTGATCCAAAATCGCGCACCTTCGCGGCTCGCGTTGCCTTCACCGGCGGCAAAGTCCCGGCGGAACTGGGTCAAAGCGCTCGCGTATTCATACAGACCGATGGAGTTATTCCGCTGTCGGTGCCGCTGTCTGCCCTGAGTGCGGAGAACGGTGCGTCCTACGTCTGGCGTGTACAGCCGGACAACACCCTCAAGCGCACACCGGTACGCATCGGTGCCTTCGGCGAAAAAACCGTACCAGTGCTGGAAGGCTTGACCCCCACCGACTGGGTGGTCGCAGCAGGCGTACATGTACTCCATGAGGGACAGCAAGTGCGCCCGGTGGATGGCTCCAACCGTATAGTGAACCTGGCGGCCAAGGAGTAGTCCCCGATGGCTTTCAATCTTTCCGAATGGGCGTTGCGTAACCGCCAGATCGTACTGTTTCTGATGATCCTGCTGGCTGTGGTCGGTACCTTGTCCTATACCAAGCTGGGGCAAAGCGAAGACCCACCGTTCACCTTCAAAGCCATGGTGATCAAGACCAACTGGCCCGGCGCTACGGCCCAGGAAGTCTCGCGCCAGGTCACCGAGCGCATCGAGAAAAAACTTATGGAGACCGGCGAATACGAGCGCATCGTCTCCTTCTCTCGCCCAGGAGAGTCCACCGTCACCTTCATTGCGCGCGACTCCATGCACTCCGTGAAGATTCCTGAGCTGTGGTACCAGGTGCGCAAGAAGATCAGCGACATCCGGCAAACCTTGCCGCCGGATATCCAGGGGCCGTTTTTCAACGACGAGTTCGGCACCACCTTCGGCAATATCTACGCCCTGACCGGCGACGGCTTCGACTATGCCGTACTTAAGGACTACGCCGACCGCATCCAGATTCAGCTGCAACGGGTGGCGGATGTGGGCAAGGTCGAGTTACTTGGCCTACAGGATGAGAAGATCTGGATCGAGCTGTCCAACCTCAAGCTCGCCACCCTCGGCCTGCCGTTGGCCGCTGTACAGCAGGCGTTGCAGGAGCAGAACGCGGTGTCCACTGCCGGCTTCTTTGAAACCCCGAGCGAGCGTGTGCAACTGCGTGTGTCGGGTAACTTCAAGACGGTGGAAGAGATCCGCAACTTTCCTATTCGTGTCGGTGATCGAACCTTCCGCATCGGCGATGTTGCCGACATTCACCGCGGTTTCAACGATCCACCGGCGCCGCGCATGCGTTACATGGGGGCGGATGCTATCGGACTGGCCGTGGCCATGCGGGATGGCGGCGATATTCTGGTGCTGGGCAAGGCTCTTGAAGGCGAATTCGCACGCTTGCAAAAGAACCTTCCGGCGGGCATGGAGCTGCGCAAGGTGTCAGACCAACCGGCAGCGGTGAAAACCGGCGTCGGCGAATTCGTGCAGGTGTTGGCCGAGGCGTTGGCGATTGTCTTGCTGGTGAGCTTCTTCTCCCTCGGCGTACGCACTGGCATGGTCGTAGCCCTGGCGATTCCGCTGGTGCTGGCAATGACCTTTGCCACCATGTATTACCTCGGCATCGGCCTGCACAAGATCTCCCTCGGTGCGTTGGTGCTGGCCCTCGGCTTGCTGGTGGATGACGCGATCATCGCCGTGGAAATGATGGCAATCAAAATGGAGCAGGGCTACGACCGGCTCAAGGCTGCCAGTTTTGCCTGGACCAGCACGGCCTTCCCGATGCTCACCGGCACGCTGATCACGGCGGCCGGCTTCCTGCCGATTGCTACTGCGCAGTCGAGCACAGGTGAATACACGCGCTCGATTTTCCAGGTGGTGACCATCGCGTTGCTCGCCTCATGGGTCGCCGCCGTGGTGTTTGTGCCGTACCTGGGGGAAAAACTCCTGCCGGACCTGGCAAAGATTCACGCGGCCAAACACGGCACCGATGGTCCGGATCCCTACGGCACGCCGTTCTACCAACGTGTAAGACGCTTGGTGGAGTGGTGCGTGCGTCGGCGCAAAACCGTGATTGTGCTGACGTTGCTGCTGTTTATCGGCTCGGTGGCGTTGTTTCGCTTTGTGCCACAACAGTTCTTCCCGGCCTCGGGCCGCCTGGAACTGATGGTCGACCTGAAACTGGCTGAAGGCGCTTCCCTGAGCAACACTGCCGACCAGGTCAAGCGCCTGGAAGCCTTGCTCAAGGAGCACGCCGGCATTGATAACTATGTGGCCTACGTCGGCACCGGTTCGCCGCGTTTCTACCTGCCACTGGACCAGCAACTGCCAGCGGCCAGTTTTGCGCAGTTCGTGGTGTTGGCTAAAACTATCGAGGGACGCGAAAGCCTGCGCACCTGGCTGATCGAAACGCTTAACGAACAATTTCCCGACCTGCGCTCCCGTGTCACCCGCCTGGAGAACGGCCCGCCCGTGGGCTATCCGGTGCAGTTCCGCGTAACCGGCGAACATATCGAGGAAGTCCGTGCCCTTGCGCGGAAAGTCGCGGCCAAGGTTCGTGAAAATACCCACGTGGTCAACGTGCACCTGGACTGGGAAGAGCCGAGCAAGATCGTCTACCTCAATATCGACCAGGACCGCGCCCGCGCACTCGGCGTCAGTACCGCCAACCTGTCGAAATTCCTGCAAAGCTCACTGACCGGCTCCAGCGTCAGTCAATACCGAGAGGACAACGAGTTGATCGAAATCCTCCTGCGCGGCACCGTCCACGAACGCACCGAGTTGTCGCTGTTGCCAAGCCTGGCGGTGCCGACTGACAACGGCAAAAGCGTGGCCCTGTCGCAGATCGCCACTCTCGAATACGGCTTTGAAGAGGGCATTATCTGGCACCGCAACCGTCTGCCGACGGTGACCGTGCGCGCCGATATCTACGGCAAGGAACAACCGGCGACCCTGGTGCAGCAGATCCTGCCAACCCTTGAAGGCGTGCGCGCCGAACTGCCGGATGGCTACCTGCTGGAAGTCGGTGGCACCGTCGAGGACTCCGCTCGCGGGCAGAACTCGGTGAAGGCCGGTGTGCCGCTGTTTATCGTGGTGGTGCTGACCTTGCTGATGCTGCAACTGCGCAGCTTCTCACGCTCCGCGATGGTTTTTCTGACCGCGCCGTTGGGCCTGATTGGTGTGACGCTGTTCCTGCTGGTGTTCCGCCAGCCCTTCGGCTTCGTGGCCATGCTCGGGACCATCGCGCTGTCTGGGATGATCATGCGCAATTCGGTGATCCTGGTGGACCAGATCGAGCAGGATATCAAGGCCGGCCTGGCGCCGTGGCAGGCGATTATCGAAGCTACCGTGCGGCGTTTCCGCCCGATTGTGCTGACCGCCCTCGCAGCGGTGCTGGCGATGATCCCGCTGTCACGCAGCGTGTTCTTCGGGCCGATGGCGGTGGCGATCATGGGCGGGCTGATTGTGGCGACGGCGTTGACGCTGCTGTTCTTGCCGGCGTTGTACGCGGCGTGGTTCCGGGTGAGGAAGGGTGTTGTGTAAGCCTTGGAGTAACTTGGCGCGCTGATGGGGAACCTTTTTCTCACGCGTGCCACATAAGGTTACCTGTCAGGCAGGTACTTTATTCGGTCGGTTTGATCGCCAGAATAAAGATTCCATGACATTCATAGAGGCGGAAATAAGATGCTACAGGCATTGGGCAGCATGTACATGGCGTTTGGTGCATTGTTGGGTGGCAGTCAACCATCGCAAACGTGCAACGATTGCAACTCAGGTCGAAATAAGCGTGATCTGGAGGAAAGGGTATCGAATATGGAAAGAAATTCGATTAACTTCAGGCCAGTACAACCCACAAGCGGTATCACGATTCAGAATAGCAACACAAACACCCTCATCAGCCACTGAATACGTTGATTGGCAGCGTGCGTCTTTTCGCACACTGCAATTGCAAGAGCCCCGAATGCCACGGGGCGTTTGCTTTTTTCACGATAAATAACGGCCTCTGTGATACAACGCCCCAACACTTTATTCGCCAGGTTGGCAGCCGTAAGGGCTATCGGTGAAAAGACGATTGTTCATGACCCACTGAGGATAATGTTCATGTTGGGTACCGTTTTAGCACTCGTGTTGCTATTGGTTGTGCCCGGGCCGACAAACACCCTGTTGCTGCGCGCCGGTGTGCTGCTCGGCTTTCGGGCGTCGTGGAAGCTGGCCTACGTCGAGTGCGTGGCCTACGTGCTGCAGGTGTCACTGTGGGGCGTGGCGCTGGTTTACCTGGCAACGTATTCGCCTTGGGCATTGAAGGCTACGCAAATGGCCGCGACCTGTTACTTGCTGTACGTGTCCTATCAGTTATGGCAGCGCAAAGAGCAGGCTGTTGCGCCAGGCAAGGATCGGTTCTCCGGGCTGTATTTCTTCTGGCTGACGGTGATGAACCCCAAGGGCTTGTTGATCGTTTCGTTTATCGCGCCAGCGCATACATTTACCGCGTTGCTGGACTACACCGTATTCATGGCCACGCTTGCGCTGGTCGTGATACCCGTGGGCTCGGCCTGGATTATTCTGGGGAGTCAATTCGAGGGTATTCGAAGGACCTGGCTGACGCCCTTGAAGATCAATCGTGCGACTTCTGTGGCTATCTGCTGTTTTGCCACGCTAATGATGGGGCGCCTGGCCGACTCGCTCTTTTATTGAGCCTGAGACAAAAAACGCCAGGTATCGGATGACCGACCCTGGCGTTGTGAGGGGTGTCGAGGCACCCAGTGCGGAGTTTTCGGTTACAGCGCGCCAAACACTTTCTTCGCCAGGCTGGTAGCCGCAGCCGCCGGGTTCTTGCGAATCGTCTCTTCCTGCTGCGCAATCATCTTGAACAAACCATCCAGCGCCTGTTCGGTCACGTAGTTTTCGACGTTGGCGCTCTTGGCATCCACGGCGCCAAACGCGGCGGCCTTACCTGCGAGGGCGTTGTACTGCTGGGCCACGCCCACCTTGTCGGTAGCGGCCTTGACGATCGGCAGGAACTTGGCGCGGATCTGTTCGCGACTGCTCTTGTTCAAGTACTGGGTGGCGGAGTCCTGGCCGCCGCTGAGGATGCCCTTGGCGTCGGTCACGCTCATGTTTTTCACCGCGTTGACCAGGATCGGCTGGGCCTGGGTCACGGCGGTTTCAGCAGCTTTGTTCATGCTGTCTTCCAACTGCGTGACCTGGTCACCCATGCCGAACATTTTCAGTTTTTCGGCGACTTTGCCCAGCTTGCCCGGCAGGCCGATCTTCACTTCAGGGTTGTTGCTGAAACCGCCGGGTACACCGAGTTGTTTTACGGCGATCTGTGCGCCCTGGGTCAAGGCGTCCTTGAGGCCGCCGCTGGCGTCGCCCTGGGACAGGCTACTGAGGTCCAGAGCCATGGCATTGGCGCCGAGCAGCAGGCCGGCAAACAGGGCAGTGAGGCGAAGGGAGTTGCGGAGCATGGACGCTTCCTTATGTTCGAAGTCAGGGTGCTACGGCGTTCACGCGCACGCGCAGCGGCTGTGGATCCTGGCCGTTGAGCTGCACTGTGTGCCGTTCGGTGGTGATAAACAGTAGCTTGCCATCCAGTTCGATGCGAGCGCTCACCGAATAACTGTGGCCCGGCTTGATCTGTGCGGGGTCGTAGGTCAAGTGAAACGGCAGCGGCACCTGGCCTTTGACCGGGCCTTTCTGCTCGGCCAGCGTCACAGCGGGCGTATCCGCCAGGGACACGTCCTGGAGGCTGACACTCAAGGTGGCGGCGGGCGGCAGGGCGATGCGTTGCAGGTAGAACACTTCGCCGTCGAGGCTGGCCTTGGGGGCGGGATGCATGGATTGGCAGGCTCCCAGCAGGGCGGTGAGGCCCAGGAGAATGATTTTTTTCATGGTGCAGCTCCTTTTCAACGGCGCCAGCATCCAACTGGCGCCTTGTTCAATCTAGCGTGTTTCTTCTGCTTCCACCGGCGCTTCCGCCGCGCCATCCACACGGTGCAAGGCCACCTGGCGGATCGACAGGCGAATCTCCGCGGGCAACACGCGTTTGGCCGCGCCTTCGGCCAGTTCGCCGAGCAGATCGTGGTAGCTCAACTTGCCGGCCTCGTCGCGGCGCAGCACATCTTGCTCCAGCAAGGTCTGGATGAAATGTCGGAAAAGGCTCTTGTCGAAGAATTCCGGGGCGTTGAGGCCATGCAGGATCGACAGGCGCTGGGCCATGATCGTGCACAGGTCTTCCAGTTCTTCGGCGCTGATGCTGTTCTGGCCGCTGTTGAGCAGCAGCGAGATCGCCATGTAGAAGCGTTGCAGGGTCTGTGCGATGGTTTTGGACAGTAGCGTCAGCAACACGAAGTGTCGTGAGCTCGGTGCAGGGCGCAGGTACACGTTGTTTTCGAAGCGCAGCAGGCCTTGTTCGACGAACGCGTCCAGCCATTGATCGACCACGGTATCCAACTCGTCCAGTGACCAGCGAATAAACAGTTCCGATTGCAGGTACGGGTACAGCGCATGGGTATAGCGCAGGATCTGTTCGCGGCTCATCCGCGAGCTGCTTTGGAAGAAGCTGGCCAGCAGCGCCGGCAGAGCGAAGATGTGCAGCACGTTGTTGCGGTAGTAGGTCATCAGGACGGCGTTCTGCTCGTCCAGGTACAGAATCTTGCCCAAGGCATCGCTCTGTTCCGACAGCAGGTTCATGTCCTTGACGTGCTTGATCAGCGCCAGGCCGTCGCCTTCGGGCAAGGTGGTGTGGGGCGAATAAGGCACGCGGCGCAGCAGCGCCAGGTACAGGTCCAACTGGCGGGCCATGGCCTGTTCATCCAGGGCCAGGCGTGTGGTGGACAACAGCGCCAGGGCGACCAGGTTCACCGGGTTCACCGCGGCGGCTTCGTTCAAGTGGCGGGCCACCTGCTCGCCGAGGCGGTTGGTGGTTTCGTTGAGCCAGGCCGGTTTGTAGTTCGGGCCCAGTTCCTGGGCGCGCCAGTCCGGTTGCTCGGCGTCGAGGAATTCCGCCAGCTTGATCGGCTCGCCGAAGTTGACCGCGACCTGGCCAAAGCGCTGCTTGAGCGCGCCGACCACTTTGAAAATATCGAAGATCGACTCTTTCTTCTTGCTCGCCCCACGCAGCTCGCCGAGATACGTACGGCCTTCGAGCACGCGCTCATAGCCGATATACACCGGCACGAACACGATCGGCATGCGCGAGGAACGCAGGAAGCTGCGCAGGGTGATGGCCAGCATCCCGGTCTTCGGCTGCAACATGCGCCCGGTGCGCGAGCGTCCGCCTTCGACGAAGTACTCCACCGGGAAGCCCTTGGTGAACAGGGTATGCAGGTATTCGTTGAACACCGAGGTGTACAGCGGGTTGCCCTTGAAGGTGCGGCGCATGAAAAACGCACCGCCGCGGCGCAACAGGCTGCCGATCACCGGCATGTTCAGGTTGATGCCGGCGGCGATATGCGGCGGGGTCAGGCCGTTCTTGAACAGCAGGTAGGACAGCAGCAGGTAGTCGATATGGCTGCGGTGGCAAGGCACATAAATCACCTCGTAGCCCTGGGCAACCTTTTGCACGCCCTCAATGTTATTGACCTTGATGCCGTCGTAGATTTTGTTCCAGAACCAGCTCAGGACCACTTCCAGGAAGCGGATCGCGGTGTAGGTGTAGTCCGAGGCGATCTCATTGCCGTAGCGCAGGGCCAGGGCCTTGGCTTTTTCCGGACTGATTTTTTCCCGCTCGGCTTCGTCAAGGATGGCCTGGCGCACCAGCGGCATGTTGACCAGGCCTTTCACCAGATTGCGCCGGTGGGACAAATCGGGGCCAATCACCGCAGTCTTCAGGTTACGAAAGTGCACGCGCAGGATGCGTTGGGCCATGCGAACGGTGCGTTCGTGGCCTTTATTGTGCTCGATCAATTCACGCAGGTTGATGGGCGCGGAGAATTGCACGCGGGTCTTGCGTCCCAGGATCAGAATGCTCAACAACCGGCGTAGACGCCCGGTGACCGCCCAGCTGTCGGCAAACAGCAGTTTCCACGGGCTGGACTCGCTGGCAGGGGTTTGCCCCCAGAACACGCTGACCGGAATGATTTGTGCATTCTCTTCGGCGTGTTCGCTGAGGGTGTTGACCAGTCGGGTCAGGGTCGGCGGGGCGCCGCGCTTGTCCTGACGCCCCAGCCAGTCCGGCTCGGGCGTGAGGTAAAAGAACGCCGCGGGTTCCATCAACGGGCCTACCGATACCGGCAGCACCGGGCGCGGCAGGCCTGCCTTGGTGCACTCGGCATCGACCACGGCCAATTCGGTGAGGGAGGGCGATTGCAGGACGTAAAACACCGGCCGGCTGCGGTCGAGGTTAAGGGTTAGGGACGACTGGTTGATCGTCTCCGAGCGAACCCAGAGGTACAACAGTCGGCGCAAGGTGCCAAATACCAGACGGCGGAACGGGGAGCGGGTCATAGGCGAGCTGCTTCAAGTGGGAAAAACCGAGCAGGCGCTCGGGCGGGTAGTGTGCCGTATTCGCCGAAAATCGGCAAAAAAGCAGCCATGTAAACTTGAGTTGATCGTTTTTGAGCCTGTCTTATACTCGGCAGTTCAACGCGACCGGCTCAACAATAACAATCAAGTGGGAGTGAACAGATGGCAACGCGCGAGACAGGCAATGTGAAGTGGTTCAACGACGCCAAGGGCTATGGCTTTATCCAGCGTGAAGATGGCAAGGATGTGTTTGTGCACTACCGCGCCATTCGCGGCGATGGCCACCGTTCGTTGGCCGAGGGCCAGCAGGTGGAATATGCCGTGGTGACTGGCGAGAAGGGGTTGCAGGCGGAGGATGTGGTCGGCCTGTAAGTTCACCACTGAACCCATGTGGGAGGGGGCTTGCTCCCGATGGCAGAGTGTCAGTCACTGAATACATTGGCTGATACACCGCTATCGGGGGCAAGCCCCCTCCCACATGTTGATTGTGGTTTCCCGCTCAGGCTCAGGCAGTTTTCCAGGTGATCTGCTCTTCACCGTCTGCGCTGATGCGAATCCAGGTGTCGGCGCTTTCCTCACCTTCCTCCTCGACCCAGCTTCCCGGCGCGCAGCGCACTTCCACGTTCAGTGCAGCAAACGCAGCGCGGGCGCAGGCAATGTCGTCTTCCCACGGCGTCTGGTCACTTTCCAGGTACAGGCTGTTCCACTTGCCTACGGCTTTCGGCAGCCAGGTGACCGGCACATTGCCGGCCTTGCATTTGTAGGTCTGGCCACGTTGAACCCAGTCGCTGCAAGGGCCCAGGGCGGTGCCCAGCCAAGCGGCGATGGCCTTGTAGTCGACGTCGGCGTCCTTCAGGTAAATCTCGATATCGGGTTGGCGCATGGATATTCCTCGTTGCGGGATTCGAAAATCCATTCGCGGATGTTTAAAAGTCGGTTATTGAAGCACGAAATAATCGTAGCGCATCGATACCGTGACCAGCAGCGGTTCGGCCGCCTCGATCACCTCGGCACGGCGTTCGGCACTGGCGCGCCAGCCGTGAGGGGTCATGGCCAGCAGGTTGGCGCGGTCCTGGGGCTCGGCCAGGCTCAACGTGAATTCCAGGGTTTCGCTGTGCGCCAGGCTCATGCCGTCCGGCACCAGGGCCAGGTGCTTGTCGTCGGTGTACTCGCGCACTTCGTCGTACAGGCGCTCGCGCAGTTCCATCAGATGGCCGCTGGTAGGGCCGACCTTCATCAGGCCGCCGCCCGGGCTGAGCAGGCGCTTGGCCTCTTGCCAGTCCAACGGGCTGAACACACTGGCGAGGAACTGGCAGCTGGCGTCGGCCAACGGCACGCGGGCCATACTGGCGATCAACCAGGTCAGCGCCGGGTTGCGCTTGCACGCGCGCTTGACCGCTTCCTTGGAAATGTCCAGCGCGTAGCCATCGGCATGGGGCAGGGCCGCGGCGATTTGCGCGGTGTAGTAACCCTCGCCGCAACCGATGTCCACCCAGCGCTGCGGTGCACGTTCGGCGGCCAGCTCGGCCAGGCGCTTGGCTACCGGGGCGTAGTGCCCGGCGTTGAGAAAGTCACGACGCGCCTCGACCATGGCCAGGTTGTCGCCCGGGTCGCGGCTGTTCTTGTGCTGCACCGGCAACAGGTTCAGGTAACCCTGGCGCGCGCGGTCGAAACGGTGCCCGGCGGGACACGCCACGCCATTGTCCACCGCGTTGAGCGGTGCGCTGCAAATGGGGCAGGCAAGCATCAGGCGAGCAACTTGATCAGGGTCTGGTAATAGATTTCGGTCAGCACATCGAGGTCGCTGGCCAGGATCCGCTCGTTGACCTGGTGGATCGTCGCATTCACCGGGCCCAACTCGACCACCTGGGTGCCGAGGGTCGCAATGAAGCGCCCATCGGAGGTACCGCCACTGGTGGAGGCCTGGGTCTCACGCCCGGTGATCGCCTTGATGCTGGCCGACACCGCATCGAGCAACGCGCCCGGCTCGGTGAGGAACGGCAGGCCCGACAGCGCCCACTCCACATGCCAGTCCAGGCCATGCTTGTCGAGAATCGCCGCAACCCGCTGTTGCAGGCCTTCGACAGTGGATTCGGTGGAAAAACGGAAGTTGAACACCGCCGTCAGGTCACCCGGAATCACGTTGGTGGCGCCGGTGCCAGAGTTGAGGTTGGAGATCTGGAAGCTGGTCGGCGGGAAGAAGGCGTTGCCGTTGTCCCAGTGTTCGGCGGCCAGTTCGGCCAGGGCCGGTGCGGCCAGGTGGATCGGGTTCTTCGCCAGGTGCGGGTAGGCCACATGGCCCTGCACACCGCGCACGGTCAGGGTGGCACCGAGGGAGCCGCGACGGCCGTTCTTGACTACGTCGCCCACCAGGGTGGTGCTCGACGGTTCGCCGACGATGCACCAGTCCAGGCGCTCCTTGCGCGCCGCCAGGCGTTCAATCACGGCCTTGGTGCCGTGGTGCGCCGGGCCTTCCTCATCGCTGGTGATCAGGAAAGCGACCGAGCCCTTGTGGTCCGGGTAGTCGCTGACGAAGCGCTCCGCCGCCACCAGCATCGCGGCCAGGCTGCCCTTCATGTCCGCTGCGCCACGCCCGCAGAGCATGCCGTTTTCGTCGATCAATGCGTCGAACGGGTCGTTCTGCCAGGCGTGCACCGGACCGGTGGGGACCACGTCGGTGTGGCCGGCGAAGCACAGCACCGGACCCTCGTGCTTGCCATGGGTGGCCCAGAAGTTGTCCACATCCTCGATACGCATCGGCTCCAGCGCAAAACCGGCGTCGCCCAGGCGCTGCATCATCAGCTTCTGGCAATCGGCGTCGATCGGCGTAACCGAGGGGCGACGGATCAGGTCGATGGCAAGTTGAAGGGTCGGCGAAAGGTCGGCATGGGCCGTCATGGGAAAACTCCGGAAAGCATGTTTGGAAGAGCAGGGCGGGCAGACAAAACGGCCGTTATCTTATAGCAAAACGGCGGCCAGAGGCCGCCGTTTAGTGCATTGCGCAAGTTTTTAAGCCGCAGGTGCAGGCTCAGGTGCCACGGCCGGTTTTGGCAGCGACGACAGGAACGCCATGATCAATGCCGCCACATACGGCAGCGATTGCACCAGCAGCATCACCACCCAGAAACGTATGTCATTGCTCGGCAGGCCTTGCACCAGGTAGATCCCCAGCGCCGCGCCCCACAGCAGCAGCATGATGAACATTTCTTCGCGGGCTTCGGAAATTGCTACCCAGAAGCCGTGGTTATCCGCGTTTTTCGGTGTACGAAAGAACGGAATGCTGGTGGTGAAGAAGCCATACAGCACCGCCTTGGCGATGGTGTGGGACAGCGCCAGGCCAGCCAGGGCGGCGCAGAACGCGTCCTTGAGGTTCACGCCCACCGCACGGCGGTACAGGAAGATGATCTTGCCCACCTTGAACACGAACAACGCCAACGGCGGGATCGCGAAAATCAGCAGCGGCGGGTCGACCCGGGTCGGCACGATGATCATCGCCGCCGACCACAACAGCGCGCCGACGGTGAAGAAGATGTTCATGCCGTCCGCCACCCACGGCAACCAGCCCGCGAGGAAGTGGTAGCGCTGGCCGCGGGTCAGCTCGGTGTCTTTGCCGCGCAGCAGGCTGGCGGTGTGACGCTTGATGATCTGGATCGCGCCATAGGCCCAGCGGAAACGCTGTTTCTTGAAGTCGATAAAGGTATCCGGCATCAGGCCCTTGCCGTAGCTGTCGTGGTAGTACGCCGCCGACAGGCCTTTCTCGAATACCCGCAGGCCCAGTTCGGCGTCTTCGCAGATGCACCAGTCGGCCCAGCCCAGCTCCTCGAGCACCGAGCGACGGGTCATGGTCATGGTGCCGTGCTGGATGATCGCGTCGCGGTCGTTACGGGTGACCATGCCGATATGGAAGAAGCCTTTGTATTCGGCGTAGCAGAGCTTCTTGAAGGTGCTTTCGTTCTGGTCGCGGTAGTCCTGCGGCGACTGCACCACGGCGATTTTCGGGTCGGCGAAGTGCGGCACCATGTGCTTGAGCCAGTTCGGCGATACGCAGTAGTCCGAGTCGATCACCGCAATCACTTCGGCATCCTTGGCGGTGTGCGGGATCAGGTAGTTCAGTGCACCGCCCTTGAAACCGGCCAGGGGTGCGACGTGGAAAAACTTGAAGCGCGGGCCGAGGGTGTCGCAGTAGTCGCGCACCGGTTCCCATACCGCCGGGTCCTTGGTGTTGTTGTCGATGATCAGGACTTCGTAGTCCGGGTAATCGAGGGCGGCCAGGGCGTCGAGGGTCTGTTTGACCATCTCTGGCGGCTCGTTGTAGCACGGCACATGGATCGACACTTTCGGGCGGTAGTCTGATTCCCCTTCCACCGGCAGGAATTCACGCCGGCGCTTGTGGGTCCAGACCGCTTCCGCCAGTTCGTGGGCTTCGGTCAGCAACACGATGAATACGCCGAGGGCGCCCAGGGCCAACAAAATGCCGACGGTCACGCTGAACCACGTGCTGTATTGCTGGCTGTAGTCGTAGCCGATCCACACCAGTACCGAACCGCAGAGGAACGCGATAAAGGTCAGGAAGGTGCGGCCACGCTGGCGCAGGGATGAGCCGTCAATCATCAGCAGGGTCAGCGACAGCAATGCGAGCACCACCGATCCGATCGCCAGGACGCGCCATTGCGGGATGGCAACGACGGGCCCTTCGAAGTTGAACTTCTGCTGGCGCGCGGCGTTATACACGCCCCAATAAGCGCCGGCCGAGCCTTCGTCGCTGACTTTCCACGGCTGGTCGAACGCCTCGATCACGAAGTAGTTGTAGCCCTGGCGGTTCAGCTTGTTCACCAGCGTACGCAGGTAAATCGCCTGGTCTGCCGGGGACGTTTCATTGCCACCGCGCATACGACCGTTGCTTGGCCAGCCAACTTCCGACAGCAGCAGCGGCTTTTTCGGGAACAGTTTCTTCAGATCCTTGGCGCGGTCGAGGACATACTGGCCGGCCTTGTCCATCGGGATGTATTCCCAGAACGGCAGGATGTGCGCGGCGATCAGGTCGACGTGCTTGGCCAGTTGCGGGTTCTTTTCCCAGATATGCCATTGCTCGGAGGTCGTCACCGGGACTTTCACGGCGGCGCGCACCCGGTCCAGCAGCACAATCAGCGCTTCAGGGGTGATCTCTTCACGGAACAGGGCCTCGTTACCGACGACAACCCGCACGACACTGCGCGAGCTGTTGGCGATCTCGATGGCGCGCTGGACCTCGCGCTCGTTACGCTCCAGATCCGGGCTGATCCAGATCCCCAGCGTTACGCGCAGGCCGAACTCTTCGGCGAGCTTGGGAATGTCCCCCAATGTGCCGTCGACCGAGTAAGTACGGATGTTGTCCGTCAGCTTGCTCATGATCTCCAGATCGCGACGCATCTGTTCGTCGGTGGGGTACTGGTCTTTCTGCGGGAACTGGCCTTGCTGGAACGGCGAGTAGGAAAAACCGGAGATCTGCTCGGGCCAGTTGGGAGCAGTGACCGGGCGGTTGATCAGCGCCCAGAAGCCGGTGAACAGCGCGGCAATTGCCAGCACTACCACCAGGTTGAGTCCAAATTTACGCGATGACATGGCTATTTCGGGTTCCAAAGGGTGCGGAACGAAAAGAGGTGTCGGCCTGCGCCGAACGGCGCGCATCCTACACCGGCCGCTCCCTGAGCGTATAGCAGACAGAGAAAAGCCGGACGTTAGTCAGCGAAACACCCTCTAAGTTCTTTACTTGTAGCTTGTGGCTTCGAACTTGTCGCTACGTAGTCCATAATGCGCGCCGGTTTTTGGGGTAATGGTCATGAGCACAGAAGATCCGCGGTTTGCAGGCGTCGCCCGTTTGTATGGCATTGAAGGCCTGGAACGCTTGAAAGCGGCCCATGTGGCGATCGTCGGTGTCGGCGGCGTGGGCTCGTGGGCGGCGGAAGCCATGGCCCGCTGCGGGGTGGGCGAGATTTCGCTGTTCGACCTGGACGACGTCTGCGTCAGCAACAGCAACCGCCAGCTGCACGCCCTGGACAGCACCGTGGGCAAGCCCAAGGTCGAGGTGATGGCCGAGCGTTTGCGCGGCATCAATCCGGACTGCACGGTGCATGCGGTGGCAGATTTCGTGACCCGCGAGACCATGGCCGAATACATCACGCCCAACATCGATTGCGTGATCGACTGCATCGATGCCGTCAACGCCAAGGCCGCGCTGATCGCCTGGTGCAAGCGCCGCAAGATCCAGATCATCACCACCGGCGGCGCCGGCGGGCAGATCGACCCGACGCTGATCCAGGTGTGCGACCTGAACCGCACCTTCAATGACCCGTTGGCGTCGAAAGTGCGCTCCACCTTACGCCGTGACTACGGCTTTTCCCGCACCGTGACCCGTCATTACAGCGTGCCGTGTGTGTTTTCCACCGAGCAACTGCGTTATCCCAAGCCGGATGGCAGCATCTGTTTGCAGAAGAGTTTTGTCGGTGATGGGGTGAAGCTCGACTGCGCCGGCGGGTTTGGCGCGGTGATGATGGTGACGGCGACCTTCGGCATGGTCGCGGCGACCAAGGCGGTGGATAAGATTGTGGCCGGGGTGCGCAGGCCTTCCGAGCGGGTCAAACCCGCCTGAATCGCACCGCCCCTCCCACCTTTAGTCCTGTGTATGGCTTAGCGTTCGCATGCGCTGCAGGACTGCATTCAAGCCATTGCTGCGCGATGGCGACAGTTGGCGGGAAAGCCCGAGTTGATTGAACCAGTCAGGCAAGTCGACCGCCTGCAACTCGTCCGCCGACAACCCATTGACCCGCGCCAGCAGCAATGCCACCAAGCCACGAATCATCCGCGCATCGCTGCTCGCGGCGAATTGCCAATGACCGTGCTCGAAGCGCCCCACCAACCACACCAGGCTCTCACAGCCCTGCACCAGGTTGGCATCGACCTTCTCCTCATCCGCCAATACGGGCAGACGTTCACCCCACTGCATCAGCATTCGCGCGCGTTGCTCCCAGCTGCCCACCGACTGAAAGGCCTCCAGCGCGGCAACTGCATCCACCGGCAGGCTCATCGCAGCATATCCAGCGCCTGGTCCAGCGCTTCGAAGAAGCGCTCCAGATCATCGGAGTCGTTATACAGCGCCAGGGATACGCGGATCGCACCCGACAAGTGCATCGCCTTGAGCAGCGGCATCGCGCAATGATGCCCGGCACGTACGGCAATGCCTTGCTCGGTCAGCAGGTGCGCAAGGTCGGCGTTGTGCACGCCCTCGACCACAAAGCTGACCAGCGCCGCCTGCGGCGAACCCAGCACACGGACACCCTTGCGCGCTTGCAGCCCGCGCAACAGGTAGTCATGCAGGGCCGCTTCATGGGTGAGAATCGCCTTTGGGTCCAGCGAACTCAGGTAGTCCAGCGTCGCGCCCAGGCCGATCACGCCGGCAATCGGTGGGGTGCCGGCCTCGAACCCCAGCGGTGCCGGGCGGAAGCTGGCGCTGTGGTAGTCGGCCTGTTGCACCATCTCGCCACCGAATTGCCAATGGCGCAGGTGATGCAGGGCCTCGTTGCGGCCATACAGCACGCCGACGCCGTCGGGGCCGTACAGCTTGTGGCTGGAAAACACATAGAAGTCGCAGCCCAGGGCCTGCACGTCGTGACGGCCGTGGACGATGCCTTGGGCGCCATCGACCACTGTCAGGGCGCCGTGGGTCTGGGCCAACGCCAGCAAGGCTTGCAGCGGCTGCCAGGTGCCGAGGACGTTGGACAGTTGGCTCACCGCCAGCAGGCGCGTACGCGGGCCGATCAACTCGGCGGCGGCTTGCAGGTCGATCACGCCGTCATCGTCGAGCGGCAATAGCACCAGTGTGAGCGCGCGACGCTTGGCCAGTTGCTGCCACGGCAATAGGTTGGCGTGGTGTTCCAGGGCGCTGATGACAAGCTCATCGCCCGCATTGAATAAGTGCTCAAGGCCATAAGCCAAGAGGTTCAGCGCTGACGTCGCGCCGTGGGTAAACACGATTTGCCCGCTGTCACCTGCATTCAACCACTGCGCAACCTTGCTGCGACTGTCCTCGAAGGCTTGGGTCGCATGGGCTCCCGGCAAATGCTGGGCACGGTGCACATTGGCGGCGCCATTGACGTAGTAATGGCTGATGGCATCCAGCAAGGCTTGGGGTTTTTGCGTGGTGGCGGCGTTGTCCAGGTAGGTCTGGTCTTGCCGTTGCAGGGTGGCGATGGCCGGAAAGTCGGCGCGCCAGGGGGAGGGCACTAGCATGGTGTTCAAGACTCGTATAAGCGGGCTCCAGGGTCGGGGCCCGCTAGTGGCATCGAGTGGCTGCTTAGTTGTGAGCGTGCAGCGCTTCGTTCAGTTCGATGGCCGATTTGTGGGTTTTGCACTCCACGGCACCGGTCTCGGAGTTGCGGCGGAACAGCAGGTCCGGTTGGCCGGCCAGCTCGCGCGCCTTGACCACCTTGACCAGTTGGTTCGACTCGTCCAGCAATGCAACCTTGGTGCCGGCGGTCACGTACAGGCCCGACTCCACGGTGTTGCGGTCGCCCAACGGGATACCGATACCGGCATTGGCGCCGATCAGGCAGCCTTCTCCGACCTTGATCACGATGTTGCCGCCGCCCGACAGGGTGCCCATGGTCGAGCAACCGCCGCCCAGGTCCGAACCCTTGCCGACGAACACGCCAGCCGATACACGGCCTTCGATCATGCCCGGGCCTTCGGTGCCGGCGTTGAAGTTGACGAAACCTTCGTGCATCACGGTGGTGCCTTCGCCCACATAGGCACCCAGGCGGATACGCGCGGCATCAGCGATACGCACGCCGCTCGGTACCACGTAGTCGGTCATTTTCGGGAACTTGTCCACCGAGAACACTTCCAGCAACTCGCCACGCAGGCGTGCTTCCAGTTGGCGTTCGGCCAGCTCATTGATGTCGATTGCGCCCTGGCTGGTCCAGGCCACGTTCGGCAACTGCGGGAACACACCGGCGAGGCTCAGGCCGTGTGGCTTGACCAGGCGATGGGACAGCAGGTGCAGCTTGAGGTAGGCCTCTGGGGTGGACGTCAGTGCGGCGTCTTCGGCCAGCAAGGTCGCAACCAGCGGCGTGTGGCTTTCAGCCAGACGGCTCAGCAGAGCGGCTTGGGTGGCGTCGACGCCCTTGAGCGCGTCAGCCAGTTGCAGGGCCTGGGCGACGGTGAAGGTGATCGCCTGGTTGCCTTCGCTGTAGCCGAGGATCGGCGCGATGGCGGCAACGATTTCAGCCGATGGGTTGAGCAAGGGTTGTGCGTAAAACACTTCCAGCCAAGCACCTTGGCGGTTCTGAGTGCCGACGCCGAAGCCCAGGCTGAACAGGGAATTGGACATGCTGTTACCTCTACAAAAATGGAAGGGCTGGCCTACTTGAGGGCCGCCGAATAACTATCTGGCTTGAAGCCAATCAGGGTTCTGTCACCGAGATCAAGCACCGGACGCTTGATCATCGAAGGTTGTGCGAGCATCAATTCAATGGCTTTCGACTGATCGAGATCGGCTTTGCGTTCGTCTTCGAGTTTGCGAAAGGTGGTGCCCGCACGGTTCAAAACCACCTGCCAACCGTGCTCGTTGCACCATTGGGTCAAGTGTTCACGGTCGATACCGGCCGTTTTGTAGTCGTGGAACTCATAGCTCACCGCGTGCTCATCGAGCCAGGTGCGCGCCTTTTTCATGGTGTCGCAGGCTTTGATGCCGAAAAGGTGCAACGTTTTGCTTGAAGCGGTCAAGGAATTGCCCCCCCTGCTTTACTGATGTCAGTGCCAATGAAAATGAAAGATCACGGATTATGCCACGACCAGCGGGTTTGGGTGCCGCTCGTCAGCATCGTGCGACCTTTGTGCAAAAGCCAGCGCTTAACATAGCCGGGTAATATGGCACTTCAACGGCTGGTTGTTGCCTGATGTGTCGTTGCAAGTCGATTGTCCGGGAAACCGCGTTATGCAAACCGCCTACACCGTTCTTATCCTGCTGATGCTGGTCAGCGTTTCGCGTCTGGTCGGGCGTGTCATCCCCCTGCCGTTACCCCTGGTGCAGATTGCCGCTGGCGCCTTGCTGGCCTGGCCCACACTGGGGCTGCATGTGGCGCTGGACCCGGAGCTGTTCCTGTTTCTATTCCTGCCACCGCTGCTGTTCTCCGATGGCTGGCGCATGCCCAAGCGCGAATTGTGGCGCCTGCGTGGGCCGATCCTGACGCTGGCCGTCGGCCTGGTACTGTTCACCGTGGTCGGTGCTGGCTACTTCATTCATTGGCTATTGCCGACGATCCCGCTGCCGGTGGCCTTCGCCCTCGCTGCCGTGTTGTCGCCGACAGATGCCGTGGCCGTGTCGGCGATTGCCCAGAACCGCTTGCCGACACCGCTGATGCATATGCTCCAGGGCGAAGCGTTGATGAATGATGCCTCGGGCCTGGTGACCTTCAAGTTCGCCTTGGCCGCAGCATTGACCGGCGTGTTCTCTCTGGCCGATGCCAGCCTGACCTTTGTTTTGGTGGCCGTGGGCGGCCTGGCGGTCGGGGTGGCGCTGAGCTGGCTGGTCGGCCGCCTGCGTGCCTGGATGATTGCTCGAGGTTGGGATGACCCGGCAACGCACGTGGTGTTCATGTTGCTGCTGCCGTTTGCGGCCTACGTGCTGGCCGAACGCCTCGGCGCCTCGGGCATCTTGTCGGCGGTCGCGGCGGGCATGATGCAAAGCTGGCTCGACCTGTTGCCTCGCCAGACCAGCACGCGTTTGCTCAATCGCAGTGTCTGGTCATTGCTGGAGTTTGCTTTCAATGGCCTGATCTTCCTGCTGCTGGGCCTGCAACTGCCGGACATCATCAAGGCCGTGGTCAGTCATGAGCCGACGCTGTGGCCCGCCTTGTTGTATCGCTGCCTGGATGTGATTGCGATCTTTCTGGTGCTGGTGGTGTTGCGCTTTATCTGGGTACAGAGCATCTGGCGCCTGTCGGGTTTACTCCGGCGGCTACGTGGAAAAAGTGAGTTGACCCTGGTGCCGACCGCGCGTTCCTGTTGGCTGTTGACCGTGGGCGGAGTGCGCGGTGCGGTGACCCTGGCCGGTGTAATGTCGGTGCCATTGTTGCTGGTGCCGGGCCAGAGTTTCCCCGAGCGCGACCTGCTGATCTTTATCGCGGCCGGTGTGATCCTGCTGTCACTGGTCGCCGCATGCATCGCCCTGCCGCTGCTCTTGCGCGGCGTTGAAAAGAGTCCGGATGAAAAGCGCCATAACGAAGTGCGCGAGGCCTGGAAAAAAACCGCCGTGGCGGCGATCCATGCCTTGGAGGCAGAGGAGCCCGTTGACATCGCAACCCAGGACGCCGCCCAGGCCGCGTTGGCCACTGAACTCAAGGCACGCCTGATGTCGGAATATCGCCATCAGTTGGAAGTGTTCAATGACTCGGCCGAAGCCCAGGCATTGGCACAGCAGATGGACCAACTGGAGCGAAAGTTGCGTCTCAAGGCGCTGCGCGCGCAGCGGTTGGAGCTGTACAGCTTGAGCCGTCATCACCAGATTGGTGATGACGTGTTGCGAGAGGTGCTGGCAGAGCTGGATATGAGTGAGGCGAACTTGGGGCCCGTGAAGTAGAGGAGGTATTACACAGTTGGAGGGCGATCAGGTTTGATTAACACCTTCATCAACGTATAAATCAGTTGCCCCGCAGGCGTGCTGTCCTGCGGATAAAGCGATTGAATAAAACCCTTATCGCCGTCCGACAGTTGCAACGGTTTAGGGATTTCGTTTGGACTTTTCAATCGGGGCTTGGAAAAACTGTAATGCATGATTGATTGTTCATCGTAAGGTGAAGTTTTCACGGTGCTGCGGTGTGATTTCTTGAGGACGTCGTGGTAAGCGTCACCTCTTGTTTTATTTCGGGATTCGTAATCTTTGTAAACTTCATCCTCATCAAATACCAATGTCCGATCCGGATGCTGGTGTTCATGCCTTAAACCCAGCGCATGACCAAACTCATGTAGCACCTGCGCCTCAATACGTTCCGGCGAACTGCCGAAGCCAATGCTCATCGTCGGTTCAGAGGGGGAGATATTTTTTGCGTCCGTTCCAATGTACGACCAGCCTGCAGTGCTCGTGTTATTTGCGGTAATTCTGATATCGCCATGCGCTGTATCGACGAACTTGAAGTGCAGGTTGGTGTGAGGCGTCCATTTTCTTATATTGGCTTTTACCAGCGTCTTCTGCGCGTCCGTCATATCCAGCAAAGCTATCTTCAGGACTGAATGCTGTGGCCAGAGTTTGTCGGGGGTGGCGATGCCACGTTTATGCCGGGTGGGATTTGATTCGGGCGTCGTAAAGGCGGCTGTGTTGTATGAGGAAGTAGGGGGAGGCAAGTTGCAGACGGTCATGTCTTCTCTCCATCAAAAGTAAAAGGCCAGGCCGCCATGAACGGCATGGGCTGCCATTGGCATCATTGTTGGCTACTACTTTTGGTGGGTGAGAAACGCGGGCGTGTTCCCATTCAAAGGGTTGCTTGATCTTTCTTTGAGTTGGCCGCTCCGGAACGCGCGAGCGGCCCTTGGGATCAGCGGTGACGCTGAATGAAGTCCCGAATTCGCTCAGCCGCTTCCACGCACTCGGCAAGCGGTGCAACCAGCGCCAGGCGCACACGGCCAGCCCCAGGGTTGACGCCATCCACTTCCCGGGACAGGTACGAACCCGGCACCACGGTCACGTGTTCCTCGACGAACAAATCGCGGCAGAACGCGGCATCATCGCCTTGTACATTCGGCCACAGGTAGAACCCGCCGTCCGGGGCCTGTACGTCCAGCACCGGCTTGAGGATCGCCAGCACGGCATCAAACTTCTCGCGGTACAAGTCCCGGTTGGCCTGCACATGGGCCTCGTCCTGCCAGGCCGCGATACTTGCCAGCTGGGTTTGTACCGGCATCGCACAACCATGGTAAGTGCGGTACAGCAGGAAGCCCTTGAGGATCTCGGCATCGCCCGCGACAAAACCGGAACGCAGGCCTGGCAGGTTGGAGCGCTTGGACAGGCTGTGGAACACCACGCAGCGCTTGAAGTCCTGGCGGCCCAGTTCGACACACGCGCTGAGCAGGCCCGGCGGTGGGGTTTGTTCGTCGAAGTAGAGTTCGCTGTAGCACTCGTCGGCGGCGATCACGAAGTCATGTTCGTCGGCCAGGGCGATGAGTTTTTTCAGGGTGTCGACCGGGATCAGTGCACCCGTCGGGTTGCCCGGGGAGCAGAGGAACAGGATCTGGCAGCGTTTCCAGATGTCTGGCGACACGGCGTCGAAATCCGGGTTGAAGCCGTTTTCATCCAGGCAGGGCAGGTAATGTGGCTTGGCCCCGGCCAGGAACGCCGCGCCTTCGTAGATCTGGTAGAACGGATTCGGGCTGACCACCAGCGCGTCGTCACCACGGTTGACCACGGTCTGGGTGAAGGCAAACAGCGCTTCACGGGTGCCGTTGACCGGCAGGATATTGCGCGCCGGATCCAGCCAGCCCTTGGGTACGTCGAAGCGGCGCTCGCACCAGGCGCCAATGGCCTCGCGCAAAGCCGGGATGCCCAGGGTGGTGGGGTACACCGCCATCTGGTCGAGGTTGTTGGCCAGGGCATCGGCAACGAACTGCGGCGACTTGTGCTTGGGCTCGCCGATGGACAACGCGATCGGGCGCTTGTCCGGGTTCGGTGTGACGCTGCCCAGCAGGGCGCGTAGCTTTTCGAACGGGTAGGGCTGGAGCTGATTCAGGGCGTTGTTCATCGGTGGATCTCGTGCAAGGCGTTAAAAACTGGGAGGGGAGCGGTGGGCCGCTCCTGGTATCAAATCGTCAGGCGCGTCAGTTCGACACCGGGTTCCTGGGGCACGCTCAACTGCTGCACGATCGCCGCCTGCAAGCGCAGGCAAAGCTCGGGGTCGGACAGGGGCTGGTTGTCGGCGTCGGTAATAAAGAACACGTCTTCCACCCGCTCGCCGAGGGTTGCAATCTTGGCGTTCTGCAACGACAGGTCGAACTCCAGAAAAATCCCGCCGATCCTTGCCAGCAGCCCCGGGCGATCCGGCGCGCTGAGCTCCAGCACCGTGACCGGGCGTTGGGCGTCGTTGGAAATGGTCACCTGGGGCGCAAAGGCAAAGTGCTTGAGCTGGCGCGGTACCCGGCGCTGGATGATGGTCGGGTAGTCATCCGGGTTGCGCAGCGCTTCGGTCAGGCCTTCGCGGATCTTTTTCACCCGCGCCGGGTTATCGCCGATGGACTCGCCTTCGGTATCCAGCACGATATAGGTATCGAGGGTGAACTGGCTGCTGGAGGTGATGACCCGGGCGTCATGGATGTTCAGGTTGAGCTGATCCATGGCCGCCACGGTCACGGCGAAGAAGTCGTGCTGGTCGGGCGCATAGATGAAGATCTGCGTGCCGCCTTCGAATTCGCGCTGGGTGGTTTCCTTGATCAGCACCAGCGGGCCGCCATCGGCAGGCTGCTGCAGGATCGCGTCACTGTGCCAGGCCACATCGCCGGCGGTGTGGCGCAGGAAGTAGTCGTCACCCAGTTGCGACCACAACTGCTCGACGTCGTCCGGGTCGTTGCCACCGCGCACCAGGATGTCCAGGGCGGCGCTTTGGGTGCGGCGGATCTGCTCTTCGCGGTCCACCGGGTTTTCCAGGCCACGACGCAGCGCGCGCTTGGTTTCGGTGTACAGCTGGCGCAACAGACTGGCGCGCCAGGAGTTCCACAGGGTCGGATTGGTGGCGTTGATGTCGGAAACGGTCAGCACGTACAGGTAGTCGAGGTGGGTTTCATCGCCGACGATCCCGGCGAAGTCGTGGATCACCTGCGGGTCGGACAAGTCCTTGCGCTGGGCGGTGGTCGACATCAGCAGATGGTTCTGCACCAGCCACACGATCAGGCGGCTGTCCCACAGCGGCAGCTGGTGGCGCTGGCAGAACGCCTCGGCATCGACCGCGCCGATTTCCGAGTGGTCGCCATGTCGGCCCTTGCCGATGTCATGGTACAGGCCGGCGAGGTAGATCAACTCCGGCTTGGGCAGCTTGGCCATGAGCTTGCTGGCCAGCGGGAATTTCTCTGACACCTGGGTGTACTGCAACTTACGCAAGTGCTTGATCAGGTTCAGGGTGTGGGCGTCTACGGTATAGATGTGGAACAGATCGTGCTGCATCTGCCCGACGATGAAACCGAACTCCGGCAGGTAACGCCCGAGGATGCCATAGCGGTTCATGCGGCGCAGGTTGCGATGGATGCCGATCTTGCACTTGAACAGCTCGATAAACAGGCTGGTGTTGCGAATGTCGTTGCGAAAGTCATCGTCGATCAGGTGACGGTTTTCCCGCAGCAGGCGGATGGTATCGGCGCGTACGCCCTTGATTTCCGGCTGCTGGGCCATCAGCACGAAGATCTCCAGCATGGCGAACGGGGTGCGGCGGAACACGTTGTCGTTGCGTGCCTCGATATAGCCGTCGTGCAGCTGGAAGCGTGAGTTGATCGGCTGCGGCGGTGCTTCGTCTTCCGGGGCCAGGATCACTTCTTCGAAATGCTGGATGATCAGGTCGCTGAGCTGGGCAATGCTCATGACCACCCGGTAGTACTGCTGCATGAAGCTTTCGATGCTGGTCTTCGCGTCTTCGCCTTCAAACCCCAGCAGGGTTGCGATGCAGCGCTGGTGGTCGAACAGCAGGCGATCTTCGGAGCGCCCGGCGAGCATGTGCAGGGCGTAGCGCACTTTCCACAGGAATTCCTGGGACGACGCCAGCAGGGCGTTTTCGCTCTCCACCAGGAAGCCTTCGCCGGCCAGGGCGCGCAGGTTCAGCGTGCCGTATTGGCGACGCGCTACCCACAGAATCGTCTGGATGTCGCGCAGCCCGCCCGGAGAACCTTTGACGTTGGGTTCCAGGTTGTATTCGGTGTCGTTGTACTTGTGGTGCCGGGCCTTCTGCTCGGCGCGCTTGGCCAGGAAGAAGTCCTTGCTCGGCCACATGTGCGCGGTGCTGGTGACTTCGAGCATGCGCTGGCGCAGGCGCTCGGGGCCGGCGATGGTGCGGCTTTCCATCAGGTTGGTGATGACGGTGAGGTCGGCGCGGGCCTCTTCGGCGCATTCATCGACCGAGCGCACGCTCTGGCCGACTTCCAGGCCGATATCCCACAGCAGCGTGAGAAAACGCTCGATGGAATCGCGAAAGATCTCATGATCGGCGCTGTCCAGCAGGATCAGCAGGTCGATGTCGGAGTAGGGGTGCAGCTCGCCACGACCGTATCCGCCGACCGCCACCAGGGCAATATCGGCGTCTTCGCTCCAGCTGAACTGTTCCCAGGCCTTTTGCAGGATGTTATCGACGAACCAGGCGCGGTCCTCGATCAGCCGGCGGATGTCCCGGCCGCTGCGAAAGCGCTCGTCGAGTACCTCGCGGGCCTGGCGGATCGCCTTTTTGAACGCGGCGATGGGGCTCGCTTTCAGAGCCAGCTCGGCCTGGAACTGGCCACGGTCGAAGAGTTCGGGATCCACCTGGGGCATTGATCGGCTTTCCTTTCTATCTATCAGTCAGTCACAACACAGTTTGGGAAAACCTTGGCAGCCTTTACGCCGAAACGCGTGGGATCGTGTCGTCGGCGCGCAGGGTGAAGATCTCGTAGCCGGTCTCGGTGACCAGCAGGGTGTGTTCCCACTGGGCCGAGAGCTTGCGGTCTTTGGTGATGGCGGTCCAGCCGTCGCCCAGCACCTTGGTATCGGCCTTGCCCTGGTTGATCATCGGCTCGATGGTAAAGGTCATGCCTGCCTTGAGCTCCATGCCGGTGCCGGCGCGGCCGTAGTGCAGGATCTGCGGTTCTTCGTGGAAGACCGTGCCGATACCGTGGCCGCAGAATTCGCGCACCACCGAGAAACCGTTCTTTTCGGCGTGCTTCTGGATCACTTCACCGATGTCGCCCAGGCGGCAGCCAGGCTTGACGATCTCGATGGCTTTGTACATGCATTCCTGGGTGACCTGGGACAGGCGCTCGGCCCAGACCGGGACGTTGCCGACGTGGAACATGCGGCTGGTGTCACCGAAGTAGCGGTCCTTGATCACGGTGACGTCGATGTTCAGGGTGTCGCCGTCCTTCAACGGCTTGTCGCCCGGAATCCCGTGGCAGACCACGTGGTTGACCGACGTGCAGATCGACTTGGGGAAGCCCTTGTAGTTCAGCGGCGCAGGAATAGCGCCCTGCACATTGACTATATAGTCATGGCAGATTTGGTTCAGGGTTTCCGTGGTAACGCCGGGCTTGACGTGCTCGGCAATCATTTCCAGCACGTCGGCAGCCAGTTTGCCGGCAATGCGCATGCCGGCGATGTCTTCGGCGGTTTTCAAACTAACGGTCATACAGGCTCTCTCTAGCGCGATGCGCTGAAATCAATACGGTTTACGGGCGTGCGACAAAAGGTTGCAGAATTCGCACAAGCGCCAAAAAACGCGATTCTAACAGACGCGGGCGGCAAATCATGAGCCCCTGACGATCGCTTCTCTCTATCAGGTGGGGTTATATCGGGTCTATTCAAAGGGTTGCGTACAAGTCGCTCAGGCCAAATGTGATTGCGTGTTTCGTTTTCGCCCTTCGTGTGGTATAAAATGCGCCGCTTTCCGGGGATACCCCGCAAAGCTTAAATCCACACACGTGTCGACACGATGACCTGGGTGCCGGAGGCCTTGATGCCGCTGGTTGGTCATTGGGATACGTGGAGGCCAAACCCGACTTATTAAGGAACTATCATGTCCCAAGTCAATATGCGCGATATGCTGAAGGCCGGTGTGCACTTCGGTCACCAGACCCGTTACTGGAACCCGAAAATGGGTAAATACATTTTCGGCGCGCGTAACAAGATCCACATCATCAACCTTGAAAAAACCCTGCCAATGTTCAACGAAGCTCTGACTTTCGTAGAGCGCCTGGCTCAGGGCAAAAACAAGATCCTGTTCGTCGGCACCAAGCGTTCCGCTGGCAAGATCGTTGCTGAAGAAGCAGCACGTTGCGGTTCGCCGTACGTCGATCACCGCTGGTTGGGCGGCATGCTGACCAACTTCAAAACCATCCGTGCTTCCATCAAGCGTCTGCGTGACCTTGAAGTGCAAGCCGAAGACGGTACTTTCGCCAAGCTGACCAAGAAAGAAGCGCTGATGCGCACTCGTGACCTGGAAAAGCTCGATCGTTCCCTGGGTGGTATCAAGGACATGGGCGGTCTGCCTGACGCACTGTTCGTTATCGACGTTGATCACGAGCGCATCGCGATCACCGAAGCCAACAAGCTGGGCATCCCTGTTATCGGCGTAGTCGATACCAACAGCAGCCCGGAAGGCGTTGACTACATCATCCCAGGCAACGATGACGCCATCCGCGCTATCCAGCTGTACATGGGTTCGATGGCTGACGCTGTAATCCGTGGTCGCAACCACGTTGCTGGTGGTACTGAGCAGTTCGTTGAAGAAGCTCCGGTAGCCGCAGCTGAGTAATTGACGCCCTGGCGTTGACTCAGTAAGCAAAAAGGGGGCTTGGCCCCCTTTTTGCCACCTCGAAAACCATTTGTGAGCAGCGCAGCTACATCACCTGTAACGTGCAGCGGCTAACAAGGGTGGTTCGGGAAGAATTGATCCCCCGTTCGATCGGGTGGAATGGTTGAAAACCTATCCAAGAGGAATTTGAAAATGGCAGCAATTACTGCAGCGTTGGTTAAAGAACTGCGTGAGCGTACCGGCGAAGGCATGATGGATTGCAAGAAAGCCCTGGAAAAGGCTGACGGCGACATCGAAAAAGCCATTGATGACATGCGTGCTTCCGGCGCCATCAAGGCTGCCAAGAAAGCAGGCAACGTGGCTGCTGAAGGCGCTATCGCTCTGAAAGAAGACGGCAAATCTGCTGTTCTGCTGGAAGTGAACTCTCAGACCGACTTCCTGGCCCTGCAGGACGACTTCAAGGCCTTTGTTGCTGCCAGCGTTGAAAAAGCGTTCGCCGACAAGCTGACTGACGTCGCTCCGCTGATCGCCGCTCAAGAAGCTGATCGCCTGGTACTGGTCGGCAAGGTTGGCGAAAACGTCAACATCCGTCGCCTGGTGCGCGTTGAAGGTGATGTAGTTGGTGGTTACCTGCACGGCAACAAGATCGGCGTTGCAGTTGTCCTGAAGGGCGGCAATGTTGAGCTGGCCAAGGACATCGCTATGCACGTAGCGGCCAGCAACCCTGAGTTCCTGCTGCCTTCGGAAGTTTCTGCCGAAGCGATCGAGCGTGAAAAAGCTGTGTTCCTGCAGCTGAACGAAGAAAAAATCAAAGGCAAGCCAGAAAACATTGTTGAGAATATGGTCAAGGGCCGTATCAGCAAGTTCCTGGCCGAAGCAAGCCTGGTTGAGCAGGCGTTCGTCAAGAACCCTGAAGTCAAGGTTGGCGAATTGGCCAAGAAAGCCGGTGCTGAAATCGTTTCCTTCACTTACTTCAAGGTAGGCGAAGGCATCGAGAAGCCGGTCGACAACTTCGCTGAAGAAGTTGCTGCCCAGCTGGCTGCCGCCAAGCAATAAGACAGTTTTTAACTGTCGCCCGAAAGAGGCTGCCCGCTCACGCGCGCAGCCTCTTTTCAAATGGGCAGGCCGATTTTATTTGGCTTACCCTCGGAACTGGCTTACAAAGCCGTGTTCCGATGGCGCTGTGAGAGCGTCCAGCTAGAGTGAACGCAAGCCGTAAATGGCTCGCCAAGAATTTTTTAAAAATACGCCGCAGGAGAGATTCGCAATGGCTCAGCAGGGCAGTGGTTATCAGGCTCGCTATAAACGCATTCTACTCAAGCTTAGCGGCGAGGCCCTGATGGGCTCGGAAGAGTTCGGGATCGATCCCAAGGTTCTCGACCGCATGGCGCTGGAAGTCGGCCAATTGGTCGGCATCGGCGTACAAGTCGGCCTGGTGATCGGCGGGGGCAATCTGTTCCGCGGTGCGGCACTGAGTGCGGCCGGTATGGATCGGGTCACTGGCGACCACATGGGCATGCTGGCCACTGTGATGAACGCCCTGGCCATGCGTGACGCCCTGGAGCGTGCCAATATTTCGGCTATCGTGATGTCGGCTATTTCCATGGTGGGCGTGACCGATCACTATGATCGTCGCAAAGCCATGCGCCACCTGAACGCCAAAGAGGTGGTGATCTTTGCTGCCGGTACCGGCAACCCGTTCTTCACCACGGACTCGGCTGCCTGCCTGCGCGCCATCGAGATCGATGCTGACGTAGTGCTCAAGGCGACCAAGGTAGATGGCGTGTACACCGCAGACCCGTTCAAAGACCCGCATGCCGAGAAGTTCGATCATCTGACCTACGATGAAGTGCTGGATCGCAAGCTGGGCGTGATGGACCTGACGGCTATTTGCCTGTGTCGCGACCATAAGATGCCACTGCGCGTATTTAACATGAACAAGCCCGGTGCCCTGCTGAATATCGTACACGGCGGCGCGGAAGGGACTCTGATCGAGGAAGGCCAACAATGATCAATGAAATCAAGAAAGACGCCCAAGCGCGTATGCAGAAATCCCTGGAGTCTCTGAGCCACGCATTCGGCCAGATTCGTACCGGCAAGGCGCACCCGAGCATTCTGGGCAGCGTGATGGTGCCTTATTACGGCGCTGATACCCCGCTGAGCGGCGTGGCCAACGTTACCGTAAAAGATTCGCGCACCCTGCAAGTCGTGGCCTTCGAGCGCAACATGCTCGCCGCAGTCGACAAAGCCATCCAGAGCGCCGGCCTGAACCTCAACCCGACCAACCTGGGCGAGTTGCTGCTGATCTCCATGCCGGCCCTGACTGAAGAAACCCGCAAGGGCTTCACCAAGCAGGCCCGCAGCGCCGCTGAAGATGCGCGTGTTGCCGTGCGCAACATCCGTCGCGATGCCTTGGGTGACTTGAAGAAACTGGTCAAGGACAAGGAAATCAGCGAAGACGAAGAGCGTCGTGCCGTCGCCGATATCGATAAGCTGACCAAGGATGCCGAGGCCCAGATCACCAAGGCCACGGAAGAAAAAGAAAAGGACCTGATGGCCGTATAAGGGGTCAGGACGCCTTCATGGAAAAGACCAAGCAGACTGTGCCCTCTGTGGTGCCGCGCCATGTCGCGATCATCATGGATGGGAATAATCGCTGGGCGAAGAAACGCTTTATGCCGGGTGTTGCCGGGCATAAAGCGGGTGTCGATGCGGTACGGGCTGTGATCGAGGTATGCGCCGAGGCCAAGGTCGAGGTATTGACCTTGTTCGCGTTCTCCAGTGAAAACTGGCAGCGGCCCGCCGAAGAAGTCAGTGCCTTGATGGATCTGTTCTTCAAGGCACTGCGTCGCGAGGCCAAGCGCCTGAATGACAACAACATCAGCCTGCGCATCATCGGCGACCGCTCGCGCTTCCATCCGGAACTGCAGGCGGCCATGCGTGAAGCCGAGGCGATCACTGCTGGCACTGACCGCTTTGTGCTGCAAATCGCGGCCAACTACGGTGGTCAGTGGGATATTGCCCAGGCTGCGCAGCGACTGGCCCGTGAAGTGCAGGCCGGTCATCTGCGGCCGGACGACATCTCGCCTGAACTGTTACAAACCTGCCTGGTGACCGGTGACCTGCCGTTGCCTGACTTGTGTATCCGTACCGGTGGAGAGCATCGCATCAGCAATTTTCTCTTATGGCAGTTGGCCTATACCGAGCTGTACTTCTCCGACCTGTTCTGGCCGGACTTCAAACACGATGCCATGCGCACTGCGCTGGCCGATTTCGCTTCCCGTCAGCGTCGCTTCGGTAAAACGAGTGAGCAGATCGAAGCTGGAGCCCGGGTTTAAATGCTTAAACAACGAATCATCACAGCACTGATACTGTTGCCGATTGCCTTGTGCGGGTTCTTCCTGCTGGATGGCTCCGGCTTTGCACTGTTTATCGGCCTGGTGGTAACCCTGGGTGCCTGGGAATGGGCACGATTGGCAGGCTTCAACGCGCAGTTGCCGCGTGTGGTATATGCCCTTGTGGTGGCGGTGCTGCTGTTTCTGATGCATACCCTGTCGAGCATCATCGTGCCTTGGGTGTTGGGGGCCGCGGTGTTGTGGTGGGCGCTTGCGACCTACCTGGTGCTGACTTTTCCGCGCAGCAGTGGCCAGTGGTCCAGTGTCGCCAGCAAGTTGGTGATTGGCTTGTTGATTCTGTTGCCCGCCTGGCAAGGGTTGGTGGAGATCAAGAATTCGCCGATGGGTAACTGGCTGATCATGGCAGTGATGGTGCTGGTCTGGGGTGCAGACATCGGCGCCTACTTCTCTGGTCGTGCATTCGGCAAGCGCAAGCTGGCGCCGGCGGTCAGTCCGGGCAAGAGCTGGGAAGGTGTGTATGGCGGCCTGGCGTTGACGCTGTTGATCACACTTGTGGTGGGTGTGTTACGCGACTGGTCGGTGATGGACATCTTCCTGGCACTGCTCGGTACGGCCATCGTCGTATTCATTTCGGTGGTGGGTGACCTCACTGAAAGCATGTTCAAGCGCCAGGCCGGGATCAAGGACAGCAGCAACCTGCTGCCGGGACATGGCGGGGTGCTGGATCGTATCGATAGCCTTACCGCTGCCATCCCGATCTTTGCCGTGCTGTTGTGGATGACCGCTTCGTGAGTCGCCTGCAACAAGTGACCGTACTGGGTGCAACCGGTTCGGTAGGGTTGAGCGCCCTGGATGTGATCGCTCGTCATCCTGACCGCTATCAAGTGTTTGCCTTGACCGGGTTCACCCGTCTCAGCGAACTGCTGGCACTGTGCGTGCGCCACGTGCCGCGCTTTGCTGTTGTGCCCGGGCGTTCGGCGGCGCGGAGCCTGCAGGATGATCTGCGGGCTGCCGGGCTGGCCACTCAGGTGCTGGTGGGGGAGGAGGGGTTGTGCCAGGTCTCGGCCGATGCCGAGGTGGATACGGTGGTAGCCGCTATCGTCGGTGCCGCCGGCTTGCGTCCGACCTTGGCCGCCGTGGACGCGGGCAAGAAAATTCTGCTGGCCAACAAAGAAGCGCTGGTGATGTCCGGCGCGCTCTTCATGCAGGCTGTGCGCAAGAGCGGTGCCGTACTGCTGCCCCTCGACAGTGAGCACAATGCTATCTTCCAATGCATGCCTGGTGACTTTGCTCGCGGTCTCAGTCAGGTGGGGGTGCGTCGGATTTTGCTGACCGCTTCGGGTGGTCCTTTTCGGCAAACTCCCTTGGCGGAGTTGGAGCATGTGTCTCCGGACCAGGCGTGCGCTCATCCTAACTGGTCTATGGGGCGCAAAATCTCCGTAGACTCGGCAAGCATGATGAATAAAGGCCTGGAGTTGATCGAGGCCTGCTGGTTGTTCGATGCGCAACCGGATCAGGTCGAGGTGGTGATTCACCCGCAAAGTGTGATTCATTCACTGGTCGACTATGTGGATGGCTCGGTATTGGCCCAATTGGGCAATCCCGATATGCGTACTCCGATCGCCAATGCCCTGGCTTGGCCGGAGCGAATTGATTCCGGTGTGGCGCCACTGGATCTGTTTGCCATTGCCCGCTTGGACTTCGAGGCACCGGACGAACAACGTTTTCCTTGTCTGCGCCTGGCGCGTGAGGCGGCGGAGGCGGGTAACAGCGCGCCGGCGATGCTCAATGCGGCGAATGAGGTGGCGGTGGCGGCGTTTCTCGAACGGCGCATCCGCTTTCCGCAGATCGCGAGTATCATCGAGGACGTCCTGGGTCTTGAGCCTGTGGTGGCGGTGAACGACCTCGGCGCGGTATTCGAGGCGGACACCAAGGCACGCGCCTTGGCCGAACAATGGTTGAACCGCAACGCGCGTTAGGTTGTGGGCGCGATTGAGCCTTGGGGCACTGGATTGGAATGCGGAGAAATTAGATGAGTGCGCTTTACATGATTGTCGGCACCCTGGTTGCTCTGGGCGTGCTGGTCACCTTCCACGAATTCGGCCACTTTTGGGTGGCGCGTCGTTGCGGCGTCAAGGTACTGCGCTTTTCCGTCGGCTTCGGCATGCCGTTGGTTCGCTGGCACGACCGACGCGGCACCGAGTTCGTGATCGCGGCCATTCCGTTGGGTGGCTACGTCAAGATGCTCGATGAGCGTGAAGGCGAAGTGCCGGCCGATCAGCTGGACCAATCCTTCAATCGCAAGACCGTTCGTCAGCGTATCGCCATTGTTGCCGCCGGTCCGATTGCCAACTTTCTGTTGGCGATGCTGTTCTTCTGGGTCTTGGCCATGCTCGGCAGCGAGCAGGTGCGTCCTGTCATCGGCGCGGTCGAGGCTGACAGTATCGCGGCCAAGGCAGGTCTGGTCGCGGGACAGGAAATTGTTTCCATTGATGGTGAGCCGACGACGGGTTGGGGCGCGGTCAATTTGCAATTGGTACGTCGTTTGGGTGAAAGCGGCACGGTCAACGTCGTGGTACGTGAGCAGGATTCCAGTGCCGAGACCCCTCGCGCGTTGGCTCTGGACCATTGGCTCAAGGGCGCTGATGAGCCTGATCCGATCAAGTCCCTGGGCATCCGTCCATGGCGTCCTGCGCTGCCGCCGGTACTGGCTGAGCTGGACCCGAAAGGTCCGGCCCAGGCCGCTGGCCTGAAAACCGGCGATCGCTTGCTGGCCCTCGATGGCCAGGTGTTGGGTGAGTGGCAGCAGGTGGTCGATCTGGTCCGGGTACGCCCTGATACCAAAATTGTGCTGAAAGTTGAACGCGACGGTGCTCAAATCGACGTCCCCGTGACCCTGGCGGTACGTGGGGAAGCCAAGGCGGCCGCGGGGTACCTGGGCGCTGGCGTCAAGAGTCCGGAGTGGCCGCCATCGATGGTGCGTGAGGTCAGTTTCGGGCCGTTGGCGGCAATTGGGGAGGGTGCAAGACGCACTTGGACCATGAGTGTGCTGACCCTCGAATCCCTCAAGAAAATGTTGTTCGGCGAGCTCTCGGTAAAAAACTTGAGTGGACCGATAACCATTGCTAAAGTGGCGGGCGCTTCTGCCCAGTCGGGTGTCGCGGATTTCCTGAATTTCCTGGCTTATCTGAGTATTAGCCTGGGTGTTCTGAATTTGCTGCCCATTCCAGTATTGGATGGGGGGCATCTGTTGTTTTATCTGGTCGAGTGGGTGCGTGGTCGCCCCTTGTCGGATCGGGTGCAGGGTTGGGGGATACAGATCGGTATCAGCTTGGTGGTTGGGGTGATGTTATTAGCCCTGGTCAACGATCTGGGTCGACTGTAACGCTTCGCTGAATTGCGAATCTGCCGCATTTTGCGGCAGTTTGTTTATTGCCAGTTGGAATAAGAAAGGACTTCATGAAACGTCTGCTGCTAACTGCGGTTCTCACCGTATTGATGATCGCCGAAGTTCACGCCGAGTCCTTCACCATCTCCGATATTCGCGTCAACGGCCTCCAGCGGGTTTCCGCGGGTAGCGTCTTTGGTGCCTTGCCGTTGAACGTCGGGGAACAGGCTGATGACCGTCGCCTGGTGGAATCCACTCGTGCGCTGTTCAAAACCGGGTTCTTTCAAGACATCCAACTGGGTCGCGAAGGTAACGTCCTAGTCATCACCGTCGTCGAGCGACCTTCCGTCGCCAGTATCGAGATCGAAGGCAACAAGGCGATCTCCACTGAAGACCTGATGAAAGGCCTGAAGCAATCTGGCCTGGCCGAGGGCGAGATCTTCCAGCGCGCCACCCTTGAAGGTGTTCGTAACGAACTGCAACGCCAGTACGTTGCCCAGGGCCGCTACTCCGCGACCGTGGAAACGGAAGTGGTGCCGCAGCCTCGTAACCGTGTCGGCCTCAAGGTCAACATCAACGAAGGTACCGTGGCGGCCATTCAGCACATCAACGTGGTGGGTAACACCAAGTTCGCTGATGAAGACCTGATCGACCTGTTCGAGCTGAAGACCACCAACTGGTTGTCGTTCTTCAAGAACGATGACAAGTACGCCCGCGAAAAACTCTCCGGTGACCTGGAACGCCTGCGTTCCTACTACCTGGACCGTGGCTATATCAACATGGATATCGCTTCGACCCAGGTGTCCATCACCCCGGACAAGAAACACGTCTACATCACTGTCAACGTCAACGAAGGCGAGAAGTACAAGGTTCGTGACGTGAAGCTCAGCGGCGACTTGAAAGTGCCTGAAGACCAGGTCAGGGCCCTGTTGCTGGTGCAGAAAGACCAGGTGTTCTCGCGCAAGCTGATGACCACCACGTCCGAACTGATCACCCGTCGCCTGGGTAACGAAGGCTATACCTTCGCCAACGTCAACGGCGTGCCTACCCCGCACGATGAAGACCACACCGTGGACATCACCTTTGTCGTCGACCCAGGTAAGCGTGCCTACGTGAACCGCATCAACTTCCGTGGCAACACCAAGTCTGCGGACGAAGTGCTGCGCCGCGAAATGCGCCAGATGGAAGGTGGCTGGGCGTCGACTTACCTGATCGACCAGTCCAAGACCCGTCTTGAACGCCTGGGCTTCTTCAAGGAAGTGAACGTCGAAACGCCAGCCGTACCGGGTGTGGATGACCAGGTTGACGTGAACTACGCCGTGGAAGAGCAAGCGTCGGGTTCGATCACCGCCAGTGTCGGTTTCGCGCAGAGCGCCGGTCTGATCCTCGGTGGTTCCATCACCCAGAACAACTTCCTCGGTACCGGTAACCGAGTATCCATCGGCCTGACCCGAAGCGAATACCAGAGCCGATATAACTTCGGTTATACCGACCCCTACTGGACTGCTGACGGCGTGAGCCTGGGCTACAACGCCTTCTACCGCACCACTGACTACAAAGACCTTGATGTTGACGTAGCGAGCTATGCGATCGACAGTCTCGGTGCCGGTGTCAACGTGGGTTACCCGATCAGTGAGACTTCGCGCCTGACGTTCGGCCTGACCGCGCAACAGGATGAGATCAAGACCGGTGTGTACACCGTGGACGAGATCTTCGACTTCACTCGCAAGGAAGGCGACAAGTTCCTGAACTTCAAGGCGTCCGCCGGCTGGTCCGAGTCGACCCTGAACAAAGGCGTGCTTGCCACCCGTGGCCACTCCCAGAGCCTGACTCTGGAAGCAACGACGCCGGGCAGCGACCTGTCGTTCTTCAAGCTCGATTACCGTGGCCAGTTGTTCCAGCCGCTGAGCGATAACTACACCATGCGCCTGCACACTGAGTTGGGTTATGGCGACGGTTATGGTTCCACCAATGGGCTGCCGTTCTACGAGAACTACTACGCGGGTGGCTTCAACTCCGTGCGGGGCTTCAAGGACAGCACCCTGGGCCCACGTGGTACACCGAGCCGTGGTGTTGGTGTGACCGGTAACCAGGGCACCGTAGCTGACTCCGACAACGACCCGCTGCCATTCGGTGGTAACGTGTTGATCCAGGGTGGGGCGGAAATCCTGTTCCCGCTGCCGTTCGTCAAAGATCAGCGGTCCCTGCGTACTTCTGTCTTCTGGGATGTGGGTAACGTGTTCGACTCCAAGTGTGAACAGATCACCAACCCAAGCGGTGTGAAGTCCAGTACTGAGTGCAACGACGTGAGCCTAAGCAACTTGGCGAGCTCGGTGGGTGTAGGTGTGACCTGGGTGACCGCGCTCGGCCCGTTGAGCTTTGCTCTGGCCATGCCGATCAAGAAACCGGATAACGCTGAAACCCAGATTTTCCAATTCTCCCTCGGCCAGACGTTCTAAGCGTCTGACCCAAGATAACGACAACGGATTCTGTAGGAGTACATCGTGCGTAAGTTGACTCAATTGGTTCTGCTGGCCACCGTGCTGGTAACCACCCCGGCCTTCGCCGAAATGAAAATCGCCGTCCTGAACTATCAGATGGCCCTGCTGGAATCCGATGCGGCCAAGAAATACGCAGTGGATGCCGAGAAGAAATTCGGTCCGCAACTGACCAAGCTCAAGACGTTGGAAAGCAGCGCCAAGGGTATCCAGGACCGTCTGGTAGCGGGTGGCGACAAGATGCAGCAAGGCGAGCGCGAGCGTCTGGAGCTTGAGTTCAAGCAAAAGGCTCGTGACTACCAGTTCCAATCCAAGGAGCTGAACGAAGCCAAGGCTGTTGCCGACCGTGAAATGCTGAAGCAGCTCAAGCCTAAACTCGACAGCGCAGTGGAAGAAGTCATCAAGAAAGGTGCCTTTGACCTGGTGTTCGAGCGTGGCGCAGTGATCGACGTCAAGCCTCAATACGACATCACCCGTCAGGTGATCGAGCGCATGAACCAGCTGAAGTAAGCCATGACCGCGACTATCAAGCTCGGCGAGTTGGCCGAGTTCCTGGGAGCCACCTTGCGTGGTTCCCAGGAGAAGGAAATCACTGGGCTAGCCACCTTGCAGGAGGCTGGCCCAGCTCAGTTGAGCTTCCTTGCAAACCCTCAATACCGTAAATACCTCGTCGACAGCCAGGCTGCAGCCGTGTTGTTGAAGGCAGCTGATGCAGAAGGGTTTGCCGGGGATGCGCTGGTGGTACCCGACCCATACCTGGCCTATGCGCGGGTGTCACACCTGTTCGATCCGAAACCCAAGGCAGCCGGCGGTATTCATGCGTCGGCGGTGATCGCCGATGATGCCCAGGTTGATCCTGCGGCAAGCATTGGCGCCTTTGCGGTGATCGAGAGTGGCGCGCGCATTGGCGCAGGTGTGACGGTCGGTGCCCATTGTTTTATCGGTGCGCGCTGCGAGATCGGTGCCGATGGTTGGTTGGCGCCTCGCGTGACCCTGTACCACGATGTGCGTATCGGGGAGCGTGTAGTGATTCAATCGGGTGCCGTGATCGGTGGTGAAGGCTTTGGCTTTGCCAACTCGAAAGGCGTCTGGCACAAGATTGCCCAGGTCGGCGGTGTATTGATCGGCGACGACGTGGAAATCGGTGTCAACACGGCTGTCGATCGCGGAGCCCTGGCCGATACCGTGATTGGTAACGGCGTGAAGCTCGACAACCAGATCCAGATCGCTCACAACGTGCAGATTGGCGATCACACCGCCATGGCCGCCTGTGTAGGCATTTCCGGCAGCACCAGGATCGGCAAGCATTGCATGCTCGCCGGTGGCGTAGGGCTGGTGGGGCATATCGATATTTGCGACAACGTTTTCATCACCGGCATGACCATGGTGACCCACTCGATTACCGAACCGGGGGCCTACTCATCTGGTACCGCCATGCAGCCCGCAGCTGAATGGCGCAAGAGTGCAGCACGTTTGAGGCAGCTCGACGACATGGCTCGACGTCTCAAACAGCTGGAAAAGCGTGTTGGGGACGTGACCCCTGGCGGTAATGCTTCATCTGAAGGCTGATACCATTTCCATATCAAGTGTGCACAGCCGCTAGACTGCCTCCTTGATTTGCTAGCGGGGCGTGCGTTTAGTCGCCCGCCCCCAATCTTTATTACAGGCTTCCCCCCGAAATGATGGACATCAACGAGATTCGCGAATACCTGCCTCACCGTTACCCGTTCCTGCTGGTGGACCGCGTAGTGGACCTCAATGTTGAGGAAAAGCGCATTCGTGCCTACAAGAATGTCAGCATCAACGAACCGTTCTTCAACGGTCACTTCCCCGCGCATCCCATTATGCCGGGCGTATTGATCATCGAAGCAATGGCCCAGGCTGCCGGTATCCTTGGTTTCAAAATGCTCGACCTCAAGCCTGCCGACGGCACGCTTTACTATTTCGTGGGCTCCGACAAGTTGCGCTTTCGCAACCCGGTTACTCCGGGTGACCAGTTGATCCTGGAAGCCAAGTTCATCAGCTGCAAGCGCCAGATCTGGAAGTTCGAATGCCAGGCCTCGGTAGACGGCAAGCCGGTGTGCTCGGCCGAGATCATCTGTGCGGAACGCAAACTATGAGTTTGATTGACCCTCGCGCAATCATCGATCCGTCGGCCGTACTGGCCGCCGACGTTGAGGTCGGCCCCTGGTCGATCATCGGCGCAGGTGTGGAAATCGGCGAGGGGACTGTCATCGGGCCGCACGTGATCCTCAAAGGTCCGACCCGCATTGGCAAACACAACCGCATCTACCAGTTTTCCTCGGTAGGCGAAGACACCCCGGACATGAAGTACAAGGGTGAGGAGACGCGCCTGGTAATCGGTGATCACAACATCATCCGTGAAGGCGTGACCATTCACCGTGGCACCGTGCAGGATCGTGCAGAGACCACGCTGGGTGATCACAACCTGGTCATGGCCTATGCCCATATCGGCCATGACAGCGTGATCGGCAACCACTGCATCCTGGTCAACAACACGGCGTTGGCTGGCCATGTACACGTTGACGATTGGGCGATCCTGTCCGGCTTTACCTTGGTGCATCAGTATTGCCATATCGGCGCCCACAGTTTTTCCGGCATGGGCACCGCCATCGGCAAGGACGTTCCAGCGTTCGTCACGGTGTTCGGCAACCCGGCCGAAGCCCGCAGCATGAACTTCGAAGGCATGCGCCGTCGTGGGTTCAGCGAAGACGCGATTCACGCCCTGCGCCGTGCCTACAAGGTGGTCTACCGTCAGGGGCTGACGGTAGACCAGGCGTTGATCCAACTGGCCGAGCCAGCAGCGTTGTTTCCGGAAGTCGCGGTGTTCCGTGACTCGATCCAGGCTTCGACCCGCGGCATCACCCGCTGATCATGGCTACTCTGCGTATCGCGCTCGTGGCCGGAGAAGCTTCCGGCGACATTTTGGGCGCAGGTCTTATGCGGGCGCTCAAGGCCCGGCACCCTGCGGTGGAATTTATCGGTGTCGGCGGCCCGCTGATGCAGGCCGAAGGCCTCACGTCATACTTCCCCATGGAGCGTCTGTCGGTCATGGGCCTGGTCGAGGTGCTGGGTCGCTTGCGTGAGCTTCTGGCTCGTCGCAAGCTGCTGATCCAGACGCTGATCGAAGAAAAGCCCGATGTCTTTATCGGAATCGATGCGCCGGACTTCACCCTCAATATCGAACTCAAGTTGCGTCAGGCCGGGATCAAGACCGTGCACTACGTCAGCCCCTCTGTGTGGGCGTGGCGGCAGAAGCGTGTGTTGAAGATCCGCGAAGGCTGCGACCTGATGTTGACCCTGTTGCCGTTCGAAGCCAGGTTCTACGAGGAGAAGGGCGTGCCGGTACGGTTTGTCGGGCATACCCTGGCTGACAGTATTCCTTTGCAGGCTGATCGTGCGGCTGCCCGTGCCGAACTTGGCCTGCCCGAAGGGCCGCTCGTCGCGCTGATGCCGGGCAGTCGAGGCGGCGAAGTGGGCCGTCTTGCCAGCGTGTTTTTCGATGCTGCCGAGCGCCTTCAAGCCTTGAAGCCCGGGGTACGTTTCGTGTTGCCCTGCGCCAGCCCGCAACGGCGTGCACAAATCGAGACACTGCTGGTCGGTCGCAATCTCCCATTGACCCTGCTCGACGGTCGGTCGCACCTGGCCTTGGCGGCCTGTGATGCCGTGCTGATCGCGTCGGGTACCGCGACCTTGGAGGCGCTGCTGTACAAGCGCCCGATGGTCGTGGCCTATCGCCTGGCACCGCTGACGTTCTGGATTCTCAAGCGCATGGTCAAAAGTCCTTACATCTCCCTGCCCAACTTGCTGGCTCAGCGCCTGTTAGTGCCGGAGTTGTTGCAGGACGATGCAACGCCCGAAGCCCTCGCGCAAACCCTACTACCCTTGATCGACGGCGGCGAAGAACAGACCCGTGGTTTTGACGACATCCACCGCACCCTGCGCCGTGATGCATCGAACCAGGCGGCGGACGCCGTATTGACCTTGATCGGCCAAAAACAGGAAGCTTTATGAGCACGCAAATAGGCCTGGATTTCAGCCTGGTTGCCCAAACCCACGAACTGGTGGCCGGTGTTGACGAAGTGGGGCGCGGTCCGCTGTGTGGTGCGGTGGTTACGGCGGCCGTGATCCTTGATCCGAACCGTCCGATCCTGGGCCTCAACGACTCGAAAAAACTCACTGAAGCGCGTCGTGAGAAACTCTACGACGAAATCTGTGAAAAGGCCCTGAGCTGGCATATCGCCCGGGCTGAAGTCGAAGAAATCGACGAATTGAACATTCTGCACGCCACAATGCTGGCCATGCAGCGTGCCGTTGAAGGTCTGCATATCACCCCAAAACTGGCGATGATCGACGGCAACCGTTGCCCGAAGCTGGCGATGCCGGCTGAAGCGGTGGTCAAGGGCGATAGCAAGGTGCCCGCCATTGCAGCGGCGTCGATCCTGGCCAAGGTCAGCCGAGACCGTGAAATGGCGGCGTTCGAATTGATCTACCCCGGCTACGGCATCGGAGGGCACAAGGGCTATCCGACGCCCGTTCATCTGGAAGCCCTGGCCCGTCTCGGTCCAACGCCGATCCACCGGCGCTCGTTTGCCCCGGTGCGCCAGGCTTATGAGCTGCGCGAGAACCTCAGCGAGGTTTAGTCGCAAGGCTGATGTTTTTGCCAAGGCCCGGTACAATCCCGGGCCTTGTTGTTTCTAAGTTTCTGGACAGGATCACTATGCCGGCTTCATTCGTTCACCTGCGCCTGCACACTGAATACTCCCTGGTCGACGGCCTGGTACGGATCAAACCGCTGGTCAAGACCCTGGTGGGCATGAACATGCCTGCGGTCGCGGTTACCGATCAAAACAACATGTGCTCCCTGGTCAAGTTCTACAAGAACGCCATGGGCGCCGGCATCAAGCCGATCTGCGGCGCCGACCTGTGGCTGTCCAACAAAGACCCGGATAACCCCCTGAGCCGCATCAGCCTCCTGGCGATGAATGGCGTGGGTTATCGCAACCTCACCGAATTGATTTCCCGTGGCTTTATCGACGGTCAGCGCAACGGCTCGATCATCATCGAGCGCGAATGGGTCGCCGAGGCCAGCGAAGGCCTGATCATGCTGTCGGCCGCCAAAGAGGGCGAGATCGGTATCGCGCTGCTGGGCGGTAATCCCCATGAAGCCGAAGTGCTGGCGAGGGAGTGGATGCAGGTCTTCCCCGACCGTTTCTACCTGGAAGTCCAGCGCACCAATCGTCCCAACGATGAAGAGCATCTGCACGCCGCCGTGGCCCTGGCCGACAAGCTGGGCGCGCCGTTGGTGGCGACCAACGATGTGCGCTTTATCAAGAAGGAAGATTTCGAGGCCCACGAAACCCGCGTGTGCATCGGCGAAGGCCGGGCCCTGGATGACCCGCGCCGCTCCAAGAACTACAGCGAAGAGCAGTACCTCAAGAGCGCGGAGGAGATGGCCGAGCTGTTCAGCGACCTGCCCGAGGCCCTGGAAAACTCCGTTGAGATCGCCAAACGCTGCAATATCGAAGTGAAGCTGGGCAAACACTTTTTGCCCAACTTCCCGATTCCCGATGGCATGACCATCGATGAGTATTTCCGCAAGGTGTCGTTTGATGGTCTGGAGGAGCGTCTGTCCGTCCTGCTGCCCAAGGACACCACCGAAGATTACGAGGCCAAGCGCCAGGTCTACGTCGACCGGCTGAATTTCGAGCTGGATATCATCATCCAGATGGGGTTCCCCGGTTACTTCCTGATCGTGATGGACTTTATCCAGTGGGCCAAGAGCAACGGCGTACCGGTAGGTCCGGGCCGGGGGTCGGGTGCTGGCTCGCTGGTCGCCTATGTTCAGAAGATCACCGACCTCGATCCACTGGAATACGACCTGCTGTTCGAACGGTTCCTGAACCCGGAACGGGTCTCCATGCCCGACTTCGACGTCGACTTCTGCATGGACGGCCGGGACCGCGTGATCGAATACGTGGCCGAGAAATACGGCCGCAACGCTGTGAGCCAGATCATCACCTTCGGTTCCATGGCGGCCAAGGCGGTAATCCGTGACGTGGCGCGGGTGCAGGGCAAGTCCTACGGCCTGGCGGACCGCCTGTCGAAGATGATCCCGTTCGAAGTCGGCATGACCCTGGAAAAAGCCTACGAGCAGGAAGAGATCCTGCGCGACTTCATCAAGGTCGATGAAGAAGCCGCCGAAATCTGGGACATGGCGCGCAAGCTCGAAGGCGTGGTGCGTAACGTCGGTAAACACGCCGGTGGCGTGGTTATCGCGCCGACCAAGCTGACCGACTTCTCTCCGATCTATTGCGATGAAGAGGGCGGCGGCCTGGTTACCCAGTTCGACAAGGACGATGTGGAGGCGGCCGGCCTGGTGAAGTTCGACTTCCTCGGCCTGCGGACCCTGACGATCATCGACTGGGCGCTCAAGACCATCAACCGCGACCGCGCCAAGGTCAACGAAGAACCACTGGATATCGCGTTTATCCCGCTGGACGACAAGCCGACCTACACCTTGCTGCAAAAAGCCGAAACCACGGCGGTGTTCCAGCTTGAATCCCGCGGCATGAAAGAGCTGATCAAAAAGCTCAAGCCCGACTGCCTGGAAGACTTGATCGCACTGGTGGCGCTGTTCCGTCCGGGCCCGCTGCAATCGGGCATGGTGGATGACTTCATCAACCGTAAGCACGGCCGCGCCGAGTTGGCGTACCCGCACTCCGATTACCAGTACGAAGGCCTCAAGCCGGTATTGGCGCCGACCTACGGCATCATCCTGTACCAGGAACAGGTGATGCAGATCGCCCAGGTGATGGCCGGCTACACCCTCGGTGGCGCGGACATGCTGCGGCGTGCCATGGGTAAGAAAAAGCCCGAGGAAATGGCCAAGCAGCGCGGCGGTTTCATTGAAGGGTGCGCCACCAACAATATTGACGCCGACCTCGCCGGTAACATTTTCGACCTAGTAGAAAAATTCGCCGGTTATGGCTTCAACAAATCCCACTCCGCCGCCTACGGCCTGGTGTCGTACCAGACCGCCTGGCTGAAAGCCCACTACCCGGCGCCGTTCATGGCTGCGGTACTCTCGGCGGATATGCACAACACCGACAAGGTCGTGACCTTGATCGAGGAAGTGCGCACCATGAAGCTGCGCCTCGACGCACCGGACGTGAACGCCTCGGAGTTCAAGTTCACGGTGAACGACGAAGGTCGCATCATCTATGGCCTGGGCGCTATCAAGGGCGTGGGCGAAGGCCCGGTGGAAGCCATCACCGAAGCGCGCCAGGACGGGCCGTTCAAGGATTTGTTCGACTTCTGCGCGCGGGTTGACCTCAAGCGCATCAACAAACGCACCCTCGATGGCCTGATCCGCAGCGGCGCACTCGACCGTCTTGGGCCGTATTTTCATGATGAGCCGAAGGCTTACCAGGCGAATATCGACCGCAACCGCGCGGTGCTGCTCACCGCCATGGAAGAAGCGATCAAGGCCGCCGAACAGACCGCTCGGACCCACGACAGCGGTCACGCCGACCTGTTTGGCGGGTTGTTCGTCGAAGAAGATGCCGATGTGTACGCCAACCATCGCAAGGCCAAGGAGCTGACCCTCAAGGAACGCCTCAAGGGTGAGAAAGACACCTTGGGCCTCTACCTCACCGGCCACCCGATTGACGAATATGAAGGCGAAATCCGCCGCTTCGCCCGTCAGCGCATCATCGACCTGAAACCGGCGCGGGATACCCAGACCGTCGCCGGCATGATCATCGCCCTGCGGGTGATGAAAAATAAAAAAGGCGACAAGATGGGCTTTATCACCCTCGACGACCGCTCGGGCCGGATCGAAGCGTCGCTGTTTGCCGACGCCTTTCACTCTGCGCAGTCGCTGCTGCAGACCGACGCCATGGTGGTGGTGGAAGGGGAGGTCAGCAACGATGACTTCTCTGGCGGCCTGCGTCTGCGGATCAAGCGGGTGATGAGCATGGAAGATGCACGCACCAACCTGGCCGAAAGCCTGCGCCTGAAGGTGAAAACCGAAGCCCTCAAGGGCGATCAGCTACGCTGGTTGGGTGACCTGCTCAAGCGTCATCGCGGCGCTTGCCCGGTGACCATGGAGTACACCGGCAACGACGCCAAGGCGATGTTGCAGTTCGGTGAGACCTGGCGAATTGATCCTGCTGATGGCTTGATTCAAGCTTTGCGTGACCAGTTCGGCCGTGACAACGTCTTCCTCCAATACCGTTGACGGTCAGAGCGCCTGACCTCGGCTGAACATTTAATCTCGACCTAAACGCGCCTCTCCCTTAAGGTAGGGCGCGAATAGACAACCGGCTGGCCAGGCAACCCTTGGCCGTCGACCCAAGACGGACGCTTATGAACCCGAATTTTCTTGATTTCGAACAGCCGATCGCTGACCTGCAAGCCAAGATCGAAGAACTGCGCCTGGTCGGCAATGACAATTCGCTGAATATCGGCGATGAGATCGCTCGCCTGCAAGACAAGAGCAGCACGCTCACCGAAGACATCTTCGGCAAGCTGACCAGCTGGCAGATCGCGCGCCTGGCCCGCCACCCGCGCCGTCCGTACACCCTGGACTACATTCAGCACATCTTCACCGAGTTCGACGAGCTGCACGGCGACCGCCACTTCTCCGACGACGCGGCCATCGTGGGCGGTATCGCTCGCCTGGACGACCAGCCGGTCATGGTCATCGGTCACCAGAAAGGCCGTGAAGTGCGCGAGAAAGTGCGCCGCAACTTCGGCATGCCGCGTCCGGAAGGCTACCGTAAGGCCTGCCGTTTGATGGAAATGGCCGAGCGCTTCAAGATGCCGATCCTGACCTTTATCGATACGCCGGGTGCTTACCCAGGTATCGACGCCGAAGAACGCAACCAGAGCGAAGCCATTGCCTGGAACCTGCGCGTCATGTCTCGTCTGAAAACCCCAATCATTGCCACCGTGATCGGTGAGGGTGGTTCTGGCGGTGCACTGGCCATCGGTGTCTGTGACCAGTTGAACATGCTGCAATATTCGACCTACGCGGTGATCTCGCCGGAAGGTTGCGCCTCGATCCTGTGGAAAACCGCAGAAAAGGCGCCGGACGCTGCCGAAGCCATGGGCATCACTGCCGATCGCCTCAAGGGCCTGGGTATCGTCGACAAAGTGATCGCCGAGCCATTGGGCGGCGCCCACCGCGACCCGGCCGCCGCCGCCGCCACTATCCGTGCCGAGTTGGGTTCGCAACTGGCGATGCTCAAGAAGCTGGATAACGAAGCGCTGCTGGCCCGTCGCTACGAGCGCCTGATGAGCTACGGCCTGTAAGCCGACGCCGTAATTTAATGTGGGAGGGGGCTTGCCCCCGATTGCAGGGTCTCAGTCACCACATCTCGTGACTGACCCACCGCTATCGGGAGCAAGCCCCCTCCCACATTTGCTTTGTGTATGCTTGGTCAACGTATTCCAGATTTGCGGCGGTAACGTTTGATGAAACCAACCTTGCCCGCCAAGCTCCTGCAAGCCCTGTCCCCCTGGCGCAACGCCCCGGCCTGGCATATCGCTTTCTCGGGTGGGCTTGATTCCACTGTCCTTCTGCATCTCCTGGCCATCCTGGCAAAATCCGAAACATTACCGCCCCTCAGCGCTGTCCATGTCCACCATGGTCTGCAGGCTGTTGCCGACGCCTGGCCAAGCCATTGCCAGTCGGTGTGCGACAGCCTGGGCGTACCCTTGCGGGTTATGCACGTGCACGTGCCGCCCGGCGCCAGCCTTGAGCGTGCCGCCCGTGAGGCGCGTTACCAGGCGTTTACCGAAGTGGCCAGGGAGGGGGAAGCAGTGCTCACTGGCCAACATCGTGATGATCAAGCCGAAACGCTGCTATTCCGTCTGCTGCGCGGTGCTGGGGTGCGCGGGCTCGCCGCAATGCCTGCGCATCGTCCGTTGGCGGGTGGTTTTCTGGTGCGGCCGTTGCTGGATGTCTCGCGCGCCGAGTTGGAAGCCTATGCCGGTGATCATCAACTCAAGTGGATTGAAGATCCTTCCAACGCCGATCCACGCTTCTCCCGTAATTACCTGCGGCACCGCGTGATCCCGACGTTGACGGAGCGTTGGCCCCAAGCCGTCTCCAGCCTGGCCCGCACTGCCGAGCACCTCGGTGAGGCCGAGGCGTTGCTGGGCGAGTTAGCCTGCATGGACCTGCAAGCCGCCGATCAACCTTCACGGTTTCCTTGGCTGCTTTTGCCATCATTGGCCCTCGCTCCACTGCGCGAACTTTCCGATGCTCGCCAGCGCAACGCCCTGCGCCATTGGCTGGCTCCGCTGACCCGGTTACCCGACAGCGACCATTGGGCTGGCTGGTATTCCCTACGTGATGCCAAGGGGGACGCACAGCCCTTATGGCGTCTTGCCGATGGGGAATTGCACCGTTGCGGCGAGCGCATCTGGTGGCTGCCTGGCGTCTGGTCGGAATTTTCCCACGGGTCGGTGAGCTGGCCTGATCCGCGAAACCCACTAGAGTTACCCGGCAATGGCCTGCTGAAGATAATCGGCAAGGCGCCCGAAGGCCCTTTGGAAGTCCGTTATCGCCAGGGCGGTGAAATGCTGGATGTGTCAGGCCGAGGCCGGCGCGACTTGAAGCGTCTGCTTAATGAATGTGGAGTGCCAGTGTTCGTCCGTGGCAGATTGCCGCTGCTCTATCAGGGCGAGCAATTGCTCGGCGTGCCTCACCTCACTGGACTCCGGGGAGCACCGCGCGAAGGCTGGCAATTAGATTGGATACCACAGACCTGCGATCAAGGTTTGAGCTGATAGCGCCTTTCCGGTAGACTACGCTCCCTTCTTGATACAACTTCTGTGGATTCGCCTGAATCGCAGCAGTTGCCGATTACCAAGCAGTCTTTGCTGGGCGATTCCAAAAAATGTGTAGCGATCAACGTACCGGTGTTTCATTGCTGGTCTGTCACAACGCGGCGGTTTTTTTGAAAGGTGCACTGTGATTAATGCAGGTGATCGGGGGCTTCGGCCTCTCTTCGCTTTCCCCGGCGGCTCGGACCGCTTTAACGCAGACTTCTAGGGTTTTTCATGACGCGCTACATATTCGTCACGGGCGGTGTTGTTTCTTCATTGGGGAAAGGCATTGCCTCCGCTTCATTGGCGGCCATCCTGGAGGCGCGGGGGCTTAAAGTCACCATGCTCAAGCTGGACCCGTACATCAACGTCGACCCGGGCACCATGAGCCCGTTCCAGCACGGTGAAGTGTTCGTCACACACGACGGCGCCGAGACCGACCTGGACCTGGGCCACTACGAGCGGTTCATCCGCACGACCATGACCCAGAACAACAACTTCACCACCGGCCGTGTCTACGAGCACGTGCTGCGCAAAGAGCGCCGTGGTGACTACCTGGGTGCAACCATCCAGGTGATCCCGCACATCACCGACGAAATCAAGCGCCGCATCATCAAGGGTGCAGGCGATGCCGACGTGGCGATGGTCGAGATCGGTGGCACCGTGGGTGACATCGAATCCCAACCGTTCCTCGAAGCTATCCGCCAGCTGCGTTTCGAAGTCGGCGCCAAGCGCGCGATGTTGATGCACCTCACGTTGGTGCCGTACATCGCCACCGCCGGCGAGACCAAAACCAAGCCTACCCAGCACTCGGTCAAGGAACTGCGTTCCATCGGCCTGCAGCCGGACGTGCTGGTCTGCCGCTCCGATCACCCGATCGATATTTCCTCGCGTCGCAAGATCGCGCAGTTCACCAACGTTGAAGAACGTGCGGTGATCGCCCTGGAAGACGCCGACACCATCTACAAGATCCCGGGCATCCTGCATTCCCAGGGCCTGGATGATTTTGTGGTCGAGCGTTTCGGCCTGCAGTGCAACGGCGCGGACCTGTCCGAGTGGGAAGCTGTGGTTGACGCCAAGCTCAACCCTGAGCACGAAGTCACCATCGCCATGGTCGGCAAGTACATGGAACTGCTGGACGCGTACAAATCGCTGATCGAAGCGATGAGCCACGCGGGCATCAGCAACCGTACCAAGGTCAACCTGCGCTACATCGATTCCGAAGACATCGAGAACCAGGGCACCGCGTTGCTCGAAGGTGTCGATGCGATCCTCGTTCCAGGCGGTTTCGGCCTGCGTGGCGTGGAAGGCAAGATCACCGCCGTGCAATACGCTCGTGAGAACAAGGTGCCGTACCTGGGCATCTGCCTGGGCATGCAAGTGGCCGTTATCGAATTCGCCCGTAACGTGATGGGCTGGAAAGACGCCAACTCCACCGAGTTCGACAGCAAGAGCGGCCACCCGGTCGTGGGCTTGATCACCGAGTGGGAAGACGCCACCGGCGCCGTCGAAACCCGTACCGAAAGCTCCGACCTGGGCGGTACCATGCGCCTTGGCGCGCAAGACTGCCTGCTGGAGCCGGGTTCCCTGGTTCACGACTGCTACGGCAAGGACGTGATCGTCGAGCGTCACCGTCACCGCTACGAAGTGAACAACAACCTGCTGCCGCAAATCAAAGAGGCTGGCTTGAAAATCTCCGGTCGCTCCGGTGATGGCGCGCTGGTTGAAGTGGTCGAGGCCCCGGATCATCCGTGGTTCGTCGCTTGCCAGTTCCACCCAGAGTTCACCTCGACTCCACGCGACGGTCACCCGTTGTTCAGCGGTTTCGTCAAGGCTGCACTGACGCAACACCAGAAGAAGGCGTAAACCTGATGGCCCAGAAGATCATTCGCGTAGGCGACATCGAGATTGCCAACGACAAGCCCATGGTGCTGTTCGGCGGCATGAACGTGCTGGAAAGCCGTGACATGGCGATGCAGGTCTGTGAAGAGTACGTCAAGGTCACCGAAAAACTGGGTATCCCTTACGTGTTCAAGGCCAGCTTCGACAAGGCCAACCGTTCGTCCGTGACCTCCTATCGCGGCCCGGGCCTTGAAGAAGGCATGCGGATCTTCCAGGACATCAAGCAAGCCTTCGGCGTGCCGATCATCACCGACGTCCACGAGCCTGAACAGGCTGCCGTGGTCGCCGAGGTGTGCGACATCATCCAGCTGCCGGCCTTCCTGTCGCGCCAGACCGACCTGGTCGTTGCAATGGCCAAGACCGGTGCTGTGATCAATATCAAGAAAGCCCAGTTCCTCGCACCCCAGGAAATGAAACACATCCTGAACAAGTGCGTGGAAGCGGGTAACGACCAGTTGATTCTCTGCGAGCGTGGTTCGAGCTTCGGCTACAACAACCTCGTGGTGGACATGCTCGGTTTCGGCATCATGAAACAGTTCGAATACCCGGTGTTCTTCGACGTGACCCACGCGCTGCAAATGCCCGGTGGTCGCGCCGACTCCGCCGGTGGGCGCCGTGCCCAGGTACTGGACCTGGCCAAGGCCGGCATCAGCCAGTCCCTGGCTGGCCTGTTCCTGGAAGCCCACCCGGACCCGGACAACGCCAAATGCGACGGCCCATGTGCCCTGCGCCTGGACAAGCTGGAACCATTCCTGGCCCAGCTCAAGCAGTTGGACGAACTGGTCAAGAGTTTTCCGACGGTAGAGACCGCGTAAGCGTTGATTCTCCGGTAGACTTTCCCACGCTTTACGCTCAGGCCTACGGGCCTGAGCCTTGTCGCCTGCAAGCCTGCCCCGTTGTTCCACCCTTGCGGTCGGTCAAAAAATTTCCTTCAGCTGCGTCGTTTTCGTCAACTTTGGAGTGTTTACAACAATGGCAAAAATCGTCGACATCAAAGGTCGTGAAGTTCTCGACTCCCGTGGCAACCCCACCGTCGAAGCCGACGTGCTTCTCGATAACGGCATCATCGGCAGCGCCTGCGCGCCGTCCGGTGCTTCCACAGGTTCGCGCGAAGCGCTGGAACTGCGTGATGGCGACAAGAGCCGTTACCTGGGTAAGGGTGTCCTCAAGGCTGTAGCCAACATCAACGGCCCGATCCGTGACCTGCTGCTGGGTAAAGACCCGCTGGACCAGAAAGCCCTGGACCACGCGATGATCAAGCTCGACGGCACTGAAAACAAAGGCAGCCTCGGCGCCAACGCCATTCTCGCCGTGTCCCTGGCTGCTGCCAAGGCCGCCGCCCAGGACCAGGACCTGCCGCTGTACGCCCACATCGCCAACCTGAACGGTACCCCGGGTGTCTACTCGATGCCGGTTCCGATGATGAACATCATCAACGGTGGCGAGCATGCCGATAACAACGTCGACATCCAGGAATTCATGGTGCAGCCGGTCGGCGCCAAGACCTTCTCCGAAGGCCTGCGCATGGGCACCGAGATTTTCCATCACCTCAAAGCCGTACTGAAAGCCCGTGGCCTGAGCACTGCCGTAGGTGACGAAGGTGGTTTCGCACCGAACCTGGCGTCCAACGAAGATGCACTGAAAGTGATCTCCGAAGCCGTGGCCAACGCCGGCTACACGCTGGGCACCGACGTGACCCTGGCCCTGGACTGCGCCGCCAGCGAATTCTACGAAGATGGCAAATACAACCTGTCCGGCGAAGGCCAGGTGTTCAACTCCGAAGGCTTTGCCGACTACCTGAAGGGCCTGACCCAGCGCTACCCGATCATCTCGATCGAAGACGGCCTGGACGAGTCCGACTGGGATGGCTGGAAAATCCTCACCGACAAGATCGGCGAAAAAGTCCAGTTGGTGGGTGACGACCTGTTCGTGACCAACACCAAGATCCTGAAAGAAGGCATCGACAAAAAGATCGCCAACTCGATCCTGATCAAGTTCAACCAGATCGGTACCCTGACCGAAACCCTGGAAGCCATCCAGATGGCCAAGGCTGCGGGCTACACCGCTGTGATCTCGCACCGCTCCGGCGAAACCGAAGACTCGACCATCGCCGACCTGGCCGTGGGCACTTCGGCGGGCCAGATCAAGACCGGCTCCCTGTGCCGCTCTGACCGTGTGTCCAAGTACAACCAATTGCTGCGTATCGAAGAGCAACTGGCCGGCAAAGCCAAGTACAACGGTCGCGGCGAGTTTCGCGGCTGATCGGTAGATGGTAAAAAGTCGGCAGATTGCGTCGGAAAATTCACGATAGTGAACATTTCGGCGTTAATCTGATGGCTATCAAGCACAAGCCTGGTTCTTCCAGGCTTCGTGCTATCAGTTGCTGTAAAAGTTTTGCATGGCGTGTTTTTTCACTGGATACCCGATATTCGATGCGCAGTCCCAATTGGTTGTTCCTCGTCTTGCTCTTGTTGCTGGCTGGCCTGCAATACCGCCTATGGGTAGGTAATGGCAGCTTTGCGCAAGTAAAAGACCTGACCCAGCAAATTGCCGACCAGCACGCCGAGAACGAACGCCTGCTGGAGCGCAACCGCGTCCTCTATGCCGAAGTGCTTGAGCTGAAAAAAGGTACCGAGACCGTTGAAGAGCGGGCTCGTCATGAGTTGGGCATGGTCAAGGAGGGCGAAACCCTCTACCAGTTGGCCCAATGAGCCACCGTTTGCCGGCCTTCTGGGCCGTGATACCTGCCGCGGGCGTCGGTGCCCGTATGGCTGCGGACCGTCCCAAGCAATACTTGCAGTTGGGCGGACGTACTATTCTCGAACACAGCCTTGGCTGTTTTCTCGACCATCCCAGCCTCAAGGGGTTGGTGGTCAGTCTTGCTGCTGATGATCCGTATTGGCCCAGCCTGGCGTGTGCCGCGGACCCTCGTATCCAACGTGCGGACGGTGGTTCGGAGCGCTCGGGCTCGGTGCTCAATGCCCTGCTGCAGCTCAATGCCCTGGGCGCCAGCGATGACGATTGGGTGTTGGTGCATGATGCGGCGCGGCCTAACCTGAGCCGTGATGACCTCGACAAGTTGCTGGCCGAGTTGGCGGACGATCCGGTAGGCGGCCTGCTGGCTGTGCCGGCCCGCGACACCCTCAAACGCGTCGACAAGCAGGGCCGGGTGGTGGAAACCGTCGACCGCAGCTTGATCTGGCAGGCCTACACGCCGCAGATGTTCCGCCTGGGGGCCTTGCATCGCGCGTTGGCTGACAGCCTGGTGGCCGATGCGCTGATCACCGATGAAGCCTCAGCCATGGAATGGTCCGGGCAGGCGCCGCGTTTGATCGAAGGGCGGTCGGACAATATCAAGGTGACCCGGCCGGAAGACCTGGAGTGGCTGCGGTTGCGGTGGGCCAATCGACGGTAGTCAGTTGCACCAGGTCGACTTCATCGCAGGCAAGCCAGCTCCCACATTCGATCACCTTCTCCCCAGACAGCTCGGTCAAATGTGGGAGCCGGGCTTGCCCGCGACGAGGCCCGCTTAGACACCCAATACTCAACCGCTGTACTCCGGCCGCTCGGCCAACCCCTCTTTCAAGAAATCCACCAACTTCCTGACCTTCGGCGACAAGTGCCGTTGTTGCGGATACAGCGCCCACACCGCCGTATTCGGCGGCTGATGCGCCTCCAGCAGCGACACCAATGCGCCGCTGTGCAGGTGCTCCAGCACGTAATAGTCGGGCAGTTGGCACAACCCCACCCCTTGCAGCGCCGCATCCAAAACCGCTTGCCCACTGTTGCAGCGCCAGTTGCCCTGTACCCGTTGGGAAAATTCCCGCCCGTCCTGGGCCAATTGCCAAATGTCCGAGCTGCCGATCAGGCAGTTATGCCGACTCAATTCCGACAAGCTGTGTGGGCGTCCGTACCGGGCCAGGTAGGACGGCGACGCGCACAGGTACATGCGTCGGGGTGCGAGGCGGCTGGCGACCATGCGCGAATCCTGCAAGCGTCCCAGGCGAATCGCCAGGTCGAGGCCTTCGTGCACCAGATCCAGTTGGCGGTTGCTCAGTTCGATATCCACCCGCAATTGCGGGTACAGGCCCATGAACCGTGTCACCAGTGGCACGATGAAACGCTCGCCATAAGCCACCGCGCAGGTCATGCGCAACATCCCTTTCGGTTCGCTGGTGAGGTCACCCACGGCGCGCAGGGCTTCTTCGCGGCCATCCTGTAAGCGCTGGCAATGTTGCAGAAATGTCTGACCCGCTTCAGTCAGTGTCACCTTCCGGGTACTGCGATACAGCAACCGTGTTTGCAGGCGCTCTTCCAGGCGTGCCACCTGGCGGCTGATGTGGGACGAAGACACACCCAGCCGCTCGGCAGCCGCCGTAAATTGGCTGCATTCGGCGACGGCAACGAATTCATCGATGCCTTCCCAGCGGTTCTCCAACATGTTGATTGTCCCTGTACAGCAATAAAGTTTTGCTTTTGCCTGGATTATTAATCATGGAGGCATGTTTTACACTCTCTCCATCAGTTTTTAACTCCCTGGAGAAACCTGGATGATCAAGTCCCGCGCTGCCGTTGCCTTTGAAGCCAAGAAACCCCTCGAGATCGTGGAAGTCGATGTGGCCATGCCCAAGGCGGGCGAAGTGCTGTTGCGTGTGGTCGCCTCCGGGGTTTGCCACACTGACGCCTACACCCTTTCCGGCGCTGACCCGGAAGGCATCTTCCCGTCCATCCTTGGCCATGAAGGCGGTGCGGTGGTCGAAGCCATCGGCGAAGGCGTGACTTCGGTGGCGGTCGGCGACCATGTGATCCCGCTGTACACCCCGGAATGTGGCAAGTGCAAATTCTGCCTGTCGGGTAAGACCAACCTGTGCCAGGCCATTCGTTCCACCCAAGGCAAAGGCCTGATGCCAGATGGCACCACGCGTTTCTCCTACAAGGGTCAGCCGATTTTCCACTACATGGGCACCTCGACGTTCTCCGAGTACACCGTGCTGCCGGAAATTTCCGTCGCCAAGATTCCTAAAGAAGCACCGCTGGAGAAGGTCTGCCTGCTTGGCTGCGGCGTCACCACCGGCATCGGTGCGGTGATCAATACCGCCAAGGTCAAGCCGGGCGACACCGTGGCCATCTTCGGTCTCGGCGGTATCGGCCTGTCAGCCGTGATTGGTGCGGTCAAGGCCAAGGCCGGCCGTATCATTGCGATTGACATCAACCCGGCCAAGTTCGAGATCGCCAAGCAACTGGGCGCCACCGACTGCATCAATCCGAAAGACTATGACCGCCCGATTCAGGACGTGATTGTCGATTTGACTGATGGCGGCGTGGACTTTTCCTTCGAGTGTATCGGCAACGTGCAACTGATGCGTGCCGCGCTCGAGTGCTGCCACAAGGGTTGGGGCGAGTCGGTGATCATCGGCGTTGCCGGTGCTGGCCAGGAAATCTCCACGCGTCCATTCCAACTGGTGACCGGTCGCGTCTGGCGTGGCTCGGCGTTCGGTGGCGTACGCGGCCGTACTGAATTGCCAAGCTACGTGGAAATGGCCCAGACCGGCGAGATTCCGCTGGACACGTTCATCACACACACGATGGGCCTGGAAGACATCAACAAAGCGTTTGACCTGATGCATGAAGGCAAGAGCATTCGTACCGTCATCCACTTCTGAGGTCGGCCATGAGTCTGGAAAACCTGTCGTGCCAGAAGAGCTTCGGCGGCTGGCATAAACGCTACAAGCATCACTCGGATGTGCTCGGCTGCGACATGACCTTCGCCGTCTACCTGCCGCCGCAAGCGGAGCAGGGCGGCAAGCTGCCGGTGCTGTACTGGCTGTCCGGCCTGACCTGCACCGATGAGAACTTCATGCAGAAAGCCGGTGCCCAGCGCATGGCTGCGGAACTGGGGTTGATCATCGTGGCGCCGGACACCAGCCCGCGTGGGCCAGGTGTACCGGGCGACCCGGATAACGCCTGGGATTTCGGCCTGGGCGCAGGGTTTTACCTGAATGCCACGCAGGAGCCGTGGGCCAAGCACTATCGGATGCATGACTACGTGGTGCAGGAATTGCCGGCATTGGTTGAAGCGCATTTCCCGGCTTCGGACAAACGCGGCATCAGTGGCCACTCCATGGGCGGCCACGGTGCGTTGGTGTGTGCCTTGCGCAACCCCGGGCGTTACCTGTCGGTGTCGGCGTTTTCGCCGATCAACAACCCGATGGATTGCCCGTGGGGCCAGAAAGCCTTCTCCCGTTATCTGGGAGAAGAACGCTCCAAATGGCGCGAATGGGATGCCTGTGTGCTGATCGGCGAAGCCTCGGAAAAGCTGCCACTGCTGGTGGATCAGGGCGACCGCGACGATTTCCTCGCGGTGCAGCTCAAGCCCGAAGCCTTGGCGCAAGCGGCCAAGGCGGCGAACCATCCACTGGAACTGCGCCTGCAGCCTGGCTACGACCACAGCTACTTCTTTATCGCCAGCTTCATCGAAGACCATTTGCGACATCATGGTCGTGCTTTGCTCGGTTAATGTGAGGCAAAAGTAGGTAGAATCACGCCCTGAATTAAATCGGGGCGTTTTTTTATGCGTATTGGCCACGGCTACGATGTGCACCGTTTCGCTGAAGGCGATTTCATCACCCTGGGCGGCGTGCGCATTGCGCACCACCATGGGTTGCTGGCTCATTCCGACGGCGACGTTGTATTGCATGCCTTGAGCGATGCCTTGCTCGGCGCGGCGGCGCTGGGCGATATCGGCAAGCACTTTCCGGATACCGATCCCACCTTCAAGGGCGCGGACAGCCGTGCCTTGCTGCGCCATGTGGTCGGCCTGATCCACGCCAAGGGCTGGAAGGTCGGTAACGTCGATAACACCATCGTGGCCCAGGCGCCGAAAATGGCCCCGCATATCGAATCCATGCGTGCACTGATTGCCGCAGACCTGCAAATTGAATTGGATCAAGTCAACGTGAAAGCCACCACCACCGAAAAGCTCGGGTTCACCGGTCGTGAAGAGGGCATCGCGGTGCACTCCGTCGCCTTGTTGCTGCGCGCATGAACGACCTGCAACTGCTAGGCCCGCGTGCCTATGGCGAGGCCCTGGGCAGCGCGGTTCTGAAGGCCACGGCTGAAGATTTCCAGGTCGACGAGGTGCTCGAAATTCCGCTCAGCGGCGAAGGCGAGCACCTGTGGTTGTGGGTTGAGAAACGCGGGCTCAATACTGAGGAAGCCGCGCGGCGTATCGCTAAGGCGGCTGGCGTGCCGTTGCGCACCGTCAGCTATGCCGGGCTCAAGGATCGCCAGGCGTTGACCCGCCAGTGGTTCAGCGTACAACTGCCGGGCAAGGCCGATCCGGACATGAGCGGTGCGGAAAACGACACCCTCAAGATCCTGAAAACCGCCCGCCACAAGCGCAAGCTGCAGCGTGGCGCGCACTCGGCCAACGGCTTTACCTTGCGCCTGACCCAATTGGCCGGTGATACCGCCGCCATCGACGCGCGGCTGAAATTGATTGCCCAGTACGGCATTCCCAACTATTTCGGCACCCAGCGTTTTGGCCACAACGGTGGCAATGTCGTCGACGCGCGGGAATGGGCGGCGCGCAAGGCTCTCCCGGAGCAGCGCAATGTGCGTTCGCGGTTGTTGTCCACCGCGCGTAGCTTCCTGTTTAACAAAGTGCTGGCGGCGCGCGTCGCCGACGGTTCCTGGCAGCGCGCGCAAGTGGGCGATCTGTTGGCGTTCACCGACAGCCGCAGCTTTTTTCCGGCGGGGGAGGCTGAGTGCAGCGACCCGCGCCTGGCGATCCTGGACCTTCACCCCACCGGCCCGCAGTGGGGCGAGGGTGATTCTCCGGCGACGGGCGCCACGTTTGAGTTGGAACAGGCGGTTGCCGCCGGTGAAGCCGACCTGCGTGATTGGCTGGTGAATGCCGGCATGAGCCAGGAACGTCGCATTCTGCGACTGCCCATTGGCGGGTTGACGTGGCATTATCTCGGGCCTGACATTCTGCAATTGGAATTCGTCCTGCCGGCCGGATGCTTCGCCACTGTCTTGGTGCGCGAGCTTGTTGATCTGGTGCCGGTGGGGCAGACGGACAGCCCATGCGTATTCTGATATCAAACGATGACGGTGCCACCGCACCCGGTCTTGCCGCGCTCTATGGTGCGCTGGAAGGTTACGCCGAGTGCGTGGTGGTTGCCCCCGACCAGGACAAGAGCGGCGCCAGCAGTTCGCTGACGCTCGACCGTCCGCTGCACCCGCAGGTTCTGGCCAATGGCTTTATCAGTGTGAACGGCACCCCCACCGACTGCGTGCACCTGGCGATCAACAGCCTGTTGGATCACGAGCCGGACCTGGTGGTGTCGGGTATCAACCTCGGCGCCAACCTGGGCGACGACGTGCTGTATTCCGGTACCGTGGCGGCGGCGCTTGAAGGGCGCTTCCTTGGCCGGACCTCGTTTGCATTTTCGTTGGCATCGCGCCAACTGGACAACCTGCCCACCGCCGCCTATTTCGCACGCAAGCTGGTGGAGGCCCATGGCTCCCTGGACCTGCCGCCGCGCACGGTGCTCAACGTCAACATTCCCAATTTGCCCCTCGACCATATTCGCGGCATCCAGCTTACGCGCCTGGGCCATCGCGCCCGTGCGGCAGCACCGTTGAAGGTGGTCGACCCGCGTGGCAAGGAAGGCTATTGGATCGCGGCAGCGGGCGATGCCGAAGACGGTGGCCCAGGCACGGACTTTCACGCGGTGATGCAAGGCTATGTGTCGATTACCCCGTTGCAACTTGATCGCACCTTCAGTGATGCCTTCAGTAGTCTCGATGGCTGGCTGGAGGGGCTGCGCTGATGGCTCGTGAACAAGACGACCTGCTGCGCCGGGGCATCGGGATGACCTCCCAGCGTACCCGTGAGCGTTTGATCCAGCGCCTGTACGAAGAGGGGCTTTCCAACGCCCAGGTGTTGGAAGTGATCCGGCGTACGCCTCGGCACCTCTTTGTCGATGAAGCCTTGGCCCACCGTGCCTATGAAGACACGGCATTGCCCATCGGCCATAACCAGACCATCTCCCAGCCTTATATGGTTGCGCGCATGAGTGAGTTGCTGCTGGCGGCGGGGCCGTTGGACAAGGTGCTGGAGATCGGCACCGGTTCCGGCTACCAGACGGCCGTGCTGTCGCAACTGGTGGAGCGGGTATTCTCGGTGGAGCGCATCAAGGTGCTGCAGGATCGCGCCAAGGAACGCCTGGTGGAGCTGAACCTGCGCAACGTGGTATTCCGCTGGGGCGATGGTTGGGAAGGGTGGCCGGCACTGGCGCCGTACAACGGGATTATCGTCACCGCCGTGGCCACTGATGTTCCGCAAGCGTTGCTCGACCAACTGGCCCCGGGCGGGCGCCTGGTCATCCCGGTGGGGTCCGGTGAAGTGCAACAATTGATGCTTATTGTCCGTGAAGAGAATGGCTTTTCCCGACATGTATTGGGGGCCGTACGATTTGTTCCGTTACTCAACGGCCCGCTGGCCTGATCATTTCACGCTGGCAGTGAATTCTGTCGGTGAGGATGTGTCTTACGGCGGGGTCTATCAAATCAACATGATGGGCAGATCGATTCAACGCACTGAATGATTCGTTTCAGTCGCGTGACGGTAAAACTTCAATGCCCAGTTATACTTGCGTCATATTTCAAGCCTGATACAGGCGTTCATGTTCAGCCACCACAAAGGGAGCGGCGGGTGAGTCTCACAGGTCTTGCGCAGCGTATGAGTAAAACAAGTTTTCAGCGACTGGTGCTTGGCCTTGTCTTTGGTTCCCTTCTGGTAGGGTGCTCCAGCTCGCCAAGCAGCGGTGCGCGGGTCGTTGACCGCAATAACGCCGCGCCGCAAAAGCCGACGGTAACGACCGGGCAATATGTGGTGCGCAAGGGCGACACGCTGTTCTCGATCGCCTTCCGATATGGCTGGGACTACAAGGCGCTCGCAGCCCGTAACAATATTCCCGTGCCTTACACGATACATCCGGGTCAGACGATTCGCTTTGACGGTCGCACCGGTTCTACCCCTACGGCAGTTGTGACACGCACCGGATCTTCGCCGTCGTCTTCGAGCAAAACCACCATCATCACCCGGCCTGCCGGTACCGCTTCGCCGAGTGTTGCGAACAAGCCGGCACCCGCGCCGTCGCCCCCTGCAGGGCCTGCGCCGACCGGTTGGGGATGGCCCTCAAATGGAGTGTTAATTGGGAAATTCTCTTCAAACGGCAGTTTGAATAAAGGCATTGATATTGCCGGGGATTTGGGACAGCCTGTTTTAGCTGCGTCTGATGGGACGGTGGTGTACGCCGGGAGTGGTTTGCGGGGCTACGGCGAACTGGTCATCATCAAACACAGCGATACCTACGTCAGTGCTTACGGCCACAACCGTAGGCTGTTGGTTCGGGAGGGGCAGCAAGTCAAAGTCGGACAGACAATTGCCGAAATGGGGTCAACTGGTACAGACCGGGTGAAACTGCACTTTGAGATTCGCCGTCAAGGGAAGCCTGTAGATCCGCTGCAATTCCTACCCCGTCGTTGATGTGTTGCACAGCCTGTTCCTCGCGTAGAAGGAACAGGCTCCAGCGTTGCCAAGGATAAAGGCGTCGCTTGAGCTTGAGGTCGAACTCACCAAAGGACTATAACAATGGCTCTCAGTAAAGAAGCGCCGGAGTTTGACATCGACGATGAGGTTCTCCTTATGGAGACCGGTATCGCTACGGAATCGATGTCGAATGAGGGACCTGCTGTACCTTCAGTTCGCACCAAATCCAAGAACTCCACCGCGTTAAAGCAACACAAATACATTGATTACACGCGGGCGCTCGATGCGACCCAGTTGTACCTCAATGAAATCGGCTTTTCCCCTTTGCTTACCCCCGAAGAAGAAGTCCATTTTGCGCGCTTATCGCAAAAGGGTGATCCGGCTGGGCGCAAGCGCATGATTGAAAGCAACCTGCGCCTGGTGGTGAAAATCGCCCGACGCTACGTCAATCGTGGGCTGTCCTTGTTGGACCTGATCGAGGAAGGCAACCTGGGCTTGATTCGGGCGGTGGAGAAGTTCGACCCTGAGCGGGGCTTTCGCTTCTCGACCTATGCTACCTGGTGGATTCGCCAGACCATCGAACGGGCGATCATGAATCAGACCCGCACGATCCGGTTACCGATCCATGTGGTCAAGGAACTCAACGTCTACCTGCGGGCAGCGCGCGAGCTCACTCAAAAACTCGATCATGAACCCTCGCCCGAAGAAATCGCCAACCTGCTGGAAAAACCGGTAGGGGAGGTCAAGCGCATGCTTGGTCTTAACGAGCGGGTGTCTTCGGTCGACGTCTCGCTGGGTCCGGATTCGGATAAAACCCTGCTGGACACCCTGACGGATGATCGTCCTACGGATCCTTGCGAGCTGCTGCAGGACGTTGATCTTTCCCAAAGCATTGACCAGTGGCTGTCGGAACTCACTGACAAGCAGCGTGAGGTGGTGATTCGCCGCTTTGGCCTGCGTGGGCATGAGAGCAGCACGCTGGAGGACGTAGGCCTGGAGATCGGCCTCACCCGTGAGCGGGTGCGGCAAATCCAGGTGGAAGGGCTCAAGCGCCTGCGCGAGATTCTGGAGAAGAATGGCCTGTCGAGTGAGTCGTTGTTTCAATAACGACACAGCTTGAATGCTTGAATGTGGGAGGGGGCTTGCCCCCGATAGCAGTGTGTCAGTCAATGCATGTATCGACTGCTACGCCGCCATCGGGAGCAGGCCACCTCCCACATTTTTTATGTCAGGTATCAAGTGGGTGTTAATACCAAATTCCAGGCATAAAAAAACCCCGCTTTTAAGGGCGGGGTCTTTTCGACTAAGTCAGTACAAGTTAGATAACTTGAACTTCTTCAGCTTGCATGCCTTTCTGACCGCGGGTAGCGATGAAAGAAACCTGTTGGCCTTCTTTCAGGCTTTTGAAGCCGTCGGATTGGATAGCTTTGAAGTGAACGAACAGGTCGTCACCGGATTGTGGAGTGATGAAGCCGAAGCCTTTTTCATCGTTGAACCACTTAACGGTACCAGTTTGGCGATTAGACATGGTGTATCTCCTTGGACAAAGTTAACTGCGACTCAGGAAAAGCCCTGGCCGAGACTGAGTGCAAAGAGCAGGAAAAATTCTTGGAGATGGTTGGATCGAAATTCAACATATCGTGTAGAGATTCTCAGTGACACAAGCAGCACAGTGGCGCCACCTTAACCCTTTTTCCGGGACGTGCCAATGGTATTTCCGAAGGTTTCTCTATTTTCGTGACTGGCGGTGGTATTTACAGGCGCCGGTTGCGGCAATACGGGGCCCGGCCCCGCTGGCTGAACCTTATAGCTGCCGGCACATTCATCAAGAAAAGATCCACGCCCTTTGAACCCCAACGCCGGCCCCGGTAAGATGCCACACAGATTTTTTCCACCTCGCTATTCAGGACACCCGCCATGAGCATCAAATCGGACAAGTGGATTCGCCGCATGGCGCAAGAGCACGGCATGATCGAGCCCTTCGTTGAGCGCCAGATTCGTGGCGAAGGCGATGACCGCGTGATCTCGTACGGCGTTTCCAGCTACGGCTACGATGTGCGTTGCGCCGATGAGTTCAAGGTGTTCACCAACATCAACTCGGCGATCGTCGATCCGAAGAACTTTGACGAAAAGAGCTTCGTCGACGTGAAAAGCGACGTGTGCATTATCCCGCCAAACTCCTTTGCCCTGGCACGCACCGTGGAGTTCTTCCGTATCCCCCGCGATGTGCTGACCATTTGCCTGGGTAAAAGCACCTACGCGCGCTGCGGCATTATCGTCAACGTGACGCCGCTTGAGCCTGAGTGGGAAGGTCACGTGACCCTGGAGTTCTCCAACACCACCACCCTGCCTGCGAAGATCTACGCCAACGAAGGCGTGGCGCAGATGCTGTTCCTGCAGTCTGACGAGGCCTGTGAAGTGTCCTACAAAGACCGGGCCGGCAAGTACCAGGGCCAGCGCGGCGTCACCTTGCCACGCGCTTGATCGAAAGGTCCTACGCGTAAAGGGAATTAGTCCGCAGAAAGTGACTCTATTGGGTGTACTGCCTCGGTGCGTGCGAAACGCGCCGAGCCACGCTTGAGGAGTGCCTTATGAAGATTGACCCGCGAATCAGCGCAGAACTTGCCCGGCTTGAACCCAACCAGATTGGCGTTCTGGCCTGGTCCCTGATGGCCGACCCCGCCTATGCGGGCGGTATCCCCGGCCAACCTGATGAAGACTGGCCCCAGCAGCCCACCGAGCCCGGTGAGCCAACCCTTCCGGATGAACCGCCTCCCGCGCCGGTCGCCTGAGGCACGGAAGGCGGGTCAGCGAATCTGCCACACCTGGTGATCGCCGATGACAAAGATTCGGTGGTCATTGTCCTGATCGACTGCATACCCCCCGGTAAACGCCCCAAACGCCGGTAGCAGGCTGACGCGCGTGCCGAACTGAAAGCACGGCAGGCGCAGGCTCTGCCGGCCCTTGCCGCGCAAGCGATACACCGGGTGCACATGCCCCGCCAGCACATGTTGGCTGGCATGGGCGTGCGGTTCGTGTTGCAGGGCGAAAGGCCCCATCAGCAGTGGCTCCGGCACCACGTCGATCCTCAAGTCAGCCGGTGGGTCGCCCGCGCGTTTATCGTGATTACCGCGAATCAAGGTCATCGACAGGTCGCAATGACGTGCTCGCCAGGCCCTCAAGGCGCTGAGGGTGCCGCTGGCGTGGGAGCCGGGCCCGTGCAGGAAGTCGCCGAGAAAGATCACCTGGGCGCACGGCACGGCCGCCAACAGCCGATCCAGGCGCTGCAGGTTCTCGGTGGTGGTGCCTTGCGGTACCGGCTGGCCCAGGCTGCGGTAGGCCGATGCCTTGCCAAAGTGTGCATCGGCGATCAGCAGGCACTCGCGCCCCGGCCAGTAGAGCGCCTTATCCGCCAACAGCCACAATTCTTCGCCCTCCAGCGTGACTGAGCACACCATCAGCGTTTGCCGTTATCGGCGACTTTTTCCAAGTCCTTGACCATCCGCGCAATGCGCTCCGAGAGTTTTTCCGAACTCATGCTTTCGCGCATCCGTTCTACCAGCAGCGGGAAGGCCAGGGGTGTAGGACGTTCAATCACATGCAAGTCCAGTGTCAGCGCCGAGAGGCGAAGCAAGGTCTCTTCCAACCGACGAATATCCAACTCATCGCGCAGGACTTCTTCACCCGCCTGGGCCAGCAACAGGTTCTGCGGGTCATATTGCTTGAACACCTCAAAGAACAGCCCGCTGGAAGCTTGCACTTGGCGCGTGCTTTTCGGCGCGCCGGGGTAACCGGCAAACACCAGCCCGGCGATACGCGCAATCTCGCGAAAGCGGCGCAGGGCCAGTTCTCCGGCGTTCAGGCTGGCTGCCACGTCTGCCAACAACTGCTTCGGGCTCAATAGCGCCTCATTCAGTAAGCGTGGCCAATCCACCTCGGTGGCGCTGAGCAACTCCAAGCCGTAATCGTTGACGGCAATCGAGAATGTCACAGGCTGCTGCTGGCTGACCCGCCACGCCAAAAGGCTCGCCAGCCCCAGGTGCACCTGGCGGCCGGCAAACGGGTAGAGGAACAGGTGCCAGCCCTCCCGCGATTTCAAGGTTTCGGCCAGCAAGTGCGCGCGCGTCGGCAAGCCGGACCAGCGCAACTGCGTCTGCAGCAGCGGTTGCACCGCCTGCATTTCCGGGCCCTCGTAGAGCCCGTGCGCCGCCGCATCGAAGCGCTCCACCACGGCTTGGGCCAGCTCATTGGAAAGGGGCATGCGCCCGCCATTCCAGCGCGGTACCGCGGCTTTTTTGGCGCTGCTGCGGCGCACATAGGCGGTCATGTTTTCCACTCGCACCAATTCCAGCAGGCGGCCGGCAAACAAGAAACCATCACCCGGCTTGAGCCGTGCAATAAAGCCTTCTTCAACACTGCCCAGGTTCTTGCCGCCGCCGCCCTTGCTCCAGAATTTCAGCTGGATGCTGGCGTCGCTGACAATGGTACCCACGCTCATGCGATGGCGGCGCGCAAGCCGGGCATCGGGCACACGCCAGATGCCATGCTCGTCCGGCTCCACGCGGCGGTAATCCGGGTAAGCGGTCAGCGATAAGCCGCCATGCCGTACAAAGCCCAGGGCCCAGGCCCAATCGGCCTCTGTGAGGTCACGATAGGCCCAGGCGCCACGGACCTCAGCCAGCAATGCCTGCGGCGTAAAGCCACCGCCGAGGGCCATGCTCACCAAATGTTGTACGAGCACATCCAACGGCTTGTGGGGCGATTCGCGGGCTTCGATACGCCGCTCTGCAATGGCGTCCTGGGCCGCAGCGGCTTCCACCAGTTCCAGGCTGTGGGTCGGCACCAGGGTCACCCGCGACGGCCGTCCGGGTGCATGACCCGAGCGCCCGGCGCGTTGCATCAGACGCGCCACGCCTTTGGCCGAGCCGATTTGCAGTACGCGCTCCACCGGCAAAAAATCCACCCCCAGGTCCAGGCTGGATGTGCACACCACTGCCTTGAGCTGACCGTCTTTCAACGCCCGCTCCACCCAGTCGCGGGTCTCGCGGGACAGCGAGCCATGGTGCAGGGCAATCACCCCGGCCCAATCGGGCCGCGTCTCCAGCAACGCCTGATACCAGATTTCCGACTGCGCCCGCGTGTTGGTAAACACCAGGCAACTGCTGCTGGCGTCGACTTCGGCGACCACCTGCGGCAGCATCTTCAAGCCGATATGCCCGGCCCACGGAAACCGCTCGGCGATTGGCGGCAGCAAGGTGTCGACGTGCAACTGCTTGGTCGTTTGCCCCTGTACATTAATCCCGTCCCCTTGTGGGACCAGCACTTCCAAGGCGTGGGACTGGTTACCGAGGGTGGCCGAAATGCCCCACACCATCAGTTCGGGGTGCCAGCGCCGCAGCCGCGCCAACGCCAGTTGCAACTGCACGCCGCGCTTGTTGCCGATCAGCTCATGCCATTCATCCACCACCACCATGCGCAGGTGCGCCAGGCTCGTTTCGCTGTCGGCGCGGGCGAGCATCAGGGTCAGGCTTTCCGGGGTGGTGACCAGCGCGGTGGGCTGGCGTCGGGTTTGCCGGGCGCGTTCGCTGCTGCTGGTGTCGCCGGTGCGCAGGCCGACGCTCCAGGGAATCTGCAAGGCCTCGAGCGGCGCTTCGAGGGCGCGTGCGGTGTCGGCGGCCAACGCACGCATGGGCGTGATCCACAGCACGGTGAGCGGCTCTGCCGGTGGTTTACGTTTACCGGAGGCCGGCGGGCGGGTTGTGGCGAAACGATTGAGGGCGGCAAACCACAGGGCGTAGGTTTTGCCGGCGCCGGTGCTGGCGTGCAGCAAGCCCGAATGGCCGTCCTTGACCGCCGTCCATACGTCTTTCTGGAAGGCGAACGGCTTCCAGCCTTTGGCGGCAAACCACGTTTTGGCGAAGTCGAGGGGTTTTGCCATGCGGCAGCGAACGCTCTGGAGGGTCTATTCCACAGACCCTCCAGGCGTCGCAAAGGTTTACTTCAAATTGCCGCTCAGGAACTGTTGCAGGCGCTCGCTCTTGGGATTGCCCAGCACATCCTCTGGCGCGCCTTGCTCTTCCACCAGGCCCTTGTGCAGGAACAGCACCTGGCTGGACACCTTGCGCGCAAAGCTCATTTCGTGGGTCACCATGATCATGGTGCGGCCTTCCTCGGCCAGGCCCTGGATCACCTTCAACACTTCACCCACCAGCTCCGGGTCGAGGGCCGAGGTGGGTTCGTCGAACAGCATCACTTCCGGCTCCATGGCCAGGGCGCGGGCGATGGCCACCCGTTGCTGCTGGCCACCGGACAGGAACGCCGGGTATTGGTCCGCTACCCGTCCCGGTAAACCCACCTTGTCCAGGTAGCGACGGGCGCGGTCTTCGGCGTCCTTCTTGCTGCAACCCAGCACCCGGCGCGGGGCCATGGTGATGTTTTCCAGCACGCTCATATGGCTCCACAGGTTGAAATGCTGGAACACCATCGCCAGCCGCGTGCGCAGGCGCTGCAGTTCGGCATCGTCGGCCACGCGCATGCCATGGCGGTCGCTGACCATGCGGATCGGCTGGCCGTCGAGGGTCATGGCGCCGTCGTTGGGGGTTTCCAGGAAGTTGATACAGCGCAAAAAGGTGCTTTTGCCCGAGCCGCTGGCGCCGATCAGGCTGATCACATCACCGGTCTTGGCCTTGAGCGAGACACCTTTGAGCACCTCATTGTCGCCATAGCTTTTATGCAGGCCTTCAACGGTCAATTTGTACATGGGGCGTGCATCCTCAAGGCGAAAGTAGATAGCCGCTGCGGTAGGCCTCGGTGCCTGCGACATGGCCGATGACCATCCCGGCAGTGGCCATACGGCGCAGCGAACGGGCGTAAAGCAGTCCGGCCTTCTGGCAGTGCACGGGCGTTACGCGGTCGGTAATGGGGTCGATGATTTCGGCGATCAGTTGCCCGGCTTCCAGGTATTCACCGGGCAGGGCGCTGAACACCAGCAAGCCGCCCACCGGTGTCGCCACGGGTTCGACACCGGCCAGGGGCGTAGCGGGGTAAGGCAGTGCCGGCAGCGGCGCTGCGTCACCGGCAATCGCGCCGAAGTGGATCAGGTAGTCGATGATTGCCTGGCAGTCGAGGGCGGCCAACCCATGGTTGACGTCGCCCTGGCCGCGCAGCTCGACGGTCACCGAAAAGCTCCCCATGGGGATCGGGAAGCGCGTGCCGAAACGTTGCTGCAACTGCCACCACACCAGGGTGAAACACTCATCGAAGGACTGCCCGCCGGAGTCGGTGGCGAGCAAATTGGCCTCCGAGCCGAGATAGCGCGCCAGCGGTTCCACCTGCGGCCAGGATTCGGGCGTGGTGTAGAGGTGCGCCACGGCTTCGAAGTCGCAATGCAGGTCCAGCACGATGTCGGCGTCGCAGGCCAGGCGTTGCAACACCAGGCGTTGGGAGTGCAACTGGGTCGCGGCGGTTTGCCCGGCCAGGGCGGCGCTCAACGCGGCACGGATCAGTTCGACATTTTGTTGCGGGTTATCGCCGAGCGAGCCCTCGACCTGATCGCCGACGGTATCGCTGAGGTCGACAAACAGGCGATTGAAGTTCTGCCCGCTTTCCAACTCGTAGCGGCCCAGCGGGATATCCATCAACACCTGTTCCAGGCCCACCGGGTTGGCGATGGGCACCAGCACGATTTCGCTGCGCAAGCGCCCGGCGGCGGCCAACTCGGCCAGGCGCACCTTCAAGTGCCAGGCCACCAGCATGCCCGGCAGTTCATCGGCATGCAGCGACGACTGGATATAGACCTTACCTTCGGCGTGTTCGGGGCCGAAGTGGAAACTGTGAATCTGCCGCGCCGTGCCGGGCACCGGCGCGATCAGATCGTGTACCTGATGACGCATGAAGGCTCCTTAATGGCTTGGCCCGAGAAACGCCAGCCAGCGGCGCTCCGCCAGACGAAACAAACCGACCAGGGCAAAGGTCACGGTCAGGTAGATCAGCGCGGCGATGCCGAATGATTGGAACGTCATGAACGTGGCCGAGTTGGCGTCCCGCGCCACCTTGAGGATGTCTGGAATCGTCGCGGTAAACGCTACCGTGGTCGAGTGCAGCATCAAGATCACTTCGTTGCTGTAGTAGGGCAACGAGCGGCGCAACGCCGACGGCATGATCACGTAGGCGTACAGCTTCCAGCCGCTCAAGCCATAGGCCTTGGCGGCCTCGACTTCGCCGTGGGCCATGCTGCGGATGGAACCGGCGAAAATCTCGGTGGTGTAGGCGCAGGTGTTGAGCGCGAAGGCCAGGATCGTGCAGTTCATCGCATCGCGAAAGAACGCATCCAGCACCGGTTGTTCACGCACGGCGGCAATGCTGTAGATGCCGGTGTAGCAGATCAGCAACTGGATATAGAGCGGCGTGCCACGGAACAGGTAGGTGTAGAACTGCACCGGCCAGCGTACCAGCGGGTTGCGCGATACACGGGCGATGGACAGCGGGATCGACACCACAAAGCCGATGACCAGGGCGGCGCTGAGCAACCACATGGTCATCGCCAGGCCAGTGATGTGCTGGCCGTCGCTATAAAGGAAGGGGCGCCAGTATTCCTGCAAGAGTTCGATCATCGCACCGCCTCCCGTGAGCCTGCGGAGTAGCGACGTTCAAGACGACGCAGGACGAAGTTGGACGCGCTGGTGATCAACAGGTAGATCAGTGCGGCGAGCACCAGGAAGTAGAACAGCTGGTAGGTGCTTTTGCCGGCATCCTGGGCGGCCTTGACCACGTCCGCCAGGCCGATGATCGACACCAGGGCCGTGGCCTTGAGCATCACCATCCAGTTGTTGCCGATACCCGGCAGGGCAAAGCGCATCATCTGCGGGAAGGTCACGAAGCGGAAGCGTTGCCCGCGCTTGAGGCCATAGGCCGTGGCGGCTTCCAGCTGGCCACGGGGGACGGCGAGGATCGCGCCGCGAAACGTCTCGGTGAAATAAGCACCGTAGATAAAGCCCAGGGTGATCACCCCGGCGCTGAATGGGTCGATCTCGATATATTCCCATTCCATGAAGTCGGTCAGGCTGGTGAGCCAGGTTTGCAGGCTGTAGAAAATCAGCAGCATCAGCACCAGGTCCGGTACACCGCGAATCAGTGTGGTGTAGAGCTGGGCGGGGATGCGCAGGAAGGGCAGGCTGGAAAGCTTGGCGCTGGCGCCGAGCAGGCCCAGCAATACGCTGACGGCCAGGGACAGCACCGACAACTTGATGGTCATCCAGGTGCCTTGCAGCAACAACGGGCCGAAACCCTTCAAGCTGAGTGCGCTCAGCCCGAGGGTTTGCAACAGTTCTTCGAACATAAATCAGGACCTATGGCGATAAAAAAGCGCCCCTTGAGAGAAGGGGCGCCCCAGGCATTATTTGCCGCTGTACAGGTTCAGATCGCCGAAGTGTTTCTTCTGGATGGTGGCGTAGGTGCCATCATCGTGTAACGCTTTGATACCTTTATCCAAAAGGGCCTTCAGTTCAGTGTTACCTTTTTTGATACCGATGGCGGTTTTCGATGGCAGCAACGGGTCATCGATGGCGGCGCTGACTTCGTAGCCGACACCGGCCGGGGACTTCAAGAAGCCCAGTTCGGCTTGCAGCATGTCCTGCACCGAAGCGTCGAGACGACCGGAAGTCAGGTCGGCATAAACCTGGTCCTGGTTGGCGTAGGCCTTGGTGGTTACACCGGCTTTATCCAACACGGCCTTGGCGTAGGCTTCCTGGATGGTGCCTTGCTCGTAGCCCACGGATTTGCCCTTGAGGGACTCTGGCGTCGAGTAACCCGCGCCTTTCTTGAACACCAGCGAAGTCGGGCCGGAGAACAGTTCGCTGGAGAAGTCGATGGCCTTCTCACGCACCGGGGTCACGGTCATGGACGAAATCACACCGTCGAACTTGTTGGCTTTGAGGCCTGGAATCATCCCGTCGAAGTCACTTTCGACCCACTTGCACTTCACTTTCAGTTCGGCGCAGATCGCATTGCCCAGGTCGATATCGAAGCCCACCAGGCTGCCGTCGGCTGCCTTGGATTCGAACGGAGCGTAGGACGGATCGACACCAAAACGCAGTTCCTTGTATTCCTTGGCCAGCGCGGTACCGGCGGCCATGCACAGAGCCAGTGCAGAAAGGGTCAGCAATGCTTTTTTCATTATGTAATCCCTGGAAACCAAGATAAGCGCTTGTGGCGCGTTTAGGACTGTTACTGAACGGTGTCAGACGGATCACGAGTAGCAATTTCTGCACCATAGTTCCGAATGAGCGTTTTAAAAGGTGGGACAAGGGAGTCATGAGTGTAGGAGATGCCCGAAAATGGGCGTTGAAAATTGATCGCACCATTTCAGGTCATAAGGACATTCAAATGTGGGAGGGGTGGTGAATTTATGTCAGGCCAGAAGATCTTGCAGGGTGGCCAGGCTGTCGGCCTCCTCTATCGTCTTGTCCTGCCGCCAACGCAACATCCGCGGGAAGCGCACTGCAATCCCGCTCTTATGCCGCTTGGACAGGGCAATGCCTTCAAACCCCAACTCGAACACCATGCTTGGCGTCACGCTGCTGACCGGGCCGAACTTCTCCACGGTGGTCTTGCGCACGATGGCGTCGACCTTGCGCATCTCTTCGTCGGTCAGCCCCGAATAGGCCTTGGCGAAGGGCACAAGGGTCCGCTCGCTGCCGGGCGGGCCATCCCACACGGCAAAGGTGTAATCGCTGTAGAGGCTGGCGCGTCGGCCATGGCCGCGTTGGGCATAGATCAACACCGCATCGACACTGAAGGGGTCGACTTTCCACTTCCACCACAGGCCCATGTCTTTGGTGCGGCCCACGCCGTACAGGCCGTCGCGTGCCTTGAGCATCATGCCCTCCACGCCGAGGCTGCGGGAGGCTTCGCGTTGTTGTGCCAGGTCCTGCCATGTGGCGCCCGTCAGCAGTGGCGAGGGCATCAGCACAGGTTGGTTGCACTGGGCAATCACCTGTTCCAGTTGGGCACGGCGTTCAGCCTGGGTGTGGTTGCGCCAGTCGTCGCCCTGATGTTCCAGCAGGTCATAGGCCAGGACGGCGACCGGTGCATCGTCGAGCACCTTTTTGCTCAGGGTCTTGCGGCCAATGCGTTGTTGCAGCAGGGCAAAGGGCTGCACCGCGTCCTTCCAGACCACGATCTCGCCATCGATCACCGTGCCATCGGGCAGCCCACTGACCAGGCTGTGCAGTTCGGGGAAGCGCTCGGTCACCAGCTCTTCGCCCCGCGACCAGATCCACAGCCGGCCTTCACGCTTGACCAGTTGCGCGCGAATGCCGTCCCATTTCCATTCCACCTGCCAGTCGGCGGGGTAGCCGAGCAAGGCGTCGAATTGCTCCACCGGTTGCGCCAGCCCATGGGCGAGAAAAAACGGATAGGGCTGTCCGCCCCGTTGTGCATGTTCGTCGGATGATTCGGCGGCGATCAGCTTGAGGTAGCCTTCGGCTGTCGGTCGGTTGGACAAATCGGTGTAGCCCACCAGCCGCTGTGCCACGCGCTTGCTGTCGAGGTCGGCCATGGCTGCGAGCGCGCGGGTGACCAGCAATTTAGACACGCCGACGCGAAAGCTGCCGGTGATCAACTTGATGCACACCATCAGGCTTGGCTGGTCCAGTTGCGCCCATAACGCCGGCAACCGTTCGGCCAGGTCCAGGGGCGACAGGCCACGCAGCGGCAGGAGTTTTTCTTCCAGCCATACGGCCAGGCCGTCCTCGGAGGTGTAGGTGGATTCCGGCAGGAGCAGGGAAATCGTCTCGGCCAGGTCGCCTACAGACTGGTAGCTTTCTTCGAACAGCCACGGTTCGATGCCGGACGCTTCGGTGGCCATGTCCCGCAGCAGGCGCGTGGGCACCAATTGCCGGGGGCGCCCGCCAGACAGGAAATACACGGCCCATGCGGCGTCTTCCGGCGGCGCTTGCAGGAAGTAGGTTTGCAGGGCTGCGAGCTTGGCATTGCTGGAGGTGGTGGCGTCGAGATTGGCGTACAGCTCGGCGAAGGCTTTCATGCCGTGGCCTCTTCTTCGTCATCGCCGTATTCAGTGGTGAAGCCCTGGGCATCCAGGCCTTTTTCCCGCAGGTGGCGTACCAATACGCCGACAGAGCCGTGGGTGACCATCACCCGTTCGGCGCCGGTTTGTTCGATGGCCCACAGCAGCCCGGGCCAGTCGGCGTGATCCGACAGCACGAACCCCCGGTCCACCCCGCGCCGCCGCCGGGTACCGCGCAGGCGCATCCAGCCGCTGGCGAAGGCATCGCTGTAGTCGCCAAAGCGCTTGATCCAACTGCTACCGCCAGCGGACGGCGGTGCGATGATCAGGGCCTGGCGCAGCAACGGGTCGGTCTTTTTGAAATCTCCGGCGTAGAGGGTTTCGGGGATGTAGATTCCGGCTTCGCGGTACACCCGGTTCAAGGGCTCGACTGCACCGTGGCTGAGGATCGGGCCGATGCTGGCATCAATGCCATGCAGGATGCGCTGGGCTTTGCCGAAGGAATAACAGAACAACACGCTGGCTTTGCCGGCGGCGATATTGGCCTGCCACCAGTCGTTGATCCCGGCAAAGATCTGCGCCTGGGGCTGCCAGCGGTAGATCGGCAGGCCGAAGGTGGATTCGGTGATAAAGGTGTGGCAACGCACCGGTTCGAAAGGCGCGCAGGTGCCATCGGGTTCCACTTTGTAGTCGCCTGAAGCCACCCAGACTTCGCCCTGGTATTCCAGGCGCACCTGGGCCGAGCCGAGTACATGCCCGGCTGGGTGAAAACTCAGGGTCACGCCGAGGTGCACGAGTTGTTCGCCATAGGCCAGGGTTTGCAGGTTGATGTCCTGGCCCAGGCGCGAGCGCAGGATGCCTTCGCCGGGGGCGGCGGCCAGGTAGTGCTGGTTGCCGCTGCGAGCGTGGTCGCCGTGGGCGTGGGTGATGACAGAGCGTTCCACCGGGCGCCAGGGATCGATGTAGAAATCTCCGGCGGGGCAGTAGAGGCCTTCGGGCCGGGCGATGACAAGATCCATGGGCTGACCGGGGCGATGGGCTTATCAGGTATGAGGCGGGAGCGAGCGCAGAAGTTCTATCTGAATGCATGTGGGCCAAATGTGGGAGGGGGCTTGCCCCCTCCCACATTTGGATCCGGTTTCGTCAGGTGGAAGTCAGGTCACTTGCCTGGGGTCAGGGTCAACCTGGCCTTGCCATACACCTTCTCGAAGTTCTGCGGCTGCATCGGGAAGCTCAGGTATTGCGCCTTGAGCGATGGGTCGATGCCATTGGCGTAGTTCGGGCTCGCCGGGTTGCCGGATTGGCCGATACCACCTTGGCCCATCATCGGTTCTAGCTGGCCGAAGTCGACGATCATGCGCAGCGCCGGCACCTGGGTGGTGTTGAAGTCCTGGCCCCAGTTGTACGGCGCCGGGTTCAAGGTGTTGTGGTCGCCACCGGACGCCAGTGGGCCGCGAATCACTTGGCCGCTGGTGTTTTTCCAGGTGGTGCTGTGCAGCTTGCCCCACTGCCAGGCCTTGTGGTCAGCGCCCAGTTGGCTGTCGCCGGCGCTGATCGCGGCGGCCAGGCTGCGGGCGAGGATGGCGGGTTTGTCTTCTTTTTGCGCGGTGCGCACGTCGTCCCAGAACGGGCTGTCTTCGCGGCCCAGCAGGTGGTCGGCCTGGGCGGCATAGGACAGGTTGGCGTTGCTGACAAAAGCTTTCCAGCTGGCGCTGTTTTCCGGGCCCAGCTCGTCAAGGAAGATCTGCCGGGTGCTTTCCTGCAGGAACAGCTCGTAGAGCGCGGCGTCTGCGGAGGTGGACACCAGGCGCCCATCGAACGCCATCAGGCGCGTCAGCGCTTCCCGTGCCTTGGCCTGCTCGGCGGCTGGCAGCGCATCAATCGCCTGTTTCAGCGGTTGGGCCATGCCCGGTGCCTGGAACATGGTCTTGAGCTTTGCGGCGAAAGTGGTGGTCTGGTCGTACTGCATGGCGATCATGCTGCGGCTGTCGTGCTTGCCGGCATTGGCCAGTTGCGCCAGGCGCTCGCTGCGCTCCGGTGCATCCCAGGAGTTGGACAACTGCATGCCGTAGCCACGCGGCGCGGTGCGCTGGTTGGCGGTGCCGATCCAGCCTTGAGCCGGGTCCTGGTCATAGGGGTGCAGCATCGCGTCGGCGTAACCGTCCCAGTCAAAGCGCGTATCCCAGCCCGGCGAGGGCAGCAGGCCTTCGCCTTCGCGCCGGTTGGGGAAGCGGCCGGTGACCTGCCAGCCAATGCTGCTGGCGTCGGCGAAGATCATGTTCAAGGCAATGGCGCGAATGTTCCGGGTTGCGTCCGAGGCCTTGCCGGCGTTTTGCGCGCGGGAGAGGTCGAAGAACGCGTCGAGGCTCTTGTCATCCTTGAAGTCGGCGGTTTGCAGGGCCAGGCCCAAGCCGCTGGTCAGGGCCTGGCTGCTGTTGAGCAGGGCACCGTGGCGGGTTTCGTATACCACTTCGCGAATCGAGCGTTGGCCCTTGACGAAGAAGGTTTCGTTACGCACCGCTGCCGGCAGCCATTTTCCGTTGTTCTCGTAGTACAACGCGCTGCCCTGGCGTTTGACCTTTTCCAGGAACAGGTCCTGGGTATCGCCCTTGACCGTGCTCATGCTCCACGCCACGTTGCCGTTGAAACCGGACAACAGGGTCGGCAGGCCGGCAATCGAGGCGCCGACGGCCTGGTATTTCGGTGCGCGAATCTGCACGTAGTTCCACGGTGACGGCGCCTGCGGCTGGGCGGCGAGGTCGCCTGCCAGCAGGCTTTTGCCGCTGCGGCTGCGTTGCGGGCCGATGGCCCAGTTACTCGACGTGGTAACGCCCAGCGAGTTGAGGCTGCTCAATTGCTGGCTGACGGTGTCCAGCCCGGCCAGGCCGGTGATCTGGCTGAGGTTCACGCCCTTGAGTTTCTCGGCCTCGGCCAGAGGGATCGGCTCATCCGGCGCGCTCGGCGTCAGCCAGGCGAGTTTGTCCGCGCCGACTTTTTGCGCCAGCACCAGGGACGCAAGTTCTTCCTGCAGGTTGGCCGACTCGCTGAAATTCAACAGGCAGAACAGCAGCGCCGAATCTTCCGGCTTCCAGTATTCCGGCTTGTAGCCGGTCTGGGCCAGGTCCGGCGGCAGCTTGTCGCGGTAGCGGAACAGGTAGGCGTTGACGCCACGGGCATACACTTCGAAGAAGCGCTTGAGGCGCGGCGACGAGGCGTTATACAGCTCGCCGGCGCTTTTTTTCAGATTGACCGCACGCATGAAACGGTCCACATCCAGCACCTCAGGCCCGGACATCTCCGCCAGGCGGCCCTGGGCCAGCAGGCGCAGGGTGACCATCTGGGTGATGCGGTCACTGGCGTGTACATAACCGAGGCTGAACAGCGCGTCGTGGAAGGTGTTGCTTTCGATCAGCGGCATGCCCTGGGCGTTGCGGCGTATCGAAACATTCTGTGCGAGGCCCTTGATCGGCTGTACGCCGGCAACGGGGGGCAGGGTGTCCTGGGTGCTCTGGAGCTGGCAACCGGCCAGGCTTAATGCACTGGCTACTGCCGCGGCAACGCCGAACCGGGGAAGAAAATGTGAGAGGGCTGGCGAGGCCATGGCAAAGCTCCTGCGGGGGGTAGCGTCAGTAAAGGCGCTACGTTAGTGAGCGCGGTGAAACGACGCAAGCAGGAGTTGTGTAAACACATGAGTACTTAAACTTAAGCCTGGCGCAGATCGGTGTGGGAGGGGGCTTGTGCCCTCCCACCTTGGCCTTCAGCGCAACTTACGCGCCGTGGCACTTCTTGAATTTCTTCTCACTGCCGCACGGGCAAGGGTCGTTGCGGCCAACGTCCTTCAACGCATTGCGCACCGGCTCCTGGTGAGCGTGGCCGCAGTTCGGGCCGTGGACATGGCCGTGGTCGTGATCATGGTGATCGTGATCGTGGTTGCAGTCAGGACCATGGACATGGGGTTGCTGAGTCATCGATGTCGCTCCGGGATAAAATCGCCGGGGATTATCTCGCCATTGTGGTTCACCTGCACGTCATAACCGATGAATAATCCGGTTTTCAGTTCCCCCTCCAGACGATACGGCACAGGCTTGTCGGGTTTTTTCAGCATCTGCACCACATCGCGGATCTGCGGCCAGAGGTTGGTGCGCACCGACACCTTGAAAAATGCATGGCCCTTGGGCGGTACAGTCAGCCATTCATTGGACTCGCCTTCGGTGAGCACAAAATCATCCAGGGTGACCTTGTAGATCAGCCCACGCACGGTCAGGTCCGAGTCGTTGCGGTTATCCACGCGAAAGTACAGCTTGAATTTCTGCTCCAGCAGCTTGGCCCGCACCACTTCGACTTTCACCAGGGAGACGTGGGGTGGGGGCGAATTGTCTTCGAACCAGGAGACGCAACCGGTCAGGCCAAAGATTAACGCCAGCATCAAGCTGTAGATCCGAAGCATGGCGTTGGTCCTGTGGTAGGGAATTAGAGGTAGCTGGAACAACACTTCTTGAATTTCTGCCCACTGCCGCACAGGCACGCATCGTTGCGTCCGGCTTTGACTTCCACCGTGGGGTCGATGAAGTACCAACGCCCATCATTCTGTACGAAAGAAGACTGCTCGCGGTGGCTATGTTCACCGGTGCTGTCATGCCAGCGTGCGGTAAAGGTCACGAAGGCGTGTTCCGGCTGGCCGCCGAACACCTCGGAACTTTCAACCTCCAGGCCGAGCCAGGTGCTCTGGGCGCTCCAGGCGCCGATGGCTTCTCGGTCCAGGCCAGCCTGTTGCGCGGGCAAAGTGGTGGCGACCAGGTAGTCCACCAGGCCCAGCACATAGGCGCTGTAGCGTGAACGCATCAGGGCGCTGGCGCAGGGGGCCGGGTGCCCGGCGTGATAATGGCCGCAGCAGGCATCCAGCAGGTTGCCACTGCCGCAGGGGCAAATGGATGTACTCATTTGATCAGGTACTCTGCTAACAGTTATATGTGTTTTATTTTTCATAAATCAGTCGCTGACCTAAATTAACTTGTTTCGCTTACCCCAAGCGCGTGTTGCAAATTAGCGACCGCCATCTGCCTCATTGCAGGTCTACGGCAAGCCTCTCATCAAGCGTTCGTCATAGGTGAAGGTTAGTCTATGAGGTCATGCTATACGCGCAAACAAGTATGAGCGCATAACCGATGTTTGAATCGCCCCGGGTTTTGTAGGCGCCTCTTTGCCTTAAGCAGTGGTGGGGGCCCCCTTTCCTGCTTCGACAATAAAATAAATACCTTGGATTTCAATGGGTTGAATGCCAGATGCGAGTCTCGCTCCAGTTCGTCACTGCAGGCACTCACTAAGGTCTGTAGCCTGTCGATTCAGCAGAACCATGTTTCTGCTCGAAGTCCTGAAATAGCTAACCGCCAATCACTCCAGCCATAACATGGCCGGGATGATTGGCGGTTTTGCGTTTTTATCGCTTTCCAAACTTCGAAACCAGCACCGCTCTCAGTTTGGGAATCGGGGAGCCGCTATGCCTGTCGATCCTTGTTCCGCCCGCTGCCTCTGTCCGTTAGGCAGGTAAGGCCGCGCGCCGCAGCAAGGTGCTTGCTCGGCGCGCGGAGCGGTAGATCACCAGTTGAAGTTCACCGAGGTCAGCAGGGTGCGCTCGTCACCGTAGTGACAGGTGGAGAAACTGCACTCCGCGTAGCGCTTGTCGGTCAGGTTGCTGGCGTTGACGGTCACGTCCCAGTGTTCGTCGATCTGGTAGCGCGCCATGGCGTCGAACAGGGTATAGGCTGGCATGGCGGAATCCATGCCCGAGGCCTGTATTGTACCCATGTAGCGAGCGCCGGCGCCCACGCTCAGCTGCGGGATGCCCCAGTTGACGAAGTCGTAGCGGGTCCACAGGGCTGCCTGGTGGTAGGGCGTTTCGTCGGTACGTTGACCCACTTCGGCGGCGATAGCGCTCTTGGTGGTGCGTGCATCGGTATAGGCGTAGGTGGCGATCACGCTGAGTGCCGGGGTGACATCCGCCTTGGCTTCCAGCTCCAGACCGCGGGAACGTACCTCGCCGGTTTGGCGGTACTCGTCGGTAGCTGGATCCTGCTTGAGCACGTTGGTCTGGGTCAGCTCATAGACTGCTGCGCTGAGCAGCATATTGCTGTCCTTGGGCTGATAGCGCACGCCTACTTCGTACTGTTTACCCTCGGTGGGGGTGAAGGTCTGGCCGGTGACTTCTGCAACGGAAACCGGGAAGAACGACTCGCTATAGCTGATATAGGGCGCCAGGCCGTTGTCCGCCAGGTAGACCAGGCCCGCACGCCAAGTGGTGGCTTCGTCGCTTTGGCTGGCCTTGGCGCCATTGCGATGCGCCGTCTGCTGCTGGTCAGCCCAGTCGTGGCGGCCACCTACCTGCAGGACCCACTTATCGCCGAACTTGATCTGATCCTGGAAATAGGCACCTTTTTGCAGCATATCCAGCTGCGAGCCACGGTCCAGGGCGGGGCTTCTGTTGACCACTACGGGCTGACCATAGTTGTAGCGACTCAGGTCCAGGTTCAGGCTGGGGTCTGTGCCTCGGAAGTTATGGGAGTCGTAGGAAGTGTCATAGCCGTCGAAACCGACCAGAACGGTGTGCTCGACGCTGCCGAGCTGCCATTTCGATTCGATATTGGTATCGCTGCCCAGGGTTCGAGCACGCTCACGGCGATCACTGTATTGCCTTTGCAGAATGCCGGTCGTGGCGGCCTGATTGATCACCGCGGCAGTGACTGCCGGATTACCGGTTCTGACCTGCAGGTATTTCCACTTCACGTCTGACTCGGAGTAACGCAGCTTGTGATTAAGCGTGAAGTGCTCGTTGAAGTGGTGGGTGAATTCGTACCCCAGGGCCGACATCTCGCCATTCATGTCGTCGTAGCCCGGCTCGCCGATAAAGTCGTGGCGGCCGATCTTGAAGGCGCCGTCACCCACACCTTTGACCAACTGATAGGGCAGGGGCGCGGGGAAACGCGTATCGGTTTTCTGGTAGAAGGACAGCAGGGTCAGCGATGTGTCTTCGTCAGGGCGCCAGGTCAGCGCCGGGGCGATGTAGATCTTGTCGTCGTTGAGATGATCCTGCTGGGTGTCGCTGTTGCGGCTGAGCAGGGTCAGGCGATAGCTCAGGGTGTCGCTACCGGGCAGAGCACCGCTGAAATCGGCGGCGAGCTGCTTGCGGTCATTGGAGCCTGCCTGCAGTTGCAGCTCATGAAGCGGCGTTTCGGTTGGGCGCTTGCTGACGCCATTTACCATGCCGCCGGGCGAGAGCTGGCCGTAGAGCACCGAGGCAGCGCCACGGATGACCTCGACGCGCTCCAGGCCATAAGGTTCCTGAATGCCGTCGTAGGAGTTGTTCTGCAGGCGCAGGCCGTCTCGCAGCGAGCCGCCGGTGGCGGATTCGACCGAGAAGCCGCGGATGCGGAAGCGGTCCGCAGTGCGGTTGAAAGAGGTCGCACTGGCGGTGAACCCTGGCGTGTAGCTCAACACCTGGGCCAACGTTTCCGCCTGGCGGTCGCGGATCTCGTCGCTCGTCACCACAGACAGCGACTGCGGCGTCTCGGTGATCGGCGTATCGGTCTTGGAAGCGCTCATGTTGCGTTTGGCTACATAGCCGACCACATGCTCGGTGGGCTGTTCAACGCTTTGCCCGGTAACGTTGATGGCATCAATCTCCACGGACGCAGCCGTGGGTGCCTGGTTAGTCTCAGCGGCATGCAGGCTGCCCGAGCCCAGGCTGGCCATGGCCAGTGTGAGTGCGGTAAGGCTGAAGGCTGGGCGTCGGGCGAAACGTTCGGGGCTTAGGTGCGTAACCTGGCGCATGGCGAAGGAACATCCTCTGGTCTTCTTGTATGTGTGCGCAATGCGGAGGACATTCTGTGATCCTTCACGCCAGTGCGCCGTGGCAGTCAGCTGTAGCGCGCGAACTCTACATCTAAATGAGAAAGATTTGTACTAGCTCACAATTTATTGTCATCACTAAGATATTACTGCAAGCTACTACGTATAAATATTCAAGGCCTGGACGCTGCCTGATAGGCAATGCCCGCCCTGAGCTGGATGAGATTCGCGGTGAACCCGCATGCCTGGCAAGCTGCGCGGGCTCTGAGCCAGGCGGGCGCTGGCGCAGTGGTTCGAATTCGAGTGTGTATGCATGTTGAAAGCAATGGGGCTTCAGCTTCAATTCGACGGATTGAAGGTGCTGAATGACATCAGTCTGACCATTCCCGAGGGCTGCTTTACCGCATTGATCGGTGCCAATGGTTGTGGCAAGACCACCTTGCTGAACGTGCTGGCGCGCATGCTACGACCAGCCAGCGGCGACGTACTGCTGCAGGGTAAGCCCCACGTTCAGCTCTCGCGACGTGATCTGGCCAGGCAAATAGCGCTGTTGCCGCAACGCACCGCTTCGCCTGCCGGGATAACCGTGCGCGAGCTGGTCATGCAGGGGCGCTACCCCTGGCAAAGCTGGTGGCAGCAGTGGAGTGACGCCGACCAGCAGGCGATCGACCGCGCCGTGGCACTGGCCGACGTCGGCATGCTGCTGGACCGCACCCTGACCAGCCTGTCCGGGGGGCAGTTACAGCGCTGCTGGATTGCCATGACTCTGGCGCAGGAGACCCCGGTCATCCTGCTCGACGAACCCACCACCTTTCTCGACATCGCTCATCAGATCGCCTTGCTCGAACTGCTCGCCGAGCTATGTGACCAAGGGCGCACTGTCGTCGCGGTTCTGCATGACCTCAACCAGGCCGCGCGCTATGCCGATCAACTGGTGATGTTGCGCCAGGGCAAGGTGCACGCCCAGGGCACGCCTGCCGAGGTCTTCACTCCGGCCAACCTCAAGGCTGTGTTCGATCTGGATGCGCACATTCTCATCGATCCGCATTCCGGTGATCCTCTGTGCGTGCCGGCTTCGCCTGCTCGCCTGCGCGCGCTCGACAGCCAGGTAGCCCGATGACGGGTGGGTGGCGCTGGCCGATCTGGTTATCGATCTTGATCGGCATCGGCCTGGCGTCGACGCTGCACCTGGCAGTGGGGGCCAAGTCGATCCCCTGGAGCGATGTCTGGCAGGCGCTGCTGGCGTATGACCCGAGTAATTCTGATCACAGCGTCATCCGCGGTTCGCGCCTGCCGCGCCTGTGGGTGGCGATGACTGTGGGCGCCTGCCTGGGGCTGGCCGGCACGGTGATGCAGGCCGTGGGCGACAATCCGTTGGCAGACCCGGGCATCCTCGGCATCAACAGCGGTGCGGCCTTGTTCGTGGTCATTGGCTTGCTGGTGCTACCCGGCAACGACATGACCATGATTCCCCTGTTTGCCTTCAGCGGCGCTCTGGTGGCCGCCATCGGCGTCATGCTGCTGGCCGGGCGCACGCCCAATCCGGTACGCCTGACGCTTTCCGGGGCGATGATGGCCGCGCTGTTCGGCGCTATCACCGCGATTCTGCTGCTGCTCGATCAGCAGGGCCTGGACAGCCTGCGCCGCTGGCTGACCGGCTCGCTGGGTATCAGCGGGGCAAACCTGCCAAGCTGGCTCTGGCCCTACCTGATCGTCGGCATGTTGCTTTGCCTGATCAATGTGCGGGCGTTGAATGCCTATCGGCTGGGCGCGCAGGTGGCCTCCAGCATGGGCGTCAACCTGTTGCGGATGCGGCTGCTGAGTTTGGCGGCCGTGGTGCTGCTGTCCGGTTGCGCAGTGGCGTTGGCTGGCCCCATCGGTTTTGTCGGGCTGGTAGTACCGCATGCGGCGCGACTGCTGGTTGGCCACGACCTGCGGCAGCTGCTGCTGGCTACGCCGCTGCTGGGTGGCTTGCTGCTGGTGCTGGCCGATGTAGTGGCGCGCACCCTGGTGAGCCCTTACGAACTCAACACCGGCATCGTCACCGCGCTGATCGGCGGCCCGGTGTTCGTCGCGCTGGTGCTGAGGAAGCTCAAGTGAGTCGCTGGCTGACCACGCCAAGGCGTTGCCCCGGGTTGCCCTGGGTCGGCCGACCCATCGATGTGTTGGCGGCGTCTGTGCTGCTCTTGTTGCTGACGGGCCTGACGCTGTACGCGGCGGGCGTAGGTAGCTACACGATGGGCATGGCTCAGCTCTGGCAGGGCCTGTTCGCCGATGAGAAGGCGCTGTCGGCCAACGTGCTGTGGGAGTTGCGCCTGCCGCGCATCCTGCTGGCGATACTCGGGGGCGCGGCGATGGCTCTGGCTGGCGTGTTGATGCAGTCACTGACGCGCAACCCACTGGCTGCCCCGGGATTGGTCGGGGTGGAGGCGGGCGCCAGCGTCACCATGTTGCTGATCCTGGTGCAGTGGCCGGAGGCCTTGCCGCTGCCGCTCTATCCTCTGGCAGCGTTGCTCGGCGGTCTGGCGGTGGCGCTGTTTATCGTCGCGCTATCCTGGCGCGGTGGCATTGCCCCGCTGCGCCTGATTCTGGTTGGCGTGGGGCTGACGGCCATGCTCGGTGCCGTCGCCGATCTGCTGATCACCTACGGCAATATCGATCGGGTCGAATCGGCGCTGATGTGGCTTGGCGGCAGCCTGCATCGCAGTGGTTGGCCGCAGGTGCAGAGCCTGCTGATCTGGCTGCTGGTGGCGGGCATGCCCCTGTTGTTCTGTCATCGCCAGCTCAATCTCCTGCAACTGGGCGAGAGCGTGGCGCTCAGCCGCGGCCTGAATGCACCGCTGATAATGCTCTTGCTGTTGCTGTGCAGCGTCACGTTGACCGCAGCAACGGTGGCCAATATCGGCGTTATGACCTTCGTTGGCCTGGTCGCGCCGCATCTGGCGCGGCAGTTGTGCGGTGACCGGCATGGCGCGTTGTTGCCGCTGTCGGCCCTGTTCGGGGCCGTACTGGTTCTGTTGGGTGACACTCTGGGGCGCGCCTTGCTGCCGCCGTTGCAACTGCCGGCCGGTCTGGTGGTGGCGATTATCGGTGCACCTTATCTGTTGGTTTTGCTGGCGCGGCAACGCAACCGTTGACGCGTCGTCACTGAAGGACATGTCGAAGATGATGGTGAAGTTCAAAGCCCTTTCCCTGATAGCCTGTGTACTGCTGGGCCTGAGTTCGATGCAGGCTGTCGCCGCCGACACCCGTGTGTTCGAGAACCGTTTCGGCCGTGTCGAAGTGCCGGTCGCACCGCGTTGCGTGGTATCCCTGCATGACCTCAGCCTGACCACCCAACTGCTCGAGCTGGGCATAACCCCTTGCGGGTCCACGGGGCGCAAGAAGCTGTTCTCGGACGTGTTATTCCGTGGCGCTCAGCAGCGCTTCGATGTTTCCGGCATTCGCTATGTCGGTTCGCACCAGTCGCCCGATCTCGAGGCCATCGCGGCGCTCAAGCCTGATCTGATCGTCGGGCTGTCCTATCACCAGGACCTGAAAGAGCGCCTCAGCAGCATTGCCCCGGTGGTGCTGCTGCCGGCGCGCGAGGCCGACATCAAGACTTACGCCAAGGAGCTGGCCGAACTGGTAGGCAAGCAGCAGCGCTACCAGAAGCTGCTGAACGAATACCAATGGATCGTCGGCGAATTCGCCAAGCGGGTGAAGGAGCCGGGGCGTATCACGGTAACCACCCTGGAGGTCTATCCGGATGGTTTCCAACTGATCGGCCGTTCCGGCATGGATGACGTGATCGCCGACTTCGGCCTCGGGCGCGTGTCGGCCTTCAAGGAGGCGCGTCAGAACGTGCCTTACAGCCTGGAGCGCATTGGCGACTTCGACAGTGATTTCATCATCGATACCTATGAGGAAATGCTCGGTTCGGAGGCTGGCACCGAGGCCTTCCGCCGTTCGCCGCAGTGGCAGAACCTGTTCGCGGTGAAGAACCATCAGTTCCTATATTTCAACCGCAGTCGTTTTGCCGACACCATGCAGGGCATGATCGGCTCTGCCTACCTGCTGCTGTCGCATATCGGCGAACGCGATTACAACCTGCAGGAAAAGTGAGCCAGCCAGCCTGGGTAAGCGGCTACGGCCGCCCAGGTGATGGCTAAATAATGCCTCGGGCTCTGCTGCTTCGCGGCTTGTGTGCAGCAGTAAGTGCCCGGGATTTCAAGTTTAAATAATATTAATTCCTGTTTGATAATGAGTCGGCTTTGCGATAATTTTGTGCGTCTCGTCAGTAGCACCAAGGAACGCAGATGCTTACCGATTTGCTCAACCGTGCAAACCATTCACTCGACGAGGTTCAGGCGGGTGTCGAGGGACCGCTGCCCTTCGTGTTGCGCGCCCCAGTGCCCGGCGACTCCTGGCGTGATCACGCAGAGCTGATCCGGCGTGCCGCCGACAGCGACCTGCAGACCACCGGTGGCATCCTCTTTCGCGATTTCGCTTTCCGTGACGCCAACGACTTCGAGGATTTCACCCGCAGTTTCGGTCACGAGCTGCTGACCTACGACTACGCCTCCACGCCACGCACCAAGCTCAACAGCCGCGTCTATACCTCGACCGAATACCCCGCTCACCAGGTCATTCCGCTGCACAACGAGCAGTCCTACTCGTTGAACTGGCCGATGAAAATCTGGTTTCACTGCATCCAGGCCGCGCCGGTCGGCGGTGAGACGCCCATCGCCGACAGTCGCCTGATCTATCAGCGCATCGATCCCGCCATCCGCCAGCGTTTTGCCGACAAGCGCCTGATGTACGTGCGCAACTACGGCAATGGTCTGGATCTCTCCTGGCAGCAGGCGTTCAGCACCGAGGACCGCAGCGAGGTCGAGCGCTTTTGTCGGCTCAGCCACATCGACTTCGAGTGGAAGGACGACGGCGAGCTGCGTACGCGCCAGGTCTGCCAGGCCGTCGCGCAGCACCCAGTCACCGGGGAGTGGGTCTGGTTCAACCAAGCGCATCTGTTCCACATCTCCAACCTCCCGGCAGCGCTACGCGAAACCCTGGTGTCGATCGTCGGCGAGGAGGGCGTGCCGCGTAACGTCTTCTACGGTGATGGCTCGCCCATCGAGCTGGAGGCGCTGGAGCATGTGCGCGATGTTCTGCAGCGCACTCAGATCAGCTTCCCCTGGCAGGCGGGCGATGCGCTGATGCTCGACAACATGCTGGTCGCCCATGGTCGCTCCACCTTTCAGGGGGAACGCAAGGTGGTGGTGGCCATGGCCGAGCCCGCCTCGGCCGTCTGACGCTGAATAATCCTCGAAGCCACTGCCAAGTTGGCTGACCTCGAATCCTCACGATGAAGGACGACACATGTTCGATCGCCTGATGCATGACTGCTGGCTGCGCGGTATCCGCATGTCCGCGAGCGAAGGCTGCCTGATGATTTCCACTGGCTTGCCTGAGGCCCTGAGTACCGAGCTGGAGCGTGAGCTGCAAGCGCGCAGTGCGGAAATTCTGGCCTGGTTGGCGCGCCACCCGGACTACTTCCAGGCGCGCCCGCTCAGCGATAACGAGCAGGCCCTGTGGTTCCTGCAGCGTATGGAGCCCGGCAGTTGCGCCTACAACATCGCCCTGGCCGGGCGTATCAGGCCGCAGTACCTCTGGGCGGATCTGCCGCATCGTCTGGAGCGGGCCTGGCAGACGGTGCAGCAGCGTTATCCGCACCTGTGCAGTGCCTATGTCGAGCGTGATGGCGAGTTGCTGCAGTGGGACAGCCGCCCGCAGCCCACCTCACTGCAATGCGAAATCTGGCAGGACGCGGATGCGGCCAGTGTGCAGCAACGTGTCATCGAGCTGGCCGACAAACCCTTCGATCTGGCTGCCGGTGAGATCAGCCGGCTGGTGCTGTTGAGCAACCAGTTGGGCGACCGTGTCGAGCACACGGTGCTGCTGGGCATCCACCATATCGCCTCCGACCTGACCACCTTCGACGTGCTGTTCAGTGAGCTGTTCTCCCTGGTCGATGGCGACGTGCTTGCCGATGTCGACCCCGAGGCCTATCGCAACTGGTGCAGCGCGTTGTACCTGCGCAGCGAGGCGATCGAGGCCGAGGAACTGACCTGGTGGCAGGCGCAGCTGGCCGATGCGCCGACGTTGGAGCTGCCCACCGACTTCGCTCATTGCAGCACCCAGGGCTTCGAGGGCGGAGAGCTGTCGTTCCATTTTGGCGCGGACAACAGCGAGCGGCTGCTTGCGGTCGCCAAAAGCCTGGGAGTGACGCCCTACGTCTATTGGTTCTCACTGTTCCAGCAATTTCTCGGGGTGCTGTCCGGGCAGGATGATTTCGTTCTCGGTACGCCCAGTGGCTGGCGCCTGAAGCGCCAGCAGGCTGAACTGCCGGGCTATCTGGTCAACCCGTTGCCGGTGCGCTGCCGTTTGCGTCGTGACCTGTCCAGTGCTGAGTGGGCCAAGCAGGTGGCTGCCACTGTCCGGCAGACCTTGCGCCATCGTCACTATCCCTTCGCGCGCCTGGCCAAGCATCTGGATCTGCCGCGGCAGAGGGGCCGGGCACCGGTGTTCCAGCACATGTTCACGCTGAACAAGGAGCGTGACGTGCCGTTCGAGCGCTACATCGAGCGCATGATTGGCGAGCAGCGTGGTGCGGCCCACGAATTGAACCTGGTGATCATCGATGACCTGCCCGAATTCATCGGGCGCTGGCGTTACAGCAAGGCGCTGTATCGGCGCGAGAGCGTCGAGCGTTTTCAGGCGCAGTTCATTGCCCTGGTCATGGCGGCCATGGAGCAGCCGGACGTGCCGTTTGCCGAATTGGACTGGCTGCCTCTCGAGCAGCGTTCGCAATTGTCTGGCGAACGCCTGCCGGTACCGGAAGAGAGCGCCTGGAAGGCTTTTGCCAAACACTGCATGGAGAAGCCCCAGGCCATCGCGCTGGAGGATCAGCAGGGGCAATTGAGCTATGCCGAACTGGCCAGGGCCGTGGTCGCCCGTGGCGAGCGCCTGCACGGTTCGCTGAGTGCGAGCGGTGATAGGGTTGCCCTTTGCCTGCCGCGCAGCCGCGAACTGGTGATGCATATGCTCGCCGCCTGGCAGTGCGGCGCGACCTATCTGGCCCTCGACCCGCAGTGGCCCGAGTCGCGTCTGCAGGACATCTGCCTGGATGCAACGCCCAGGGTCTATGTGGGTGAGGGCGAACGGCCAAACTGGTTACCGACGCAGGTGCAGTGGCTGGCCGTGCCGGTCGAGGCGCTGTTCAGCGATGCGCCGCTGCGCACCAGCGTGCCGGCGGACTTGCCGGCCTACGTGGTCTACACCTCCGGCTCCAGCGGACGGCCCAAGGGCGTGGAGGTGACCCAGGGCAACCTTATTCACTATGCCAGCGCCTGCCTGGCACGCCTGCGCTTGAGCGCCGACGCCAGCCTGACGAGTCTGGCCAGTTGCGCCACGGATCTGGGCCACACCGCCTTGTTCGGCGCGCTGCTCAGCGGCCGGCGCTTGTGCCTGCTGGACGAAGCGCTGGCCTTCGATGCCGAGGCGCTGGCGGCGCTGCTCGGGCAGCAGCCCGTGGACATGCTGAAGATCGTGCCCTCGCACCTCAACGCCCTGCTGGTGGCCAGCGAGCCGCAGCGCCTGTTGCCGCGCCAGTGCCTGGTACTCGGTGGCGAAGCCCCGGGCGCCGATCTGCTGGCGCGGGTGCGCGCCCTAAGCCCGCAGCTGCGCATCGTCAACCACTACGGGCCCAGCGAAACCACGGTGGGCGTGCTGACCCACGACCTCGAAGGTGAGGGTGACGCACCGCTCGGACGCCCCCTGGGCAACGTGCGAGTCAGCGTGCGCGGGCCGGATGGCGCAGTGCTGCCGGCTGGCGTCAGCGGCGAGTTGTATATCGAGGGCGCGACCGTGGCGCGTGGCTACCTGAGTGCCAGCGAGGCCGATCGGGCGCGCTTCGGTGCACTGGGTTACCGCACGGGTGACCGGGTACGCCTCGATCATCTGGGGCGGGTGCTGTTCCTCGGGCGCCTGGACGAGCAAGTGAAGATTCGCGGCTACCGCGTCGAGCCTTCGGAAGTGGCAGCGCAATTGCGTGCACTGCCCCAGGTCGATGACGTGCGCGTGCTCAACGCACCGACGTCATTGACCGGCAACCGCCTGGTGGCCTTCCTGGTCGCCGCGCCGAGCGCACTGGCGGACATTCAGGCCGCGTTGCAGGCGCGCCTGCCGGACTACATGCAACCGGCGCAGTGGCATTGCCTGGAGGCGATGCCACTGCTGGCCAATGGCAAGGTCGATCGTCAGGCGTTGTTGAACCTGGCCGAGCAAGCGCCGCGTAATCTCGAAGCGCGTACCGAACAGCCGTTGAATGCACTGGAAAGCGCCTTGCTGGCGATCTGGCGTGAACTGCTGGGCAACCCGAACATCGGCCCGGACGACAACTTCTTCGCCCATGGCGGCGATTCGATTCTCGGCCTGCAGATCATTGCCCGCGCGCGCCAGCAACAGATCACCCTCACCCCCAAGCAACTGTTCGCGGAGCCAAGCGTGCGGGCGCTGGCGCGGGTGGCGCAGACGCCACAGCGCGCCAGGGTCGAGCGGCTGTTGGTGATTGCCCGGGAGATTCTGGAAAAGCCCGATCTGCAAGCCGACGACAACTTCTTCGCGGTCGGTGGCGACTCGATCCTCAGCCTGCAGATTATCGCCCGTGCCAAGCAGCAGGGCCTGCAGCTCAAGCCCAAGCAGGTCTTCGAGTTCCCTTCGGTCAGCGGCTGGGCCGAGCAGGCTGTGGACCTCGCCAGTGTGGCCGAGCACGCCAAGGTCGATAACGCCGAGCCGAGCGCCGCTTTCGCCCTGACGCCGATCCAGGCCTGGTTCTTCGACCAGCGGCAGACCACGCCACAGTATTGGAACCAGTCCCTGTTGCTGGCCGTTCACCAGCCGCTGGAACCGGCGCGTTTGGCCCAGGCACTGGCGATCCTGTTGCAGCGTCACAGCAGCCTGCGGTTGATCTTCGAGCAGAGCGGGCAGGGCTGGCAGCAACGCTATCAGCCGCTGTCGGCGGCGATGGCCGACACGCTGCTGCAGGTGGTCGAACAGCCGCTGGACGACGCGCTGCTGCAGCAGTGGCAGCAGGGATGGCAACTGGATCGAGCCCCTTTGATCCGCTGGGTGTATTTCACCGGCAGCGAGCATCTGCTGTGCACGGCGCACCACCTGCTGGTCGATGCGGTGTCCTGGCAGGTGCTGCTTGAGGAGCTGGAAAGCCTGTACCACGACCCGCAGGCTTCGTTGCCGGTGGTTTCCACCCGCTTTGATCGCTGGAGCGAGGCCTTGCAGCGTCATCGCCAGGCCCCCGAGGTGCTGGCCCAACGCGACTACTGGCACGCGCAGTTGGCCGAGGAGGGCGAGGTAGCCCGAGATGTCAGCCTGTATGGCGAAAGCCGCACGCTGGAAACGAAACTGTCCCTCGAGAAAACCGAATTGTTGCTGGGCGACTGCCATGGGGCCTACAGCACCCAGGTGCAGGATCTGCTGGTCGCGGCACTGGCTGGCGCGATCGGCCAATGGCTGGGGCGCGAGCAGGTTACCCTGGAGATGGAGAGCCACGGTCGCAGTGGCTGGGAGCAGGGCCCGGATCTGTCGCGGTCGGTGGGTTGGCACACCAGCCGCTACCCGTTGGCCGTGCGTGCCGCCGAACAGCCGGAGGAGGCGATCATCGCCGCCAAGGAGGCATTGCGCCGCGTACCGGAGCAGGGCATCGGCTACGGCCTGCTGCGCCTCGATCCACAGCACGGGCTTGGTGCCGCTTCGCTGCTTACCTTCAACTACCTGGGACGGGTCGACCAGTGGCTGGGTGGTTCGCGCCTGTGGCGCCTGGCGCAGCCGCTGTGCCCGGCCATGCGCGCCCCCGACACCCGCCGCACCCATCTGCTCGACGTGACTGCCCTGGTCGACCAAGGCCAGTTGCACATCGAATGGCGCTACGCCCCGCACGTGCATGACCAGGCCCTGATCGGCGCACTGGCGCAGCAGTTCCAGCAGGGTATCGAAGCCCTGCTCGAACACTGCCTGGCCCCCGAGGTTGGTCGTGCCACTGCTGCCGACTTCGCCGACTCGGGGCTTTCCGACGACGAATTCCTCGGTCTGCTCGAGCAACTGCAATGAGCACCCCCGGCGCCCCCACATCCCCAGCCCATGGCAAGGAGACCCTCGGCATGAACGATAAGGTCAAAGCACTTTCCCGCAATATCGAGGCCATCTATCCCCTGGCTCCCATGCAGCAGGGGTTGCTGTTTCACAGCCTGATGCACCCGGGCAAGGGTATGTACCTGCTGCAGTACCGCCATGTGATGGTGCTGCCGCAACTCGATCTGCAGGCGTTCCGCCAGGCCTGGGCACAGGTGGTGGAGCGCCACGAGCTGCTGCGCACCTCCTTCGTCTGGAAGCAGCAGAAGCGGCCGATGCAGGTGGTGCACAAGCAGGTCGAACTGCCGATCAGCTATGAGGACTGGTCGGATATCGACGAGGCCGAGCAGCAGGCGCGTCTGGAACATCTGCTGGCCGAGGAGCGTCGCGAGGGGCTGGATTTCACCCAGGCACCGCTGATGCGTGTGCGTCTGTTCAAGCTGGCCCCGGACACCTACCAGTTCGTGCGCAGCTATCACCACATCCTCATGGATGCCTGGTGCTTCTCCATCATCATGATGGACTTTCTCGACGGTTACCGCGCCGCGCGTGAAGGGCGGCGTCTGGAGCTGCCCAAGCCACGCCCGTACCGCGACTTCATCCGCTGGCTGGAGCAGCAGAAGCCTGAGGATCATCAGACCTTCTGGCAGCAGCGCCTGGCCGGCTTCGACACCCCCACCGAGTTCGGTTTCGGCCACCCTGGCCGCGTGATCGATGCGCCGGAGCCGGTGGAGGATTGCGTCGAGCACCTCAGCGTCGAGCAGACGCAGGGCCTGCAGCAGGCCGCCAGCGGTCTGGGCATCACCCTCAACACCCTGGTGCAGGGTGCCTGGGCCTTGGTGCTGGCGCGCTACAGCGGCAATCGTGACCTGCTGTTCGGCGTCACCGTGGCCGGGCGCCCGGTGCACATGCAGGGCATGGAGAGCATCGTCGGGCTGTTCATCAACAGCCTGCCGCTGCGCTGGAGCTGGCAACCGCAGCAGTCCCTCGGTGCCTGGCTCAAGGCCTTGCAGGTCGAGAACCTGAGCCTGCGCGAACATGAAAGCGTGTCGCTGGCGCAGATCCAGAGCTGGAGCGAGGTACAGCGCCAGGATCTGTTCCAGAGCCTGTTCGTCTTCGAGAACGCGCCGATCTCCGCCAGCCTGCGCCAGGGCCAGTTGGACTACCTGATCAGCGACATGGCCAACCGCACCCACACCAACTATCCGGTTACCGTGGTGATCGTGCCCGGCGAGCGCCTGCACCTGCAGTTGACCTACCAGACCGACTGGTTCCTGCGCGAGGAAGTCGAGCAGATGCTGCGCCACTTCCGCACGCTGCTGCTGAACATGGGCGACAGCCTGGTCAGCGAGGCGGATATCCCGCTGCAACGCATCGCCATGCTCGATGCGGCGGAGATCGCCCAACAGCACGCCTGGGCCAGCGGTGACCTGGCGGCGGACGCGGCGCAACTGCAGCCGCTGTACGTCGAGCGCCTGCAACAGCAGGTGCGTCGCACCCCCGAGCGAATCGCCATGGTGCATGGCGAGCGCAGCCTGAGCTTCGATCAGTTGAACCGGGAGGCCAACCGACTGGCCCGTCATCTGCGCGCCAATGGCGTGCAGGACGGCGACCTGCTGGCGTTGCTCGATGAGCGTGGCCTCGACCTGGTGGTGATGATCCTCGCCACACTCAAGGCTGGCGCCGGCTGGCTGCCACTGGACCCGCGCAATCCGTCGCAACGCCTGGCCCAAGTGCTCACCCAGAGCCGTTCGCCGCTGCTGCTGCATGGCGTGGAGCAGGGTGAGCTGGCACAGCAGGCGCTGCAGCAGATGGCGCAGCCGCCGGCGGCGATCCGCTACGAGCCAGCGACCCTGAGCGGCTACAGCGATGCTGACCTGGACATTCCCGTGCATGGCCTGTCGCTGGCCTACTGCATCTTCACCTCGGGCTCCACCGGCACGCCCAAGGGGGCGATGGTGGCCCACGCCGGCATGCTCAACAACATGCTTGGCAAGTTGCCGGGCCTGGGCCTGAATGAAGATGACGTGATCGCCCAGAGCGCGCCGCAGTGCTTCGACATCTCCGTCTGGCAGACCCTCGCCGGCCTGGTGCTGGGGGCGCGCACGGTGATTCTCGGCGACTGCGTGATGCAGAACCCCGAGGCCCTGGCCGAGGCCATCGCTCGCCATGGCGTGAGCATTCTCGAAGCGGTGCCGTCGCTGATGCAGAGCCTGCTCGAGGCAGGCCTGGAGCGCACCGCACTGCGCTGGGTATTGGCCACTGGCGAGGCGCTGCCACCGGCGCTGGCGCGGCGCTGGTTCGAGCGCTACCCCGGCATCCCGCTGATGAACGCCTACGGGCCGGCCGAATGCTCCGACGACGTGGCCTTCCATCCGCTCACCGAGCGCCTGGCCCAGGCGCGCAGCAGTGTGCCGATTGGTCGCGCCACTCTGAACAACCGTCTGTACCTGCTCGATACTGAATTGCAACCGGTGCCGCGCGGTGCGGTGGGTGAAATCTTCGTCGCCGGCGTGGGGGTTGGACGTGGCTATATGGCCGACCCGGCACGCACTGCGGCGGTGTTTTTGCCCGACCCCATCGCCAACGACGGCAGCCGCCTGTATCGCACCGGCGATCTGGCGCGTTTTCTGGCCAATGGCGAGCTGGAGTACGTCGGTCGTACCGACCACCAGGTGAAGATTCGCGGCCACCGTATCGAGCTGGACGAGATCGAAGCCTGCCTGACCCGTTACCCCGGCGTGCGTGAAGCGGTGCTGCTGGCCCGTGACGACCAGCAGCGCGCCAAGGTGCTGGTCGCCTACCTGGTGGCCGAGCCGCAGCCCTCCATCGAAGCGCTGCGCGAGTTCGTTGCCGCCAACCTGCCGCCCTACATGCTGCCCAGCGCTTTCATGCTGCTCGAGCGCATGCCGCTCAACGCCAACGGTAAGATCGACCGCAAGGCCCTGCCGGCGCCCGACTTCGCCGCGCAGAGCGAGGCGCGCTACGTGGCGCCGCGCAGTGAGCTGCAAGCGCAGTTGGCCGAAGCCTGGCAGGGCGTGCTGGGGCTCGCGCGGGTCGGCATTCATGATCACTTCTTCGAGCTGGGCGGGCATTCGCTGCTGGCCACGCAACTGATCGGCCAGATCGGCAAGCTTAGCGGCAAGGAACTGCCCCTACGCGTGGTCTTCGAGCGCCCGACCATCGCCACCATGGCCGAGTGGCTGGAACAACAGCAGACCGGCGAGAAAACCACGCCGATGCGCCTGCCGCGCCCGCAGACCTTGCCGCTGTCGTTCGCCCAGCAGCGCCTGTGGTTTCTCCAGCAACTGCAGCCGCAAAGCCCGGCCTACAACCTGGCCGGCGCGGTGCGCCTGAGCGGCGACCTGTATGTCGCTGACCTGCAGGCAGCTTTGCAGGCCCTGGTCGATCAGCACGAAGTCCTGCGTACCCGTTTCGTCAGCGACGGCGGTGAGCCGTCGCAGCTCATTCTCGCCAAGGCCGAGTTGGCCTTGCCGCTGATCGAGGTGGCCAGTGAGGCGCAGCTGCACGACCTGCTGCGCCAGGACGCGATGACTCCGTTTGCCCTGGACAGTGCGCCGCTGCTGCGTGCCTGCCTGTATCGCCTCGGGCCGCAGGCGCATGTGCTGGCGCTCAATTGCCACCATATCGTCGCCGATGGCTGGTCGCTGCAACTGATCATCGACGGTCTTTGCAGCCATTACCGCGAGCTGCGCCAGGGGCGTAAACCGGCGTTGGCCGAGGCGCCGATGCAGTACGCCGACTATGCCCTGTGGCAACGCCAGTGGATGGACAGCGCCGCCTGCCAGGACGAGCTTGCCTACTGGCGCGAGCAGTTGTCCGGCGAATTGCCGGTGCTTGAACTGGCCGCGGACTTCCCCCGGCCGGCCCATGCCAGCCAGGCCGGCGGGCGCGTCGAGCAACGCCTGCCGGATGCGCTGGCGGCGCGCCTGCGGGCATTCAGCGCGAGCCACGGCTGGAGCAACTTCATCCCCATGCTCTGCGCCTTCCAGCTGCTGCTGCGCAGCCGCAGCGGCGAGCACGACATCCTCGTCGGGGTGCCGGCCGCCAACCGCCATCACGCGGCGTTGCAGCCGCTGGTGGGCTGCTTCGTCAATACACTGGTCTATCGCCAGAAGCTCTCCGGCACGACCAGCCTGCTGCAACTGATGCGCGAGTTACAGGCGCTGTCCGTGGCGGTGCAGTCGCATCAGGACCTGCCTTTCGACTACCTGATCGAACAGCTCGGCGTGGCCCGCCAGGTCAGCTACAACCCGTTGTTCCAGGCCATGTTCAACTACTTCCCGGGCCATGCCCTGGAGCGTTTCGAGCTGACCGAGCTGATCGCCGAGCCGCTCGACAATCGCCCGGACAGCGCCCTGTGCGACCTGCATCTGGACGTGCGCGACAGCGAACACGGCATCGCCCTGAGCCTGCAGTACAGCAGCGAGCTGTTCCGCGAGCAGACCGCGCAGGCCATGCTCGAGCAGTATCTGGCGCTGCTCGATGCCGTGCTCGAACAACCGCAGCAGGTACTGGGCGAACTCGCCTGGCAGCCCGAGCAGCGCGCGCTGGCGCGCTTGCACGGTGAGACTGTGGAGGGCCGGGAAGACATCCTGCAGGCCTTTGCACGGCAGGTCGCCGGGCAGCCTGAAGCCATCGCCGTGCAGGCCGGCGAACGGCACCTGAGCTATGCCGAACTGAACCAGGCGGCCGAACGCCTGGCCGCTGCCTTGCAGGCCCGTGGCGTCGGCGCCGAGGATCGTGTGGCCCTGCGCCTGCCGCGCGATGCGCGGCTGCCCATGGCCATGCTAGCCATTCTCAAGGCTGGCGCCGCCTACGTGCCGCTGGCCGAGGATACCCCTGCCGAGCGCGGCCGTTACATCCTTGCCCATGCGCAGCCGCGGTTGTGCCTGACCAATGCCGAGTCCCTGGCGGAACTGGCCGAGTGGGGCAGTGCCGGCGAACTGCTGGATATCGATGCGCTGACCACCCCCGAGCCCTACCGCGCACCGAGCGTGCATCCTGCCCAGCTCGCCTACGTGCTCTATACCTCGGGTTCCACCGGCCAGCCCAAGGGCGTGGCCATCGCCCGTGGCAACCTGATGAACCTCATGCTCGGCGTGCAGCAGGTGCTGCCATTGACGGCGCAGGACAGGGTGCTGGCGCTGACCACAGCGACCTTCGATATCGCCATCGTCGAGCTGCTGCTGCCGCTGAGTCGCGGGGCCAGCATCCTGCTCGCCGACCGTGAGCAGGCACGCGACCCGCAAGTCCTCGACCGCCTGATCAAGGCCGGCCAGCCGACGGTGATGCAGGCCACCCCTGCCACCTGGCGCATGTTGGTGGCGCACACCGGGGGCAGTTGGCAGGGCGTGCGCGCCATTTCCGGTGGCGAGGCCCTGCCGTGCGCGCTGGCCGAGGCCATGGAGCAGCGTGGTGCCCAGGTGATCAACGGTTATGGGCCGACCGAGGCCACTGTCTACAGCACCTTCGAGCCGCGTCAGGGCGAGAGCGGCGGGGTGGAGGTGCCGATCGGCCGGCCGGTGGTCAATACCGCCGCCTATGTGCTGGACGCCGACTTGCAACCCGTGGCGCCGGGCGTTTCCGGCGAGCTGTACCTGGCGGGTGCCAACCTGGGACGTGGCTATTTCGCCGCACCTGCCCTGAGCGCGGCGAGCTTCCTGCCCGATCCTTTCGTGCCGGGGGCGCGCATGTACCGCACCGGCGACCGCGTGCGGCGCAACGCCCAAGGCAGCCTGGACTACCAGGGGCGCCTGGATTTCCAGGTCAAGCTGCGTGGCTTCCGTATCGAGCTGGGCGAGATCGAAGCCCTGCTGGCGCGGCTCACCGGGGTGCGGGAAGCGGCCGTGGTGCTGCTCGGCAGCGGCGACAGCGCGCGCCTGGTGGCTTACTACTCGGTCACGCAGGCGGCGGGTGCTGACCTGGGCGACGCCGCGCTACGCGTGCAACTGGCGCAGCACCTGCCGGATTATATGCTGCCGAGCCAGTTCGTGCGTCTCGACAGCTTGCCGCTGAGCCCCAGTGGCAAGGTCGAGCGCAAGGCGCTGCCGGCTCCAATCCAACATGAAGGTCAGCGCGACGGCGAGTTGAGCAAACCCTGGGAGGCGCAACTGGCCGAACTGTGGTGCGAACTGCTCGGTTGCAACGCGGTTGGCGCAGGCGACAATTTCTTCGCCCTCGGCGGCCATTCGCTGCTGGCGGCACGGCTGGTGGCGCGCATCGCCGAGCGCTACGAGCGGCAACTGCCGCTGCGCAGCGTGTTCGAGTGCCCGACCCTGGGTGAACTGGCGGCCAGCCTGGCCACTGCCGAGGGCGCAGGCGAGAGCATCCTGCGGCCATTCGGCGAGGCGCCGGCGCCGCTGCACTTCACCCAGCAGCGGCTGTGGTTCCTCGACCGCTTGCAGGGCGACACCCAGGCCTACCACCTGTCACTGGCCATGCACCTGCACGGTACTCTGCAAGCCGATGTACTGGAACGCGCTCTGGCACAACTGGTGGAGCGCCAGCACAGCCTGCGTAGCGTGTTCAGCGAGACGCAAGCAGGCGCGCGGCAGCAAGTCGTGCAGTTGCACGGCACGCTGCTCAGCGTCGAGCCCTTGCAGCAGGATGTACATTCGCCGGCCTTCGCCCGCACCTTGAGCGAGGAAGCGCAGCGCGCCTTCGACCTGAGCGCGACGCCGCTGTGGCGGGTGCGGCTGTATCAGGGCGAAGGGCAGAGCGTGCTGCAGGCCACCTTGCACCACATCATCGCTGACGCCCGCTCGCTGGAGATCTTCTTCGATGAGCTGCAACGTCTTTACCAGGCCGAGCTGAGCGCCACCCAGGCGGCGTTGGCGCCGCTGCCGCTGCAGTTCAGCGATGTCGCCGCCAGTTGGCAGACCCCTGCCGGGCAGGCACGTATCGAAGCGCAGTTGGACTACTGGCGGCAGGCCCTGGCCGGCGAACCGCCGGTGCTGGACCTGCCCACCGACCTGCCACGTCCTGCCGAGCAGGGCTACCACGGGCGGCGCCTGCGTTTCGAGCTGCCCGTCGAGTTGGTCGAACGCCTGCGTAGCACCGCGCAGCGCCATGGCCTGACCGCCTTCGCGCCCCTGCTGGCAGCATGGAAAGTGCTGCTGGCCAGGCATTCGGGGCAGCGCGAGCTGTGGATCGGCCTGCCGGTGGCGCAGCGTCAGCAGGCGCACACCGACAACCTCATCGGCTATTTCGCCAGCACCCAGGTGCTGCGCAGCCTGATCGACCCACTGCAATCTGTGGCGTCGTTCTGGCAGGCGTTGCAAGCCACCCACCTGACCGCGCAGCAGCACGGCGACGTGCCTTTCGAGCGGCTGGTGGAGGCTTTGCAGGTACGCCGCGATCTCAGCCATACGCCGCTGTTCCAGGCGCTGTTCAACCTGATCCAGCGCGATGACGTGGCGGCGGTCGGCCAGGGTTTTGCCGGCCTGCCGGCGCAGCGCCTGAATGTCGAGAGCGACAGCGCCCTGGTGGACATCGGCCTGCATATCGAGCAGCACGGCAGCGCCTGGCACTGCGTGCTGGAGTACAACACCGAGCTGTTCGTCGCCAGCACCATGCAACGCTACGCCGACGAGTACTGTCACCTGCTCGACGGCATGCTGGCGCGGCCCGAGGCGCGGCTGTGGGATATCGACCTGGCGAATGCCGATCATGCCCTGACACGCCGCACGTGGAACCTGCCAGCGCATGCGCTGAGCGAGACGCAGGATCTGATCGCGCGCTTCGAGCGCCAGGCCCTGCGCACCCCGGATGCGCTGGCCGTGGATTGCCAGGAGCAACGCTACAGCTATGCCCAGCTCAATGCCCTGAGCAACCGCCTGGCCCACTGGCTGCGTGCCCAGGGTGTCGGCTGCGACGATCTGGTCGCCCTGTGCCTGACCCGTGGCCCCTGGCTGCTGCCCAGCATCCTGGCGATCCACAAGGCGGGCGCGGCCTACTTGCCGCTGGATCCGCAGCAACCGGGCGAACGGCTGCGCTTCATCATCGAGCATGCGCGGCCGCAACTGGTGCTCAGCGAGCAGGCCTGCGCCGACGTGCTCGGCAGTGTCGACAGCCTGGCCGTCGACCACCTGCCGCTGGACGAACAGCCGGCGCACGACCTTGCATTACCGGTGGTGCCGCTGCAGCGGGCCTACGTGATCTACACCTCGGGCTCCACCGGCACGCCGAAGGGCGTACAGGTTACCCGCGGCAACCTGAGCAACCTGCTTGCCGGCCTCGACCGCCAGTTGCCGTTGACGGCCGAGGACGTCTGGCTGGCCAGCACCACCTACGCCTTCGATATGTGCAAGCCGGAGCTGTTCCTGCCGCTGCTCAAGGGCGCGGCCATTCTCCTGGCGCGTCGCGAGCAGGTGGTCGATGGCCACCGCCTGTTCGATCTGCTGCGCCGTGCCACGGTGTTCCAGGCCACCCCAGCCGGCTGGCAGATCCTGCTGGAAACCGGGCGTGACGACTGGCCGGCCCTGCGCGGCCTGATCGGAGGCGAAGCGGTGCCGGCCGAACTGGTGAGTGTGCTGCTGGCCAAGGGGGTGAGGCTGATCAACGCCTATGGGCCGACGGAAACCACCGTCTGGTCGACCACCCAGGCGCTGCGCGAAGTGCCGGCCGGCGTGGCCGATATCGGCATGCCGCTGCTCAACACCCGTTGTTACGTGCTCGACGAATGCCTGCGGCCAGTGCCGCTGGGCAGCACCGGCGAGCTGTATCTCGCCGGCAGCGGGGTGACCCGTGGTTACCAGCGGGCGCCGGCGATCACCGCAGCGGCGTACCTGCCCGATCCGTTCGCCAGCGAGCATGGCAGCCGCATGTACCGCACCGGCGACCTGGTGCGCCGACGCAGCGATGGGCGCCTGGCCTACGTCGGCCGTGCCGATTTCCAGGTCAAGGTGCGTGGTTTCCGCATCGAGCCGGGGGAGATCGAATCGCTGCTGCGCCGTTACCCCGGCGTGGAAGAGGCGGTGGTCATGCTCGATGCGCGCAGCTACAGCCTGTTCGCCTGGCTGCAGGCCGCGAGCCCGGTCGACGAGGTGGCGCTGCGCCGTCATCTGGAAAGCCTGCTGCCAGCCTACATGGTGCCGGCCGGATTCATCCAGGTGCAGCGTTTCGCCCTTAATGCCAACGGCAAGATCGACCGCAAGGCCCTGCCGGCGCCGCAAGCGCAGGCCGAGCAAGGCGTGGCGCCGCGTACGGCGCTGGAGTGCGAACTGGCCGAGCTGTGGCAGGAGCTACTCGATCTGCCGCAGGTCGGCGTGCTCACCAGCTTCTTCGAGCTCGGTGGCCATTCGCTGCTGGCGATGCGCCTGATGACCCGGGTGGAGAGCCGCTTCGGCGTCAAGGTCGAGTTGCGCAGCCTGTTCCACAACCCGACCATTGCCGGCCTGGCCGAACAGATCGAAAACCCGCAGCGGCCTTCGACCGACCAGGCACTGGATGAGATGCAGCGTTTGCTGGCAGAGATGGAAGACTGAAGATGAATGCGACCAACCAACAGGCCTTTGTCGAGATCGCCCAGCGCCTGGCCTCACTGCCGGCGGACAAGAAGCAGCTGTTCCGCCAGCGCCTGGCCGAGAAGGGCATCGATAGCTGGCGCCTGCCCATCGTCCCGGCCGCTGGCAGGGAGGGTGCAGCGGTGCCGCTGGCCCATGCGCAACTGCGTTTTCTCTCGGCCGAGGCCCTGAGCAGCCGTGCGCTGTACAACCTCTGCTCGGTGCTGCGCTTCGATGGCCGTCTGGACCTGGCGTGCCTGCAGCAGGCCATGCAGCAACTGGTGGAGCGGCACACGATCCTGCGCACTCGCTACGTGGCCGATGCCCAAGGCCGCTTGCAGGCGCACTGCGAGCCCTGGACGGCGGGCCTGCCGGCGGTCGAGCCGCTACCCCGCGAGGCGCTTGCCGACCCGCAGCAATGGTGCGCCGACGAGTACGCCCGGCAGCTGGCCGAGCCCTTCGACCTGAGCCGCGAGGTGCCCTGGCGCTGGCGCGCGTTCAGCGATGCCGAGCAGGGCAGCACCTGGCTGTTCTTCACCATCCACCACGTCGCCTACGATGCCTGGTCGGCCCAGCAACTGACCCGCGAGTTGGCCGAGGGCTACCGTGCCCTGAGCCTGGGCGCGCCAGCCCAGTTGCCGCCGCTCGACATCCAGTACGCCGACTATGCCGCCTGGGAGCACGAGTGGCTGACCAGCGACGCCTGCGGCCAGCAGCTCGATTACTGGCGCAGCCAGTTGGCTGATGCGCCCGGGCCGCTGGCCTTGCCCTGCGATCATCCGCGTCCGCCCGCCAACCAGCGCCGCCATAGCGGCGCGGTACGGGTGCGCGAATTGCCGGCTGACTTGTCGGCGCAGGTGGATGGGGCCATCCGCGAGCAGGGCGTGACCCTGTACATCTTTGGCCTGACCGCCTTTGCCTGCCTGCTGGCGCGTTACAGCGGCGAGCGTGACCTGTGCCTGGGTACTTCGGTGGCGCAACGCGATCGCCCCGAACTGGCGCCGCTGATCGGGCCGCTGCTCAACACCCTGGTGATTCGCCAGCGCCTGGAGGACGACCCGGACTTTCGCAGCGCCCTGCTGCGCACCCGCGACAGCGTGGCGGCGGCGTTCGACCAGCAGACCCTGCCGTATGAAAAGATCCTCGAAGCCCTCGATCGGCCGCGTTCCAGCCCGTTGTTCCAGGCCATGTTCGTGCAGGTCGAATTACCGGAAAGCCGCACCCTGAGCCTGCCGGGGGTAAGCGTCGAGGTGCTCGACCCGCCGCAGCGTCATGCCCGTTTCGATCTCACTCTGCGTCTGCTGCGTTGCGCCGACCAGCGCCTGCGCTGCGAGCTGGAATACAGCGACGAGCTGTTCGAGGCGGCCACCATCGAGCAACTGCTCGACGATCTGCAGGCCATCCTGCAGGAGGCATCAGTCAATCCCGGACAGCGGTTGTCGGCACTGCGGCTGGCCTCGCCGGGCAGCGAACTGCATGGCCCCGCGCTGGGCGCCAGCCCTGAGCCGCTGGATCGACAGGTGCAGCAGTGGGCCGCGCGCACGCCGCAAGCGCCCGCCTTGTGCGATACGCGGCAGTCGCTGGCCTATGGCGATCTGGCCAATGCCGTGCAGGCACTGGCGCTGCGCCTGGCCGAGCAGAGCGTCGGCCCCGGTCAGGTAGTCGCCCTGTGCATGCCGCGCAGCGCCGAGCAGGTGCTGGCGATGTTGGCCTGCTGGCAACGTGGTGCGACCTGCCTGTTCCTCGACCCGGCGCAGCCCGTGCAGCGCTTGCAGCAACTGCTTGAAAGCAGCGCGGCGAGCCTGCTGCTGACCCTGGCCGAGGCGCCAGCGCTGAACGGCGCGGTCGCGCGTTTGCAACTGAGCGCCTCCGATCTCGCCGCACCCGCACCGTGCCAGCCTGTGCCCAGCCTTAGCCAGCCCGAGCAGGCCGCGTACCTGATCTACACCTCGGGCTCCACCGGCCAGCCCAAGGGCGTGCTGGTCAGCCATGCCAACCTGGCGCATTACGCCGCCGCCGTCAGTCAGCGCCTGCAGGCCAGCGCCAGCAGCCGTTGGGCGACCCTGGCCACGGTCGCCGCCGACCTCGGCCTGACCTGCGTCTTCGCCGCCTTGCACTCAGGTGATTCGCTGATCCTGCCGGAGGCCGCCCTGGCCTTCGATCCACCAGGCTGGGCCGATTTCCTGGCCCAACATCCCGTGGACTGCCTGAAGATCGCCCCCTCGCATTTGCGTGGCCTGCTGGCGCTGGACGATGCCCGGCGGGTACTGCCGCGGCAGTTGCTGATCCTGGGCGGTGAAGGCTTCGATGCGGCGCTGTTTGCCCGCATCCGCGAACTGGCGCCGGAGCTGCGCGTGTTCAACCACTACGGCCCGTCGGAAACCACCGTCGGTGTGGTCTGTGGCGAGGTGACGGAGGCCGGGCAAGGCGCTTACCTGCCGCTGGGCCAGCCATTGGCCGGTGCCGAGCTGCGTATCGTCGATGCGGCGGGCCAGCCCGTGCCGCGCGGCGTGGCGGGCGAGTTGCTGATCGGCGGCCCCCAGGTCGCGCTGGGCTACCTTGGCCAGCCGCAAGTCACTGCCGTCGCCTTCATCGATGACGCAGGGCGACGTTTCTACCGCAGCGGTGATCGGGTACGCCTGGATCACCATGGGCGTCTGGCGTTCCTCGGGCGCCAGGACGATCAGGTGAAGATTCGCGGTTTCCGCGTCGAGCCCGGTGAGGTCAGTACCTGGCTGAGCGGGCAGTCGCTGGTACGCGAAGCCGCTGTGCTGGCACGCGAGATTCAGGGGCGCATGCAACTGGTGGCCTATCTCGCGCCGCGCCTGACCCCGGACGAACTGAGCGCCATCCAGGCGCAGGCCCGGGCGCAACTGCCCGAACCGCTGCAGCCGGCGTACTGGTCGAGCCTGGACGCCTTGCCGCTGACCGCCAATGGCAAGCTCGATCGCCGCGCCTTGCCTGAGCCTGAAACTAACGTGGCGGTGGACGAGGGCGGACAGGCGCCCCAGGGCGTCAGCGAGCAATTGCTGGCCCGGCTGTGGTGCCAGGTGCTCGGCTGCGCCGCGGTCACTCGCCAGGACGATTTCTTCGCCCTCGGCGGCGATTCGATTCTCAGCTTGCAACTGATCGGCCTGGCCGCGCGCGAAGGGCTCCGGCTGCAGCCGCGCGACGTGCTGGAACAGCCGACCCTGGCGGCCATGGCAGCAAGTGCCGACTGCCGCGCGCAGCCGCGTCTGGCCAGTATTCTGGCGGCCTTCCGAGAACTGCTGGGCCAGCCGCAACTGGGGCTGGACGATGACTTCTTCGCCGCTGGTGGCGATTCGATTCTCAGCCTGCAACTGATCGCCCGGCTGCGCCAGGCCGACCTGCGCCTGATGCCGCGCCAGTTGCTGGAAAACCCCACGCCGCGGCAACTGGCGGCCGCGCTGGAGCCGGCGCCTGCCACCCGCAGCGAGCGGGCAGAGGCGTCGCCAGCGTTGGCCAGCGCGGTGGCGCGGCTGTCCCATGCCCAGGAGCGGCTGTGGTTCATGCAGCAGCTCGAACCCGACACCACCGCCTACAACGTCACGCAACTGCTGGTCTTGCAGGGTGAACTGCACGTGCCACGCCTGCGCAGCGCCTGCCTGAGCCTGATCGAACGTCACGAAGCCCTGCGTTGCCGTTTCTTCGAGGACAACGGGCAGGTGCGTCAGCGCCTGGTGGAGGCACCCGAGGCCAGCTTCGCCCTGCACGATCTGCGCGCATCGCCGGCAGATGCGCGGGAGACAGCGATTGCCCTGGCCGCGCAGCGGGTTTTCGACCTGGCCCATGGGCCGCTGGTGGCCATCGACCTGTTCCAGTTCGCTGAAGACGACTATCGCCTGCTGTTCAACGCCCACCATATCGCCGTGGACGGCTGGTCCATGGGGCTGCTGGTGCAGGATCTGGCCGCTCTCTACGAGGGCCGTCAGCCCGCGCCCAGAACGGGCCTTTTGCAAGTGATCGAAGCGCAGCGCCAGGCGCTGGAAGGGGATGTCGGCCAGGTACTGCTCGATTACTGGCAGCAGCGCCTGCAGGGCTTGAGTGACGAGCCGCTGGCCCTCAGCGAAAGCCCGCGCCCGGCACTGCAGGCGTATGCCGGCGCGCGAGAGCAGTTCCCGTTACCAGGCGAGCTGACCTCGGCAATCGCGGCCCGTGCCAAGCAGCTTGGGGTCACCCCCTTCGTGCTGTATTTCGCCGCGCAGCAACTGCTGCTCTGGAAACACGCCGGGCGCCGCGATTTCGCCATCGGCCTGCCGGTATCCGGGCGTGAGGCTGCGGACAGCCAGGCGCTGGTCGGTCTGTTCGTCAACACCCTGGTCTACCGCGTGCAGCTTGATGAGCTGGAAAGCCTGGAGCATTTTCTGCAGCGCCTTGGCCAGCGCCTGGCGGATGATCGGGCCCATGAGCAATTGCCGTTCGAGCGCCTGCTCGACGTGCTCGAGGTCGAGCGCAGCCTAGACCGCACGCCATTGTTCCAGGCCATGTTCAACTACCAGGTCGATCACCTCGGCGAGCGCAATCTGCAACTGCCGGGCGTCACGGTAGCGCCCCTGGCATTGCCGCAGGGGGCGATCAGCGCCAAGTTCGACCTGACCTTCAACCTGTTCAGCCAGGGCCGCGGCGATGAGGCCAGCAGCCAACTGATAGTCGAGTACGCCACCGCGCTGTTCGACCCGGCCCGCATCCAGTGCCTGGTGGACGACTACCTGGGCGTGCTGGCCAGCTTGGCGCATCTCGATCTGCAGCAGCCGCTGCTGGCGCTGCCACTGCCCTCGGTACAACGCCTGCACAGCGCGGGCGAAGCTGCCGAGCTGGACATCGAGGCGGATTTCGTGACCCGCTTCGAGGTTCAGGCCGCCTTGCATCCCGAGCGCACCGCGGTGTTCTGCCGCGACCGACAACTGAGCTACGGGCAGTTGCAGGCACAGGCCAACCAGCTTGCGCACTGGTTGTTGACGCAAGGTGTGACGGCGGAGTCAACGATCGCCTTCTGCCTGCCGCGCGACGAGCGTCTGCTGGTCTGCCTGCTGGGCATCCAGAAGGCCGGGGCGCAGTACCTGCCGCTCGATCCGAGCCATCCGCCTGCGCGGCAGGCGGCCATCGTGCAGCGGGCACGGCCGCATCTGCTGCTGTGCGACCTTCAGGATGAGCGTTTCCCAGCCACGGTGCGCTGCCAGCTCTGGCAGGACCTGGCGTTACAGGCGCAGCCGGCCGATGCACCGGCGCTGCCGAGGCACCTGCAGCAACTGGCCTACACGCTCTACACCTCCGGCTCCACCGGGCAGCCCAAGGGCGTGCAGATCAGCCGGGGCAACTTTGCCAACTTCCTGCTGGCGATGGAGCGCGCCTTGCCGCTGGACGGCGTGCAGCGCTACCTGGCGCTGACCACCGTGACCTTCGATATCAGCGGCCTGGAACTGTGCCTGCCGTTGGTGCGCGGTGGTAGCGTGGTGCTCGCCGATGACGAGCAACGCCAGGACCCGCTGCTGCTGGCGCAGTTGATCCGTGAGCGGGCGGTGGAGCTGATCCAGGCCACCCCGGCGACCTGGGCCATGCTGTTGCAGGGCGATCGCCAGGTGCTGGCCGGGCGGGTCGCCCTGGCCGGCGGCGAGGCCCTGGCGGCGGAAATGGCCAGCGAGCTGAAGCAGCTCGTCGGCTGCCTGATCAACGTCTACGGGCCGACCGAAACCAGCGTCTGGTCGACCCAGACGTCGGTGGAGGAGCTGCATCAGCCGGTGGTGCCGATTGGCCGGCCGCTGCTCAACACGCGCTGCCATGTGCTTGACGAGTTTCTCTGTGAGGTTCCGCCAGGCCGTGCCGGCGAGTTGTATATCGCAGGCCTTGGGCTGGCCCGTGGTTATGCCGGGCAGCCGGCGCTGAGCGCCGAGCGTTTCATCGCCGACCCGTTCGGCGGCGCTGGCGGGCGCCTGTACCGCACCGGCGATGTGGCCCGCTGGCAGGCCGATGGGCAGTTGTATTACCTGGGCCGCAGCGACGATCAGATCAAGCTGCGCGGCTTCCGTATCGAGCTGGGCGAGATCGAGGCGGCGCTGCTCGGTCACCCGGGGGTCGCCCAGGCGGTGGTGGCGGTGCAGGGTGAGCACCTGGCCGCGTTCTGGGTTGCCAGTCTGGCTGGCGAGCCGAGCGCAGACGAGCTGCGTGAACATCTGCAGGCACGTCTGCCGGTGTATATGCTGCCAACTCATCTGCAAGCGCTGCCGGCATTGCCGCTCAACAGCAACGGCAAGGTGGATCGCCAGCAATTGCCGCAGTTGCGCAACCAGCAGCAGGCGGCAGCAGGCAGCGCGCAGCGGCCAATGAGCGCCAGCGAGGCCCTGCTGAGCGAGATCTGGGGCCAGGTGCTGCAACTTGAGCAGGTGCCGCTCGATGGGCATTTCTTCCAGCTCGGCGGGCACTCGCTGATGGCCGCGCAGGTGCGTTCGCGGCTGCGCGAGCAGGGCTTCGAGGTGCCGCTGCGCTGGCTGTTCGAGACGCCTTTGCTGACGGAGCTGGCGGCGCGCCTGGACACCCAGGCCACCGCCTTCGACCCGGCTGGATTGAGCATCGCGCGGGTCGATCAGCACATCGACCAGCCGCTGTCGCCTGCGCAGCAACGGGTCTGGCTGATGCAGCAACTGCAGCCGAGCGACAGCAGCTTCAACATGAGCAGCAACGTGCGCCTGCGTGGCGCCCTTGATACCCAGGCGTTGCAGCGGGCCTTGCAGCGTGTGATACGGCGCCATGCGATCCTGCGCACCACCTACCATCAGCAGCAGGGCGAGGCGCGCCAGCGCATCCAGGCGGATTCTGCGTTGACGCTGCAACTGGCGACCCTGAGCCAGGCGCAGTGGGCGCAGGCTGAACATGAAATGGCCGCGCGCCCGTTCGACCTGAGCGTTGAGGCGCCGCTGCGCGCGGTGCTGTATCGCCTGGGCGAGCAGGAGCATGTGCTGCAACTGGTGCTGCACCATATCGCCTCCGACGGCTGGTCCGGCTCGGTGCTGATCGGTGAGCTGGTCGAAGGCTACGAGGCCTACAGCCAGGGCCGGCTGCCCGTGGAGCGCGAACTGGCGATCCAGTACGTCGACTATGCCGCCTGGCAGGTTTCAGCGGCGCTGCGCGCCCGTCAGCGCCAGGGCCAGCAGTTCTGGCAACGTACCCTCGCCGGCGTACCGAGCCAGGTGCCGTTGCCGTTCGACTTCCCACGCGGCGAGCGCGATAGCGCTGGTGGTGCGGCCTTGGACTTCCAGTTGCCAGCGGCGACGCTGGCACGCCTGGAGGCCTTGCAGCGTGACAGCGGCTTGTCGCTGTTCATGTTGCTGCTGACCGTCTATGCCGCCGTGCTGCAGCGCGAAACCCAGGGCCGCGACCTGGTCATCGGCACCGACGTGGCCAACCGCGAACACCCGGCTACCGAGGCACTGATCGGCTTCTTCGTCAACCTGCTGGCGTTGCGCATTCGCCTGCAACCGGAGCTGAGCTTCCGTGAGCAGGCGGCATTGGTGCGCGATGTCTGCCTGGATGCCTTCGCCTGGCAGGACACACCGTTCGAGCAGGTGGTGGAATGTCTCGACCTGCCGCGTGGGGCCAACCAGCATCCGCTGCTGCAGACCCTTTTCGTACTGGACAACACGCCGCGTCAGCCGCGCCGCCTCGGCAACCTCGAGGTCACGCCGGTGAGCCGTGAACAACAACACTCCAAGTTCGACATGGCGCTGTTCGCCACCCCCGACGGCGATGCCCTCAGCCTGCGCTGGGTGTACCGCACCAGCCTGTTCCGCCCAGCCACCATCGAGCGTTTGCGCGACAGCTTCCTGGCGCTGCTCGATGCTGCGCTGGGTGCGCCGGACAGCCCCATCGATGCCTTACCTCTGCCTTCCAAGGGAGCCGCTGCCATGTCCACCACCACGGACAACCCGCTGCAACGCAAGATGAGCAAGCTCGGCAAGCTGCGCCAGAATGGCCCGGCTGCCGCGGCCACACCGATCGAAACCCGGCCGCTGCGTGCCGGCTCCAGCTTCCCCCTGCTGGTGCAACTGCGCGAGCGCGAGCTGGCCCCCGCCGTGTGGGCCGAGAGCAATCGCGAGCAGGTGGAAGGCTGGCTGCGCGAGCACGGCGGGATTATCTTCCGTGGTTTCGATCTGCCGACCCCGGCGGACTTCGAGCAGTTCTGCCAGGCGCTGTGCCCGGAGCTGTACGGCCAGTACGGCGATCTGCCGAAGAAGGAGGGCGGCAACAAGATCTACAAGTCCACGCCCTATCCGAAGGACCGCATGATCATGTTCCACAACGAGAGCGCTCACCAGCATCGCTGGCCGCGCCGGCAGTGGTTCTATTGCGAGACGCCGGCCACCAGCGGCGGGGCCACGCCCATCGTCGACAGCCGTGAGGTGTACCGCGAGCTGCCGGCCTGGCTGCAGGTCAAGCTGCGTCGCAAGCAACTGATGTACGTGCGCAATTTCAGCGCCAGCCTGGATGTCAGCTGGCAGCACTTCTTCCAGACTGAGGAGCGTGCCGAGGCCGAGCGCATCTGCCATGAGGGCGGGATCGAGTTCGAGTGGCGCGGCGCCAACGAATTGCATACGCGTCAGGTGTGCCCGGCGGTGATCCTCCACCCGCTGACCGGCGATGCCAGCTTCTTCAACCAGATCCAGCTCTACCATCCGGCGTTTCTCGATGCCGATATCCGTGAGCAGTTCCTCAAGGGGCGCGATAGCGTCATGCCCCGGCAGGTGTTCTACGGTGATGGCAGCGAACTGGAAGAGGCCGCCATCGAGGCGATCAGTGCCGCTTACGAGCGTTGTGCGGTGCGCTTCGACTGGCAGCGCGGCGATGTGGTGATGCTCGACAACATGCTCGCCGCCCATGCCCGCGACCCCTTCGAGGGCGAGCGGCGCATCGTCGTCGCCATGGGCGACATCTATCGCCGCGATCAGGTCGCGGCCGCACCGGCTACGGCTGAGGAAAACGCTCTGGAGATGACCTCATGATGGATCTTGGCCTGCCTCTTTCCCCGGCCCAGAAGCAATTGGCCGAGGCCAACCCGCAGGCGTACCGCTGGGTGCGCATGACGCTCGCCGGCGTTGCTCCAGAGCGGGTCGAACAGCGCCTGCGTGACGCCTTGGGCCAACACGATGCGCTGCGCCTGCGCTATCAGCGCCCGCTCGGCGCCACTGGCCTGCGCCAGCGCGTGGCCGAGCCGGGCGAGTTGCGCCTGGACTGGCACCAGGCGGGTGCCGGCACCGATGCGGCGGCCTGGCAGCGCGACGCCCAGGCCCAGTGCCAGGCGCAGCAGCCCGACCTGCTGGCCTGGTGGCGCGACGAGCAGCTATGGCTGGCGCTGCCGGCCTGCTCGCTGGATCTGCACAGCCTCGAGCAACTGCGCCGTGAGCTGCTGGGGCAGGGCGCGGCACTGGAGGCCGAGCCGATGCAGTACAGCGACTACGCCGAGTGGATCGCCGGCCTGCAACTGGACGAGGACGCCGAGCAGGGCGCGCAGTTCTGGCGCAACCTGGCCCTGCAGGAGGTGCCGGGGCTGCGCCTGATCGAACGCTATGGAATGGCCAGCGGTGCCCGTGGCTGCGTGCAGCAGGCGCTCGAACCTGCACTGTGCAGTGCCGTGCAGGCACTGGCCGGGAGCGAGGCTTTGGCCATCGAACCACTCGCCCTGGCAGCCTGGGGCGCCTTGCTCGGCCGCCTGAACGGTCAGCGCCATGCGCAGTTGGGCCTGCAGCACGACCCGCGTGACGACTATGAGGAGCTGCAGGGCGCCTACGGGCTGTTCGAGCAAACGCTGCCCATGCAGGTGCATTTGTCCGAGCACGCCAGTTGGGTCAGCCTGGCCCGGCAACTGGCCCGGCAACTGGAAAGCGCCGTGCTCTGGCAGGAGTACCTCGGCCAGGCCGAGTTGCTGCCGGAGTGGCGCGCCAGCTATCAGGCCGGGCTGCGCGTGCAGCATCTGGCCGAGGTACAGGCGCTGCAGGCCTTGTCCTTCGACACACCGGTGGAACTGCAACTGCACTGGCTGCTGGATGAGTCCGGCCAGGGCCAGTTGGCGCTGGTGTACGACACCGGGTTGTATCGCCGTGAGCAGATGCAGCTCTTGCTGCGCCGTTACGTGCACTGGATCGGCCAACTGCTGCAGGCGCCGCAAGCGCCGCTGGACGGCCTGGATACCGTGCTGACGGAGGAGGCGCAGCCCACAGCGACTGGCGGGGAACTGCCAGCGGACGTCGATATCGTCGAGCGATTCCGTGCCCATGCGCGCCACCAGCCGGCCAGCCCGGCGCTGCGCGATGGCCAGCAGCTGTTGTCCTATGCCGAGGTGGATGAGCTGAGCGAACGGGTGGCCGGCAGTTTGCAGCAGGCCGGCGTTGGCCCTGACCAGGTGGTGGCGCTGCTGCTGCCGCGTGGCGCGCAGATGCTGGTCGCCATGCTGGCCTGCTTCAAGGCAGGCGCGGCCTATCTGCCGCTGGACCCGGCGCTGCCACCGCTGCGTCTGGCCAGCATTCTCGAGGATTCCAAACCTGCTGTTCTGCTGCATCTGGATGAGTCGAACCTGGTCTGCGAGGTGCCCAGCCTGGCCTGGTCGAAGGCCAGCAGCGCTGCACCACTCGCTGCGCCTGTGGCCAGCGCGCCGCAGCACCTGGCCTATGTGCTTTACACCTCGGGCACCAGCGGCAAGCCCAAGGGCGTTCAGATCGAGCAGGGGCAGCTACGCCACTACGCGAGCCAGATCACTCACGCGCTGGATCTGCCGGCAGGTGCTCACTACGGGCTGGTGTCGTCGCTGCTCGCCGACCTGGGCAATACCGTGTTGTACCCGGCCTGGCTGCAGGGGGGCTGCGTGCACCTGCTGAGCCAGGCCAGCGTCACCGATGCGCAGGCCTTCGCCGAGGAGCTGCGCGATCATCCGCTGGATGTGCTGAAGATCGTTCCATCGCACCTCGAGGCATTGATCGGCGAGCATCCGCTGGAGGGTGTGCTGCCGCGTCAGGTGCTGGTGCTTGGCGGCGAAGCGGTGGGCGAGAGCCTGCTGGCGCGGCTGGCACAGGCAGGGTCTGGTTGCCGCCTGTACAACCACTACGGGCCGAGCGAAACCACGGTCGGCGTGCTCTGGCGGGCCATCGACAGCGAGCAGGGGGCGAGCGGCACGGCCTTGAACCAGGTGCTCGGCAACAACTGCATCTATCTGCTCGACGAACAACAGCGCCCCGTGCCCTGCGGGCAGGCGGGCGAGTTGTGCGTGGCCGGGGCCAGTGTCGGCCGTGGCTACCTGGGGGATGTCGGCAGTTCGGCATTCGGCCAAGACCTGCGGTCCGGCGCGCGCCTGTATCGCACTGGTGATCTGGCGTTGCGCCAGGCCGATGGTGCCTTGCGCATTCTCGGGCGCAATGATCAGCAGGTGAAGATTCGCGGTTTTCGTCTGGAACTGGCGGAGGTCGAACAGGCGTTGCGCGGCCTGCCGGGTGTGCAGCAGGCGGCGGTGTTGCTTGATGGTGAGCGCCTGTTGGCCTTCGTCGTGGAGGAGCAAGGGCAGAGCCGGGCCGCGAACCTGCTGCGCGACGATCTGGCCCAACAACTGCCGGACTACATGCTGCCCGCCGGCATCTTCGCCGTGAAAGCCCTGCCGCTGAACAGCAATGGCAAACTCGATCGGCAGGCGCTGCTGGAGCGTGCCCGACAGCGCCTGCAAGGTGCGCGGGTGGCCCCGGTCGGCGAACTGGAAAGCGCCGTGCTGGAAATCTGGTGCCGTGTGCTGGGTGTCGAGGATCTCGGCGTGAGCGACAACTTTTTCGCCACGGGCGGGCATTCCCTGGCGGCGATCAAGGTGGTGGCGCTGATTCGCGAGCAACTGGGGCTCAACCCGCCGACTAATCTGCTGTTCGAGCGGCAGACCGTGCGCGAACTGGTGCAGAGCCTCGATCAGGGCGCGAGTAGCGAGGGCTGGCAGGTGCTGAACGATGTGGCCGGTGAGACGCCTGCCTTGCTCCTGGTACATGGCGCGGAGGGCCACCTGAAAGACTACCGACCGTTGGTGGAGCAACTTGGCGAAAACCAGGCCGTTTATGGCCTGGCGGCATTTGGCGAGGGTTGGGAAAGCAAGGATCTGGGCAGGCTGCTGCAGCGCTATGTACAGAGTATTCCTGAGTCGCTCAAGCAGCGGCCGCTGGTGGTGCTGGGCTGGTGCCTGGCTTCTCGCCTGGCGCTGCTGTTGATTGCGCACCTACAGTCAGCCGGCTTCACCATCAAGGCCTTGGCGACGGTGGATCATGATCCGCAGCGCAGCCTTGCTGGCGACGGCGACGAGGGTGGCCAGTTGCTCGCCGACCTGGTGTTCCTGTGTCGCAGCCGTTCGCGGCCGCTTGGCGATACGTTGCGCGAGCGTCTGGCCCGGCAACTGGTCGATTGCGATTATGCTGAGGGAGTGACCCGCATGCTGGCCGACGCCGAGGTGCGTGAGCATCTGCAATCGCACGGCGCTGATGCCGAGTTGCAGGCCGTGATGGTGCGCTACCGGGCGATCAAGACGCGCCTGTACGAACAGGCCTTACCGGTGGTCGACGTGCCCATCTGGTTATGGCGCAGCAATGCCCACGGTGATCTGCGTACACCCTGGCAGGCGCACACGCGCAAGGCGCTGCATGATCGGAGCCTGGATGTCGGCCATCATGCGATCCTTGCCGAGCCGCGCGTGAGTGAGGATCTGTTGTCTTTGCTGGCGCCAAGCATTGCGCCGCAACACCAAGCCGAGAAGGTGTCGAACTGATGATGTTATTGAAGGAACTGCTGCATGATGCGCGCTGGCGCATTTTCCTGGCGGTGCTGTGCAGTGCCTTGAGTGCGATCAGCAGCATCGGCCTGATCGGCTATATCAACCGCAGCCTGGAGCAGGGGCTGGATGACCTGAGCCAGGCGCTGGCGCTGTTCGCCGGCCTGCTGTTGCTGCTGTTCGTCAGCGGCACCCTGGCCCAGTGGCTGCTGGTGCAGATTGGCCATCGCCTGGTCTATCAGTTGCGCCTGCGCCTGGTGGGCAAGGTGCTGGGCACCGCCCTGGAGCGCATCGAGCGACTGGGCAGCCCGCGCATCTACAACGCGCTGACCAAGGACGTGACCACCGTGGCCACGGCCTTCAAGCAATTGCCGATCTCGCTGTACAACGGCTTGCTGCTGCTGGCTGGCCTGGCTTACATGGCCTGGCTGAGCCTGCCCTTCTTCGCCCTGACCCTGGCGGTGATCGCCTTCGGCGTGCTGCTCGATGTGCTGCTCGGGCGCAAGGTCAAGCGCCTGATGCAGCAGGTGCGGCAGCAGGACGACCGGTTGACCGAGCAGTTCGAGGCGACCATTAACGGCCGCTGCGAACTGGCCTTGAGCCGGGAGCGTCGGCAGATGCTGTACAACCAGCGCCTGGAGCCGATCGCGCAGGCCTCGCTGCAGGCCTCGGTACGCGCCGATACCCTGTGGGCGATCAACCTGAACTGGACGTCGCTGCTGGTTTTCTTGCTGATCGGTACGCTGTTCTTCCTCGGTCAGGGCCTCGGGCTGCTGAGCCAGCAGGTGGTGGTGGGCTATGTGTTGGCGATCATGTTCCTGCGTACGCCGATCTCGATGATCCTCGATGCCGTCCCGACGGTGATCCGCGGCCATGTGGCCTTGCAGGCCATCGATGACCTGGCCCTGGGCGAGACGGTGCACTTCACCTTGCCGCCCAAGGCCGCCGAGCCTTTCCGTGAGTTGCGCCTGAGCAACGTGCAATACCGCTACCCCGGGCAGAGCGACGAATTCGCCTTCCAGCTGGGCCCCATCGATCTGCACGTTCGCCGTGGCGAACTGATCTTTATCGTCGGCGGCAATGGCAGCGGCAAGTCGACCCTGGCCAAATTGCTGACCGGGCTCTACCAGCCTAGCGAGGGGACGGTCGCGCTCAATGGCGTGACGCTGGATGTCTCGAACAGCGAGTGGCACCGCGAACATTTCGCGGCGATCTTCGCCGACTTCTATCTGTTCGCCGATGTGCTCGGTGAGAACGGCCAGCTCGATGGGCTGGAGGAGCGGGTCGATCACTATCTGCAACGCCTGGGGCTGGCGCACAAGGTGCAGTTTGTCGATGGACGCCTGTCCACCACGGCCCTTTCACAGGGGCAGCGCAAGCGCCTGGCCCTGCTGTTGCTGATGATGGAGGGTCGCGAGGTGCTGCTGCTCGACGAATGGGCGGCGGACCAGGACCCGGTGTTCCGCCACGTGTTCTACCACGAGCTGCTGCCCGAGTTGCAGGCGGCCGGAAAAACGGTCATCGCCATCACTCACGATGACCGCTACTTCGACGTGGCCGATCGCATCTACCGGCTTGATTACGGCCAGTTGGTGGACTATGACCACACCAGCGAGAACCCTTTCCAGTTGGTCAGGTAGCCGCTTGGAGCGGCTTATTCGGGTGTTTTGTCGCGGTCGAGTGGGCAACTGCTGCAATAGCCTATGCCGGGCAGGCGGTAGCGAATGCAGCAGATACGGCGTAACCGCTGCGGTTCGTTAGCGCCGACGTCCTTGTAGTACACCGGGGCGAACAGCGGGTTGCGCCGGCCATCGGGGCGCAGGCGGCTTTCCAGCACGGTTCTGGCCGGGGCTGCGCAATCGAACGTTGCCAATCGATGCAGTTCGATTTGGGTAGTGGCGAATTCGAAGAGGTTGCCGGCGTTGCTCCAGAACAGTCGTGGCGAGGCTTTCGAGACGCTGGCCATTACCTCGATCACCGGTTTCAGATGCCGCTCGATCAAGGCGTCGAAGCGCGCGAAGGGCGCGCAGGGTGGCAGAACGCTGCCTTCATGGGGCAGGTGCAGGGCAAGCGGCTTTCCCGCGGCCGAGAGGATGACGCCGACATCGCTCAGGGCGATAGGCAACTCGCGCTGCAAGAGCAAGCTGGCCGCCACGGCGGGTGCTATGAAGCAGAAATACCATTTCGACCAGATAGAGGTCAGCGCCATGAAATCGTCGCTGCCATGGCGGGCTGCCAGTTCACGAATGAACTCGGCGAAATAGTCCGGCTGAAACAATTGCGAGCCGGCAATTGCCTGCTGTTGATCACTGGCCAGTTGCAGGTTTTCCCCATAGTCCGCCAGCGGGCCGCTGAACAGCGGGGCGAGGCTGGCGATCATCCTCGCGGCCCAGTGTCACCGTCAGGCGGCATTGCGCAATGCTTGGTCAGGGAGGCTGCGGGTCGAGGCATAGTCAGGCGCTTGCTGTTGAGACTCGTTATCAACGGTGGCGATCAGTATAAACAAACCGGGGGCATGCAGGCTAACCCTGTCTGTGACACCAGGGCGGGTAAGCGCATCACGCTAACGTCTAATGATAATTATTATTAACTGTATTATCCTACAGCCGCTCGCATGCAAAGCTCAAACTACCCTGCGAGCACTCGTATCTTCAGTGAAAACGGAGTGGAACATGAGTCTGGACAGTCCTGAAACGCGATTTCTGGTTGTAGTCAACGATGAGGAGCAGTATTCGATCTGGCCGGATTACAAGGAGATACCGCAAGGCTGGCGCGCGGCCGGCAAGCAGGGCAGCAAGGAGGAGTGCCTGGCTTTTATCGAGTCGTTCTGGACTGACATGCGGCCTTTGAGCTTGCGTCAAGCCATGCAGCCCCAGGATCGCGGCTGAGGCCTTGTGCATCCAGCCCATGGTTTTCCGTATTGCCGGGCGACAGCCCCCCGCTGCGTTGTCCGGTAGCCGATAGCAGCAACTAGGAATCGCCTGAGTTGGCTGGTCGTTCACTGCATGACGCACGTTCCGGCAGCGTTGTCAGATAACGCGCTATCCGCGCAACACGAGGATGCACTCATGAATGCAATCCCCCCGATCACCAACACCACGCTCGAACTCCAGTACCGGCACAGCGGGCTAAGCCAGCGCTATTGCCTGGACAGCACGCCGGCATTGCAGCGGCAAATGCAGCGCGAGTCGAATGCGCGCAGCTACCCACGGCGCATACCGCTGGAGCTCAAGCGGGCGCAGGGGGTGTATGTCGAGGACTCGCGGGGGCAGGTGTACATCGATTGCCTGGCCGGTGCCGGTACCCTGGCTCTGGGGCACAATCACCCGGTGACCGTGGAGGCGATCCAGAAGACCCTGGCCTCGGGCATACCGCTGCATGCCCTCGATCTGAGTACGCCGATCAAGGATGCCTTCGTAGAGACGGTCTTCGATCTGCTGCCTGGCGACTTCGCCAGGGACGCGCGCATCCAGTTCTGTGGCCCCACGGGGGCGGACGCAGTGGAGGCGGCGCTCAAGCTGTCGCGCACGGCAACCGGGCGGCAGAGCATCCTGGCGTTCCATGGCGCCTATCACGGTATGACCCTCGGCACGCTGTCTGTGAGCGGCAACCTGGGGCCGAAGAATGCCTTGGGTGGCCTGCTGGCGGGGGTGCAATTCTTGCCGTATCCACATGACTACCGTTGCCCGTTCGGCCTGCGCGGCGAGCAGGCGATTGACGCCAGTCTGCATTACATCCGCCACCTGCTCGCCGACCCGGAAAGCGGCGTGACCCAGCCGGCGGCCATGATCCTGGAAACGGTGCAGGGCGAGGGCGGGGTGATTTGCGCCCCTGATCGCTGGCTGCAGGGGCTGCGGGCGATCACGCGTGAGCACGGTGTTCCCCTGATCCTCGACGAGATCCAATGCGGTATCGGGCGCACCGGCGATCTGTTTGCCTTTGAGCGCAGCGCCATCACCCCTGATGTGGTGACGCTGTCGAAGGCTATCGGCGGTGGTCTGCCGCTGTCGGTGGTGGTCTATCGGGGCGAGCTGGATCAATGGCAGCCCGGGGCCCATGCCGGCACTTTCCGAGGTAATCAACTGGCCATGGCCGCAGGCGATGCCACCTTGCGCTTCATTCAGCGCGAAGGCATCTGCAGCCATGTGCGCAACGTCGGAGCACGCTTGCAGACGCTGCTGCACGGGCTGCAGGCCGAGTTCGACTGGATCGGCGACGTGCGCGGCCGTGGTCTGATGCTGGGCATGGAGATCATCGATCCTGCCAGCCAGGATGCCCTTGGCCAGCCCGCTACCGATGGCGAGCGGGCGCGCAAGCTACAACGTGCTTGTCTGGAGCGTGGCCTGATCGTCGAGCTGGGCGGCCGGCACGGCGCAACCGTTCGCTTCCTGCCGCCGCTGATCATCAGCGAAGCGGAGGTCGATCTGGTTGGGCAGATTCTCTACCAGGCGGCGCAGAACGTGGAGATCGCCGCCGCGAGCTGATGCAGGTATGCCACAGGTTCCTGGCAGGGTGGTGGCCGCACCGGTATGGCAGGCTGGGCGGCAGTGAATCGGTAGCGAGCTGCGCCGCGGGCCAGTCACCCTTAGCAAGCCGTTGAAAAACGTAGGCGAGGCAGGTAAGACAATACCAATGGCAGCCCCGCAAAAACGGCCGAAAAAAAGGCTGCTTTAACAGATTCAGGGTCATTAGATCGCCCCGTAATCACCAGCTAAGACTGGGAATATGTAGGGCTATCATCTAATACGATGAGGATCTAACGCTTGCAAGGTGTCAGATCATCGGGTTACCACCAATACTTTCCAAAGTTTTCCGGGTTGGCCCAGAAACGGGCGTTGAGCCAGTCCGGCACCTGTTTATAGTCAAGCAGATCGTAGGTAAACAGCGTCAGGACCTGTTCATCGCGCTGGAAACGCTCACCGGCCTGCAGGGCCAGGGAGAAGAAGTCGGTTTCCTTCCATCCGCAGGCGCCCAGGTCCACCAGCACCGCAATGCGGCTGGCGTTGAGGTTGCGGATGCCGCCGAGCAAGGTCAGGCCCTGGGGTTTTGACAGGTGCTCCAGGCAATCGACCACCAGCGCCAGGTCAAAACGCAGTGCCGCCAATGCTTGCGGCAATGGCCCTGGATCGGCGCAAAACACCTGGGTATCCGGGTGTGCGTCTTTAAATGCATCCAGCGCCGGGAACTGGCTGGCGCCCAACAGCAACAGGCGTTTTGGCTGGTGCAGATCCAGCAGTGCAGCCAAGGCTTGCTGGGGCGTACGGGAAGAAATACCAGCGGTCATCAGAAATCCTCACATCATGACCGTAGAGACTAGCGCGGCTGAGCGTGCGGGCCTAGAGCGGGCGGTTGCGAAAAGTCCTACGTGGGCTGCCATCCTCAATGAATCCGGGGGCGTGGCGTAGTGGCGCAGTTGAAAAGAGCGGTCTTTACTCCACTCATCGGCCCCCGCCGATCCCCTCAGGAGAAAGTCAGATGAGCATCATGCGGACAGCTCTACCTTTGGTTCTGCTAACCGGAGTATTGACAGGTTGCGCAGGCTTGCAAAAAACCGATTGGCCTACCTGCGCCGCTGTCGGCGGTGTGACCGGTGCGGCGATCGGTGCGACTGAAAGCTCAGCCTACGCAGGCTATGGTGCCTTGCTGGTCGGCGGCATGGCCGGCGCCTATTGCTGGGTGCACGGCGATGGCGACGAAGATGGCGATGGCGTGCCGGACAGCCGCGACAAGTGCCCGGGCACGCCGAAAGGCGTGCAGGTCGACGCCAATGGTTGCCCACCGGCGCCGCCAGCGGCGGTGGTTGAGGAGGTTGTCGTGGTCAAGGAAGAAACCATTGTGATCCGCGATGTGCACTTCCAGTTCGACTCCGCCAAGTTGACGGCAGCGGATAAAACCAAACTCGACACCATTGCCACGCGCCTGAAACAGGAAGCTCCGAGCGCCCAACTGCGGGTCAGTGGTCACACCGACAGCGTCGGTAAAGACGCCTACAACCAGAAACTCTCGGAAAAACGTGCGCATTCGGTCACCGATTACCTGGTCGGCGCCGGTGTGCCCCGCAGTGCCTTTGTGTCTGTAACCGGCGCGGGCGAAAGCCATCCGGTCGCCGACAACAAGACCGCTGAAGGCCGCGCCTTGAACCGCCGTACGGAAATCCAGATCAACCGCTGACAGCCCTTGCCCCTGTGGTATCCACAGGGGCATTGCCGGCGATCCTCGCTTAAATCGCAGCCCTCTCAAGTTTTTTGAACCTTCACTGGCAAATCGCCTGTAGAAGTCGTTACTGTGCATCCAAAGAAAAATTCGAAAACACTCAGGAGCCCCATGATGCGTAAGGTTTTTCTGTTGGCCCTGTTGGTCAGCCCCGTTGCCCTGGCCCAGAGCGTCAGTGTTGAAACCAACTCATTGATGCGCCTTCCCTCCAGCACCAGCGTGTTGCAACTGGAGCGCCTGGACGTGGCGGACTACGGCACTTTGCTGATTCCGGCCACCATCAGCCAGGTCACGGTGGATGAACTGCACCTGGGCCGCGATGCACGCATCGCAATGGTTCCTGGCAATACCGCGCTGCAACTGCAGGTGCGGCATGCGCAACTTGAGCATGGCAGCCAGATCACTTCGCGCGGTGCCCCCGGTACCCATGAAAAACCAGCCAAGGCCGGGCGTGACCTGACCTTGCGCATCAACTCGCTGACGGCTGAAGAACTGTCGGTGGATGCCCGTGGCGGCGCCGGTGCCCAAGGGTATGCCGGGCTGGATGGCGCCAATGGCGTGGATCCTGGGTGCACCTGGGGTTCGGCTGGGCGCGGTGCCAATGGCGACAATGGCGGCGATGGCTTGCCGGGTGGTGCGGGTGCACAGGTCCGCGTGGAGTTACCGAAGGACTTCCCGGCTGAACACATCAAGGTCTGGGTGGATGGCGGTGCTGGCGGTTTGGCCGGTACGGCCGGCAAGCCGGGCAAAGGTGGGGAGTCCAAAGGCTGCCTAGTGTACCGCACCGAGGGAGGCGAGAAGGGCCGCCCAGGGTTGGAAGGGCAGCCGGGACCGGTGGGGCCTGCGGGTACAGTGACTATTCAGCGGCTCTAAAGAGCCGCAGCTGCAAGCTTCAGGCTTGCAGCTGTACTCAGAACATCGGCCGAGCCGAAGCAATCGCCACCACCACCAACCCCACGATCAAATTAATTCCCACCAGCTTGCGAATCTGCCCCAGTGCAGCCGCACCCGCCGGCCAATCTTCGGCTGCCACCGCCGCGCGCAGCTGCGGGAACTTCAGCGCCTGGATGCGGATAAACAGCGCCGTCATTACCAGGTACAACCCCATCATCACCTGCACATAACGCGGTGCGGTTTCAAATCCGCTGAAGCGCAGTTGCAACAAGCCGACGCCGCTGATCGGCAAAACCAGCACCGCCACCCACACCCACACGAAAAAACGTTGAAACACATTTGCCCACAGCTTGAGCCGGGCAGGGCCTTCAAGTGCCGCCACGGCGGCGGGGCGCAGGATCATCCAGGCGAAAAACATACCGCCGACCCATATCAGGGCGGCCAATACATGCAGGGTGTAAGCGAGGCTAAACGCGGTCATTGTGGTACTCCGTTCTGCGCGGGATTAATTAGCGGGGTATGATAGCGGCCGATCCGAACCACTGAAAATTTATCCAGCGTTTTTTGCGCCCGACTATCCATGATCAGCACTGAACTCAAAACCACGATCCAGGGCGCCTATACGCGTTTTCTCGAAGCCAAGAGCTTGAAACCGCGCTACGGCCAACGCCTGATGATCGCCGAAGTGGCCAAGGTCCTCGGGGATATCGACACCGATGACGAAGGCCGCCGCGAAGGTGAGCCCGCCGTCGTCGCCGTCGAAGCCGGCACCGGTACCGGCAAGACCGTGGCCTACAGCCTGGCTGCGATCCCTACCGCCAAGGCCGCCGGCAAGCGCCTGGTGATCGCCACCGCCACCGTCGCCCTGCAAGAGCAAATCGTCTACAAAGACCTGCCCGACCTGATGCGCAACAGCGGCCTGAACTTCACCTTCGCCCTGGCCAAGGGCCGTGGCCGCTACATGTGCCTGTCCAAGCTCGACGTGCTGCTGCAGGAAGGCCATGCACAAACTGCCACGGCGTCGCTGTTCGAGGAAGAAGGCTTCAAGATCGAGGTGGATGAGGTCAGCCAGAAGCTGTTTACCAGCATGATCGAAAAGCTGGCGGGCAATAAATGGGACGGCGATCGCGACAGTTGGCCCACGGCCCTCGAAGATGCCGACTGGGCACGCCTGACCACCGACCACAGCCAGTGCACCAACCGTCATTGCCCCAACTTCGGCCAGTGCGCCTTCTACAAGGCCCGCGAAGGCATGGGCAAGGTTGACGTGATCGTTACCAACCATGACATGGTGCTGGCTGACCTGGCCTTGGGCGGCGGCGCGGTACTGCCGGACCCGCGCGACACCCTCTATGTATTCGACGAAGGCCATCACCTGCCCGACAAGGCCATCGGCCACTTCGCCCACTACACGCGCCTGCGCTCCACCGCCGACTGGCTGGAAACCACCGCGAAGAATTTGACTAAATTGCTCGCCCAGCACCCACTGCCCGGCGATTTGGGCAAGCTGATCGAACAGGTGCCGGAGCTGGCGCGGGAGATCAAGACCCAGCAACAGTTCATGTTCAGCGCCTGCGAACAGGTGGCCGACTTCAAGCCCGGTGAGGATGTGGAAGGCCGTGAGCGCCCGCGCCACCGCTTTGTCGGCGGGATGATTCCCGAGCATATGCGCGAAATGGGCATCGAACTGAAGAAAGGCTTTTCGCGCCTCACCGACCTGTTCACCCGCCTGACCGACCTGCTCAAGGAAGGCATGGACGGTGAGGTCAACATCGGCATCGCCAGCAACCAGGCCGAGGAGTGGTACCCGCTGTTCGGCAGCCTGTTGTCCCGTTCCCAGGGCAACTGGGAGTTGTGGACGGCCTTTACCGTCGAAGACCCGGAAGACAACCCGCCCATGGCCCGCTGGCTGACCCTGTCGGAAAGCGGTGCGTTGTTTGATATCGAGGTCAACGCCAGCCCGATCCTCGCCGCCGAAATGCTACGGCGCAACCTATGGAACGTGGCGTATGGCTGCCTGGTGACCTCGGCCACGCTGACCGCCCTGGGCACCTTCGACCGCTTCCGCATGCGCGCGGGCTTGCCGAAAAAGGCCGTCACGGCGGTAGTGCCAAGCCCGTTCCATCATGCCGACGCCGGTGTGCTACGGGTGCCCGATCTCAAGGCCGACCCACGGGATGCACCGGCGCACACCGCGGCGATCATCCGCGACCTGCCCTCTTTGGTGGAAGGTTCGCGCGGCACCCTGGTGTTGTTCTCGTCGCGCAAACAGATGCAGGACGTGTTCGACGGCCTCGACCGCGACTGGCGCAAGCAGGTGTTTATCCAGGGCAACCTGTCCAAGCAGGAAACCCTGAACAAGCACAAGGCGCGGGTCGATGGCGGGGATTCCAGCGTGCTGTTCGGCCTGGCGAGTTTCGCCGAAGGCGTGGACTTGCCCGGTGCCTACTGCGAACACGTGGTGATCGCCAAGATCCCGTTCTCGGTGCCGGATGATCCGGTCGAGGCCGCGTTGGCCGAGTGGATCGAAGCGCGGGGCGGTAACCCGTTCATGGAGATCTCGGTGCCGGATGCTTCCTTGAAGCTGGTGCAGGCCTGCGGTCGCTTGCTGCGTACCGAGGAAGACCGGGGCACCATCACCTTGCTCGACCGCCGCCTGGTTACCCAGCGCTACGGCAAGGCGATCCTGAATGCGTTGCCGCCGTTCCGGCGCGAAATTTCTTAAGCCACCGTGGGCGAATTCGCCCACTTTGTGGTCTATCTCACTGCTATCGATTTATGTCATCAGGCCATTCACCGGCCGTTTGGGAGAACCTTGTTCGTATGATTCGCACGCTGCCCGCCCTTTTTGCCCTGCTGTTTACTGCGCCCTTGATGGCCGCGCCCGCGGGGCAACAGACATTGTTCAACTTCGTCCGGCCTGCCGATGTGGTCAAGGTGGCGACCCAGGACGCCAGCCTGCCGCAATACAACGCCGAACAAACCCCGGAAGGCGAGGTGTTGCGTCGCATCACCTTCAATCCGGCCGCCGAGCCGAGCCTGGTGCTCAGCCCACAGACCGGTGCCTGGGACTGGTCGCAGTCCGGCGCCATGAGCCTGCGTATCCAGAGCGCCATGGACTGGGCGCTGACCCTCTATGTCAAGGTGCAGAGCAGCGATGGCAAGACCCTGGTCAGCCGCATCGACCTGCCGGCCGGACCGGCCCAGACCTTGCTGGTACCGCTGCAAGCCAACTCGCCGTTGAGCCAGGGCATGAAGGCCGGCCCGCCGATGCCGATCACCGTGGACGGCCAGCGTGTGTTGCTGGCCAGCAGCGCTGGCGAAATCGACCGCAGCCAAGTGGTCTCGGTGACCCTGTCGATGATCAAGCCCAACGCCGCGCAAAGCATTCTGCTGGAACGCTTTGGTGTGCAGGACAGCGAGCCGGTGCTGAAGGCGGCCTACAGCGAACTGGTAGATGCTTATGGCCAGTCCACCCGCGCGCGCTGGCCGGAAAAGGTCAGCAGCGACGAACAACTCAAGGCGGCCGCCGCAAAGGAGCAAACCCAACTGCAGGGCTGGCTGGCCGCGCGTGATAAATCCGCATTGGACAAGTTCGGCGGCTGGAACAAAGGGCCGGCGTTCAAGGCCAGCGGCTTTTTCCGCACCGAAAAGCGCGACGGTCGCTGGTACCTGGTGACCCCGGAAGGTCATCCGTTCTATTCCCTGGGCGTCAATACCGTGGCCCCGGACAACAGCCAGACCTACGTGGCCGGTCGCGAGTGGATGTTTGCGGCGCTGCCAAAGGCCGGCGAACCCTTCGACAAGTATTACGGCAGCGGCGATAACCGCACCGGCAATGGTGCGGGTGAAGGTCGTGGCTTTGGTGCCGGACGTTGGTACGATTTTTACGGCGCCAACCTGCAGCGCACTTATGGCGGCGAAGGGTTTGACCAGAAACGCTGGGTGACCCACACCCTTGATCGCCTGCAAGCCTGGGGCTTCAATACCGTCGGCAACTGGAGCGACGGCGCGTTGGCCAGTGCCGACCGTGTGCCGTACACCTTGCCGTTGTCGATCGTCGGCGACTACGCCAGCATCAGCACCGGCACCGACTGGTGGGGCGGCATGCCCGATCCGTTCGATCCGCGTTTCGCCATGGCGACCGAGCGCGCGGTGGCTATCGCCGCCCGCGACCACCGCGATGACCCCTGGCTGATCGGCTTCTTCGCCGATAACGAACTGGCCTGGGCGGGCCCTGGCGATGATCCGAAATCCCGTTACGCCCTGGCCTACGGCACTTTGCGCATGACCACCGACGTACCGGCCAAGCGCGCGTTCCTCAAGCAATTACGTGACAAGTACCGCAACGAGCAAGGCCTGTCGAAAGCCTGGGGCATCGAGTTGGCGGGGTGGGAGTTGATGGAAGATCCAGGCTTCGAGCCGCCGATGCCCAACCCTGAGCACCCGGAAATCGAAGCTGACTTCAAATACTTCCAGAAGACCTTTGCCGATGCCTACTTCAAGACCATCTCCGATTCGCTGAAATGGCACGCACCCAACCAACTGCTGCTGGGCGGGCGTTATGCGGTGAGTACGCCGGAGGCCGTGGCGTCGTGTGCGCAGTATTGCGATGTGCTGAGCTTCAACATGTACACGCTCAAACCCCAGGATGGCTATGACTTTGCCGCGCTTCGTGCACTGGACAAACCGGTGTTGATCACTGAATTCAACTTCGGCTCTGCGGACCGTGGCCCGTTCTGGGGCGGCGTGACCCAGTTGGCCAGGGAAGAAGAGCGTAGCGCGGCATATGCCAACTTCCTCAAACAAGCCATGGCCGAGCCGTCAATTGTCGGCGTGCATTGGTTCCAGTACCTGGATCAGCCAGTGACCGGCCGGTTGCTGGACGGTGAAAACGGTCACTTCGGCCTGGTGGGCATCACTGACGTACCGTTCCAGGGTTTTGTCGACAGTGTGCGCAGAAGCAACCTGGCGGCGGTGGATCAACTGGGTAAGGAAGCGGAAAAGGCCAAGGCCGCCAGCACGGTTCATGAAAGCGAAGGCAGCAATCCAGGGCGTGATGGCAAAGGCCCGGGGCAGGGCGCCGGACACGCCGGTGGGCATTCGGGAAATGGTCATTGATTCATCGTTGATGGGTTCACAAACTCCATAATGGCTGGAACAATGTCGGCCACTTTTTACGGTGTTTTCCGAGGGGGCTTAGGTGCAGGTTCAGGGTCATTACGAGCTCCGGTTCGAAGCGGTGCGTGAAGCGTTTGCCGCGTTATTCGATGACCCGCAGGAGCGTGGCGCCGGGCTCTGCATCCAGATCGGCGGCGAAACCGTCGTTGACCTGTGGGCCGGTACCGCCGACAAGGACGGTACCGAGGCCTGGCACAGCGACACCATCGTCAACCTGTTTTCCTCCACCAAGACCTTCACCGCCGTCACGGCCCTGCAACTGGTGGCCGAGGGCAAGTTGCAATTGGACGCGCCAGTGGCCAAGTACTGGCCTGAGTTTGCCGCCGCCGGCAAGGAAAGCATCACCCTGCGCCAGTTGCTCTGCCACCAGGCCGGGTTGCCGGCAATCCGCGAGATGCTGCCCGCCGAAGCCTTGTATGACTGGCAATTGATGGTCGATACCCTGGCCGCCGAAGCCCCGTGGTGGACGCCGGGCCAGGGTCATGGCTACGAGGCGATCACCTACGGTTGGCTGGTCGGCGAATTGCTGCGCCGCGCCGATGGGCGTGGGCCGGGTGAGTCCATTGTGGCGCGGGTGGCCCGGCCGCTGGGGCTGGACTTCCACGTGGGCCTGGCCGACGAAGAGTTTTATCGTGTTGCACATATTGCGCGCAGCAAAGGCAATATGGGCGATGAAGCCGCTCAACGTTTACTGCAAGTAATGATGCGCGAGCCTACTGCCTTGACGACGCGGGCATTTGCCAATCCACCGTCTATTCTCACCAGTACTAATAAACCTGAATGGCGACGCATGCAGCAGCCGGCGGCAAATGGTCACGGTAATGCGCGTAGCCTGGCCGGTTTTTATAGTGGTTTGTTGGACGGTAGTTTGTTGGAAGCCGACATGCTCGAAGAATTGACCCGTGAACACAGTATCGGGCCGGATAAAACATTATTGACACAAACCCGCTTCGGGCTGGGCTGCATGTTGGATCAACCACAGTTGCCCAATGCTACGTTTGGCCTTGGCGCCCGTGCGTTCGGGCATCCAGGCGCCGGTGGTTCGGTGGGTTTTGCCGACCCTGAGCATGATGTAGCGTTTGGTTTCGTGACTAATACATTGGGGCCTTATGTACTTATGGACCCACGGGCACAGAAGTTGGTCAGAATATTGGCCGGTTGTCTGTAAACCCCTTGCTGTTTCACATTTTTTTGTTACAAAGGCAACTATAAGAAGACGCTGAACGAAATGATGTAACTTTAATGTTCTGTAAGCGTCTGTTTAACGGGTCATCGAGACCCCCGTTTCTTTTCTCATTTTGTGGATATCTCATGTTATCGAACAAGTCCTTGGCACTGGCGCTTTGCCTCACTATTACCGGTTGCGCACAAACTCCACAAAATGATGCCGAGGGCGGGCATTGGTGGTCATTTGGGTCGGATAAGGCCACTACCAAGGACGCAGTGACCCAAACCGACGCCAAGCCGGATGCCAAACCCGCTGCAGGCGCCAAGCCTGCCGCACCTGTAGCCGCAGCTGCTGCGCCTGTTGCCGCCGCGCCAGCGCCGGCCGCCAAGGCTGACACCGGTTCGAGCTGGTGGCCGTTCTCCTCCAAGAGCGCTGACGAGAAGGCCGCTGATGCCAAGGCTGACCTGAAAGCCGACCTCAAGGCCGCGACCCCGGCTCCAGACGCCGCGCCTGCCGTCGCCAAGACCGACAGCGAAACCCACTGGTGGTGGCCGTTCGAAAGCAAACCCAAGCCATTGGCCAAGGTCGACGTGACCAATGTGCCGATGCCTGACCCGAAAGTCACCCAGGCCTGGTTGGACGACTATGAGCCGCGCCTGCGCGCCGCCATCAAGGACAGCAACCTGCAACTGGAACGTCGCGACAACGTGCTCGTCGTGATTGCTCCGGTAGACGGCTCCTACAACCCGAAACGCCCGGCGATGCTGCTGCCGGTTACCCTGGGTCCGTTCACTCGCGTCGCCAAGGCGGTTGAATCCGATCCCAAAACCGCCGTGCTGGTCCTGGGACACGTGGATGCCACTGGTACCGCGCCTGCCAGCCAGGCGTTGACCAGGGAACGCGCGCAGTCCATTGCCTCGATCTTCAGCCTCAGTGGCTTGAAACAGGACCGCCTGATGCTGCGTGGCATGGGTGACCTGATGCCGCGTGCCGCCAACGACAGCACACAGGGCCGTGCCTTGAACCGTCGCATGGAAATCATGTTCACCCAGCGCACGACCATGCTGGCGCTGTTGAGCAAGTATCAGTCGGGCAAGACTCCGCCTGTAGCCGAAATGGTTGCGGTGCAGAACGTTCCAGCCCCGGCCCCGGCCGCCAAGGCCCCGACTAAAAAGGCACCCGCCGCTAAAAAAGCGGCTGCCAAGCCAGCGGCTAAAAAAGCCCCGGCCAAGCCAGCTGCCAAGAAACCGGCCCCGGCCAAAGCCAAGGCGGCTACACCGGCTGCGAACGACCAGGCGAAAAACTGATCCGCTGAACCACGAGGATAAAGCCGCATGACTCAGGCACTGGCCGATATGCGCCGTGACTACACACGGGACGGTTTGAGCGAGGCCCAGGCCCCGAACGAGCCGTTTGCGTTGTTCCACCAGTGGTTTGCCGATGCGGTGAAAACCGAGCAGCCACCGGTGGAAGCCAATGCCATGACCCTGGCTACGGTCGACCAGGACGGTCGCCCGCACTGCCGCATCCTGCTGCTCAAGGGCCTGGATGCGCAGGGCTTTACCTTCTTCACCAACTATCAGAGCGCCAAGGGCGAACAGCTCGCGGCGCGGCCGTTTGCGGCCATGACGTTCTTCTGGCCGACCCTGGAACGCCAGGTGCGCATTGAAGGGCGGGTGGTCAAGGTCACGCCTGAGGAGTCCGACGCTTATTATCAGGTCCGCCCCCTGGGCAGTCGTTTAGGCGCCTGGGCCTCTCCGCAGAGCCAGGTCATTCGCGACCGTGAAGAACTCCAGGACCTGCTCAAGGCCACCGAACAGCGTTTCAGCGATACCCAGCCCGATTGCCCCGAGCATTGGGGAGGCTATCGCCTGTTGCCGGAGCGTATCGAGTTCTGGCAAGGCCGCGCCAGCCGCCTGCATGATCGCCTGAACTACCGCCTGCAAGGGACCAAATGGTCCCGCGAGCGCCTGGCGCCCTGAGCGGCACCTTTCGTCATCCCACTGGAATGATGTCGATCACACCGAAGTCTCTGTTGAAGAGGTTTCGGCTGTGTAGTGCTGTGCGGCGTTCTTCAGCCACTGCGGCAAGTCGCCTCGCTTGATCTTCGACGCCCGAGCCTGCTCCAGTTGTTGCAACATATAGGCGCGCTTGTGCAGGTCTTCGCCCGCCAGGGAGAGTGCCAGGTCGCGGTCTATCCAGCGTTTGATACGCAGGTACAACCAGCCATGGAAGTACAGGCCGGCGACGGTAATGACTACAATGATGAAATAGTCCATGAAGTTCCTGGTTACGATGAGAGTGGTACCGTTGGTCGGTATCTCTGGTATGAGGTGTCTGTACTGAGGCTGAATGAAAGCAATTTTCTGCCTGGCTTGCCGTGACAGGCGTCAAGCCGCAGCGTTTAATGAATACCTGTCCTTTGGAGTTGATGCTATGCGTAAGTCCGTTTTACTGGTTGCCTGCTTTACCACCCTGTCGCTTCTGCTGGGCGGCTGCGCTTCGAGTCTGACCGGCGACTCGTACTCCCGTGACGAAGCGCGTCGTGTACAGACCGTACGCATGGGTACCATCGAATCCCTGCGCCCGGTGAAAATCGAAGGCACCAAGACCCCAATCGGCGGCGCTGCGGGTGCGGTCATCGGTGGTGTTGGCGGCAGCGCCATCGGCGGTGGCCGTGGCAGTATCGTGACTGCCGTGATCGGCGCCGTTGCCGGCGGCCTGCTGGGCTCGGCCACCGAAGAAGGCCTGACCCGCACCCAGGGCGTGGAAATCACCGTTCGCGAAGACGACGGCAGCATGCGCGCCTACGTACAAGCCGTGCAGGAAAATGAAATCTTCCGCATCGGTGATCGCGTACGCATCATGACGGTTGATGGCACCAGCCGCGTTACTCGCTGACCGGTAAGCTGCAGGCAAAAGAAAAACCCCAACCGGGTGACCGGTTGGGGTTTTTTATGGGCTGCGTTTGAGTCGGCTCAGGCTTTTTTGCGACTCGCCAGCGCCGTCACCGCGTAACCAATACACGCCGCGAGTATTGACCCGGTCAGGATCCCCATTCGATCCTCCCCGGCAAACTCACTGGCACCCGGCACAAACGCCAGGGAGCCGACAAACAGGCTCATGGTGAAGCCGATGCCGCACAGGATTGCCACGCCGAAGACCTGGCCCCAGTTGGCGCCGCCCGGCAGTGCTGCGAGGCCGGTCTTGATGGCCAGCCAGGTGAAGCCGAACACACCGACGGTCTTGCCGATCAATAGGCCAGTGGCAATGCCCATGGGCACGTGGTGGGTGAAGCTTTCCAGGCTGACCCCGGTGAGTGAAACGCCGGCGTTGGCAAAGGCGAACAGCGGCAGGATGCCGTAGGCCACCCACGGGTGCAGGGCGTGTTCCAGCGTGAGCAGCGGCGAGGGTTCAGCATTTTTGGTGCGCATCGGGATGCAGAACGCCAGGGTCACGCCGGCCAGGGTGGCGTGTACGCCGCTCTTGAGTACGCACACCCACAGGATCAGGCCGATGATCAGGTAGGGCCCGAGCTTGATCACGCCCAGGCGGTTCATTGCAATCAAGGCAACCAGGCAGGCGCCCGCGCCAGCCAGGGCTGCACCGGACAGGTCGGCGGAATAGAACACTGCAATAACAATGATCGCGCCAAGGTCGTCGATGATGGCCAGGGTCATCAGGAACAGCTTCAAGGACACCGGCACCCGCTTGCCCAGCAGTGCCAGGACGCCCAGTGCGAAGGCGATGTCGGTGGCCATCGGGATTGCCCAGCCGGAGAGGGCGGCGGGGTAGTCCTTGTTGATGGCCCAGTAGATCAGCGCCGGCACCACCATACCGCCGATGGCGGCTGCGCCGGGTAGCACCACTTGCGAAGGCTTGGACAGGTGACCGTCAAGCAGCTCGCGCTTGACCTCCAGGCCGATCAGCAGAAAGAACAGGGCCATCAGGCCATCGTTGATCCACAGCAGCGCGGGCTTGGCGATTTGCAGCGCGCCGATCTGGGCTACCACCGGCACGTCGAGAAATGCGCCATACAGGTGCGACAACGGAGAGTTGTTGATGATCAGCGCCAAGGCGGCAGCGGCGATCAACAACAGGCCGCTGGCGGCTTCCAGCTGGAAAAAACGGGTGAAAGTGCTACGCAGAGGCAAGGGATGCTCTCCAATCCAGGTTCAACAGGTGGGTACCCTAACCCGTACCGTTAGTTGTTAAAACAAAAGTTATATTCTTATTTGTTATAAGAGATGCGCTAGGGTGGCGTAGCGTCAAAGCCTAGCAATTGTGTGTCCAATTGAGTCGTCACTGTATCTGTGTGCAATGTTGGAAACATCCTAAGATTGGTGCTGAAATCCTTAGAGATCTCCCTCATGAGCGACCACCGTCCCTGGGCCCGCGAAGCCATTCGCATCATTGAAGCGGACTTCCAGCGCAGTGCTGACACCCATCTGATTCCGTTACCGCTACCGGGCCTGCCGGGCATCGAGTTGTACTTCAAGGATGAGTCCAGCCACCCCACCGGCAGCCTGAAACATCGGCTGGCCCGTTCGCTGTTCCTATACGCGCTGTGCAATGGCTGGCTCAAGCCGGGCGCACCGGTAATTGAAGCCTCCAGCGGGTCGACGGCGATTTCCGAAGCGTACTTTGCCCGGCTGCTCGGGGTGCCGTTCATTGCGGTGATGCCCGCCACGACATCCCAGGAAAAGATCGCGCAGATTGCGTTCTACGGCGGCAAGAGCCATCTGGTACAGGATCCCACGCAGATCTACGCCGAGTCCGAACGCTTGGCGCAGGAAAGCGGCGGTCATTTCATGGATCAGTTCACTTATGCCGAGCGTGCCACCGACTGGCGGGCGAACAACAACATCGCCGAGTCGATCTTCCAGCAGATGCGCTTTGAGCAGCACCCGGAACCGAGCTGGTTGATTTCCAGCCCCGGTACCGGCGGCACCACCGCGACGCTGGGCCGTTATGTGCGTTATCGCCAGCACTGCACCCGCGTGTTGTGTGCCGATGCCGAGCGCTCGGTGTTTTTCGATTTCTACCGGAGCGGCGACGCCAGCCTGCGCCTGGACTGCGGTTCGCGTATCGAAGGCATTGGCCGGCCACGGGTCGAGGCGTCGTTTCTACCCAACGTGATTGATGCGATGGTCAAGGTGCCGGATGCGCTGTCGCTGGCGGCCATGCATTACCTGGCTGAACGCCTGGGGCGGCGAGTCGGCGGTTCCAGCGGGACCAACCTGATTGGCGCATTAGTGGCGGCGCAGCAGATGAAAGCGGCGGGGCAGTCAGGTTCGATCGTGGCGATCTTGTGTGATGGGGGCGAGCGGTATGCAACGACCTATTACGATCAGGCGTGGTTGGCGGGGCAGGGCTATGCACTCGAGGGGTTGATCACGGCCGTTGCGGCCAGCGTGGAGCAGGGCGAGCCATTGCCAGCCGACATCCTGCGCGCGAATATCTGATACAACGCAAAACCAATGTGGGAGGGGGCTTGCCCCCTCCACATTTAATTTGCGCCGTTCTCAGGCCTCGATGCCGAGCATATCCCGCGCCAACGCCTCGGCAATCCGAATCCCGTCAACACCGGCCGACAGAATCCCGCCCGCATAGCCAGCGCCTTCACCGGCCGGGAACAGGCCTTTCACGTTCAAGCTCTGCATCGATTCGTCACGGGTAATCCGCAGCGGCGACGAGGTGCGCGTCTCGATACCGGTCAACACGGCATCGTGCAGCGAGTAGCCTTTGATCTGCTTCTCGAACGCCGGCAGTGCTTCGCGGATCGCTTCGATGGCGAAGTCCGGCAAGGCCAGGGCCAGGTCCCCCAGGGCCACACCTGGCTTGTAGGACGGTTCCACACTGCCGATGGCCGTGGACGGCTTACCGGCGATAAAGTCGCCGACCAACTGTGCCGGGGCCTCGTAGTTGCTGCCGCCGAGGATGTAGGCGTGGGACTCCAGGCGCTCCTGCAACTCGATACCCGCCAGCGGGCCGCCTGGGTAATCCACTTCCGGCGTGATGCCGACCACGATGCCGGAGTTGGCATTGCGCTCGTTACGCGAGTACTGGCTCATGCCGTTGGTCACCACACGGTTCGGCTCGGAGGTCGCGGCCACCACGGTGCCACCCGGGCACATGCAGAAGCTGTAGACCGAACGGCCGTTCTTGGCGTGGTGCACCAGCTTGTAGTCGGCGGCGCCCAGCTTTGGGTGCCCGGCATATTTGCCCAGGCGGGCGGCGTCGATCAGCGATTGCGGGTGTTCGATCCGGAAACCCACCGAGAACGGTTTGGCTTCCATGTATACACCACGGCCGTGGAGCATGCGGAAGGTGTCGCGGGCGCTGTGGCCGAGGGCCAGGATCACATGCTTGGAGAGGATCTGCTCACCACCGTCGATGACCACGCCATTCAACTGGCCGTCTTCGATCAGCACGTCGGTCACCCGTTGCTCGAAGCGCACTTCACCGCCCAGGGCGATGATCTGCTCGCGCATGTTTTCCACCACGCCGGTCAGACGGAAGGTGCCGATGTGCGGCTTGCTGACGTAGAGGATTTCTTCCGGCGCGCCGGCCTTGACGAACTCGTGCAGGACTTTGCGGCCGTGGAATTTCGGGTCCTTGATCTGGCTGTAGAGCTTGCCGTCGGAGAAGGTCCCGGCGCCGCCTTCACCGAACTGCACGTTGGACTCGGGGTTGAGCACGCTTTTGCGCCACAGGCCCCAGGTGTCCTTGGTGCGCTGGCGTACTTCCTTGCCGCGTTCGAGGATGATCGGCTTGAAGCCCATCTGTGCCAGCAACAGCCCGGCGAAGATACCGCACGGGCCAAAACCGACGACCACAGGCCGTTCGACCAAGCCTTCCGGGGCCTGGCCCACTACCTTGTAGCTGACGTCCGGCGCCGGGTTGACGTTGCGGTCATCGGCAAACTTGAGCAGCAGGGCGGCCTCACCCTTCACGTTAAGGTCGATGGTGTAGATGAAGCACAGCTCCGACGACTTCTTGCGCGCGTCGTAGCTGCGTTTGAACAGGGTGAAATCGAGCAGGTCATCACTGGCGATGCCCAGGCGCTGCACGATGGCAGGCCGCAGGTCTTCTTCGGGATGGTCGATGGGCAGCTTGAGTTCGGTGATTCGTAACATGACAGGATCCGGTAGGCGGCGGACAAAGAGGCCGGCTGTTTTGCAAACCGGCGATTATAAGCCTCAATGGCGGTTTTCCGTCAGGTTAAAACAGCGCAGCGCTGAATCAGTCGTCCCGAGAACCACCAAACGCCGCGCAACCGCGCTGTACCTGACCGTTGACGCGCAATTCCGCAGTCATGTGTTGCAGGCTGCCGCTGACGCTGTCGATGCAGCGTTGCGGCGCTACCCACAGTTCGATGTGCTGGTTGTTGGCTTCGGTCATCAGGTTGAAGCGGCCGTCGCCGATTTGCTCTTCGACATAAGGCACCGCCAGTGGCGGCTGGCCTTCACGCTCCAGCACCATGCCCTTGGCGGTGACGTTCATGGCCCAGGCCGGCTTGTGGCCGTTGGCCCGCAGGGTCATGCGCTTGAAGTCCGGGTCGGTGCAGGCAGAGGTCGAGCGCTCTACGCGGTAGAGCTGTTGCAGGTCGACGCTGCCTTGGGTGCCGCTGGCGACGCCAGAGAACTTGCCACGCAAGTCGGCAAACAGTGCTCCTTGCTGGCCGGCCAGGGAGGCGGCTTCCTGCAGGATGCTGGTGCCGCTGGTGTCGTTGACGACATAGTTGCGTTTATCGTCGCACGGCTGGAACAGCAGTTTGCCACCCACCGCCGTGAGTTCACCCTGCATACGGGTCAGCCCGACGGTAGACGGTTTGGCCGGCTCGTTTTCGAACATCTGGCACGCGGCGAACAAAGGAAGCAAGGCAAACAGGGCGAGGGTACGGGCGGCACGCATTATCGGGTCTCCAGACAAGTGCCGCCACGTTACGCAGGCTGGCGCTGCATCACAACCCCGTCCGCCAGCTTCAGGCATTTCTTACCGACTTCACATTCAGCCGACGGTAAAGGTTTGACCGGTCTGTAAGCCCTCCACACTTTTGGCGTAGGCCAATGCCACGTCGGCGCCAGCAGCCGGCTTGTAGCCACGGAAGTACGGCGCGTAGCTGCCCATGGCTTCCAGCAGGACCGTGGGGCTTACGGAGTTGATGCGTAAACCTCGTGGCAGTTCGATCGCAGTGGCTTTGACGAACGCATCCAGCGCGCCATTGACCAGCGCAGCCGAAGCGCCAGTACGGATCGGGTCACGGTTGAGAATGCCACTGGTGAAGGTGAACGATGCGCCGTCGTTGGCATACTCGCGGCCGATCAACAGCAGGTTGACCTGCCCCATCAACTTGTCACGCAAGCCCAGCTCAAAATCGCTTTCGCTCATATCCCCCAGCGCCACGAAATTCACGTTGCCTGCAGCGCAGACGAGTGCGTCGAATTTGCCGGTCTGCTCGAACAGTTTGCGGATCGAGAAGCTGTCGCTGATATCCACCTGGAAGTCGCCGCTGCTGCGGCCAATGCTGATCACCTCATGACGCTGGGCCAGTTCGGCCTTGACTGCCGAGCCGATGGTGCCGCCGGCGCCAATCAATAGGATTTTCATGGTGCTGTTCCTCTGGGTTTATCAGGAACTGTAGGAGCGGGCTTGCCCGCGAAAAACGCAAAAGCGCCGCTGTGTACCAGGCTGACCGCGTTAGCGTTGACGATTTTCGCGAGCAAGCTCCTTCTCCTACAGTAGGGGTAGGCATCAAGTCTAGGGTGGCTTTTCAAGTAGATAAACGTGCTAATAGGCAACCTTTGGTTTTCAAATGGAAACAGTCCATGAGCGAGATGGATGATCTGGCAGCCTTCGCCGTATTGATCGAAGCCGGCAGTTTTACCGTGGCGGCCGAGCAACTGGGTTGCAGCAAGGGCCAGTTGTCCAAGCGCATCAGCCACTTGGAAGCGCAGTTCTGTGTGGTCTTGTTGCACCGCACCACACGCAGGCTCAGCCTGACCGCCGCCGGTGCGGCGTTGTTGCCCCAGGCGCAAGCGCTGGTGGTGCAGGTGGATCGCGCCCGTCAGGCATTGGCGCGTCTCAAGGACGATTTGACCGGGCCTGTGCGTATGACGGTTCCGGTTTCATTAGGGGAAACCTTCTTCGATGGTTTGTTGCTGGAGTTTTCCAAGCACTATCCCCAGGTGCAGATCGAGCTGGAGCTCAACAACAGCTACCGAGATCTGGCGCGAGACGGCTTTGACTTGGGGGTGCGTTCGGGGGCGATTGAAAACGAGCGTCTGGTGGCCAAGCCGCTGCTGGCCTGGCACGAGATGACCTGTGCCAGTCCCGCTTATCTGGAGCAGCACGGCGAACCACTGACCCCTGGGGATCTTGCGGCGCACACCTGTTTACTCAACAGCCACTACAGCGGCCGCGAGGAATGGCTGTATCACCAGCAGCACGAGTTGTTGCGGGTGAGGGTGGGCGGCACCTTTGCCTCCAACCATTACAACCTGCTGAAGAAGGCTGCCCTGGTGGGGGCCGGGATCGCCCGCTTGCCGTCCTACGTACTGCCGACGGAGTTGGCTGACGGTCGATTGCGTTGGCTCCTGCGCTATTACCAGACGCGGAGTATGCCGATGTACCTGGTCCATCCTTATCAAGGCGGCCTGCCGAGGCGTACCCAAGTATTGGCCGACTACCTGGTGGACTGGTTCAAGCGCGGCGGCGAGGCACTGGATCGGCTTTAACGGTAGCGGCGCGCAATCAGGTGGTCGATGGACAGGCTGCCCGGCCCTTTGGCGACCAACAGCAACAGCAGCGCAATCCAAGTGCCGTGGGTAGGGTAGGCGTCCGGGTACACGAACAACTGAATGACCAGGGTCATGCCGATCAAGGCCAGGGCCGAGAAGCGCGTGGCCAGGCCCACCAGGATCAGCACCGGGAAGAAGTGCTCGGCAAACGCCGCCATGTACGCGGCCACTTCGGGCGACAGCAACGGCACATGGTATTCACTGCGAAACAGCGGCAATGTCGAGGCGGCGAGTCTGGGGATACCAAGTTCGAACGTGCCGTTGATCAGGTCAATGGCAATGCCTTCGACCTTGGTTTGCCCGGATTTCCAGAACACTGCCGCAATGGAGAAGCGCGCAATAAACGCGAGCAGGCTGTACGGGATTTTCTCGAAAAGTGCGATGGCCTGTTTGATCAGGCACGAATCGGAAGTGCTCATGGCGATACCTGTTGTTCTGGGAGCAGATGAGTGAGGGCGTTGTGGTTGATCAGCAGCGTGAGGCATTGGTGCAGGTCGAACTCGGCGCTGGCCTCGAGGGCATTTGCGACGGCCATTTCCAGCGCCGAGCCGCGTTTCAGGCTATTGATAAAGGCGACCGAGCCGCCGTCGATGGCGAAGACCTTGACATTCAACCCTTGGCGCAACACCAGCGCGCCTTGGGCATGCCAGGGATCCAGGGTGGCCAGGGCGCCCTCGGTCTGGTGTGCCGCCCATACCGCAACCACTGCGTAGGCGGAGTTCAATGTGCCAACGGACGGGTGCAGTTGCAGATGCAGCGCCCCCAGCGTCGCTTGGGCTTGCAGTTGCTGCAGTACGGTTTGCGGATCTACCAAGGTTGTATCCGCTGCGTGATAAGCGCGAACCCGCAAGCGTTCCAATCGGGCCACATCGGCCAGGTAAGGCACGCTGGCGGCCGGTTCAAACCCCTGGATAAAGTCGGCGAATGTGCTGCCGTACTCGCTGATCAGCGGGCTGGCAGGCGGGTATGCCTGTACGAAAATGCCGGCCATGGCGCGGAAAAATTCATCGCCTACCAATTGCGCCGTTACGGGATAAGCCGTTGCCAACGCCTTGATCAACGAACTGTGAACATTGTTGCGATACACCGCAAAACGACTGGCCGGATCGGCCCCGTTGCTGCTGAACAGGCCGTGGGGGCAAGGCTGGTCGGGCGCCAGCAAGGCGCTGGCAAAGGCGTCGTGAAGGCTCATGGGTGGACCTGCGATAAATACCGTTCAGCGTGTTGGGCCTCCGCGTACAACGCACTGAAGGCCGGCACTTGGTTGTCGCGCTCGATCAGTGTTGCGACCGGGCCCATCAGCGCGAGCACGTGTTCGTATAGCAGCCACACTGCGTTATCGATGGGCGCGCCGTGGTCATCGATCAGCAGGCGATCGCCCAGGCTGTCGGTGTCTTCGGCGAAGCCGGCCAGATGAATCTCACCCACGGCGCGCAACGGTAAGGCGTTGATGTAGACCAGAGGGTCGCGCTGGTGGTTGATGCATGACACGTAGACGTTGTTCACGTCCAACAGCAGGCCGCAGCCGGTGCGGCGGATGATCTCGCCGATGAAGTCGGTCTCGTCCAGGGTGGAGCGTTGGAACTGCAGGTAGGTCGATGGGTTCTCCAGCAGCATCGGCCGCTTGAGAGCGCACTGTACCTGGTCGACGTGCTCGCATACCTGACTCAAGGTGGCGGCGTCATAAGCCAGGGGCAGCAGGTCGTTGAGAAACGCCGGGCCGTGGCTGGACCAGGCCAGGTGTTCGGAAAATGAGTGGGGTTGGTAGCGTTCGATCAGTACGGCCAAGCGCCCCAGGTGCTCACGGTTGAGCGGGCCTTTGCCACCGATGGACAGGCCCACGCCGTGCAACGACAGGGGGTAACGTTCGCGAATCAACCCCAGGTAGTGATGAAACGGGCCGCCGGCCACCATGTAGTTTTCGGCGTGCACTTCAAAAAAACCGATGTCGGGGGAAGTATCGAGCACTTCCTGGAAGTGCTCGTGCTTCAGCCCCAGCCCAGCCCGACAGGGGAGGCCGGGCACCTGAACCGGTGAGACTGTGGGCAGGCGTGAAAGCGTCATCATCCGTACTCAGGCGAGGCAGGGTTTCAGGACTTGGCGGTGAAGGCGGCTTCCTGGCCGAAACCGGTCGGCGAGGTGGCGCTTGGGGTTTGGGTGCAGGTGCCGGCCGGGACAAGTTTCCAGGCGTTGGCCTGATCCTTGGTCTTCGAGGTGCCGGCGCAGGACGTGCCGGCACCGGCGGCGCAATCGTTCTTGCCGGCTTCAGCGACGCCGAAGCACTTCTGCATGTCGTCGGCAGCGTGGGCGCTGGTGGTCAGGGCGGAGAGGCTCAAGGCCGAACTCAGGGCGAGGACGAGGGAAGCGGCGGACAGTTTGGTCGTCATGGTGGATCTCCAGCAGTAGGTTGAGGAGCGGGCTTGAATGCCTGCTTGCACCACTAGAGGCGGGAGGAGGATGTTCGTTACAAGGCCAGACTAAATAATTTCAAACAATGCAAAAAAATGTGGGAGGGAGCTTGCTCCCGATGGCAGGGTGTCAGGCACAGAGCATGTGACTGATGTACCGCCATCGGGGGCAAGCCCCCTCCCACATTGAGATCCGGTTCGTGCCGCAACCGGGTGTTAACCGCCCAAGTACGCCTCACGTACCTTCGGGTCGGTCAGCAACTGCTCGCCAGTGCCCTGCATCACCACCCGGCCGTTTTCCAGCACGTAGGCGCGGTCGGCGATTTTCAGCGCCTGGTTGGCGTTCTGCTCCACGAGGAACACCGTTACACCGTCCTTGCGCAGCTGTTCGATGATGTCGAAGATCTGCTGGATGATGATCGGTGCCAGGCCCAGGGACGGTTCGTCCAACAGCAACAGCTTGGGCTTGCTCATCAGCGCCCTGCCGATGGCGAGCATTTGCTGCTCGCCGCCGGACATGGTGCCGCCGCGCTGGCTGAAGCGCTCCTTGAGACGAGGGAACAGGTGCAGCACCTTGTCCATCTGCTCCTGGTAGTCGCCCTTGTCGGTGAAGAACCCGCCCATGGCCAGGTTTTCCTCCACGGTCAGGCGTGAGAACACCCGGCGGCCTTCCGGCACCACGGCAATGCTCTTGCGCATGATGTGCGATGACTGCTGGCCCACCAGCTCTTCACCCATGTAGCGGATGCTGCCGCTGTGGGCCTGCGGCGAGCCGCACAAGGTCATCAGCAAGGTCGACTTGCCGGCGCCGTTGGCGCCGATCAGCGTGACGATCTCACCCTGGCGCACTTCCACGTTGACGTTGTGCAAGGCCTGGATCTTGCCGTAGAAAGTGGAAACGTTTTCGAATTGCAGCATTTTACGCTTCCCCCAGATAGGCTTTGATCACTTCAGGATTGCCGCGGATCTGCTCCGGCGTCCCGTCCGCCAGCGGCGTGCCCTGGTTGATCACCACGATATGGTCGGAAATGCTCATGACCAGTTTCATGTCGTGTTCGATCAACAGCACCGTGGCGTTGTTTTCCTCACGCAACACGCCGATCAGCGCCTTGAGGTCTTCGGTTTCCTTGGGGTTCAGGCCGGCGGCCGGTTCGTCGAGCATCAGGATCCGCGGGCGGGTCATCATGCAGCGGGCGATTTCCAGGCGACGTTGCTGACCATAGGCCAGGGTGCCGGCGGGGCGGTTGGCGAACTCGGTGAGGTTGACCTTGTCCAGCCAGTACTCCGCATATTCCATGGCCTCGCGCTCGCTCTTGCGAAACGCCGGGGTCTTGAACAGGCCTGCAAAGAAGTTGGTGTTCAGGTGACGATGCTGGGCGATCAGCAGGTTCTCGACCGCCGTCATGTCCTTGAACAACCGCACGTTCTGGAAGGTCCGCACCACGCCCTTGCGAGCGATTTCGTGACCGGCCAGGCCCTGGATCGGCTGGCCGTCCAGCAGGATGCTGCCACCGCTCGGTTTGTAGAAACCGGTGAGGCAGTTGAACACCGTGGTCTTGCCGGCGCCGTTGGGGCCGATCAGTGCAACCACCTGTTTCTCTTTCACGGTCAGGGCCACGCCGTTGACCGCCAGCAAACCGCCGAAGCGCATGCTCAAGTTTTCGACTTTCAGGATCTCGCGGCTCATTTGCGCAGCTCCATGTGTGGACGTTGCATGGGCAGCAGGCCTTGAGGTCGCCAGATCATCATCAGCACCATCATGGCGCCGAACATCAACATGCGGTATTCGCTGAACTCACGCATCATTTCCGGCAGCAGGATCATCACGATCGCCGCCAGGATCACGCCCAGTTGCGAACCCATGCCGCCCAATACCACGATGGCGAGGATGATCGCCGACTCGATAAAGGTGAACGACTCCGGGGTCACCAGGCCTTGGCGAGCGGCGAAGAAGCTGCCGGCAAAACCGGCGAACGCGGCACCCAGGGTAAAGGCCGAGAGCTTGATGATGGTCGGGTTCAGGCCCAGGGCACGGCAGGCGATTTCATCTTCGCGCAACGCTTCCCAGGCACGGCCGATGGGCATGCGCAGCAAGCGGTTGATCACGAACAGTGCCGCCAGTGCCAGCAACAGCGCCACCAGGTACAGGAACACCACTTTGCTCACCGGGTTGTAGGCAATCCCGAAGTACTCGTGGAAGGTCTGCATGCCTTCGGCAGCGGTGCGGTCGAACGACAGTCCGAAGAAGGTCGGCTTGGGAATGCTGCTGATGCCGTTGGGGCCACCGGTGATGTCGGTCAGGTTGCGCAGGAACAGACGAATGATTTCTCCGAAGCCCAGGGTCACGATGGCCAGGTAGTCACCGCGCAGGCGCAACACCGGGAAGCCCAGCAGGAAGCCGAACGTGGCCGCCGCCATGCCGGCCAGCGGCAGGCAGATCCAGAAGCTCCAGCCCAGGTAGTGCGAGAGCAGCGCATAGGTGTAGGCACCCACGGCGTAGAAGCCCACATAACCCAGGTCGAGCAGGCCGGCGAGGCCCACCACGATGTTCAGGCCCAGGCCCAGCAACACGTAGATCAGGATCAGGGTGGCGATGTCGACCGCACCGCGCGAGCCGAAGAACGGCCAGATCAGCGCGGCCACGATCAGGCCGATGATGATGTAGCGCTGGGTGCGCGGCAGGGTCAGGAATTGGCTGACCTTGGGCGAGACCAACGGGCCACGGTTGCGCTTGAACAGAGCGCCGACCTGCTGGGTGAACAGCACGCGCAGGAACATCAGCACCGAACACAGGGCGATGATGGTCAGGGTCACGGGACCGGTGCCATGCACTTCCAGGTTGATGCCGACAATGCTCAGCTTGAGGCCGAGTACCGGGAAGGCCACTGCCCACACCAGCAAGGCGCTGAAAAACGCCGATTTAAGATATCTGCTCATACTTTCTCAACCTCCGGACGGCCCAGGATGCCGGTCGGACGGAACAACAGCACCAGGACCAACAGGCCGAACGCCACGACGTCCTTGTATTGGTCGCCGAAAATATCGGCACCAAACGCCTCGGCCACCCCCAGCACCAGACCGCCGAGCATCGCGCCCGGAATACTGCCGATGCCGCCCAATACCGCTGCGGTAAAGGCCTTGAGTCCTACCAGGAAACCGGCGTTGGGGTTGATCACGCCGTACTGCATGCTCAGCAGTACCGCCGCGACGGCTGCCAGTGCGGCACCGATCACGAAGGTCAGGGCGATGATGTTGTTGGTGTTGATGCCCAACAGGTTGGCCATCTTGATGTCTTCGGCGCAGGCCCGGCAGGCGCGTCCCAGACGGGAGCGGGAGATGAACAGCGTCAGGCCCAGCATGGCCACCAGGGTGACGACGAAGACCAGGATCTGCATGTAGGAAATCAGCACTTCTTCCGCACCGCCCGGACCGAAGGAGAAGCTCCCCGGGATCAGGTTGGGGATGGATTTATCCTTGGAGTCCTGGGACAGCAATACGGTGTTCTGCAGGAAAATCGACATGCCGATGGCGGAAATCAGCGGGATCAAACGGTTGCTGCCACGCAAGGGACGGTAGGCAACGCGCTCAATACTGTAGCCATAGGCACTGGTTACGACGATCGACGCCAGGAACGCGGCGGTCATCAACAGCGGCAGGGAGTGGATACCCATCATGGCCAGCCCGGCGAGGGCGATGAAGGCCACGTAGGAACCAATCATGTACACCTCGCCATGGGCGAAGTTAATCATTCCAATGATGCCGTAAACCATTGTGTAGCCAATGGCTATCAAGGCATAGGTGCTGCCAATGGTCAGGCCATTAACCAGCTGTTGGAAAAAATGATAGATCTCAGGCATTACAGCGCTCCTAAAAACCCGATACGCATTTCACTGGTGGAGTCATGTTCCGGCCCCGTGCTGTGTTCTGTGAGCACATTTGCACAAAGCGTTTGCCAGCGAACCGCTGGTGACGGTTTTAAGATTTTCAGGTGAGCCAGCGCCCGGATCGCGGGTGACAGGCCCATAAACCTCGTAAAACAAAACCCACTGCTCTCACAGTGGGCTTGTTGGACCAGTAACGCCTGGCTTACTGAGGGGAAACTTCGGTTTTTGGTTTGCCGAAGTGCCATTCGTAGACCACGAACTTGAAGTCCTTCAGGTCGCCCTTGGCGTCGAAGCTCAGCTCGCCGGTAGGGGTTTTGAAGGTGCCCGCGTGGATGGCGGCAGCCACTTTGGCGGTGTCTTCGCTCTTGGCGGCAGTAATGCCGCCGGCGATGACTTCAATGGCCGAGTAGGCCGGGAACACGAACGGACCGGTTGGGTCCTGCTTGTTCTTGGCGAACTCGTCAACGATGGCTTTGTTGGCCGGGTCGGTATCGAAGGATTTAGGCAAGGTCACCAGCAGGCCTTCGGAAGCGCCCTGGGCGATTTGCGAGATGGAATCGTTGCCGACGCCCTCTGGACCCATGAACTTGGCGTTCAGGCCTTTTTCCTTGGACTGGCGCAGGATCAGCCCCAGCTCCGGGTGGTAGCCGCCGTAGTAGACGAAGTCGACGTTGGCTTGCTTGAGCTTCTGGATGATCGAGGAGAAGTCTTTGTCGCCGGCGTTCAGGCCTTCGAAGACGGCAACCTTCACGCCTTTCTTCTCGAGGGTCTGTTTGACGGCGGTGGCGATACCTTCACCGTATTGCTGCTTGTCGTGCAGGACGGCAACGATTTTCGGCTTCACGTGGTCGGCGATGTAGTTGCCGGCCGCTGGGCCCTGGGCGCTGTCCAGGCCGATGGTGCGGAAGATCAGCTTGTAGCCACGGGCGGTGATTTCCGGGCTGGTGGCCGCCGGGGTAATCATGATTACGCCTTCGTCTTCATAGATATCGGACGCTGGCTGAGTGGAGCTGGAGCAGAGGTGACCGACCACGAACTTGACGCCGTCGTTGACCACTTTGTTGGCAACGGCCACGGCTTGTTTAGGATCGCAGGCGTCGTCGTATTCCTTGGCTTCGAGCATTTTGCCGTCGACGCCGCCCTTGGCGTTGATGTCGGCGATGGCCTGCTTGGCACCCATGAATTGCATGTCGCCGTATTGCGTTACAGGACCAGTCTTTGGACCGGCGATGCCGATCTTGATGGTGTCAGCTGCGAACGAATGGCCGGCAACCCCAGCCAGGACCATAGCGGCAAACAGTTTGGAAATCTGCTTAGTAGCCTTATTCATAGTGCTCCACTCTTACTGTTGTATTTTTTATAGTTCTAGCGGCCTTGTGAGCTGTAGAACCGGATCAGATATCTCGGATATCCCCCGGCAGTGCTCTGGCAACTGTACCGGTACAGTGTAGAGCGCCGGTTGATCGCTTGAAAAGCTGGCTGCTGGGGGCAAAACCCGGGTGTGTCGCTTAAATGAAAGAAAAAGACAGAATTGCGGCGGGTTGATGCCAGAGTATCGGGCAATCCTTGGCTTTCCTGACACTTTCTATCGATGACTCATTTGCAACTGGGTTTTTCTACCTGGCTTTTTATAGGAAAGGCACGACGTTATGATTGCGCCGATTTTTTCTCAGGTGAACTCCCATGACGCAAGAACCTAGCACCCTCTATGCCAAGCTGCTCGGTGAAACCGCCGAAATTTCCTGGAAGGAGCTTGAACCGTTCTTTGCCAAGGGTGCCCTATTGTGGGTCGATACTGATCTGGATTTGATCGAGGCCGCAGAGGCAATGGCCGAAGACAACCGCGATAAAGTCGCTGCCTGGCTGGCTTCCGGCAGTCTGGGCGAAGTGTCTGCGACGCGGGCATTGGACTTGGTGGAGCGTGATCCGAGCTTGTGGGCGGTGGTGGTTTCGCCCTGGATACTGATCCAGGAAAGGGCGTCGTAAGAAATTTATGCACTAAAGATGTGCGTGTTTTTTGCTCGTCGAAGTGTGTATTGGAGTAACCGCCGACGCAGTAATGGCATCTTGCCGTGGAGAAAGATCACAGCACGAAGGTGACGTGCACGTCACGGGAACAGTTTTGCGCGGGTCGAAAGGTTGTGGGAATTGTTTCCGGGTGTTAAGGGACCGTGGCGAGGGAGCAATCTCCCTCCCCATAAACGCTTACGCGGTCTTGCCGGTATGGTTATTCAACGAAATAACCTTGGTCTTGCCAATGCGATGACGGTAGATCTCGCGCAGGTACTTGATCGCCTTCTTCACGCAATCCCGTGACAGGCGAATGTCATTGATCGACACGAACTTCTCTTTGTCGTTGATCAACTCGCGGTACTTCTTCTCATACATCGGCTTGATCGCGTACCAATTGGTATCGAGGATCTTCGCCGGGTTTTCAAACTCGTTGAGCAGTTCGTCGATGCGGTCTTCGTCGAAGTCCTCGTGGATGATGAAATCCAGGATCGAGTTATCCAGCGTGTCGTCGAAGCGATACGGGTTGCGCGCGAAGCACCGCTTGATGAAGGCCACGATCAGTGTCAGGAAGTCATCCGACAGGCACGGGCTCTTGGCGATCAGGGTGGTCAGCGACAGGTTGGCCGACGCGCCGATCACCAGGGCATAGCGCTTGAGGGTGGTGTTGGGGAACAGGCTGTTGAGGTGGGTCTTGAGCCGGTTCAGGTCCATGTAGGACAGCTTGTAGTCCTTGGGCAGCGAAACGATGGACACCACCGACGAGCAGTTCTTGAAGAAGTGCAGGTCGTGCAGCGCCGCCGCGTCGTAGCCTGAGTTCTTGTACTGCTCCAGGGACGCCCTGTAGCGCTTGGACTCGATCGGCAACAGGCTGATGCCTTCGATGGCCTGGGTGACCTTGTTGAAATGCGGCAGGTCGATGGAGCGGAAGAACAGGTCGTCGATGTTCAGGCGCTGGGGCTCTTTCTCGAAGACTTTGAACTTGTCATTTGACGGCGCCGGGGTTTCCGGTACGACGGATTCGGCGTAGGCAATCGCCACCGGCCCGGCCAGGCTCATGAACAGGTCATTGGCGTCCAGGCGGATGGTTTCGCCGATGTCGATGCCGGCGCGACGGAAGTAGTTCTGGTCGTAGTCGGTAGTCACGGCCTGGGCGGTGAGGATGTTGAAGATTTGCTGGGAGATGTACTGGTTGGCGTGTTTTTCCATGGCATTGACGTCAATGTTCTGGATATTGCCGTCATCGCTCTCTTCGGCGTAACGCATGATGTCGTTGGAGATCAGCATCATCGCGTTCCACGGGCGGATACGCCCCTTCACGCTGGCTTCGCTGCTGTCTTCATTGTCGAAGTTGTACGAGAAGTCCCATTCTTCCGAAAGGTATTTGCACAGCAAGCGTCCGGCGTTGATGTGCAGTGCCTCGGACATTTCGCTGCGGTGGTCGGAGATGTTCGGCAGCACACAAATGCCGCTGGTGAAGATCGGCTCGAAGACGAAAGCGTGGCCGCTCTTGCTGTCGTGCTCGTCGGCGGGCTTGGTGTCGAACGTCTTGTTCATGTACGAATGCTGCTGCGCCAGGCCGAATTCCGAGGCCATGCCCGAACCGGTACCGCCGCCGGCGCTGAAGATCGAGAAGTACAGGCGCGACTGATTGGCCTTGATGCCGCAGGAATCGATCAGGTACGAATGGATCATCTTCCAGTCGGGGCTGGAAAAGCGCTGGGTGTCTTTGTTGAGGATGATCTTGGCCAGGTACTGGCCGAGGATCGGCGCGTTACCGGCGCCACCGGCATGGACTTCGGAGAGGTCCATGATTTTCATCTTGCTGTAGTCGCGCAGAAAGCCGCTTTTTTCGCCCTTGCGCGAGAAACGGATACGCCCGGCGATGTCCTTGTCCAGGTCGCCCAGCATCACCAGCGGTTCCACCAGGAACACCGGCTTGCTGGCCTTGCCGCCGCCCAGGCGCAGGTTGTTGCGAATCCACTGGGCCGGGCTGTAGCCCTTATCCAAGGATTTATCTTCAGTGCTGAATTCGTTGAGGTAGAACTTGCGCGCGTTGTACACCAACTCCGCTACGTCCAGCGCGATGTTCGAACCGCAGCGGCCCAGGCCGATCAGGCAGACCGAGGGGAATTCCTGCTCGCTGTGCTGCTCGCTGTCGCCTTCCAGGTGAGGCGGTCGCGGGAACACCATGTCGCGCAGGCCGTCGAGGTTATCGAGGATGCGGTCGGTATTGGTTTCGGTGAAGTACAGGTATTGCTGGGTGGCCAGCGGGCGTGCGGTGCTCAATGACTTTGAACCTGAGGGCTTTTCCGCAGGAGCTGGGAGCAACACATCGGATACCACGGTGCCAGAGTTATTTTTAGAAGTCATTGTGCGCCATGTACCTGGGCGGATGGCTGAAAAAGTATCAAATAGCCATCGCAGAATGGGAGTTCGCGACTTTACAGTGCGTCCTTGTCCGGTACGATCAGGCTTACCCAGTGTGCTCAGGAAAAACCTGGCCGGACTCTAATGAATCGGCCGTTCGTCGGCGATCTTTAGGTAAGTGATGGCGAAATGCCAAAGATTCGACGTCAGCGAATTGGCCGGACGATAGAGGTGGATCCGGAGCGGCCAGGGGAGGACTCTTTCCCCGGGCGGGTGTCCTTGGTGCCCGCCACGCTGAATGGGTAGAGCGGATTGCGTATGTCGATACCTTGCATTGCGCCAATTATTTCACTGGCGGGGACCGCCGGGCTCAACAGGTAGCCCTGGACGAAATCACAGCCATGTTTGAGCAACAATTCGAACTGGGCCTGGGTTTCCACACCTTCGGTCACCACCTGCAGGTGCAGGGTATGGGCCATGCCGATAATCGCCTGGACGATCTCGATGTCGGCGGTCGACTTGGGAATATCCTGGATAAACGAGCGATCGATCTTCAGGGTGTTGAGCGGCAGGCGCTTGAGGTAGGCGAGGGAGGAGTAGCCGGTGCCGAAGTCGTCGATAGCCAGCGACACGCCCAGCGCGCGGATTTGCCGCAGCAGCGCCAGGGTGCTGCTGATATTGCCCATCAAGGCATTTTCGGTGACCTCCAGCTCCAGGCGGTTGGCGCCGATCCCGCTGAAGCGCAGCGCGTTTTCGATCTCATCCGCCATTTCGTCGCGGGCCAGGTTCAGGGCCGAGCAATTCACCGCCATGGTCAGTTCGGTATAGCCTCGGTCGGAGAGCAGGCTCAAGTCATGGCAGGCCTGGCGCAAGACCCAATGGTCGAGTTCGGCGATCAGCCCATTGCTTTCGGCAATCCCGATAAACCGGTCGGGGGCCAGCAGCCCCTGTTGCGGATGCTGCCAGCGCACCAGGGCCTCCAGGCGCGTGACCTTGCCCAGCTTCATGTCAAAGATCGGTTGGTAGAACAGCACCAGTTGGTTCTGGGCACGCAGGGCGCTGCGCAGCTCCTCTTCCAGTTGCAGTTCGAGGAAGGCTCGGGTCTTCAGGTTGGAGCTGAAGAAGTTCAGGCTGTTGCGTCCCGTGTCCTTGGATTGGTACAGCGCCAGGTCGGCGGTTTTCAGCAGCTCTTCGCAGGTCAGGCCATCCTCGGGAAACAGGCTGATGCCGATACTGGTGGTCATCACCATACGGCGACCGGCCAGTTCGATCGGATCCTTCATCTTCTGCATGATGCGCTGGGCCAGGTGTCGCGCTTCGTCGCGGTGATGAACGCTGATCAGGATGCAGAACTCATCGCCGCCAAACCGGGCGACCACGTCCGCATGGCTGCGCACAGAGCCTTTGATATGGCTGGCCAGAACGGTGAGCAATTGATCCCCGGCGTCATGGCCGAGGCTGTCGTTGATGCGCTTGAAGTGATCTATATCGAGGAAAATAACTGCCATCATGCCGTTTGAAGCCGTTTTTTCGGCGATCTTTTCCGCGAAAATCTGATTGAAACCCCGTCGATTAAGCAGGCTGGTCAGTGCGTCGTAATGGGCCACCTGTTGCAGGGAGGCGCGCGCCTGGTCCAGTTCGCTGAGCAGCGCGTTGACCCGACGCAGGTCGCGCTCCTTGTGCTGCAGCTTCTTGTCCGCCAGCGCGGCGCTGATGCTGCTGCCGATCACCAGCAGGGTGATCACGGCGACCGACAGGCCCAGCTGGATGGGGTTGTTATCCAGCGGTAATGAGAGGTCGGCCCCCGTGGGGACTATCAGTTGCATGGCGGCCATGCCGGTAAAGTGCATGCTGATAATGCCCGCGCCCAATATCAGGCTTGCGGCGTATTTGAGCAGTTGATGGAAGACCCCGGCGCCGGTGCGCAGGTAGCTCGACAGCAGCAATGCGGCGAGGCTGGCGCCAATGGCGATGCCCACCGAGGCGAGGAGCAGTCCCGACTCGAAATACGCCTGGGCTTGGGAGCGCATGGCGGACATGCCGACGTAATGCATCAAGGCAATGCCGATACCCATCCATACCGATGCCAGCAGGTATTGGTTAAACCGCAGGTGGTTGTGACTGAGGGTTTGCATGGCGAACAGCGAAGCGATCAGGGCGATGATCAGCGAGGCGAACGTCATGAACAGTTCGTAGTGAATTGCGATGGGGGCCTGGAAAGCCAGCATGCTGATGAAGTGAGTGGACCAGATACCACCTGCCAGGCAACCGGCCCCCAGCCAGCGCCAGTGGCGGCGAGGGGTGGGGTCTTCGACATTGCCGACTCGTTCGGCCATGTCTAGGGTGCCGAAACCTGCCGCACAGGCGACCAGATAGGCCAGCAGCACCAGGAACGGGTTATGACTGCAATTGAGTAATAAGTGCCCGTTCGCGGGGAGGTCGGTAAAAAAGTGCAGACCTAGCCATTCCATAGCATGTCCCGTCATAGCGTCACGTCACAGCCTCAGGCGATGACCTATGAGGTCGAGTGTAGAAGCCTCGGGGGATTCGCCATCGATAATGGCATTTTGCTCACTATGATTTTGGCATGTCGTTAATAGCGTTTAATGCTAAGCGCTGAGGGGCAGGATCAGTTCGAAAGGTTGCTCCAGGGGGGCGAGGCCAAATGCTGCGCGGGCGGCATCGCAGTCGACGTTCTGCACGCCTTGGCTCCAGGACGAATCGAACTCGCGGCACACACTGGAGCGCTGCTCATAAATTGAGCAACTGGTGGCCTGGCCCACGTTGCCCTCCAGGCTGCAGCAGCGTGCGGGTTTCTGGTCGGTGCCGATCATGGCCACGCGGGTGGGGTTGATCTGCACCACCAGGTCATCGGGCACAGTGCCCCCCGAGGAGGCGCACTCACCCCAGAAGAAAGACACACGAAAGTGTGAACAGCAGGCACCGCAATTCAGACACGGACTGGCTTCGGACATGGGCGTCTTCGATTAAGAAAGGTAAGGGGAGAGTGGTTCGGGAAGGCTCGCCATTCTAATCGGGTCATGGCCGTTGGGAAGGGGGGCATGCACTTATATTTTTGTCGGCAAAGTCCCGTAGTGACGGGTGAAATCATGCCCTATCAGCTTTACGAATCATTACAGACAACCACGGCTCGCCTGACTATGTTGCAGGTTCCGGGCGGGATGCATCGGGCATCGCAGCTCTCATAACAATAAAAGAGACGGACCCATGCAGAACTCGACCCAAGCGGCGAATGCCTGGCGCATTCTGTTCCTGCTGTTCCTCGCCAACCTGTTCAACTTCTTCGACCGCACCATTCCGGCGATCATCATCGAGCCGATCCGCATGGAATGGCACCTGAGCGACTTCCAGCTCGGCATCATCGGCACCGCCTTTACCATCGTCTACGCCATTGCCGGCCTGCCGCTGGGGCGTCTGGCCGATACCGGCTCGCGCAGCAAGCTGATGGGCTGGGGCCTGTTCGCGTGGAGCGGGCTGACAGCGGTCAACGGCCTGGTTGGCAGTTTCTGGACGTTTTTGCTGGTGCGCATGGGCATCGGTATCGGTGAAGCCAGCTATGCGCCGGCTGCCAACTCGCTGATTGGCGACCTGTTCCCGGCACACCGTCGTGCCCGGGCCATGGGGATTTTCATGTTGGGCCTGCCTTTGGGCCTGTTGCTGGCGTTCTTCACCATCGGCTGGATGGTCAAGGCGTTCGACAGCTGGCGCGCGCCATTCTTTATCGCCGCCGTGCCGGGGCTGATCCTTGCGGTGTTCATGTTCTATATCAAGGAACCCAAGCGCGGCGCCGCCGAAGCCGTACAAGTCTCCCAGGAGCGCGTCGACCGCCCGATCCGCCGCGTGCTGGCCGTGCCGACCTTCCTGTGGCTGGTGCTGGCCGGGTTGTGCTTCAACTTCGCCACCTACGCGTGCAATTCATTCCTGGTGCCGATGCTGCAGCGCTATTTCCTCATGCCACTGCAGGACGCGGCGGTCGCCACTGGCGTCATTGTCGGGTTGACCGGCCTTGTGGGCCTGACCTTGGGTGGCTGGATTGCCGACAAGATCCATCAGCGCGTTGCCAATGGCCGACTGCTGTTTGCGGCGTGCAGCCTGATCATCTCCACCGTCACCACCGCCTGGGCCTTGCATGCCGGGCGCATCGAGATCGGTGTGTTTGTGGCGCTGTTCAGTGTGGGCTGGTTGTTTGCGTATAACTTCTACACCTGTGTGTACACGGCGATCCAGGACGTGGTCGAGCCGCGCCTGCGGGCTACGGCGATGGCGTTGTTCTTTGCCGGCTTGTACTTGCTGGGCGGAGGCATGGGGCCGATTGTGGTGGGCGGGCTGTCCGACCATTTTGCCCATGCGGCGATGTATGCGGCGGGGGCGGAGCAGATGACTGAGGCTTACAAGGCAGTGGGCTTGCACGACGCCATGTACCTGATTCCGGTGGCGCTGTTCCTGACCATGTTGTTTCTGTTCCAGGCGTCACGCAGTTTTGTGCGTGATGCCAAGCGGATGAAGGAGGGATTGGTGGCTGTTGAGGTGCCGGCTGCGGCAGCGACGGCTTGAAACCGCGGTGACTGTGCCGGGACAAGCCCCCTCCCACAGTTGACCGAGTTGTCATGTCGAGCACTGATCAATGTGGGAGGGGGCTTGCCCCCGATGAGGCCCGCAAAGCCAAAGCTGTTCTCAAGTGAATAAAAAAGGCCCGCATTGCGCGGGCCTCTATTCAACAGGGCAGGGCGGTAATCAACCCGCTACCAACACCCGAATGGCTTCCAGTCGCAGCGCAGCCTTGTCGAGCATGGCCAGGCCTTGCTCGCGTTGGTTGCGCAGGGCGACCAACTCGCTGTCGCGTACGGTCGGGTTGACCGCTTGCAACGCGGTCAGGCGCGCCAGTTCTTCGTCGGTGTCTGCCGCCAGGCGACGTTTGGCTTCGGCCACACGTTCGGCGTGACGCGGCGTGATCTTCTCTTCACCGGCGTTGATCCGCGGTGTGAGTTGATCGCGCTGGGCCTGCACGAACTTGTTGGCGCTGGCCCGTGGCACGCTTTCCAGCTGGTCGTTCAAGGTTTCGAACGAGACGCGGCCGGACAGGTCGTTGCCATTGGCATCCAGCAGGCAGCGCAGTGCCGCCGGCGGCAGGTAGCGGCCCAATTGCAGCGCGCGCGGCGCGACCACTTCGCTGACGTAAAGCAGTTCCAGCAACACGGTGCCTGGCTTGAGCGCCTTGTTCTTGATCAGCGCCACGGCAGTGTTACCCATGGAGCCGGACAGCACCAGGTCCATGCCGCCCTGCACCATCGGGTGTTCCCAGGTGATGAACTGCATGTCTTCACGGGACAGCGCCTGGTTACGGTCGTAGGTGATGGTCACGCCTTCGTCGTCGCCCAGGGGGAAGCTGGCGTCGAGCATCTTCTCGCTTGGCTTGAGGATCAGCGCGTTTTCCGAATGGTCTTCGCTGTCGATGCCGAATGCGTCGAACAGGGTTTCCATGTAGATCGGCAGGGCGAACTGGTCGTCCTGCTCGAGGATGTCCTCCACCAGCGCATCGCCTTCGCCGGCGCCGCCGGAGTTGAGCTCCAGCAAGCGGTCGCGGCCGGTGTGAAGTTCCTGCTCCAGACGCTCGCGCTCGGCACGGGCCTCGTCGATCAGGGCTTGCCACTCGCTGTCGTCGGCATTTTCCAGCAGTGGCAGCAGGCGCGGGCCGAACTGATGCTGCAAGGCGTTGCCGGTCGGGCAGGTGTTGAGGAACGCGTTCAGCGCTTCGTGGTACCACTGGAACAGGCGCTGTTGCGGGCTGGTTTCCAGGTACGGCACGTGCAGTTCGATCACATGCTTCTGGCCGATCCGGTCCAGACGACCGATCCGCTGTTCCAGCAGGTCGGGGTGGGACGGCAGGTCGAACAGCACCAGGTGGTGGGAGAACTGGAAGTTGCGGCCTTCACTGCCGATTTCCGAGCAGATCAGCACCTGGGCGCCGAATTCTTCATCGGCGAAGTAGGCGGCGGCGCGGTCACGCTCGAGGATGTTCATGCCCTCGTGGAACACCGTGGCCGGGATGCCGGAGCGAACGCGCAAGGCGTCTTCCAGGTCCATGGCGGTTTCGGCGTGGGCGCAGATCACCAGGACCTTGGTGCGCTTGAGCATTTTCAACTGGTCGATCAGCCACTCGACGCGCGGGTCGAAGCGCCACCAGCGGTTTTCTTCGTCGATGTCCGGTTGCGACTGGAAGCTGACTTCCGGGTACAGCTCGGCGTGTTCGCCCAGGGGCAACTCGAGGTATTCGTCCGGGTTCGGCAGCGGGTAGGCGTGCAGCTTACGCTCCGGGAAGCCCTGCACGGCGGCACGGGTGTTACGGAACAGCACGCGGCCGGTGCCGTGGCGGTCGAGCAGTTCACGCACCAGGCGTGCGCTGGCTTCGGCGTCGCCATCGTTGACGGCGGTCAGCAGCGCTTCACCTTCGTTGCCGAGGAAGCCCTGGATAGTCTTGTGCGCGGCGGGGGAGAGGCGGCCCTTGTCGAGCAGCTCCTGCACGGCTTCGGCCACCGGGCGATAGTTCTCGCTTTCGGCGCGGAAGGCGTGCAGGTCGTGGAAACGGTTGGGGTCCAGCAGGCGCAGGCGCGCGAAGTGGCTGTCCTGGCCCAGTTGTTCCGGGGTGGCGGTGAGCAGCAACACGCCCGGGATGACCTCGGCGAGTTGTTCGACCAGGCTGTATTCCGGGCTGGCTTTGTCTTCATGCCACACCAAGTGGTGGGCTTCATCGACCACCATCAGGTCCCAGCCGGCGGCGAACAGCGCGTCCTGGGCTTTCTCATCGTCCACCAGCCATTCCAGCGCGACCAGGGCCAGTTGGGTGTCTTCGAACGGATTGGCGGCATCGCTTTCGATAAAGCGTTCTTCATCGAACAGCGCCACTTGCAGGTTGAAGCGGCGGCGCATTTCCACCAGCCACTGGTGCTGCAGGTTTTCCGGTACCAGGATCAGTACGCGGTTGGCACGGCCCGAGAGCAGTTGGCGATGGATCACCAGGCCGGCTTCGATGGTCTTGCCCAGGCCCACTTCGTCCGCCAGCAAAACCCGTGGCGCGATACGGTCAGCGACTTCACGGGCGATATGCAATTGGTGGGCAATAGGTTGCGCACGCACGCCACCCAGGCCCCACAGCGAGGATTGCAATTGGCGGCTGGTGTGTTCCAGGGTGTGATAGCGCAGCGAGAACCAGGCCAGCGGGTCGATCTGCCCGGCGAACAGACGGTCGCTGGCCAGGCGGAACTGGATAAAGTTGGAGAGCTGGGTTTCCGGCAGGGTGACCTGCTCGTTCTGCCCATTGAGGCCGTGGTAGACCAGCAGGCCGTCGACGTCGTCGACTTCCTGTACGGTCATTTTCCAGCCTTCGAAATGGGTGATGGAGTCACCCGGCGAGAACCTCACGCGGGTGAGGGGCGCATTCCGTAGCGCATACTGGCGGGTGTCGCCAGTGGCCGGATAGAGCACGGTCAATAAGCGGCCGTCCTGTGCCAGAACGGTGCCTAACCCCAGCTCTGCTTCGCTGTCACTAATCCAGCGTTGCCCCGGTTGATACTGCTGCGCCATGCTGCCTGACTCCCGCCGTGAAAAAGCCGACTATCTTAACGGAACAAGGCCCCACGCCCAAGGACTCTGACAAAAACTACGCCGTTTGAGTGGCCGGGTGAGCGCAGAATCGACGGGTGGCGGGCACTTGTGAGTGTCGACTGGGTCACAGGTTGACGAACCTGCGCTCAAGTCGCCACGCGGCCCGCCGACAGCCTGCTGACAGGAGAACAACTATTATGCTTCCACCTATGCTGCCCGTCAGCGTCGTACCGGTTACGTCGCAACTCGACCCGGTCCGCCAGAAACCCGATATTCCGCCCGTGGTCCCTGTGCAAGCGGGCTCCAACGAAAGCACCATCGACCTGAAAAAGGGCGATGCTGAGCAGTCGACCTTTTTGCTGCGCGAGGAACAACGCCGCCAGCAGGAACAGCAGAAACGCCGGCGCGAAGCCGATGAAGACCCGGATCAACACTTGGCGATCCCGGGCGACCTGCTCAATGCCGACAACACCGTACCGGTTGTGCCGCTGATCGAAGACGCGCCGCGCCAGGGCTTGTGGGTGGACGTGGAGGTTTAGCCCCGCAGTTCCCGCAGGGCCGTCATCAGCAACGCGATGTCGTCATCGTTGTTGAGCGGGCTGACGGAGATCCGCGCAATGCTGGTCAGGCCACGGGCCTGCATATCCAACGGGGTGTAGGCCACGCCGTTAGCGCCAATATTGATCCGCTTCAACCCCAATCGCCGTTTGAGCTCGAAGGCGTCCCAACCGGCGAGGTTGAAGGCGATCAAGCCTGATTGAACCGTGCCCAGGTCATGCAGGGAAATACCCGTAATCTCACGCAATGCTTCGCGGATTCGCCTACTGGTTTGCGTGACCCTTTCCCACACCCGCTCGATCCCCAATTGATTCATCTCCTGCAGCGCATTGCCCAAGCCCGCCAACAGGGCAAACGACGCCTCGCTGGTTTCAAAGCGCCGGGCGTCGTTGCGCAGGTCGAAACCATCGGCGGCCCAGGGGGCGGAAAACACGTCGCGTTGGGCCGGTTTCAAGTGCTGGAGGAAATCCGGCCGCACGTACAGCAGTGCCGTGCCCCGTGGCCCGCGCAGGTGCTTGCGACCGGCCGCTTTGAGCACATCGCACTGCAACGCCTGCACATCCACCGGCACCTGGCCGACGGCTTGGCCGGCGTCGATAAAGTAGGCGATCCCATGACGCCTGGCCACTTCGCCGATGGCCTGGGCGGGGTTGATCAGGCCGCCGTTGGCGGGGAGCCAGGTGAGGTCGATCAGTTTTACGTTCGGGTCGATCATGGCGTCCAATGCCACGGGGCAAACCGCGCCGGTGGCATCGCACGGGATGACCTCCACCCGCGCGCCGGCTTGCACCGCCAACTGCATGCTCGCCAGATTGCCGCCCCATTCGTGGCGCCCTACCAGAATGCGATCGCCCGGCTGCCAAGGGTCCAAGGCCTGGAACGCCATGCTCCAGGCGGTCGAGCCGCTGCTGGCAAAGGCAATCGACGGGGTGGGCGCGTTGAGCAACTGCGCGGCCGCGCGGCGGGCTTTTTCCACCAGCACGGCGCCATATTCGCCGGCTTCCATCGGGCCGTCACGGGCTTCGCGTTGCAGTTGCTCGATGATGGCGTCGAGGGTCGCCTGGCTTGGTAATGAGGCGCCGGCAGGGTTGAAGTGCACGATGCCCGATTGGCAGCCGCGTGTGCCCTCACGCAGATGTTGCACTTCAAGCGGGCTCACGGTTGCAACTCGAAAATCGCGTCAACCTCCACCGCCACGCCGGCCGGTAGGCTGGAAACACCCACTGCCGTGCGCACATGACGGCCCTTTTCGCCGAGGGTATTCACCAGCAGGTTGGAGGCTCCATTGGCCACCGCGCCCTGGCGCTGGAAGTCGCCGCTGCTGGCGATAAACACCCCCAGGCGCAGGATGCGCACCAGGCGCGACAGGTCATCGCCCAGGGCGTCGCTCAATTGCGCGAGCAAGCTCAATGCGGCCAGCTCCGCCGCCTGGACACCTTCTTCCTCGCTGAGGGATTCGCCCAGGCGGCCGACATAGGCGGGCTTGCCGTCTATCAGCGGGATTTGCCCGGAGATAAACAGCTGGTTCTGGCTGACCACATGGTTGATGTAGTTGGCAATCGGCTGGCTGGGGGACGGCAGCGTCAGGCCAAGGGCTTGCACGCGGTGGCGGAGGGAGTCGCTCATGGTGAATCCTCTTGGGTCTGGAGGTTTCAGCATGTGGGGCAGGGGGATTGTCGACAAACGGATAGATCTCATGCGACGTATCGAAATAACTCACGCGTCGCCGCAGATCTCCTTCAACCACTCGCTGAAACAGCGCGCGGCGTCATTGGCAGTGTCTTGCGGTGCAATCAACCAGTAGCCTATTTCACTGTGATAGGGCGGCCAATCGAAGGCTTCCACCAGGCTGCCGTCATTGAGCCTGCGTTGGATCAGGCGATGACGGCCCATGGCAATGCCCTGGCCGGCCACAGCGGCTTCGACCACGATGTTGTAGTCGTGGAGCATGACGCGAGGATGGTGCTTGAGGTCGACTTGATAATGCCGAGACCAATCCGTCCACTCAAAAGGCCGGTGCGAAGTCGCCATCAACAGCGCACCGTTGTGCAGGTGGCTGGCCTTGAATGCCGGGCTGCACACCGGTGAGATCACCTCCGGCATCAGCCGAGTGGCCTGCACGTCGGGCCAGTCGCCTTTGCCGTAGCGAATGGCCAGGTCGACTTCGGCACCTGCGACGTTGGCCAATTGAATCGCCGGCAGCAACTCCACCTGGATATGCGGATAGCGGTTGAGAAAACCGGCCAGGCGCGGCGCCAACCACAGGGTGGCAAAAGACGCCAGCAGGCCGACACGTAACACCGTGGCGCTGGGCAGCACCCGTTGGGCGCGGGTCGCGATGGCAATGGCGTCAAGGGCTGGACGGATTTCATCGTAGTACCGCTGGCCGTCTGCAGTCAGATCGATCGCACGGGTGCGTCGGATAAACAGCGGTTTACCCAGATGCTGTTCGAGCTTTTGCACCTGATGGCTCAGGGCGCTCTGGGTCACGGACAATTCCTGCGCGGCCTTGATAAAGCTCAAGTGTCGGGCCACGGCTTCAAAGGCGCGCAGGGCCAGCAACGGCGGAAGATCCTTATGCAGTGCCACCTGAATGCGCTTCCTGGAGGGGTGAAAAGTGCCGATTTTGGGCGACGGCCTGCCATTTGTCGCGGGTTGATTTGCCGTCGGGCGCAGGAGTCCGCATTATTGAGCCTTACTCGCCACGACGTAAGCCAAGCCATGAGTGATGACGACAAGCTGATCGACCTGAACGCCGAACGCGCCAAGCGGGTGCATGACCTGAATGACAAGCGCCTGAATGAAGTGCGCCAGGCGTTTGAACAGGCGATGCCTTTAGGTAAAGCCAAGAAAAAATCAAAGAACAAACCCAAAAAGCGTTAAAACGGCCTGCATCTATTGATGCAGGTCAGTTATTACCCTGCTTTACGCCCCGTCGCGGGCAACATTGATCCCTGTCAATTTTTCAATCCGCCTTCTCCATTAACTTAGCCCTATCGCAACAAGGCAAGTGCAGGAGGCCGGTCATGTTTATCGACAATGTGGTATTCGCCGGAGTGCTGACTGTAGGCCTCATGGTGCTGTTTTTTGTAGGGTTTGGATTTTTTATCTGGAAAGACGCGAACAAGCGTAAAAAACCTTAGGTCTTTCCGGGTTACATGAGCACGCAAGGCATTTTGGGCGACTTCGGTCGCCTTTTTTTTTGCCTGGTATTTAATGATCTCGGTTAATTCATATCCATAAAAAAGGTGCGGTCCTCACAGAGGCCGCACCTTTTTTCAGCGCCTGGCTATCAGTTGCCCAGTGCCTTGGAGGCCAGCCAGAACAAGCCGGCCGAGAGGCCTACGGTCGCAGGCAGCGTCAACACCCAAGCCATCAGGATGGTCTTGACCGTGCCACCTTGCAGGCCGCTCTTGTTGGCGACCATGGTGCCCGCCACGCCGGAAGACAGTACGTGGGTCGTGGAGACCGGCAGGGCGAAGATATTGGCAAAGCCAATCATCGTGGCGGTGGTGATCTGTGCCGACATGCCCTGGGCGTAGGTCATGCCCTGCTTGCCGATCTTCTCACCGATAGTCAGTACCACACGCTTCCAACCCACCATGGTGCCCAGGCCCAGGGCCAGTGCGACCGCGAGGATCACCCAGAACGGCGCGTACTCGGTGGTGGCGGTCAGGTCTTTGCGCAGCTTGTCGAGGTCGGACTTCTCTCGCGCTTCCAGGCCCGGCAGCTTGCCGACTTTTTTCGCGGTGTCGTCCAGGCACAGCAGGTAGCGGCGTACTTCGATACGCTGATCGGAGGTCAACGAGTGGTAGTCGGAGACACCCTTCAACGTACTCACGAGTGCGTTGATGGTGGGCTCGGTCTGCTGCGGATTGCACTGGAATTTGCCCGGCAGATCGTCCTTCACACTTTTACCCAGGGCCAGGAATTCGCCAAGCGTATCGTTGTTACGCTGGTAGAACTGGCTCAAATGCACGGTCGCATCGCGGGTACGCTCGATCTGGTAGGTGGTGCTGCCCAGGTCAAGTACGAACTGCGCCGGCACAATACCGATCAACACCAGCATGATCAGGCCGATGCCTTTCTGGCCATCGTTGGAGCCGTGAACGAAACTCACGGCCATGGCCGAAATCACCAGGACCAGGCGGTTCCAGAACGGCGGGTGCTTCTTGTCATCAAGCTTGCGGCGCTGGTCCGGGGTCTTGTGCATCTTTGACAGCGGACGCCACCATTTCAGGCCGAGCAGCACCAGGGCTGCGACCAGGAAGCCGGCCATCGGCGAGAACACCAGGGATGCGCCGATATCGACGGCCTTCTGCCAGTTCACACCGTCAGCCAGGGGGATGTCGTTGATCAGGGCATTGGCCAGGCCGACACCAAGGATCGAACCGATCAGTGTGTGGGAGCTGGATGCGGGGATACCGAAGTACCAGGTGCCCAGGTTCCAGGTGATCGCCGCAGCTAACAACGAGAAGACCATGGCCAAACCATGGCCGGTGTTCACATTGATCAGCAACTCCACGGGCAGCAAGTGCACGATGGCGTAGGCGACACCGACACCGCCGAGCAACACGCCGAGGAAATTGAACACCCCGGAGAAGAACACGGCCAGATGCGGCGGCATGGCTTTGGTATAGATGACTGTGGCCACCGCGTTAGCGGTGTCATGAAAGCCATTGATGAACTCGAAGGCGAGGACAAAGGCCAGGGCGAGCAACAGGCTCACGAGAACCCAAGCATCCAGTCCGCTGAATAAATCGATCATGAAGGTTTTCTGACCCGGTCGTAAGGGGGCGCGATTATGCCAGAAAACCTCGGTAATCGATGCACTAGCTGCTCATCGGTAACAATCTTCATTGAATCGACATGGGCGAAAGCTGGCGATCCCAGGGTTTTCGGGCCTTTGGCAAGTCTTTGATTTATAAAGCGCAGGGCGGAAAAGACAGGGTTTTGTCACAAAATCGTCATACCTGAAACATTTGTATGAAATTTTACAGGTGATCGTGAGATTTAGGCCGACTGGAAGCTGGCTAAGTGACAGCATTCCAGCCAGGACCCTGGGATAAACCCGAAGCGCTTATGGCTCTTCGGCTTTGCGTTCCTGTTCAATCTTTTGGATTTCCTGGGCAAATGCCTGGTCGAGCAGGCTGGCTCGCTTGCGCCATGGTTTGCGTTCAGGTTCAGGTTGGGCGGCGTAGGTGGTGATTTCTCCGCCGTAAACATCCTTGTAACGTTGCTCCTGGCGCTCAAGTTCCGCGCGCAGTTCATCTTTCGTCACATTGTTACCTAATTGAGTTGAGTGTAAATACGTAGCAGCGTTAATGCCTGAATGCCGCCTCGGGCCGTTCCAAATTGAACCCATGAAGTGTTCAAGTTTGAAATAGAAACGAGAGGCCACTGTTGTGGCAGTCATTCCAGGCAGGTAATTGCGACCGCCCATGCACGGCCTGTGCATGGTTTGGCGAGCCCCTGCCCCGATATGAAACCGGGTTGACCTCCGCACAGGGTGCATTATAGCGGCGCATTTGAATAACACTATCGGCATAAAGTTAAAAAGCGTCACCTTTGTGTGAGTGTTTTGTTACGCGGACGCGTCGGTATTTGCTGAAAGTCTGGCGTCATAAATACAACAAGGGATCCCGCTATTAAATGACCGGCTTAATATTATCCGATGGCATGAATGGGAGGTCGGCTTCAGGCGAGGTGCAAAATTGCGATAATCGCATGGTTGTCCGATAATCGCCCAATGTTGCTGGGCTTGCCTTGTGCATCACGGCCGGCCCGGCTTGTAATAGCAGCCCAATCCCCTGCGGTTGACAATAAGAGAAAGGAACCTGGCATGAACGATCAATTGCGCAACTCTTTCGCGTCAGTGGCGCCGCCGATCGTTGCCTCGCCGGCCAAGCGTATCCAGGCGTTTACCGGTGACCCGGACTTCATGACCTCGCTGGCCCGCGGCCTGGCCGTGGTGCAGGCGTTCCAGGAGCGCAAGCGCCACCTGACCATCGCCCAGATCAGCCACCGCACCGAAATCCCCCGCGCCGCCGTACGCCGCTGCCTGCATACCCTGATCAAACTCGGCTACGCCACCACCGATGGGCGCACCTATTCATTGCTGCCCAAAGTCCTGACCCTGGGCCACGCCTACCTGTCCTCCACGCCGTTGGCGGTGTCGGCCCAGCCGTACCTGGACCGCATGAGCGAGCAACTGCACGAAGCCTGCAACATGGCCACCCTCGAAGGCGACGACATCCTCTACATCGCCCGTTCGGCCACCACCCAGCGCCTGATTTCCGTGGACCTGTCGGTAGGCGGACGGTTGCCGGCCTATTGCACCTCCATGGGTCGCATCCTGCTCGCGGCATTGGATGATGCCTCGCTGCAGGACTACCTCGACCACGCTGACCTGCCCACCAAGACCAGCCGCACCCTGACCACCCCAGAAGCCTTGTTCGAGTGCCTGCAACAGGTGCGGCAGCAGGGCTGGTGCATTGTTGACCAGGAACTGGAACAGGGCCTGCGCTCCATCGCCGTGCCGGTGTATGACGCGTCGGGCCAGGTGCTGGCGGCGCTCAATGTCAGCACCCACGCGGGACGGGTCAGCCGCAGCGAGCTGGAGCAGCGTTTCCTGCCGAGCATGCTCAGTGCCAGCCGTGAGTTGAGTGCGCAGCTGTTTGCCTAAGGTGTTCGGTGACCGCACAGATCCCCGCTTGATGAATTGACGATGTTTCCCCCGGCTTATTACTGTGCGGCAGCGCTCTTGAGGGCGCACCAATAATAATGACGGCCCCAGGCCGTTGGCCCGCCATCGGTGTGGAATAAGAATAATGAATCAGCCTTCTGTCGGTACCACCCTGGACGTGCAGTCCTTTATCAACACCCAGCCACTGTCCCGTTATCAGTGGCGCGTGGTGATCCTGTGTTTCCTCATCGTTTTCCTCGATGGCCTCGACACCGCCGCCATGGGTTTTATCGCACCCGCGCTGTCCCAGGACTGGGGCATCGACCGCGCCAGCCTTGGCCCGGTGATGAGCGCCGCATTGATCGGCATGGTGTTCGGCGCCCTGGGGTCCGGGCCACTGGCCGACCGCTTCGGCCGTAAAGTGGTGCTGGTGGGCGCCGTGCTGGTGTTTGGCGCGTTCAGCCTGGCCTCGGCCTACAGCAGCAATGTCGACCAGTTGCTGGTGCTGCGCTTCCTCACCGGGCTGGGCCTGGGCGCCGGTATGCCGAACGCCACGACCCTGCTGTCCGAATACACCCCCGAGCGTCACAAATCGCTGCTGGTGACCAGCATGTTCTGTGGTTTCAACCTGGGCATGGCCGGTGGCGGGTTTATCTCGGCCAAGCTGATCCCCGCGTTCGGCTGGCATAGCCTGCTGCTGATTGGCGGCATCCTGCCATTGATCCTCGCCGTGGTACTGCTGGTGTGGCTGCCGGAGTCGGCACGTTACCTGGTGGTGCGCAACCGCGGCACCGACAAGGTGCGCAAAACCCTGTCGCCGATCGAACCTTCTATTGTTGCCCAGGCCACCGCCTTCAGCGTGCCCGAACAAAAAACCGTCAAGGCGCGCAACGTGTTCGCGGTGATCTTCTCCGGCACCTACAGCGCGGGCACCTTGTTGTTGTGGCTGACTTACTTCATGGGCCTGGTGATCGTGTACCTGCTGACCAGTTGGTTGCCGACCCTGATGCGTGACAGCGGCGCCAGCATGGAGCAGGCCGCTTTCATCGGGGCGCTGTTCCAGTTTGGTGGCGTATTGAGCGCCGTCGGCGTGGGATGGGCGATGGACCGGTTCAATCCCCACAAGGTCATCGGCACCTTCTACCTGCTGGCCGGGGTGTTTGCCTACGCGGTAGGGCAGAGCCTGGGCAATATCACCCTATTGGCCACGTTGGTGCTGGTCGCCGGGATGTGCGTCAACGGTGCGCAATCGGCGATGCCGTCCCTGGCCGCGCGCTTCTACCCGACCCAAGGCCGCGCCACCGGCGTGTCGTGGATGCTTGGCATCGGCCGTTTCGGCGCGATCCTCGGCGCGTGGATGGGCGCCACCTTGCTCGGCCTGGGCTGGAACTTCGAGCAGGTGCTCACCGCCCTGGTGATTCCGGCCGCTCTGGCCACTGCTGCCGTTGTCATCAAGGGCATGGTCAGCCATGCGGATGCCACCTGAGATCAATCGATAGCCTGCCAACAATCCGTTCGATAATCGAACGCTGAGTCGATTATCGGATTGTTTGGCCCATTTCCCCGGCTTAATCTTCAAGCACTTCGGCGCCACCTCAGCGCCTTTTTCGATCCATACCGGGAGCCCAACCCCATGGCTGAAATTCTCACCCTGCGTGATGCGGTCAAGCGCTTCGTGAACGACGGCGATACCGTTGCCCTCGAAGGCTTTACCCACCTGATCCCTACGGCCGCAGGTCATGAAATCATTCGTCAGGGCAAGAAAGACCTGACGCTGGTGCGTATGACGCCTGACTTGATCTACGACCAGTTGATCGGTGCCGGGTGTGCGCGCAAGCTGATTTTCTCTTGGGGCGGTAACCCGGGTGTAGGTTCCCTGCATCGCCTGCGCGACGCGGTCGAAAAGCAATGGCCGCAACCGTTGGAAATCGAAGAGCACAGCCACGCCGACTTGGCCAATGCCTACGTCGCCGGCGCATCCGGCCTGCCCTTCGCGGTGCTGCGCGCCTACGCGGGTTCCGACTTGCCCAAGGTCAACCCGCTGATCAAGACCGTGACGTGCCCGTTCACCGGTGAAGTGCTGGCAGCGGTGCCGTCGGTGCGTCCGGACGTCACCGTGATCCACGCGCAAAAGGCTGATCGCAAGGGCAACGTGCTGCTCTGGGGCATTCTTGGCGTGCAGAAGGAAGCGGCCCTGGCGGCCAAGCGCTGCATCGTCACCGTGGAAGAAATCGTCGATGACCTGAACGCGCCGATGAACAGCTGCGTGCTGCCGACCTGGGCCCTGACTGCGGTGTGCCATGTACCCGGTGGTGCACATCCGTCCTACGCCCACGGCTACAACGAGCGAGACAACCGCTTCTATCAGGCGTGGGACCCAATCGCCCGCGACCGAGGGACCTTTACCGCCTGGATGGATGAATACATCCACGGCACTGCCGATTTCAGTGAATTCCAGGCCAAGCTGACCACACAGCAGGAGGCCAAGTAATGGCTTACTCCACCAATGAAATGATGACCGTCGCCGCCGCGCGCCGCCTCAAGAACGGCTCGGTCTGCTTTGTGGGCATCGGCCTGCCGTCCAAGGCCGCCAACCTGGCACGCCTGACCTCATCGCCAGATGTGGTGCTGATCTACGAGTCCGGCCCGATTGGCGCCAAGCCCAACGTATTGCCTCTGTCGATCGGTGATGGCGAACTGGCGGAAACCGCCGACACCGTAGTGCCGACCGGTGAGATCTTTCGCTACTGGCTGCAGGGCGGGCGTATCGACGTGGGCTTCCTCGGTGCCGCGCAAGTCGACCGCTTCGGCAACATCAACACCACCGTGGTCGGTGACTATCACCACCCCAAGGTGCGCCTGCCGGGTGCTGGTGGCGCGCCGGAAATCGCCGGCTCGGCCAAGAGCGTGCTGATTATCCTCAAGCAGTCGTCCCGTTCGTTTGTCGACAAACTGGACTTCATCACCTCGGTCGGCCACGGCGAAGGCGGCGATTCGCGCAAACGCCTGGGTCTGCCGGGTGCCGGTCCTGTCGGAATTATTACCGACCTGTGCATCATGGAGCCGGAAGAGGGCACCCATGAATTTGTGGTCACCGCCCTCCATCCGGGCGTGACCCGCGAGCAAGTCGTAGCGGCCACCGGTTGGGCGATTCGATTTGCCGACCAGGTCAGCACCACCGCCGAGCCTACCGAGGTGGAACTGACTGCCCTGCGTGATCTCGAAGCACGCACGGCCGCCGCCCATGGCCAAGCACCGGGAGAAGCCTGATGCGCGAGGTATTTATCTGCGATGCGATTCGTACCCCCATCGGCCGTTTCGGCGGTGGCCTGTCCACCGTGCGTGCCGATGACCTGGCGGCCTTGCCGATCAAGGCGCTGATCGAGCGCAACCCATCGGTGGACTGGTCGGCCGTTGACGAGGTGTTCCTCGGCTGCGCCAACCAGGCCGGTGAAGACAACCGCAACGTTGCCCGCATGGCGCTGTTGCTGGCCGGCCTGCCGGAGAGCATTCCTGGCGTGACCCTCAACCGTTTGTGCGCCTCGGGCATGGATGCGATCGGCACCGCCTTTCGCGCCATCGCCAGCGGCGAAATGGAGCTGACAATTGCCGGTGGCGTCGAGTCGATGTCCCGTGCCCCGTTCGTGATGGGCAAGGCTGATGCGGCGTTTTCGCGCAACATGAAGCTGGAAGACACCACCATCGGCTGGCGTTTTATCAACCCGTTGATGAAGGCCCAGTACGGCGTGGATGCCATGCCGCAGACCGCCGATAACGTCGCCGACGACTACCAGGTTTCACGCGCTGACCAGGACGCCTTCGCCCTGCGCAGCCAGCAACGCACCGCCGCCGCCCAGGCGGCCGGGTTCTTCGCTGAAGAAATCGTGCCGGTGCGGGTCGCCCATAAAAAAGGCGAAACCGTGGTGGAGCACGATGAGCACCCGCGGGACACCACCCTCGAAGCCCTGGCCAAACTCAAGCCGGTCAACGGCCCGGACAAAACCGTCACCGCCGGCAATGCCTCAGGTGTGAATGACGGCGCGGCCGCGCTGATCCTGGCGTCTGCCGAAGCGGTGAAAAAACACGGCCTGACCGCCCGCGCTCGCGTATTGGGCATGGCCAGCGCCGGTGTCGCGCCACGGGTGATGGGCATCGGCCCGGTGCCGGCGGTGCGCAAGCTGGTGGAGCGCCTGGGCCTGGCCGTCACTGACTTTGATGTGATCGAACTCAACGAAGCCTTCGCCAGCCAAGGCCTGGCGGTGCTGCGTGAACTGGGCATTGCCGACGACGCCCCCCAGGTCAACCCGAACGGTGGCGCCATTGCGCTTGGCCATCCCTTGGGCATGAGCGGTGCGCGGCTGGTACTGACGGCCCTGCATCAGTTGGAAAAAACCGGCGGCCGTAAAGGCCTGGCGACCATGTGCGTGGGCGTCGGCCAAGGCCTGGCCCTGGCGATTGAACGCATCTAATAAGAGAGGACTGCTCCATGAGTGACAAGCCCGGTTACCGGCGCCCGCAAGCGGGCACTCAACCTGATTACCTGCACCCGGCCTATCAGTCGACGAACCTGCGTTCGCCGTCCCAGCCGTTGGTGTTTCTGCCCCATTCCTTGTCGGAAATCACCGGCCCGACCATCGGTGCCGAGCGAGTCAGCGAGAAGGACAACGACCTCACTGCCCAACACGACGGCGAGCCCCTGGGTGAACGCATCATCATTCACGGTCGCGTGCTGGATGAAAACGGCCTGCCGGTGCCGGGCATTCTCGTGGAGATCTGGCAGGCCAACGCCGCCGGTCGCTACAACCACAAGCGTGACCTGCACGATGCGCCGCTGGACCCGAACTTCACCGGCACCGGGCGCACCGTCACCGACGCCGATGGCTGGTACCAGTTCCAGACCATCAAGCCCGGTGCCTACCCATGGGGCAACCACCACAACGCGTGGCGCCCGGCGCATATCCACTTTTCGCTGTTCGGCCCGAGCGTGCTGACGCGCCTGGTGACGCAGATGTATTTCCCTGGCGACCCGCTGCTGGAATACGACCCGATCTACAACTGCGTACCGGATACCAGCGCCAAGGAACGCCTGATCGCCCGTTTCGATTTGGAAAAGACCATTCCTTCCTATGCCCTCGGCTACCGCTGGGACATCGTCCTGCGCGGCCGCGACGCCACGCCGATGGAGAAATGAGATGACACTCAACGCGACCACGTCCCACACCGTCGGGCCGTACTACCACATCGGCCTGACCTGGCTGAACCGCGAAGACTTGACCGTCGCCGCCACCCTCGGTGAGCGCGTGGCGATCAGCGGGCAAGTGGTGGACGGCAACGGTGATGTTGTCAACGACGCCATGCTCGAAGTCTGGCAGGCCAATGCCGCCGGCAAGTACGACCACCCTGAAGATGAGCAGGACAAGGCGCTGGACCCGAATTTCGAAGGCTTTGGCCGGGTGCCGGTGGATGCCGAAGGGCGTTTCCGCTTTACCACGATCAAGCCAGGCAGCGTGCCGGGCCTGCAGGGCACGACCCAGGCGCCGCACCTGGTGGTGCTGGTGTTTGCCCGTGGGCTAGTGAAGCACCTGCTGACGAGGATTTATTTCGAGGGCGAGGCGTTGAATGGGGATGACCCATTGTTGGCGTGTGTGCCCGCAGAGCGGCGCGGCACGTTGATTGCCAAGCCGGATGCGGCGGGTGTGCATCAGTGGAATGTGATTTTGCAGGGGACAGATAAGGAAACGGTGTTCTTCGATTACTGAGTCGCTTGTCAGGGCCTCATCGGGGGCAAGCCCCCTCCCACATTTGATAGGCGGCGCGGTCAAAAGGTGGGAGGGGGCTTGCCCCGATGGGGCCGGTTCAGGCACTGCCTACTCAAAAGTCTGCTTGCGGAACATGGTTGTTGCAAAGTATGTCTAGGCTATAACCGTTCCCACTGAGTGAAAAAAACCATGACAACCACCACCAGTCACTACACCGGAGAAGAACGTAGCAAACGGATCTTTGCGATTGTCGGTGCCTCCTCCGGCAACCTGGTCGAATGGTTCGACTTCTACGTCTATGCCTTCTGCGCCATTTACTTCGCCCCGGCGTTTTTCCCGTCGGATGACCCCACGGTCCAACTGCTCAACACTGCTGGCGTGTTCGCCGCCGGCTTTCTGATGCGCCCCATCGGCGGCTGGCTGTTCGGCCGGGTTGCCGACAAGCACGGGCGCAAGAGTTCGATGATGATCTCGGTGCTGATGATGTGCGCCGGTTCCCTGGTCATTGCCTTTTTGCCCACCTACAAAGACATCGGCGCCTGGGCCCCGGCCTTGCTGCTGGTGGCGCGGCTGTTCCAGGGCCTGTCGGTGGGGGGCGAATATGGCACCACCGCGACCTACATGAGTGAAGTCGCGCTCAAGGGCCAGCGTGGGTTTTTCGCCTCGTTCCAGTACGTGACCCTGATCGGTGGCCAACTGTTGGCGGTGCTGGTGGTGGTGATCCTGCAACAGATCCTCACTGAAGAAGAGTTGCGCGCCTGGGGCTGGCGGATTCCGTTCGTGATCGGTGCGATTGCGGCGGTGATTTCCCTGCTGCTGCGTCGCACCCTCAAGGAAACCACCAGCAAGGAAATGCGTGAAGACAAGGACGCCGGCAGCATCGTCGCGCTGTTTCGCGACCACGGCAAAGCGTTCGTTACGGTGCTCGGCTACACCGCCGGTGGCTCGCTGATTTTCTACACCTTCACCACTTACATGCAAAAGTACCTGGTGAACACCGTGGGCATGCACGCCAAGACGTCGAGCTACATCATGACCGGCGCACTGTTCCTCTATATGTGCATGCAGCCGCTCTTCGGTATGTTGGCGGACAAGATCGGCCGACGTAATTCGATGCTCTGGTTCGCAGGCCTCGGCACCCTGTTCACGGTGCCGATCCTGCTGACCTTGAAGACCGTCACCAGCCCGTTCCTGGCGTTTGTGCTGATCACCCTGGCCCTGGCGATTGTCAGCTTCTACACCTCCATCAGCGGCCTGGTCAAAGCGGAGATGTTCCCGCCCCAGGTGCGTGCTTTGGGCGTGGGGCTGGCGTATGCGGTGGCTAATGCGGTGTTTGGTGGTTCGGCGGAAGTCGTCGCGCTGAGCCTGAAATCCATCGGCATGGAAAACACTTTCTATTGGTACGTCACCGCGATGATGGCGGTGGCTTTCCTGTTCAGCTTGCGCCTGCCGAAACAGGCGGCGTACCTGCATCACGATTTGTAAGGGATGAGTTATGACACTGCGCACGAGCAATCAACTGTTCGACGCTTACTTCACCGCTGACAGCATGGCCGAGGTGTTCTGCGACCAGGGACGCTTGCAGGGCATGCTCGATTTCGAAGCCGCGCTCGCTCGGGCGCAGGCCCAGGTGGGGGTAATCCCGCAGGCCGCCGTGGCGCCGATTGCCCAGGCGTGCCTGGCCTCGCTGTACGACGTGGATGCCCTCGGCGCGGCGATTGCCACGGCGGGGAATTCGGCGATTCCGCTGGTGAAGGCGCTGGGCAAGCTGATTGCCAGTGAGGATGCTGGGGCCGAGCGCTATGTGCACCTGGGCGCGACCAGCCAGGACGTGATGGACACCGGGCTGGTGCTGCAACTGCGGCGGGCGCTGGGGTTGATCGACACGGACCTGGCGCGTCTGGGCGACGTGCTGGCCGCCCAGGCCCAGCGTTATGCGACGACACCGTTGGCCGGGCGTACCTGGTTGCAGCACGCAACGCCGGTCACCTTGGGGATGAAGATTGCCGGTTGGCTGGGCGCGGTGACGCGCAGTCGCCAGCGCTTGGAAGAACTGAAACCGCGTTTGCTGGTGCTGCAATTCGGCGGCGCGTCGGGGACGTTGGCGGCACTCGGTGAACACGCCATGCCGGTGGCCGAGGCGCTGGCGGCTGAACTGCAACTGAGCTTGCCTGAACAACCCTGGCACACCCAGCGCGATCGTCTGGTGGAGTTTGCCGCCGTGTTGGGCCTGATCGCCGGCAGCCTCGGCAAACTGGGCCGCGATATCAGCCTGCTGATGCAAACCGAAGCGGCCGAAGTCTTCGAGCCGTCGGCGCCCGGCAAAGGCGGTTCGTCGACCATGCCCCACAAACGCAACCCGGTCGGCGCCGCCGTGCTGATCAGCACCGCCACGCGCGTGCCCGGCCTGGTGGCGACGATGTTCAGCGCCATGCCCCAGGAACACGAACGCAGCCTGGGCCTGTGGCACGCCGAATGGGAGACCTTGCCGGAGATTTGCCGCCTGGTTTCCGGTGCCCTGAAACAAGCGCTGCTGGTGAGCGAAGGGTTGGAAGTCGACCCTGGACGCATGGCCCACAACCTCGACCTGACCCAAGGCCTGGTGCTGGCAGAGGCCGTCAGTATCGTGCTTGCCCAGCGCCTGGGCCGGGAAACCGCGCACCACCTGCTGGAGCAATGCTGCAAACGCGCCGTCTCCGAGGGGCGCCACTTGCGCGCGGTGCTGGCGGACGAACCGCAGGTCACCGCCGAGCTGTCCGCCCCTGAGTTGGACCGCCTGCTCGACCCGGCCCACTATCTGGGCCAGTCAACCACCTGGGTCACTCGCGCTGTCACCGAACACTTTGCACTGACCGCCTAAGGAGAACGCTGTGGCTTTCGTACAACTCGCCGAGGGCGAACTGCATTACCAACTTGATGGCCCCGTGGATGCGCCGGTGCTGGTGCTGTCCAACTCGCTGGGCACCGACCTGCACATGTGGGACATCCAGATCCCGGCGTTGACCAAGCATTTCCGGGTGTTGCGTTTTGACACCCGTGGCCACGGTAAATCCCTGGTGACTGAGGGACCCTACAGCATCGAGCAACTGGGCCACGACGTGATCGCTCTGCTGGATGCGCTGGATATTCAGCGTGCGCATTTTTGCGGGCTGTCCATGGGCGGCTTGATCGGCCAATGGCTGGGGATTAACGCGGGTGAGCGCCTGCACCGCCTGGTGGTGTGCAACACCGCCGCCAAAATCGGCACACCGGAGATCTGGAACCCACGGATCGAGATGGTCCTGCGCGACGGCGCGGCAGCCATGGTGGCCTTGCGCGATGCATCGATTGCACGCTGGTTCACCGCCGATTTTGCGGCGGCCAGCCCGCACCAGGCCAAGCAGATCACCGACATGCTTGCCGCGACTTCGCCCCAAGGATACGCGGCCAACTGTGCCGCCGTGCGTGATGCGGATTTCCGTGAGCAGGTGTCGAAGATCAAGGCGCCAACCCTGGTGATTGCCGGCACTGAAGACGCGGTCACCCCACCGGCCGGTGGTCACTTTATCCAGCACCATGTACAGGGCGCCGAATACGCCGAGTTCTACGCCGCGCACCTGTCCAACGTACAGGCCGGTGCTGCATTCAGTGACCGGGTTATCCAGTTTCTGCTGGCCCGCTGAGGCAGCTGTTGTGGCGAGTTGAAATCTTATTGAAGCAGGAGTTTTTTGTGGACGAGAAACAACGTTATGCCGATGGCCTGCAAGTGCGCCGCGAAGTGCTGGGCGATGCCCATGTCGACCGCAGCCTCAATGCCCTGACCGAGTTCAACAGCGAGTTCCAAGAGATGATCACCCGCCACGCCTGGGGTGATATTTGGACCCGCCCCGGGCTGCCTCGGCACACCCGCAGCCTGATCACCATCGCCATGCTGATCGGCATGAACCGCAGTGAAGAGTTGAAGCTGCATTTGCGTGCGGCGGCCAGTAACGGCGTGAGCCGCGCCGAGATCAAGGAAGTACTGATGCAGAGTGCGATCTATTGCGGGATTCCGGCGGCTAATGCCACGTTTCACCTGGCGGAGTCTGTATGGGATGAGCTGGGTGTCGAGTCGCGCGAGTGATCAGTGGGAGTCTGCGTCCCACACCCAATTCCACACGCCCGGCAGATGCACGGCTTCATTCACATCTTTGACCGTACGCGCCAGCGCCGCGCGTTGCAGGGCGGCCGTATCTGTGTAGAACGGTTCGGTGGCGGTCTTCATGCCGTTGACTCGGGCGCTGTCCAGCAGGATCTGCAGGTATTCCTGCATATGCCGCGCGGTGTAGCGGTTGATGTCGTGGAAGGTCACCACCACCGGTATCACGCCGTCCACCGTGGGCAATTCGTCCAGTGCGATGCGCTCGCGCACCACCGACAGTTGTCGGTACAGGTTGGCGCGGCGGCGTGGGCTGCCGTTGAAGCCCCAGATCTTGCCGTCATTGGCGCTCAGGTCGGTCAGCAAGACCTGCATGCCATGGCGCTGGTAGGCGGCGAAGGTGCGCCGGTCGTAGTTCCAGAACGGCGGGCGCACCAGCACGGGCGGTGCGCCGGTGATCGAGGCGATATCCGCCGCGCCCTGGGTGAGGGTGCTTTCCAGTTCGGTATTGCTCAGCCAGCGATGGTTGGTATGAAACGCCGTCGCCGTATGGAACGCCAGGATATGGCCGCCCGCATACTCGCGTTCCATGGTCTTGCGCCCCCTGGAGCTGCCGCCGGAGCGGGCCGCTTCGGTCTGCAGGAAGAACACCGCCTTGATCCCCGGCAGCACCGGGTTGTGTGCCAGGTCGGCGACCACTGAACGGCTGGGGTTGTCGTAGCCCGAAGCACTGGGGCCATCGTCGAAGGTCAGCAAAAAACGGATCGGCGCCTCGGCTTGCAGGCGTTGCTCGGTCTGCGTTGTCAGGGCGATGGGCGCTCCGATACAGCCGCTGAGGCATAAGACCAGGGCAAGCACGGCGTTTGCTAAGGCAAAGGATTTCATGGTGTGCGCAGGCTCGAATAAGAGGCCGCTGCTGGGCGGATCAGCAGCGGCAGGCGCGCACGATACAGTAAGTGTCGCGCTGGATTACAGCAGACTTATCGGGTAACTGACGATCAACCGGTTTTCATCGAACTCGTTGTTGCTGTAATCGCGGCGCATGCTGGAATTGCGCCAGCGCACCATAAGGTTTTTCATCGCGCCGCTTTGCACGGTGTAGCCCAATTCGCTTTCGCGACCCCATTCCTTGCCGTCGGTGATGGTGCCCGTGTGCACGTTGCTGCCGCTGATATAGCGGTTCATCAGGGTCAGGCCCGGTACACCGAGGGCGGCGAAGTTGTAGTCGTGGCGTACTTGCCAGGATTTTTCCTCGGCGTTGTCGTAACTCGAGTTGTAGCTGTCGTTGGCGAGGGTGCCGCCGCTGGTGCCGTTGACGCGCATCCACGCGCTGTTGCCGGTGAGTTTTTGCAGGCCGACGTAGAAGGTGTTGCCGCCATACTTGGCCGAGAACAGGCCGGACCAGGTCTTGTTGTCCAGGTCGCCGGCGCGGGCGCTGCCGTCGTCCTTGCCGTAGAAGAACCCGAGGTTGGCGCCGAGGGTCCAGTCGCCCACGGGCTGGCTGTGGATCAGGTTGACGAACTGTTGGCTGTAGATGTCCTTGAGCTGGGCGTTCCACAGACCGATCTGCGTGCGTTTGTCGTTGAAGGCGTACTCGCCGCCCTGGAAGTTGAAGCGGTCCGAGGTGAACGCGGTTTTGCCGACCATCGACATGTCCGACATGCTGCTGTCGTCTCGCGGGCTGTTGGCGCGGAACTGGCCGCCGTACAGGGTCAGACCGTCGATTTCCTTCGACGTGATCTGCCCGCCGCGCAGGGTTTGCGGCAGGGAGCGGCCATCGTCCGCACGCAGGATCGGCAACACCGGCATCCATTCGCCGACCTTTACTTCGGTCTTGGAAATACGCGCCTTGAACGCCACGCCGAGACGCCCGAATTCATCCGCAGGGCGGCCATCGTGGTCCAGCGGCAACAGCTGGGTGCCACCGGTACCGCGCCCGCCATCGAGCTTCAACGAGTACAACCCCAGCACATCCACCCCGAAACCGACGGTGCCCTGGGTAAAGCCGGACTTGGCATCGAGGATGAAACTCTGCGTCCACTCCTGTGCGCCGCCCTGGGTCTTGGTCGGGTTGGTGAAATTGCGGTTGAAGAAGAAATTACGCAGGTTGAGGTTGGCGCTGGCGTCCTCCAGAAAACCGTGTTCTTCGGCGACGACGGGCATGGCAAGACTGGCGATAGTGGTGGCCAGCAGGAGCCGGCGCGGGTGAAAAGTGCTCATGGTGGTAGGCCTGTTGTTATTGGGTTTATGCAGGTGGCGGCCATGGTGCGGGGCGGTGCGGGGGCGGTTCAATCGGGGGTGGGCGGGTTGTGGGCGATGATCGAACGCAAGTTACCGGGCCTCCCTTTGTCAAGGAGGCGCCGGTTCAATGGCTCAGAGGAAGTAGAGCAGGCTCGTCCACGGGATCTCTGGCAAGTACCTCTGGCAGAGTAGGGTGACCGCTGCCATCACGGCCAGGAAAGCCACCTGCAGCGGACTCCAGTGCGCCCAATGCAAGCCGCTGACCCAAGGGTAAAAGTGCTCGACATGCTCATTCACTTTGCCGATACGCCTGCTGTGGAACAGATGGATGCCGATCATCCCCAAGTACGTCAGCATGCCTATTACGCCCAGCAACAAGCCGAACATCAGCAGCATGCCCACTTGAGGAATGCCGTGGCGCAGCACCAGCCAGTGTTGATGGGGGTTGAACCGTGACGGCAGCAAGCGCTTGCTGAGCCACAGGTCCTGGACGATCAGCTGTGATGTCAGGACCGCCCACAATTGAGTGCCACGGATGCCGATAATGGCAGGCACAAAGGTCAGTATCACGACAATGACGGCATCGCTGAGCCTATCCATTTTTGTATGGGGGGAAACGGCCAAGGCGGCTGCCAACGCCAGGCCGCCCCATACCCGTATCCAACTGTGATGGGATACCGGCCTGGGGAGGAGCTCTCGCCAAAAAAACACATTGGCCTGGGGGAGCCGCTCAACCAACTGCGGGTAGCGCCAGGTCAGGATTTCGGCCAGATGCTGACAGGCATTCCAGGCGTTACTGTCGAAGCGCTCCGTCATCTGTTTTTGTTGTGTCGCTGACATTGGCGTGAGCAGCAGGCGCGCCGCCATGGCGTCGGCGGATTTCCATGTCGTATCCTGGGCCTTGTCTTGTAAGCTGGCGTAGAAGCTTTCCTGCTCGCAACGCGACACCAATTCGCGCCACATCCACGCCGGTTCCGGGTAGACGCCTTTCTGGTCGTCCCAGCCGAAGGCCTGGCACACGCGCTCGAACAGCGGCACGCTCCATTGGGTGTCATGCAGCAGGTGTAGGACGATACGTTGCCACTGCTGTTGCAGGTCGAACACCCGCAGCCAGGGTTGGTCGTTGTACTGCGTGAGCTGGGTGATGAACTCGCGCTCGGCCTTTTGCTCCAGGAGTTCCTGCAGGGTGCGGCGGTAGTCTTGCAGCAGTTCGCCGGTCAGCGCTTCGTATTGCCAGGACGTCATCGCCACCTGCTGCCAGGGGGTCAGCCATTCCAGGTGTTGCGCGGCCCAACCGGCGATGGCGCTGCGTTCGCCCGGTGCTTCGAAACAATGGCGCAACAGGCCGGCCTGGAACGCATCGGTGCAGCCCTGTTGCCGAGCCTGGGCCCAGCGTTCATCGAGGTTACGCGCGTTGAGGCCGTCGAGCAGAGCCTGGGCCGGGTCGGGTGTGTGGGCTTCGAAGGGCGCAGGGCTGACGGGGCTGATGTTCATCAGTTCGGCCAGGTCATTCAGGTTTCCGTAGACCGCGTCGGCCACGGGCGCCTGGATGCGTTCTGCCTCTTCGTTATCAGCCCGCCAGCGTGCTTCACTCAGCGCGTGTTCATAGGCTTCGCGCAGGCGCTGGAAGCCTTGGGCATCGTCGTCCGGGCGGCAGCTTTTCAGCAGCCGCGCATAGCTGCGCTTGATGCTGCGCTCGTCGGCGTCATCCGGCAGTTGCAGTACGGTCCAGCAATCCATCGGTGTTCCCTCAGCGCCAGAACCCGTTGTCGAGTTGCTCAAGTTGACGGGTCAGTTCGCTGCGCGCTTCGCGGATGCGGCGTTCGTCCTGGGTGTCGAGTACCTGCTGGAACTGCGCCGCCCAATGGCCGAGCTGTTCGCGCAGCTCGCCGAGGTTTTCCTGGTAGAGCCGTTCGAGGCGGGCGACGAGCACGGTGTTGACCTGCTGGTCGCGTGGGTGGACCTTCAATTGCGCCAGGGCTTGCAGGCGTTGCTGGATCTCCTGCGGGTTGAGCACGCCGGGGTTGTTCTCGATCACCAGCGAATGCTGCTCGCCGGTCAGCGGGATATTCACCTGGGCTTCCAGCAGGCCGTTGTTGTCGTAGGTGAAACGCACGTCCAGGGACACTTCACCGGCCTTGCGCTTGGGCACGGGAATATCCAGTTGGCCCAGCTCAATGTTGTCTTTGACCAGGCGGCTTTCGCCTTGGTAGATCTTCAGCAGCACGCGGGTCTGGTCGTCGTGCAGGGTGACCACACTTTTGACCCGGCTCACCGGCACGCTGCTGTTGCGTTCGATCAACGGCAGGTAATGGCCGCTTTCGATATGGCCGCCGTACTGGTTCGAGGTTTCGATGCCCAGGGTGTAGGGGCAGACGTCGGTCAGCACCACTTCTTCGAGGGCGGCGGAGCGCGCCTTGAGCGCGGCCTGGATCGCCGCGCCGTGGGCGACCACCTGGTCGGGATCGAGGCTGATGGAGGGGAAGCGCCCGAACAGGCCGGCGGCGAGTTTGCGTACCAGCGGCATGCGCGTGGTGCCGCCCACCAATAGGATTTCATCCAGGTCGCCGACCCGAATCCGCGCATCGCGCAGGGCGCGTTCGATCGGCGCGCGCAAGCGCTCCAGCAGCGGGGTGTAGAGCTTGGCCAACTCCTGTTGGGTGACGGTTTTAACCCATTGCTGGCCGTCGACACGCAGGGCGAACTCAGCACTGTCATCCTGGCCCAGGGCTTTGCGCACGCGCTCGGCTTCGCGGCGCAGGGCTTGCAGCACAGTGCGGGTGGGCGGGAAACCTGTGGCGTTACGTTGGCTGTCGACAAAGTGTTCGAGCAACAGGGTGTCGAAGTCTTCGCCACCGAGGAAGTTGTCGCCGGCGCTGGCGCGGACCTCCATCACGCCGTCGAACAACTCGATGATCGACACGTCAAAGGTGCCACCGCCGAGGTCGAAGACCAGGAACGAGGTTTCTTTATCACGCTGATGCAGGCCGTAGGCCAGGGCCGCTGCGGTCGGTTCGTTGATCAGTTTCTCAACGGTGAGCCCCGCCAGTTCACCGGCGATGCGCGTGGCCTTGCGTTGGCCGTCGCTGAAGTAGGCGGGCACGCTGATCACTGCGTCGGTGACGGTTTGGCCGTAGGTACGCTCGATGTCCTCCTTGAGGCTTTTGAGCACCAACGCCGAGAGTTCTTCGGGGCGGAACGAGCGGTCGCCCAGGCGCACTTCGGTGGCGCTGCCCATGTAGCGCTTGAACAGCGAGGTGGTCAGGTGCGGGTGGGTGTGCAGGCGCTCTTTGGCGGCCTGGCCTACCAGGACACGGCCTTGGTCATCCAGCCCGACCACGCTGGGGGTCAGCAACTGGCCCAGGGCATTGGGCACCATTTCGGCGGCATCACCGCGCCAGACGGCTGCGAGACTGTTTGTGGTCCCCAAGTCGATTCCTACGATCATTACGACAAGCTCCCTCTGTGGTCTGTAAGAATCTGTGACAGATTTTACCCTGAAAGGTTGAGCGCAAAGCAAGGCGGGAGAGTTTTGTGGCGAGCGGGCTTGCCCCGCGTTGGGCTGCGAAGCAGCCCCAAACCAAGCCCGCTGTCACAAAAACATTCTGGCTATCGCAAAGCACCGATGACCTGGCATAAAAAAACCGCTTCCAGTAAAGGAAGCGGTTTTGATTACAACGGCGCTATCAGAACAACTTCAACGCCGGTGCTTCTTCTTTCAGCGGTTCGTTCTTCGCGGTCTGCTCGTTCCAGCCACCGCCGAGGGCCTTGTACAGGTTGACCTCGCTGGTCAGCTGCGCCAGGCGGTCGGTGATCAGCGATTGCTGGGCACTGAACAGTTGGCGCTGGGCGTCGAGGAAGGTCAGGTTGCTGTCGACACCGATGCGGTAGCGACGCTCGGCCAGGCGGTAGTAATCCTGGTTGGCCGCGACGAAGCCACGCTGGGCTTCCAGCTGCTGCTTGTAGGTCTCACGCGCGGCGAGGCCGTCGGAGACTTCCTGGAAGCCGGTCTGGATCGCCTTCTCGTAGTTCGCCACGTTGATCTCTTTCTGGATCTTCGAGTAGTCCAGGCTGGCGCGCAGGCTGCCGGCGTTGAAGATCGGGATGTTGATCTGCGGGGCGAACGACCAGGTGCCCGAACCGCCTTTAAACAGGCCGCCCAGGGTAGGGCTGGCGGTGCCGGCGCTGGCGGTCAGGCTGATGCTCGGGAAGAACGCTGCACGGGCCGCACCGATGTTGGCGTTGGCGGCCTTGAGGTTGTACTCGGCCTGCACGATGTCGGGACGACGTTGCAGGAGGTCCGAGGGCAAGCCGGCCGGGACGTCGCTGAGCAGGTCATCCGACAGCGGCTTGCTGGCGATATTCGCTGGCAGGCCGGTGCCCAGCAGCAGGGTCAGGCTGTTTTCGTCCTGGGCCACCTGGCGGGTATAGCGCGCCAGTGCTACGCGGGCGTTTTCCACCGAGGTGCGCGCCTGGCTGAGGTCGAGGGCCGAGGCCACGCCGACTTCGTTGCTGCGCGAGGTCAGCTTGAAGCTCTGCTCGTACGCACCCAGGGTGTCCTGGGTCAGCTTGAGCAGTTCCTTGTCGGCCTGCCAGGTCAGGTAGGCATTCGCCACACTGGCCACCAGGCTGATCTGGGTGCTGCGCCGCGCTTCTTCAGTGGCGAAGTACTTTTGCAGGGCTTCTTCACTCAGGCTGCGCACACGACCGAACAGGTCCAGCTCATAAGAACTGATCCCGAGGCCGGCCGAGTACTGGCTGGTGATGGTCGATTCGCCGGTCTGCGACAGCTTGGCCGGGGTGCGCGAACGGCTTCCGCTGCCCGTGGCCGATACGGCCGGGAACAGGTCGGCACGCTGGATCTGGTACTGCGCCGCATAGGCGTCGATGTTCAGGGCCGCGACACGCAGGTCACGGTTGTTCACCAGCGCGGTCTGGATCAGCTGTTGCAGGGCAGGGTCATGGAAAAACTGCTTCCAGCCCTGCTCGGCGGCGGCCTGGCCCGGCGCCTGGGCCGACGAATACGCCGGCCCCTGTGGGAACTGAGCTGCCACCGGCGCTTCAGGGCGCTGGTAGTCAGGGATCAGCGAGCAGCCACTGAGCACGAATGCCGTGACGGCTAAGGAAAGTAGCGACTTGCTCATTGGCCAGCCTCTTTAGAAGTGTGCTTAGGTTCAGTCTTTTTACGTTCGCCCATGGCGGACACAGTTGCGAAGAACAGTGGCACCCAGAAGATCGCCAATACCGTGGCCGTGATCATACCGCCAATTACGCCGGTACCGATCGCGTGCTGGCTGCCTGAGCCGGCGCCCGAGGAGATCGCCAGCGGCAATACGCCGAGGACGAACGCCATGGAGGTCATGATGATCGGCCGCAGACGCATCCGGGAAGCCTCGATGGCGGCTTCGACGATGCCTTTGCCTTGCTCGTGGAGCTCCTTGGCGAACTCGACGATCAGAATGGCGTTCTTCGCCGCCAGGCCCACCGTTACCAACAAGCCCACCTGGAAGAACACGTCGTTGGACAAGCCGCGCATGCTGGTGGCGATCAACGCACCCACCACGCCCAGTGGAACCACCAGGATTACTGCGATCGGGATCGACCAGCTTTCGTACAGCGCCGCGAGGCACAGGAACACCACCAGCAGCGACAGCGCATACAGCGCCGGCGCCTGGGAGCCGGACAGACGTTCTTCATACGACAGGCCCGTCCAGGCATAGCCCACGCCCGCCGGCAATTGCTTGGCGATGCGTTCAACTTCGGCCATGGCGTCACCGGTACTGTAGCCGGGTGCCGGGGTACCGAGGATTTCCATCGCCGCTACACCGTTATAACGCGAGAGCTTCGGCGAGCCGTAGATCCACTTGCCCGAGGCGATGGCCGACAACGGCACCATCTTCCCGGAGTCGCTGCGCACGTACCATTTGTTCAGGTCTTCCGGGGACATCCGGCTGGCGGCTTCACCCTGCACGTACACCTTCTTCACTCGACCACGGTCGATGAAGTCGTTGACGTAGCTGCCACCCAAGGCAATCGCCAGGGTCTGGTTGATGTTCGACAGCGTGATGCCTTGGGCGCTGGCCTTCTCGTCATCCACGGTGAGCTCGTATTGCGGCTCATCGTTTACGCCGTTGGGGCGCACACCGGCCAGGATCTTGCTCTGGGCAGCCATGCCCAGGAACTGGTTACGCGCAGCCATCAGTTTTTCATGGCCGACACCGCCCTGGTCTTGCAGGAACACGTCGAAACCGGTGGCGTTACCGAGTTCCAGTACAGACGGCGGCACAATGGCAAACACCATGGCGTCCTGGAAGGTCTGCATGAAGTAACCCTGGGCACGCTTGGCAATCTCGAATACCGAGGTGGAAGCATCACGCTCGTCCCACGGCTTGAGCATCACGAAGGCCAGGCCCGAACTCTGGCCACGACCGGCGAAGTTGAAGCCGTTTACGGTAAACACCGATTTCACGCCTTTGCCTTCGCCTGGCTCGCCTTCCTTGTCATTGAGCAGGTAGGCGCGCATATCGTCGATGACTTTTTGCGTACGTTCAGCCGACGAACCTACCGGGGTCTGCACCTGGGCAAAGATCACACCCTGGTCTTCATCGGGCAGGAACGCAGCCGGGATGCGCATGAACAGCCAGATCATGCCGGCGATGATCAGCGCGTACACCAGGAACGCCGGGATCTTGTGCTTGATCATGTTACCCACGCCGCGCTCGTAGCTGAGGACGCCACGGTCGAAGGTGCGGTTGAACCAGCCGAAGAAACCGCGCTTGGGTTGGCCGTGCTTCTCCGGATCGATCGGCTTGAGCATGGTGGCGCACAGGGCCGGGGTGAAGATCAGCGCAACCAGTACCGACAACGCCATGGCCGAAACGATGGTGATGGAGAACTGTTTGTAGATCACACCGGTGGAGCCGCCGAAGAACGCCATCGGCAACAGTACCGCCGACAGCACCAGGGCAATACCCACCAGGGCGCCCTGGATCTGGCCCATGGACTTGACCGTCGCTTCTTTCGGCGACAGGTGTTCCTCGGCCATTACCCGCTCGACGTTCTCCACCACGACGATGGCGTCGTCCACCAGCAAGCCGATGGCCAGGATCATGCCGAACATGGTCAGGGTATTGATGGTGAAACCAAATGCCGCGAGGATCCCGAAGGTACCCAGCAATACCACCGGTACGGTCATGGTGGTGATGATGGTGGCACGGAAGTTCTGCAGGAACAGGAACATCACCAGGAACACCAGCACGATCGCTTCGACCAGGGTGTGTACCACACCGGAAATCGATTCGGTCACGACCGGGGTGGTGTCATATGGCACCACCGCCTTCATGCCAGGCGGGAAGAACGGTTCCAGGGACGCCACGGTGGCACGAATGGCCTTGGCGGTGTCCAGGGCGTTGGCGCCCGATGCGAGCTTGATCGCCATACCGGAAGCCGGGTTGCCGTTGAACTGCGCACTGATGCTGTAGTTCTGGCCGCCGAGTTCGATGCGGGCAACGTCATGCAGGCGAACCTGGGAGCCGTCGGCATTGACCTTCATCAGGATATTGCCGAACTGCTCCGCCGTTTGCAGGCGGGTCTTGCCGATGATGGTCGCGTTCAGCTGGTTGCCGGGCAGGGCAGGCAGGCCGCCCAGTTGACCGGTGGCCACCTGGACGTTCTGCGCAGAGATGGCGGTGCTGACATCGACCGGCGTGAGCTGGAAGTTGTTCAGCTTGGCCGGGTCCAGCCAGATACGCATGGCGTACTGCGAACCGAATACCTGGAAGTCACCCACACCCGCAGTCCGGGAAATCGGGTCCTGGATGTTGGAAACGATGTAGTTGGACAGGTCATCCTTGGTCATGCTGCCGTCTTCCGACACCAGACCGATTACCATCAGGAAGTTCTTCACCGACTTGGTTACGCGGATACCCTGCTGCTGCACTTCTTGCGGCAGCAGTGGGGTCGCCAGGTTGAGCTTGTTCTGCACCTGAACCTGGGCGATGTCCGGGTTGGTACCTTGGTTGAACGTCGCGGTGATGGTCATGCTGCCGTCGGAGTTACTGTCCGAGGCCACATAACGCAGGTTGTCGATACCGTTGAGCTGTTGCTCGATGACCTGCACCACGGTGTCCTGCACGGTTTGTGCAGACGCGCCTGGGTAGGTCACCTGGATGTCGATGGCGGTTGGCGCGATGGCCGGGTATTGGTTGATGGGCAACTTCAGGATCGACAGTGCCCCGACCAGCATGATCACCAGGGCAATTACCCAGGCGAAAATGGGACGGTCGATAAAAAATTTCGACATGGATTACTCCCCCTGGCCAGGCGCGGCAGCAGGAGCAGCGGCGGAACCGGCGGGCTTGGCGTTGTCAGCCTCCTTGACCTTGACCTCCACACCCGGCTTGACGTATTGCAAGCCTTCGGTGATCACGCGGTCACCGGCGTTCAGGCCTTTTTCAACCAGCCAGTAGGCGCCGGCGGTGCGGTTGGCCACCAGTACACGCTGCTCGACCTTGTTGTCGGCGTTGACCACCAGTGCCGTCGGGATGCCCTTGAGGTCGCGGGTCACGCCTTGCTGTGGTGCGAGGATGGCCTTGCTGTTCACGCCGGCTTGCAGCTGGGCGTGTACGAACATGCCCGGCAGCAGGGTGTGGTCAGGGTTGGGGAACACGGCGCGCAGGGTCACGGAGCCGGTGGTCTGGTCGACCGAGACTTCGGAGAATTCCAGCTTGCCGTCGTGGCCGTAGTCGCTGCCGTCTTCCAGGGTCAGCTTGACCTTGGCGGCATTGGCGCCGGCTTTTTCCAGTTGGCCGCTTTCCAGGTCGCGGCGCAGTTTCAGCATTTCAGCCGAAGACTGCGTGACGTCGACGTAGATCGGGTCCAGTTGCTGGATCACGGCCATGGCATCGGCCTGGCCATTGCTGACCAGCGCGCCTTCGGTCACCGAAGAACGGCCGATACGCCCGGAGATCGGCGCGAACACTTTGGTGTAGCGCACGTTGATCTGGGCGGTTTGAACGTTTGCTTCCGCAGTCATGCGGTTGGCCACGGCGGTGTCGTATTCCTGGCGGCTGACGGCTTGCTCATCGACCAACTGCTTGTAGCGGTCGGAGATGGACTTGGTCTGGGTCAGGCTGGCTTGTGCGCTTTTCAGCGTGGCGTCATAGACCGACGGGTCGATCTGATAGAGCTGCTGGCCTTCCTTCACATCCGCGCCTTCCTTGAACAGGCGCTTGAGAATGATGCCGTTGACCTGTGGGCGAACTTCCGCGATGCGGTAGGCGGTGGTGCGGCCTGGCAGCTCGGACGTCAGGGTATAGGCTTGCGGTTGAATGGTGACCACGCCGACCTGAGGGGCTTGAGCGGGCGGAGCCGCTTCTTCCTTTTTACATCCGCTGAGCAGCGATGCCAGGGCGACGGCAGTGACCAGAGCGGTAACAGCTGGCTTAAGTTGCATGAAGATCCTCGGGTCAGGCGCGCAGGGTGCGCACAAGAAGGGTGGAAGGGTAAAAAACAAGCCGTGAGTGGATAAGTAGCTTGCTACGCAATATACTTACGTTCATGGTTGTTTGTAAACTCTTGACAGGTTTTGCGCAATGCTTACAAAGCATCGTCAAAAGCCTCGATTTTAGTACGTTCGGCGCCCATGACGGTGCCGTCCCACAATTATTCAGATGATCGTTAGCGCTTGTTAACTCTGCGTTAACGTCAGTCCCTGTTGCCCTGATTGAGGTTTTACTGCCATGGTTCGTCGCACCAAAGAGGAAGCTCAGGAAACGCGCAGCCAGATTCTCGATGCTGCCGAGCAAGCCTTCTATGAGCGCGGCGTTGCGCGGACTACGCTGGCGGACATCGCCGCGTTGGCCGGTGTGACGCGGGGCGCCATTTACTGGCACTTCAGCAATAAATCCGATCTGTTGCAGGCGTTGCTCGACACCTTGCATGAGCCATTGGACGAGTTGGCCAGGGCCAGCGAAAGCGAGGACGAAATCGACCCGCTGGGCTGTATGCGCAAGCTGCTGATTCATCTGTTCCATCAAGTGGCCCTGGACCCGAAAACCCGGCGCATCAATGAGATCCTGTTCCATAAGTGCGAATTCACCGATGAAATGTGCGACATGCGCCGGCAGCGCCAGACCCACAGCCTGGAATGCAACCTGCGTATCGGCCTGACACTGCGTAACGCAGTCCATCGCGGGCAACTTCCGGAAAATCTCGACACTACCCGTGGCGCGGTGTGCATCCATGCCTACATCAACGGCCTGATTGGCCAGTGGCTGTTGGTACCCGACAGCTTCCAGTTACATCAGGAAGCCGAACGCTGGGTGGATGCAGGGCTGGACATGCTGCGCTGGAGCCCCAGCCTGCGCAATTAAGACAAAATGCGTAATTGCATCAGTGTGTGTCAACAGTAAAGCCCAAGGACAGTCAATCGTCCTTCTGCCTGATTGGTGGGGTGACTTTATATACGGGCTGGCGGGCGGTTGATAGGTAGCCGCCTAAGTATTTTGTAGGGATTTTGTTGCGGTTCTGTGAAGCAATGTAGCCAGAACCTGCACGCAGCCAACAATGTGGGAGGGGGCTAGCCCCGATGGCAGTGGTTCAGTCAACACATACTGTGACTGACGCACCGCTATTGGGGGCAAGCCCTCTCCCACATTTGGTTTCAGGTTTCGGCCGATTACAGCGGCAGGGTCGGGTAGTCGATGTAACCCACTGGGCCCTTGCCGTAGAAGGTTTCCGGGTGTGCTTCGTTCAGCGGCGCATCGGTCTTCAGGCGCGCCGGCAGGTCCGGGTTGGCAATGAACGGTACGCCGAAGGCCACCGCATCCGCCTTGCCAGCCGCCAGCCACGCATTGGCACTGTCCTTAGTGAAGCGTTCGTTGGCGATGTACACGCCGCCGAAGGCTTTTTTCAATTGGGGGCCGAGGCTGTCCGCCCCTTCCTTTTCACGGGAGCAAATGAACGCTATGCCACGCTTGCCCAGTTCGCTGGCGACGTAGGTGAAAGTTTCGGCCAGGTTGTCGTCGCCCATGTCGTGGGAGTCGGCGCGCGGTGCCAAATGCACACCCACACGGCCAGGGCCCCAGACTTCGATGGCCGCATCGGTCACTTCCAACAGCAGGCGTGCACGGTTTTCCAGGGAACCCCCATAGTTGTCGGTGCGCTTATTGGTGCTGCTTTGCAGGAACTGGTCGAGCAGGTAGCCGTTGGCGCCGTGGATCTCCACGCCATCAAAGCCGGCGGCCTTGGCATTCTCGGCACCGGTGCGGTAAGCGTCGACGATGTCGGCGATTTCAGCGGTTTCCAGGGCGCGCGGCGTCGGGTAGTCGGCCAATGGGCGCACCAGGCTGACGTGGCCCTTGGGTTGGATCGCGCTCGGCGCCACCGGGGTTTCGCCGTTCAGGTAGGACTCATGGGAGATCCGCCCTACATGCCACAGTTGCAGGAAGATCTTGCCCCCCGCGCCGTGAATGGCCTTGGTGACGTTGGCCCAGCCGCGCACCTGGTCATTGGACCAGATGCCCGGCGTGTCCGGGTAGCCCACGCCCAGCGGTGTCACCGAGGTGGCTTCGCTGAGGATCAGCCCGGCGGAAGCACGTTGCACGTAGTACTCGGCCATCAGCGCGTTGGGTACGCGGCCGGCATCGGCGCGGCAGCGGGTCAGCGGCGCCATGATGATGCGGTTCGACAATTCCAGGTCGCCCAGTTTGATCGGATCGAAAATAGTCGTCATGGGAAAACACCCTTCTCTTTGAAGTTGATCAGTTGGTCGCAGGGGCCAGGTCGGCATCGCCGCCCTGACGGAAAGTAATCAGGGTCACCAGCAGCGCCAGGATCGCCAGGGCGGCTGCCGCCAGAGGCACGTTGGTCAGGCCGAAACCGTGGGCAATCACGCTGCCGCCCACCCAGGCGCCGAGGGCGTTGCCGATGTTGAAGGCGCCGATATTCAGGGTGGACACCAGGTTCGGTGCAGCCTTGCCGAAGGTCACCACGTTGATCTGCAGCGCCGGTACGGCGGCAAACGAAGCGGTGGCCCACAGGAACAGGGTGATTTCGGTCGGGATCACGGCGACGCTGGTCCAGGTCAGCGCGGTGGACACCACCGCCATGCTGATAAACACGCCGATAAGGGTGGTCGCCAGGCGTTTGTCCGCCAGCTTGCCGCCGATGATGTTGCCCACGGTGAGGCCCAGGCCGATCAGCAGCAGGGTCCAGGTCACGCCTTTGGGCGAGACGCCGGTGACATCGCCGAGCAGCGGCGCAACATAAGTGAAGAGGGTGAACATGGACGCGGCGAACAGCGCGGTCATGCTCAGCGACAACCAGATACCGGCACCCTTGAGGGCGGCCAGCTCGGCGCGCATGTCGAGTTTTTCTTCGTCACGCTTGGCCGGCAGGAAGCGGATCAGGCCGATCAGCGCTACCACACCAATCACCGTCACCGCCCAGAAGGTCGAGCGCCAGCCGGCTTCCTGGCCCAGCGCGGTGCCCAGCGGCACACCGAGCACGTTGGCCAGGGTCAAACCGGTGAACATCAGGGCCACGGCTGAAGCGCGCTTGTTGGCCGGCACCAGGTTGGCGGCGACCACCGAACCGATGCCGAAGAACGCACCGTGGCACAGCGCGGTGATCACACGGGCAAACATCAGCACGTTGTAGTCACTGGCCAGGGCGCAGAGCAGGTTGCCGATAATGAAGATACCCATCAACGCTACCAGGGCCGCCTTGCGTGGCAGCTTGGCGGTGGCCAGTGCCATGAACGGTGCACCGATGGCCACGCCCAGGGCATAGCCGGTGACCAGCCAGCCGGCGCCGGGAATCGACACGCCGAGGTCTGCCGCCACATCGGGCAACAAACCCATGATCACGAACTCGGTGGTGCCGATGGCGAAGGCGCTCAGGGCCAGTATGAGTAGCGAGAGGGGCATTATCGTTTCCTTGTTACAACGGCGCGCTGATTTCAGCGCTGAGTTCAGTGGTAAGCGCCGCGAGGAAGGCTTGGATCACTTCCTCATCGCGCTTGAAAAAGTGCCACTGCCCGGCCTTCTGGCTGCTGATCAGTCCCGCACGTTGCAAAGTGGCCAGGTGGGCCGACACGGTCGACTGGGACAAGCCGCAGCGCTGGTCGATTTGCCCGGCGCAGATGCCATATTCGTGGTTGTGCACTTGCTCGGGGAACTGCACTTTCGGGTCTTTCAGCCAGGTGAGGATGTCTCGTCGTACTGGGTGTGCCAGGGCTTTTATTATTTCGTCGAGGTCGATGGACATGGCAGGTGCTCGGTGTCGTAAAGCGTTATATCGCGATGAGGCGAACCTTAAATCGTTATATCCCGATATACAAATATGATTTTGCTCTGATATCAGGCTAAATCGGTATATCGGGTTATAACGATACGTTGATGGCAGTGCTAAACTGCGCGGCATGAATTATCTCGCACATCTGCACCTGGGCGGCCAACTTCCTGCGCAACTGCTGGGCAGCCTCTATGGCGACTTCGTCAAAGGCCGCCTGCAGGGCCAGTTCAGCCCGCAAATCGAATCGGCGATCCAGTTGCATCGCTCGATCGATCGCTTCACCGACAGCCACCCGTTGGTGGGGGAGGCGTTGTCGCGCTTCAGCCTGACTCGCCGGCGCTATGCCGGGATTGTCCTCGATGTGTTCTTCGATCACTGCCTGGCGCGGGATTGGGTGCTGTACGCCGACCAGCCCCTGGAGCACTTCACCTCGCAGGTGTACCGCGTACTGGCTGCCGAACCGCAGTTACCGGGACGGCTGGCGCAGATTGCGCCGTCTATGGCCGCGGATGATTGGTTGGGGTCGTACCGCGAGTTTGCGGTGATGGAGCCGGTGTTGCGCGGGATTTCGCGGCGGCTGACACAACCCCAGGAATTAGGGTGTGCGATGCAGGAATTGCGTGAGTTGTATGAACCGTTGAGTGAAGACTTCCGGATCTTCTACCCCGAACTGCAAGCCTTCGCGCATAACCACCTGACAACACAAAGCTAAATGTGGGAGGGGGCTTGCTCCCGATTACGGTGTGCCAGCCACCACTGATGCTGGCTGATCCACTGCTATCGGGAGCAAGCCCCCTCCCACATTTGAACTGTGTTCACATCTCAGGCTGCAAAAGCCGGTCGAGCATGCACTTGTTCAGTCTCCGGCACCGGCCCAAACAACGCCTTCTGCACCGCCTGCTGCGCCTGGAACGCCAGCGCCGCACGTTCCTGCCCGGCGCAGGCAATCGGCTTGAGCACATGGATTTCCACATCGCCCTGGTCATTGCCGAACAGGCGCATCAGGTGCGAGAGCAAATCGTCATCGCCAATAAACGGTGCCAGCGGGTCGATCTGCCCATCGCGCAGATAACGGATGGCCACTGGTTGCAGCGACACATCCGCGTCAATCGCACTGGCCAGCAAGCGCCCGTGGAAGGTGCGCAGGCTGCGGCCGTCGGTGGTGGTGCCTTCGGGGAACATCAGCAGCGGGTGCTGTTGTTCCAGATGGCGGGTCATCTGCTTGCGGATCAGCTGGCTGTCACCCGAACCGCGACGGATAAACAAGCTACCGGCCTTTGCCGCCAACCAGCCGGCCACCGGCCAGGTGCGCACTTCGGCCTTGGACAAAAACGACATCGGCGCCACTGCGCCCAGCAACGGAATATCGGTCCAGGACACGTGGTTGCTCACCCACAGCATCGGCGTTTGCGGTACCTCGCCGTGCACGGTCACGCGAAAGGGCAGGGCGTTGGTCAGCCGCGCCATGAAGAACCGCGACCAGCGCTGGCGGCGCACCATCGAGTTGGCCACGCCCAACCGTTCGAATACGCCGAACACACTGGCCATGCTCAAGCCCAGCGCCACTACCACCAGTACGCGGGCAATGCGCCCGTACACGCGCAGGCGGCTCATCACATGGCCGCCTTGAAGTGGCGTGCATAGCGCGGGCATAGCTCATCGCGCTTAAGCAGGATGAACACGTCGGCCACCTGGAAATCTTCATCCCAGCACGGCTCGCCGCAGATCTTCGCACCCAGGCGCATATAGGCCTTGAGCAGCGGTGGCATCTCGGCGATTACGTTGGTCGGCAGGTCCAGCGCCGGCAGCGGTTTTTTCGGTTCGGCGCGCAGGTGTTCATTGCACAGGTAGCGTTCGCGCAGGCGCTGCATGATCGCGTGGGCCTGGATGCCGCCGTCGTGCATCGGGATGCTCGCGCAGCCCATCAAGTAGCTGTAGCCGCCCTGGTTGAGCACTTCGGCCAGCTCGCCCCACAACACGGCGATGGTGCCGCCGTTGCGGTAGGCCGGGTCGACGCAGGTGCGGCCGATTTCCAGGATCGGGCCCTGTAAATGCAGCAGGCCATGCAGGCTGAATTCTTCTTCGCTGTAGAACCGGCCCAGGGTGCTGGCGGCCTGGTGATCGAGCAAACGGGTGGTGGCGACGAGTCGACCGCTGTTCAAGTCCCGCACGCCGATGTGGCTGCAGTGAACATCATAGTCATCCATGTCCAGGCCATGTTCCGCGCCTTTCAGCTTGGCGTTGAACTCGCCGCTGAACACGTTGAACCGCAGGGCCTGGGCTTCCTGCAACGCTTGTGCGCCAACCAGGCGTTCGGCTTGCAGACGGCGTTCATTGCCGGTGTCGCTGATGCGGGCGATCTGAGTCATGGCGAATCTCCGAGTGCCAGCCACGTTCCGGCCGGTCGACTTGTTTGTCCAAACTCAGGCTATGTAGGCTCGGTGTCATCTCCATGAAGTTATGGTGACGCTTGGATGACAGCCTCCCTGTAGCAAATCTGTCATCGCCCTCGGCTAGGCTCGCGGGCTTGAATGCTCCGTTGAGTGTGTGTCCATGGTCAGAGGCCTGCTGTGCGTTGCCCTGCTGTTCGTCACCGTTACCGCCTGCGCTGAAACCTGGCCTGACAAGGAGTGGGCCAAGGGTACGCCGCTCGCCGGCCCCGCTGTCGACGCCCTTGACGCCTACGCTTTTCCCCCGCGTGATGACACCACCCGCCAAGGCATTCGCACCGATGCGCTGCTGGTGATCCGCGACGGCGTGGTTGTCTATGAACGCTACGCCGCGCCGACCACGGCCAGCACGCCGCACCTGACCTGGTCCATCAGCAAAAGCCTGATGGCCACCGTCTTGGGTGTAGCCTACGGCGACAACCGCTTCAAATTGACCGACCCGGTGTCGCGTTTTTACCCGCCGATGAAACAGCACCCCAAGGTGACCATGGCCGACCTGCTGCACTGGGCCTCGGGCCTGGACTGGCAGGAAGACTATGAATACGCGCCGCTGAAGTCCTCGGTGGTTGCGATGCTCTACACCCGTGGTCGCGCCGATATGGCCGAGTTCGGCGCCAACACCGAATCCTTCAGTGCACCGGGCCAGGCCTTTCGTTATTCCAGCGGCGACAGCAATATCCTGTCCGCCGCGCTCAAGGGCATGCTCGGTCACAAGGCGTACATGAGTTACCCCTGGGATGCGTTGTTCAAGCCGCTGGGCATTCACAACGCCACCTGGGAAACCGATGCGGATGAAACCTTTGTCGCCTCGTCCTACGCTTACCTCACCGCACGTGACCTGGCGCGAGTCGGCCTGCTGATGGCTCGCGACGGGCGCTGGGGGAATCAACAATTGCTGCCCAAAGATTGGGTCGCTTTCAACCGCCAACCCTTCGACAAATACGCCGCAGGCCAGGATGAAGCCGTCCCCGGTGGCCAATGGTGGCTCAACCAAGGCGCTCCAAGACCCTGGCCCGATGCCCCCACCGACACCTTCGCCGCCCTCGGTCATTGGGGCCAGGCGCTGTACGTGATGCCCGACGAACATCTGGTCATCGTGCGTTATGGCGATGATCGCGACGGCAGTTACCGCCACAACGAACTGCTCAAACGCGTGCTTGCGGCGGTGCAACCATGATTCGTCGTCGGCCGTTTACCAGCCTTTTTCTGGTGCTGTTGCTCGCCCTGTCGGGCTGGGTTTGGCACGAGCGCGTCAACCTGCAAGCCTTCCCCGACATCATCGCGGCCTATACCGCCAAGGAGTATTGCTCGTGCCGCTATGTGGCGAACAATCCAGCCGACTATTGCCGGGGTTATGTGAAGCAGTACGTGCCCACGAGTGCGTTCAGCGACAACCCGGAGCGCAGTGAAGTGACGGCGAGCGGGTTGGGGCGTACGCACAGCGCGCGGTGGTTGGGGGAGCGGCAGGGCTGTCGTCTGAATCCCTGACACCGCGCAAGCCAGCTCCCACATTGGATTTGCGCCGTTCGTGACATTGCGCTTAAGGTTCGTGCAGGTTTTTCGCCCTACGAGTCCTTAATGTTCAACGCGTCTGTTATCAAACCCCTGGCCTTTGCCCTGCTGGTCGCTGCCGCCGTACCCGCCCACGCCGACTGGTATCTGGACAACGAATCCTCACGCCTGTCGTTCGTCACCACCAAAAATACCGAGATCGCTGAAGTCCATCGCTTCCTGGTGCTGCACGGCAAGGTCGACAGCAAGGGCGCGGCGCAATTGGAAGTGGAACTGGAGTCGGTCAACAGCGGCATTCCGCTGCGTGACGAGCGCATGCGCAATCAGCTGTTCGAGATCAAGACCTTCCCCGAAGCGCTGATCAGCGCACAGATCAATCTGCAACCGATCAATGACCTGGCCCCCGGCGCGCAACTGGAACTGCGCTTGCCCCTGAGCGTCACCCTGCACGGCAAGACCCAGACCTACAGCGCCGAGTTGTTGGCCACGCGCCTGGATGACCGGCGTTTCCAGGTGGTGACCTTGGAACCGGTGGTGTTGCATGCCGAGGATTTCGACCTGGCGCCGGGGGTGGCGGTGTTGCGCAAAGCGGCCGGGCTCAAGTCGATCAGTTTGTCGGTACCGGTGGGTGCGGTGCTGATTTTTACGGCGCGCTGACATGAGCGGCGCAGTGTTCCCGTGGCGCAGCGCCAACCGTTTCGAGTTGTTGATCGACGGCCCGCAGTTTTTTCCGCAGATGCTGGTGGGCATTGCCCGGGCCGAGCGGCAAGTGGAGTTGGAGTTGTACCTGGTGGAGGCCGGAGCCTGCGCCGAAGCCATGGTGCAAGCATTGGTGCTCGCGGCCGAGCGCGGCGTGCGGGTGCGTTGTCTGTTTGATGATTACGGCAGCCTGGCCTTTACCCTTGGGCTGCGCAAACGCCTGACGGACGCCGGTGTGGAGCTGCGTTTCTACAATCGCCTGAGCTGGCGCCGCTGGATGCGCAACCTGTACCGCGACCACCGCAAGCTGTTGCTGATCGACCAGGAAACTGCCGTGGTCGGCGGCACGGGCGTCACCGATGAGTTCTGGACGCCGGGGCAAGACACCGCCGACTGGCATGAAGTAATGGTGCAGATCAGCGGCCCGCTGGTGCTGGACTGGCAAGCGCTGTTCGAGCGGCAATGGCACGCCAATGTCGCGCGCCGTGCGTGGAAGCCCGCCACCCATTTCGGTCTGCCGCGGTTGCCCAAGGTGCCGGCGACGGGGCCAGGCCTGGGCCGAGTGGCCTACGCTGATGCCCGACAGCACCGCGACATCTTGCAATCGCTGATCCGCGCGCTGAACAGCAGCCAGCAACGTATCTGGTTCGCCACGCCGTACTTCCTGCCCACTTGGGGCGTACGCCGCGCGTTGCGTCGGGCAGCAGGGCGTGGGGTGGATGTGCGTTTGCTGCTCACCGGCCCGCGCACCGATCACCCGTCCGTACGTTACGCAGGGCATCGTTATTACCCGCGTCTGCTGCGCTCGGGCGTGCAGATATTTGAGTACCAGCCGTGCTTTTTGCATCTGAAGATGGTGCTGGTGGACGACTGGGTGAGCATCGGCTCGTGCAATTTCGATCACTGGAATCTGCGTTTCAACCTGGAAGCCAACCTCGAAGCGTTGGACCCTGAACTGACGCAGGCGGTGGCGGCGAGTTTTACTGCGGATTTTGCTCAGAGCCAGGTGGTCAGCCTGGAAGCGTGGAAGGCGCGGCCATTGTGGCGGCGGGTGAAGCAGCGAGTGTGGGGTTGGATTGATCGGTTGGTGGTGAACCTGCTGGATCGACGCGGCTAGCAAGAACACTGAGATCAAATGCGGGAGGGGGCTTGCCCCTCCCACATTTTTTGACCGCGTCAGGCGTTAGAGCAGTTCGAAGGTCTGCTGCTGTACGTCCTGGGAGTCCAGGCCGATCTGCACATTGAACTCACCCGGTTCGGCCGCAAACTTGAGCTGGGTGTTGTAGAACTTCAAGTCTTCCTCGGTGATGGTGAAGTGCAAGGTGCGCTCTTCGCCAGCCTTGAGCATGACTTTCTGGAAGTTCTTCAGTTCCTTGATCGGACGGATCATCGAACCCGCCACGTCCTGGATATACAGTTGCACCACGGTTTCGCCGTCGACCTTGCCGGTGTTCTGCACCGTGACGCTGGCGTCGAGCTTGCCGGTCTTGTTCAGGGTGGTGGACGACAGCGCCATGTCCGAGAGGCTGAACGTGGTGTAGCTCAGGCCATAGCCAAACGGGAACAGCGGCCCGGTGGTGTCATCGAAGTACTGTGAGGTGTAGTTGCCCGGCTTGCCCGGGGTGAATGGCCGGCCGATGGTCAGGTGGTTGTAGTAGGTCGGAATCTGCCCCACGGAGCGTGGGAAGGTGATCGGCAGTTTGCCCGACGGGTTGTAGTCACCGAACAGCACGTCGGCAATGGCGTTGCCGCCTTCGGTACCGGCGAACCAGGTTTCCAGGATGGCGTCGGCCTGCTGGTTCTCTTCCAGGATCGACAGCGGACGGCCGTTCATCAGCACCAATACCAGCGGCTTGCCGGTGGCCTTGAGGGCCTTGATCAGGTCGCGCTGGCTTTGCGGGATGTTCAGGTCGGTGCGGCTGGAAGATTCGTGGGACATGCCACGGGATTCACCCACGGCGGCGACCACCACGTCGGCATCTTTGGCGGCCTTGACCGCTTCGTCGATCATCACCTGCGGCGCGCGCTTGTCATCCACCACTTCCGGGGCATCGAAGTTGAGGAAGTTGAGGTAGTCGACCACGGCCTTGTCGTTGGTGATGTTGGCGCCACGGGCGTAGATGATTTTGCCTTTCTCGCCGATCACCGCATTCAACCCGTCGAGCAGGGTCACCGATTGCGCAGGCTTACCGGCAGCCGCCCAACTGCCCATCATGTCGATCGGGGCCTTGGCCAGCGGGCCCACGAGTGCGATGGTCGCGGATTTTTTCAGCGGCAGGGTGTTGTTCTGGTTTTTCAGCAACACCAGGCTGCGGCGCGCCACATCACGGGCCTCGGCACGGTGCAGGCGGCTGTCGGCGTAGGTGTCGGCCGGGTCGTCCTCGGCCTTGCCGATGCGCAGGTACGGGTCCTTGAACAGGCCCATGTCGTACTTGGCGCCGAGCACTTCACGCACGGCGTTGTCGATGTCGCTCTGTTCGATCTCGCCGGATTTGAGCAACCCCGGCAGTTCCTTGCCGTACAGCGAGTCGTTCATGCTCATGTCGATACCGGCCTTGATTGCCAACTTGGCGGCTTCACGCCCGTCCTTGGCCACGCCGTGCTTGATCAGCTCGAAGATCGCCCCGTGGTCGCTCACGGTCAGGCCCTTGAAGCCCCAGTCCCTGCGCAGCAGGTCGTTCATCAGCCAGGTGTTGGCGGTGGCAGGTACGCCGTTGATCGAGTTCAGCGCCACCATCACACCGCCGGAACCGGCCTTGATCGCCGCGTGGTACGGCGGCAGGTAGTCCTGGTACATCTTGACCGGGCTCATGTCGACGACGTTGTAGTCACGCCCGCCTTCCACTGCGCCGTAGAGGGCGAAGTGCTTGACGCTGGCCATGAGGCTGTCGGCATTCGCGGGGCTGGTGCCCTGGAAGGCCTTGACCATCACTTCGGCAATCCGCGAGACCAGATAGGTGTCTTCACCGAAACCTTCGGAAGTGCGACCCCAGCGAGGGTCGCGGGAGATGTCGACCATCGGCGCAAAGGTGATGTCGAGGCTGTCGGCGGCGGCTTCCTGGGCGGCGATGCGCCCGGAGCGGCCGATGGCGTCCATGTCCCAGCTGGAGGCCAGGGCCAGGCTGATCGGGAAGATCGTGCGGTGGCCGTGGATCACGTCATAGGCGAAGAACATCGGGATCTTCAACCGGCTGCGCATGGCCGCGTCCTGCATCGGACGGTTTTCCGGGCGGGTGATGGAGTTGAAGGTGCCACCGATGCGGCCGGCGGCGATTTCCTTGCGGATCAGCTCACGGGGCATTTCCGGGCCGATGCTGATCAGGCGCAATTGGCCGATCTTTTCATCAAGGGTCATCTGCTTGAGCAGGTCGCTGACGAAGGCGTCCTTGTCTTTAAGCGCAGCAGGCTTTGTTTCTGCCCAGACGGGGTGGGTGGCCAGAGTGGCAACAAGGCCGAGCAAACACAGCTTCTTCATGAATATCCTTTTTCGGCTCACTGCACAGCGATTAGGCTGATCGGCCAAAATGTGGGGAGCGTCTATTGTTGTTCGGGTGTTGTTCAGATAAATGCAGCACACTCTGAACTCTTTTTCGCGCTGGGCATCTTTGTAGCTGATTGGCTCGATGCAATCCAGTGGTGGCGGATTATGCCCCAAGCGCGCGGTTTATAGGGTTAGTCGTCACATTCCATAAAGTTTGGGCAGGAGAAACACCATGCAAGCAGCACAACATTACCGCTGGGGCTTCAAGGTCGCGGCTTTGCTATTGATCAGCACAGTATTGAGCGGCTGCGGCATCAATAACATTCCGACCCTGGACGAACAGGCCAAGGCTGCCTGGGGCCAGGTGCAGAACCAGTACCAACGCCGCGCCGACCTGATTCCCAACCTGGTGGAAGTGGTCAAGGGTTACGCCGCCCATGAGCAAGACACCCTGACCGCCGTGATTGAGGCGCGGGCCAAGGCCACCTCGATCCAGGTGGATGCCAGCACCCTCGATAACCCGGAAAAACTCAAGCAGTTCCAGCAGGCCCAGGACGGTTTGAGCGGTGCCCTCAGCCGCTTGATGGTGGTGTCCGAGCGCTACCCGGACCTGAAGGCCAACCAGAACTTTCTGGCCCTGCAATCCCAGCTTGAAGGCACCGAAAACCGCATCGCCGTGGCCCGTCGCGATTTCATCCAGGCCGTGCAGGCGTACAACACCGAGATCCGTACTTTCCCTGGCCGCTTGTGGCACAGCGTGATGTACAGCGATCTGCCGATCCGCGCCACCTTTGAAGCCACCAGTGCCGATGCCGATAAAGCGCCGCAAGTGAAGTTCAAATAGGCTGCACTGAGGTGTCGATGCGTTTATTACGGATAGGCCTGGCGCTATGGATGCTGGCCTGCGTGGGTGTGGCCCAGGCAGCGCTGACGTTCCCGGCGTTGACCGGACGGGTGGTAGACACCGCCCAGATGATCGACCCGGCAACGCGCGAACACATCACCCAGCAGTTGCAGGCGCTGGAACAGACCCGTGGCGACCAGATCGTGGTGGTCACGGTGCCCGACCTGCAGGGCGTGCCCATCGAGGACTACGGTTACCAATTGGGTCGCCAGTGGGGCATCGGCCAGAAAGGCAAGGACAACGGCGCATTGCTGATCGTCGCCCGTGATGAGCGCACGTTGCGCATCGAAGTCGGCTATGGCCTTGAAGGTGTGCTCACCGATGCGCAGTCCTGGGTGATCATCAACCAGGTGATTGCCCCCAAGTTCAAGGCCGGTAATTTCAGCCAGGGCATCAGCGACGGCGTGGCGGCGATGGTGCAGGTGGTTGGCGGTGAACCGCTGGCGGTGCCGGCGCATGTGGCGGATGCCAACTTTGCCAAGGATAATCCCGGCTTTTCCATCGGGCTGTTCATCCTGCTGATCGGCGTGTTGTGGCTGTGCAATCGCATGGGCCTGCCGGTAGGCGCGATCCTGCTGGCGATCCTCAGCAGCAGTGGACGCGGCGGCGGTGGCGGAGGAGGTGGCGGCGGTTTCCGAGGCGGTGGTGGTGGCTTCGGCGGCGGCGGCGCGTCGGGCGGCTGGTAATGACAATAATTAGAGAGCAACTACAACCATGGCATTACTGACTGAACACGAGCAGCGCCAAGTCGCCGAAGCGATTGCCCGGGTCGAAAAAACCACCGACGCCGAACTGGTCACCGTGCTGGCGGCCCGCGCCGACGACTACGCCTACATCCCCCTGCTGTGGGCCAGCCTGATCGCCTTGGTGGTGCCGGGCGTGGTGCATTACTTGTCGGGCTACCTGACCATGTACACCTTGCTGCTGGCGCAGTGGGCGACGTTCATCGTGTTGTGCCTGGTGTTTCGCCTGCCCAAGGTGACGACCCGCCTGATCCCGCGCTCGGTGCGCCATTGGCGTGCATCCAACCTGGCGCGCCGGCAGTTCCTGGAGCAGAACCTGCACCACACCCTGGGTAGCACCGGGGTGCTGATTTTTGTCAGCGAGGCCGAGCGTTATGTGGAAATCCTGGTGGACGACGGCATCTCCAGCCGCCTGGATGACAGTCATTGGGATGGGATCGTCAAGGCGTTTACCCAGCAGGTGAAACAGGGGCAGACGCTGGCTGGGTTTATTGCCTGCATTGAGGCGTGTGGCGAGTTGCTCAAGGTGCATGTGCCGGTGACTCAGACACGTAATGAACTTCCCAACCGCCTGGTCGTACTCGAATAATCCAGACACCGCTGAGCAAAAATGTGGGAAGGGCGCAGTACCGTTGATCAAATAACCCCGTGCCCTAAACCCCCATCCCCCCTAAAATGCCCGGCATTCCCTGCCCGAGGCGTTTTTGTTCATGTCCGTTACCGCTCAACCTGCCAGCCCCGCGCCGGATCATCACGCCCAGTTCATCGAACTGTTGAGCACAAGCCTTGCGCAGAACGCCTTTATCAAGCTGGTGCTGGCCAAGTACGTCGGTGACGAAGCCGAGTTGCAGCGGCTGATCATCAAGGCGGTGACGGTCAAGGAGCAGCCGTGCCTGTCCTTTGTCTACCGCTACAAGACCCGCGACATCACCAAGAACTTGCCGCTGGCCGACGGCGTGGCGGCGATTGCCGAGTTGCTGCCGGCGTCGTTCAAGAACGCGCACCTGCTGTCGCTGACCGACGAAGCCCAGTTGGAATACAGCAAGAAGAACAAAAGCTCGCTGTTCAGGAGCAAGCCGCAACAACTGCGTGAGGCGCCATCGGCCGAGCATAACCGTGAGAAGAATCGCTTCCTGGACCTGAGCCGGCCGTTCCTCGCCGACCTGGGCGTGACCGACGCCAAGCAGGCGCTGATTCCGTCGATGTCGCGCAAGTGGAAGCAGATCAACAAGTTCATCGAAGTGTTCAGCCATGCGCTGACCTCCTCACCGCTGAAGCTGGACCAACCGGTGCGCGTCGCCGATTTCGGTTCGGGCAAGGGCTACCTCACGTTTGCGATCCACGACTACCTGCGCAACACCCTCAAGGCCGAAGGCGAAGTCACCGGCGTTGAGCTGCGCGAAGACATGGTGACGCTGTGCAACACCGCCGCCGCTCGCCTGGAGCACCCGGGGCTGGTGTTCAAGTGCGGCGACGTACGCAGCGTGGCGCCCAGCGAACTCGACGTGATGATCGCCCTGCATGCCTGCGACATCGCCACCGATTACGCGATCCACACCGGCATCCGCTCCGGCGCGTCGATCATCATGTGCTCGCCGTGCTGCCATAAGCAGATTCGCCTGCAGATACAGAGCCCGGCGCTGCTCAAGCCGATGCTGCAATACGGCCTGCACCTGGGCCAGCAGGCGGAAATGGTCACCGACAGCCTGCGTGCGTTGTTCCTTGAAGCCTGTGGTTATGAGACCAAGGTGTTCGAGTTCATCTCCCTGGAGCACACCAACAAGAACAAGATGATCCTGGCGGTCAAGCGTGCGGAGCCGGTGGACAACGCGCAGTTGCTGGAGAAAATCCAGGAACTGAAGGCGTTCTATCACATCACTGAGCACTGCCTGGAAACCCTGCTGCGCGCGGATGGCTACCTGATCTGACCGACGCCCACTGTAGGAGCGAGCCTGCTCGCGAAAAGCCTGAGAGCACCGCAGGCTTTCAGGTTTCCCGCGTTATCGTTAGCGACCTTCGCGAGCAAGCTCGCTCCTACAGGGGACTGGCGCAGCCTGCACCGCCGTCTTGCGCCCGAGCATCACCGTGACGATTACCCCACAGGCAAACACCCAGGTAATCGGCTCGATATGTTCACCAAAGAACAGCGCCGAAAACGCGATGGTGAAGAAGATCTGCAACAGCTGAATCTGGCTGACCCGCGCAATGCCGCCCATGGCCAGCCCGGCATACCAGGCGAAGAAGCCCAGGAACTGCGAGAACAGCGACACATAGCCGAACGCCCACCAGGTGCGCATGGAAATCGCGCCTTGGTGCTGCGCCGCCAGGTACCACACCGGGCCGATCAACACCGGCGTGGACAGCACCAGCGCCCAGCAGATCACCTGCCAGCCGCCCATCTCCTTGGCCAACCGGCCGCCTTCGGCATAGCCCAGGCCACCGACGGCTATCGCGCCGAGCATCAATAAGTCGCCGGCCTGGATACTGCCGGCGCCGGTGATCAACGCATAACTCAACACCAGCGCACTACCCAACGCCGCGCAGGCCCAGAAGGCTTTCGACGGCCGCTCATGGGACAGCCACGCCGCATACAGGGCCACGCACAGCGGTTGCAGGCCGTTGACCAGCGCGCCATGGGACGCCGGCAAGGTTTGCATGGCCCACGCCGACAGCACCGGGAAGCCCAGAATCACCCCCGCAATTACCAGGCACAAACCCCGCACCTGCCGCCAGGTCGGCCAGCGCTCACGGCGCCACAGCAACAGCACCGCCGCCGGCACCGCCGCGAACAACGCACGGCCCAGGCCGTTGAGCAACGGGTGGATTTCCTGCACCACGATGCGGGTGAAGGGCAGGGTCAGGCTGAAGATGATGACGCCCAGCAGGCCGAGGGCCATGCCGGTGTTTTCGCGCGAGCTCATGGGAGGGATCCGAAATCCAGAGGGCTTCAAGGGAAGCCCATCTAGCCACAACCCTCGTCGATTACGGGCTTACAGCTGGGTGCCGATTCATCCGTACAGTTTTCAGAAGAAGCGCGTGATGCTGATCTTGGCGTTGCGCCCTTGGCTGTAGGCACGGTCGCCGCTGAGGGCGGGCCGGTAGTTGTTGTTGAGCAGGTTGTCGACAGTGAAGTTGACCTCGGTGCCTTTAAGACCGGCCTGCTGCGGTTTCCAGTTGGCGAACAGGCCCATGCTGGCGTAGGACTCGTTGGCGTATTGGTCGTAGAACGTGTCGCCCACCGAGCTGTTCAAGCCGCCTGAGTATCTATCGCTGGGCAGGCGGTCAGTCTTGCGCACGAACTGCGCTTGCCATCCGAACTGTGCGTCCCAGCTTGGGATTTTGTTGCCCATCATCACCACCCATTTGGCCGGTGGAATGTCCCGGGCCCAGACGTGGATGTCGGTGGCCCACGGGTTGGTGTAGGGGTTATCGCGTTTGCCTGTGGCGTAGGAGTAGGAAACCGAGCCGAACAGGTAGGTCGAGTCGTAGTAAGCCTCAAGCTCGAAGCCCTTGATGGTCATGCCGCCGACGTTGCGGTAGTTGGTCTTGGCGGCCATGTCGGCGCTTGTGCAGACGCTGTCGATGCTCCCCACTACGGTGTTCTGACGGTCACAGCCGATGCCAGTCGCCTTGAAAATTTCGTCCTCGATACGGTTGTGGAACAACGTCGTACGCAGTTGCAGGTTATCGCCACGGCCGATGAGGTTGGAGAAGTTGGTGATGTTGCCTGCGGTGATGGCGGTGATGCGCTCCGGGTCGAGGTTGAGGCTGGTGGAGGTGCGGCTGCCGACGCCCTGGACTTCGTACTGCTCGTCGATCACCGGGGCGCGCCAGGTCTTGTTCCAGCTGGCAAACATCGCCACGTCCGGCGTGATGTTCCAGTAGGCGGCCAGGCGCGGGGACCAACCGGTGTAGGTGCGGTCGCTGTAGTCATGGCCGATGCTCGGGTCCGGGTTGCTGTAGTACGGCGCATCGTTGGCTTCGCCCCGATTACGTACGTGGTCATAGCGCAGGGACGGCGTGATAGTCACGTCGCCGAGGGTCACCGCGTCCTGGAGATAGAACGCATTGGTATCGACCTTGCCGTGGGGCATGAAGTACGGCTGGAAGTGCCCGTAGTTGTACTTGGCAGTGTTGTAGGTCGCGCCGGGCATCCAGCTTTCGGTTTCACGCTTGTGCTTGCGCACCTGCACCCCAGTGGTCACGGCGTGTTCCAGCGGGCCGGTGCTGAACAGGCTGATGTTGCGCAGTTCCAGAATCTTGTCGCCGTAGGCCGTGTCCATCTTGCGCCCACCCGTGGCCAGGGAGAACGAAGCGTCGGCCTCGCGCTCATCGGTCTGGTCGGTATGGGACACCGAATAGCTGAGCTTCATGTCGATCAGCGGGTTGTCCAGCGGCTGGTAGAGGTACTTGCCCGAATAGGTGGTATCGATGGTTTCACGGTTGGCGAGGAAGCGTTTCAAGGCGCCTTCGTAACCATAGCGGTCAATCGCGGATTGCAGCGGCGGGGTCGGGTAGCTTTTGGCTGAGAACGGGGTCCATCGCTGGCTGTTGGACCGCGAGTAAGACAGGCCCACGCTGTGTTCGTCAGTGAGGTGGGCGTTGAACTTGAACAGTTTGCCGTCCACATTCTGCGCGCTGTTGGGCAAGCGCTTGGGGTTGATCGGGTAGCGGTTTTCGGGATCGGGCGGAGTGCCGGCCAGCTTCATGTCACCGCCATCGCGTTGCGTCAGGTAGGCGAGCGCATCGAAGCGGCCATCATCGGTACGGCCATACACCGCCGAACTGTAGACCTGTTCGTGGTCGTTGCTGGCGTAGCCATATTTGAGCATGGCCCCGGCGTTGCGGCCTTCTTCCAACAGGTCTGGGGCGTCCTTGGTTTCCATGATGATCGAGCCGCCGAAGCCACCGTTGCCGGTGAAGGGTGAGTACGGCCCTTTTTCCACTTCGACGTTCTTGATCAGCTCGGGCTCGATAAACACCGTGCCTTGCTGATAGCGCTCAAAGCCGCTTTTGGTGGCGCCATCCACCGACATCGGCACGTCTTCGGCCTCGCCCATCCCGCGGATGTTGATGGTCTGGCCGCCGGGTTTGGGCGAGCCGCCCATGAACACGCCGGGCAGGTTCTGCAGCAGCGCGGGGATGTTGTTGGGCTGATAGCGATCAATATCCGCCTGGTTCATGGTTGAGCGGCCGACGGTGCTGGAGTCGACCTGGTTGCCGGTGCCTATCACGCTCAGGGCGTCCAGCTGGATCGCGCCGCTCTGGGTGGTCTTGGCCTCTTCGGGCTTTACCACATACGTGCTGCCGACCTTGATCAGGGTGAACTCGCCGTTTTTCAGCAGGCTGCGAATCGCAACTTCCGGTGTGAAGTCACCGTTGAGCGCCGGTGCCTGCACGTTCTTGAGCAGCGCCTCATCGAACAACAACTGTATTTTTGCCTGCTGCGCCACCTGGCTCAGGGACGTGGCCAGCGATTGGGCGGGCAAGTGCAGCGTGAATGACTCGGCCTGGGCACTGAGGCTGAACGCCAGGCAGGTGGCGACAAGGGTCGGTCGAAAAAACAGGTGCGAAGCGTGGCAAGGCGCGCGAAACATGAAATCCCCCGGTGCGGCCAAATGGCCAAAAAGGTGTGCTGATCAGATGCAGACCGGAGGAAGACGGGGCAGATAAAAAAATCCACACCTGCGAATGCTAAATATTCTCAAATAAGATTTTCGGGGGTTATTTACTCGGTTCAATCCGCACGATGCCATCGGCCGAGACTACGGTTTTCACTGGCAACAGGGCGGGCAGGGCGTTGAGCAGGGCGTCGGGATCATTCACATCCAGATTGCCCGAGACTTTCAGGTGCGCCACCGCGTTACTGACTTGCAACGGTGCCTGCGGGCGATACAGGCTCAGTTCATCGATCAGGCTGGCCAGTTCACGGTTGCGGAACGACAAATGCCCGCTGCGCCAATCGGCCACTTCTTCGGCCGTGAGGGTTTGCTGCTGCATTGTGCCCTTGGCGTAGCTGTAGATGGCGCGTTGCTGGGCGCCGAGCAGGGAAACGGGGCTTTTGGCGGACGGCTCGAAAGCGACCTGGCCGTGGGCGACACTGACCACCAGTTGCTGTTGGCTGCGGCGCACATCGAAGCCAGTGCCGACCACCCGCACATTCGCCTCGCCCGCCTGTACGAACAGCGGCCGCTCTTTGTCGGCCGCCACCTCGATATACACCTGGCCCTTGTCCAGGTGCACGATGCGCTGGTGGGCGCTGAAATCCACGCGCAGGCGGGTGTTGGCATTCACATACAGGGTGGTGCCATCGGGCAGGTTCAGGGTGCGCATGCCCTTGGCATGGGCCGCCACCTGGCTGTGATACAGCTCGCGGGGCGCGCCGAGATGGCTGGCCAATACCGCGCATAGCAGGGCGGCGGCGACGGCCAGGGCCGGGCGCCACACCGACGGCTTGCGCTTGGGCAGTGCCACGGGTTTGTTCAGTTGCTGCAGTTGGGCCAGGTCGGCCCACAGCTGCTCGAATTCGGCATAGGCGCGGGCATGGGCGGGCGTGGCCTGCCAGGCGGCAAAGGCCTTGCGGTCGGCACGGCCCGCGTCGTTATGGTTGCGCGCAAACCAGCTGGCGGCTTGGGCATCGATGGCATCTCTCGCTTCGATATCCAGGTCATCGGTGTCGCTCAGGCGGTTCATTCTGGCTGCTCCGTGCCGGGGTCGTTTTGAAGGCGTCGCTTGCAATGCAGCAGGGCAAAAGCGATGTGCTTTTCCACCATGCTCGTCGAAATGCCCATGCGCTCGGCGATCTGCGCCTGGCTCAGGCCTTCGAAGCGGTGCAGCATAAGGGCTTCTCGCCTGCGGGGCGAGAGTTCGGCGAGGACTTCTTTCAACTGTTCCAGGCGTTGCAAGCGCTGTGCGGCGGCCATGGGATCGTTTTGCTCGTCGTTGACCGGTTCGGCGTCCCTGCCGGCCTGATCTGGGTGGACGGTCTGCCGTACCTTCTGTTTGCGCCAGTGATCACGCAGCAGGTTACGTGCCATCTGGAACAGAAATGCCCGTGGCTGCTCGACCTTGGCCCGGTCGCGGTAGTCCAGCCACTGGGTAAAGACATCCTGGGTCATGTCCGCCGCGTCGCTGGCGTTGTCCGTGCGTTTGCGCAGGAAATGCAGAATATCTGCATAGAACCCGCGAAAGGCATCGGCCGACAACGGGTCGGGCTTGGGACGAGACATGGAGATCCTTCTTGACGAAGCACGACATGGAAAAGTCGTGAATACTATCGAGAATCATTGTTATTTGTCTCTATTTAAAGGATGTACTCGATTTAAAATGTGGGAGGGAGCTTGATCAGCGTTCCACGGGTACTGAGAGTGCTGGATCACCCAGCGGATGCGTACGCGCCGCAAAAAACTTCAACGCCACACCGCTGCCCTCAAACAATTCCGAATACCGCCGCTTCTGCTGGCGAATAAACCCCTCGCTGCGGCCCGATACCGAGATCGCCAGGGTGGTCGGCCGAGCCTGGCGAATTGCATCCACCACGTGTTTATCCTGCGGCCCCAGGTCATGGCCAAAGATGCACAGCGCGCCCTCATGGGTCAGTAACTGCTCATAGCAGAACGACAGGTAATCCGAGCTGCGGATGGTCTTGAGCTTCTCTTCCACCTTGCCTTCGTTGATAAACAGCGGCACATCGTCCAGGGTCTTGATCGTGTTGTTGATCGCAAAGCTGCTGAGCAAGGTGCTGTCGGTGCTTGGCAATTTGCGCGCGGTGCCGTCAAGGTTGCGCACCAGGTGCAGGCCGCCGTGCAGGTAGAGGATGCGCGTGGCATCGGTGTGGGTGTTGCGCAGGTCGAAGCTTGAGTCGGCGCTGCGGAACAGGTCATCGATGCCCGGCGTGTGCAGGATCGCCCAATAGTTGAGCAGGTCGTAATTGGTGGTGAACACGCTGGCGTAGTTCGTCAGTTCGCGGTTGATCGTCGCCAGCGTCGACGGCTGCACCAGGCGCCACGGAATGTGCACGGCGTGGATGGTATTGATCAGCGCTTCCTTGATCGCGTAGTAGCGATTGCGCGGCGCCGCCGAGCTGACCGCCAGGGCCTTGTTGACCCGACTGGTGGTTTTCAGCGCGCTCAGGGCGTGCTCGAAGCTGCGGGTTTGCAGGGCGTCGAACACGCTGAGTTCGGATTGGCCCAAGGGTTTTTCTTCGACGGTGCGCGCGTTTTCGAACAGCGAGTCGTAGGCGAAGTCTTCCCAAATCGTGCGGCTCGCGCCATTGCCGATCAGAATCCCACTGAAGGCGGTGCTGCTGCGCAGGGCGCTCCAGTCTTCAAGGTGGGCGTCAATATCCTGGAAATCCTTCATTGCGGCGGGTCTACTCGAAATCGGCTGGATGGCGACTTTATCACGAGTGGGTGTTGATCCTGATCAAGGTGCCGCAGGCAGGTGAGGTTGATGCTGTAGGCATAAACGTCATCCGAGGATTCGCCATGAGCAGCACCTTCTTCATTCCCCCCGTCAACATCATGGGCACCGACTGCCTCGACGAAGCCATGAATGCCATTCGCAACTACGGTTTTCGCAAAGCATTGATCGTCACCGACGCCGGCCTGGCCAAGGCGGGCGTGGCCAGCATGATCGCCGAGAAGCTGGCGATGCAGGACATCGATTCAGTGATCTACGACGGCGCCAAGCCCAACCCCAATGTGGAAAACGTCGAGAAAGGCCTGGCGTTGCTGCAGCAGAGCGCCTGCGATTTCGTGGTGTCCCTGGGCGGCGGTTCGCCCCATGACTGTGCCAAGGGCATCGCCCTGTGCGCCACCAACGGTGGGCATATCGGCGACTATGAGGGCGTCGACCAATCGAGCAAACCGCAGATGCCCTTGGTGGCGATCAACACCACCGCCGGCACCGCCAGCGAGATGACCCGTTTCTGCATCATCACCGACGAAACCCGCCACGTGAAAATGGCCATCGTCGACCGCAACGTCACGCCGCTGCTGTCGGTCAACGACCCGAGCCTGATGGTCGGCATGCCCAAGGGTCTCACCGCCGCCACCGGCATGGACGCCCTGACCCACGCCATCGAAGCCTACGTGTCCACCGCGGCCACCCCGATCACCGACGCCTGCGCGATCAAGGCCATCGAACTGATCAGCGCCAACCTGCGCCTGGCGGTACGCGACGGCAGCGACAAGGTCGCGCGGGAAAACATGGCCTATGCCCAGTTCCTCGCGGGCATGGCGTTCAACAATGCGTCCCTGGGTTTCGTGCATGCCATGGCCCACCAACTGGGCGGCCTCTACGACCTGCCTCACGGTGTGTGCAACGCGGTGCTGCTGCCCCATGTGCAAAGCTTCAACGCCAGCGTCAGTGCCAAGCGCTTGAGCGACGTCGGCCGCGCGATGGGTGTCGACGCCAAGGGCACCACTGACGAAGAGGGCGCCCAAGCCGCCATCGCCGCCATTCGCAGCCTGTCCCAGGACGTTGAAATCCCCGCCGGCTTGCGCGAACTGGGCGCCAAGTTGCAGGACATTCCGCTGCTGGCCACCAATGCATTGAAGGACGCATGTGGGCTGACCAACCCACGGCGCGCCGATCAGCGTCAGATTGAGGAGATCTTTCGCAGCGCGTTCTGATGTGTCCGGCAACTGGCGGCACACGTGAATGCGCCGCCAGCCAACGCCACGCACAAGAGCGCCAATGGCCATGCCTGCTGACTCACCAGCAGGCTTGCTACGCCGCCGATCAACGCCACCATCAACTGATGCATAAAGCCGCTCAAGGCTATGGCATAGGAACCGCCGACCGGCGACTGATCATTAGCAAGTGACAAACTGATGGGGTAACTCATCGATTGCCCAAATATCGCCAGGCAATAGGGCAGCCACAACAACAGTGCGATCTCGCTGGCAAACACACTGCCCAACAGCATCAGCGCCGCTCCCGTTAACGCCAGTCCCACGCCCCAGCTCATCATCGTCAACCGCCCCATGCGGGCCACGAAGCGATTAACCATAAACGCCCCCGCCAGATAGGCCCCGCTGATAGGCCACCCCAGCCAGCCGTACTGCGCCGCGCTCCACTCGAAACGCCCTTGCAGTATCAGCGGTGCACAGGTGTTGAATGCAATGATCACCCCATAGCCCAGCCCACCGGCCAATGCTGCGTGTAGAAAGGGGGGATGCCGCACAATCGTGGCGTAGATCCGCCAGGCTGAGTCTGGCGAATCAGCCTTTATCACTGACGGAAACACCACCCTTTGCAACACAGCAATCAACGTGACAGCACTTATTGCCAACCCATAGAAAATTGCCTTCCAGCCGAAGGCCGCCTGCAACAGCGACCCCATGAACTGGCCGATACCTAGGGCGATTACAAACGTCATCCCCAGCCACGACAACCCCCTGGCCAAAAGCGCCCCGCTGAAACTGTCTCTCACCAACAATCTGGCCATAACCGAGACTCCGCCCGCCCCCAAACCCTGAATCAGCCGTAATGACAAAAAAGATTCGACGTTAAAGGCCGATGGAATCGCTGCGCTTGCCAAGGCATATACTGCCAGCGCCCCCAGCAGTACCGGCTTTCTGCCAAAACGCTCCCCCAGGCTGCCCCAGAGCAACATCGGCAGCGCCATTCCTACCAGGTACACCGCCAGGGCCAGTGCGACGTGGTCTTCGGCGGCGAGCAGGGACTGGGCGATGACCGGTACAGCGGGCAAATAGCTGCTAATGCCGACTTGGGCGAGGAAGGCGGCGCAGCAAGCGAGGGCGAGACTGGTGGTTTTTTTCAAGGGGAGGCATCCTGCGCCTTAAGTTCTGCGTACGTCATCGTAAGTCGATTCATCCGTATAGATCCGAACAATGATTGATGCTTATGCTCACTGAGAAATAAGAGTGCTTATGTGGAGGTTGGTTATAGTAGGTGCGAAATTTAGTTTGCGTCTTTGTGTTCCTCTATTAAGGCTGTCAGTGTTGAGCAAAACAACTCTACTGTCTTAGGGCTCATGTCTGCCCGAAGAGTTATACGTAATGCTGCTTTTCCCTTGGGCACCACAGGAAAAAATACGGCAGAAGTGAAAAATCCGCTGTCAGCCAGTCGTATAGCGAGTGTGTTCGCTTTTTCAGCCTCGCCGCAGGTTACCAATCGTATTGCGGTGTGGGCACCCTGTTGTTCAGTGTGGATAAGGCTGTCGAATAACCGGATGTTGGTTTGAAGCTGTTCTTGACGCACGGATAGCTCGGTTGTTTGATGTATTTTTATTGACGCCAGCCCGGCTCCTATGGCGGCAGAGTTCAGACTTTGAGACCAGTTACTGGGGCCGCCGTATCGGTACATTAGACTTTTCTGTCTTTCGCTACCGAACATGATCAGTCCTCCACTGGCACCAAATGATTTGCCTAGAGAGGCCACGATTAAGGTTTTATTGTCTATCTCTTGCAAGCGCGGCCGGATAAAACCGCCCCTTTATCTCCAAATGCTGACAGGGCGTGGGAGTCATTGTGAGGCGCGGTTTTTACTTCTGTTTCATCTGCGCACGAGGCTTTAATATGATTCATTGAATAGTGGGAATGTTTGTCGAATACCATAGTGGGTGGGGAGTCATTGGTAAAGACGCCGCTGGCGAGCATGGGCAAGAGTCCGGAACTGGCCGCACTACAGGACAAAGTGCTGAGGCAGATTGAGTTGAAAAGGCCTGATAGCTCTGTTTCATAGCGTTCGAGTATTTCAAGTTTGCATCGATTTTTTGAGTTTGCAATGCGAAGTGTTTTGGCTTCTTTTATTCCCTGGATAGCCCCTTTTAGTATGTTTGGGTGATAGTCGAGGCCAAGATATGACGTCGTGCAGAAGTGATGGAGTTTTCGTCCATGTTGATCAATAAGTTGGTTGTTGTTTTGGACTTTTACATTAAGTTCGCAGGTTCGGCCTGACTGTGCTGAGTGCCAGTCTCTGTCGGCAAGATCAATTGGTTTTTTGTAATTTGTGAATTGATTTTTTGATTGAGTATTTTTCATTGTTTTTACCTGTCCTTAGGGAAGGCAAAAACAGTAAAGGGAAAATTTTGATAGGGTAAGTCAGATATTTCCCATGCAAGCTACTCCGAATGGATATTTTGTTGTGAGTAAGGTCCTACATTTTGTAAGTCCCAATGGACATCCGACCGATTCTTATGTGCATGACCCAACGTAGCGGATTCAGGGAACATTTGATTGTGATTGGGTAAATAAATGCAGTGGGGGCGTTCGCGTTTTGTTGAGGTCGTATCCCGCAGGATTGAGTAAGGTGTCCGCATACAGGCCGGATGTGACGATGGCCTTCAAGGACCTGTCTCTTGGGTAGTCGAAACTAGATGGATGAAGGGAGTACTTGATGAGAGTTCTGTTATTCGGTGCCACCGGCATGGTCGGCCAGGGCGTCCTGCGCGAGTGCCTGCTGGCCGCTGACGTACAGGAAGTCGTCGCCGTCGGCCGCACGCCCCTGACCCAGGAACACGGCAAGCTGCATCAGGTGTTGCACAACGACATGCTGGATTTCCACCCCCTGGAAAACCTGCTGCAAGGGTTTGATGCGTGTTTCTTCTGCCTCGGTGTCTCTTCGGCGGGCATGAATGAAACCCGGTACACCCATCTCACTTATGACCTGACCCTCGTGGCCGCCAGCACCCTGGCGCGGCTTAATCCGCAGATGACGTTCATCTACGTGTCCGGCGCCGGTACCGACAGCTCCGAGGCGGGCAAGTCGATGTGGGCGCGGGTCAAGGGCAAGACCGAGAATGCCTTGCTGCGCCTGCCATTCAAGGCGGTGTATCTGTTCCGGCCGGGGATCATCCAGCCGCTGCACGGTGTGCGCTCGAAGACGCCGTTGTATCAAGCCTTCTATTCCGTGCTCGGGCCAGTGCTGTCGTTGGCGCGTCGGGTCAAGCCGGGCTGGGTGGTGAGCACCGAGACCGTCGGCCGGGCGATGCTCGCGGCGGTGCGCCATGGTGCGCCGCAACCGCTGGTGGAACAGGCCGAGATCAATCGCCTGGCGTCCGAGCGCGCCTGATGTTGCACAAGAGCCTGGTGCGTCGCCTCGATCTGATCACCCTGCAACTGTTCGTCGCGGTGTTCGAAGAGGGCACCCTGACCCGTGCCGCCGCCCGCGAAGCCATCGCCGTGTCGGCAGCCAGCAAGCGCTTGATGGAACTGGAGCAGGTGCTGGGTGTGAGCCTGTTCGTACGGCGCGCCAAGGGCATGGACCTCACCGCCGCTGGCGAAACCCTGCTGCACCATGCCAGGCAGATGCTGTTCAACGTGGAAAAAATGGGCCTGGAGCTCGGCGAGCACAGCCACGGCGTGCGCGGTTACGTGCGGATGCTGGCCAATCTTTCGGCGATTATTCAGTTTCTTCCAGAAGACTTGCGGGATTTTTCCGAGCTGCATCCCGAAGTGAAAACCGACCTTGAAGAGCGCCCCAGCAACGGCGTGGTGCAAGGCGTGCTGGATGGGGTGGCGGACCTGGGGATCTGCTCCAGTGATACCGACACCAAAGGCCTGCCCAGGGTGACCTATCGCCACGACAAACTGGTGGTGTTGATGCCGGCGGATCACCCGTTGGCGCCGCGCGAAAGCCTGGCCTTCGTCGAGACCCTGGACAGTGACTACGTTGGCCTGCACGCCGCCAGCTCGATCAACATGCGCAGCCACGCCGCCGCGCGCGAGGCCGGCAAGATGCTGCGTCTGCGTATTCATGTGCCGGGCTTTGATGCGATGTGCCGGATGGTCCAGGCGAACATGGGCATCGGCATCCTGCCGTTGAAGGCCTATGAATTGTTTGGCCGTGCCCTGGGCCTGCATGCCGTGCCGCTGACCGATGCCTGGTCGGACCGCAGTTTGATCCTGGTGGTGCGCGATGAGGCGCAGTTGTCGCCAGTGAGTCGGCTGTTGTTCGATCATCTGAGCGTTCGCATTTAGCGAACGCTCCTTGCCAACTGACGGTTGGATTTTTCCTGCCCCTGTCCTCTAGCCTTGGGCTCACATTCCAAGAATAAGAGGTACACCCCATGACGGCTCCCTTGAGCGGTATCAAGGTGATCGAGATCGGCACGCTGATTGCGGCGCCGTTCGCCGCCCGGCTGATGGCCGAGTTCGGCGCCGAGGTGATCAAGATCGAAGCCTTGGGGCAGGGCGATCCGCTTCGTAAATGGCGAAAGCTGCATGAAGGCACCTCGCTGTGGTGGTACCTGCAATCACGCAACAAGAAATCCCTGGCCCTGGACCTCAAGTCCGCTGAAGGCCTGAGCCTGATCAAGCAACTGCTCGGCGATGCCGATGTGCTGATCGAAAACCTGCGCCCCGGTGGCCTGGAAAAACTCGGCCTGGGCTGGGACGTACTGCACACGCTCAACCCCAAACTGACCCTGGTGCGTATCTCCGGCTACGGCCAGACCGGCCCTTACCGCGACCGCCCTGGTTTCGGTGCCATCGGCGAAGCCATGGGCGGGATTCGCTACACCACCGGCAACCCCGATTCGCCCCCGGCGCGGGTCGGCGTGAGCCTCGGCGACTCCCTCGCGTCGTTGCATGGTGTGATCGGCGCGCTGATGTCGTTGCTGCGGGTCAAGACCGGCCAGGGCGACGGGCAGATTGTCGATGTGTCCCTGGCGGAAAGCGTGTTCAACCTGATGGAAAGCCTGGTGCCCGAATACGACATGCTAGGCCACGTGCGTGAGCGCAGCGGCGGCGCCTTGCCCGGCATCGCCCCCTCGAATACCTACCTGACTGCCGACGGTGCCTATGTGGTGATCGCCGGCAACAGCGACCCAATCTACAAGCGTTTGATGACCACCATCGGCCGTGCCGACCTGGCCGAAGCCGCCGAATTCGCCCACAACGATGGCCGTGCGGCGAAAAGCGGTTTGCTTGATGCCGCCATCACCCACTGGACCAGCAGCCTGCCTATCGAGCAGGTGCTCAGCGCCCTGGAAGCCGCCGAAGTACCGGCCGGGCGCATCTACTCCGCGGCCGATATCGTCAGCGACCCGCACTACCAGGCGCGCGACATGTTGCTCAATGCCGAGCTGCCTGGCGGTGTGTCGGTGAAGATGCCCGGCATCGTGCCCAAGCTCTCGGAAACCCCCGGCGCCGTAAACTGGCAGGGCCCGAGCCTGGGCCAGCACACCGATGACATCCTCGGCAGCCTGGGCCTTACCGTTGCCGACATCCAACGCCTGAAAACCTCGGGAGTGGTGCAATGATCACTGACTATTCCGACCCGCTGATCGTGCAGGAAGTATCCCCGCGCGATGGCCTGCAAATCGAACCGACCTGGGTCGAAACCGCTGACAAGATCGCCCTGATCGACCAGCTTTCCCTGGCCGGTTTTTCGCGGATCGAAGCCGGTTCTTTCGTGTCGCCCAAGGCCATCCCTGCATTGCGCGATGGCGAACACGTGTTCCAGGGCATCGAGCGTAAAGCCGGTGTGATCTACGTTGCGCTGATCCCTAACCTTAAGGGCGCCCAGCGTGCCGTCGAGTCGCGCGCCGACGAACTGAACCTGGTGATGTCGGCCAGCCAGACCCACAACCTGGCGAATATGCGCATGCGGTGCGAGGCGTCGTTGGCGGCATTCGGCGATATCGTCAGCTTTGCCGCCGGGCACCCGGTACGCCTCAACGGCAGCATCGCCACCACCTTTGGCTGCCCGTTCGAAGGCAAGATCGATGAAGACCGCGTGCTGCAACTGGTCGACGCGTATCTGCACCTGGGCATCCAGGGCATCAGCCTCGCCGACACCACCGGCATGGCCAACCCGCGCCAGGTGGAACGCCTGGTCAAGCGCGTGCTGCAACGCGTGCCTGCCAGCGACCTGACCCTGCATTTTCATAACACCCGCGGCCTGGGCCTGTGCAACGTGCTGGCCGCCTACGAAGCTGGAGCCCGACGCTTTGATGCAGCGCTGGGGGGCCTGGGTGGGTGCCCGTTTGCGCCGGGGGCGTCGGGCAATATCTGCACCGAAGATCTGGTCAACCTGTGTGAAGAGGTCGGCATTCCCACCGGTATCGACCTGCCGCACCTGCTGAACCTGTCCCGCCGCTTGCCGGCCCTGCTGGGCCATGAATTGCCCGGCCAGGTAGCCAAGGCCGGGCGCAATTGCGACCTGCATCCGCCGCCGGACTACGTCGCCGCCTTGTAACGCCATACCAGACAACAAAAACAATCGGACGCCTGTGAGCAGTCCGCTGGAGAGAAAGCATGAGCACTAATACGTTAGAGGTCGGCGCGCGCCCGGCCGCTGAAATCGATGCCGAAAAAGCCCTGGTCAGCAAGGTCGCCTGGCGCCTGATGCCGCTGATCATGGTGTGTTACCTGTTCGCGTTTTTTGACCGCATCAACATCAGCTTTGCCAAGTTCCAGCTGCAAGCCGACCTCAGCCTGAGCGACACCGCCTACGGCCTGGGCGCGGGGTTGTTTGTGGTGGGGTATGTGATCTTTGAAGTGCCAAGCAACATGATGCTGTACAAGGTCGGCGCGCGGCGCTGGATCGCGCGGATCATGATGTCGTGGGGCCTGGCCACGGCGGCCATGGTGTTTGTCACGGCCGAATGGCAGTTCTATGGCCTGCGTTTCATCATCGGCGCGATGGAGGCGGGCTTCGCGCCCGGTGTGCTGTATTACCTGACGTTGTGGTTCCCGCAGCACTTCCGCGGGCGCATTACCTCGATGCTGTTCCTGGCGTCTGCCTTTGCAGGTTTGGTCGGCGCACCGTTCTCCGGCCTGGTGCTGGAACACCTCGACGGCGTGCTGCAGATGCGCGGCTGGCACTGGCTGTTCCTGCTCGGCGGCTTGCCCTGCATCGGCTTGGGCTTCCTGGTGCTGACGCTGCTCAAGGACCGTATCGAAGATGCGCACTGGCTGACGCCGGCGGAGAAAACCCTGCTGTCGAGCCGTATTGCCCAGCATGAGCCGAACACACATGGCGGCTCGTTGCTGTCGGCGATCCGCATTCCCGGCTTTTTGATGCTCGGGTTTATCTACTTCCTGATCCAGGTGGCGTCTTACGGCCTCAACTTCTGGGCGCCGCAACTGATCCGCAGCGCCGGCACCCAAAGCCCGGTGATGATCGGCCTGCTCACGGCGATTCCCTATGTGTGCGGCGCGATCAGCATGGTGGTAATCGGGCGGCTGTCGGACGCGACCGGCGAGCGCCGAAAGTTTGTCTGCGGGCTGGTGGTGCTGGGCGCGGTGGGCTTCTTCAGTGCCGGGATCTTTGCCGACCACACCACCTTCCTGATCATTGCCCTGGGGATGTTGGGCGCCGGCATCATCGCTTCGATCCCGACCTTCTGGACCCTGCCACCCAAGTTGCTGGCCGGTGCCGGCGCAGGCGCGGCGGGCGGGATTGCGGTGATCAACACCCTCGGGCAGTTCGGTGGCATTGTCAGCCCGGTGATGGTGGGACGGATCAAGGACCTCACCGGCAGCACCACCCCGGCGCTCTATGTGATAGGCGTGTGTGCGTTGTTGGCGGCGGCGCTGCTGCTGTGGGGCCTGCCGCAAAAGCTGCGCACCCTCGACAAGGCTTGATCAGCCTGCGGTTGTCAGCGCACGGGCCGGTGTGGCGCTGAGCTGAATCAACGCCACGCCGCCCATCAACAACAACGCGCCAAGGATTCGGGGCGTTGTCAGGGGGCGCTCCGCCAAGCCAAACAGGCCGAAGTGATCCAGTAGCAGCGACGCAAGAATCTGCCCGGCCATGGCCAGGGCGATAAACCCCGAAGCGCCCAGCTTGGGCAGCAGCATCAACGCCAACGCGATAAAGCACACACCAAACGCACCACCGGCCCACATCCACAGGGGCGCCTTGGTGATGAACGTGAGGCTGGGCAGCGGCAAGCGCAGCGCCACGATCACCGGCAGCAGCACGGTAATGCTCACCAGCAGCGACGCCAGGGTGGCCCACAGCGGGTGCCCAAGACCGCGCCCGAGGTTGGCGTTGATCGCACTTTGAAACGGCACCACCGCTCCTGCGATCACCGCCAGGAGCAATAAACCTGCCCAATGCAACGTCGTCATGTCGAATCTCCCAGAGGTTTTTCTGGACTCTAAGCTATTCGTCACGCAAATTTAAATTCCATATTATTATGACGAGCATGCAGCTGATGAATGATCTGCGCCGCATTGATCTCAACCTGCTGGTGATCCTCGACGCCTTGCTCAGCGAGCAACACGTCACCCGCGCCGCCGAACGTTTGCACCTCAGCCAGCCCGCGGTCAGCCATGCACTTGCGCGCTTGCGCGATATGTTGAGTGACCCGCTGCTGGTGCGTCAGGGCGGCACATTAGTGCCCACGGCCCGTGCCCTGGAGTTGGCGGCGCCATTGGCTGAAGCCCTGGCCCAGGTGCAGGCGCTGCTGGCGCCGAATCGCTTTGACCAGGCATCGGCCAAGCGCCGGTTTCGCGTGGCGATGTCGGACTACAGTGCGGCGATTTTCCTGCCGGGTCTGGTCCGAGTCCTGCGGCGTGAGGCGCCCGGTATCGACCTGCAAATCATCCAGGCCAGCCGCGAAGGCATGGTCGACGGTGTGCTCAATGGTGATCTCGACCTGGCAGCCGGTGTCTTCCCCGACATGCCCGCCGAGCTGCGCACTGCGCCGTTGTTCGAAGAGCATTACACCTGCCTGCTAGACCGCAACAGCCTGTCGCACAACGGTGTGCTCGACCTGCCCACGTATCTGTCGCGTCCCCACGTACTGCTGGAAATGCGCGGCAGCGGCGCGCCGGAAATCGAACGGGCGCTGACAGCGATTCGTGAACGACGGCATGTGGCGATCAGCCTGCCGCACTGGGGGGTGGCGCCGCAGTTGATTGAGGGCACGGACTTGATTCTCACCGTATCGTCGCGAGGCTTGCTGAATATTGATCACCCGCATCTGGTCGCCGTGGCGCCGCCGTTTCATATCCCGTCGTTTACCTTTGAGCTGGCATGGCATGCGCGACGGGGCGGGGATTCGGGGTTGCAGTGGTTGATTGGGCAGGTGCAGGGTATGTTGTCCGAGGGCTGCAGATAACAGGAAAAAAATATGTTCTCAGGCTTCAACCACTTGACCCTGGCCGTCACCGACTTGAGTCGCAGCGTCGGCTTTTACCATGAGTTGTTGCAACTCAAGCTCGACGCCACGTGGGACACCGGCGCCTATTTGTCATTGCCGGGCCTATGGCTATGCCTGTCGCTTGATCCGCTGCGCGACTCGCAGCCGGCGGCCGATTACACCCACTATGGGTTCACTGTCGGAGCGAGTGATTTCGCTGCGCTGGTCTCGCGTCTGCGCGCCGCCGAGGTGCAAGAGTGGCGCGACAATCGCAGCGAAGGCGCTTCGTTCTATTTCCTCGATCCCGACGGCCATAAGCTCGAAGCCCATGTGGGCGACCTGGCTTCGCGCCTGTTGGCTTGCCGCGACAGCCCCTATGCGGGAATGAGGTTTTACCCATAGCGCAGGAACGTGCAGAATCCGTCCACCTTCCCACGCTTTGTCAGAGTCGCGCCCATGACCCCCTCCTTGCTGCTCGCCGTCCTCGCTTCGGGTTTTATCTACGGTATTACGCCTGGCCCCGGGGTATTGGCGGTGTTTGGTATCGGCGCTGCCCGAGGCCGTCGTGCCGGGGCGGGGTTTCTGTGCGGGCACTTGCTCGGCGATGTGCTGTGGTGCAGTACGGCGTTGGTCGCGATTGTGGGCGCGCGGGAAGTCGGCAGCAGCGCGTTCGATGTGCTCGGCGTGCTCAGTGGCCTGTACCTGTTCTGGCTCGGCTGGCGCGCGATTCGCACCCAGCGTCGCAGCAGTGATGCCCCCCAGGGTGCGGCGCGGCACCCGTTCTGGCACGGCATTGTGTTCGGCTTGACCAACCCCAAGGCGTATCCGGTGGCCGTGGCGACATTTACTGCATTGCTGTCCAGCCGTGCCGAATTGCTGACCTGGTCGATGCTGCCGGCGTTGATCTTCCTGAGCTTCGTCGGTGGCCTGTTGGCCTACGCGATCCTGATCGGCGTGGTCGGTGCCCAGCGGGTGCGCACGGTGTATCAGCGCCATGAAATCCTTATCACCAAGCTCTGCGGCGTGATGTTTATCGGCTTTGCCATCAATGCCCTGGCCCATGCGTTGCCAGGCCTGTTCGGCAGCAAACCGGCCTGACGGGCCACGACCGTTCGTCGCACGGGCAAGTTTTTTCTAAACCTTTGCCGCCCGGAAAATTCGAATTCAGGGCGGGGTGTATTTCCCCGCACCTATTTTTGCCCTGGAGGAACCCATCATGAGCCGCATGGCTATCCGGTTACGCACCGCCAGTTTCGCGATGCTGCTGGGCCTCGGCGCCAGCAATGCTTTCGCCCAGTCGCCTGCTGAATTCATCGAGCAGGCTTCGGCCAAAGGCATGGCCGATATCGAAACCAGTCGCATGGCCCACGCCAAAACCTCGTCCCAGGAAATCAAGGACTACACCATCGAGGTGATCAACGAGCGCACCCTGGCCAACCAGCACTTGGCGGCGATCGCCAAGAAGCTCGACCTGCCCGTGGCTCCACGGGAGAAGATCATCGACAAGGCCGAAACCCTGATGCCCGAACTCAAGGACGGCGATTCCTTCGACGCGGCCTACACCGCGCAGCAAGTGAAGGAAAACGAAGATGCCATTGCCCTGTTCAAGCGCGAAGGTGCGGCCTCGGATGTGCCGGAAATCAAAGCACTGGTGGATGAGACGCTGCCTAAACTGGAAGAGCGTCTGCAAAAGGCCCGGGCCCTGGCGTCGACCTACGGTAAAGGCCATCAAGGCGACGGTTGAGACCTTCACTTGATATGAAAAACGGCGGTTGGATCCTATCCAACCGCCGTTTTTTTACGCCTGGTTCAGGTCGGTCTTGTTCGGGGCCGCATCGTCGGCCGCATGGCCGCAACTGCTGTTCAGGCTCACGGTGCCGGTGTTGCCAATGCTGCGGTATTCCTGGCGCAGTTTTTCCAGTTCCTTGCGGTCCAGGCCATCCAGGCTCAGCACGGCGTTCTGCGCATCCTTGGAGACGCGCAGCAGTTCATCGATCTTGATGTGCAGGATGTCGTTATCGCGGTTTTGCGTGTTCTGGATCAGGAACACCATGAGGAAGGTGATGATGGTGGTCGAGGTGTTGATGATCAACTGCCAGGTGTCGTTGTAGTGGAAGTACGGCCCGCTCAAGCTCCACAGGAAAATCAACGCGACGGCCGCATAGAACGTCCGGGCACTGCCTGCCCAACGGGACAAGGATTGTGAGACTGCGGAGAATTTCATGACCGTTTTCCTTAAGGTGAGTGATGAAAATACTGACCGCAGGCACGCTCTGAAATTTCTTTTTACAACTTGGGATGTGAACAACGCTGTGCGTTTTTCTGCAGGGTTCTTGGGAGTGGGCCTACGGCGTTTTGCAACGACGGGCGCAAGACTGGGGTTTTATACGGAAAATCCCATGCACGCTGACACCGCCTGCGACCTGCCTGCGCTTTATCACCAGACCGAAGATCATTATTTCGCCGCAACCTGCTCGCTGCATCGCCGCTACAACACCTGTATCAACGCTTACTTTACCGACGACTATTTCGACCCGTGGAACCTGTTGTTTATCCGAGTCGGCAGCGCGCCGATGGGGGGCGCAATGGCGGTGCCGATGGACCTGCTTCGCCGTATTTTTCTGGATACGCGCGTAGTGATTCATGAGGAAAAGGTCGGGCTGATCGCTGAGGCGCTCATGGGGATGGGCTTTCAGCCTGCCGAAAAGACGACTGCGATGGTCCTCGATCTGTCGAGCCTTGTTTCATCTACAGATGACAGCTCTGTGCAGATCAGCTTGACTCGGAACCTGGCCGATTGGGCCGTTCCCCTTGGCAACGCATTTTCGATGCCGCCCGAGGGCATTGCGCGTTATCAGGCCCGGCACCAGCGTGCTCTGGAAACGGGGCAATCGCTTCACCACTTCATCCTGTCCACCGAGGGGCAGGTGAGGTGTTCGTTGACTTTATCCCTGTGTAATGGAGAAGCTCGGCTTAACGATGTCGGCACGCTCGTGGGTTTTCGCACCAAAGGTTACGCCACGCGATTGATTCAAGCGGCCTTGCGTCACGCGTCGAGCCTGGGTGCCCGGCGATGTTTTCTTGAGGCAACCATGGACGGAATCTCGGTGTATCGAAAGTTGGGGTTCGAAGGTTTGTTCGACTACCAGTCTTTTATTCGGGGGCCGGTTGCAGTCGCCTGATCAGACGCTCATTTTTACCTGGCTGCGGTCTTCAAGCGTCAACAGATACTGCTTGGCTTCAAGCCCTCCGGCAAATCCGGTCAAGGTGCCCGAAGCGCCGATAACCCGATGGCACGGTGCAATGATCGAGATAGGGTTGCGCCCATTGGCAGCGCCCACGGCACGGACGGCTTTCGGGTTGCCGATCTGCTGGGCGATCTGGCTGTAGCTGCGGGTTTCGCCAAAAGGAATGGTCAGCAGCGCCTGCCAGACCTGCTTCTGAAAATCGGTACCGGCGAAATCCAGCTCCAAATCGAATGTATGGCGACTACCGGCGAAATACTCCTTCAACTGGCGCTCGGTTTCCAACAGCACCGGGCTCTCGTTGGCTTCGTGCAACTCACCCAGGCGCACTCGGTTGGCGCGTTCCACTTCCCACAGGATGGCGCTGAGCTTGCCATCGCGTGCCACCAGGGTGAGTTCACCGACGGGGGAGGACATGAGCTTGTATTCGTAGGGCATGAGCGGGCTCCTCGAAGGGCAGTTGTTAAACGCTACAGGCCTACGGTAATGCCATCCGCCGGACTGGAAACTACGTTTCTTGCGCTTGAATTCTCACTGGACCTACTGGAAATTCCAATAAACCCAGTTGGAATAGTACGGATACCAGTAGAACCAGGAAATCCGGTAGAGCCCCATGATCACTGAGGCCTCCCCGATTGTGACCAGGGAAATCAGATTGAACAGCGTGACGATTGCAGCGAATACGGTCACGCCTCGGCTGGCATGGCGCCTGGCAAACCCTACGCCGTAGACGGACGCGACGATCGATCCGAGTGCCAGCCCCAGGCCCCAGGGATACGGAAGCCGCACCAGTGCGACCAGCAGTGGCAACACCAACACCCAGCCGAGTACTTGGCGCAGTACGGGTGTGGATGCGTGTTCTTTGGGTTCAATCATGGCAATAACCCTGGGGGGAACTAGTGTTGAGCGAACTTTCCGATAGTGGTGTATGAACCGGTAGTTGAAGACTGAGCGTTATCGAGCGCGCGCAACCTCATCAATGAGCGCTATAAAGGCTTGCACTGACAAATTCGGTTCCTCTCTACGGGTCAACACCAACAACCGCGCACACGCATCCGCCTCCACCAAAGGCCGATAAGTTACGCCCTTGTTCATCAAACTCTGCGTACAGGCTGGCACCAGGGCCACCCCTTGCCCGGCGGCCACCAGCGCAATGATCGAGGTGATCTGCCGTCCGGTCGGTCCGGCATGCAATGGCACGCCATGGTGGCGGTAAAGCTGCTCGATGGACTGGTTCAGCCCCGAGCCGTAATCCGCTGGAAACAGAATCAAAGGATAGGCACCGAGCTGCGCCAGGCTGATACCGGCCTGGTCAGCCAGGGGGCTGTCACTCGACACTGCGGCCACAAGGCGTTCCTCGCCCAATGACAGCGCGTGCACCTTGTCGTTTTGCGGCAACAGCCGGCTCAAGCCGATATCCAGCCGCCCGTCGGCGACCTGTGCTCCGAGGCTGCCGGAGGCGCATTCCACCAGGGTCAGTTGCACATCGGGAAAGCGCTGGGCGAAAGCCTGGATCGACTGGCTGAACAGGTCCGACAGGGCAATCGAGCTGACGTAGCCCAAGGCCAGTTGACCCGCTGTCCCTGCTGCCAACTTACCGGCAATCACCTGAGCCAACTCCACCTGTTCCAACACGCCACGTGCGTAGGGCAGGAACGAGCGGCCCTGGGCGGTGAGCGTTACGGTGCGGCTGGTGCGATCGAACAGCTTGAAACCCAAGTCTGCCTCCAGCGCTGAAATCTGCCGGGTCAAAGGCGGTTGGGCGAGGTGCAGGCGCAGGGCGGCGCGACCGAAGTGCAATTCTTCGGCGACCGTCAGAAAGTAACGCAGCTTGCGTAGGTCGAGCATCCTGATCCTTGGGTATCAATCGGTCGGAATTCGGTATTGGTTTAAGACCCGCCGGCCATTCTATAAAGACCTTTCAAAATAAAACGAGAGGTTTCATGAAACCGCGCCTGCATTGTGCCCGCCTTGCCCTGTTCCTGTGTGGCTGCGCGGCGTTTCTCAACCTCTATGCGACCCAAAGCATTCTCCAGACGTTTGCCGCGCACTTTCATATCAGTGCCAAGGATGCGGGTTGGAGCATCACCGTCACCACCCTGGCGGTGGCGATCACTGCCCCGTTCGTCAGTCGCCTGACCAGGCGCTTCGAGCAACGCAGCGTGATCGTCGTGGCGGCGTTACTGCTGGCGCTGCCGGCATTGATGACCGCTTATGCCGACAGCTTTGCCGAAGTGCTGGTGTGGCGCTGTGTCGAAGGCATGTTGATCCCGGTGGTGTTTGCCACCAGCGTGGCTTACATCGGCGACCGCTGGAGCGGTGGCACGGTCACTGAGGTCACGAGTCTCTACGTCGCGGGCACCGTGTTGGGCGGGTTCGCCGGGCGCTTCGTCACCGGGGTGATGACCGAATATGTGGGCTGGCGCGAAGCCTTTGAATTGCTCGCGGTACTGAGCTTGATGGTCGGCGGGTTTATCCAGTTTCTGTTACCGGCCAACCGCCCACGGACCGTGCAAGTTAAAGCCTCTTCGTCAGGTGTATTTCGCCGGCCGCTGTTGGCAGCTTACGCCGTAGGTTTCTGCGTGCTGTTCTCGCAAGTCGCGGCGTTTACCTACGCAGGTTTGTACTTGGGCCTGCCGCCGTTCAACCTTGGGCCTGCGGCCTTGGGGACGTTGTACATGGTGTTCCTGTTGGCGTTGATCGTGATCCCCATCGCCGGGCGCCTCAGCAAAGCCCGCCCCCATGCCGAACTGCTGAGTGTCGCCGCCGTGCTGGGCGTCAGCGGTTCGGCGTTGACCTTGGTGCCGTCCCTGTGGTGCATCGTAGTCGGCCTGGCGCTCAGTTCCACCGGCGTATTCCTCGCCCAAGCCGCCGCCAATGCGTTTATCAGCGCCACCGCGCGCAATAACAAGACGGGCGCTGTCGGTGTTTATCTCACCTGTTATTACCTGGGCGGCAGTGGCGGCGCCATTGTCCCGGCGCTGATCTGGGAACGCTGGGGCTGGGCCGGTTGCGTGGTGCTGATCATCGGTTTCCAGCTGCTGACCTTGTTGATCGCCTTGACCGGCTGGAAGCCCCTTAAACCTGAGCTGATTTCTGCACCATAAACGACACCGTCGCTGTGCCTTCGTCCGAATTAAAAACTCGCCGTCGCGCCCTGTTCGCCGGTTGCAGCGCCCATGCCGTGCACGATGGGCTCACTGATGTGATCTATGTTTTGCTGCCTGTCTGGCAGGCTCAGTTCGCCTTGTCCTACGCCCAGATCGGCCTGTTACGTGGCGCCTATTCCGGGATGATGGCCGTGTTCCAATTGCTGGCCAGTCGCGCTGCCAGACGCTGGGGCCGCACGCTGATGCTGGTGGGCGGCACTGCGCTGGCGGGTGTTGCCTACCGGTACCGCCGGCATCGGTCTTGCGCTGACCCTGCTGTTCATCGGCGGCGCCTTCGGCAAACTGTTCTGCGGCTACCTCGGCGCACGCATCGGCATGATGAAGACCGTGTGGATCACGGAAACCAGCACCGCACTGCTGATCGTCGCGGCGGTGTACCTGACGCTCAGCGGGTTGATGGTGATGCTGCCGCTGTTGGGGCTGGTACTGAATGGCACCTCCTCGGTGCTGTACGGCGCCGTGCCCGACCTTGCCGGCGCGGGCAAGCGCGAGCAGGCGTTTGCGCTGTTCTACACCGGCACCATTGGGGGTGGCGCGTTGGCGCCGGTGGTGTTTGGTGGCGTGGGGGATGCGCTGGGCGTGCCGGTGGCGGTGATGGTGTTGGCGGGGATGTTGGGTGTGACGTTGCCGTTGGCGTGGGTGGCTTCCTCGCTGTCGAGCAGGTCAACAAGATCGAAAGCGGTCAATGGCTGAGTCATGATCAAACCTGCGTATGCAGTTCTGGTGGGGTGGGGCCATGGACAATGATGTGAGTGGCAGGTTGAATTCAAACGTTCTTCAGCGGCTATTTGTTGCCAAAAGCTTCGATTTCTTCACGCTTCGAGCATGGGTCTGAACCTTGCGGCATTGCCTACACAACGATCAGACTCGTCCGAGTTGTGCGCCTTGGACGACCTCTTTAAGGTTCGTCAGCCGCTGCCCATCAGCGGTCGGGTTTAGTAGCCCGATACGATCAACGGTGTACAGCTGCTCTTATGGTGGCTGCACGCAGGGCGTCTTCGGGCGCGCCGGTTTCGTTGATTCGCCGGTCTACTAACCTGCGTACAGCCGCCACCCATTGTTTAGTAGCTCTGGTATGCGGTCCCTAACGAGGATCAACAGATGTGTACTGACTCATGCAATCCATCCGTAAAACTGTTCAGCGTCCGTCCCGAAATCGACACTCAAGCGCTGCTCGCCAACGCCTACGAAACCATCGCCGGTGCAGGTGCCATGACCCACGAGTTCGTCGAAAGCCTGCCCTCTCAACAGCGCTATCTGGCCCTGGCCATTCAGCAGATGATTGAACTGGGCCTGCTGCTGGTCGAGGCTGTTCAGGACCGTGTGGACCGAGTCGCGTAGGCCATCCGTACGGTGTAAACGGCTTGCCTTCCCAGGCCGCCCATACCACGGGGGAGGGGAGCCAGAATTTACAGTGTCGCCGCCAGCGAAAACGGAATGCGCAACGCACCGATAGGCCCTTCACGCGTGCCGCACATTTCATCGTGAACGCAGTGTTGCACCAGTACGCAAGGAAACGGCGGAACCCGTTGCAACAGGTCGCGTAAATGCGTGGTGGACCCGATGCGCAGCGGCTTGCCGTGATCGTCCAGTAACGTTGCCTCGACGTGCTCCAGCCTGACGCGAGCGATATAGAAACCGCCCTCCAGGGACAGCAACTCCAGCTCACGTATTTCGCCTTTCCCGGCCAGCTCGGCCAGCATTTGCATATTCATGATTGACCCTCGCTCGGACTCATTGGCGACGAAAGAACAGCGTGACCTGACCCCACTCGACACCGAACTTGGACATGCTCGAGCGGTTGATCAAGGTGTCCTCGTCCATCAGGTACATCCAATCGTCAAAGCTGACTTCGTACACCGAGCCATCCACCGGCAGATTGAGCCGGTAGCGCCAACGCAGCGCATTACCCGCCACTTCGCCGATCGCCTCGCCCACCACATCCCCGGCTCGTCCGCGCCAGCGCCCTGGGCCGTCCGGCGTCAGTGTCCACACCCGTTGCTGGCGCGTGCCATCGCTGTACAAGAAACGCTCGTCCAGAATCAACGCGTTGCCCTCGCGCCGGCTGGCAATATCGACCTCAAAGCGCTTGGCCACTTCCCCCGAACGCTTCTGGAAGATGCCCCAGGCTTTCACGGGTTTACTGAAGAAGCGCTCCAGGTCCAGTTTCGGTTGCTGGTCGGCGTAGTGGTTGACACCCACGTTCGCGCAACTGCTCACACTCAATGCCAGCAATAGTGAAACCCATAGACGCGTCATGACCAGGCTCCTTGAGCGTGCGAGGCGCGATGCCAATGCTTGGGCCTGATACTTGTACATAATTTATTATTTGTACATGTTTTTGAGTGCAAGAGGGATATTGAAATTTCGGGCATTGCCTACGCAACCATCGGAAGCGTCGATGTTGTGCGTATTGGACGAGGTACTTACTAGTTTGAATTACCAACCGGCCTGCCAAATCGCCCCATAAAAACTGAGGCGTCTGATGTTCAGAACACAAGACTCAGACCTAATCGGCGTTCCTGGCATTTTTGGTGAAGGCCTTGCGCATTGGCATAGCGTGTCACGAGTGCTCAGAACTCACTGGTATCACCTTACTATTCGCTTGCCTGACGAAGGTCGCAGCACTGAGTTCGTTGACATGATTTAGGGTTCGCACAGGTTGAAAAGCATGCTCGTCACCCGGAACGCTGAACAAGAGATAACTGATGTTCAGGTCATGACCCAGCATGGATGAACAAAGGTGCCGGGTGGGACACGGAACGCGTAACCTAGACGGCATCGAGGCTAAAAGCCATCAACACGGTGATCAGCTATCTTCTCGCCGCCCAGTTAACGCCTTGCACATGTAGCAAGCCGAGCCAGGGCAAAGCCCCCTGAACTGCTCCGTCTGAGAAATCAGAGGCGGCGCGGAACCTCGTTGATTTACTGCATAGCCCTGCAGTTCAAAAAAGCCTGACGCAGTCGTTGTCAGCAAATGAAATCGAGCGATTCCCTGCTCGGCAGCTATTGCTTCAATGACTCGAAGCACTGCAACCCCAACCCCTTTCGATCTGTATGCCGGCTCTACGACCATGGAGCGCAGCAGTCCATCTGTTCCATGCGTTTCAAATCCTCCCCATCCGACACTCCTACCGTCCCTTGTGAACTCAAAAAAGGTTCGGCCTGGAAGGTCAATATCGTCTACGGGAAGATCGGCGGATTTCAATGCAGTGCGAAAACGCTGCCATTGGCCTCCGGCAATTTTCGTTGCCTGGATCATCATTTCACTCTCCATCTCCTCAACTCCTTGATACCCCGTGATCAGACTATGGCGGCCTAGCAGAGAGACGCAACCACCATATTCGCTTTACCGAATATTCGCCAAGCCGTATATTCGGTTATCCATATGTTCCGAGATCAACCATCAGCCTTGCTATCAAAGTGCTTTTCGTCTGCGCTGCCAACTTTGGAAGTCTATGACCGAGCCTATGAACCCCTCCACGCTATTCAAGTGTCTGGCTGACGACACACGGATCAAAATAACGCTGCTCGTCGTGAGTGAAGGTGAGTTATGTGTTTGCGAACTGACAGCGGCTCTTGAGTTGAACCAACCCAAAATTTCTCGTCACTTGGCGCTGCTCCGTTCAGCCGGTTTGCTGATGGATCGTCGCCAGGGTCAGTGGGTGTACTACCGACTGCATCCCGATTTGCCTAGCTGGGTGGCGGCAGTTTTAAAAGACGTAGGCGATGCCAATCAACAGTGGTTGGAAGTCGAGACCAAGCGCCTGTGTGGCATGAACGAACGTCCCATCAATCAGGCCGAGTGCAGTTGATTCACTTCCAAAGCGGGTTATTCAGATGCTGATTGCCGCAATCGCTGCAGCTGAAAACCATCAGCACTAACCCTCAGGGCCGAACTGAGCCATATCGGTTCGCTTTGAGGAACAATCGAGGTTGTGCCAGCTAGGCGCACCTGTAGGAGTTTTCATGCAAGACACATTGCCGAACGTACACGCCGACCTGATCGACGTTCCCTCCTTGGAGCAATTGGAGCCGCGTACACCGTCACTCCATAAGCCTCGAATTCTGCTTTTGTACGGATCGACGCGAGAGCGCTCTTTCAGCCGTTTGGTGACTCAGGAAGCAGCCCGCTTGTTGGAGGAGTTTGGCGCCGAAACCAAAATCTTCGATCCCTCGGGTTTGCCGCTGCCGGACGATGCTCCGGATACACATGCCAAGGTCGTGGAGTTGCGCGAACTCATGCAATGGTCTGAAGGACAGGTGTGGTGCTCTCCTGAGCGCCACGGCTCCATGAGCGCCGTTTTCAAGGCCCAGATCGACTGGGTTCCGCTGGCGATTGGGGCTGTTCGACCTACGCAAGGAAAGACCCTTGCAGTAATGCAGGTCTGCGGCGGCTCGCAATCTTTCAACGTGGTCAATCAGCTGCGCGTATTGGGTCGGTGGATGCGCATGTTCACCATCCCAAACCAATCTTCGGTGGCCAAGGCGTTCACCGAGTTCGACGAGGTAGGTCGTATGAAGCCGTCTTCGTACTACGACCGACTGGTGGACGTGATGGAAGAGCTAATGAAGTTCACGCTGCTGTTGCGGGATCGCCAGGACTACTTGGTTGATCGCTACTCCGAGCGTAAAGAGTCCGCTGAAGAGCTGTCCAATCGCGTCAACCAGCGCTCCATTTAACGTCACCGCGAGGAAACCCTATGAGTCAGATCACGATCTATCACAACCCGCAATGTGGCACCTCTCGCAACACCTTGGAACTGATCCGCAACAGCGGAGAAGAGCCGACTGTTATCGAGTACCTGCAGACCCCACCTGACCGCACCACGCTTGTCAGGTTGATCAAGGATATGGGTATCGAGGTACGTGCCCTCCTTCGTATCAAAGGCACGCCTTACGAGGAGCTGGGACTGGGCGATACGTCACTTACGGATGACCAACTCATCGATGCCATGATGACTTACCCCATCCTGATTAATCGCCCCATTGTCGTGACGCCCTTGGGGACACGCTTGTGTCGTCCTTCAGAGGCCGTCCTCGACCTTCTGCCGCAAGAGCAGCGCGGCAGCTTTGTCAAAGAAGACGGACAAGTCGTCATTGATAAGAGTGGCCGCAGGGTTTAAAGCGATGTGAAGCAGATTGGCCTGGAGGAATGGTGGTGAATCAAAATTCGAAATTTGATGTCGTGGTCATTGGCGGTGGCCAATCCGCGCTCACCGTCGCCTATTTTTTGAGGCGTACAGGCCTTTCCTACGTATTACTCGACGCCGAGTCTGCACCGGGAGGAGCCTGGCGGCATGGATGGGATTCTCTCCGACTATTCTCGCCGTCTGCTTGGAGCTCCATCGCCGGCTGGCCTATGCCAGCTGTCTCCGAAAGTACTCCTGGGAGGGACGATGTGGTCGACTATCTGACTCAGTATGAGCGCAGATATGACTTTCCCATTGTCCGCTCCACGCGGGTGACCCGTGTCGAAAACATCGAAGGCGGGTTGCGCGTTTTCTCTGGGGATACTTACTGGGATGCCAAATCAGTCATCAGTGCAACAGGCACGTGGAGCAGTCCGGTTATTCCAACCTACCCACGACAGGAGCTTTTCGAGGGGCAGCAGATCCATTCCGCCCATTATGTTGGGCCGCGTGAGTTCGAGGGGAAGACAGTGCTGGTCGTTGGCGGTGGTAACTCAGGTGCCCAGATTTACGCCGAAGTTTCGAAGGTGGCTCACGCAACTTGGGTGACTCAGCAAGCGCCAAAGTATCTTCAAGATGAGGTCGATGGCCGCGTCCTGTTCGAGCGGGCCACTGCTAGATTGAGGGCGCAACAAGATGGGACGGAGCCTCAGCAGCCCGTTGGAGGACTGGGAGACATTGTGATGGTGCCACCGGTAAAGGAAGCTCGCGAACGCGGCGTGCTGAACGCGGTACGGCCATTCACGCACTTCACCTCAACGGGTGTTGTGTGGCCATCGGGGGCCGAGTCGAAGATTGATGCCGTCATCTGGTGTACTGGATTTTCTCCCGCGCTCGACCACCTGGGCAACCTGGGTATCGTTGACGATGACGGTAAAGTCGCCGTGAATGAAAACCGGAGTGTTGCTTCACCAAATCTGTGGCTGGTGGGCTACGGCGATTGGACGGGGCTTGCCTCCGCTACATTGATCGGAGTAACCCGCACAGCTCGAGATGTAGTCAACCAAGTCCAAAGCTATCTTACAAGCGAAGCCTGATCGCTTGCGACGCAAATCAACACTAGCGATGAAGACCTACAAACACGTATTTCTGCAGTCGCACAGGCGATTTCCGGTCGGACGTATCTGTGGCTCCGCTACGTGGAATGAGCTCCGTTCGCAGCAAAAGCCCGGCTGAATAGATACCAGAACTTGTGAGAGGTTTGGGGCTTTTGGCAGTCTTGTAGGAGGGCAGTTGCTTTGCACGTTGTGTTCTCCGCACGACGGGGGCGCTACTTAGTCGGGCCGCAAGATCTGACTAACTGACTTACTTCAGTTGGCGAGCCGCTGTGCGCGGGCAGGCTGGCGTGAATCGAGTTCCCGCGTCCCTCCGTATCTCGGCCCTTGCGGGCGTCCATCCTTCACGCCCTCGGCTGTGCCAGCCTGCGCGCTCCGCTTGCGTCGGTTACTCAGCGCTTTCCTACGTTCTGTACCCTAGACATCCGATCATTATCGCTCCGGCCGCAGAGAGGGATTCTGGTTCTGTTGCCTATCGCCGCTAGCGGGCTTTGGGTTATCCAACTGTTACAGAACGCAGGATCGATTACGCACGTGTCTTTCGGCTTGTGGTGGCAACGAGGGAGGGGGAGGTGCGAACTGGTTTTGATTTGCTTGGCGGTTGCAGCGAGATTGGCTAGAAGGGCCGGAATTGCTGCTGCTGATTGGAGCGGGTAGAGGGAATCGAACCCTCAACTAAAGCTTGGGAAGCTTTCGTTTTGCCACTAAACTATACCCGCTTGGTCAAGCTATTTACGCACCCAGGGCAAGGGTCGATTAAGAACCCTCGTTACCAGCTTGGGAAGCTGGAGTAATGCCATTATACGACACCCGCTCAGAGCGGCTGACTTTGTACCAGATGTGCGCCGGGATTTGAAGTTTTTCTTCGAAAAATGTGCGAGTTGCAGGCACTTGCCCTGGCGACGAACGGAGCCGATGTAGGAGCGAGCTTGCTCGCGAAGAATTCAAGAGCGCCGCGTTCAACCAGGGCGCGCACGTCATCGTTGGCGATCTTCGCGAGCAAGAACTAGGCGTCCCCCTCGCTCCTACACGGTATTTCAGATGGCAAAGGCATGCTGTGTCTGGCCCTGGTGATAACGCAATCGGCTGACCTGCCGTTCCGGTTTCAAAAAGCCCACCACCGCCTCACGGCTATCCCGGCACGCCGCCTTGTGCTCCATATCCAGGAAATGCCCCGTCGCCTGGATGGTGCTGAAGCTGCTCTTCGCCACGTACTGCCCGAACTGCCTGGCATCTTCGGCGCTGGTGTACTCGTCCCATTCGCCGTTCAAAAACAGCACCGGCACGTCGATCTGCCGCGCGGCGTTGAGGTAGCACAGGCGGTCGTTGTGCAGTACCTGGCTGATGTGAAAATGCATCTGCCCGTATTCGTGCTCGGCCAGGCTGCTCACATGCTTGTAGTTGAATCGCTTGAACAGCGACGGCAGGTGTTTGCCGATGGTGCTGTTGATCAGGTGGCCGACGCGGTCGCGGTCGAGGTTGCCGAGGTAATCGACGCCACGTTCGAGGTAGTCACGCATCGGTGCGTTGATCACCGGCGAGAATGAGCTGATCACGGCCTTTTCCACACGGCGTGGCCGCTGGGCGAGGGCCACCAGGGTGGCGGCGCCGCCCCAGGAGAAGGACAGCACGTGCTCGGCGGCGAAGTGGTCGATAAGTTCCAGGAGAATCTGGCCTTCGACTTCCTTCGTCAGCATTTGCTCATGACGGTTATGGATTTTGGAGCGACCGGCGTAGGGCTGGTCGTACAAAACCACATTGAATTGCGGGTACAGGCTTTTCACGGTTTGGGCGAAGGAGGCCGTGGTGGCCATCGAGCCGTTGACCAGGATGATGGTCTTTTCAGCAGCATCCGCGCGATAGAACTCCGTGTAAACCCGATACTGACCCTGTATATCCAACACAGCGATTTCTGGCCTCATGTCGTAAGACTCCTGGCAAGCGGGTAGGGCGCGCAGATCACTCTGCACGAGCTTTATGACAGGTAGGCATACGCCTGGAAGATGAGGGCCCATGTCGGTCCGATGACGGCTGGCCGACGGGTGTTGTTATGGCGGGCTGTTTGCCTGGGAGGCCCGTAGATCAAGCGCGGGCGGGGCAAGGTGTTTCTTGGAGGTTATAGGCGACTCGTCAGTCATAATTTGGCTGACGGTTTGATTCAAGCAGTAGACCGGGGATGTCGCAAGTTGCAGAAATGGGTTTTTGCCATCACCGGCCGAACGGTCGTCAGACTTGTCGGATTTCTTCCTCGGACAGCGCCCGGTACTCGCCCGGCGCCAGAGCCGCATCCAATCCCAATGGGCCCATTCGCTCACGGTGCAGGCCGATCACTTTGTTGTTGAAGTGTCCGAACATGCGCTTTACCTGGTGATAGCGGCCTTCGATGATGCTCAATCGTGCCAGGCGTGGCCCCAACAGCTCCAGCTCGGCCGGTTGCGTCGTCAGGTCTTCAAACGCGAAATACAGGCCCGCCGCAAAGGTTGCCGCGTATGCGGGGCCGATGTCCTGCTCGGTCTCCACCCGATAGACCTTGGGCAGCTTGGTCTGCGGTTGCGTCAGGCGCCGCGACCACTGGCCGTCGTTGGTGATCAGCATCAGGCCGGTGGTGTTGAAATCCAGGCGACCGGCGATATGCAGCTCGCCTTTGTCCGGCTCATCCAGCAGGTCCAAGACAGTCGGGTGTTGCGGGTCCGAGGTGGCGCTGACGCAGCCCTGAGGTTTGTGCAGCATGAAATAGCGCGCCGCTTTGCCTGCCTGCAACACGTCATCGTCAACACACACGCGGCTGAATTCGCGCACTTCATGATGAGGGTCACTGACTGCCACGCCATCCACCGTCACCCGCCGCTCGACCAGCAACACACGCACTTGCTGGCGATTGAAACGCGGCAGGTTGCTGAGGAAACGGTCAACGCGCATTGCGAAGCTGCTCATCCACCTGAGCACAGCGCGGGCACAGGCAGGCCGTGTTGCGCAATGCATCGGGCAGCGCTTCAAGCACCGCCGGGTCGATGGTGACGCTGTAGCACCAGCACGGCTGGTCGGCGGTGCGTGGGTCGGCCAGGGTGCAATCGTTGCGGGCACCGCAGGCGGGGCAAAGGGTTGGCGTGGTCATGGTCGGTGGGGGCAGGGCCTCGGAAGTCCCTGCACGATACAGCGCCGGTCAGTCCCGTTCCAGCACCACGACCCGCTGGCCTGCGCCAATCCCGCTGCCCGGTCGCACCGGGATTTCCCGCACCACCCCGGCAAACGGCGCCAGCACCGGGATCTCCATTTTCATCGACTCCAGAATCACCAGCACATCACCGGCCGCAACCCGCGCGCCCACGCTTACCTGTACCTGCCAGAGATTGCCGGCGATATGGCTGTCGATGCTGTATTCATTGGCCGTAAGCGGCGTGTCTTGCCCCGCTGGCGCCGCGAGTTCTTCGCTGTCGAAATGTGCCTGGCCGCTGACGATCCAGCGCTCACGCTCGGCGTTGAACGCCTGTTGCTGTTGTTCACGAAAAGCACCGATCCCCGAGGCTTCCCGCGCAAGAAATGCCTGGTAATCCGCCAGGTTCAGGGTGCTCTCTTCGATATCCAGCTCGAAGCGTCCCAGGGGAAAATCCCGACGAATCCGCACCAGTTCATCCGCGCTCACGGGATAGAACCGAATCTGATCGAAGAAGCGCAGCAGCCAGGGTTTTCCATCAAACGCCGCGACTTCGCGATAGCGGTTCCACATCTGCAAGGTGCGCCCGACAAACTGATAACCGCCGGGCCCTTCCATGCCGTACACGCACAAATACGCGCCGCCGATGCCCACCGAGTTCTCGGCGGTCCAGGTGCGGGCCGGGTTGTATTTAGTGGTCACCAGGCGATGACGCGGGTCCAGCGGCGTGGCCACCGGCGCGCCGAGGTAGACGTCGCCCAGGCCCATCACCAGGTAGCTGGCGTCGAACACCGTGTGGCGCACTTCATCGAGGTTGGCCAGGTCGTTGATGCGCCGGATGAACTCCAGGTTGCTCGGGCACCACGGGGCGTCCTTGCGCACAGTGGTCATGTATTTTTCGATGGCCAGCTGGCACGCCGGGTCGTCCCAGGACAGCGGCAGGTGCACGATGCGCGAGGGCACTTGCAGGTTTTGGCGGGTGCACACGGCGGTCCACTCGTGGGTGATCAGTGCCAGCAGGTCGGCCAGGGGCAGTTGCTCGGGTTGATAGTGGATCTGTAGCGAGCGGATGCCGGGCGTCAGGTCGATCACGCCCTTCAATGCTCGGGTTTCGAGGGCCTGCATCAGGGCATGGGCGCGAAAGCGCAGCACCAGGTCCAGCTCCGGCGCGCCGATTTCCAGCAGCAGGTGGGTGTCGCCAGCGAGGCGCGCGACCAGGCGGGTGTCGGCTTGGCCGATGTCCAGGATGATGGGGGATGCCAATTGCTCGATGCTGGCGGCGGACCGAGTTGAGCCCATCGCGAGCAAGCTCTGCTCCCACAGGGTTTCGGCATCCCTTTGATCCCAGTTCAGGGCAAGGTCGCGGGCGGTCTTGAGGTCCACGGGATCAAAGCGAATCTTGTCACCGGCCTTGAGCTGGCCGAGCTGCCAAAGATCCGCCTCGATCACCGTCACCGGGCACACAAACCCGCCCAGGCTTGGCCCGTCCGGCCCCAGGATCACCGGCATGTCCCCGGTGAAATCCACCGCGCCGATGGCATAGGGGTTGTCATGGATATTCGACGGATGCAGCCCTGCTTCACCGCCATCCGTGCGTGCCCAAAGAGGCTTCGGCCCGATCAGCCGGACACCGGTGCGGCTGGAGTTGAAATGCACTTCCCACTGCGTGGCGAAGAAGGTGTCGATGTACGCCGGCAGGAAGTATTCCGGCGCGCCGTGGGGGCCGTAAATCACCCGCAGTGTGCGGACCTCCGGCAGCGGTTCGGCGACTAATTGTTGCCCGGCGTTCAGGTCTTCCAACGGCAACAGATGCAACACATCGCCCGCCCGCAAGGCGCGACCCCCATGCCCGCCAAACTGGCCGAGGGTGAAGGTGCTTTTGCTGCCCAGGTAGTCCGGCACTTGCAGCCCGCCACGCAGGCACAGGTAGCTGCGTGCCCCGGCGCCGGCGAGGGTGCCCAGGCTCAGGATCGACCCGGCCTCAATCAGCAACGCGGTGTTCATTGGCACGGCTCGATCATTTAACCGCAACGGGATTTCAGCACCGGTCACTGCGACCACCGCCGCGCAATTGAAGCGCAGCAGCGGCCCGCTCATGGTGATTTCCAGCGCCGCAGCCCCCTCGTCGTTGCCCAGCAGGCGATTGCCCAGGCGCAGCGCGCGGCTGTCCATCGGCCCTGACGGCGGCACACCCACGGCCCAGTAGCCGAGGCGGCCGGGATAGTCCTGCACACTGGTTTGCGTGCCCGCGCTGACGACTTCAAACGTGTCGGCCACGTAGACCAGGTCTTCCAGGCATCGCGTCCACGGCCGGCCATTGGCGAAGGGCGGGGCCAGCAGGATTTGGCGCAGGTAATCGCGGTTGGTTTCCACGCCGTATAACTGGCTGTCGCTCAACGCCTGATGCAGAGCCAGGCGCGCCTGTTCGCGGGTGGGCGCCCACGTGATGAGCTTGGCGATCATCGGATCGAAGTACGGCGGGATCTCGCAGCCGGCTTCCACCCAGGTGTCGATCCGCAGACCCTCGGCCCGCGGGAAATCCACACGGGTCAGCAAGCCGGGGCTCGGCTGGAAATCCCGGCCCGGGTCTTCGGCATACAGGCGCGCCTGGATCGCGTGGCCCTGGGGGGTTAACTCGAGTGTGTTCAGCGGCGGCATTTCCCCGGCCGCCAGTTGCACCATCCAGCGCACCAGGTCCACGTCCCATACCTGCTCGGTGACGCCGTGTTCCACCTGCAAGCGCGTGTTCACTTCGAGGAAGTAGAAGCGCCCGTCCGCACTGTCATAGATAAATTCCACGGTGCCGGCGCTGCGGTAATTCACGGCCTTGGCCAGGGTGATGGCGGCCGCGCACAGGGCCTCGGCCATGCCGTCGGGCAGGTTCGGCGCCGGGGTTTCTTCGAGGACTTTCTGGTTGCGCCGTTGCACCGAGCAGTCGCGCACGCCGAGGGCGATCACTTCACCGGCGCCGTCGCCGAACACCTGCACTTCCAGGTGGCGTGCGTGCTCGATGTACTTCTCGATAAACACGCCGGCATCGCTGAAATTGTTCTGCCCCAGGCGTTTGACCGCCTCGAAGGAGTCACTCAATTCCTCTGCGCTGCGGCACACGCGCATGCCGATACCGCCGCCCCCGGCGGTGCTTTTGAGCATCACCGGATAGCCCACGGCGTCGGCGGCCAGCAACGCAGAGGCGAGGCTGTCGAGCAGTTCGGTGCCTTCCAGCAGTGGGATCTTGTGCTGCCTGGCCAAGGCGCGGGCGGTGTGTTTGAGGCCGAAGACCCGAAGTTGTTGCGGTGTCGGCCCGACAAAGGCGATGCCGGCGTTTTCACAGGCTTCGGCAAACGCTGCGTTCTCCGACAGGAAGCCGTAGCCGGGATGGATCGCCTTGGCCCCACAGGCCTTGGCGGTGGCGAGGATTTTTTCCACCGCCAGATACGTACTGGCCGCCGCGCCTTCACCGAGGCTGTAGGCCTCGTCGGCTTGCTGGATATGCAGGCTCGCCGCATCGGCCTCGGCGTACACGGCGATGCCCTTGACCTGCAGCTCGCGCAAGGTGCGCAGGATGCGGCAGGCGATGGCGCCACGGTTGGCGATCAACAGTTTTTCGAACATGGCAAAACCCTGCGGGCCGTCCCGCAAAGTGGGGGAGCACTGCGGTCGTCCGCAGTGTGTGTGGTTAGTGTGGGAGGGGGCATTACTGGACCACCGCTATCGGGGGCAAGCCCAATGCCTGTAGGAGCGAGGGCAAGTTCCCTCCCACATTGGATCTCTAGCGCTTTTGCAGGCACTGCCCGGCTCGGGACTGGCACAGGGCAAATAACCAATGGCGCAGGCGCTTGAGTTTCAGTTCCATACCAGCAGCTCCGCAGGGGTGGGGTTGTAGGCGTTGCATGGGTTGTTCAACTGCGGGCAGTTGGAGATCAGCACGATCACATCCATCTCGGCGCGCAGGTCGACGTACTTGCCGGGGGCGGAAATGCCGTCTTCGAAGGTCAGCCCGCCGTCGGCCGTCACCGGCACATTCATGAAGAAATTGATGTTCGGCCCGATGTCGCCTTTGCCCAGGCGGCCGTCGTGGGCACAGGCGCGCAGGTAGTTGTCGCGGCAGCTGTGCATGTAGCGTTTTTCCAGGGCGTAGCGCACGGTGTTGCTCTCTTGGGCGCAGGCGCCGCCGAGGGTGTCGTGGCGCCCGCAGGTGTCATCAACGATGGTCAGCATCGGCTGGCCGAGGTTGGAATACAGCACGCTGCCGGTGCCCAGGTACACGCTGTTTTGCCGGCGCAACGTGCGCTGCACGTCGTAGCGTTCACGCGGGTTTTTCACGCTGTAGAACAAAGTGTCGACGGCCTGGTTGCCCTCCAGGTCGAGGATGCGCAGGGTCTGCCCGGCCTTGACCTCCATCAGCCACGGCTCGCCGGCGGGGATGGTTGCGCGGTACACGGCCGCGTCCGGTTGTTTCAGTGCGATAGACATGGCAGCTCCTCAGGCGAACAGGCGATCGGTGTTGATAAAGCCGCGCTCGTTTTCCGGGCGCGAGGTACGGCAGTGTTCGGCGACGCTTTTATCGGCGTTCATCCAGCTCAGCTTCAGCGGTTGCGGCGCGTAGTGCGGGTTCGGGTCCATCGGATGTTGCAGGGCGGTGAGCACCACCAGGGTGTCCATCGGCGCGTAGAGTTCGATGTAATCGCCGGCCTTGGAATTACCCGGCACAAAGTGCAGGTCACCGTCGCTGTCCACCGTGACTTTGCTGAACAGGTTGAGGGTCATCAGCAGGTCGGACAGGCCCAGCCCCCACTTGCCCAACTCCACCAGCAGGTTGTCGGTGCCGTTGCGGAAGAAGCCGTTGCGCAGTTCCTGATAGCGACCCTGGCCGTACTTCTCGGCGACTTCGGCGGCGCACAGCACACCGCCGATGCTGTCGCTCCAGCCGCAGGTATCGGCGGTGATCGCGGCCAGTACGCGGCCCATGTCCGAGTACAGGCAATGGCCCGTGGTGAGCTTGGCTGTGTGTTGGCATTTGAGGCTGTCGGGCACGTTCAGGCGCTCGGTTTTTTCGTTGGCGTTGAGCAGGGTCAGGCTGACGTTGGCGCCGCCGCGAAGGTCGGTCAGGCGCAGCAGTTGGCCGCGCTTGAGCACGAACGAACGGTGGCCGCCGCCGGGCAGCATTTCTTCGGCGAAGGGTGGGAACAGTTGGGTGGAATCGGTCATTTGGACGTGGCTCCAAGTTCGGCGGCGAGCGCCTTGCGGCGCTCGCTGTTCAAAGGGATGTCGTAGGTGATGCGGGCGCCATAGGCGCCGGGGGCGTGGGGGTCGACGCGGACCTTGTCGAACACCAGCAGGCGCGTGCCGAGGCTGAAGCCTTCGCTCAGGTCGTGGGTGACCATGAACACCGTCAGCCGGGTTTCGCGCCACAGTTCCAGCAGCAGATGGTGCATGTCCTTGCGAATGCCCGGGTCGAGGGCGCCGAAGGGTTCGTCCAGCAGCAACACGCGGGGTTTCATGATCAGGGCCTGGGCGATGGCCAGGCGTTGTTGCATGCCGCCGGAGAGCTGCGCGGGGTACTTGTCCAGGGCGTGGCCGAGGCCGACTTTGTGCAGCAGCGCGGCAGCCTGTTCGCGGGCGTCCTTCCTGGCTTTACCGAACAGCCGGCCCAGCACGCGTGAACGTGGCAGTTCCAGGCCGAGGGCGACGTTGTCGAGCACAGTCAAATGTGGGAACACCGAGTAGCGCTGGAACACCACGCCACGGCTGGCATCGGGCTCGGCGGCGAGGGCCTGGCCGTCCAGCAGGATCTGGCCTTTGCTCGCGGTTTCCTGGCCCAGCAACAGGCGCAGGAAGGTCGACTTGCCACAGCCGGACGTACCGACCAACGTGCAGAATTCACCCTCGGCGACGTGCAGGTTGAGGCCTTCGAGCACCACTTGGTCGCCATAGCGCTGCCACACATTATTGACGCTGATAAAGCTCATGCCCGCGCTCCTTCGTACCAGGGGAACGCATGCCGGGTCAGGGCCTTGAGGCCCCAGTCCATCAGCCAGGCCAGCAGCGTGATCCACACCACGTAAGGCAAGATCACGTCCATCGCCAGGTAGCGTCGTACCAGGAAGATCCGGTAGCCCAAACCGTCGGTGGAGGCGATGGCTTCGGCGGCGATCAAAAACAACCACGCCGAGCCGAGCATCAGCCGCAGCGAGATCAACAGGCGCGGCAGCAATTGCGGCAATACCACACGCAGCATCAGGGTCCAGGTAGAGGCACCGAGGGTCTGCGCCTTCACCAGCAGCTCGACCGGAATTTCCCGCGCGCGCTGTTCCAGGTCACGGGCCAGGCAGGGGGTGACGCCGATGACGATCAGCATCACTTTGGACAATTCCCCCAGCCCGAACACGATGAACAGAATCGGCAGGATCGCCAGCGGCGGCACCATCGACAGCACCGTCAGCAACGGTGACAACGGTGCGCCAAACAGCGGCAGCGTGCCGGCGGCGATCCCCAGGCACAGGCCGGCGAGGGCGCTGATACCCAGGCCGATGGCGAGGCGGCGCAGGCTGGAGGCGCTGTCCTGCCACAGTACGTATTCGCCGGTGCGGGTGTCGGCGTTGAAGGCCAAGCGTTTTACCGCGTCAATCATTTGCCCGGCGCCGGGCAGCAGCTTGTCGTTGGGGTTGTCTGCCAGGCGCTCGGCCGAGCCCACGAAGTAGGCAAACAGCAGCAGGGCGAACGGCAGCAGCACCAGCAACAGGCGGCTGGAGCGGTCCGGGTGACGGTTGATCAGGCGCATGGCCGGGTCCTCTTACAGCTTGCCGTCGGCGGCCATCTGCACGTAGCTGGGGTCGAAGTGCAGCTTGAGGTTGGCTTTGTCGCCGCTGGTCACGCCATTGGCGAAGCTCATGCCCACGGCGCTGGTGTCCTTGGCGCCTTCACCCAGCAGGCCGTGTTTAAACGAGAACTCGGCGACTTTGCCCATGGTGGCGGGCAACTGTGCGCTGGTGGCGAAGGCCAGGGCTTCCTTGGGCGTGGCGAACAACTTGGTGGTGTCCAGTTGCGACTGGAAGCCCGCAAGGTCAGTGCCGGAAGCCTTGGCCATATGTTCCAGGGCTTCGGTGCTGGCGGCGCCCTTGGCGTTCATCAGCGCGACCACTTCGAACCAGGCGCCGGTGAGGGCTTTACCCAGCTTGGGGTTGTCTTTGAGGACCTGGGTGTTGACCACCATCATGTCCATGATTTCGCCGGGCACTTTGCTGGAGTCGAACACTTGGCTCACGCCAGGCTTGGCCTTGATCTCCGAGAGCATCGGGTTCCAGGTGGTGACGGCCTGGACCTGGTCGGTGTTGAAGGCCGCTGCGATGTCGGCATCCGACGTGTTGACCACCTTCAAATCTTTTTCGCTGAGGTCCGCCGATTCGAGCGCGCGGGCCAGCAGGTAGTGGGACACCGAGAGTTCCACCAGGTTGACGTTCATGCCCTTGAGGTCGGCCACGGTCTTGCCGGTGCCCTTGATCACCACGCCGTCGTTGCCGTTGGAGAAGTCGCTGACCACCAGTGCGGTGCTGTCCACGCCACCGGCGGCGGGGATGGTCAGGGCGTCCATGTTGGTCATGGTGCAGCCGTCGAACTGGCCGGCGGTGTACTGGTTGATGGATTCGACGTAGTCATTGAGCTGCACCATGTCGATGGTGATGCCGTACTTCTTGGCCCACTTGTCGAGGATGCCTTGGCTGCCGGCATACTCCCACGGCATCCAGCCGGCGTAGATCGTCCAGCACACGCTGAAGTGGTTTTTGGATGCGGCTTGGGCCTGGAAGCTCAGCACGGCGGCAAAGACGGCGGCGAGCAGAGCGGGTAAACGGATTGAGGGCATGGGGCTTCTCCAGTTGATCAAGGGCGAGCAGGAGCAACGCGGCACCGTGAACGGTGGCTTGTCTCCCGGGCTTTTATCCCGCCGTGTAACCTCAACTGGAGGTCGCCAACTCTCGGACCAGCCACTCGCTTTTGGCGAGCCGGAACCCTAGTCGGCCATTGCAAATTGTGGTGCCGCGAACCTGTATCAATCCTGCACGCAAGAGATAAAGCGAGAGTCGTGCCAAGTGGCTTCGACGCCCGGCGGTTCAGCCTGGCGGGTGGGAAAGGAGGGCATAGAAGAGGGCGTTGTGCGCCACGCGGGTGCGTCGGCGCACTGCGATGAGGCGCTTACAGCTGGAACTTACTGACCAGCATATTGAACGAGGTGGCCAGTCGCGACAGGTCCTGGCTGGAGGCGTTGGTCTGGTGGGCACCGGCGGCGGTCTGGGTGGACAGATCCTGGATGTTGAGCAGGTTGCGATCCACTTCGCGGGCCACCTGGGCCTGTTCCTCGGACGCCGAGGCGATTACCAGGTTGCGCTCGTTGATGCTGGACACGCTGGCGGTGATGCGCTCCAGCGCCTGGCCGGCGTTTTGCGCCAGGGTCTGGGTGTTGTTAGCCCAGGTCAGGCTCTTGTTCATAGCGGCCACGGCACCATCGGCGCCTGCCTGCACTTCACCGATCATTTTCTCGATGTCGACCGTGGAGATCTGGGTGCGGTGGGCCAGCGCCCGCACCTCATCGGCCACCACCGCAAAACCACGGCCTTGTTCACCGGCACGGGCGGCTTCGATGGCGGCATTGAGGGCCAGCAGGTTGGTCTGGTCGGCAATGCCGCGGATCACATCGATCACCTTGCCGATTTCGCGCACCTGGTCGGCGAGGTCGGCGACCGATTGGGTCGAATCGTTGATCTCGACCACCATCGATGACATGCCCGACACGGCCTGCTCCACCTGCTGGCGGCCGTCCTCGGCTTCGGCGCTGGCCTGGCGCGACGCCTCGGAGGTCGACACGGCGTTGCTCGCCACTTCGTCGACCGCTGCGGTCATCTGGTTGACGGCGGTGGCGGCTTGTTGGATTTCGTCGTTCTGGCGGGTCAGGCCACGGGTGCTTTCATCGGTGACGGCACTCAGCTCTTCGGCTGCCGACGCGAGCTGGTCGGAAGCGTTGGCGATTTCCATCAGCGTGCTTTTCAGGCCGCCTTGCATATCGGATAAGGCCATCAGCAGTTGCCCGGCTTCGTCGGTGCGGTCGGTCGTGATGGCTTGGGTCAGGTCGCCCTTGGCGATGCGCTGTGCGTTTTCAACCGCTTGTGCGATAGGACGGGTGATCAGGCGCGTGATCAGCACACCGACGATGATCGCAATGATGAAGGCCAGGACAATGCCGCTGATCATCCAGGTCAATGCGCTGCTGCGAAGGTCCTCGGCGGCGACGGCGCCTTCCTTGATCTGGCGGTTATTGGACTCGATCATCACACGGATCAACTCGCGCGCCTGGCGAAACAGTTCATTGTTGGTGCTGTTGAGCTGGGCGCGGGCCTGCTCGACCTGGCCACTGTCGAGCATCGACATGATACGTTCGGAGCTGCTGGTGTAAGTTGGCCAGATCTGGTCGAGCTTGTCGCCTGCTGCCCGTTCGTCGTCTTCCAGGGGCGTGGCACGGTAGGTGGCGTAGGCGCTCTGGCTGCGTTTGAGTTCGTTGGCGATGTCCTGGCGCACACGGTCGCGGTCTTGTTGGGCGACGTCGCCTTTGCTCGCATCCATCAAACGGTACAAACCACGGTTGTGGGCCACCAGGCCATTGAGGGTAGCGGTCGTGTTGCTGACGGACGCCAGGTTATTGGAGAACGTCTGTTCCAATGCATTGGCGAGGCGGACCACGCTTTTGATACCCAGCAGGCCGACCCCGAGGGTGACCAGCGCACACACTAGAAATGAAAGCAGCAGTTTGGTTGAAATTTTCATGGATCGGATCCGGCGAAAGTGGCGAAGGGCGCACGTTAGAGCCTCCCTGGCTTATGCGATGTCATAGTGACATCATCGCAATCTGGAAAGTTTCGGGCCAGAAAAATTTACTGAATCGATAAACCTGGGGGATAGATTTGCGCTATGCGGCAGTGCATTTAATGGTGTATGGCCGCAGTTGGCATTGATGTATCAAGTTGTTACCAAAACGCACCAGATTCGGTTTTTGATGTCAGATGTTTCGTCATTCAGTGAAAGCTGAATGCCGCTCCCCAGCGTCGCTGGAGGTGCTCTTTCGCGGTCCAGGAGGCCGCCATGTATCGACGACTGCTGCTCAGCGCTTTACTCGGTCTGACCCTTTCCGCTTGTGTGCCCTACTACGATGGAGGCCAGAGCTATTACCGTTCCGAGGTCTACACCTCACCGGCGCCGGCTTATTACTACGGCGGCGGCACGGCGTATCAATATCGCCGTGATTACTACCCGTCGCCGCGTTACTACGCTCCGGCTCCGCGTTACTACTCGGCGCCGCGTTATTACCAGCCGGCGCCTCGCTATTACCCGTCAGGGCCAAGGGCCGGTTATCGGCCTCACCCGAACCAGGGCTGGGGGGATCGTTGGAACAATGGCGGGCATGGACGCGGTGGCGATCATGATCGTGGAGGTGGCCGCGGCGGTCACCGTTGACCGGCCTGTATGACAAGCGGCGCATGAAGCGCCGCTTTTTTATGGGCGCAAAACGTCAGTAATCGGACAAGTCCGCGAGCGGATGCCGGCCTTCCCACGCCTTGGTGAAGTGCGCCTGCACCACGGCGTCGGGGACCGTATTGATGTCCGGCCAATGCCAGTGGGGCGTCTGGTCCTTGTCGATCAACCGCGCGCGCACCCCTTCGCTGAACTCCGGATGGCGGCAGCAGTTCAGGCTCAGGGTGTATTCCATCTGGAACACCTCGGCCAGGGACAGATGACGGGCCCGCTGGATCTGTTCCCACACCAGGTGCGCGGTCAGCGGGCAGCCTTCGCTCAGTGTCTTGCCGGCGCGGTTGAACAGCGGGTCGGCGTGGTCGCGCAGCGGGCTCAAGGCGCGCCAGGCGCTGCGCACATCACCGACGTCCAGCCATTCGTCGATTTGTGCCCGACGTGGCAGCCATTGCGCCTCGGGTTGCTGGGCCACGGCTTCCTGGGCCAGGGCCTTGAGCAGGCTGTTGAGCTGTATCGCGGTCTGTTCCTGCCAGTTCAGTTGCAGCAAACCCTCGAGTAACTCGTCTTGTTGATCGTCACGCAGGAAACGGTCGGCCAGGCCCAGGTCCAGGGCGTCACGGCCGTTGATATGGGCGCCGGTGAGGCCAAGGAATAACCCCAGCTTGCCGGGCAGGCGCGACAGAAACCAGCTGGCGCCCACGTCCGGGTACAGGCCGATGCTGATCTCGGGCATGGCCAGGCGGCTGCTCGGCGTGACAATCCGTATGGCCGCGCTTTGCAGCAGGCCCATGCCACCGCCCAGCACGTAACCGTGGCCCCAACAGATCAGCGGTTTAGGGTAAGTGTGCAAACGGTAGTCGAGGCGATATTCCGCGGCAAAAAACTGTGCGGCCAGGGCTGGCACTTCCCCCGGCTGCTCGCGGCAGGCCTGGGCCAGGCTGCGCACCTCGCCGCCGGCGCAAAAGGCCTTGGGCCCGTTGCCACGCAGCAGCACACAGGCGATGTTCGGGTCTTTGGCCCAAGTGTCCAGGCGATCAGTCAGGGCCAGAATCATCGGCAAGGAGAGGGCATTGAGGGACTTTTCAGCGTCCAGGCTGGCGATGCCAATGCGGGCGCCGCCACTGCCGGTCAGTTCTTCGAAGTGCAGATTCATCGTGACCTCAATCGAGAAGGTGAAGGATCAGTATGATCGCTTCGTGGGAAAGTGCCGGTGGTGTGTCAGATCAATTGACAAGCAGGGCCGGCTTTCCTAGGGTTCGCCTCATTCTTTTCTACAAGACATTTCAACTATGACCGAAGGCGACCGTATCAAACTCGAACCCAGCTGGAAACACGCCCTGCGTGATGAGTTCGATAAGCCCTACATGGGTCAGTTGCGCGAGTTCCTGCGCCAGGAACATACCGCCGGCAAAGAGATCTACCCGCCCGGTCCGCTGATCTTCAATGCGCTTAACTCAACGCCGCTGGACAAGGTCAAGGTGGTGATCCTCGGCCAGGACCCGTACCACGGCCCCGGCCAGGCCCACGGCTTGTGCTTCTCGGTGCAACCGGGCGTGCCGGCGCCGCCATCCCTGGTCAATATCTACAAAGAGCTCAAGCGCGACCTGAACATCGACATCCCCAATCACGGCTGCCTGCAGAGCTGGGCCGACCAGGGCGTGTTGCTGCTCAACACCACCATGACCGTGGAACGCGCCAACGCCAATGCGCATGCGGGCAAGGGCTGGCAATTCTTTACCGATCGGATTATCGAAGTGGTCAGCGAACACCAGCCGCACCTGGTGTTCCTGTTGTGGGGCGCCCATGCCCAGGGCAAGCAGAAGCTGATCGATGCCACCAAGCATTTGGTGCTGACGTCGGTGCATCCGTCGCCGTTGTCGGCATATCGCGGATTCCTGGGCTGCGGACATTTCAGCCGCACCAACAAGTTTCTTCAGCAAAACGGCGAAACCCCCATTGATTGGGCGCTACCACCGGTCTGACTGGAACGACCTACCTGTTATTTCCGACAGTATCGGGTAGGTCGTTTTGCGCATTTAATAATCTCCTTGGCCTTGTCGATCTGGCGAACACCAGAACGGTAGTCAATGGTCGATCATCGATTGATTGCTCAAGGAGATTAAACATGTCCGAGTCGAATCTTCCCTCTGACGCCCAGCCCGTTGACCCGCGGCAGCCGGCTGGGGATAAGCGCCCCCCGCGCAAACATTCCGAGTCAATCATGAGCCTGGACAATCCCATCCCGAGCCAGGCACTGCCGTTGCTGTGGGATGAGGCGGCCTACACCCTGCCGGTGAGCCTGCAGGATCAGGTTTTGCTGGTGACGATCGAGAGAGTCTGGCCGGTCCATCATTCCAACTTCGCAGTTCCCACCTTGGTGGAGTACCTCTTGCAGGGGGAGGTCGAACATACGTACACGATCCAGGGGCCGTACGACCCCGACGTGGTGTTTCCATTGACTCAGGCATTACCCGCTCACCTCCTGTCTATCGGGGGCATTCGGCGTTTGAATTATCGAGTGAGCTCGCCGTTTGTGCCGCTGACCGAATCCTTCCCGACGTTTATCAATATCGACAAGACCGCGCCCAATTTTGATAACCCCGGCCTGCCGCTGGAGTTTGAGGACGAGGTACTGGTTGAAGTGACGGATGACTATCTGGTCCGCAATGGCGGGGTGCCTGCAATCGTACCGCGGTGGCTGGATATTCGGACTGAAGATGTCGTCAGGTATTACTGGGGCGAATTTCCCGACGTCAACCTGGCGGGTGTCGTTGTTATCGAGCGGTCGCATGTTGAAGGTGCGCCTGTCGAGTTCACCTTTCCCGAGGCATTTGTGCGTACCAGCGGCACGGGGCAACGTTTTGCTTCCTACACCCTGACTGATCGAGCCGGTAGGGTGGGGCCGTTTTCCGAGCCGGTGACGCTGAACGTGTCACTGGCAACGCTGCCCGACCTGCCGCGGCCGTTGGTGCCCTTGGCCGAGGCGGATGGCTTGATCAACCTGGAGGACGTGCGCCAAGGTGTCACAGTGTCGATTCCACAGATCACCGACGCCGCCCCTGGGGACCGCGTTTTTCCGTTCTGGAACACCCATGCCCTTGGACCGATTACCATCGGCGCGGTACAGCAGTGGCCCATTCCAGTGCCGGTGCCCTGGCCGATTCTGGCTGACGGTGGCTTCGACAGTACCTACCCGGTACGGGTGCGCTATCTGTACCTGCGGGGTACGGCATCGAAGAACTCCCCCGACAGCTTCTACCTGGTCGACCTTTCGGTTGCAGGCGTTTCGCCCATTGGCCCTGACCCGATCAATCCCGGGTTGGAGAGGGTCACCGTAAAAGGCCGCTCTGGGGATAATGTTGTTACGGCTGCCGATGAGCCGGGGCCAGTCCCCGTGGAGGTTCCCCTGTTTTTTAACCCAGTCGTGGGTGAGAGGCTGGAGTTGTATTGGGGCAATGATGACACTTATGCCGGCGAGTATGTGGTGCAGCCAGGCGATGTTGCGGGGCAGTTGGTCACGATCCAGGTGCCCTGGACAGTGGTGTCGACCGGCTCCAATCCAGCGCTTGAGGTCTACTACTGGACTGACAATGGCATCAATCGCCAACGCAGTCCGTTCACGCCGGTACGGGTGGAGTTCGATACGTTGATTGGCTTGCTGCGGCCTCGGTTGCTCAATGACAGTACCCGCGACTTTGTTGCCTGCGGCACCATTCCGGAGCCTTGGGAGGGGGTGTTCCTGGGAATAGACTGGAACTCGCAGCATTTCGAGGTCGGCGACACTGTTCGGCTGTATTGGAAAAGCTACCCGAGCAAAAATGGCAATGGGGAACATTTTGATGGCACGGATGTGTGGTTCGATCACACACTGACGAGTGATGATCGTGACATCGGTGTGGCGCAAATCCAGATCCTGCCCTTCAATCCATTGATTACCCTTCCAGGTCTCGTTGCCGAATGGGGGTCTGCAGTTGTTTCTTACCGTCTGTACAAGGCCACGGGGCCTACAGGGATATCGTTGAGGAAGCTGATTTACATCGACCTGAAACGGCCGGGTGGGGGCACCTGCCTGGGACCGTCGAGTAAAATGTGACCTGTGCAAGCAATGACAAAGAAGAGGGCGCAAGCCCTCTTTTTTTCCTTGATTTTCGACCAATGGCGCAGCGTTATTGGTCATGAGGGACTTTCGAGTTGCGGGGCTTATGTCGGGTTAGATTTTATGTCACTAGCAGATTATGTTTGCGCATGAGTGAGTTATTAAAAACAGCCAATCGCAGGTTGTTATCGTCAAGCACATTTTTTCATATTGTGCATCTGTCAGATTTGACAGGCTGTGCCTCGAAGTTGAAAGGCGTTTAATTAATCTGTCCTTGGTTCAATTGCATTGGGCGAGCACAGTCCTTAACCTTTCGAGTACATACCGATGGCAAACTCAAATAACCAAACCCCACCCATTCAGCCGACGGATGTTCTATTGAAACGACATCCGCGAGGTTATTCGCCGGGTGGGGCGTATGCGGTCGACGACTTGCGCGTCGTCAATACGCTCCCTGATGTCCCCGGTGGGCAGCCTAACTTGATGCGGCTGGCCACGCTTTATCAACAGGGTATCCAGTGTGAAATTGATAGCTGGACCGATACCTTTCCGGTTCCGGGTTCCAACCCGGATAATTTGCAGATCTACATTAATGGAACGCCGTATGGTGCGCGTATTCCCTTTACGAAACCGTTGTCCGCTCACACTTGGCCTTATACATTTTCGATTCCGGAACAGGACATTGGCGAGCACGGCGAGAAAAGGCTGAGTTATGAGGTGTTTGTGGGTGTGGGCGCCGATGAGCGTTCGGGCAATACGCGGGTGACGATCGACCGCCTCGATCCCAACGCCCGGATCATCCCCGAAGCTATTGGCCTGCCAGGCTGGGTGGTGGACGGTTTAATCACACTGGAGGGGTTGGCGGAGCACGGCAATCAACTTGAGTTGACCGTTCCCGGCCGCCTTGACCCCCAAGAGGGTGATATGGGGATGGTGTTCTGGGGGTTCCCTAACCCGACTCCCATTTTCAATACGGCTTTAACCCGAACCACCGCACCGTTTATTCTTACGTTGACCACCGCTCAGATTGTGGCGCAAGGCGCCGGCATGAAATATCTCGCCTACCGATATACCGACCGTGCTGGCAACAACACTTCTTGGCCACCGGAACTGACGCCGGTGACGGTAGTGACGGACCCCTTCCCAGCCAACCTGCAACCCCCTCACATTCCAGAAGCGCCTCTTGACCTCACTGATGTGCAACTGGGAAGGGCGGAAGTCTTTATCGATGGCTATGACAATGCCCAAGTGGGTGATGATATCCAGATTGACTTCAACGGCCTGGTGATCACCTATACCTTGCCGTCAGTGTCCTGGCCGCAGAGGGTTCCCATCCCGTGGGATATCCTCAGGGACGCGGGTGGGCTGGACGCTCCCTATCAGGCAGACGTCCGTTACCGGGTGGTTCGTGCAGGGAGCGCTTCGCCCTATTCAACCACCGTCACGGTGGATGTGGACCTGACCTCGGCGGGTGGGATTCCTGAGGACCCGGGCCCTGTCAATCCTAACCTGGACCTGATCGAGATAGAGTCTTCGGAAGGCCTGATCAACGAGATCGGGCCAGGGGACACGGACGATGCTACCGCACGCTTTGCTGTCTACCCCGGAGCGCGCGCAGGGCACAGGATTCAGATCTTCTGGAAAGGCATACCGGCCCTCACGCCGCCCTACATCGTGACATCGGCGGACGAGAGCGCAGCTGAATTCGTAATTACCATCCAGGCAAACGTGATTGCCATGGGCGGTAACGGCGAAAACCTACCGGTGTGGTACGAGCTCAATAACGGGGTCAATGACAACACTATCTCCTCGTTGGAGACGCCGGTTGATGTGTTTGCCAGCCAACTCACCGATCTTGAGCCCATCGTCTTTCCTGATGCGCTACCTGCAGGCGGAGGATTATTCGTCCTCACCTGCGACCAGGGTGTTACCAATGGCATCCGCACGAAGATCCTCGATCCTGAGAACCTGCGTACCGGTGATAAGGTCACTCTGGTGTGGGTGGTCTACGGTCCTGATGATCTTAATTCCACGATCATCACGGTCGATCATGCCTTTGATCCAGTCACGGTCACGGGGGATCACAATGTGCCGGGGCACCCAGGCGAGCTTCGTACCGTGCCTTTCCAGGCGTTTATCCAACCCGTTACGCTAGGCCGTATCGAAGCCTACTATCGAGTTCTCAAGGCTGATGGCGTAACACAGGGAGAGTCCGACCCCACAGTGGTGTATTTAACTCGTCGTAGAGGCGATGGGACTATCTGCGAATAATCCATTATTCGCTGTTTGAAATGCACGGACCGGTGAGGGTTGCCTCAACGGTTCGTGTGGTTTTATCACCCCTCCCTAGTTTCCTTTCTATCAAGTCCCCTTTACTGGTGCGTGATTAGGATAAGTCCTACGCGCTCTTGGAATCGGCTGACATGCATCGCCCTCTTCGTTCCGTACTCTTTGCGCCTCTGAAAGCCTGAGTCGATGGTCCTGTAATCGATTGGCTTATTCAGTCATCCGAATAGAGGTACTACCCTTGAGTAACGAAACATCTTTTCCTTTATCACGACTCGCCACTGCAATTAAGGTAATGGCGGTCATGCCGTTTTCCCTGGTCGCCACACAAGCCTTGGCTGTGGATATTCATCCCGGTCAGAATGTGGTTATCGATGAGAGCTCGCAGCGTGACCGCTATAAAGTCACCGATGCTACGTTGATCGCCAATGGCGCGGATATGGTGAGCGTTACTGCTTACGGCTCGACGTTCAACATGACCGGTGGGCAAGTGAAAACGACCCTCGACGGTGAGGTGGGTGTTGCCCTTTACGGCAGCCAGGCCAACATTGACGGGGCTTATATTTCCAGTGCCGGCGGCGCCGGCATGATTGTGGGTTCCCTGAGCACTCAAGGCTCCAGCGTCCAGGTCAGCAACAGCTTTATTGAAGGCGCAACCGACGGCATCCTGCTCAACGGTTCCAGCACCTTGATGCTGGACCGCACCAATGTCTATGGCGGCAAGACGGGGTTGTCGTCGTATGACGGTCAACTGACGGCCAACAACAGCCTCATCGTCGGGGGCACCAACGGCATTGTGGCCTACCGCCTGCCGACTCAGGACAACCCCTCCGTATTGACCCTCAACAACACCGACGTGGTGGGTGAGACGGGCGCGGCGATCCTGGTGGACTACCCGGGAGGGACCCAGATCAACGTCGCTAACGGCTCTACCCTGGTGGGCGGCAACGGCAATATGCTGGAGCTGACCAACGGCGGCTCCGCTGACATGCGCGTCAGTAGCACGGCCCTCAGCGGCAACATTCAAGTCGGCACGGCGAGCGTGCTGGACTTGAGCCTGGACCGCGCGATCATGAATGGCGACGTGATCAACAACGGTGGCACGGCCAGCGTTGGCCTCGACAACGGCTCGATCCTTACCGGCCGCCTGGAGAGTGTCGATAAGCTGGCCATCAACAATGACGCGACGTGGGTGATGGTCGACAACCAGCAACTGGGCGACCTGTCTTTGAGCGGCGGTAACGTCAAGTTCGGTGACCCCGGTACGTTCTACCAACTGGATGTGGACAACCTGTCGGGCAATGGCACCTTCCACATGAGTGCGGATTTCTCCACGTTGACCGGCGACTTCCTCAACGTTACCGGTACTTCGTCGGGTGACCACAAGCTGTTGATCTCCAGCAGCGGCGCCGACCCATTGCGCGATGACCGTCTGCATGTGGTGCATACCGCCGATGGCGGCGCGAGGTTCAGCCTGTTGGGCGATCGTGTGGATGTGGGCACCTATTCCTACAGCCTGATCGATGATAACGAGAGCAAGGACTGGTACCTCGACCCGGACAGCAAAATCATCAGCCCGAGCACCAACTCCGTGCTGGCGTTGTTCAACGCCGCGCCGACCGTGTTGCTGGGCGAGATGACTACCCTGCGCACCCGTATGGGCGAGTTGCGCTTCAGCGACGGCAAATCCGCAGGCCTGTGGACCCGCGCCTATGGCAACAAATACGAGGTGTCCAACGACACGACCGGCCTGGGCTACAACCAGACACAACGTGGTTTCACCCTGGGTGCCGATGTACCGGTAGAGGGGGGCGATGGCCAGTGGTTGATCGGTGCCATGGCCGGTCACAGCAGCTCGGACCTGGACCTGAACCTAGGCAGCAGTGCCACCATTAACAGCTACTACGTCGGCGGCTACGCCACTTGGATGGATGCCGAGAGCGGCTTCTACTTCGACGGTGTGCTCAAGTTCAACCGCCTGCACAACGAGTCCAAGGTGGCTATGAGCGACGGCAAGAAAGCCAAGGGCAATTACACGCAAAACGCGGTAGGTGCATCGGCGGAAGTCGGCCGGCACATCAAGCTGGACGATGATTTCTTCGTCGAGCCTTACGGCAAGGTGGACGCGGTGATTACTCAGGCCCAGAGCTACACGCTGGACAATGACCTGGATGCCAAGGGCGATCGTTCGAGCACGGTGATTGCCGAATTGGGCACCACGGTTGGGCGCAATATCCAGCTGGAAAGCGGCAGTGTGCTGCAACCGTACTTGAAGGCTGCGGTAGCCCATGAGTTCGACCAGAGCAACAAGGTGTTCGTTAACGATAATGCCTTCAACAACGACCTGTCCGGCTCGCGCTTCAAGGTCGGCGCGGGTGTGGCGATGTCGGTATCGCAGAACCTGAAGCTGCATGCGGACATGGAGCACAGCGTCGGCAAGAATATCAAGCAGCCTTATGGGGTGAACGTGGGGTTGCGGTACGATTTCTAAGTCGGTGAATCCAGGGTTTGGTGGCAGTTCAAACTGTACCGGTAATAGAAAATGCCCCCGCTCGAAAGAACGGGGGCATTTTTTTATGGCTTAAAGGCTGACGATAATGACATTGTTGTTTCCGGAATTGGCAACGTACGCCACCCCGCCATCAGAGCTGATAACAATTTCTTTTGGACGATCCAGCGGGTGGGTGGTGGTATTGATTTCTCCAGTGATGAGTCGGGTTGTTGTATCGATGATTTTTATCGAGTTGTCTGCCTGCAGGCACATATAGGCTTTATCCCCCGCTGGCGCAAATGCTATTCCCCAAGGCTGGTGAAGGCTCTCGATCTTCTTGATAAGAGAGGGCGGGGTGGTCGTTGCTGAAAGTATATTAAGGGTGCCATTGGTAGGCGTCGAACCATAGGTTGTCACGTAGAGGACTTCTTCAGTAGGGCTGTAGGCAATACCTTTGGATTCTGTAGATCCATTGTGATAACTGCCTAAAAGCGTGCCGTTAGATTGATTGAACTCACTTACATAGTAACCCGTTGTGTAAAGTCGACTGCCAGAGCGGTTAGTTGTAATCGCATTTGCATAATAGTAGCTGCCGTAGAGATATTTCACGGATGTGTTAGTTGATGTTTCGATTTCTTGTGTAAAAGGGTAGTAGTCATTGCCTACATATAGGCGTGAGCCTGTAGGGTTCAGGCGCATTGCTGAACAAGAAGTATATCCACTAATAGTTTTGGTGGTCTGGAAGTTCTCAGTCTCAATGACAAGCGTCGAAGCCGTTTCAACGGTGACATACAAGGTTTGGTCGTTCGGATGAATGGCTATGCCGCGAGGTGCCGTTGCAAGCGAGATCGTGTGTGTCACTTCACGTGTAGCGGTATCGATGACAGATACCGTTTTACTGCCAAAGTTGGCCACATAGAGTGTCGAATCATCAGAACTCAGCGCGAGGTGGTTGGGCGTGTTGCCCACCGCGATTGCCCCTTCAACCACTCCCGATGCCTTCTTCACCCTGTACGCCGGCGAAAGTGTCAACGGCGTGGCCGAAAACTTGTACCCGGTGCCATCCAGCGACACCAGCGCCTGGGCTCTGAGCGTGTCACCTTCATGCAGGCTTCGCAGGTAAGTGGCCGGTATTGGTGCCCGGATACGTTTGTCCGTGAACTCCCCGTCGCTGACCGGCACTGCGATCCGTAAGTCCAGATTACTGCTGCTGAGCAGGTCGATCCAAACCGCCTGGCCCTGGCGCATGAACGGCCATCCTTGTACCAGCACGGTATAGGGCTTGCCAGTTTCCACCTGGTTGCCCACCGCTTCTGGAATGGTCACCAGGTCCAGTTCCTGCGGCGCCAATGCTTCGATTTTCAGCGTCAGGTCATCGGACTTGCTGGTCTGGCCGATTTCAATCAGGTTGTAAAACACCGTGCATTCCCCACCCAGGTACATGCCGACAAAGTCGTTGGGCACGGTAAAGCTGGTGTAGTTTCCGCCGGGTTCGGGCCGTGCCGGTTTAATCGGGATATCCGGCGAGCCGCCCCCCGTTTTGCTGATGATGTACACCTTGATATCCGCACTCGGTGGAAGCGTGTCAGTGATCACACGGATGGTCACGATTTCTGGACGCGGCGGCAGGACGTGCAGTGGGTTGAGCGTGGCGATATCGGTGCCTGTCACCGTGGCCTCGACGACTGTCGGTGCGCGCAGCAGCAGTCTGGAACCGACCCCCATGTTCACCGGCTGCGAGAAGCGCGTCAGTGTGTTATCGCGTTCGCGGGTGTAGTAGATGCGCATGCTCTGGCCCAGGTTGGGCGTAATGAAGCGGCGTTCAAGTGTGAAGGGCAGGTCGCGGCCGACCCAGAAACTTTGGATAGGGAAGCGTTTTGGCGGTTGGGTACCGCCGGGGGCAGTGCCTTCGCAGTGCAGTACGACGGTATCGCCTACGTGGAAGTCGGGATTGCTCTTGACCAGGATCTGGGCATCGTCGAGTGACACGGCCGGGTCGAATTGATACAGCGGTGGGGGCGCTTCTTCTACCAGAGGTTCGGGCAACGAGGCGACCGGGCTGCCGACGTTGTACGTCGCATCCAGCGAGGTGCGGCTGCCCTCGGCGTTGGTTACCTTATAGAGGACCCGCAACGTGCCCCCTTCGAGTTTGGCGATGTCGCCGTTGGGGCCGTTGTTGAGTCGGAACAGGATAGCGCCGGTGCCCGCCGGCTTGTCGATTTCCCTGTAGTAGCGACTGCCATTGGCGTAGGTGCCGTCGAGGATCAGGGTAATCAGGTCGAACGGATCTCGACCGTCATATGCCAGCACTTCGACGTTGACAGCCAGCAGTTGTGGGTCGATCACATCCCCATTGGCTTCGATGACGATGGGCGCACGTAGGTCGGTTTCGATGGGCGTACCGATCACCTGCACGATGCTGCTTTCGGATGGCCGGTTCGGCACGCCGCTGCGCACGCGTTCGTAGGACAGCTGGAAGCGTCCTCCGATCAGCTTGCGCAAGTCTTCGTTAGGGCAAGGGATGATGACAAAGCTGGGAGCTGTCAGGGGCGGGGAATCATACGTGGTGATAATGAGGTTTCCGCTGACCGTACGACCCACGACGGTGGCTCGCACGATGTCACCGGTCATGAAGTTCGGAGACGGAGTGGATACGAAGATGCTCGCATTCGCGCCATTGAGTCCATCGTGGTTGAGCGTGCCCGCGGGTGCTTCCAGGACAAACGCCGCCGGCAGCAAGGGCTCGGCGCCATCGTTGAGACGGACATTGAGCAACTGTGGCGGCGACCATCCTTGAGAGGCGTTGCCCACTTCATCGATGACCTCGTATTCGCACACATGCGAACCGCTGCCGACTTGCTGCCAGAACCCGTAATAAAGTGTGACGGTGATATCGCCACGGCCAGCCGCCTGGGCGTCGGAGAGGGGCGGAATGGGTGCAAATGCCCCGCCAATGCTCAGGCGAATACGGTCGCGTGTTACGCGGTAAGTGTTGGCGGGCTGGCCGTCATCGACCGGGTAGAACCTGAATGTAACGGGCACGCCGTGCTGCGCATCGGCATCGGTCACGCCGAAATCAACGATTGCCTGTGGAAATACCGGCATGGGCAGGTTTTCATTCTGCAGGGTGCTGGCAATGGGATTACGGCCAGCAGGCGGGACGGTATCGACCTTCAATCTTAACCGAGTGGTTTCTTCGGAGCCCCCTCCAGTGAATGTGGCCCTCATGAACACCGGGGTGACCGTGCCGTCGGTCAGACGTGAACGACGGATATAGAGCGGAATTGCCCGGCCTTTTGCGACATCATCACTGGTCACGTTGTAGATAGCGGCCGGCACGACCGTGTCAACGCAAAACAACTCGATGAAATCGCCATCAGCCATATCCAGGTAAGGCAAGAGGATGCATAGCAGGCCCGCCTCACGGTGTACTTCCAGTGCCGCTTTGTTGATGCCGCCATCAAAGCCTTGAACACCGGATGTCAGCCCCGGAATGTAAAGGGGCAGGCTGGAAAACGGCACCCTGGCGAAGTCTGCCGGGGTCAGCACGTCTTGAGTTGACTGGGGGGGCGCGAAGTATTGGGGGAGCAGGCGTTGGGGGGCGGACAGGTCCACATCCAGCTCGTCTTCATCGTCGGCATTCGGAGGTGCTGGAGTCACGGCAGGAAGGTGGGCGGATTGCAGATCGGTACTAAGATCAATATCAAGACTCATGATAGCTAATCCTTTGTCATGCACGAGGGATACGACTGGAATGTCGATTGCGCATTCGTCGTTTCAGCAACTTAGCGCCGCCCCAGGCAGCGTGGATAGCTGTGAGAAATGACAGTGCCGACCAATGGTCAGTGGCCCGGAACGGGCCCTTGATACAGAAGGGTTATGGCTGCCGGTTCCAGTGCCGGAAGAGTGGCTCCGCCAGGAACAGCACAAACAACAAGCGCATTACCTGCATCGCCGTCACCAACGGCACTGACAGTTGCAGGGTCTCGGCCGTGAGGCTCATCTCGGCAATCCCGCCGGGCATCATGCCCAGGGTCAGCGAGCGCAGGTCCAGATGGGTGAGAGCGCTCAAGCCCACTGCCGCCAACGTTGCCAGCGCCATGGTCAAGGCCGTGCCGATCAAGGTGCGCCCCATGAACGACGGCGCTCGACGGAAGAACTGCCGATTGAAGTGGCAGCCCAACCCGCTGCCGATCAACCATTGGCCGATCTGGCTGCCACCGTCGGGCAGGCCGATATGCAGGTCCCACACCACGCTGGCCGTGGCACTGACCAGCAATGGGCCGAACAACCACGGGTTAGGCTGACGCAAGCGCTGCCAGCCCCAGGCCACCAGAGCACCGACTGGAAACAGCACCGCCAGCCACGCCCAACTTACCGGCGCCGGATGAAACTGCGGCGCACCGCCGTCCAGCAAATACTTGAAGATCGCCGGCACACACAGCACCACCACCAGCACGCGCAAACTCTGCCCGGCCGCCACGCGGCTGAGCACCGCGCCATTGCGTGCGCCGAGGTTGACCATCTCCCCGGAACCGCCCGGCATGCTGGAGAAAAACGCCGTGGCGCGGTCTTCACCACTGCGGCGCATCAACCACACGCCCACCACGCTCGACAGGCTGGTGACCAGCGCACCGAAGAAAATCAGGCCGAAGTGGCTCATTACCTGCTCGATCACCACCGGGGTGAAGTGCAGGCCGATGCCGATGCCCACCACCCATTGGCCGCATTTGCGCCCGCCGGGAATCTCCGCCAATTGCCACGGCGTGAGGCAACGCACGAGGATAATCGCCAGCAATGAGCCGACCATGTACGGCAAAGGCCAGCCGACCAGGCTGGCCAGGTAACCGCCGGCCAGACCGACCAGCGGTGTTCCCCACCAATGTTTAAAGGTGACCTCAGACATCGGCCACGGCACGACGCTGTTGGGCACGTTTACGCCAGATACGCAGCAACGGTACAAACAGCATGATGGCGGTCAGCACCCAGACGCCAAAGGTGATCGGGCTCGACCACAGGATTTCCAGCGCACCGTTGGAGATCGACAGCGCGCGGCGCAGGTTCTGCTCCATCAGGCCTCCGAGGATAAAGCCCAGCAGCACCGGCGACAGCGGGAAGTCCAGCTTGCGCAGGATGTAGCCGAAGATACCGATACCGACCATCAGGAACAGGTCGAAGGTGGTGGCGTGGACCGCGTACACACCGATCGCGGTGATGATCGCGATCACCGGCACCAGCGCCCAGTTCGGCACGGCGAGGATGCGCGTGAAGATGCGGATCATCGGGATGTTGAGGATCACCAGCATGATGTTGGCGACAAACAACGAGGCGATCAGGCCCCACACTAGGTCAGGTTGCTGTTGGAACAGCAGCGGGCCGGGGGTGATGTTGTACAGCGACAGGGCGCCGATCATCACGGCGGTGGTGCCCGAACCGGGAACGCCGAGGGTCAGCATCGGCACCAGGGCACCGCAGGCGGACGCGCCGATCGCGGTTTCCGGTGCAGCCAGGCCGCGCATGTCGCCCTTGCCGAATTTGCCGCTGGCACCGGCCAGGCGTTTCTCGGTCATGTAGGCCACGGCCGAGGCCAAGGTGGCGCCCGCGCCGGGCAGCACGCCCATGATGAAACCAAGCAGGCCGCAACGGATGTTCACCACGAACACCGAACCTGCTTCCTTCAGGTTGAACATCATCCGCCCGGTGGCTTTCACCGCTTCCTGGCCACGGTGGGTTTTTTCCAGCAGCAACAGGATCTCGCTGATGGAGAACAAGCCCAGCACCAACACCACAAACTGGATGCCGTCGGTGAGGTGGATGTTATCGCCGGTAAAACGGTACACGCCGCTGTTGGCGTCGATGCCCACGGCCGAAAGGAACAGGCCGATCAGCGCCGCCACGAAGGTCTTCAGCGGCTTGTCACCGGCCATGCCGCCCAGGCAGACAATCGCGAACACCATCAGCACGAAGTATTCCGCCGGGCCGAAGGCAATCGCCCATTTGGCCAGCAGCGGCGCAAACAGCACCATGCCGCAGGTGGCGATAAACGCGCCGATGAACGAACTCCACGCGGACAACGACAGCGCCACACCGGCCAGGCCTTTGCGGGCCATCGGGTAGCCGTCGAGGGTGGTCATCACGGTGGAGGCTTCGCCCGGGATGTTCAGCAGGATCGAGCTGATACGGCCGCCGTATTCGCAGCCCAGGTACACGGCCGCCAGCAGGATCAGCGCCGATTCCGGTGGCAGGCCCAGGGCGAATGCGATGGGGATCAACAGCGCCACGCCATTGATCGGGCCCAGGCCCGGCAACAGGCCGACCACGGTGCCGATCAGGGTGCCGCACAGGGCGGTCACCAGGTTGTAGGGGGACAGTGCAACGCCGAAGCCCTGGCCCAAATAGCCGAAAGTATCCATATCAGTTCTCCAGAACGTCGAGCAGGCCGAGGGGCAGCGGAACATCCATGGCTTTATCGAACAGCAGATAAAGACCGATGGCCATCAGGCTGACGATCACCACGCTGGGCACCCAGCGGCCGCCATACAGGCGCGCCATGGGGATGCCGATCAGCATGCTGCTGAGAATGAAACCGAGCGGTTCGAAGGTGGCGGCAAACACGATCAACAGCGCCACGCAGATGCAGATCTTGACCAGCGTGGCGCGGTCCAGCGCGGGTTCTTCTTCAGTATGTTTGGTCGGCTGCGGGCGGATCAGCATATAGATCAGCGCCAGGCTCATCAGCCCGAGCATCAGCAGTGGGTAGGCCCGAGGCCCCACCGGCTCGTAGGAAAAAGCCGCCTGATACGGCCAGGCCATCAGTGCCAGGCCGGCACAGGCCAGCAACAGCACTGCGGCAAAAATGCGTTGTAAGAGCATGTAGAACTCCTGGGCCACACCCGCTGTGGAGGAGGGCGTGGCCGCGCAAGGAAGAAGGGGCGATTACTGGATCAGGCCGAACTCTTTGGCCAGCACTTTGTAGTCAGCCACCTGTTTCTTCACGTAGGTGTCCAGCTCCGGGCCGGTCATGGCGAACGGGAACAGCTCGCGCTGGTCACGCAGCTTGGCGAAATCCTCGGAAGCCAGCAGTTTGTCGAAGGCCTCCTTCCACCAGGCGTAGTCGGCATCGCTGACTTTTGGCCCGAGGTAGAAGCCACGCACCACCGGCCAGACGATGTCGTAGCCTTGCTCTTTGGCGGTCGGAATATTCTTCATTTCCGGTTCGTCCAGGCGCTCCTCGGAGAACACCGCCAGCAGGCGCATGTCGCCGCTGAGGATGTGCGGCATGGAGTCGGAGATGTCGGTACTGCCGACCTGGATATGCCCACCGAGCAGGGCGGTTGCGATTTCACCGCCGCCTTCGAGCGCCACATAGCGCAGTTCGCGTGGGTTGATCCCGGCGGCCTTGGCGATCAGCGCGGTTTGCATCCAGTCCTGGCTGCCGACGGTGCCGCCGGAACCGATCACTACGCTGCCCGGATCTTTCTTCAGGGCTTTAACCAGGTCGTCGAGGGTCTTGTAGGGCGAATCGGCTTTAACGGCGATGGCGCCGTAGCTGGTGCCGACTGCGGCCAACCAGCGTACGGCGCTCTCATCGAAGCGCCCGAACTTGCCCTGGGCCAGGTTCAACAGCGAACCGCTGGACCAGGCCACCAACGTACCGCCGTCCGCAGGACGCTGGGCCACCACCGCGTTATAGGCCACCGCGCCCACGCCGCCTGGCATGTAGGTCACGCGCATCGGCTTGCTCAGCAACTTCTCGTTGACCAGCGCGCTTTGCGCCAGTTTGCAGGTCAGGTCAAAACCGCCGCCAGGGGAGGCCGGGGCGATGCACTCCGGGCGCTTGGGTTCGTCGGCGGCCAGCAGGTGGCCGGCGAACAGCATGCAGCCGGCGGCGAGGGCAAATTTACGCAGTGAAGGGGTCATGGTGATCTCCGTCGTTGTTGTTATGAGTGGCTTACCAGGCACTACTTACCAGAGCGCAACGCTGTAGCTGACCAGCAGGCGCATTTCATCCGCATCACGGGCTGAATAGTTGGAGCGGTACGTGGCATTGCGCAGGCGTACGGCGACATCCTTGAATGTGCCGCTTTGCACCACGTACTTGATCTCGCTGTTGCGCTCCCATTCCTTGCCGGTGTCGCCGTTCCTGAGCTTGATATTGTCACCCGACAGGTAACGGCTCATGAAACTCAGGCCGGGAATGCCCAGCTTGGTGAAGTCGTAGTCGTAGCGCGCCTGCCAGGAGCGCTCTTCGGCGTCGGCAAAGTCGTTGATCTGCACGAAGTTGACCAGGTACGGGTCGCTGCCATCCACATAGGGAAAGGCGCTGTCGCCGGACATATGCTGGTAGCCGGCGCTGAGCTTATGGCCATTGAGGGCATAGCTGAACAGGCCGTTGAGGGAGGTGTTGTCGATCTTGCCGCCACGGGCTGCGCCTGTGTCATCGCTGAGCGCCAGGCGCAGGTCGGTGGCGAAGGTGCCGGGGCCCATCGGACGCGCGGCGACCAGGCCGAGGAAGTGCTGGCGATACACGTCATCGAGCTGGGCAAAGTGGTAGCTGCCGGTGATCTTGTCGGCGAACTTGTAGTCGATGCCGCCGAAGTTGAAATGCTTGCCGGTGGCACCGCTGAGGAAGCGGCTGTTCTTGTTGTTGAGGGCGATGTCTTCGTAGTTGCTGTCGTCGCGGTCCTTGGCTTTGTCGAGACGGCCACCGGTGAAGACCAGGTTCTTGAATTCCTTGGAGGTGATCAGGCCACCGTTGAAGGTCTGCGGCAGGATGCGGCCGTCGTTGGGCTTGAGGACCGGCAGCTCGGGCATCAGCGAACCGATCTTCAGCTCGGTGGCGGAAATCTTCACTTTGCCGGTCAGGCCCAGCTTGGAGTACTCGTTGGCGGCGCGGCCATCGTCGTGGGTGGGCAGCAGGCCGGTGCCGGTGCGGTCGGGGCTGGAGTCGAGCTTGACCCCGAGCATGCCCAGTGCATCCACGCCAAAGCCGACGGTGCCGTCGGTGTAGCCCGATTGCAGGTTGAGCATGAAGCCCTGGGCCCATTCGTCGCGCTTGGATTGCTGCGCGCTGGTGCCGTCGCGAAAGTCGCGGTTGAAGTACATGTTGCGGGTTTCCAGGGTCGCGCTACTGTCTTCGAAGAAGGCAGCCTGGCCAAGCGGCGAAAAGCCGGCAAGGGCAGCGGCACTGGCAAAGGCGGTGTGGGTCAGGCGGGAAATACGAACAGGCGGGCAAGCCTGGGGCTGTGTCGACAGCATCGTGGTGCACTCCGTTATTGTTCTTATTTTGGCGAAAACGCTTCGAGGCGTTTTTCGGGCGCGACCCATCAGGTCGCTCGGCAGGCATGACCTACCGTGTCTTGATGCTAAAGGGCGAAGCTTTCACTAACCTTTCAGCGGTCTTTCAATGTTTTCAGGCTTCACAGGGCAGTCGGCGCCTGTAAACTGCCCGGCAAAGCGTGGCGCCGACCACGTCCGAATAAGGTGGAAATCCATGCGTGTCCTTCTGGTTGAAGACCATCTGCAACTCGCCGAAAGCGTCGCCCAAGCGCTCAAGAGCACGGGTTTGACCGTTGACGTATTGCATGACGGCGTGGCCGCCGACCTGGCCTTGAGCAGTGAGGATTACGCAGTCGCCATCCTGGACGTGGGCCTGCCCCGCATGGACGGTTTCGAGGTGCTGGCGCGTTTGCGGGCGCGTGGAAAAAACCTGCCGGTGCTGATGCTGACCGCACGCAGCGATGTGAAGGACCGCGTGCATGGCCTGAACCTCGGCGCTGATGACTACCTGGCCAAACCGTTCGAACTGACCGAACTGGAAGCGCGGGTCAAGGCGCTGCTGCGCCGCAGTGTGTTGGGCGGCGAGCGCCAGCAGGCCTGCGGTGTGCTGGTCTATGACCTCGACACCCGCCGTTTCACCGTGGGCGGCGAGCTGATGACGTTGACCTCCCGCGAGCAAGCCGTGCTCGAAGCGCTGATCGCCCGACCAGGCCGGGTGATGAGCAAGGAGCAACTGGCTTCCCAGGTGTTCGGCCTGGACGAAGAGGCCAGCCCCGACGCCATCGAAATCTACGTGCACCGTCTGCGCAAGAAGCTCGATGGCCACCCCATCGCCATCGTGACGTTCCGCGGTCTCGGCTACCTGCTGGAAGCCCGCGATGCATAAGCCCAGCAGCCTGCGCTGGCGCCTGTTGTGGAACCTGGCGCTGCTGCTGGTGCTGTTGATGCTCGCCAGTGGCATGAGTGCCTACTGGAACGGCCGCGAGGCGGCCGACACCGCCTATGACCGCACGTTGCTGGCCTCGGCGCGTACCATCGCCGCCGGCCTGACCCAAGTGGACGGGACTCTCAGCGCCAACGTGCCCTATGTCGCCCTGGACACCTTTGCCTACGACAGCGCCGGGCGCATTTATTACCAGGTCAATGACATTGATCAGAAGCTGATTTCCGGCTACGAAAACCTCCCCGGCCCGCCCCCAGGCACGCCGCGCACCGACGATTACCCGGCGCTGGCGCGTTTCTACAACGCCAAGTACCAAGGCCAGGAAGTGCGGGTGGTCAGCCTGCTCAAGGCGGTCTCCGAACCGAACATGAACGGCATGGCGGAAATCCGCGTGGCCGAAACCGATGAAGCACGCGTGAGCATGGCCCGCAGCCTGATGGCCGACACCTTGCTGCGCCTGGGCATGCTCGCCATCGGCGCCTTGTTGCTGGTGTGGTTCGCCGTCAGCGCCGCCTTGCGCCCGCTGGAGCGCCTGCGCACGGCGGTGGAAGAGCGCCAGCCCGACGACTTGCGGCCGTTGCCGCTGGTGGAGGTGCAGCATGAGTTCGGCCCGCTGGTGCGTTCCCTCAACCACTTTACCGAACGCCTGCGCGGCCAGTTCGAGCGTCAGGCGCAGTTTATTGCCGATGCATCCCATGAACTGCGTACCCCGTTGGCGGCGCTCAAGGCGCGCCTGGAACTGGGCCTGCGCGCCGAAGACCCCGCGACCTGGCGCAGTACCCTGGAAACCGCGGCCCAAGGCACCGATCGGTTGACCCACCTGGCCAATCAGTTGCTATCCCTGGCGCGCATCGAAAACGGTGCCCGGGCGATTGCCGAAGGTGGCGCGCAGTTGCTCGACCTCAGCCAATTGGCCCGTGAACTGGGCATGGCCATGGCGCCGTTGGCCCATGCGCGCGGCGTGGCACTGGCGCTGGAGGCGGATGAACCGGTGTGGTTGCGCGGCGAGCCGACGCTGCTCAACGAGCTGTTGAGCAACCTGGTGGACAACGCCCTGGCGCACACGCCGCCGGGTGGCAACGTGATCCTGCGGGTGACGGCGCCGGCGGTACTGGAAGTCGAGGATGACGGCCCCGGTATTCCGCTGGATGAGCGCGACCGGGTGTTCGAGCGCTTCTACCGCCGCAGCCAGCAAGGCATGGGCTCAGGCCTGGGGCTGGCGATCGTCGGCGAAATCTGTCGCGCGCATCTGGCGCAAATCAGCCTGCATGACGGCGAGCAGGCGGGGTTGAAGGTACGGGTGAGTTTTATCGCGGGTTGATCAATCGAACATCGCGCGCGCTTCATCCAGCTCTGCGCGCAGCTTCTCGCTGTAAGGGTCAACGCGCAGTTTCTTCATGGCGGGCACGCTGGACACGTCCACCTTTGCCAGGGGGTGGTCGGTGCCTTGATGGCAATACAGCACGGCAATCTGCACCACGTCGATGTAGTCGAGGCTGGCTGAGTCGCGTTCCAGGTTCAGGTACTGGCCCGGCAGTTTCGCCAGCATTTCCGGGAAGTCCCAGCCACTCAGCAACTTGTCGCCCAGCACCGGGTGGATGCTGTCGATCACGTGGTTGAGGCTGACCGGGTCTGACAGCAGCTCATAGTGGTCTTCGGCGTAGGTCAGGATCGGCAGCACGCCGATCTGATGCACCAGGCCGCCCAGCGCTGCCTGGTCCGGCTTGAGCTGGCTGTGGTTGCGGCACAGGGCGTAGCTGACGCCCGCCACTTCCAGGCTGCGGCGCCACACATCGCGCATTTTCTGTTCGACCACCTCGGAACGGGCGTGGAAGATCTGCTCCATCACCAGGCCGATGGCCAGGTTGCTGCTGTAGTTGGTGCCCAGCCGGGTGATGGCGGTGTGCAGGTCGGTGACTTCCTGGGTGGCGCGCAACAGCGGGCTGTTGACCACTTTGATCAGGCGCGCCGACAACGCAGTGTCGCGGCCGATCACTTTACTCAAGTGGCTGATGCTGATTTCCGGGTCTTCAGCGGCCTGACGGATGTTTAGGGCCACTTCCGGCAATGTCGGCAGAACCAGGTCATCGTTGTCGATGGCCTTAACCAACGCCTGTTGGATTTTTTCCGCCAGTTTGCTCATTCATGCTCTCTAGGGTGTTGCAGAAAAATACGGCGACTAACGCTGGATCTCACGATCGCGGTCAAGCGTGTAAGGCAGGTCAAGCAACTGCAAACCGGGGCCTTCCAGCGTGCCTAAGTGCACATCGCCACTATCGGCAGCTTCGGCTTGCAATACCGCCAGAAGTTCAATCGCCTGGTCAGCTTTTGCTGCAATCACCACTTCGCCGATCGCACTGTTGTGGCTGGGGGAAAACAGCGGGGTGCCTGGCTCGGGCATTTCAGCCGCGTTCAGGCTCAAGCGGTACAGGCGACGCTTGAGTTTGCCCAGGTACTGCATGCGCGCGACGATTTCCTGGCCGGTGTAGCAGCCTTTCTTGAAGCTGACGCCGCCCACGGCCTGCAGGTTGAGCATCTGCGGGATGAACAGTTCGCGGGTCTGGGGCATGACCTGGCCGATACCGGCGCGGATCTGGCCCAGCAGCCAGTTATTCAAATCGGTTTGTGTCAGCTGTGCGGCCAATTGGCTGCGTACGCTGTCGGCTTGCCCGGCAGGTACCCAGAGTTCGGCGCGGGCGGGGGAGACGCGGATGGCGATCAGGTGTTCGGTACGGGCGACGCTGTCCGTCTCGGCAGGCAGCTCAAGGCCAAGGCCGGTCAGCGCCTGATCGCCATCGATCACACCGAAACGCACCCAGGCGGCGCTTTCGTCGGTGAGCTTGGACTTGGAGAACACCGCGTATTTCTTCAGGTCCGCCAGTTGCGGTTCGAGCAGCTCGGTGGCCATGGCCAGGAGTACGCCGTCGCCCTGCAACAGGATACGGAAGCTCGACTGCATGCGGCCTTTTTGTGTGCAGCGCGCACCGAGGCTGGCCTGGGTGTCGCTCAGGTAATTGAGGTTGCAGGTGAGTTGTCCCTGCAGGAACTTGGCAGCGTCGGAGCCGCGGACGGCGAGAACGCCTTCGTGGGATAGGGGGCAGAAGAAAGCAGAGTCAGCCATGGGTCATCGCAGGTCAAAAAGTCATGGGTGCATCATAGAGGGGCGCTCGGCAAATGGATAGTTTACGTATGGGGCGACCAAAGCCGACTGTTCCGGTGCCGTCGGGCCTGTATACTTGCGCTCTATTTGAGGAGCGCTCCATGGTCGAAGATGTAGAAATCAATCGCCTCTACTGGCACAGCCGTCGTGGCATGCTTGAGCTTGATGTGTTGCTGGTGCCTTTTACCAAAGAGGTATACGCGACGCTCAATAAGGAAGATCGCGATCTCTACGTCAGGCTGCTGACTTGCGAAGATCAGGACATGTTCGGTTGGTTCATGGAGCGCGCAGAGTCCGAAGACCCTGAGCTGCAGCGCATGGTCCGGATGATCCTGGATCGTGTCCAGCCCAAGTAATCGTTTCGAATGCCGCTGGCAGGCCTCACGGCTGTTGCTGGCGGCGTATCTCCTTGCCCAGCTGTTCGCGCTGGGTGCGCTGTTGTTTCTCGATCTGCACTATTCAAGCCTCGGCATGCTGTTGTGCCTGGCTCACGCCGGGTGGGTGTTGCCGCGTCATATCCTGCTGACTCACCGTTCATCGATTCGTGGCCTGCGTCGCGATGAAGATGGCTGGCAGTTATTCAGCAGGGAGCGCGGTTGGCATAGCGTGCAACTGCGCCCCGACAGCGTGGCGTTGCCGCTGATTGTCGTGTTGCGCTATCGCGTGCAGGGCGAGTGGTGGGTGCGTTCGGTCTGCGTGCCGACGGATTCGCAGGCCGCCGATGTACACCGGCGCCTGCGGGTTCGCTTGAAGTTCAGCCGCCGTAGGTGGTTGGCACCAGAATAGTGTCGCGGGCCTCGGGCAGCATCTGCGGGTAGTCGAGGGTGTAATGCAGGCCCCGGCTCTCTTTGCGTTCCATGGCCGAGCGGATCATCAACTCCGCGACTTGGGCCAGGTTGCGCAGTTCGATCAGGTCACGGCTGACCTTGTAGTTGCTGTAGAACTCATCAATCTCATCCAGCAGCAATCGCACCCGGTGTTGCGCCCGTTGCAGGCGCTTGTTGGTGCGCACGATCCCCACGTAGTCCCACATGAAGCGCCGCAGCTCGTCCCAGTTGTGGGCGATGATCACGTCTTCGTCCGAATCGGTAACCTGGCTGGCATCCCAGCGGGGCAGGGCGGCCGGTACGGGAATGCGTGGCAGTTGTTCGAGAATGTCCGCCGCCGCCGAGCGGGCGTACACGAAGCATTCGAGCAGCGAGTTGCTGGCCATGCGGTTGGCGCCGTGCAGCCCGGTGAAGCTGGTTTCGCCAATCGCGTACAGGCCGGGTACATCGGTACGGCCATGCTGGTCGACCATCACGCCGCCGCAGGTGTAGTGCGCAGCCGGCACCACCGGGATCGGGCCTTTGGTGATGTCGATGTTGAACGCCAGGCAGCGCTCGTAGACGGTCGGGAAGTGGGTCTTGATGAACGCTTCGGGCTTGTGGCTGATGTCCAGGTAGACGCAGTCGATACCCAGGCGCTTCATCTCATGGTCGATGGCGCGGGCGACGATATCTCGCGGTGCCAGCTCGGCGCGCGGGTCGAAGCGCTGCATGAAGCGCTCACCGTTCGGCAGCTTGAGGTGTGCACCTTCGCCGCGCAGGGCTTCGGTGATCAGGAAACTCTTGGCCTGCGGGTGATACAGGCAGGTGGGGTGGAACTGGTTGAATTCCAGGTTGGCCACCCGGCAGCCCGAGCGCCAGGCCATGGCAATGCCGTCGCCGCATGCGCCGTCGGGGTTGCTGGTGTAGAGGTAGACCTTGGCGGCGCCACCCGAGGCAAGAATGGTGAACCGCGCGCCGTAGGTGTCGACTTCGCCGCTGGTGCGGTTGAGCACGTAGGCGCCGAGGCAGCGCTCGCCATCCAGGCCCAGGCGTTTTTCGGTGATCAGGTCGACGGCGACGCGTTGCTCCAGCAGTTCGATGTTGGGGCGTTGGCGGGCCTGGTCGAGCAAGGTCTTGAAGATCGCGGCGCCGGTAGCGTCGGCGGCGTGGATGATACGGCGATGGCTGTGGCCGCCTTCGCGTGTCAGGTGGAATTCGAAGCCGCTGTCGTCGCTGCCGGCGTGGTCGTCGCGGGTGAAGGGCACGCCCTGGTCGATCAGCCATTGGATCGCCTCGCGGCTATGCTCGACGGTGAAGCGCACCGCGTCCTCGTTGCAGAGGCCGCCGCCGGCGTTGAGGGTGTCTTCAACATGGGATTGCACCGTGTCGGTGTCGTCCAGCACGGCGGCGACGCCGCCCTGGGCCCAGAATGTCGAACCGTTGGCCAGGTCGCCTTTGCTCAGGACGGCAATGCGCAAGTGGCTGGGAAGGGTCAGCGCAAGGCTCAAGCCGGCCGCGCCGCTACCGATCACCAGGACATCGTGTTGAAACTGTTGGCTCATTTGAAGGATTCCGCAAAAAGCGATCCACAGGGCTGGCGCAAACAGGACGCCTGGATCGGCGAATCAAAGGGTCACACGGGCCACTAGTATATAGAGGGGGGGACCGGCACAATAGCCGGGCATTCGTGGCAATGTGAGATTACGGTGCGCGGCGCGGGTAAAATCACCCGGTTATTGAGGCGGGAACTTTTTGCATAGGCCTCTACTCAATAGCAGGTTGCCCGAAAGCTGGGAAAACGTTGAGTTTATTGGCCCGTCGGGAGCATTGGACGCGTCAGAAAACCGACGACAAGATTATTCGCGCAGCCGGCGTTACCCGCGCTGCGTTTTTCGTGTGTGCCAAATCAGTGCATGCCGGAAACTTGCTTGGAGGGGGAGAACTTTTGCGAAAAGTCCGAGTCTATGTTTGCAAGCCTGATCGTTTAGTTATGCAAGCCTCCTTCAAGTACAACGAGGAGTGTTCATGCTAACCCAGGAAGAGGATCAGCAGCTGGTCGAGCGCGTTCAACGCGGCGACAAGCGAGCATTTGATCTGCTAGTGCTGAAATACCAGCACAAAATTCTCGGGTTGATCGTGCGGTTTGTGCACGACACCCATGAAGCGCAGGACGTTGCACAGGAAGCCTTTATCAAGGCATACCGTGCACTGGGCAATTTTCGCGGTGATAGTGCGTTTTACACGTGGCTTTACCGCATCGCCATCAACACGGCGAAGAACTATCTGGTGTCTCGCGGACGCCGCCCACCGGATAGCGATGTAAGTTCAGAAGATGCAGAATTTTACGATGGTGATCACGGCCTCAAAGATCTCGAGTCGCCGGAGCGTGCATTGCTGCGCGACGAGATTGAAGGCACCGTTCATCGCACAATTCAGCAACTGCCAGAAGATTTACGTACGGCGTTAACTTTACGTGAATTCGATGGTCTGAGTTACGAAGACATTGCGAGCGTCATGCAGTGTCCGGTGGGGACTGTAAGGTCACGGATTTTCCGGGCCCGGGAAGCCATCGATAAAGCCTTGCAACCGTTGTTGCAGGAAAACTAAAGACAGCGGCGACAGCCAAGAGAGGAACCGCCATGAGTCGTGATGCCCTGCAGGAATCGCTGTCCGCAGTGATGGATAACGAAGCGGATGAACTGGAACTTCGTCGGGTGCTTAATGCATTTGATGATGCCGAAACCCGTGATACCTGGTCTCGTTACCAAGTCGCTCGGGCGGTGATGCACAAGGATCTTCTAATCCCTCGTCTGGATATTGCTGCGGCCGTTTCTGCCGCGCTGGCTGATGAAGCCGTTCCGGCAAAAGCTACTCGTGGCCCTTGGCGCAGCCTGGGTCGCCTGGCAGTTGCTGCCTCGGTAACTGTTGCAGTGCTGGCCGGTGTTCGCCTGTATAACCAGGACGAAATCGCCGGTGCCGAACTGGCCCAGCAGACTCAGCAACCGGTCATGGCCGGTCCGCAAGTCAAAGGCCCAGCGGTTCTGGCCGGTTACAAGGAAAGCTCTGATACCACCGGCCCTATGGCTAACGGTGTGTTGCAAGGGCAATCCGGCTGGCAGGACCAGCGTCTTCCAGGCTACTTGCGCCAACACGCACAGGAATCCGCTTTGAAAGGCACTGAAAGCGCTCTGCCATACGCTCGCGCTGCAAGCCTGGAAAACCGCTGATACGTTAAGGAGCCCTATGCGCGCCATACCGCTCCTTACGCTATTGCTCAGTGGTTGGTTTGCACTCCCCGCCCATGCCGATGAAGCCCAAGACTGGCTAACTCGACTTGGGCGTGCAGAGCAGCAGCAAAGTTTTCAAGGTACGTTTGTCTACGAACGTAATGGCAGTTTTTCTACCCATGACATCTGGCATCGCGTCCAGAATGGCCAGGTCCGTGAGCGGCTCTTGCAGCTTGATGGTTCTGCCCAGGAAGTCGTCCGTGTAGATGGTCGTACTCAATGCGTCAGCGGCACTCTTGTCGTCGGCCTTGGCAATTCGCGTGATGCACCTTCGCGCGCACTTGATCCCGAAAAACTCAATCAATTCTACGAACTGGCCGTTATCGGAAAATCCCGCGTGGCCGGTCGTAATGCGGTAATTGTGTCGATCACTCCGCGTGATCAATACCGCTACGGCTTTGAGCTGCACCTTGATCGTGAAACCGCACTGCCGCTTAAATCCTTGTTGCTGAACGATCAAGGACAGTTGCTGGAGCGCTTTCAGTTCACTCGATTAGACACCTCCACCACGCCCAATGATCGTGACTTGCAGCCCAGCAGCGAATGCACGTCTATAGCCGTCGGCGACACCAAGGCAGCGGCCGTAGAAGCCGTCGAGGCTTGGCACTTGGAGTGGTTGCCGCCAGGCTTTCAGCTGACCAATAGCAGCGCCCGCAAGGACCCCCATACCAAAACCAGGGTCGACAGCCTGATGTATGAAGATGGACTGGCGCGCTTCTCAGTGTTTCTTGAACCCATCAGCGATGTGAGCGTGACCGAGACTCGCACCCAATTAGGCCCTACGGTCGCTGTATCTCGTCGCTTGAACACGGTGGATGGCGAAATGATGGTGACGGTCGTGGGCGAAATACCTATTGGGACCGCCGAACGCATCGCACTGTCGGTGCGCGGTGAAAAAAAGGTCACCCCCAAGCCGTGAGTCGTTAATCCTATGTTCATCCAGATATTTCACAGTACGTCCATGCCAGGTTGGCTGCCGAGAGCATGAAATGTCTGGATCAGCATTTTCACTTGCAAAAATCTCCCATGTTTTTTATAGGTCAGGGCTTGTCGGCTCTGGCCTTGTTTTGTTCGCGGAACAAAAATGTCGGTCGCAGTTTTCGGCGTTTATTGAACCCTGTCGCTCAACCCTGCTCGTCGTAACGGGAGCTGTATGTCGATACCACGTTTGAAGTCCTACCTATCCATAGTCGCCACGGTATTGGTGCTGGGTCAGGCCGTATCCGCGCAAGCGGTCGAGTTGCCTGACTTCACCCAATTGGTTGAGCAAGCCTCGCCTGCCGTGGTGAACATCAGTACCACCCAGAAGCTGCCGGATCGCAAAGTCTCCAACCAGCAAATGCCTGACCTGGAAGGCCTGCCGCCTATGCTGCGCGAGTTCTTCGAGCGTGGCATGCCACAACCGCGTACGCCTCGTGGCGGCGGTGGTGGCCAGCGTGAAGCGCAGTCCCTGGGGTCTGGCTTCATTATTTCGCCAGATGGCTACATCCTCACCAATAACCATGTGATTGCCGACGCCGACGAGATCCTCGTGCGCCTGGCCGATCGCAGTGAACTGAAAGCCAAATTGGTAGGCACAGACCCGCGTTCCGACGTGGCCTTGCTGAAGATCGAAGGCAAAGACCTGCCGGTGCTGAAACTGGGCAAGTCCCAGGACCTGAAGGCTGGGCAGTGGGTGGTAGCTATCGGCTCGCCGTTTGGTTTTGACCATACCGTCACCCAGGGCATCGTCAGTGCCATTGGTCGCAGCCTGCCGAACGAGAACTATGTGCCGTTCATCCAGACCGACGTGCCGATCAACCCGGGTAACTCCGGTGGCCCGTTGTTCAACCTGGCGGGCGAAGTGGTGGGGATCAACTCGCAGATCTACACCCGTTCCGGTGGCTTCATGGGGGTATCGTTCGCCATTCCTATCGACGTGGCCATGGATGTTTCCAATCAGCTGAAAAGCGGTGGCAAGGTCAGTCGCGGCTGGTTGGGCGTGGTCATCCAGGAAGTAAACAAGGACCTGGCTGAATCCTTCGGCCTCGACAAACCGGCTGGCGCCCTGGTCGCGCAAATCCAGGACGATGGCCCGGCTGCCAAAGGCGGCCTGCAAGTCGGCGACGTGATCCTGAGCATGAACGGTCAACCGATCGTTATGTCGGCCGACCTGCCCCACCTGGTTGGCGCACTCAAGGCCGGCAGCAAGGCCAAGCTGGAAGTGATTCGTGACGGCAAGCGCCAGAATGTTGAGCTGACCGTGGGTGCGATCCCTGAAGAGGGCGCGACCCTGGATGCTCTGGGTAATACCAAACCGGGCGCCGAGCGCAGCAGCAACCGCCTGGGTATTGCCGTGGCTGAGCTGACCGATGAGCAGAAGAAAAGCTTCGACCTCAAAAGCGGTGTGGTAATCAAGGAAGTGCAGGACGGCCCTGCAGCCTTGATCGGTCTGCAGCCTGGCGACGTGATCACTCACCTGAACAATCAGGCGATTGACAATACCAAGCAGTTCACCGACATCGCCAAGGCGTTGCCGAAGAACCGCTCGGTATCGATGCGCGTGCTTCGTCAGGGGCGCGCCAGCTTCATTACCTTCAAGCTGGCCGAGTAACCCACCCGGCCAATAAAAAGCCCCGCTTTCGTTTTACGAGGGCGGGGCTTTTTTGTGGGCGATGGGTTTAGCTCATCATGCCTTTAACCAGGCGTTCCTGTTCGATCAGCTCACGCTGGCGTGCATCGATACGTGACGACAGCGGGAAATTGTTGCCGGCGCGACGTTTGGCAAAGTCCAACTGCTGAATCGCCTGCTGAAAGTCACCCACCAATGCAAAGTATTCGGCACGCGCCTGATGCAGGCCGATGATGTTGCCGGACAAACCGCGTGTCTCGGCGACCTGATACCACACATCCGGATCGTCCGGGCGAGACTTGAGCAAGCCATCCAGGGCTTTTTCCGCATCGGCAGTGCGGTTCTGCTTAAGCAACAGATCTACCCGAATCTGATTCAGTGGGTAGTTGCCCGGGTATTGGGACAGCATTCGATCCGTGCGCTGCTGGGCATCGGGCAAGCGGTTGTTGTCGATGTCCAGCTGGATCTGCGCCAGGTTGTAGGTGATGTCATTGGGCGCCTTGGTCAGCAAGGGTTGCAGGCTTTCCCGTGCCTGCTTGAACTGGGAGGCTTTGATCTGGGCGATGGCCAGGCCATAGCGTGCCACATCGTTTTTCGGATTTTCGTCCAGTTGCGCTTGAAAGCGCTTGGCGGCGAGTCCTGAGGTGTCTTCGTATTGCAGCTGTACCCGTGCGCGAATCAGCTGGTAGCGCAGGCTGTCTTCCTTGCCGCCGGCCTTGGCTTGTTCCGCGCGGTTGCGGGTGTCGGCGATACGCGACTCGGTCACCGGGTGAGTCAGCAGGAATTCCGGCGGCTTCGCGTCAAAGCGGTACTGGCGCATCAGGCGTTCGAACATGGTCGGCATGGAACGCGGGTCGTAGCCGGCTTTCTCCAGGTTGACGATGCCGATACGGTCCGCCTCCTGTTCATTCTGGCGAGAGAATCGTCGTTGTTCCTGGATGGCCGCCGCCTGGGTGCCGGCAATCGCTGCAATCCCTGCATCCCCGGCACCGGCGGCGGCGGCAATGATGCCGCCGAGCAGGGCGGCCATCATCGGGATCTGCATGCGCTGCTGCGCCTCGACACCACGGGCGAAGTGGCGCTGGGACAAGTGAGCCAGTTCGTGGGCCAGTACCGACGCATATTCCCCTTCGGTCTGGGCATTGAGAAACAGGCCACCGTTCACGCCGACGATACCGCCGGGTGCGGCAAAGGCGTTCAACTGCGGGCTGTTAATCAGGATGAATTCCAGGCGCCGGTCATTCACCTGGCTGGTTTCTACCAGCTTGTACACGCTGGTTTCCACGTAGTCCTTGAGCTGAGGGTCGTTCAGCTGGGAGACCTGGCCCCGCAGATAAGCCAGCCAGGCACGGCCCAACTGATATTCCTGTTGCGGCGAGACAATGGCAGAACTGGCGTCGCCAAGTGACGGCAGGTCGTCAGCGAAGCCTGGGGAGGCCAGCAGGCAAGCCAGCGTCAGCAGGGTAGGGCGCAAAAAAGTCATGCACAGAGCCTTTCGACAAAGAGCTTACTGTAGCCGGACACTGAGCTTCGGACCAGATATTCTAAGCACCCCGAATGCTTGTCCGGAGTAAAACCATGACCGACGCTGTAGCCTTTGATGCCGAACTCGATGCCAGCGGCCTCAATTGCCCGCTGCCTCTGCTCAAGGCCAAGCTGGAGCTCAATCGATTGGCCAGTGGTGCAGTGCTCAAGGTGATCGCCACCGACGCAGGTTCCCAGCGTGATTTCCGCACCTTCGCGAAGCTGGCCGGCCATACCCTGTTGCATGAAGAAGACGCCGCCGGTGTTTACCGTTACTGGTTGCGCAAGGCCTGAACCGTTTGCCCCTACCGCCCGAGGTTGATTGATGTTCAAAGTGTTACGAGACTGGATCCAGCGCTACTTCTCCGATGAAGAAGCCGTGGTGCTGGCGGTCCTGCTGTTTCTGGCCTTTACGGCCGTACTCACCTTGGGGGGCATGCTGGCGCCAGTGCTGGCGGGGATGGTGCTGGCTTACCTGATGCAGGGGCTGGTCACCACCCTGGAGCGTTTACGCTTGCCGGGCGGCGCGGCAGTGGGCCTGGTATTTGCCCTGTTCATGGGTTTGCTGGTGGTGTTTATCGTGGTGGTGCTGCCGCTGCTGTGGCACCAACTGATCACGTTGTTCAACGAGTTGCCGGGCATGCTCGCCAAGTGGCAGTCGCTATTGCTGCTGTTGCCGGAGCGCTACCCGCATCTGGTCTCGGACGAGCAGGTGTTGCAGGCCATAGAAGTGGCGCGCGGCGAAATCGGCAAGTTCGGACAATGGGCGCTGACCTTTTCCCTGTCCAGTCTGCCACTGCTGGTCAACATCATGATCTACCTGGTGCTCGTACCGATCCTGGTGTTCTTCTTCCTCAAGGACCGCGCCATGATCGGGCGCTGGGTGCGCGGCTACCTGCCACGCGAACGAGCGCTGATCACCCGGGTAGCCGAGGAGATGAACCGGCAGATCGCCAATTATATCCGTGGCAAAGTCATCGAGATCATTATCTGTGGAGGGGTCACCTACATCGCGTTTATCGCGCTGGATCTCAACTACGCCGCCTTGCTGGCACTGCTGGTCGGTATTTCGGTGGTGGTGCCGTATGTCGGCGCCGTGGTGGTGACGGTGCCGGTGACCTTGATCGCCTTGTTCCAGTGGGGCTGGAGCGACCAGTTCATCTACCTGATGGCGGTATACGGCATCATCCAGACCCTGGATGGCAACGTACTGGTGCCGCTGCTGTTCTCGGAGGCGGTCAACCTGCACCCGGTGGCGATCATCTGCGCGGTGTTGTTGTTTGGTGGGCTGTGGGGATTCTGGGGGGTGTTCTTTGCGATTCCCCTGGCGACGCTGTTCAAGGCCGTGCTGGATGCGTGGCCGCGGCAGGAGCCGGTGGTGGCGCCGTTGTTGTAGCGGCAGGAGAGAATTGTGGTGAGGGAGTGTGTCCCTCACCACAGTGGTTCGCGCTACAGATCAGGCCTTGCTCAATGCCTGGGCTGCGGCCAGAACGGCATCTACATGGCCTGGTACTTTCACGCCGCGCCATTCCTGGCGCAGCACACCGTCCTTGTCGATCAGGAAGGTGCTGCGATCCACGCCCAGGTATTCCTTGCCGTACAGCTTCTTCAGCTTGATGACATCGAACAACTGGCAGACCGCTTCATCCTTGTCGCTGATCAGCTCAAACGGGAATTCCTGCTTGCCCTTGAAGTTCTCATGGGACTTCACGCTGTCGCGCGACACGCCAAACACTTCGGTGTTGGCGGCCTTGAATGCTGCGTACTGGTCACGGAAACCCTGGCCTTCGGTGGTACAGCCCGGGGTGCTGTCCTTCGGGTAGAAGTAGATCACCACTTGCTTGCCCTTGAGGGCGGCAAGGCTGAAGGTCTGGCCACTGGTGGCCTGTGCTTCGAAATCGGCGACCGGTTTATCGATGACTACCGCCATGGTTACTTCCTTACATTGGGTTCTGTGGGCGCCACGGTTCGATCAACGCGTCGAGGTTCAGGGCATCGGCGAAATCCAGGAACTGGTCGCGCAGCCAACTGATCTGCACGCCTGCCGGCAAGGTCACGGTGAAGGTGGCGTTGAGCATGGTGCCGCCGGTTTGCGGTGCCTGGTAGGTGTCGCAGGTCAGGTTCTCCAGCTCGACGTTATGGTCGATGAAGAACTGGCACAGCTCATTGACGATGTCCGAACGGTAGGCCGAGCTGACATACGCCACATAAGGAAGCGCCTGCGGGCGATTTTCCAGCGCGGCGCTGCGCACCACGTTAACGGTGAAGTCGTGCTTCTTGGCCAGGCCCGGCAGGCCGGTCTCCAGGCGCGCCAGGGCATCCCAGGTACCGGAAATCTGCAGGACCAGCGCACTGCACTCGCCATGGCGGGTCAGGCGGGAGGTCACCACGGCACAGCGGTTTTCATGGCTGGCGCGGCACAGGACGTTGGTCAGCTCCATGGGGTTGGCGCCGAGGGCACTGATAACAAGGAATTGTTCGCGAACTGTGGGGGTGGACATGCAGCCTTCCTAAAACGATGAGCGGTCGATACTGTGAGGGCTGTATCGATCAAAGCATGAAGGGTAGCGAAAAGCGTCGCCAAGGGATAGGAGGTGGCGTTTTCATTGCGTGATCCGCCTGATTTTGCCCCGCCTCAACCCGTGCTTTGGCTCAATGATGGCATTGCCCGTCGTTTAGTTGCGCCAGAACGCATCCTCAGGCGGTACTTCGCTTGTACAAGCATCTTGGCGCCAGTACCATTACGGCTCTCTTTTTCCGGCAGGAGCGGTTGCATGATTGCGGGCAGTATGGTGGCACTGGTCACACCCATGGATGCACAAGGTCATCTCGACTGGGACAGCCTGGGCAAACTGGTGGACTTCCACCTGCAAGAAGGCACCAACGCCATCGTGGCGGTCGGCACCACAGGTGAATCGGCCACCCTTGATGTGGAAGAACACATCAAGGTGATCGAATTCGTGGTCAAGCGTGTCGCGGGGCGTATTGCCGTGATCGCCGGCACGGGCGCCAACTCGACGCGCGAAGCCATCGAGCTGACCAAAAACGCCAAGAAAGCTGGCGCTGACGCGTGCCTGCTGGTGACCCCGTACTACAACAAGCCGACCCAGGAAGGCCTGTACCAGCACTTTCGCACCATTGCCGAAGCCGTCGACATCCCGCAGATCCTCTATAACGTGCCGGGTCGTACCGCGTGCGACATGAAGGCCGAGACCGTGATCCGCCTGTCCACCGTACCGAACATCATCGGTATCAAGGAAGCCACCGGCGACCTGCAGCGCGCCAAGGACATCCTGGCTGGTGTGAGCAGCGACTTCCTGCTGTATTCCGGTGACGACGCCACGGCTGTCGAGCTGATCCTGCTGGGCGGCAAGGGCAATATCTCCGTGACCGCCAATGTTGCCCCGCGCGCCATGAGCGACATGTGTGCCGCCGCCATTGCCGGCGACGCCGTGACCGCCCGTGCGATCCACGAGAAGCTGATGCCGCTCAACAAGACACTGTTTATCGAATCCAACCCTATTCCCGTGAAGTGGGCGCTGTTCGAGATGGGCCTGATGCCGGACGGTATCCGTCTGCCGCTCACCCGCCTCAGCGAAGCCTGTCACGAACCGCTGCGACAGGCCCTGCGCCAGTCCGGCGTCCTGGTTTAATTGAGGAAGCACTACGCATGAAGCGATTGGCCGGACTTTCCGCACTTGCCTTGATTATCTCCAGCACCAGTGGCTGCGGTTGGATCTGGGGCCCGGAAGGCTACTTCCGTGACCGCGGCAGCGATTACCTGGAAGCACAAGCAACCAAACCGATGCAACTGCCGCCGGACGTCAACGTCGCCAAGCGTCTTGACCCGTTGTTGCCGATTCCACGCAACGTTGCCGACGACACCACCAAGGGTGAATACGTCGTGCCGCGTCCACAGCCGATCTCGGCCGTGGCGGATGCCAGCGACTACAGCCTGCAGAAGAGCGGTGATTCGCGTTGGATCGTGGCGCAGCGCCCACCTGCCGAGGTCTGGCCGGTAGCGGTGCAGTTCTTCCAGGACAACGGTTTCCGCATCGACGAGCAGCGCCCGCAGACCGGTGAATTCACCACGGCATGGCAGCAGGGCAGCGAACTGTCCGCCACTATGGCCAAGCGCCTGCAGGCCGGTGGTGTCGCCGCCGACAGCGAAGCCCGTGTGCGTGTGCGCATCGAGCCAGGCGTGCAGCGCAACACCAGTGAAGTCTATGTGGTCAGCGCCGAGCGTCCTGCCGGCAGCACCGCCAACGTCGACTTCACCAACCGCTCGGTCAACACTGGTGTCGACTCGGCATTGGTCGACGAGATGCTGGCCAGCATGAGCCGTATCTCCGAGAAGGGCGGTTCCGTATCCCTGCTCGCCGCCCGTGATTACGACACCCCGAGCCGCGTCAGTCTCACCGAAGACGGCAGCGGCAACGTGGTGCTGAACCTGGGTGAAGACCTGGATCGTGCCTGGGCCAGCGTCGGTCGCGCGTTGGAGCAAGGCCCTTGGCGTGTTGAAGACATCAACCGCAGCCTGGGCCTGTACTACATCAACGTGGCCGAAAAGGCCGAGCGCAAAGACGAAGAGCCTGGTTTCTTCGGCAAACTGTTCGGCAGCAAGCCGACCAAGGAAGAAATTGAGACCCGCGCCGAGCGTTATCAGGTGCGTTTGAGCAAGGTTGGCGAGACTGTGCAAGTCACCGTCGAGAAGAACATCAACACCGTGGCGCCGGCTGAAACAGCGCGCAAAGTGTTGGGCGTGATTCAGGACAACCTGGGCTGATCCGATGCGTTTTGCCGTTCTCGGCAGCGGTAGCCAAGGGAACGGCACGCTGGTCGCCCATGACGACACGTACGTGCTGGTGGATTGTGGTTTCTCGTTAAAGGAAACCGAGCGGCGCCTGCTGCGCCTGGGGGTTCACCCCTCGCAGCTGAGCGCGATTCTGGTGACCCACGAACATGCCGACCACGTGCATGGCGTGGGTTTGCTGTCTCGGCGCTACAATCTTCCGGTGTACCTCAGTCGCGGCACATTGCGCGGGATGCGCAAACCCATAGAACCCGCAGGTTTCCTGGCTGGTGGCGAGCAGCTGCAAATCGGTGCCCTGAGCATCGATGTGATTGCCGTGGCGCACGATGCCCAGGAACCGACGCAGTATGTATTCAGTGACGGAGAGCGGCGTTTCGGCGTGCTCACCGACCTGGGCTCCTACTGCGCCAAGGTGCTGGACGGCTACCGGAACCTCGATGCCTTGATGATCGAGTCCAACCACTGCCGAGACCTGCTGGCTCGCGGTCACTATCCGTACTTTCTCAAGCAACGGGTCGGCGGCGAATTGGGACATTTGAACAACCATCAGGCGGCGTACCTGGTGTATGAGTTGGGTTGGCAAGACCTGCAACACCTGGTCCTGGCCCACTTGAGCAGCAAGAACAACCTGCCGACGCTTGCCCGGCAATGTTTTGTCGACACCCTCGGGTGCGACCCGGACTGGCTGCAACTGGCCGATCAAGATTCAGGGCTCGACTGGCGACATATCGCCTAGCCCACCTCACTCAAAGCGGAGCCCATCATGGAAAAACGTGAAGAACTCTACCGCGGCAAAGCCAAGTCGGTTTACAAGACCGACGACGCCAACCGCCTGATCCTGCTGTTTCGCAACGACACCTCGGCGTTCGACGGCAAGCGCATCGAACAACTTGATCGCAAGGGCATGGTGAACAACAAGTTCAACGCCTTCATCATGCAGAAACTCGAAGCGGCCGGCATTCCGACCCAATTCGACAAACTGCTGGGCGACAACGAGTGCCTGGTGAAGAAGCTGGACATGATCCCGGTGGAATGCGTCGTGCGTAACTACGCAGCCGGCAGCCTGGTCAAGCGCCTGGGCGTCGAAGAGGGCCTCAAGCTCAACCCTTACACGTTCGAGCTGTTCCTGAAGGACGACGCCAAGGGCGACCCGTTCATCAACGAATCCCACGTCGTGGCATTCGGCTGGGGCACCGCTGAGCAACTGGCACGCATGAAGGAGTTGTCCCTCAAGGTCAACGACGTGCTGAGCAAGCTGTTCGACGACGCAGGCCTGCTGCTGGTGGACTTCAAGTTGGAATTCGGCGTGTTCCACGACGGCTCCATCGTCCTGGGCGACGAATTCAGCCCGGACGGCTGCCGCCTGTGGGACAAGGACACCAAGAAGAAGATGGACAAGGACCGCTTCCGCCAAGGCCTCGGTGATGTGATCGAAGCCTACGAAGAAGTCGCCAAGCGTCTCGGCGTACCGCTTTAATCGACGCAAGCATCTGATAGCACGGAAAAAAATCGCTTCTGCGCTTTGCTTCCACGAAACAGGCTGTTATGATGCGCGCCGTTGGAGAGATGCCAGAGTGGCCGAATGGGACGGATTCGAAATCCGTTGTACCTTCACCGGTACCTAGGGTTCGAATCCCTATCTCTCCGCCATTACATAGAAAAAGCCCCGTAGTTGAATAAGCTACGGGGCTTTTTCGTTTCTGAGATTTTTATTTGGAGCAGAGCTACTCGTTCCGAGCTGCCGACAGGGCCGTCGTGGTTCTTCCAGCCAGCACAACCAACCGCCTTCCGTCTTCAAGCATGCTTTACTGGCCTGATAACTTCTCATTTCCCGCAGGCTACGTCCCTCAAGTCTTTATCCATGCGGCCGAAACGCTCTCATACGACATCGTATCCCTAACGAGAGATCCCGCTAAATGTCCCTTCGCAGCCTGTCCATCGCCCGCCGTGCGGGTTTAGGTTTTGCCTTGATTGCTTTGCTCGTGGCCCTGCTGGGTTTTTTTGCGCTGTCGAATATGGCAAACATCCGCGCCAGCGCGGTGCAGGTGGAAAGCGGGCTGGTGCCTAAGATGCGGCTGGTGGCGGACGTTCGCGAAATCATGCTGCGCATTCGTACGATCTCTTTGCGCATGGCGCTGGACCCGAACCCGGCGAGCATCCCGCAATACCGTAGCCAGATGGACACCCGCAGCCAGGACCTGACCAAGCGGCTGGCTGAACTCGACGCGGTGATCGACACTCCCGAATTACGCACGCTTTACGACCAGTTCCAGGTCTCGCTGCGCCAATACCAGCAAGGGCTGGCGCAGTCCTTCGCCCTTGCCGACAAGCAGCAGGGCGCCGAGCTGAACAAGCTGTTGCTGGTGGATATGAAAACCGTGGTCGATGGCTCCGGAGCCCAGCTCAATGCCCTGGCCGACTACTACAACGCCCAGATCAACCAGCAAGGCCAGACGGCCGAGTCACAGTACAGCCGTTCGCGCACCATGGTGTTCGGCTTTGTGATTGTTGCGGGTTTGAGCACCGTGCTGCTGGCGTGGTTGCTCACGCGCAGCATCGTCGGCCCGCTCAGCCATGCAGTACGGGCTGCCGAGAACGTTGCCCAGGGTGACCTGACCCAAACGGTGGACGTGACCGGCGACGACGAAGTGACGCGCCTGCTCGTGGCTCTCAAGACCATGCAGGCCAACCTGCGCGGCACCCTGCAGCTGATTCGCCAGTCGGCGGGGCAGATGGCGTCATCGGCCACCGACCTCAACGGCATCACCGATCAGAGTAGCCGCAGCCTGCAAAAGCAGACCGCTGAAATCGAGCAGGCCGCCACCGCCGTGAACGAGATGACCTCGGCGGCGGATGAGGTGGCGCGCAATGCAGTGTCCACCTCCGAGTCCACGCGCCTGTCCAATGAAACCGCGCGCGAAGGCCAGCACCGTGTGGGCGAAACGGTCAACGCCATTCAAGCCCTGAGCACCAATATCGGCGAAACTTCGACCCTGGTGCAGAACCTCGCCGAGCAATCGCGGGATATTGGCAAGGTGCTCGACGTGATTCGCTCCATCGCCGAGCAGACCAACCTGCTGGCGCTCAACGCCGCGATCGAGGCGGCGCGGGCCGGTGAGTCCGGGCGCGGTTTTGCGGTGGTGGCTGACGAAGTGCGCGCCCTGGCCCATCGCACCCAGCAATCGACCCTGGAAATCGACCAGATGGTGACCGCGATGCGCACCGGCTCCAACGACGCGTTGAGCTCAATGCAGTCGAGCACCCAGCGTGCCACCGACACCCTGGCCTTGGCTGAGGGGGCGGGCGGCGCATTAAGTCAGATCACCGACTCCATCGACCAGATTCACCAGCGCAACCTGGTGATTGCCAGTGCTGCCGAAGAGCAGGCCCAAGTGGCCAAGGAAGTCGATCGCAATATCGTCAATATTCGCGATCTGTCGGCACAGTCCTCTTCCGGAGCCGGGCAGATCAATGGATCGAGCCGGGAACTGGCGCAGTTGGCGGTTTCCCTGAACGAGGCGGTCGCAAAGTTTCAGCTGTAGTGAAGTGTGCCGGCCGTGCCATCCAGCCCGCGACGGATCTTCTCCAGCAATTCATCGATGTGAAATGGCTTGGAAATCAGATCCATGCCTTCGCCGAGGAAACTCTGGCGATTCGCCGCGTTTTCCGCGTAGCCGGTCATGAACAGGATTGGCAGTGCAGGATGCATTTCGCGTGCGACGTCGGCCAGTTCGCGCCCGGTCATGTAGGGCAGACCGACATCGGTCAGCAGCAGGTTGATGCTCGGGTCGTCGCGCAGGCTGGCGATGGCTTCGTCGCCATCGGCGGCGAGGCTGCAGCGGTAGCCGGCCTCGATCAGCACCTCGGCCACGAAGCTGCGCACGGTGGGCATGTCTTCGACAATCAGCACGTGCTCGCCATTGCTTTGGCCCGGCGACGCCAGTGGCTTGACCACGGTGCTGGCGGGGCCGCTTGCGGCGGGGAGCATGATGGTCACCTCGGTGCCCTGGCGGGTTACGCTGCGGATCTGTGCGTCGCCGCCGGACTGTCGGGCAAACCCGTAGATGGTCGACAGGCCCAGCCCGGTACCCTGGCCCAGCGGCTTAGTGGTGAAGAACGGGTCGAACACCTTGTCGATGACGCTGTGCTCGATGCCCACACCGTTATCGCGTACCGACAGGGCGATGTAGGGGCCATTTTCCAGTTTGAGGTTGCCGTTGGAGTAGGCCGGGTAGGTCGTCACCCAGATATTGCCGCCCTTGGGCAGCGCGTCGCGGGCGTTGATCACCAGGTTCAGCACGGCGCTTTCCAGCTGGATCGGATCGACCATCGCCACGGCCGGGTTGTTGGTCAGCTCCAGTTTCAAGGCGATATGTTCGCCGATGGTGCGTACCAGCAATTCTTCCAGGGAGCGAATATGCGCGTTGATGTCGATCGGCCGTGTGTCCAGCGGTTGCTGGCGGGCGAAGGCCAGCAGGCGGTTGGTCAGGCCGGCGGCGCTCAGGGCCGAACTCAACGCCGCATCGGCATAGCCTATGACCTTGTCGGTACGCTGGGTCTCAATGCGTTTCTTGATCAGCTCCAGGCTGGTGATGATCCCGGTCAGCAGGTTGTTGAAGTCATGGGCGATGCCGCCGGTGAGTTTGCCCAGGGCATCCATCTTCTGTGCCTGTAGCAGCTGCGCCTCGGTGCGTGCCAACTGGGTGGTGGCGTTGGCCAGTTCGGCCTGCTGGTGCCGCTCGCGGTGGCGGTGTTCGGTGACGTCCTCGACAAATACCAGGCTCAATTCGGCGCGGCGGTAGGGCGAAACCTGCCATTCGGTCTCGCGCAACTGGCCGTCGACCTTCATCTGCAAGGTGCCCTTCCAGCGCTCGCCGGCAGCCAGGCGCAGGCACAGCTCCTGAAGCACCGTGAGTTGATCGGTGGCGAAGCATTCGAGCAGGGCGTCTGGGTTGAGGTTGTCGTGAATCAGCTGGGCAAAGGCATGGTTACATTCGTGCACCTTGAGCTGTGCATCCATTACCGCAATCGGCGCGCTGATATTGAAGAAGATTTCGCGAAACCGTGCCTCGCTCTCGCGCAGCGCGTATTCAGTGTCGCGCACTCGCAACAGGGTACGCAGAGTGGCCAGCAGCACATCCGGATCGACCGGGTGGATCAGGTAGGCATCGGCGCCGGCATCCAGGCCGGTGATGATGTCGCCGGTCTCGATGGAAGCTGCCGATACATGCACCACCGGCAGCAAGGCGGTGACCGGATCGGCGCGCAGCACGCGCACGATGTCGAAGCCGCTCATGTCCGGCAGGTTGACATCGAGGATCAGCCCGTCGATTTTTTCGCTGGCGATCAGGTCCAGCCCTTCCTGGCCGGTGCCGGCCTCAAGCACATGGTAGTGATGGCTTTCCAGGCGTCGGCGCAGGGCGTAGCGGGTAGCGGCGTTGTCGTCGACGATCAGCAGTTGGATGTCACGATTCATCGACAAGTCCGCCAGCAATAGAGAGAGGAATGATCACGAAGAACATCGAGCCGACGCCAGGCGTACTCTCTACGCCGACCCGGCCGCCGAGCAGTTCGGCAAAGCGCTTGCACAGCGACAGGCCCAAGCCGGTGCCGCGCAGGCGTTTTTGCAGCGGCGAGTCGATCTGGGAAAAGTCTTCGAACAGGTTGCTGTGCAGTTTGGCAGGAATGCCCAGGCCGGTGTCGTGCACGGCAAAGCGGATTTCCTGCTCGCCGACCCGTTGCGCCGATACGCGTACCTCGCCGTGCGCTGTGAACTTCAGGGCGTTGGAGATGAAGTTGCGCAGGATCTGTGCCAGCTTCTTGTCGTCGGTGTAGAGCTTGGGCAGGCCGATAGGTTCTTCGAAGATCAGGTCTATCGACGAGGCATCGACAATCGGGCGGAACATCCCGCGTAACGCCGAGAACAAATCGAACATGTCGAACCAGGCCGGCGAGATAGTGATGCGCCCGGCCTCGATCTTGGCCAGGTCCAGCAGGTCGTCGACCATTTCGCGCAGCTCGCGCGCGGAACTGCGGATAAACCCGACCTGCGTGTGCTGCTCGGCGCTCAGCGGGCCGTCGAGTTCGTCGGCCAACAAGCTGGTGATGCTCAGGATCGAGCCCAGGGGCGTGCGGAATTCATGGCTCATGTACGAGAGGAATCGGCTTTTCAAGTCCGATGCCTGGCGCAGTTGGTCGGCCTGGGTATCCAGCTCGGCATACAGTGCCAACACGCCCTGGTTGGTCTCGTCCAGCTCCGAACGCAACGCATCGGCCTCCTGGCGCAGGCGTTGCAGTTCATCGGTGAGGGAAGCGGTGGTCTCAGCCATCAATGGCCTCCAGGGCAATCACGAAGACGGTAACGTCATCCCGTCCGCGGCAGAAATCACGGTGCAGGATGGCGGCGATCAAGGCCGGGTGGCGGTGTGAAAGCCCGGGGTAGTCGGCAAGGTTCCAGCGTGATTGCAGCCCATCGCTGTAGAGGACCAGCAGTTGGCCGGTGACCTGAGCGTAGTCGAAGGGCTGCGCCTTACGAAATTGCACGCCGACGATACCGGGGTGGGAGGCCAGCCCGCGCGACTTGCCGGGGCCGATCAGGCTCGCGCCGATATTGCCCACCCCGGTGAAGCGCAAGCTGTCGGCCATGGCGTCGTACTGGGCGACGGCCATGGCGCCGCCGCGTGTGCCGCTCATACCGATATGCAGGTCGTTGAACAATACGGTCGGGTCCAGGAACGGGTCCTGGGCAAACACCACTTCACCGGCGTGTGCTGCCCGTTCGGCTTCGCTGCCATGGCCGAGGCCGTCGGCCACCATCACGCTGAAACGGCCTGGCTCGATTGCCAGGTGCCAGGCATCGCCACAGGCCGGGTCATGGTGCAGGGAGTGCTGGCTGACACCGTAGCGAATGTCCTTGGCACCTGATGCCCGCGGGTACAGGCGAGCCAGCATCGCCGTGCCGCGATGGTCGGCGTACGCATCAAACACCTGTGCCACGCGGGAGATGGCGCCCATGCCGATACCCTGGGTGCCGCCGGTGGAAAAACCGTCCACCAGGCAACTGTCCAGGTCAAACCCCTGGCCACGGTCCACGGCGATCATCTCCACGCCCTGATTGCCCGTGGCGCGCAACTGCAACTCGCCGTGGGCGGCATGCTTGAGAATATTGCTGGCCAGCTCTGTGGCCACCAGGGCTACGCGGCCGGCGTCGGTTTCGTCAAAGCCCAGTTGCTCGGCGAGCTGTTGCGCAGTGCGCCGGGCATAGCCGACTTGGCTGACATCTTCGATCAACAGCACCTCGGTCAAGGCGCTGGGAATGTTCACGTCCATCGGGTGATCGTCACGCGGGTGCCCTTGCCGGGAGCGGTGTCCAGTTCAAACTCGTCCACCAGGCGTTTGGCGCCGGTCAAGCCCAGGCCCAGGCCACTGCCCGAGGTCCAGCCGTCGGTCATCGCCAACTTGAGGTCGGGGATGCCCGGGCCTTCATCGCGGAAGGTCAGGCGCAGGCCGGGGCGGTGGTCTTTCTCGACCACGGCCCAGTCCATATGGCCGCCGCCGCCGTAGACCACGGTGTTACGCGCCAGCTCGCTGACGGCGGTGACCAGTTTGGTCAGGTCGATCAGGCGCATGCCGCATTCCTGCGCCAACTTGCGCACCAATTGTCGGGCCAGCACCACGTCCTGTTCGATGAGCACCGGGTGGGTGCCGCTGCTGGCCTGGGTCATGAGTGGTCTACCCGGTCACGCAGCAATTTCATGCCGCGCTCGACATTCAACGCGGTCGCTACGCCTGGCAGGGTCATGCCCAGTTCCACCAGGGTGATCGCCACCGCCGGCTGCATGCCCACCAGTACGGTCTGGGCATCCATGATGCGCGACAGGCCGGAAATGGTGCCGATCATGCGGCCGATGAACGAGTCGACCATGTCCAGCGCGGAGATGTCGATCAATACGCCCCGTGCCGACGTGCGGCTGATGCGCTCGGACAGGTCGTCCTGCAACGTCAGCGCAAGCTGGTCATGCATGTCGACCTGAATCGTCACGAGCAGGAATTCGCCCATCTGCAAAATCGGGATACGTTCCATGCTTAAACAGCCTTGCTGATGGTGACACCCAGGCGTTTCAGGGCCAGTGCCAAGGCATCCGCCAGGTTAGCCTTGGTCACCACGCCTTGCAGGTCGAGGCCCAGGTGCACGATGGTCTGGGCGATTTGCGGGCGCACGCCGCTGATGATGCAGTCGGCGCCCATCAGGCGGATGGCGGTGACGGTTTTCAACAGGTGCTGCGCTACCAGGGTGTCCACGGTCGGCACGCCGGTAATGTCGATGATGGCGATCTCCGAGCCGGTGTCGACGATGCGCTGCAACAGCGACTCCATGACCACCTGGGTGCGTTGCGAATCCAGGGTGCCGATCATCGGCAGGGCCAGCACGCCGTCCCACAGCTTGACCACCGGGGTGGACAGTTCCAGCAATTCTTCCTGCTGGCGCTTGATCACCGACTCACGGGATTTCTGGAAAGTACGGATAGTGTGCATCCCGAGCGCGTCAAGCAGCTCGGAGATTTCCCACAGCTGTTCGGCCAGTTGCGTCGGTTGTTCGGCGTATTCCCGTTGCAGCAGGGCGAACAGCGGACCTTTGAGGGCAAAGATAAAGCTGGCGGTCTGTTGCGAGTCCTGGCCGATCAGGGCGCGGCTGTGGGAGAGTTTTTCCAGGAAGACCCGGGTTTCTGCCCAGTTTTCATGGCCGACCTGTTGCGAACCGCCTTGCTGCAGTGCTGCGATCAACAGGTTGAGGAAGTCGTTGGCCTGCTGCCGGGTGTCTTCGGCCTTGACGTTACGCGTGGCTCCCGAAGCCTCAAGGCTGGCAACCCATTCGGTCAGCAGGGTAGGGCGATGGGTGTGCAGTGCCTGAATGGTATGAGCTTGCAGAGTTGCCACAGGAAACCTCCGTGAATGCCTTGGTTGAGTGGCATGCAATTTATACTAAATTGAAGTGCTTTGAATTGTTTCGAAGCTTTTCGTTCATTCGGTTCAAGCCTTGTGGATCGGGCGCTTTAGGCGGATAGGCATTTCGCCGGCAGTGATCAATCAGCGTGCACCCGGCGCGCCGCCGCGGCCATCCGCATCTCGCAATCGGCCCTCAGCCGGCGCATCGAAAAGTTCGAGTCGGCGCTCGACGTGAAGCCGTTCGAACGCGCCACGTGACCACCTTGATGGTCTGTTGGAGGCGGGCTAGGGCGTGGTGGAACCGCAGGTGATGCGCAATGTGGGCTTGATCAAGCGCCGCGGGCGGACGTTGCCGCCGGCGGCGCTGGAGTTGTAGCGATGGATGCAGCAGATGCCGTGTCGGTCAGCGTGACACCGAGTCCAGGCCGGTGGATTGCACCACCGGTTGTGCCTCGGGCGACGCCAGAAACTGCAACAGCGCCTTGGCTTGTGTCGGGTGTTCGGCATTGACCGGAATGCCCGCGGCAAAACGCGTCACCGATTGCACATCCTCCGGGATCTTGCCGACGTACGTCACACCCGGCACCGGCAACAGCTCCGCCACCTGTTGTAAGCCCACTTCGTAATCGCCCTTGGCGACCTGTTCGGCCACCGGCAGGCGCTCGATCATGGTGCCTTTGGCGGGCATGCCGAGCTTCTTGAACAGCTCTTTCTCGACATACACACCGCTGGCGCTGTCCGAATACGCCACGGACTTGGCCTTGCTCAATACAGCCTTGAGTTCGGCATCAGTGCCGATCGCAGGTTTGGCCGCACCTTCCTTCACCACCAGGCCGATGCGTGAGTCGGCCAGTTCCACGCGGGAAGCCGGGTCAACCTTGCCTTGTTTGATCAGCTCATCCAGGGCATAGCCGACCATGATCACCACGTCGGCATGTTCGCCACGGGCCAGGCGGTTGGGAATCGCTTCCGGTGCCTTGCCCATGGACGGGCCGAGTATCGTGTCGAGGGTGTCGCCGCTGTGCTGGGCGTATTGCGGGCCCAGCAGTTTATAGGCGGCGGTGAAGCCACCGGAGGTCATCACCTTGAGTTCCTCGGCCTGGGCCGTCAGCGCCAGGGCGCCGAGGGCCAGCGCCGTCAGGGTCTTGAACACAGACCTCATCACACCGCCCCCTGCATCACCTGCCCGCGTGCGTTGGCGCGACGATACAGCGCCAGGGTCGAGCACAGCGCGCAAACCGCCGCGAACATCATCCAGTAGGCCGGCGATGCCTTGTCCTCGGTGATGTGAATGAACCAGGTGGAGATCGCCGGGGTAAACCCACCGAAGATCGCGGTCGCCAGGCTGTAGGCCAGGGAGAAGCCGGCCACGCGCACTTCCACCGGCATGATCTCGGTGAGGGCGGGGATCATCGCGCCGTTGTACATGCCGTACAGGAACGAGAACCACAGCAGGGTTTCCAGCATGTGGGCGAAGCTCGGTGCATTCACCACGTAGGACAGCGCCGGATATGCCGTGAGCACCGTCAGTGCGGTCATGGCGATCAGCACCGGCTTGCGGCCGAAGCGGTCGCTCAGGGTGCCGCCGATCGGCAGCCATACAAAGTTCGACACCGCCACCAGTAAGGTCACCAGCAGGGCGTCCGAGGTGCTCAGTTGCAGCACGGTCTTGCCGAAGGTCGGTGCGTATACGGTGATCAGGTAGAACGCGGTGGTGGTCATGGCCACCATCAGCATGCCGCCGATGACCACGGTCCAGTTCTTCACCAGGGTCGCCAGCACTTCGCGCATGGTCGGGCGATGCTTGCGGTTGGCGAACTCTTCGGTTTCCTGCAGGTTACGGCGCAGCACAAAGATGAACGGGATGATCACGCAACCGATGGCGAACGGAATGCGCCAGCCCCAATCGGCAACCACCGCCGGTTCCATCCACACGTTCAAGCCATAGCCCAGCGCGGCAGCCACCACGATGGAGATCTGTTGGCTGCCCGATTGCCAGCTGGTGTAGAAACCCTTGCGGCCCGGGGTGGCCATTTCAGACAGGTATACCGACACACCGCCCAGTTCCGCACCGGCCGAGAAACCTTGCAACAGGCGGCCCAGCAGCACCAGCAGCGGCGCCCACAGGCCAATGGTGTGATAACCCGGCACCAGCACGATCAACAGTGTGCCGCTGGCCATGATCGACAGGGTTACGATCAACCCTTTGCGGCGGCCGACGTCATCGATATAAGCGCCGAGGATGATTGCGCCCAGTGGCCGCATCAGGAAGCCAGCACCGAACACGGCGAAGGTCATCATTAATGACGCAAATTCATTAGCGGCGGGGAAGAATGCGGCAGCGATGTAGGTGGCGTAGAAACCAAACAGAAAGAAGTCGAACTGTTCGAGGAAGTTGCCCGAGGTAACGCGGAATACCGCACCTACTTTCGAACGGGCAGAATCGGGCCGGGAAGGGCTAGTCATGGTTTTGTGTCTCCAGCGTTCTTTTAAGTGCTTGTTTCGCGTAAGACCGAGGATAGTGGCTGACACATTTAGAAATGATAAGTGAAAAATTTGGATTGATTAATCTTAATTGGCTATCAATCGCCGTATCCGTCAAAAATCCTGCTCTGTTCTATGCTGGTAGATGTGACTAATTCTTACGGAGGGGAGGTGGCTATGGGCAACGAACAGAAGCGCCAGGATGAGCCGGAGCGTGAACAACCCCAGCAACGGCGTGAAGAAGAAAAACCCCAGACCTGGAAACATCCGGATGACGGAACGGAGCTGTCCGAGCGGGATCAGGAGTTTCCGCTCAAGCCCTGAGCAAGGGGCCGGTATCAGCAGATTGGCGCATAGACGCCGTGCGTCGCGCTTTCTACACTGCGACCTGTCTTGGGGAAAGGGCAGGCGCCGATGAATCGCAATGAATTACGCAAGGCCGACATCAACCTGATGGTGGTCTTCGAAGCACTGATGCTTGAGCGCAATGTGACGCGGGTGGCCGAGAAGCTGTTTCTCGGCCAGCCGACCATCAGTTCGGCCCTCAACCGTCTGCGCACCTTGTTCAATGACCCGCTGTTCATTCGCGTCGGCCATCGCATGGAGCCCACTGCGCGCGCCGAGGAAATCATCCAGCACCTGTCGCCCGCCCTGGACTCACTGTCGTCGGCCTTGAGCCTGACCCACGATTTCGACCCATCCATCAGCACCATGACCTTTCGCATCGGCCTGTCCGATGACGTCGAGTTCGGCCTGTTGCCGCCGCTGCTGCGCGCCTTGCGCCAGGAGGCGCCGCAAGTGGTGTTCGTGGTCCAGCATGTGGACTACTGGCGCATCCCCGACCTGCTGGCCTCCGGCGATATTACCGTCGGCATCACCCAGACCCGTGGCCTGCCGGCGAATGCCAAGCGCAAGCTGCTGCGTCATATCCGCCCGCGACTGCTGCGCGCCGACGCCTCGGACACTCCGCTGACCCTCGATGAATATTGCTCGCGCCCCCATGTGCTGGTGTCCCACACCGCCAACGTGTCCGGGTTTGCCGATGAGTGGCTGGCGGAAATCGGCCGCAAGCGCCATGTGGTGTTGTCGGTGCCGCAATACAGCGCATTGCCCGCGCTGCTGGCCGGGACGGACCTGATCGCCAGCCTGCCGGACTACACCGCCGAGGCCATGGCGGTGTCGGGCAACCTGTTCTGTGAGCCGTTTCCGTTCGAGACGCCGACCCTGGATTTGTCCATGGTCTGGCTCAGTCATGTGGACACCGATCCGGCCGAACGCTGGGTGCGTTCGCGGCTGGAAGCGTTCATGAGTGATCGGGGCCTGGCGAACAAGGCTTGACGCGTTTATCCGTGGTATATCTACGAATCTTCCTACGAATGACTCGGAGTCATCCATGCCACACCTGCACTTGGAATACACCGCCAACCTGACAAACCTGGCCGTCGAGAAAACCCTGTTACGTCTCAACAATGTGCTGATGGCGTCCGGGCAGTTCGGTTCCGAGTTCGATATCAAAAGCCGTGCCGTGAAGGTCGAGAGTTTTCAGGTGGGCACCTCCCTCAACCCACGCGGTTTCATCGCGGTGAAGCTGTCGCTGCTCAGCGGGCGGTCGCCGCAGGTCAAGCAGCAATTGTCGCAAAGCCTGCTGGCAGCATTGCAGGATCTGGGGGACTGGCCGGCGGATATACAGGTTCAGCTCAGCGTCCTGCTGGTCGACATGGATCGCGATTCCTACAGCAAAGTCGCCATCGGCTAACCCGCAATCCATCGTGGCGAGGGCGCTTGCTCCCTTGCCACAGACGTTAGAGTAATCCCTGATCCGCACACACCTTCACCACCTGCTCACGAAACCAGGTATTGGCACTGTCCTGTTCACTGCTTTCATTCCACTGCATATCCAGGGTGAACCCCGGTAACCCGTTGGGGGCCTCGCAGTGGCCGAACACCGCCGCGGGCGCCAGCAGTTTGTGCACGCGGCGCGGCAGGGTGACGATGAAGTCGGTGCCGGTGATCATCTTCAGCGCTGCGCTGTAGCTGTTGGCCCGGGCGATCACCTGGCGCTTGTGGGCCTGGCGCGCCAGCCAGCCGTCGATCATGTTGGTGTCGGAGGTCCAGGGCGTGGGGAACACGTGACGCCGCTCGACGAACGATTGCAGGCTGAACGCCGCCTCGCGCGGTGCCGCGCGTTTATCGAAGACGCACACCAGGTCGTCTTCCAGCAGCATCTGGGTCTTGAAGTCTTTATGGGCGCGGTGAAAGTGCGGGCCGAAGCAGATCACCAGGTCCAGGCGGCCCTCGCGCAGGTCGTCGGCGGGGATGTCGGCTTCCAGTTTCTGCACATTGACGATCACCGGCAGGTCGGCGCGGTCGAAATGCTTCAACAGGCGCGGCAGGATCAGTTGTTCGAAGTACTCCGGCGCGCAGACATTGAAGGTCACGGCCTTCTGGGTCGGGTCGAAGGCCTGGCCACCGGCGTGGCACAGGTTGATGCTTTCGAGGATCTTCTGCACATGGGCGTACATGGTGGTGGCCTTGTATGTAGGCCGCATGCCCGCCCGCGTGTTGATAAACAGTTCGTCTTCAAAACTGGTCCGCAGTTTCTTCAGGCTGTAGCTCACGGTGGACTGGCTGACGAACAGTGTTTCTGACACCTCGGTAACGCTGCTCTGGTCATAGACGGCGATAAACACCATCAAGTCCTGCATATCGAGTTTTCTGAGCAAGTTACTGTTTAACATCGGTTTCGTCCGTAAACCCCATGTACCGAAGTCAGTACAAGACAGCGCGAAAGCTTAACGGAACGGCCGTGCCAATAGAAAGCTCTGTAGGGTGTTTCTATGTTTGGTGTGGGACAAATACTGTTTGCAACACGACGTCAGCGAATATGTTCTGCGTAATGCTTTGGGTTGAAGCGTGTGACGATCAACAGCATCACCACGATCACCGCCGTCAGCGACCACCAGGCCCATTCGAAGCTGCCCAGTTGGTCGCGGATCATCCCGGCGATCAGCGGCGACAGGCCAGCAATCAGGTAGCCGATGCCCTGCACGAATGCGGTAAGGCCCCCCGCGCGACGCGGGTTGTCGAGGTGGTCGAGGGACAGGATCAGGCTCATCGGGAACAGCCCGCCGATACCCAGGCCGAGCAGGCATGGCCATAGCAAGCTGAGGTGCTGCGGGCTGAGGATCAAGCCGCAGAACCCGAGGATGATCAGCACCAGCAACACCGCCACCACCCCGCGTTTATCCCGGCGACGGTTGGCGATGGCCGGCGTGACCAGGCCGGACACCACCTCCATCGCGGTCAGAAAACCCAGCAACAACCCGGCATTCTGTTCGCTCCAGCCTTGCTCCACGTAGTACGGCGCCAGCCACGCCAGTACGCAGGTGTAGGACGCTGTACCGAGGCCGAAAAAGATCGCCAGCAACCAGGCGCGGCCGTTGCCGAAAAACGCTTCCTGAGGGCCGGCGGCGGGGTGGGGCAGCGGTGGCAATACCGAGCGCTGGGCGTACCAGAACACCAGGGCCAGCAGCGCCAGAAACGCCCAGATCGCCAGCCCGATGCGCCAGCTGCCGGTCTGCACCTGCACGAAGGGGGAGAACGCTGCCGCCAGCGCCGCGCCGCCCATGATGGCGGTGACGTAGAGGCCCATGAACAACGACACGTTGTCGCTGAACCGCGACTTGATCAGGGCCGGCATCAGCGCCTGGATCATGGCGATACCCACACCGGCCGCAATCGCGCTGACGATCAATTCCATGGCCGAATCCAGGAACAATCGCGACAACGTCGCCGCGCCAATCACCAGCAGTGACAGCACAATGCTGCGGTGCTCGCCAAAACGCTTGGCCAGGCCCATGCCAAAGAACATCGCCAGGCCCATGGCCATGACCGGCAACATGGTCAGCAACGCCGCGCTGCTGAAACTCAGCGGCACCTCGCCGCGAATCGACGACAACAACGGCCCCACGGCGGCCATCGACGGCCGCAGGTTAAGGGCGACCAGCACGACGCTGATCATCAGCCACACGGCGGTGGTGGGTTTTGCCTGAACGTTTTCCATGGGCCTGCCTTGAATGAACAAGGGCGAATCAGGCCACGCCTGGGGGAGGGGGGCAAATGAGAAAGTCGCAGGTGCTATCTAAAAATTGCAGTTAACTGAAACACCGCAAATCAAAATGTGAGAGGGGGCTTGCTCCCGATAGCGGTGTGTCAGTCAAAGATGCTCCAACTGAATCAGCGCTATCGGGAGCAAGCCCCCTCCCACATTGGTCCACATTCCACAGGGAGGCTGCACCGTCAGATAGACCGGATCACATGCTTGATCTCCTGAAACGCCGCCAGCCCCCACGGGCCCAGCTCACGGCCGATACTGCTCTGCTTGTAACCACCCCATGCGGTCTGCGGGAAGATCACCTGCGGTGCGTTGATCCACACCAACCCGGCCTGCAAGGCATTCGCCACGCGCTCGGTGGTCTCGACGCTGCGGCTGATCACGCTGGCCACCAGGCCGAACTCGCTGTCGTTGGCCAGGGCAATGGCCTCTTGCTCAGTGGCAAAAGGTCGTACACACAGCACCGGGCCGAAGATTTCTTCGTTCCACAATGCACTGTCCAATGGCACGTCGGTAAACACCGTCGGGCGAATGAAGTAGCCCTTCGCCAGGTTCGCCGGGCGTTCACCGCCACACAACAATCGCGCCCCAGCCTCGACGCCCCGTTGGATATGCCCCAGCACTCGCTGATACTGCACGCGGTTGATCAGCGCGCCCATCTCCACGTCGTCGGCAAACGGGTCGGCGACGCGAATCCCTTCAACCCGTGCCTGCAAGCGCTGCAGGAATTCATCCGCCAGGTTGTCGGCCACCAGCACGCGGCTGGTGGCGGAACACATTTGCCCGGCGTTGAAAAAACCACCGCCACACGCCAGCTCCACCGCCAGGTCGAGGTCGGCATCGGCGAGTACCAGCAGCGAAGATTTACCGCCCAACTCCAGACTCACGCCCTTGATGGTTTCCGCTGCGCGTTGCATCACCTGTACGCCCACGGCGTTGCTGCCGGTGAAGGAAATCTTCGCCACGCGACGGTCTGCCGCCAGCGGTGCGCCAACGGCCAAGCCGGTGCCGCACACCAAGTTGAACACCCCCGCCGGGCAGCCCGCGTCAGCGATGATTTGCGCCAACTGTAACTCCGCCAGCGGCGTGACTTCCGACGGTTTGAGCACCACGCAGCAACCGGCAGCGAGGGCCGGGGCGAGTTTCCACGCGGTGGTGACCATCGGGAAATTCCACGGCACGATCAGCCCCACCACGCCGCACGGCTCACGGCGCAGGCGCGCGCTGAAGTCATCGCTGGGCAGCGCCACCGGGAGGTCCTGGCCGGCGTCCATGGCGTCGGCGATGCCGGCGTAGTATTCGAACGTGGCGATCACGTCGTCCACATCGATGCCGGCTTCAAACAGTGGCTTGCCGTTGTTGCTCGACTGCACGTGCATCAGCTGTTCGCGCTGCGCGCTGACGCCTTGGGCAATTTTGCGCAGCAGGCTGGCGCGATCACGGCCGGTACTTTTAGACCAATCGACAAAGGCCACGCTGGCCGCATCGACGGCTTGGGTCACGGCCTGCGCATCGCCGACGCTGATGCGCGCCAGCGTCGCCTCGGTGGCCGGGTTGATCACCTCCAGCACTTCATGGCCTGCGCGCCATGTGCCGTCGATATACACACCGTTCAATACTGCGCTCATACCGCTACCTCCTGCATCCATAGGTTCTGGTCGATCTCAATCAGCGTCGGCCCCTGGCGATCAGCGGCGGCGTGCAAGGCGCTGCGTAGCTGTGCAACGCTGTGAGCGCTGTCGGCAGCACTGCCGAGGGCCTTGGCCACGCCGATAAAGTCCGGGGTGTAGATGTCCACGCCGACCGGTTCGATGGCGCGGTTGAGCATGTATTTCTTGATCTCTTCATACCCCTGGTTATTCCACAGCAGCACGATGATCGGCGTGCGCGCTTCCACCGCGCTGGCCAGTTCCGGCAGGGTGAATTGCAGCCCGCCGTCGCCGATCAAACACACCACCGGCTGCCCATCGCCACGGCCCAACCAAGCGCCGATGGCGGCGGGCAGGGCGTAGCCCAAGGTGCCGTAGCCGGTGGAGGAATTGAACCAGCGGCGCGGATGGTCGAGGTTCAGGGTCAGGTTGCCGCTGTACACCGGTTGGGTCGAATCGCCCACCAGCACGGCGCCCGGCAGAGCCTCCAGCACCGTATTGAGGAACAGGGTTTGCGCGCGGGTGGCGGCGTCCCAGGTGGGGGCCAGTTCGGCCCACAACCGGGCGACGCGCTGAGCGCCCCAGTCGGTGCGGCGAGGGCCAAGCGGCGTGCGGTTCAATTCCGTCAGCAAGGCATCTGCGGCGATCTGCGCATCGGCCACCAGTGCGAGGTGCGGCGGGTAGTTGCGCACGGTCTGGTCGGGGTCGATATCGATGCGCAGCAGCGCGCCGGGTATCTCGAAGCCACCGGCGAAGGTCACGTCGTAGTCGGTCTCGGCTAGCTCGGTGCCGATGGCCAGCACCACATCGGCCTCGGCCACCAGCGCGTGGGTAGCGACCAGGGACTGGGTCGAGCCGATCAGCAGCGGATGATTGGACGGCAGCATGCCCTTGGCGTTGATAGTCAGGGCCACCGGCGCGCCGAGGGTTTCGGCCAGACGGGTCACTTCGGCGGCCGCCTCAATCGCGCCGCCACCGGCCAGGATCAGCGGGCGTTTGGCGGCGGCGAGCAACTGGCTCATCTGCTTGACCGCCGACGGTGCCGCACCGGCACGGGCGACGCTGACCGGTTGACTGCCGAGCAGTGCATCGGCGTTTTCCACCAGCACATCCAACGGAATCTCGATATGCACCGGGCGCGGTCTGCCGGCCTGGAACAACGCAAACGCCCGCGCCAGCACGGCAGGCAACTCCGCTGCCGACATCAATGTATGGGAGAACGCCGCCACGCCGGCGATCATCGCGCCCTGGTTCGGCAACTCATGCAGCTTGCCGCGCCCACCGCCCAACTGGCTGCGCGATTGCACGCTGGAAATCACCAGCATCGGGATCGAGTCGGCATAGGCCTGGCCCATGGCCGTGGTGATATTGGTCATGCCCGGGCCGGTGATGATGAAACACACGCCCGGCTTGCCACTCGTGCGCGCGTAGCCGTCGGCCATAAAACCGGCGCCCTGTTCGTGGCGCGGGGTGACGTGGCGGATGCTCGAGCGGGCCAGGCCGCGATACAGCTCTACGGTGTGCACGCCGGGGATACCAAACACCTGGTCCACGCCGTAGCTTTCCAGGAGGTTGACCAATACTTCGCCGCAGGTCGCCATAGGTGTCGCTCTTGTTATGGATTCGTGGCGGTATTGGAACGGCTGGCCCGTAGCGGCAACAATCGATAAAAAGTCATACTAGCCATGTCCTCACGTCATGGCTGCGCCCTTATGAAACGCCTCCCGCCACTGCCCGCGTTGCATACCTTCTGGGTCACGGCCCAGTGCTGCAACTTCACCCGCGCCGCCGAGCAACTGCACATCACCCAAGGCGCGGTGAGCCGGCAGATCGCCGGGCTGGAGAGCCATTTGGGCTACGCGTTGTTCCAGCGCCAGGCACGGGGGTTGAGCCTGACCGAAGAAGGTCGCGAGTGGTCGCAACGGGTGCAGCAGGTGTTCGGCCTGCTCGGTGACGCGGTGGAGCAGATCGGCAATCGTCGCCATACCCTGCAAATCAAGGCGTCCACCTGTGTGATGCGCTGGTTGTTGCCGCGCTTGATGCAGTGGCAAAAGGAACGCCCGGATGTGCCGGTGGAACTCACCACCACCGTGGCCTACAGCGTGGATTTTCGTCGCGAGCAATTCGATGCGGCGGTGATCTACGCGCCCATCGCCGAGCAGTCGGCCGAGGCGCGGCACTTGTTCGACGAACAACTCACCCCGGTCTGCGCACCGGCGCTGCTTGCCGGTTTGCACACCCCGGCGGACCTGCAGCAACAGGTGCTGCTGCACCCCACGCGGGACGAGCGCGATTGGGCGCGGTGGCTCAAGGCGGCGGATACGCGGTTGAGCAACTTGAGCCAGGGGCATCATTTCGAGACGTTGGATTTGGCGATGAACGTGGCCTCCCAGGGCTCCGGGGTGGCGATGGGCGACAGTGCGTTGATGGGCGAGGACCTGAAGGCGGGGCGGTTGGTGATGCCGTTTGAACTGCGGGTGCCGACGGGGAAGGGGTATTACCTGGTGTATCCGCCGGGGACGGTGCCGTCGGCAGGGCTTGAAGCGCTGATGGATTGGCTAGTGAGCCAGGCACAACAGTCGTAGGCGCTGAAGATCCAAATGTGGGAGGGGGCTTGCTCCCGATAGCGGTGTGTCAGCCAAAGAGGCTCCAACTGAACCACCGCTATCGGGAGCAAGCCCCCTCCCACATTTCTTGACCGCGTTGGGTCAGTAGCCGACGGTAAAGCGCTGGCGCGAGTGCTTCGGTGCTTCCACTTCGTCGATCATGGCGATGGCGTAGTCGGCAAAGCTGATCGAGCTGGTACCGTCACTGCTCACCAGCAAGTCATCCTGGCCCAGGCGGAATTTACCGGTGCGCTCGGTGCCATCGAACAAGGCCGATGGCGACAGGAACGTCCAATCCAAGTCCTTTTCCTGGCGCAGCACATCGAGAAACGCGGCCCCTGCACTGGCTTCGGTTTTGTATTCAGCCGGGAAGCCCTCGCTGTCGATCACACGTCCGCCACCCGGCAGCAGCAACGAACCGGCGCCGCCCACCACCAGCAGGCGTTTCACCCCGGCTTTTTTCACCGGGCCGATCACGGCGCTGGCGGGCAGGGTGGCGAAATGTGCCGCACTGATCACCACATCGCTGCCGCTGATGGCTTGTTCCAGGGCATTGGCATCCAGTGCATCAACCTGCTTGACGGTGACGCCGGGGCGTACAGCCAGCTTGTCGGTGTTACGCGCGATAGCCACCACGCTATGCCCACGACGCAGTGCTTCTTCCAGCAATTGGCTGCCGGCACGGCCGGTGGCCCCAATGATTGCGATCTTGCTCATGACGTTCTCCAGTACGGTTAGGGTTTAAAGCCATTCACCACTTCATTTCGCCCTTGGCGACTTTGGCGCTCAGTTCCAGCGAGCTTTCGTCGGCGAGGGAGGGGTAACGTTTTTTCATGGCCGCGATCAGGGCGGCGGCGTCCTTGGCCTTGGCGGTTTCTACGTCGAAGGCCTTGATGTAATCGGCAGTAAAGGCCACGGATTTCGGCGATGGCGTGCCCAGGTAGTGGCCCGGAATCACTGTGCGTGGCTGCAGCTGTTCGATGCGTTGCAGGGTCGCAAGCCAGTCTTTATGGGATTGCGCGCTTTGGGTGTCGGCCATCCACAGGTGAATGTTTTGCGCGACCACCACGCCCCCGACCACGGCCTTGATCGACGGGATCCACACGAAGCTGCGGTCCGGTTGCGGGCCGTCCAGGCCGATCACCTCCAATTGCTGCCCTTCAAGGGCCAGGCTGTGGCCTTGCAGCGCTTGGGGCACGAGGGTTTTGCCCGGTTTGTCGGCACCCATTTTCGGGCCCCAGAACTCAAGTTTGCCGGCCACGGTGGCATTGATATGGTCGACCACCGGTTGCGGCGCCAGCACCTTGGCGTCGGGGAACGCGGCTGTCAGGGTGTCGAGGCCGAAGTAGTAATCCGGGTCGCCGTGGCTGATGTAGATGGTGGTCAGGTGTTTGCCGCTGGCGCGAATCTTCTGCACCAGTTGCTCGGCCTGGCCCTTGCCGAATTGCGCATCCACCAGGATCGCGTCTTTGGCGCCGCTGACCAGCACCGAGCTGACCGGGAAGATTGCCGCCTCGCCTGGGTTGTAGACATCAAGGGTCAGGTCGGCCGCCGCTGCATGGCCGGCAAACGCCACGGCAGCGGTGAAGGTCAAGCGCTTGAGGGTTGAGAACATCGGGCAGCTCCAGCAGTCGATTCAAAGGATGCACAGAGCTTAGTTGCACTAAACCGAACTAAAAATGCGATGCTGGGACATAGTTTGTTTCTGAAATCGGGCAAATCATGGATCGTCTTCAAGCAATGCGCGTATTTGTCACGGTGGTGGACCTGGGCAGCCAGTCCGCTGCTGCCGACCATTTGGACCTGTCGCGCCCGGTGGTGTCGCGTTACCTGGCCGAGTTGGAAGACTGGGTCGGCGCGCGCCTGTTGCACCGCACCACACGCAAGCTCAGCCTTACGGCGGCCGGTGGCGAAACCTTGCCACGGTGTCGGCAACTTCTGGAATTGTGCGGTGATATGCAGGCCGCCGTCAGTGAGCCCGATAATGCGCCCCGTGGCCTGTTGCGCCTGAGTGTCAGCACCTCGTTCGGCCAGGCGCAATTGGCCGAGGCCATCGCCGAGTACGTCAAGCGCTACCCCTTGGTGACCATTGACCTGCAAATGCTCGACCGCACGGTGAACCTGGTGGATGAGCGCATCGACCTGGCCATCCGTACCAGTAACGACCTGGACCCGAACCTGATCGCCCGGCGCCTGACGGTCTGTCGCTCGGTGGTGTGCGCAACCCCGGCGTACCTGTTGGAGCACCCGGCGCCGCAGAAAGTCGAAGACCTGGCCCGGCACAACTGCCTGACCCACTCGTACTTCGGCAAAAGCCTGTGGCATTTCGAAGAGCACGGCGAGCACGTGTCGGTGCCGGTGCACGGCAATATCACCGCTAACGAAGCCAGTACGTTGTTACGCGTGGCGCTGGCTGGGGGCGGGGTGGCGATGTTGCCCAGCTACCAGGCCGGCGAGCACATCCGCCGTGGTGAACTGGTACGTCTGCTGCCCGAGGCCGAACCCCGGCAGATGAACATCTACGCGGTCTATGCATCGCGCAAGCACATGCCTTCGGCGCTGCGCAGCCTGCTGGATTTCCTGGTGGTGAGGTTCCCCGAGGAGCCGTTGTGGGATATTGGTCTCTAAGGCGACATAACCCTGTTGAATGTCGTCCAATAATGGCAACTCGCCCTGCTTGGCCTATGCTTTAAACAGCACCCTGTAGATCCGTTCAGAGGTCTGTGCCATGAGCATCAAAACCAGAAAATACCTGATGATTTTCACCCTCTGCGCCCTGGCCAGCGCACTGTACGGAACTGCCGCCTACCGCGTGGAACAGACCCGTATGCAGCCGACCTTTGCGATCAGCTGTCATCAGGATCATTGCGTTCCCCATACCGGTAGTTTCAGTGCACTCAGGTAAGCGGCTGTTCGGCTTTGAGTTGCTCGCGAAACGCCTTGGGTGAGAACCCGACACGTCGGCGGAACAGCCGAGAGAAGTTGGTCGGGTCGGAAAAACCCAGTACTTCCGACATTTCGTTGATGGTCATGCTGGTGTAGGTCAGCAGGCGCTTGGCTTCGAGTAATTGGCGGTCATGCATGATCTGCAAGGCGGGCTGCCCGCCCAGTTCCCGACACGTCCCATTCAGGTGTGAGACCGAGATACCCAGCTTGTGGGCCAGATCCTCAATCTTCGGGTGTTCCCGATAGTGCTGTTCAACCAATTGCGTAAAGCGCCGGAAGTACTCGCGGCCCCTTGGCGCGCGCGGGTGGCGGCGCTGGATGGCCTGGCGGCTGATCCACACCAGCAGCACACTGACCAGCGCGTGCATCAACATGTCCCGGGCCGGTTGGTCGTCGGCGTATTCGTCCTGCAGGCGGGCGAACTGGCTGTTGAGGTAGTCACTGTCCTGGCCCGCCGGGTAGCTGCCCAGGGTCTGCAAACCGCCTGCCGTTGCGCCCAGTTGGGCTTGCAAGTGGCTGACCAGCGGAGCCGCGAGGGTGACCACATAGCCTTCGACATCTTCGGCAAAGCGAAACCCATGCACGCACAACGGCGGCAAGACCTGCAGTGTGGCTTCGTTGAGCGTGGTGCGCTGACCTTCGATTTCTAACTCGGCCTGGCCTTTGTGCACATACAGCAGCTGGCACAGATCCGCGTGCCGGTGGGGCTGGATTTCCCACTGGTATTCCCGACTGCGGCGGGAAATGGTTTCGCAGTGCAACAAATCGGGGGTCGGCCATTGCTGGCTTTCTCCGTAAAGCTTGAAGACCGGAATCGCGGTGTTGGTCATGGTTTCAATCCGATACTCAGGACAGTGGTGCGGTAATCGCCCGAATTGGCAAAAAGCGCAGGTTTTATCGCAGTTTTCACCTTCTTATACTGCGCACTCAAGTGAAAACTGTCAGCTACCAGATCAATGACAACTCTTTCACTCGATCCGTTCGTGTGGAATTTGCGGGCGATAAAAATAATGAAAACGCTGAAAACCCAAGTCGCCATCATCGGCGCCGGTCCCTCCGGGCTGTTGCTTGGCCAACTGTTGCACAACGCCGGTATCCAGACCCTCATCCTGGAGCGCCAGAGTGCCGACTACGTGCAAGGCCGCATCCGCGCCGGGGTGCTGGAACAGGGCATGGTCAACCTGCTGCGCGAGGCGGGCGTCAGCGAGCGGATGGATGCCGAAGGCCTGGTGCATGATGGCTTCGAGCTGGCGCTGGACGGTCAACTGACCCACATCGATTTGAAGGCGCTGACGGGCGGCCAGTCCGTGATGGTCTACGGCCAGACCGAAGTCACCCGCGACCTGATGGCCGCCCGCGCCGCCGCTGGCGCCACCACCCTGTATGAAGCGCGCGACGTGCAGCCCCATGATCTTAAAAGTGATCGACCCTGGCTGACGTTCGAGCATCAGGGCGAAGCGTTTCGCCTGGAGTGCGACTACATCGCCGGCTGTGATGGGTTCCACGGTGTGGCGCGCCAGTCGATCCCGGCTGAATCGCTGAAGGTGTTCGAGCGGGTCTACCCCTTCGGCTGGCTGGGCATCCTCGCCGACACCCCGCCGGTGCACGCGGAACTGGTGTACGCCAAGCACGACCGAGGCTTTGCGCTGTGCAGCATGCGTTCACCGACGCGCAGCCGCTATTACCTGCAAGTACCGGCCGAGGAGCCGGTGGGCGAATGGTCGGACGAACGCTTCTGGGCGGAACTGAAAACCCGCCTGCCCAACGCCTTGGCTGAACAGCTGGTCACCGGCCCATCCATCGAAAAAAGCATCGCGCCACTGCGCAGTTTTGTGGTGGAACCGATGCAGTACGGGCGCCTGTTCCTGCTCGGCGATGCGGCCCATATCGTGCCACCCACCGGGGCCAAGGGCTTGAACCTGGCGGCCAGCGACGTGAGCACGTTGTTCCGGATTTTGCTCAAGGTGTATGGCGAGGGACGGGTGGACTTGCTGGAACGTTATTCCGCCATCTGCCTGCGTCGGGTGTGGAAGGCCGAGCGGTTTTCGTGGTGGATGACCTCGATGTTGCATCAATTCCCTGAGTCCGACGGATTCAGCCAGCGTATCGCCCAGAGCGAGCTGGAGTACTTCATTCACTCCGAAGCCGGACGCAAGACCATTGCGGAAAATTACGTCGGACTTCCTTACGAGCCTATCGAATAGCCTGCTATCGTATCGAGCATTCCCGCGGGCCGCCTTTTCCCGCGGGCCCTGCTCGAAGGTTCTGCCGTGACTCAGCTCAATCAGCCCGCGCCACCGCTTCCCGCGGTGCGCAGTATTCTCGCCTCGTTGATGATGGCGATCTTCCTCGGTGCCCTGGACCAAACCATCGTCGCCGTGTCCATGCCCGCCATCTCCGCGCAATTCCACGACGTCAACCTGCTGGCCTGGGTGATCTCCGGCTATATGGTGGCGATGACGGTGGCGGTGCCGATCTACGGCAAGCTCGGCGACCTCTACGGGCGGCGGCCGATGATGCTGATCGGCATGGGCCTGTTCACCGTGGCATCGTTGTTCTGCGGCATGGCCCAGAGCATGGAACAACTGGTGCTGGCGCGGGTGCTGCAGGGCATTGGCGCGGGGGGATGATCTCGGTGAGCCAGGCGATCATCGGCGACATCATTCCGCCCCGTGAGCGCGGGCGCTATCAGGGCTATTTCAGCAGCATGTACGCAGTGGCCAGCGTGGCCGGGCCGGTGTTGGGCGGCTACATGACCGAGTACTTATCCTGGCGTTGGGTGTTCCTGATCAACCTGCCGTTGGGGGCGGGTGCCTGGTACGTGGCCCATCGCACCCTGGTGGGGCTGCCGGCGCCGCAACGCAAGCCGGTCATCGATTACCTCGGCACCGTGCTGATGATCATCGGCCTCACGGCCTTGCTATTGGGCATCACCGAAATCGGCCAGGGCCATCATTGGCGTGACCGCCAGGTGCTGGGGTTGTTGGCCTGTGCGCTGGTGGCATTGACCCTGTTTGTCTGGCACGAGCGCCGCGCCCGCGAGCCCTTGCTGCCGATGCACCTGTTTGCCAACCGCAGTGCGGTGCTGTGCTGGTGCACGATTTTCTTCACCAGCTTCCAGGCGATTTCCCTGACGGTGCTGATGCCCCTGCGCTTTCAAACAGTGACCGGAGGTGGTGCCGACAGCGCGGCCTTGCATTTGCTGCCCCTGGCGATCGGCCTGCCCATCGGCGCCTATTGCGCCGGGCGCATGACCTCGGTGACCGGGCGCTACAAACCGATGATCCTCAGCGGCGCGCTGTTGAGCCCGCTGGCGATCCTGGGCATGGCCTACAGTGCGCCCCAGGACGTGCTGCTGACCGGCGTGTTCATGTTGCTGTGCGGCATCGCCGCGGGCATGCAGTTCCCCACCTCCCTGGTGGGGTCGCAAAACTCTGTAGATCAACGGGACATCGGCGTCGCCACCAGCACCACCAACCTGTTCCGCTCCCTTGGCGGCGCGGTGGGGGTGGCGTGCATGTCGGCGTTGCTGCTGGCGCTGTTGCAGGACTCCAGCTTCGCCCACCTGGCCAGCGGTGCGCTGGTGGCGGAGGGCAGTTCCGGCAACGTGCTGCTCGATGGCCTGAACGCCGCGCCAGGCCCGACGCAGGATGCCCTACGCGGGGAATTGGGGGGGACGTTCCGGCATTTGCTGCTGGTGAGTGCGGGGGTGTCGCTGTTGGGGTTGGCGGCGGCGATCGCGATGCCCAATCGCATGCTGCGCGGGCGTGAAGACAAAATCCGCTGACTGACACAATAGAGACCTAGTGTGGGAGGGGGCTTGCCCCCTCCCACAGTTGAATGCATTCCAGTTCAGATCAAGGGCTGTAGTAACCCACCGCAACCATGAAATGCCCGACCTTGCGCACATAAGCGTGTTTGTTCTCGACCTTGCCCGTCACCGGGTTTTTCCAGCGGTACTTGTATTCCCCCTGGTCCTGCTCGGCCATCAGCTTGAGGATCGGCTCGCCCACCGGCTTGCCGTCCGGGTCCTTGATCTTGCTGAAGTCGGTGTTGATCAGCCGCAGGTTGGTGCCGTGGGCCACGTAGCGTCGGGTGTTCAGGTCCACCACAAACACATAGAGGTCATCCTGCAGGAAGCCGCCCTGCAATGAGTTGATGGCCTTGAGCGTGCCGGCTTCATCCTTCACCAGCGCGTTCACCGCATTGTTGCGCAGGGCGCGGGCCTGTTCGGGTGTGGCGCGCGGCAGGTAGTAACCCACGGCCAGGATGCGCTCGCCGACGCGCTGGTAAAACACATGCTTGTGCTCGACCTTGCCGTCGTTCCAGTTCTGCCAACGGTAGTCGGCCTGCTGGATACCCTGGCTTTCCGGCACCTTAAGCGCGTCCTTGAATGACTGGCGCAAGTCCGGTCCCAGCACTTCGGACACATCGCGACCGATCAAGGCGGAGGAGGGGCCGCCACTGGCCAGCAGCACGCCCTGGGTGTCGACCACGAACACATAGCGGTCGTGATCGATGAACTCGCCCTGGCGGCTGAACGCCGCGAAGGCCTTGTCACCGTTGGTCTGGTAGTAGGCCAGGGCTTTTCCCAGCAAGGCCTTGGCGGCCTGGGCGTCCTCACCCGGCGTGTCGGCGTGCACCTGGCTGAAACACAACAGCAGCAGCCAGGTGGCGCGGAGCAGTCCCTTCATGTCCCGTCCCTCGTTCTTATTGATGTGACCACAGCGTAGACGGCTCTGGCTCAGGGCGCCGCCAACCATTGGTTGACGATGCCGTCGTAGACGCCGGTGGCTACGCTCAGGTGCAACCACTGGTCGACATAGCTCTTCCACGCCACATCATCGCGGGGCAGCAAAAAGGCTTTTTCGCTGTACTGCATCTGCCGCTCCGGGTTGACCGCACACAGCCCCGGCTTGAGTTTCTGCTGGTACCGCGCCTCGCTGGCGTCGGTGATCATCACGTCAGCCTTGCCGGCCAGCAGTTCGTCGAAGATGGTCACGTTGTCGTGCAGGCGGATCTGCGCCTGGCCCAGGTGGGCGCGGGCAAAGATTTCGTTGGTGCCGCCCGCCGGTTCGATCACGCGCACCTGGGGCTGGTTGATCTGCTCCACGGTCTGGTAGCGCTTGACGTCGGCGCAACGCACCAGCGGGATCTTGCCGTCGACCCCGAGGGACTGGCTGAAGAAGGCTTTTTTCTGGCGCTCCAGGGACACCGAAATACCGCCCACGGCGATGTCGCAGCGCTGGGCGAGGAAGTCCGGCATCAGGGTTTTCCAGGTGGTGGGCACCCACTGGATTCTGGCATTAAGGCTCTTGGCCAGGGACTCGGCCATGGCAATGTCGATGCCTTCATAGCTGCCATCGGCGCGCAACGAGGTGTAGGGCTTGTAGTCGCCGGTGGTGCAGACGCTGAGGGTGCCGCGCTCAAGCACCTGGTCGAGGCGCGAGGGCGCGGTGTCGGCCAGGGCGGATGTGGCCAGGCTTGCCAGTACGCACAGGGTTATCGTTGTTTTCATGCGATCGAGTCCTTGGGGCATGCTCGGGGGCGGTCATTATTTCCAGCAAGGGCCAAGGTAGCAAGGTGTGGCGAATGTTTAGCCAACTTGCAACCAAACTCCGCCAACCCTGAATTTAAACACCTATGCGGGCGTGTGACGCTGGGCGCATCTCTATTGTTGTGATCCACCTATGGACGGCTCCCCCGACACTCACCCTGCGACATTGCCGTCCGAACTCGCCTTCTGGGCCCTGTTCCACTGCCGCCACGCGCGCCCGCCAGATTCCTTTCTCCTACGCTGATTTACCCCATGGATGACGCACGCTTGTGCGCGCCTGCCTGAAACAAACGTAAGAGAACCCCCCATGAGTGTTTTTGCCGGCCTGCACGAAGCCCACGCCTTCCTTGAACAGCATTCGGACATCGAGATTTTCGAGTTGTTTATCCTCGATAACAACGGCGTGCCGCGCGGCAAGTTGCTGCACCGCGACGAATTGCTGGCGGTATATGAAAGCGGGCGGCCGCTGCCGAGCACTATCCTGGGCCTGACCATCAATGGCGACGATGTGGAAAATTCCGGGCTGGTGTGGGAGGTGGGTGATATCGACTGCCGCGCCTACCCGATCAGCGGCAGTTTGCAGCGCATGCCGTGGCGGCTGATCCCGACCGCTGCGGTGCAGGTCAGCATGCACCCCACTGAGGGCCTGCCCGCCACCGTGGCCGACCCCCGGCATTTGCTGGCCAAGGTAATCGAAGGCCTGAACGCCGACGGTTATTACCCGGTAATGGCGGCGGAGCTGGAGTTCTACCTGCTCGACCAGAAGCCCGACAGCAATGGCCGCCCGCAACCAGCACGGGATGTGGACGGCGGTCGCCCGCGCGCGACCCAGGTCTACGGCCTGCGTGAGCTGGAGCAGATCGAGCCGTTCCTCGCCGACCTTTACAGTGCCTGCAAACTGCAAGGCATTCCGGCGCGCACGGCGATCTCCGAATACGCCCCGGGCCAGGTGGAGATCACCCTGGAACACCGCGCCGACGCCCTGCAAGCCATGGACGAAGCGGTGCGCTACAAGCGCCTGGTCAAGGGCGTGGCGCACAAACACGGCATGGCCGCGTGCTTCATGGCCAAGCCATTCGACGACCTGGCGGGCACCGGCATGCATATGCACGTCAGCCTGGCCGACGCCGAGGGCAACAACCTGTTCGCCAGTGAGGCCGCCGACGGCACGCCACTGCTGCGCCACGCAGTGGGAGGCATGCTCAGTACTTTGCTCGATTCACTGCTGATGTTCTGCCCCAACGCCAACTCCTATCGCCGTTTCCAAACCAACAGCTATGCGCCGCTGGCCGCCACCTGGGGCGTGGACAACCGCACCGTCAGCCTGCGGGTGCCGGGCGGTCCGGCCCACACCCGGCATATCGAGCACCGCATCTGCGGCGCCGACGCCAACCCTTACCTGGCAGCTGCCGCGATCCTTGCGGGCATCCATCGTGGCATTCGCGACCAACGCGATCCCGGCGCCCCGGTGGAAGGCAACGGCTACGCCCAGGCCAAGGAATTGCTGCCCAACGATTGGCTCACCACCCTGCGCGCGCTGGAAGCTTCCAGCTGGGCGCGGGAGGCGTTCGGCAGTGAATTCCTGGGCGTGTACCTGGCGGTGAAACGGGCTGAATACCGCCAGTTCATGGGCGAGGTGGGCGAGCAGGATTGGCGTTGGTATCTGCACCAGGCGTGATGGCTGTTACGGTTGTGAGGGCTTCGACCTTTTTTTCACGTTGCAGTGGTTAAGCTGCGAATCAAGGTCGTTCACTACCGTTTCAGTCACATGAGCCTGCGATGTCGCCACAACCTCCATCCTCCATCGAGATCGAATACGCCGAGCGCTGCGACCGCGAGCACGCCAGGGTCTGCGGTGACACGCGCCCGCCCGGCGTGCGCCAACGCCTGGCCTCATGGCGTGATGCACGGCTGGTGCGCCATGCGCTGAAGGTCGCCGGCGAGCCGGGGCTGATCCTGGACCTGGCCTGCGGCTCGGGACGCTTCTGGCCGGTGTTGGCCGAACACATCAACCGGGTGATCCTGGCGTCGGACAACTCCCAGGACATGCTCGACCACGCCCGCACCCACCATCCGGCGTCCTTGCTCAAGCGCGTCAAGACCTTTCAGGGCTCGGCGTTTTCCATCGGCTTGTCGGCGAATGCGGTGGACTGCATCTTCTGCCTGGAATTGTTTCGTCATGTGCCCGGCACCGAAGGGCGCATGGCCTTGCTGCGCGAATTTCATCGGGTCAGCCGCGATACGGTGATTGTCTCGGTGCAGTCGCGTATCACCGTGGAAGAAGAATTTCGCCAGGCCGGATTCAAGGTCTTGAATCAACAGGAATTCATGCCGGGGTCCAGCCTGTGGCGGGTCTACGTTCTGCGTAAGAAAGGATAACTCCCGCTTGTCGGACTATTCTTCATGTCCTGTCTGAGTTTTCATGGTTGCCTGTGCACTGCGGATGCTCGCTAGCCCCTTTCGCGATATATACTGCGCGCCATTCTTCAAGGGAGAGCCGTGTGGCCATCGATATTCACTGGATCTGCGACAACGATAGCCTCGGCCAGCATTGCGCCGAATGGCAGCAGTTGCCATTCGTCGCCCTCGACACCGAATTCATGCGGGTCGACACCTTTTATCCCATTGCCGGGCTGATCCAGATTGGTGATGGCGTACGCGCTTACCTGATCGATCCCCTGACCATCGACAACTGGCAACCCTTGGCCGCTTTGCTGGAGAACCCAGCGGTGATCAAGGTGGTGCACGCCTGCAGCGAAGACCTTGAGGTGTTGCTGCGCCTGACCGGCAGCCTGCCGGTGCCGCTGTTCGACACCCAATTGGCCGCCGCTTACCTGAACCTTGGCTTCTCCATGGGCTACTCGCGCCTGGTGCAAGCCGTGCTCGATATTGAGCTGCCCAAGGGCGAGACCCGCTCGGACTGGCTGCAGCGGCCATTGTCCGAGACCCAGGTGAGCTACGCCGCCGAAGACGCCGTGCACCTGGCCGAGGTCTACATTCGCCTGCGCCCGCGGTTGTCGGACGATAAATACGCCTGGGTCCTGGAAGATGGCGCCGAACTGGTTGCCAACCTGCGCCGCGAAGTCGACCCGTACGAGGTGTACCGTGACGCCAAGCTGGCGTGGAAACTGTCCCGTGCCCAGCTCGCCGTCTTGCGTGAACTCTGCGCCTGGCGCGAGCAGCAGGCCCGCGCCCGCGACCTGCCGCGCAACCGCATCATTCGCGAACACTCGCTGTGGCCCCTGGCCAAATCCCAGCCGGACAACCTCGCCGCCCTGGGCAAGATCGAAGACATGCACCCGCGTACCGTGCGCCAGGATGGCCAGTTCCTGCTGGACCTGATCAAGCGTGCTGGCAGCGTGCCTATGGACCAGTGGCCGCCTGCCGTGGCTGAACCGCTGCCGGTGGACGCTGCCACGCTGATAAAGCAACTGCGTGCCCTGGGCCAGACGTTCGCCGAGCGCCTGGAGATGGCGCCGGAACTGATGCTGCGCAAGAAAACCCTCGAAGCCCTGGTTAAAAGTGGCTACCCCGATGGGCCTTATAAATTGCCAGACTCGCTGCGTGGCTGGCGCCGCGAGTTGATGGGCCAGGCGCTGCTCGACAGCCTGGCCACTGCCGGAGAACAGCCTTGAAACGTATTTGCTCCATCTATCGCAGCTTGAAAAAAGACGGCATGTACCTCTACGTGCTCAAAAGCGACGCGCTGGAGCGCGTGCCGGAGCCGTTGATGGCGGCCTTCGGTAAACCGCACCACGCGTTCGACATGGTACTGACACCCGAGCGCAAGTTGTCCCGCGAAGACATCGTCGTGGTGCTGGAAAACCTCGACAAGCAGGGCTACCACCTGCAAATGCCGCCGGCCGAGGACGAGTACATCGAGCACTTGCCCGAAGAGCTGCTGCGTCGCAACGACCCGATGTGATCGGGCAGTGCCCCGCCCGGGGCACAGGTTTCAATGGAATCGTATTAGTGGGCGGTGGCCGTAGGGAAGCGGGCGGCCGTCTGCACTGTTTTTGAAAGGTTTGAACCATGCGTGTTCTGATTGCTGAACAGGATCACCCGCTCTACGCCCAATTGCTCAATGACGCCGCGCCGGACCTTGAGGTGCTCACCAGCGGCGACTCGGCCGAACTCTCGCGCCTGGCCGCCGATTGCCCGATATGGCTGGGCCAGCCGGACCTGTTGGCGACGCTGCTGCGCCAGGGCCACCAGCCGCAGTGGCTGCAATCGACCTGGGCCGGCATCACGCCGCTGCTGGCCGAAGGCTTGCCCCGCGACTATCGCCTGACCCGCGCCGTCGGTATTTTTGGCCAGGTCATGGCCGAGTTTGTCCTCACCTACATGCTGGGTCACGAGCGCGAAGTACTCGCGCGGCTGGTCAGCCAGGTCGAGCGCAAGTGGGACAGCCGCACCGGCCAGAGCCTGGCAGGGCGCAAGGCGTTGATCGTGGGCACCGGCGATATTGGCCGCAGCGTGGCAGAGTTCCTCGTACCGTTTGGCGTCAAGCTGTACGGCATTGCCAGTACCGCGCGGGAACAAGCGCCGTTTATCGAAGTGGCCGGCCTCGACCAACTGGGCCGGTTGGTGGGGGAGGTGGACTACGTGATCAACCTGCTGCCCAACACACCGAATACCCATGATCTGTACGACGCCGCGCTGTTCAAGCAATTCAAGCCGACCGGCCTGTTCATCAACGTTGGGCGCGGTGTGGCGGTGGTGGATGCCGACCTGGTCGAAGCCCTGAAAGAAGGACACCTGGCCGGCGCGGTGATCGACGTGTGCCGCCAGGAACCGTTGCCGCAACGCCACCCGTTCTGGACCGCCTGGGGCCTGTTGTTGACCGGACACAGCTCCGCGCCGACCTCGCCGTCGATGATGGTGGAGTTGTTCCTGGAAAACCTACGTGCGTACAAGGCCAAGCAAGCCCTGCGTGGGGAAGTGGATTTCGAGCGCGGTTACTGAGCCGACGCGGGAAGAAAATGTGGGAGGGGGCTTGCTCCCACATTTTAATAGTGCGTCAGTTTCAGAGGCTGAAGTCACCTTCCGACACCAACTCGCTCAGCGGCTTGCGCGGGCTTGGCACTTCACGGCCTTGCAGGTACTCCGGCAAGGTCGATTTGTCGCCCAGCTTGCCCACCGCAACGGCGGCATGCAGCGCATAACCCTCTGGAATCTTCAGCTCCTTGCGCGTCAGCTCCTGATCGAAGCCGGCCATGCCGTGGGTGTGCCAGCCGCTGAGGCTGGCTTGCAGCGCCAGGTGGCCCCAGGCCGAGCCGGTGTCGAAGGTGTGCCACAGGGCCGGGGTTTCTTCCGTGGCGCCGGGGGCGATGAAGTCGGTTTTCGAGGCGATGATCACCAGCGCCGACGCATGCTGCGCCCAGCTACGGTTGAATTCATTCAGCAGGTCCAGGAAGCGCTCCCAATCCGGCGTGTCACGGCGCGCATAGAGAAAACGCCAAGGCTGCGAGTTGTAGGCCGACGGTGCCCAGCGTGCGGCTTCGAAAAAGCTCAGCAGGGTTTCCTGCGGGATGCTCTCGCCGGTAAAGGCGCGCGGCGACCAGCGTTCGGTGAACTGGGTATGGATCGGGTAATCGGCAACGCGTGTCATGGACAGCTCCTGATCGTCAATTCGGCGCTCAAAGCTACTGCGCCCCCACTAGACTGACAAGTCTTGGAACGCCGTCAGTCGTAAGCGCTTGGCCCCAGGGGTCTTGGGCACTAGACTGGCGGCCTTTTCACCTACCGATACCGATGTAGAGCCATGGCCGCCAAAGTCGAACCTTTCTGGATACGCAAAACCCTTGAACACCTCGACCAGGAGGAGTGGGAGTCGTTGTGCGACGGCTGTGGCCTGTGCTGCCTGCAAAAGCTTGAGGATGAAGACGACAACAGCGTCTATTACACGCGCATAGCCTGCAAACTGCTGGACCTGAAAACCTGCCAGTGCACTGACTACCCCAACCGCCGCGCCTCGGTGCCCGACTGCATCCAGCTGACCCCAGGCCAGGCCGACCAGTTCAAATGGCTGCCGCCCACCTGTGGTTACCGCCTGGTCAGCGAGCGCAAGGACCTGCCGTTGTGGCACCACCTGGTTTGCGGTGACCGCGACGCCGTGCACCACGAACGCATTTCCCAGTCCGGGCGCATGCTCAGCGAAGGCAGCGTGCCCGAAGACGACTGGGAGGATTACCTGATCTTCCGCGCGGGCTGAACAAGGAGTGTGTATGAGGGCGGGAACCAAGCTGGCGGCAAGCCTGGTGTTGCTGGCGTTGAGCATGCCTGCGTGGTGCGCGAAGAAGGTCGATGTGGATTATCACGTCAAGCTGCTGCCCCAGAGCGATCAGGCCGAGGTGCGGGTGAGCCTCTCCCAGGGCTCGGCGGTGCGTAGCCTGAACTTTGACCTGGGGCGCGCTGGCGACTACAGCGACTTCAAGGCCGATGGCCAGTGGAGCGTCACTGATCATCGTGGCCTGTGGCAACCCAGCGCCGGCAAGGCCAGCCTGACCTACCGTGTACGCCTGAGCCACGCGCGCAAACCGGGTATTTATGAGGCGCGGATGACGCCGAGCTGGGCGCTGTTTCGCGGCGAAGACCTGGTGCCCCCCGCACGCCTCGACCAGCAGGACGGTGTGGAGCTGGTCTCGCGCCTGATGTTCGAACTGCCGGCCGGCTGGAAAAGCATCGAAACCGCCTGGCCGCGCATCGGCAAGAACAAATTCCGCATCGACAACGTCTCGCGGCTGTTCGACCGGCCCACCGGCTGGATGCTCGCCGGCACCCTCGGCAGCCGCCGCGTGCGCCTGGGCGAGACCGAAGTGACCATCGCCTCGCCCAAGGGCCAAGCCATGCGGCGTATGGATGTGTTGACACTGCTGACCTTTGTCTGGCCGCAGGTCGAAGCGGCGTTCCCACGTCATCCGGCCAAGCTGTTGGTGGTGGGCGCCAGCGACCCGATGCGCCGTGGTGCGTTCTCGGCGCGCGACTCGATCTACCTCAACAGCCGCACGCCGCTGGTCAGCGAGAACGGCAGCAGCCCGTTGATTCGCGAAGTGGTGCAGGCGATTGGCCGCTTCAACGACCACGACAGCAGCGACTGGATCAGCGAGGGGCTGGGCGAGTACTACGCCATCGAATTGGTGCGCCGCGCAGGCGGGGTTACCGATGAGCGCTATCAGGCGATACAGGCGCGGTTGGCCAAGGAGGGCAAGGACGTGACCAGCCTGCGCGGCGACCACGTCAGCGGCGCGACGGTGTCACGGGCGGTGCTGGTGTTGCAGGAGCTGGACCGCGAGATCCGCGTGAAAACCCACAACAAGCGCTCCCTCGATGACCTCGCGCAAGCGGTGATGCGCGCCAACAGCATCACCACTGCGGAGTTCGTGCAGTTGGCGGAGAGCATCATCGGCGAATCGTCGGTGGTGCTCGACAGCAAGTTGTTACGCTGAGTCTTCGCCATACACAAAACAAAATGTGGGAGGGGTAAGCCTCCTCCCACATTTGAATCTAACCAGTGGTTTTAATGGCCTTCTCAGCCGCCACTTCCGCCTTGGTCTTAAGGCTTTTCAGCTCTGCACCCGCACGCTCGATCTTCGTGCGCACTCTGTTCATTTCCTGGCGGCCCTGTTCCAGCTTGTCTTTAAGCGTACTGTGCCCGGTAAAGCCACGAGCCAGCGCCACACCGCCGATCGCCACCTGAATCAACCCAAAAATCCCGCCACGGCGCAGACCTTTGCCCACCATCATCACGCCACCGGCCACTGAGCCGATGCGTTCCCAGCCATGCACGTTCTGGGTGGGCTGATTTTGGGGAGACGGGTTCTGGAAGGGGGTGTGTTCGATGATAGGTCGCAAGGTTTTGCTGTCGCTCATGATCTGTCTCCAACAAGGGCAAGTGTATGCAGCTGACTGCGTGCAAGCGCCGGATGTTCCCAAAAAATCAGTACTTGGGGCCCGAACGGGTGTTGTTGCCCTTGGCCATGCGGTCGTAGAGCACCACGTTGACGGTGGCAGCGAGGTTCATGCAGCCAGTGGTCGGGATGTACACGACGTCTTCGCACCAGTCGCGGATGTCTTTATCCAGCGACCCGTCTTCAGGGCCGAAGATATACAGCGCGCGGTCGGGGTGGGTGTATTCGGGCAGCGGGCGGGCGCCTTCCACCAGCTCCACGGCGACCGGGATGCAGCCCAGCGGCAGGATCTTCTTCAGGTCATCGATGCCGATCAGCGGAATATCGTGGTGGACCTTCTTGGTGTCGGTGATGAAGTCCCGCGCGCGCTCGTAACGCACGCCGGTGTAGAACACCGAGGCCACGCCGTAGCAGCCGGCGGCACGCATGACCGAACCAACGTTTTCGGGGGATTTGGGGTTGTACAGACCGATGCAGCTGTAGCGTTTATTGCCCACGGGGAAGGGTGCCTTGGAGAAAAACGGCGATTATACGGCTTGAAGGTGATGTATTGCTTGGGCTAACGCTATCGGGAGCAAGCCCCCTCCCACATTTGAAAGTGTTCACAACTCAAAATGTGGGAGGGGGCTTGCTCCCGATGAGGCCAGAACAGGCGACGACACTCTTCAGTCGTCTTTCTTCATCAACCCCGCCAACGCCGCAAACGGGTTGTGCGTAGCCTTGGCGATCGTCGGGCTGCTGGTGGAGCCTTCGCCGAAGTACTGCTGGTCGGTGTAGCGCGAGTGTTCGTTGTCGTGGCAGTACAGGCACAGCAACTCCCAGTTCGAGCCATCCTGGGGATTGTCATCATGATTGTGGTTACGGTGGTGTACGGTCAGTTCACTCAAGCGCTTGCCGGCGAACTCACGGGCGCAGCGGCCGCACACGTGCGGGTACATCTTCAGGGCTTTGTCGCGGTAGCCCATTTCCCGGTCGCGCTGGGCATCGGCAAGGATGCGGTCCAGCTTGGCGGTGTGGGAGGGCGGGTTGGTCGAGCTCATCATGGCTCCTGGCTATTTGGTGGTCACGGATAGGGTTGATTCTAGCCGCTTGCGCCGCAAATGACCGCTAGGATCGATTTACTTTACTCATAAGGATCTGAAAAACATGCGTCTGCTTTCATGGACTGTTGCACTGCTACTGAGTGTCGCTACCCTTCAGGCCCAGGCGTTCTCGACGCCCAAACCCGGGCAGGTGGTCGAAGTTGCCCTTGAACAATTGCATCCGACCCAAGCAGTGGTGGGCTTCGACCAGATCTATTACAGCCTGGGCTTGTTCGCCGACAAACCCGCCAAGGTCTTCGATGAATACTGCGAAACCAACGGCCAGGGCGAGGCCGACAAGGTGCCCAACAAGGCTGACCTGCACCAGCCCGACAGCTTCACCTGCAAGGACCCGCTGGGCACCCATCCCGAAGACATGAAAACCGTGGTGGTCGGCCCCGCCGGCCAGCTGTACCTGACCGACGGTCACCACAGTTTCACCACCTTGTGGGAAGTGCCCGGCGGCGGCCCGCGCTTGAAGATGTGGGTCAAGGTCACCGACGACTTCAGCAACAGCCCGAACATGGCGAGCTTCTGGCAGCGCATGGAAGCGGCCCGCAAGGTCTGGCTCAAGGACAACCAAGGCCAGACCTTGCCGCCGGAACAACTGCCGGCGCACCTGGGGTTCAAGAACCTGCAGGACGACACCTTCCGCAGCCTGGTGTATTTCACTCGCAAGGCCGCCTATGGCAAGCCGGATGGCGGCGAGATCGCACCGGAGTTCCTGGAGTTCTATTGGGGCAACTGGCTGCGCACGCAGATTGATCTGGGCCAGTACAACCTGAACAAGAAAGGCGGCTACAAGGACGCTATCGAAGCGGTCGCCAAGCGCATGGTCGGCCTGGCGCCGGGCTCACAGGTGGGTGACAGCGGTTTCACCGCCCATCAACTGGGCGGCATGACCCAGTTGGACCGCGATGAGCTGCAGAAGACCTTCGACAAAAAAGTGCCGTACGTGATCGACTACCGCAAATCCCACGACTGACGGGGATAGAAATGGGGGAGGGGTGTCTTGAGAATCGTGCTCAGCCCTTGAGCTTCTCCGCTATCCAGATGGTGTGCCGGGTGCCCTTGTTGCCGTGGGCAAACACCTGCACTTCCTCGGCCTTGAAACCGGCCTTGCGCAGTTTGTCGCTGAACAGCTTGTCGGCGCTGGCGGACCATACCGCCAGTACGCCCTTGGGCCGCAAGGCCTTGGCGCAGGCGGCCAGGCCACCGGCTGAGTAGAGCCAGCTGTTGGCCTTCTGCGTGAGGCCTTCGGGGCCGTTGTCGACGTCGAGCATGATCGCGTCAAAGCCCTGGGGCTCGGCCTGCAACACCTTGGCCACGTCTTCCATGCGGATCACCGTGCGCGGGTCCAGCAGTGGGCGGCCGGACTTTTCCCCCAGCGGCCCACGGTTCCATTCCACAACACCGGGCACCAGTTCCGCCACCACCACTTCGGCGGTCTTGCCCAGGTGCTTGAGCGCCGAGGCCAAGGTGAAGCCCATGCCCAACCCGCCGATCAACACCCGTGAGCCCGGGCGCCCCGCGACCTTGCGGCAAGGGATTTCCGCCAGCGCGTCTTCGGAGCCGTGCATGCGCGTGTTCATCAACTGGCCGCCGTCACCGCCCTGGATCTTGATGACAAAGTCTTCACCGTATTCGAACAGGCACAAGGCACCGCCGTTGTCGGGGATCGGGGTGGTGTCCAGCAGAACGAAACGTTTCATGGAAATCTCATTGGGAAGGGCATTCTTGCGCGGTTGGGAGTAGCCTTACGACATTCCGGTCAGGCCATGGAGCCATCGATGAAGTGCAGCATTCTAACGGTCATTGTGTTGAGCGCGCTCGCATTGGGTGCGGCGCAGGCTCAGGAGTTGCAAACCGTACCGGTGGCACCGGCACCTACCCCAGGCGCACCGGGCACGCCGACGCCGACGCTGTATCCGCAGATCACCCCGCCGGCCGTGCCGAAGACGAACGGCTCACCGCCGTTGGTGCCCATCGTATTGCCGACACCGCCGAAGGACCAGACGGTGCCTGGCCTGCAGCAGAACGACAGCAAACCGAAGACGCCCGGCGGTTAAAACGGTTGGGAGAGTAATTGCCCATCGGCCATGCGCAGGCGCTTGGACAACGCGATGGCGATTGCGCGGATGATCTTCGCCGCCACACGCGGCGTTTCATTGAGCATCTTTTCCAGGGCGTCCTTGCCCAGGTTCAACAGCACGCAGTCACTGGCGGCCACGCAGCTGGCCGAGCGCCGCTCACCGTCAAGCACCGCCATCTCACCAAAGGCCCGGCCGCTGCGCAGGGTGGCGATGGTCAGGCGCTGGCCGGTGTGGTTGGTTTTCTGCACCGCCACCTGGCCGCTGTGGATGATGCACATGAAGGTGCCGGCATCGCCCTCGAGGAAAATCACCTCGCCCTCGGCAATGCTGCTGATATTGAAGTAGCCGGCGGCGACGTAAAAGTCTTCCGGCAGCAAAGGGTCGAACAGGCCGCAATCCATGAGCATGTCGCGGATTTCGGTATTCATTAGCGTCGGTAGTGCCATGGCTGCAATCTTGGTCCATCAATCAGGAGGCGGTCCTGTGTTCAGACAGGGCCGCCCCGCTAAGTTCCTTAAATCAGCCCCAGCGCCTTGAACACAAATGCATATTCGAGTGCTACGTCACGTAATCCCTGGTAACGACCGCTCATCCCGCCGTGGCCGGCACCCAGTTCGGTCTTGAGCAACAGCAGGTTGTCGTCCGTCTTGGTGTCGCGCAACTTGGCCACCCACTTGGCCGCCTCCCAGTACTGCACGCGACTGTCGTTGTAGCCGGCGATCACCAGCGTGGCCGGATAGGCCTGGGCGCTGACGTTTTCGTACGGCGCGTAGGCCTTGATGCGTTCATACACTTCGGGCTCTTCGGGGTTGCCCCACTCGTCGTACTCGGTGATGGTCAGCGGCAATTCCGGGTCGAGCATGGTGTTGAGTACGTCGACAAACGGCACTTCGGCAATCGCCGCCTGGAACAGCGCCGGACGCTGGTTGAGCACCGCGCCGATCAACAGGCCGCCGGCACTGCCGCCGCTGATGACCAGTTGCTTGGAGGTGGTCAGGCCCTCGGCGATCAGGTGCTCGGCACACGCGATAAAGTCGCTGAAGGTGTTCTGTTTGTGTTCCTGCTTGCCATTGCGATACCAGGCTTCACCCAGTTCGCCACCGCCGCGCACATGCGCAATGGCGAACGCCACGCCACGGTCCAGCAGGCTCAGGCGTGCATGGGAGAACCACGGGTCGAGGCTTGAGCCATAGGCGCCGTAGCCATACAGGTACAACGGTGTCGGCTTGCCGAGCTGGTCGCGCTTGACCACCAGGCTGATCGGCACCTGGGTGCCATCGGCGGAAGTGGCCCACAGACGCTGGCTGACGTAGTCATCGGCATTGAACACGCCGAGCACCGGGGTTTCCTTGAGCACCTGCTGCGCGCCGCTGGCCAGTTCCAGCTGGCGTACCTGGGCCGGGCGGTTCAGGGCTTCATAGCGCAGGCGGATCTTGTCGCTGACGAATTCCAGGCTGTTCTGTACGTAGAGGCTGTAGGCGGCGTCGGGCAATTCCACGCGATAGGCTGGCACGCCTTGGGGGTGCACTTCGATCACCGGCAGGCCGCCGATGCGCAGGCTCAGGGTCATGGCGTTGACGTTCAGGCTGACGCCGTCGAGCATCACATCGTCGCTGTGGGGGATCAGGTTCTGCCACTCATCCTCAGTCGGCACGTCGCCAATGTCGGTAGCCACAAACAGGGCGTAGTTGATGCCATCACGGTTGCTGCGGATAAACCAGGTCCACGCGCCATTCAGTTGGCCGTGGTCGACATCGTATTCATGGTCCTCGACCCGTGGCGCCAGGCAGGTGAAGTCCAGGTGCGGCTGGTTGGCGTCCAGCGCCCAGATTTCGCTGGTGGTCTTGCTGCCCAATGACAGCAGCAACTGGCGCTCGGAACTGGAACGGTAGCAATGCAGGAAGAAACGCCCGTCGGGCTCATGGAATACTTCCTGCGCCGCCGTGCCATCCAGGCGGTAGCGATACAGCTTGTGCGGGCGGTGGGTGTCGTCCAGCTCGCCGAAGAACAGGGTCAGGCTGTCATTGGCCCAGGTCATGCTGCCGTCGCAATCCTGAAACTCCAGTTCGCTGACTTTGCCCGTGGCCAATTCCTTCACGAACAGGGTGTAGATCTCTTCGCCACTGGTATCGAGGCTGTAGGCCAGGCGCTGGTGGTCGGGGCTGATGCTGAATGCGCCGAGGGAAAAGAAGCCGCCGTTGGCCAGCACGTTCGGGTCCAGCAACAGCTCTTCGCTGCTGTCGTCCACCTGGTTGCTGTCGTCGGCCGGGCGGCGGCAGCGGTAGTGGCGGGCGTATTCGTCACCGGCGGTGGTGCGCGTGTAATACAGGTACGGGCCCCAGGGGGAGGGCAGAGACAGGTCGGTTTCGAGAATGCGGCCCTTGATCTCCTCGAACAGGGTTTCGCGCAGGGCCTGCTGGTCGGCGAGCTGGGCTTCCTGGAAGGCATTTTCGGCCTTCAGGTAATCAAGGACTTCAACGCTGTCGCGCTCTTGCAGCCAGGCGTATGGGTCCTGGCCTGGGGCTTTACGGGCAATCGGGGCGGTCGATGAAGGCATGGAGCACTCTCTGTCTGGCGGAAGGTGGCAGGCATTGCAGCCGCGACACGCAAAAGCCGTTATCATAGCCGCCTGTTTGCCTACCTTGCCATGGACACCATGACCGAGAACGACTATCTGACCGCTTGGGGCCTTTACGCCTTCGCCGCTTTGGGCTGCCTGTTGGTGTGGTGGCGCATGACCCGCTGGATCTGGCGCTGGCTGCGCGAGCCGCTGCAGTTGCTCATGGCGGTGCTGCTGTTGAGCCCGACCATCGTCGACCCGGTCAAGACTCAGTTCGCGCCGGCCGTGGCCATCACGGCGCTGGACCTGGTGCTCAAGGTCGGCAATAACGCCTGGCGGGCCATTTCCGATTTGTTCATGTACACCATGATCGCCTTTGGTGTGTACATCGTGTTTGTGCTGATCCGCTGGCCCATCGAGCGCGCCGCCAACGCCCGCCGTGAGCGCAAGGCTGCCACCGATGCCGCCTTGGCCGCCGAGCCTGTGGACGAAGACGACGAGCCGTTCCGCCGTCCTGCACCGGTGAGCGGTATGCGGGTCGAACCGCGCCTTTAACGTTGTCCGCCCTGCAGTGAGAGCCCTGGCATGTGTGAATTATTGGGCATGAGTGCCAACGTCCCCACCGATATCGTGTTCAGCTTTACCGGGCTGATGCAGCGTGGTGGGCGCACCGGCCCCCACCGCGACGGTTGGGGCATCGCTTTCTACGAAGGCCGTGGCCTGCGCCTGTTCCAGGACCCGGCCGCGAGCAGTGAGTCGGAAGTCGCTCTGCTGGTGCAGCGTTACCCCATCAAGAGTGAAGTGGTGATCGGGCATATCCGCCAGGCCAACGTCGGCAAGGTGAGCCTGGCCAACACCCACCCGTTCGTGCGCGAACTGTGGGGCCGCAACTGGTGTTTCGCCCACAACGGCCAACTGGCGGACTTCACCCCCCGCGCCACCTTCTACCGCCCGGTAGGCGATACCGACAGCGAAGCGGCCTTTTGCGACCTGCTCAACCGCGTGCGCGAAGCCTTCCCCGAGCCGGTGGACATCGAACAGATGCTGCCGGACCTGATCGCCGCCTGTGCCGAATACCGCAGCAAAGGCGTGTTCAACTGCCTGCTCAGTGATGGCGACTGGCTGTTTTGCTATTGCTCGACCAAATTGGCGCAGATCACCCGGCGTGCACCGTTTGGCCCGGCGCGCCTCAAAGATGTCGACGTGATCGTCGATTTTCAGGCCGAAACCACCCCCAACGATGTGGTGACGGTGATTGCTACCGAACCGTTGACCGACAACGAAAACTGGACCCGTTACGAACCGGGCCAATGGAGCCTGTGGCGACGCGGTGAATGCGTCAGCCAGGGCGTTACCGAGTAAGGATATCGACCATGTTGCTCAGTTATCTGCGGTTGGTGCTGTTTGCCATTGGCCTGTTGGTCGGCGTGCAAGTGCCGGGGTTTATCAACGACTACGCCAAGCGCGTCGAAGCCCACCTGATCGAGGCGCAGACCGGCCTGAGCGGGTTTGAAACCACCGCGCGGCAGTTCTTCAACGGTGACTTGAAGGCCTTGGTGGCGCATTACCGTGCCAGCGATGACCCGGTGTTCCAGAGCGATGCCAACAGCCTGGGCGCGATGCTTGACCGCCAGGTGGCGTTGGACAAGCAATTCCAGGCCATGCAAGGCCCGTGGTACATCCGCGCCCTGCAAGTGGCGGTGGCCGCCGACCCGGATATCCGCCTGGAAACCTGGAACGGCTACAGCTACCAGATCCTGCTGACCCCCGAAGCCATGGGCTGGGGCCTGGGCGGGGCGATGCTGCTGTCGTTCGGCCTGGAGTGCCTGTTCCGCCTGATCGACTGGGTGGTGCTGGGCGGCAAGCGCTTGCGCCAGAGCCGGCCAATCGAAGAGCGGGACCTGAAAGGTCTCTAAAGACCGCCCCTCCCACAGTTTTAATCGAGTTTCGTCAGGGGGTCAGCAGCATCCGCTCTTCGCCGACTTCCTCGGCATAGCGGGCAACGACCTTCTGGCACAGCCCCACAATTTCCTCCACCAACTCCACGCCCACACGCCACGACACCACCACCTGCAGGTTCGGCAGTTTCTGCGCCATCGGCAACATCACCAATTCACCCCGCGCCAACTCTTCCCTGACCAGCACCGGCGGCAGTGCGCCAATCCCGAAGCCATCGCGCAACAACCGGGTAATCGCCGACACCGAGTTCACGCAGTTCATCCGTGGCGCGGCCACGCCGTTGGCTTGCATCAGGCTGAGGACGTCCTGGTGCGGATGGGAGTTTTTCGAATAGGTGATGATGCGCTCCTGGGCCAGTTCGGCGAGGGACGCGTAGTCGCGGTTGTAGATCGACTGGCTGGCGACGATCCAGGCCATGGGGTGGCTGCCCAGTTCCAGGCTGCGCACGGTTTCCAGGCGCAGCAGGTCGGTTTGCAGGATCAGATCGAGAAAACCTTTTTGCAGCTGATCGCTGAGGTTAAGTGCGGTATCGGCGACCAATTCGATTTCCACCAAAGGGAAGTGGTCCATCAGCTCCGCCACCAACGGGCTGAGCCAGGTATGGATCACCGTGTCCATTGCGCCGATCCGGATGCGTCCGACCTTGCTGCTGGTGGTTTCCAGGGACTGTTTCAGGCCCTGCATGGTCACCATCATCTGCTCGGCATAATCGAGCACCTTCAAGCCTTCCGGGGTCAGGCTCACACCCCGTGAATCACGCAGAAACAGCTTCACCCCCAGCTCGCTCTCCAGCACGGCGATGCGGCTGGAAATCGAGGCTTGGGTGGTGAACAGCTTCTCGGCGGTCAGGCGGAAGCTCTTGAGCTTGGCCACCCAGACGAAGGTTTCGAGGAACTTCAAATTCATGGGATCAACTTTTTCTTATGCATGGATCGGTTTTTATTAGTTGGACGCAGCACCGGGCAAGCGCCAAAAATCGAGCCATTCCACGATAAGCGCCGTTGGGGTATCAGGACAAGTTGCGAGTTCTGCGTAAAAAATCCCACACTACAAAAAAACAAAGCCTACAGGAGCAACCACCGTGAGCCGTCTGCTATTGAATTGCGACATCGGCGAGAGCTTTGGCAACTGGACCATGGGTCTGGACGCCGAGGTCATGCCATTCATCGATTGCGCCAACGTGGCTTGCGGCTTTCATGCCGGCGACCCGAGCATCATGCGCAAGACCGTCAGCCTGGCGCTCAAGCACGGCGTACAGGTAGGCGCGCACCCGGCGTATCAGGACCTGCAAGGCTTTGGCCGCCGCTCCATGGCCTACACGCCCGAGGAAATCCAGGACCTGCTGCATTACCAGATCGGCGCACTGGATGGCATCTGTCGTGCCCAGGGCGGGCGGGTCAGCTACGTCAAACCTCACGGCGCGATGTACAACGACATGATGGCTAACCCGGCGCAACTGCGGGCGGTGATCCAGGCGGTGGCTGCTTATGGCGACCTGCCGTTGATGCTGCTGGCCACCCGCGACAACAGTGCGGCTCAGGCATTGGGTGATGAGTATGGGGTAATCCTGTGGTTCGAAGCCTTTGCCGACCGTGCATACGACAGTAACGGCCACCTCGTTTCGCGCCAGTTGCCGGGCGCTGTGCACCATGATCCCGAGGTCATCGTCCACCAATCATTGACGCTCTCTCGTGGCGAACCCCTGACCGCCAGCGATGGCAGCTCGTTGTTATTGCGCGCCAATACCCTGTGCGTACATGGCGACAACGCCAGCTCGGTCGCTGCCGTAAAGCGCATCCGTGAGGCGTTGAAGCCGGTATGAAGCTACGGATTGAAGTGGTGGCCATCGACTGCCTGATGGTGCGGCTGTTCGACGTGATCGCCGAGGCCAATATGCCGTGGATGCTTGCCGCCACCCAGCGCCTGCGAGCCGGTTTCGGCACGGCACTGGTAGACCTGGTGCCGTCCTACACCACCTTGATGCTGCATTACGACCTCACCGCGTTGAACCCGGCCCAGGCGCGGGCATTGATCGACCAGGCCCTCGCCGACCTGCAACCCCAGGCCCAGGGCAGCGGCCAGTGCCATGTGCTGCCGGTTTGGTATGACCTGAGTGTCGGCCCTGAACTGACGTTGCTCGCCCAGCGCAGTGGCCTGGCCGTCGACGAGGTGATCCGCCGCCACAGCGCCCACGAATACCAGGTGTTCGCCCTCGGCTTCGCCCCCGGTTTTGCCTTTATGGGGCTGGTGGATGAGATCCTCGCCACACCGCGCCTGAGCACGCCACGCAAACGCGTGGCGGCCGGCAGTGTGGGCATCGCCGAGCGGCAAACCGCCGCCTACCCGGTGGTGTCCCCCGGTGGCTGGAACCTGATTGGCCGCACCCCGGCCAATCTGTTTGACCGCGAGCGCGACGGCTACAGCCTGATGCAGCCCGGTGACACGGTGCGTTTTGAATCCGTCAGCCACGCCGAATTTATCAATCTGGGTGGCGATGACACGCCGTTGGAGGCGCAGGCATGAGCCGCTTGATCATCGAGGCCAGCACGCCGCTGTGCCTGTTGCAGGACGCCGGTCGTTTTGGCGTGCGCCACCTGGGCGTAACCCAGGGCGGCGCGCTGGATTGGGTGTCAATGTCGTGGGCCAACTGGCTGTTGGGCAATGCGCTGAATGCGCCGGTAGTGGAAATCACCTTGGGTGGTTTTACCGTACAGGCCGAGGACTACTGTCTGCTGGCGTTGGCCGGGGCGGATTTGGGCGCGTATATCGACGAACGTGCGATCAGTCCCGGGCGCAGTTTTATCCTGCAGAAGGGTCAGCGCCTGCGCTTTACCCAGCCGTTCAGCGGCGCGCGGGCTTACCTGGCCGCGCCGGGCGGGTTTGATGCGCCGGATGTGCTGGGCAGTTGTGCCACGGTGGTCCGTGAGGAACTGGGCGGGCCGGACGGTTTCGGCAAGGCCCTGGCCGAAGGCGGGCGCTTGGCCTATTCCGGTACCGGCGGAGCGATGAAAGTGCTGAGCGCACAGGCGTTACCCGCCAAGGCGCCGCTGGATGTGATCGTCGGCGCCCAAATTGGCCAGTTCAGCGGCCAGAGCCTGTTCGATGCCTTCAACACCGACTGGGCCCTGGACAGTCGCGCCGACCGCATGGGCATGCGCTTGCTCGGTACGCCGTTGCAGTACCAAGGGCCGTCGCTGATTTCCGAAGGGATCCCGTTGGGCGGCATCCAGGTGCCGCCGGATGGGCAGCCGATTGTGTTGCTCAATGATCGGCAGACCATTGGCGGGTATCCGCGTCTGGGCGCGTTGACGCCATTGGCGCTGGCGCGGCTGGCGCAGTGTTTGCCGGGGGAGAAGGTGAGGTTGGCGCCGGTGGTGCAGGAAACGGCGCATCGGCAGCATGTCGAGTATTTGCGCCGATTTACATAACACCGCCCCTCCCACATGAGATCTCCTGCATTATGGGGGTCGGCGTTTATTTGGAGAGGAAGCGCATCCCTTCCTCAAGCCCGCGCAGCGTCAGCGGGTACATCTGATCCTCCACCAACTCCCGCACAATCCCCGTCGAGGCCGTATAGCCCCACGTATCCTTGGGATACGGGTTTATCCAGATCAGCTTCTTGTACTTGGCCATGAAGCGCTGCATCCACACATACCCCGGTTCTTCATTCCAATGCTCGACGCTGCCGCCGGCCTGGGTGATTTCATACGGCGCCATCGACGCATCGCCGATAAAGATCACTTTGTAATCGGCACCGTACTTGTGCAGCAGGTCCTGGGTGGAGGTGCGCTCCGAGGTGCGGCGCTGGTTGTTCTTCCACACCGACTCGTACACGAAGTTGTGGAAGTAAAAGTACTCCAGGTGCTTGAACTCGGTCTTGCACGCCGAGAACAGCTCTTCGCAGATCTTCACGTGGGCGTCCATCGAGCCGCCGATATCGAACAGCAACAGCAGTTTGATGGTGTTGCGCCGTTCCGGGCGCATCTGGATATTCAGCAGCCCGGCATCGCGGGCGGTGTGGTCGATGGTGCCGTCGATGTCCAGCTCTTCGGCCGCACCCTGGCGGGCGAACTTGCGCAGGCGGCGCAGGGCGATCTTGATATTGCGCGTGCCCAGTTCCACCTGCTCATCGAGGTTCTTGTACTCGCGCTGGTCCCAGACTTTTACCGCCTTGCCCTGGCGCTTGCCGGCGTCGCCGACGCGAATGCCTTCCGGGTTGTAGCCGCCGGAGCCGAACGGGCTGGTACCGCCGGTGCCGATCCATTTGTTGCCGCCGGCGTGGCGTTCTTTCTGTTCTTCCAGGCGCTTTTTGAATTCCTCGATCAGCTTGTCGAGGCCACCCAGGGATTGGATCTGCGCGCGTTCTTCATCGCTCAGCGAGCGCTCGAATTCCTTGCGCAGCCACTCTTCGGGGATCAGCGCCTGCAGGTGGTCGTCGAGCTTTTCCAGGCCGTTGAAATAGGCGCTGAAGGCACGGTCGAACTTGTCGAAATGCCGCTCGTCCTTGACCAGGATCGCCCGGGCCAAGTAGTAAAACTCGTCCATGTCGGCGAAGGTCACGCGCTGTTTCAGCGCGTTGATCAGGTCGAGCAGCTCGCGCACCGACACCGGGACCTTGGCGGCCCGCATTTCATTGAACAGGTTGAGCAACATTAGCGATTACCGCGACGGCTCATGAATGCCAGACGTTCCAGCAACTGCACGTCTTGCTCGTTCTTGACCAAGGCACCCGCCAGGGGCGGGATGGCCTTGGTGGGGTCGCGCTCGCGCAGCACCGCTTCGCCGATATTGTCGGCCATCAGCAGCTTGAGCCAGTCGACCAGTTCGGAGGTGGACGGTTTTTTCTTCAGGCCCGGCACTTTGCGTACGTCGAAGAACACGTCCAGCGCTTCGCTGACCAGGTCTTTCTTGATGTCGGGGTAGTGCACGTCGACGATTTTTTGCAGGGTGGTGCGGTCGGGGAAGGCGATGTAGTGGAAGAAGCAGCGGCGCAGGAACGCGTCCGGCAGCTCTTTTTCGTTGTTGGAGGTAATGATGATGATCGGGCGCTTCTTGGCCTTGATGGTCTCGTCGATTTCGTAGACGTAGAACTCCATCTTGTCGAGTTCTTGCAGCAGGTCGTTGGGGAACTCGATGTCAGCCTTGTCGATTTCATCGATCAGCAGGATCACCCGCTCCTCGGACTCGAACGCTTCCCAGAGCTTGCCTTTCTTGAGGTAGTTGCGCACGTCGTGCACCTTGTCCACGCCCAGCTGCGAGTCGCGCAGGCGGCTGACCGCGTCGTACTCGTACAGGCCCTGGTGGGCCTTGGTGGTGGACTTGATGTGCCAGGTGATCAGCTTGGCGCCGAAGGACTCGGCCAGTTGTTCGGCGAGCATGGTCTTGCCGGTGCCGGGCTCGCCCTTGACCAGCAGCGGGCGCTCCAGGGTGATGGCAGCGTTGACGGCCAGTTTCAGGTCGTCGGTGGCAACGTAGGCCTGGGTGCCTTCGAACTTCATCGGTCATTCCTCGAATTCATCAATGCCCGACTATACCGCGAGGCCCCGGCGACTGTGAACGCAGACGGGTTATTCAGTCTCTGAATGACCGGTCACGGCTCAATCCGCCGAGGGCTTGGGCTGTTCATAGCGCGCATTGAACGCCTGGATAAAACCATTGCGTAAAATCGCCAAAAATGCGGAGAACGCGCTGACATTTTGCTGGTGTACGCTGCCACTCAGCTCCACGCGGGTGGCGAACTGGTTCTTCGCCTGGTTCTTCAGCACGGTCTCGCTGGTGCCCACCACCGCCTCCCAGATCGAACGAAAGATGTTCTTGTCCTTGTTCTCCACGTCCTGTTGCCAGTCGAAGACCTCCACATCGCGCAGCAGCGGCTTGATGTAGCCGGTCAACTGGCCTTTTTCCGCCTGGGCTTCAATCACCACGTCCCCGGTGCCGGCCTTGAAGTCGAACTTGCCGTAGGCCGAGGCGAAGTCGTTCATGCGCTTGAGCTGCAAGTCCCTGGCGCGGAAGCGAAACTCGAAATTCTCGAAATTGCTCAGCGGGTCGAAAGTGGCGGTGGCTTCCAACGGGGCCTGGCCTTGCAGCAGGGCTTTGCCGTCGAAGCGCGCGTCGCGCCGGCCTTTGACGTCCACCACATTGGTCAGGTTGTAGAAGCTGGCGTTGACGTCGGTCGCGTCGATCTTCACCACAGGTTTGGAACTGAAGTTGTGGAAGGCGATCTTGCCGTCTTCGATGCGTACTTCGTCGAGGGTGATGGGAGCCAACTTACTCAACTGCTCGCGCCAGTCGGTACCCTTACCGGTCTGGGAGGCTTGCTTGTTGGCGCCGCCGTCGACGAAGTTCACTTCGGGCTCGATAAACAGCACTTTGGCCACTACCGCGTGGTCGTACCAGAGAGCGTGCCAGCTCACCGCCAGGTCGATCAGCGGCGCCTTGACGAACGGGACGGGCACCTTGCCGTCGACCTTGATGATTTCAAGGCCGTTGATCCGGTACGCGCCACGCCACAGCGCGAGGTCCACGTCGGTCACCTGGCCGCGGTAATCGCCCATGTTCGCGAGCTTGTCATTCAGGTAGTTACGCACCAGATAGGGCAGCGCGATGCTCATGGCGACCAGGACCACCAGCAATCCGGCAATGGTCCATAGTGGCCAGCTGTAGCGACGTTTCATGGGGAGAGTCCTCTGTCCATATAGTGGGGTGGACCTCTGCGACAGGCGCAACGTTCCTTCGACTGGACGCTTTGCAACACGAGGCATACCCTTGGAGCCTTTCTGAAAACCGCCTAATAGGACCCGCCATGAGCCGCATCTTTGCAGACAACGCGCACTCCATCGGTAACACGCCCCTGGTTCAGATCAACCGTATCGCACCGCGTGGCGTGACCATCCTGGCCAAGATCGAAGGACGTAATCCGGGCTACTCGGTGAAGTGCCGCATTGGCGCAAACATGATCTGGGACGCCGAAGGCACCGGCAAACTCAAGCCGGGCATGACCATCGTGGAACCGACTTCCGGCAATACCGGTATCGGCCTGGCCTTTGTCGCCGCTGCCCGTGGTTACAAGTTGCTGCTGACTATGCCGGCGTCCATGAGTATCGAACGCCGCAAGGTGCTCAAGGCCCTCGGCGCCGAGTTGGTACTGACCGAGCCGGCCAAAGGCATGAAGGGCGCCATCGACAAAGCGGGCGAGATCGTTGCCAGCGACCCGGCCACCTACTTTATGCCGGCCCAGTTCGAAAACCCGGCCAACCCGGCCATCCACGAAAAAACCACCGGCCCGGAAATCTGGAACGACACCGATGGCGCCGTGGACGTGCTGGTGGCGGGCGTCGGCACGGGTGGGACCATCACTGGTGTGTCGCGCTACATCAAGAACACGGCGGGCAAGCCGATCCTGTCGGTGGCTGTCGAGCCGATGGTGTCGCCGGTGATCACCCAGGCCCTGGCCGGTGCAGAGATCAAGCCCAGCCCCCACAAGATCCAGGGCATTGGCGCCGGGTTCGTGCCGAAAAACCTCGACCTGTCGATGGTCGACCGCGTGGAGCTGGTGACCGACGACGAGTCCAAGGCCATGGCCCTGCGCCTGATGCAGGAGGAGGGCATCCTGTGCGGTATCTCCTGCGGTGCCGCCATGGCCGTGGCCGTGCGCCTGGCCGAGAAACCGGAAATGCAGGGCAAGACCATCGTGGTGATCCTGCCGGACTCCGGTGAGCGCTACCTGTCGAGCATGCTGTTCAGCGATTTGTTTACCGAGCAAGAAAACCAGGCTTGATTTATGTCAGCCGGTCAGCCTGGGCCTTCTGCATAATGGCCCAACTGTTTATCATGGCCGGCTGTTACGTCTGGTCTCCCATCGCCGGGAGGCTGTTGGCCAGGCGCTTATTTCCAGGAGTTGCTGCATGACCTTTTCTTTGGCCGCCAAACTGTCGGTGCTGTTGCTGTTTATCGGCAGCACGCTGTATGTGCACTTGCGCGGCAAGGCCCGTTTGCCGATGTTGCGTCAGTTCGTCAACCATTCGGCGCTGTTCGCCCCCTATAACGCCTTGATGTACCTGTTTTCGGCGGTGCCATCCAAGCCGTACCTGGACCGCAGCAAGTTTCCGGAACTGGACGTGCTCAAGGACAACTGGGAAGTGATCCGCGAAGAGGCCATGCACCTGTTCGACGAGGGTTATATCCGCGCCGCCGAAAAGAACAACGACGCCGGTTTTGGTTCGTTCTTCAAGAAGGGCTGGAAGCGTTTCTACCTCAAGTGGTACGACAAACCCCTGCCATCGGCCGAGGCGCTGTGCCCGAAAACCGTGGCGTTGGTGAGCAGCATCCCCAACGTCAAGGGCGCGATGTTCGCGCTGTTGCCGGGCGGCAGCCACCTCAACCCGCACCGTGACCCGTTTGCCGGTTCCCTGCGTTATCACCTGGGCTTGTCCACGCCGAATTCCGACGACTGCCGCATCTTTGTCGACGGCCAGGTGTATGCCTGGCGCGACGGTGACGACGTGATGTTCGACGAAACCTACGTGCACTGGGTGAAGAACGAAACCGAGCAGACCCGCGTGATCCTGTTCTGCGACATCGAACGCCCGCTGAGCAATCGCCTGATGACCCGCGTCAACCGCTGGGTCAGCAAGCAACTGGGCCGCGCCACCGCGCCGCAGAACCTCGACGACGAGCGCGTCGGCGGCATTAACCAGGCGTATGCCTGGAGCAAGACCTTCAGCGACAAGTTCAGCGGCGTGGTCAAGCAGTGGAAGCGCAAGCATCCGAAGGCTTACCGCATTGCGCGGCCGGTGCTGGCGGTAGTGGTGCTGGTGCTGTTGTGGAAGTGGTTGTTCGGCTGATCTGAAACGTTAAACGCGGTTAAAGTGTGGGAGGGGGCTTGCTCCCGATGGCGGTGGATCAGTCATAGATGTTTTGACTGACATACCGCTATCGGGAGCAAGCCCCCTCCCACATTTGATCTCCTGTGTTCTTAAGAGGCGATCAACTGCCGCAGCACATAGTGCAAAATCCCCCCCGACTTGAAGTATTCCACTTCATTCAAGGTGTCGATCCGGCACAGCACGTCGACCTTCTCGCGGCTGCCATCCTCCCGGGTAATCACCAGCGTCAGGTTCATCCGCGGCACGATCTCTACCTCGGTCAGGCCGAGAATATCGATCTTCTCCTTACCCGTAAGCTTCAGCGCCTTGCGGTTCTGATCCAGCTTGAACTGCAGCGGCAGCACGCCCATGCCCACCAGGTTGGAACGGTGAATCCGCTCGAAGCTCTCGGCGATCACCGCCTTGACCCCCAGCAGGTTGGTGCCCTTGGCTGCCCAGTCGCGGCTGGAGCCGGTGCCGTACTCCTGACCGGCGATCACCACCAGCGGTGTGCCGCAGGCCTGGTACTTCATGGCTGCATCGTAGATCGGCATTTTCTCGCCGGTGGGGATGTAGAGCGTATTGCCGCCTTCCTCGCCGCCGAGCATTTCATTGCGGATGCGGATGTTGGCAAAGGTGCCGCGCATCATCACTTCATGGTTGCCGCGGCGTGAGCCGTAGGAGTTGAAGTCACGCGGCTCTACGCCTTGCTCGCGCAGGTAGCGGCCGGCAGGGCTGTCGGCCTTGATATTGCCGGCGGGGGAGATGTGGTCGGTGGTCACCGAGTCGCCCAGCAGCGCCAGTACGTTGGCGCCCTTGACGTCTTTGATCACCGGCAGGGGTCCGGCAATGTCATCGAAGAACGGCGGGTGCTGGATGTAGGTGGAGTCTTTCTGCCACACATAGGTCGCGGCCTGTGGCACTTCAATGGCTTGCCACTGTTCGTCGCCGGCGAACACTTCGGCGTATTCCTTGTGGAACATGCCGGTGCTGACTTGCGCTACTGCGTCGGCAATCTCCTGGCTGCTCGGCCAGATGTCCTTCAAATACACCGGATTACCCTGTTGATCGTTACCCAGCGGTTCGCTGCTGATATCGATGCGTACGGTCCCCGCCAAGGCGTAGGCCACTACCAGGGGCGGCGAGGCCAGCCAGTTGGTTTTCACCAGTGGGTGCACGCGGCCTTCGAAGTTGCGGTTGCCGGACAGCACCGAGGCCACGGCGAGGTCGGCCTTCTGGATGGCTTTTTCAATCGGCTCAGGCAACGGCCCGGAGTTGCCGATGCAGGTGGTGCAGCCATAACCCACCAAGTCGAAGCCAAGTTTGTCCAGATATTGGGTGAGGCCCGCGGCCTTGTAGTAGTCGGTGACCACTTTGGAGCCGGGCGCCAGGGAGGTTTTTACCCAGGGTTTGCGCGTGAGGCCTTTCTCCACGGCTTTTTTCGCCACCAGCCCGGCGGCCATCATCACGCTGGGGTTGGACGTGTTGGTGCAGGAAGTGATGGCGGCGATCACCACGGCGCCGTTTTTCAGGCGATAGGTCTGGCCTTCGTATTCATAGTCGGTTTCGCCCACCAGGTCGGCGTTGCCCACGGCCACACCGCCGCCGCCTTCACTTTCCAGGCGGCCTTCCTCTTTGTTGGTGGGCTTGAATTGCAGGTCGAGGAAGTCGCTGAACGCCTGGCCGACGTTGGGCAGGGACACACGGTCCTGTGGACGTTTTGGCCCAGCGAGGCTGGCTTCGACGCTGCCCATGTCGAGGGCCAGGCTGTCGGTAAACACCGGCTCCTGGCCTGCATTGCGCCACAGGCCCTGGGCCTTGGTGTAGGCCTCGACGAGCTTCACGGTGGCAGCCGGGCGACCGGAGAGGCGCAGGTAGTCCAGGGTCACCTCATCCACCGGGAAAAAGCCGCAGGTGGCGCCGTATTCCGGGGCCATGTTGGCGATGGTCGCGCGGTCCGCCAGGGGCAGGTCCGCCAGGCCGTCGCCGTAGAACTCGACGAACTTACCCACCACGCCTTTCTTGCGCAGCATCTGGGTGACGGTCAGCACCAGGTCGGTGGCGGTAATGCCTTCCTTGAGCTTGCCGGTGAGCTTGAAGCCGATCACTTCCGGGATCAGCATCGACACCGGTTGGCCGAGCATCGCCGCTTCCGCTTCGATCCCGCCCACGCCCCAGCCGAGCACGCCGAGGCCGTTGATCATGGTGGTGTGGGAGTCGGTGCCCACCAGGGTGTCGGGGAAGGCGTAGGTGCGGCCGTCCTCGTCCTTGGTCCACACGGTGCGGCCCAGGTATTCGAGGTTGACCTGGTGGCAGATGCCGGTGCCCGGCGGTACCACGCTGAAGTTGTCGAAGGCACTCTGGCCCCAGCGCAGGAAGGCGTAGCGTTCGCCGTTGCGCTGCATTTCGATGTCGACGTTCTGCTCGAAGGCGTCGGCGTTGCCGAACTTGTCGACCATCACCGAGTGGTCGATCACCAGGTCCACGGGCGAGAGTGGGTTGATGCGCTGCGGGTCGCCCCCGGCCTTGGCCACGGCGGCGCGCATGGCGGCCAGGTCGACCACGGCGGGTACGCCGGTAAAGTCCTGCATCAGGACGCGGGCGGGGCGGTACTGGATCTCGCGGTCGGACTGGCGCTCTTTGAGCCAGGCGGCAATGGCCTTGAGGTCGGCGCCGGTGACGGTCTTGTTGTCTTCCCAGCGCAGCAGGTTCTCCAGCAGCACCTTGAGGGACATCGGCAGCTTGTCCAGGTCACCCAGGCTCTTGGCGGCCTCGGGCAGGCTGAAATAGTGGTAGGTCTTGTCGTCGATTTCTAAAGTTTTAAGGGTTCTCAGGCTATCAAGGGATGACATTACATGACTCCTTATGGTCCGCACGGCTACGGACCTGACGGGACGAACAGAGCTTTCAAACTAGCGCTGTTTTCAGTAGCTGGCTAATTACTGGACTCTATGGACAGAACCAAGGTTCCGAACTCGGCTATCATGCGCGCGTTTTCATGACAGGCATTGCGATAGCGCGACGTCAGTTGAGTCACCAGGAGAGTCGATGAACACCCTTTTTATGCACTGCCGCCCGGGTTTTGAGGGCGAAGTCTGTTCCGAGATCGCGGAACACGCCGCGCGCCTGAACGTTTCCGGCTACGCCAAGGCCAAGACCGGCAGCGCCTGCGCCGAATTTGTCTGCACCGAAGAAGACGGCGCCCAGCGCCTGATGCACGGCCAGCGCTTTGCCGAGCTGATCTTCCCGCGGCAGTGGGCGCGCGGGGTGTTTATCGACCTGCCGGAAACCGACCGTATCAGCGTGATCCTCGCTCACCTGCGTGAATTCCCGGTGTGCGGCAGCCTGTGGCTGGAGATGGTCGACACCAATGACGGCAAGGAACTCTCGAACTTCTGCAAGAAATTCGAAGTGCACCTGCGCAAAGCCTTGTTGAACGCCGGCAAGCTGGTGGACGACCCGAGCAAGCCGCGCCTGCTGCTGACCTTCAAAAGCGGCCGCGAAGTGTTCATGGGCCTGGCCGAGTCGAATAACTCGGCGATGTGGCCGATGGGCATCCCGCGGTTGAAATTCCCCCGGGACGCGCCCAGCCGCTCGACCCTGAAGCTGGAAGAGGCCTGGCACCACTTTATCCCCCGCGACCAATGGGACGAGCGCCTGCATGGCGACATGACCGGCGTCGATCTGGGTGCGGCCCCTGGTGGCTGGACCTGGCAACTGGTCAACCGTGGCATGCTGGTGACCGCCATCGACAACGGCCCCATGGCCGAAAGCTTGATGGACACCGGCCTGGTGCAGCACCTGATGGCCGACGGCTTTACCTTCGTGCCCAAGCAGCCGGTGGACTGGATGGTGTGCGACATCGTCGAAAAGCCGGCGCGCAATGCGGCGCTGCTTGAGACCTGGATCGGCGAAGGGTATTGCCGCGAGGCGGTGGTGAACCTGAAGTTGCCGATGAAACAGCGTTACGCCGAGGTCAAGCGCCTGCTGGAACGTATCGAGGACGGTTTCAAGGCGCGCGGCATTCGGGTGGAGATCGGCTGCAAACAGCTGTATCACGACCGTGAAGAAGTGACCTGCCACCTGCGTCGGCTGGTGGATGTGAAGAAAACCAAGGCCCGCTAAACTGAGCGCCGGTTTCAGGAGTAGACAATGAGCGATATTTTCCACACCGCCGTTGATGGCACCCTCGACGCAACGGGCCTCAACTGCCCTGAGCCGGTGATGATGCTGCACCAGCACATCCGCGACCTGCCGCCCGGAGGCTTGCTCAAGGTGATCGCGACCGACCCGTCAACGCGCCGCGATATTCCCAAGTTCTGCGTGTTCCTTGACCATGAACTGGTGGATCAGCAGGAGCAGGCCGGTACGTACTTGTACTGGATCCGCAAAAAGGCCGATTAACCCCGCGCCTTCTCCAGGCGAATGCGCCGGCGTGCACTGCGCGCCAGGCGCACCAGCAGCATCCCCGCCGCACAGCTCAACCCCACGATCAGCCCTTGCCACAAACCGCTCGGCCCGCTGGGTTCGCCCAGCCAGTGAGTCAGCCCCAGGGCGTAACCCACCGGCAGCCCCACGCCCCAGTAGGCAAACAAGGTCAGCACCATGGTGACGCGGGTGTCCTGGTAGCCACGTAGGGCGCCGGCAGCGGTGACCTGAATCGAGTCACTGAACTGGAACAGCGCTGAAAACACGATCAGCGTCGATGCCAGATGAATGACGATGGGGTCCGGGGTGTAGATCGCCGCAATCTGCTCGCGAAACACCAGCATCAGGCTGCAGGACAGGCAGGCGTACGCCAGCGCCGTGCCCATGCCGACCCCGGCGGCAAAACGTGCTTCCCGCGCCTCGCCTCGCCCCAGGGCCTGGCCGACGCGCACAGTGACGGCCATGCTCAGGGAGTAGGGGATCATGAACACCAATGAGCTGACGTTCAGCGCGATCTGGTGCCCCGACACAACCGTGGCGCCCAGGCTGCCGAGCAGCAGGGCGATGACGGCAAAGATGCTCGATTCGGCAAAGATCGCGATGCCAATCGGCAGGCCAATTCCCAATACGCGCTTGATTACCGACCACTGCGGCCAGTCGAAGCGCTTGAACAGTTCACTGCTCTGGTAGGCCGCCCCCCAGCGGGTCCAGGCGGCCATGCCGAGCATCATCACCCACATTGCAATCGCCGTGGCCCAGCCGCAGCCCACGCCGCCCATGGCCGGTAAGCCCAGGTGACCGTAGATGAAGATGTAGTTGAGCGGGACATTCAGCGCCAACCCGCACAGGCCCATGGCCATGCTGGGCAGGGTGCGGCCCAGGCCGTCGCTGAAACAGCGCAGCACGTAATACAGGGCAACGGCCGGCATCCCTGCGGCGATGCCATGCAGGTAGCCCATGGTGGGGGCGATAAGCTCGGGTTCAACCTTCATGGCATGCAGGATCGGCTCGGCGCAGAGCAGCAGCAGCGAGCCGATGATGCCGACCACCACGGCCAGCCACAATGACTGACGCACCAACGGCCCGATTTCACCATAGTGGCCCGCACCGTAGCGTTGGGCGACTTTCGGCGTGGTGGCCAACAGCGTACCGGTCATCAGCAGGTACACCGGAATCCAGATCGAGTTGCCCAGGCCCACCGCCGCCAGGTCCTGGGGGCTGACGCGGCCGGCCATCACCGCGTCGACAAAGCTCATGAAGGTGGTTGCCAGTTGGCCGATCATGATCGGCAGTGCGAGGGTCATCAGGCCACCCACTTCCCGGCTGATGCGGGCGGGGCGGGTAAGGGGGGCAGTGGCAGTGTTCACGTACGGGTGTCCAATAGAGAAGGCGCAAGGCCGGCGGATTCTACGCCTTGACGTAATGGTCAGGAAAAAACCTGTGTTAGCGATTTGTAAGCAAGCGGTCGTGCCACCGCCCCTCCCACATTGAAGATCGCATCCCTGTACACTGCTGATCCGCCAAAGGAGCCTGCCATGCTGATTGTTGCCGACGAAAATATTCCGCTGCTCGATGAGTTCTTCCAAGGATTTGGCGAGATTCGCCGAGTGTCCGGCCGTTCCATCGACCGTGCCACCGTCGAACAGGCCGATGTACTGCTGGTGCGCTCGGTGACCAACGTCAACCGCGCCCTGCTGGACGGCACGAAGGTGCGTTTTGTCGGCACCTGCACCATCGGCACCGACCACCTCGACCTCGATTACTTCAAGCAGGCCGGTATCCAGTGGTCCAGCGCCCCCGGCTGCAATGCCCGTGGCGTGGTGGACTATGTGCTGGGCAGCCTGCAAACCCTGGCCGAGATCGAAGGCGCCGACCTCAATCAGCGTACCTATGGCGTCGTCGGCGCCGGTGAAGTGGGCGGGCGACTGATCGAAGTGCTCAAGGGCCTGGGCTGGAACGTGCTGGTCTGCGACCCGCCGCGACAGATCGCCGAAGACGGCGACTACGTCAGCCTTGAGCAGATCATCGAGCAATGCGATGTGATCAGCCTGCACACGCCGTTGACCAAGTCCGGCAATGGTTCCACCTGGCACCTGTTTGATCGCGAGCGGCTCAGCCGCCTCAAGCCCGGCACCTGGCTGATCAATGCCAGCCGTGGCCCGGTGGTCGACAACGCCGCCCTGCGCGACGTGCTGCTTGCGCGTGAAGACCTGCAAGCGGTGCTGGACGTGTGGGAAGGCGAGCCCGAGGTGGACGTCGACCTCGCCGACCTGTGTGTGTTGGCCACCCCGCACATTGCCGGTTATAGCCTTGACGGCAAGCAGCGCGGTACGGCGCAGATCTATCAGGCGTTCTGCGCGTACCTGGGCCAGGAGCAGAGCATTCAGTTGAGCGACTTGTTGCCGCAACCGTGGCTGGCCGAAGTGCATTTGAACGCATCGACCGACCCGGCCTGGGCACTCGCGACGTTGTGCCGCAGCGTGTACGACCCGCGCCGTGATGATGCGGATTTCCGCCGTAGCCTGGTGGGTGCCATCGAAGAACAACGCAAGGCGTTCGACTTGCTGCGCAAGCATTATCCGGAGCGTCGTGAAATCGATGGCTTGAAGGTGCGCATTGTGAATGGGGATTCGGCGGTGTTGGCGAGCATCGTGTCCGCATTGGGCGCGGCAACCGTTTAAACACCGAATAAAAAACCCGGCCACCTGGGCCGGGTTTGAAAGAGCGTGGGCGCTTCAGCCTTGCTGGGCAGGCTTGACCAGTCGCTGTTCCAGCTCGCGGCACGCTTGCTGGATCATCTCTTCGGTAATCTGCACTTCGCGGCCCTGGGCGTCGATCACGGAGCAAGGCAACTGCTGTGGCTGGCGGATTACTTCAATTTTGGCATCGCTGCTATTTTGCAAGGTCATGGCCTGTCTCCTCATCAGGTTGTGTACCTACTGTATAACCCCCGAGTGACCGCGCTGTTACAACTCCTTACGAGATCACCAGTTCGAACATCCAGTCCACCAGAAACCGCTAAGGATTTCCAGCCGGGCGTTAGACCGATAGCCTCTAGGGGTCAGCATCGGTGGGCATAATTAACCTGACTCATTGTTATTCGCCCAAGTTCCCCCCATGTAAGCAGGCAGGTACCAACCCTTTCCGATCAGGTGATGCCCCTCATGTTCTCAGTCCGTCAACGCCGCGCGATTCGTCTGGCCAGTCGCTTTATCGCGCCCTATCGCTGGCAGGCACTGGGTGCCCTGATGGCGCTTATCGTCACCGCCGGCATCACCTTATCCATGGGCCAGGGCATTCGCCTGCTGGTGGACCAGGGCTTCATGACACAGTCGCCGCACCTGCTCAACCAATCCATCGGCCTGTTCATGGTGTTGGTGCTGGGCTTGGCCGTGGGCACGTTTGCGCGGTTTTACCTGGTGTCGTGGATCGGTGAGCGGGTGGTGGCGGACATTCGCCGGCAGGTCTTCAACCACCTGATCTACCTGCACCCGGGTTTCTACGAAAACAACCGCAGCTCGGAAATCCAATCACGGCTGACCACCGACACCACCTTGCTGCAATCGGTGATCGGCTCGTCGCTGTCGCTGTTCCTGCGTAATGCCTTGATGGTGATCGGCGGCATCGTGCTGTTGTTCATCACTAACCCCAAGCTCACCAGCATCGTGGTGGTGGCGCTGCCGTTGGTACTGGCGCCGATCCTGATCTTCGGTCGTCGTGTACGCAGCTTGTCGCGCCTGAGCCAGGACCGTATTGCCGATGTGGGCAGCTACGTGTCCGAGACCCTCGGCCAGATCAAGACCGTGCAGGCCTATAACCATCAGGTGCAGGACGAGCAGCGCTTTGCCGTGACCGTGGAAGAGGCGTTCTCCACCGCACGCAAACGCATCGCGCAGCGCGCCTGGTTGATCACCCTGGTGATCATGCTGGTGCTGGGTGCGGTGGGCGTGATGCTCTGGGTCGGCGGCATGGACGTGATCAGCGGGCGCATTTCCGGCGGTGAGCTGGCCGCATTTGTGTTCTACAGCCTGATCGTCGGCAGCGCCGTCGGTACCCTCAGCGAAGTCCTCGGTGAATTGCAACGTGCCGCCGGTGCGGCGGAGCGCATTGGTGAGCTGTTGCAGTCGAGCAACGAGATCCAGGCGCCGGCCACGGGCAAAGTGCAGTTGCCGGAGCGTGTCAGCGGTCGCATGGAGCTGCAGGACCTGCGCTTTTCCTACCCTTCACGGCCGGACAGCTATGCCATCGACGGCTTGAGCCTGACCATCAACCCTGGCGAAACCCTGGCGCTGGTGGGCCCGTCCGGTGCGGGCAAGTCGACGATTTTTGACCTGTTGCTGCGCTTCTACGATCCGCAGCAAGGCCGCATCCTGCTGGAAGGCCAGGCGTTGACCGATCTCGATCCCCTGGACCTGCGCCGCCACTTCGCCCTGGTGTCTCAGAGCCCGGCGCTGTTTTTCGGCAGCGTTGAGGAGAACATCCGCTACGGCAACCCGACGGCCACTCGCGAGCAAGTCGAAGCCGCCGCCCGTATTGCCCACGCCCACGATTTCATCCTGCAAATGCCCGATGGCTATCAGACCCACCTCGGCGACGGCGGCATGGGCCTCTCCGGCGGCCAACGCCAACGCCTGGCGATTGCCCGCGCGTTGTTGGTAGACGCGCCGATCCTGCTGCTGGACGAAGCCACCAGCGCCCTGGATGCCCAGAGTGAACACCTGATCCAGCAAGCGTTGCCGCAGTTGATGCAAGGGCGCACCACGCTGGTCATCGCCCACCGTTTGGCGACCGTGAAGCATGCGGACCGGATTGCAGTAATGGACCAGGGCAAGCTGGTGGCGGTGGGGACGCACCAGCAGCTGATTGCGAGCAACCCACTGTATGCGCGGTTGGCGGCGTTGCAGTTCAGTGATGGGGTTGAGGAAAGTCTCGAACACTGAATATTGGTGCCCATAAAAAATGCCCGCATCTCTCAATGCGGGCATTTTCATTTCTGCTTCAAACCTTACTGATCATCAAAGTACCGCTCATGCCAATCCACCAACGGCTGTGGCGAGTTGAGCTTCTGCCCGTAGATCACTGAATAAGACAGCACGTTCTGCACATACTGGCGGGTTTCGTCGAACGGGATGCTTTCCACCCATACGTCGAAACTCAGGTGGTCGGCGCCGCGCAGCCATTGGCGCACGCGGCCGGGGCCGGCGTTGTAGGCGGCAGAGGCGAGGACGCGGTTGCCGTTGAACTGGCTGTGCACCTGGCTCAGGTAAGCGGCGCCGAGCTGGATGTTTTTGTCCGGGTCCAGCACCTGGGCGGGGGAGGCCAGGGGGATGCTGAACTTGCGCGCGGTGTCCTTGGCGGTGCCGGGCATCAGTTGCATCAGGCCGCTGGCGCCGACGCCGGAGCGCGCGTCGTCCATGAAGGCACTTTCCTGGCGGGTGATGGCGAATACCCAGCTGGAATGCAGGCCACGGACCTTGGCTTCGCGCACCAGGGTGTCGCGGTGGGCCATCGGGAAGCGGATGTCCAGGTCATCCCAGTACTGCGCCTGGCTGATGGTGCGGATCGCCGGGAAGTACCACTTCATGTCGTAGGCCAGCTTGGCCTGGGCAACCATTTCGTCACGGTTGAAGTGGCGGCTGACGTAGTACCACTCGCGGCGGCCATCCACTATCTGACCACGGGCATAGAACTCAAGGGCACGGCGCACGCCGGGGGTGTTACGCACCTTGTTGATCAGTGCCTGGCTCATCACCAACGGCTTGTTGTTCAGCTGGTACGGCGCTTTGGAGCGGTCTGCTGCGAGGAAGCCGTAGAAGTCACGCTCCCGTGACAGGTTCTTGTACAGCACCAGGGCCTGCGGGTTTTTCGGCTCGGCCAGTTCCAAGCTGCGGGCCTGCCAGTAGCGCCAGCGGTTGGTGGTGGCCAAATCCTGCGGGAGTTTGCGCGTCAGTTGGTAGGCATCTTCCCAGCGGGCCAGGCGCAACAGCAGGCGCAGGCGCCATTCGGACACGGTGTTGTCGCGCAACTCGGGGTCGTACTTGGTCATCACCTCAAGCGCGCGCGGGTCGAAGCGCTTGGCCAGGGTCAGGCCGATTTCACGGGCAATTGCCACTTTTTCGTCACGGGAGAAGTGCATGCTGCTCGCGTAACCGTCGAGCAGGGCCATGGCCTTGTCCGGGTCCTGGCGTGCCAGGCGGCGCAGGCCCAGGCCAACGGCGTCAGACATCGCCTCCGTGGCCGGCAGGAAGCGCGACGGGTCGCTGAGCATGCCGGGCTTTTGCGCCACGTCCACCATCAGGCGGCCCTGGGTACCCAGGGTCGGCAGGGTTTTTACCAGGCTGTTGGCCAGCGCGTAGTTGCGTGCTTCAGCGGCGAGTTTGGCGCGGTCCCAGATTTTTTGTTCGGTGAGTTGGCCGTCGGCGGCCCACTGGCCGAAGGTGGCATCACAGGCGGCCGGCTGGGATTTGCCGGTCATCCAGAGTTTTTCGGTGGTTTTGTAGCCTTCAGCCTTCAAGTTGTGGGTCAGCTGGAACTGGCCATGCAGGCAGTCCAGCTCAACGAAGTTGAGCTTGGGGTCGTAGTACTTTTCAAAGGTCTGCCAGTCGCCACGGTCGGCCAACCAGCGCAACCAACGCAGTTTCATCCAGTTGGCCTGGGGCAGGTCGCCGTTTTTGGCGAGGAATTGTTCGATTTCCTCGTTGCTGGCGGTCTTCAACCGGGCGGTCAGTTCGTCGTAGGCCAGGTAGGGCGTCAGCGGGTAGTCGGCCAGGGCCTGGCTGTATTGCATGTAGGGGCCCGTATCGCCCTTGGCCAGGGCGCGTTTGGCTTCATCGTAATATTGACGTTGGGTGGTGAGGTCCACGGCCTGGGCGGATTGAACGGCGGTGGCGGAAAGAAGCAGACAAGATAAAAAGTTGAAAAGGCGACTGCGCATGAGACGTCCGTGCAGAGAAATCACGACTAGCACCGGCACCGCCGACACTGATTGCCCCTAGCTTAGCCTTTTGCCAGCGGCCGGCGAAAGCTTTGCCAGTGGGTTCGTTCAAGTTCGCCGGAAATGTCCTACAGAACGTGTCGGTAGAGAAAATGCTGGCCGCATCCCCCCCTCAAGTCAGGTAGAATGCGCGCCCAGTTTTTGGAGAAGCGTATGACCCTGCTCAAATTCAGCGATGTGTCCCTTGCTTTCGGCGCTATGCCGTTGTTGGACAAGGTGTCCTGGCAGATCGCCCGTGGTGAGCGGGTGTGCATCATCGGCCGCAATGGCACCGGCAAGTCCAGCATGATGAAGCTGGTAAAAGGCGACCAGAAGCCCGATGACGGCTCCGTATGGCGCGCCCCGGGCCTCAAGATTGGCGAATTGCCGCAGGAATTGCCGGTGGCCGACGGACGGACCGTGTTCGACGTGGTTGCCGAAGGCCTGGACGGTGTCGGTGAGTTGCTTGCGCAATACCATCACCTGGCGCAGAACTGCGTCACCGAAGCGGACCTGGACAAGCTGATGCATGTCCAGCAGGACCTCGAAGCCCGTGACGGCTGGCGCCTGCAGCAACTGGTCGACAGCACCCTGAGCCGCCTGCAATTGCCGGCCGACAAGACCCTCGCCGAGTTGTCCGGCGGCTGGCGTCGTCGTGTGCTGCTGGCCCAGGCCCTGGTGTCCGAGCCGGATCTGCTGCTGCTCGACGAGCCGACCAACCACCTGGACATCGGCGCCATCGCCTGGCTGGAAGAAGCCCTCAAGGATTTCCAGGGCGCCGTGCTGTTCATCACGCACGACCGTTCCTTCCTGCAAAACCTCGCCACGCGCATCCTCGAACTGGACCGTGGTGGCCTGATCGACTGGAACGGCGACTACGCCAGCTTCCTGGTGCACAAGGAAGCTGCGCTGTCCGCCGAAGAAACCGCCAACGCCCTGTTCGACAAGAAACTGGCCCAGGAAGAAGTCTGGATCCGCCAGGGCATCAAGGCGCGCCGCACCCGTAACGAAGGCCGCGTGCGTGCCCTCAAGGCCCTGCGCGTTGAGCGCAGCGAACGTCGCGAGCGCACCGGCAAGGCCAATATCCAGCTGGATACCGCCGATAAGTCGGGCAAGCAGGTCATGGTGCTCGAGAACGTCAGCTTCCATCACCCGGATGGCCCGTTCCTGATCAAGGACTTCTCGATGGTCTTGCAGCGCGGCGACCGTATCGGCCTGTTGGGCGCCAACGGTACCGGCAAGACCACCTTGCTCAAACTGATGCTCAATGGCCTGAAACCGACCAGCGGCACCGTGGAAGAAGGCACGCGCATCGACGTGGCCTACTTCGACCAGTTGCGCCATCAGTTGGACCTGGAAAAAACCGTGATCGATAACGTCGCCGAAGGCCGCGACTTTATCGACATCGACGGCCAGAGCCGCCACGTACTCAGCTACCTGGGCGACTTCCTGTTCAGCCCGCAGCGTGCGCGTACGCCAGTGAAAGCCTTGTCCGGTGGCGAGCGTGCGCGCCTGCTGCTGGCCAAGCTGTTCAGCAAGCCGGCCAACCTGCTGGTGCTCGACGAACCGACCAACGACCTCGACGTGGAAACCCTCGAGCTGCTGGAAGAGGTTCTGCTTACCTTCAACGGCACCGTGCTGATGGTCAGCCACGACCGGGCATTCCTCGACAACGTAGTCACCAGCACCCTGGTCTTCGAAGGTGAAGGCAAGGTGCGTGAATACGTCGGTGGTTACCAGGACTGGCTGCGCCAGGGCGGCTCACCGCGCCTGTTGGGCGTGACAGAGAGCAAGTCCGGCAAGGCCGACCTGACCTCCGCTGTGGTGGCTCCGGTGGAAGCTGCTGCACCGGCCCAGGAAGCTGCACCGGCCGCCAAAAAGAAACTCAGCTACAAGCTGCAGCGTGAGCTGGAAGCCTTGCCGGGTGATATCGACGCCAAGGAACAGCAGATCGCAACGGTAGAAGCGGAAATGGCTGACGCGGGTTTCTACCTGCGTCCCGCGGCGGAAACCGCCAAGGTCATCGCCTCCCTGGAGACGTTGAACCAGGAGCTGGAAGTGCTGGTTGAGCGTTGGGCTGAGTTGGATGCCTGAGTGACTTTTGCGCAATAAAAAAGCCCGGCGCTCTTGTATGAGCGCCGGGCTTTTTCATATGAAATGCGCTTCAAATGTGGGAGGGGGCAAGCCGAATCGTCGCACCGCCCCTCCCACATTTGGTCTTCAGCGTCTTTAAGTATTTTTAACCAGTTTCACCGCCAACACATCGCACGGCGCACCGTGCAGCACATCATTGGCAGTAGAGCCCAGCAGCAACGCCAAACCGTGACGGCCATGGCTGCCGACCACAATCAGGTCGCAATGCTGTTCCTTAGCCAGGTGATGGATTTCCTGGCGGGGCTGGCCGTAGGTGAGGTGGGAATTTTCCTTGGTCACTTCGGGGTATTTGACGATCAAGCGGTCAAGGCGCTCCTTGGCCTGGTCGAACTGTTGTTGCTGCAATTGGGAAAGGTCCATGGGCACGTCGCCGCCAAAGGCCATGGCCATGGGTTCCACGATATGCACCAGGGACAGTTTCGCGCCACTGGCGACCGCGAAGGCGCGGGCGCGCTTGATCACTGGATCGCACTCTTCGGTCAGGTCTACGGCGACCAGAATATGTTCGTAGGACATGGGGCGTTCCTCCAGGGGACTGCAATAGATTCAGTATGGCTGCTTTCAAGCGGATAGGGTTGTGTCAGGTCAAATCCGCTCATCAGAAAAATCGGGAGTACACATATGACGGTCTGGATAGTGGTGTCAATCCTTGTCGTGGTTCTGAGCCCTCTGGCATGGCTGCGTCCATCGCGCCATCAGAGCGGGCGCATGGCCCTGCGCATGGAGGCACGCCGCATCGGCCTGGCCATGCAACTGGCGCCCCAGGAGTGGCCGCACTGGCTCAAGCAAGAGCCGCCGAGCCCGTGTGCGCAGTACTGTCGGCCTCGACGCGGCAGCACGCCGGCCGTTTGGAGTTACTGGCAACTGGAGCCGGGCGTGTGGGTCAATCAGTGGCGAGAAGTGTGTGTCGATGAGAAGTTGTTGCCGCATTTTGCAACGCTGCCGGCGAATGTCTACAAGGTCGAGGCTGACAAGCAAATGATCGCCCTTTACTGGGGCGAGAAGGGCGAGGCGAGCGACCTGCTGGCCATTGATAAATTGCTCAAGGCCCTGGCCTGATGCTTCGGTGTTAAACGCCAGGCAATAAAAAGCCCGAAAGCATCATCGGGCTGGAGTTGGCCAGGCAGGCCGGTAAATCTGTGTTTCCCGCGTCGGATGTTCATCCAGACGCGTTATGGTTGTCGCTAGCCTAGCGGCATATCCCGATCTGTACAGCGGTTTCCCCTATCTTTTTCATTATTGATTTCGTGAATAGTTGAATATTGACGAATCGCGGGCCTGGCCGTGGGGTTCTGAAATGACTGGAAAGTCGCGTTTTTCCTAGCGCTTTCGAGCGATTGACAATTGCTCGGAATTGGATGAAGGTGGCGTACCCAAATCAAACGGGCGTATGAATTGAGCGTTTGTCTGTCAGACCGCTCATACAGAACCCCGACTATCGCATTGGCGGGTGTGCCTGGCGGATTGGCCTGAGCATTGACGAAATTATCAATGTCCAAGCATAGGCCAGCGTCCAATGTGTACTGTTCAGCTTCCATATCGTGGAGATCAGTTGATGATTTACGAAGGTAAAGCCATCACGGTTAAGGCTCTTGAAAGTGGCATCGTCGAACTGAAGTTCGACCTCAAGGGTGAGTCCGTCAACAAGTTCAACCGTCTAACCCTGAACGAACTGCGTCAGGCCGTAGACACCATCAAGGCTGATGCATCGATCAAAGGCGTGATCGTCTCCAGCGGCAAGGACGTGTTCATCGTCGGCGCTGACATCACCGAATTCGTCGACAACTTCAAGCTGCCCGATGCCGAGCTGGTGGCTGGCAACCTCGAAGCCAACAAGATTTTCAGCGATTTCGAAGACCTCAACGTACCGACCGTTGCCGCGATCAATGGCATCGCGCTGGGCGGCGGCCTGGAAATGTGCCTGGCGGCGGACTTCCGCGTCATGGCGGCCACTGCCAAAATCGGTCTGCCTGAAGTCAAACTGGGCATCTACCCAGGCTTCGGCGGCACCGTTCGCTTGCCGCGCATCATTGGTGCCGACAACGCCATCGAGTGGATTGCCGCCGGTAAGGAAAACCGTGCTGATGACGCACTGAAAGTCGGTGCCGTCGACGCCGTGGTGGCTCCGGACAAACTGGCCGAAGCCGCGCTGAACCTGATCAAGGGCGCCATCAGCGGCGAATTTGACTACAAGGCCAAGCGTCAGCCGAAGCTGGAAAAACTCAAGCTCAACGCCATCGAACAAATGATGTCGTTCGAAACCGCCAAGGGTTTCGTGGCTGGCCAGGCCGGCCCGAACTACCCGGCGCCGGTTGAAGCGATCAAGACCATCCAGAAGGCCGCGAACTTCGGTCGCGACAAAGCCTTGGAAGTGGAAGCTGCGGGCTTCGTCAAACTGGCCAAGACCTCGGCGGCCCAGAGCCTGATCGGCCTGTTCCTGAACGACCAGGAACTGAAGAAAAAGGCCAAGGCCTACGACGAAATCGCCAAGGACGTGAAGCAGGCTGCCGTCCTCGGCGCCGGTATCATGGGCGGCGGTATCGCCTATCAGTCGGCGTCTAAAGGCACGCCGATCCTGATGAAGGACATCAACGAGCACGGGATCGAACAGGGCCTGGCCGAAGCCGCCAAGCTGCTGGTTGGCCGCGTTGATAAAGGTCGCATGACGGCTGCGAAGATGGCTGAAGTGCTTAACGGCATCCGTCCTACGCTGTCCTACGGCGATTTCGGCCATGTCGACCTGGTGGTCGAAGCGGTTGTCGAGAATCCGAAGGTCAAGCAGGCGGTACTGGCTGAAGTTGAAGGCCACGTTAAAGACGACACCATCCTGGCGTCTAACACCTCGACCATTTCCATTTCGCTGCTGGCCAAGGCCCTCAAGCGTCCGGAAAACTTCGTCGGCATGCACTTCTTCAACCCGGTGCACATGATGCCGCTGGTGGAAGTGATCCGTGGCGAGAAGTCCAGCGAGCTGGCGATTGCCACCACCGTTGCCTACGCCAAGAAAATGGGCAAGAACCCGATCGTGGTCAACGACTGCCCAGGCTTCCTGGTCAACCGCGTGCTGTTCCCGTACTTCGGCGGTTTCGCCAAGCTGGTGAGTGCCGGTGTGGACTTCGTGCGCATCGACAAGGTCATGGAAAAATTCGGCTGGCCAATGGGCCCGGCGTACCTGATGGACGTGGTCGGCATCGACACCGGCCACCACGGTCGTGACGTGATGGCTGAAGGCTTCCCGGACCGCATGAAAGACGACCGCCGCTCCGCGATCGACGCGCTCTACGAGGCCAAGCGCCTGGGCCAGAAGAACGGCAAAGGCTTCTACGCCTACGAGGCGGACAAGAAGGGCAAGCAGAAGAAAGTGGCCGACCCTTCGGTGCACGAAGTACTCGCGCCGGTCATCTACGAGCAGCGTGAGGTGTCCGACGAGGACATCATCAACTGGATGATGATCGCCCTGTGCCTGGAAACCGTGCGTTGCCTGGAAGACGGCATCGTTGAAACCGCCGCCGAAGCCGATATGGGCCTGGTGTACGGTATTGGTTTCCCTCCGTTCCGTGGTGGTGCACTGCGTTACATCGACTCGATCGGTGTGGCCGAGTTCGTTGCCCTGGCTGATCAATACGCTGATCTGGGCCCGCTGTACCACCCGACCGCGAAGCTGCGTGAAATGGCCAAAAACGGCCAGAGCTTCTTCGGTTAAGCGCCCAGACGACTAGAGCGAGAATATTTATGAGCTTGAATCCAAGAGACGTGGTGATTGTCGACTTCGGTCGCACACCGATGGGCCGCTCCAAGGGCGGCATGCACCGCAACACCCGTGCCGAAGACATGTCGGCGCACCTGATCAGCAAGCTGCTGGAACGCAACGTCAAGGTCGACCCGAACGAAGTCGAAGACGTGATCTGGGGCTGCGTCAACCAGACCCTGGAGCAGGGCTGGAACATCGCGCGCATGGCGTCGCTGATGACGCAGATCCCGCACACGGCTGCCGGCCAGACCGTCAGCCGCCTGTGTGGCTCGTCCATGAGCGCGCTGCACACCGCCGCCCAGGCGATCATGACCGGTAACGGTGACGTGTTCGTGGTCGGTGGCGTGGAGCACATGGGCCACGTCAGCATGATGCACGGTGTCGATCCGAACCCGCATATGTCGCTGTACGCGGCAAAAGCCTCGGGCATGATGGGCCTGACCGCGGAAATGCTCGGCAAGATGCATGGCATTACCCGTGAAGCCCAGGACGCGTTCGGCGTGCGTTCCCACCAGCTCGCCCACAAGGCGACCGTGGAAGGCAAGTTCAAGGATGAAATCATCCCGATGAACGGCTACGACGAGAACGGTTTCCTCAAGCTGTTCGACTACGACGAAACCATTCGTCCGGATACCACTCTGGAAAGCCTGGCGGCCCTCAAGCCTGCCTTCAATCCGAAGGGCGGCACCGTGACCGCCGGCACTTCGTCGCAAATCACCGATGGCGCTTCGTGCATGATCGTGATGTCGGCTCAGCGTGCCCAGGACCTGGGTATCCAGCCGCTGGCGGTGATTCGCTCGATGGCCGTGGCGGGTGTGGACCCGGCAATCATGGGCTATGGTCCAGTACCGGCGACACAAAAAGCCTTGAAGCGCGCAGGCCTGACTATCTCCGATATCGACTTCTTCGAGCTCAACGAAGCTTTCGCCGCACAGGCCCTGCCGGTGTTGAAAGATCTGAAAGTGCTCGACAAGATGAATGAGAAGGTTAACCTGCACGGCGGTGCGATTGCCCTGGGCCACCCATTTGGTTGCTCCGGTGCACGTATTTCCGGCACTTTGCTGAACGTGATGAAGCAAAATGGCGGTAACCTTGGGGTTGCAACCATGTGCATTGGTCTCGGCCAAGGCATTTCCACCGTCTTCGAACGCGTCTAAGCGTTGAGTTGACGGAAGCCGGGGCCCAGTGCCCCGGTTTTTGTTTTTTGGAATTTTTAATATTTTTTTTTAACAAATTTTGTAAGGGGGCCAGAGCATGAAAGTCGAACCAGGGCTCTACCAGCATTATAAAGGTCCGCAGTACCGCGTTTTCAGCGTGGCACGGCATTCCGAGACCGAAGAGGAAGTGGTGTTCTACCAAGCACTGTATGGCGATTACGGCTTTTGGGTGCGCCCCGTGAGCATGTTCCTGGAGACCGTCGAAGTTGACGGTGAGCAGGTGCCGCGCTTTGCTTTGGTCCAGGCCGAACCCAGCCTTTTTTCAGGGCAATAACGGCAGGTCGCGCAGAATGCTGCGCTTGACCTCACCTTGTTGCCACTATATATAGCGTTGCCGCGTCAGGCGCCAACTGCCTTTCACTTCTCGAATTCAGGAATTTTCCGATCCATGGGCAAATCGCTGGTCATTGTGGAATCCCCGGCTAAGGCCAAGACCATCAACAAGTACTTGGGCAACGAGTACGTGGTGAAGTCGAGTATCGGCCATATCCGAGACCTGCCCACCAGCGGTTCGGCTAGCGCCAGCAAGGAGCCTGCCGCCAAGCGCGGCAAGGCGGCTGCGGGCGAAGGTCCGGTGCTCACGCCTAAAGAGAAAGCGCGCAAGCAGCTGGTCTCGCGGATGGGTGTGGACCCGGATCATGGCTGGAAGGCCAAGTACGAAATCCTTCCGGGCAAGGAAAAGGTCATCGAAGAGCTGCGCCGGCTCGCCAAAGATGCCGACACCATCTATCTCGCAACGGACTTGGACCGCGAAGGGGAAGCCATTGCCTGGCACCTGCGGGAAGCCATCGGCGGTGATGACAGCCGCTACAAGCGTGTGGTGTTCAACGAAATCACCAAGAAAGCCATCCAGGAAGCCTTCTCCAAGCCGGGCGAGCTGGATATCGACCGTGTCAACGCCCAGCAGGCCCGCCGTTTCCTCGACCGCGTCGTGGGTTATATGGTCTCGCCGCTGCTGTGGGCCAAGATCGCCCGTGGCCTCTCCGCCGGCCGTGTGCAATCGGTAGCGGTCAAGCTGGTGGTGGAGCGTGAGCGTGAGATCCGTGCGTTCAACCCCGAGGAATATTGGGAAGTTCACGCCGACCTGGGCACTGCCAAGGGCGCCAACGTGCGCTTCGAAGTGGCCCGTGAGAAAGGCGAGGCGTTCAAGCCGCTTAACGAAGCCCAGGCCATGGCCGCGCTGGAGAAGCTCAAGGCCTCCAGCTATAGCATCGTCAAGCGCGAAGACAAACCGACCAGCAGCAAGCCGTCGGCACCGTTCATCACGTCCACCCTGCAACAGGCCGCGAGCAACCGCCTGGGCTTCGGTGTGAAGAAAACCATGATGATGGCCCAGCGTCTGTACGAAGCCGGCTACATCACTTACATGCGTACCGACTCCACCAACCTGTCGCAAGACGCGGTGGCAATGGCGCGTACCTATATTGAAAGCGAATTCGGCAAGAAGTACCTGCCGGAGAAGCCGAACGTCTACAGCAGCAAAGAAGGCGCCCAGGAGGCTCACGAAGCGATTCGTCCTTCCGATGCCAACACCGAGCCAAGCAAGCTGAGCGGCATGGAACGCGACGCTGAGCGCCTCTACGAGCTGATCTGGCGCCAGTTCCTGGCTTGCCAGATGCTACCGGCGCAATACCTGTCCACCACTGTCAGCGTCGGCGCTGGCGACTTCGAGCTGCGCGCCAAGGGCCGTATCCTCAAGTTCGATGGCTACACCCGCGTGATGCCGCAGATCGCCAAGCCCGGCGACGACGATGTGCTGCCGGACATGGCCCAGGGCGACACGTTGAAGCTGATCAAACTCGACCCGTCCCAGCACTTCACCAAGCCGCCGGCGCGTTATTCGGAAGCCAGCCTGGTGAAAGAGATGGAGAAACGCGGTATCGGTCGTCCTTCGACCTACGCGGCGATTATCTCCACCATTCAGGACCGTGGCTACGTCGCGCTGCACAACCGTCGTTTCTATTCGGAAAAGATGGGCGACATCGTCACCGAACGCTTGTCCGAGAGCTTCTCCAACCTGATGGACTACGGCTTTACCGCCGGTATGGAAGAGAACCTCGATGACGTGGCCCAGGGCGAGCGCGACTGGAAAAACGTGCTCGACGAGTTCTACGGCGACTTCAAGAAAAAACTCGAAGTGGCCGAAAGCCCTGAGAGCGGCATGCGTGCCAACCAGCCGGTGATGACCGACATCCCATGCTTGACCTGCGGTCGCCCGATGCAGATTCGTACTGCGTCCACTGGCGTGTTCCTCGGTTGCTCGGGCTACAGCCTGCCACCGAAAGAGCGCTGCAAGGCGACAGTCAACCTGGTGCCGGGCGATGAAATTGCGGCAGACGACGAGGGTGAGTCCGAGTCGCTGGTACTGCGTGGCAAGCACCGCTGCCCCATCTGCAGCACGGCGATGGACGCCTACCTGCTGGACGAGAAGCACAAGTTGCACATCTGCGGTAACAACCCGGATTGCGACGGCTACGAGATCGAAGAGGGCAGCTACCGCATCAAGGGCTACGAAGGCCCGAGCCTGGAATGCGACAAGTGCGGCAGCGAGATGCAGCTCAAGACCGGCCGCTTCGGCAAGTTCTTCGGTTGCACCAACCCGACCTGCAAGAACACGCGCAAACTGCTGAAAAGCGGTGACGCGGCCCCGCCCAAGATGGACCCGGTGAAGATGCCGGAACTCAAGTGCGAGAAGGTCAACGACACCTACATCCTGCGTGACGGTGCTTCGGGGTTGTTCCTGGCGGCCAGCCAGTTCCCGAAAAACCGCGAGACCCGAGCGCCGTTGGTGCTGGAGATCGTGCCGCACAAGGACGAGATCGATCCGAAGTACCACTTCCTGTGTGAAGCGCCAAAGAAGGACCCGGATGGTCGCCCAGCCGTGATCCGCTATAGCCGCAAGACCAAGGAGCAGTACGTGCAGACCGAAGTGGACGGCAAGCCTACCGGCTGGAAAGCGTTCTACGACGGTGGCAAGTGGAAGGTCGAGGACAAGCGCCAGGGGGCTTGATCCGTCGGATGCGCTGAAGGTCCAGTGTGGGAGGGGGGCTTGCCCCCGATAGCGGTATATCAGTCGACATGTGTATGACTGATGCTCCGCTATCGGGGGCAAGCCCCCTTCCACATTTGGATCTGTCTGGATCTGAAAGTCGAGTTTTGACCCGCATAAGCAGCGGTTTATTGCACTTGCAGTAGGCTCGGCTGATCCGTGACACTGTTCAGCCAGCATCACGCTTATTCGTTGTGGAGATTGCCGTTATGGCCAACGAACTCTATACCCGTACCAACCAGAAAATTTACTTCGCGGGTTTGTCCCTGGAAGCCCTTGGCCGTGCCGAGGAGGGGAAGGAGATGAACGCGATTGCGCTGGTTCAGGCCGGGCGTGAAGCGGCATTGTTCCACTTGTATGGTGCGTTACTGGGCTTGTGCCATGAGATCGCCGGGTTCTACCGCTTGCCTCAGGCCGGTTCGCCCCGTGCGGAAATGATCATGAGCCGTGAAGTGCTGGAAAGCATGGCGATCCCTGAGCTGGCTGAGCTGGTGGAAATGACCCAGAGCCCCGACAGCTGGGTCGCGCGTCTGCTCAAGGCCCATGCGGACATGTTCCAGCCGCCACGCATTCCCCATGTACCTAAGGGCGACGTCACTCAACCGTTGATCGTAGCGGTAGCGCTGGAAGAGGAAGAACCCAAGCCCCTGAGCCGGGAGGAGCTGGAAGGCTGGCGTCAGGAGCTGAAAAAGATGGCGTTGCGCTTTCGTGAAGGTTTGAACGAGTGCTGAACGTTGGTCGGATTCACGGCACCGTTCATCAAGCCGTAAAGAAACCTCTTCAGATCCTCAACGAAGCCGGGAGGATGACTGATATAATCCCGGCCTTTCGTGGAGAACAGACTTTTATGCCGACGTCCTTTCTGGAAATTGTTGAGTTGCCTGACGGCCGAATCGAGCTGCGCCGGGCTGAGGACGAAGGTTCTCTGGTTATTCTGGATTTTTCCGAGGACGCCAAGGTGTTCCTGCAGGGCCAGCACGTGGAAGTGGCAAAAGCCATGTTGAGCGTTGGTGTGCAGATGGCAGGTCGCCTGGCAGAAGGCGAACCGGAGAAAGAAGACGGCCCGCGCGTTCTTCACTGAGTTTGGCAAGTGGGTTCGCTGTTGTGGCAAGCCCGCTCACCACAACAGGCCCCCTCTAAAGGGATAGCCTGCGGCGCACCGAATTACCCCAATCGAATATTCAAGCTCTGCGCATCGCCTGTACGTGCAGCGCTGATCAGCTGTGCCTTGGCAGTGGCATTCAGCGGGTTGAGCCAGCTGACCACGGTGTGGCTACGGCCCAGGCGCAACGCTTCACAGGTCAGTTGCTGAGCGCTTTGCGTGCCACGTGGCTGCAGCAACAGGATGCGCTCGCGGTTAAGGCCTGCGTCCCGCAGCCAAGCCTGGGTCAGGCTGGCGGGCGGGGCGATCAGCGTCAACCAGCGTGCATCCTGTTCTTCGCTCAGGTCGCGAAGGATCGGCGCCAGCAGACTCAGGCAGCTCCCGGCCGCACCGCGCAACGACAGTTCACTGAACGCCTCAGGTTCGGCGCTCCAGGGCGCCTCGACCGTTTCCTTGAGGATGGGCGCAAGGGGTTGGGCCATAAAGGCCTCGAACAGCGACAGTTGTGTGTGTTGGGGTGTGTGCACGAGCTGCATGATGCCTCCTTTAGCGGCGAATGACGCCGACGCTCAGGCCTTCGATCACCAGGTCCTGATCTTTCAGGTTCACTTCAATCGGGGCGAACTCAGGGTTCTCGGCCAGGAGCCAGACCTTGCTGCCTTCGCGCTTGAAGCGTTTGACGGTGACTTCATCGCCGATACGGGCGACGACGATCTGGCCATTACGGGCTTCGCGGGTAGTATGGACGGCCAGCAGGTCGCCATCGAAAATGCCCACGTCCTTCATGCTCATGCCATGTACCCGCAACAGGTAGTCGGCACGCGGATGGAAGAAGGTCGGGTTGATGTTGCAGGATTCCTCGACGTGCTGCTGCGCCAGGATCGGCGCACCGGCGGCTACGCGACCGATGATTGGCAGTGTCGATTCGTCGGCCTTGGCTTCAAAGCCAGGGATACGGATGCCCCGCGAAGCACCCGGGGTCATCTCGATCGCGCCTTTGCGAGCGAGGGCCTTGAGGTGTTCTTCGGCGGCGTTGGGGGACTTGAATCCCAGTTCCAGCGCTATTTCCGCTCGCGTCGGCGGATAGCCGTTGTCATCGAGGCAGCGCTTGATAAAAGCCAGAATCTCAGCTTGGCGTGGCGTCAGTTTTAGCATGTTGATCGCTCTGTCTTTTTATACAGTGACTGGGATTATATACAGTGAACTGCGCTTGGCAATCATCCTTTTCTACGACGCCGCCGGACGGTCATTCGTTAGCTGTCCTACAAGGCAGAGATGGCACTGCCTACAGACCTGGGAGTCTGTGATTAAATAGCGATGAAATAGATGACTGCCCGGCCGGAAAGCGAACTTGCAGGCTTGACAAGACACACCCTGAAACGTATGTTTCAAACAAGTGTTTGTCAGGCGGAGTATCCATGGCCCAGTCGGAAACCGTTGAACGCATTCTCGATGCTGCTGAGCAATTGTTCGCGGAAAAAGGATTTGCTGAAACTTCATTGCGGCTGATCACCAGCAAAGCCGGGGTCAATCTCGCCGCAGTGAACTACCATTTCGGCTCGAAAAAGGCCCTGATCCAGGCGGTGTTCTCGCGCTTCCTGGGGCCGTTCTGTGCGAGCCTCGACCGTGAACTCGAGCGCCGCCAGGCCAAGGCCGACCACAAGCCCACCCTGGAAGACCTGCTGGAAATGCTCGTGGAGCAAGCGCTGGTGGTTCAACCGCGCAGCGGCAACGATCTGTCGATCTTCATGCGTCTGTTGGGCCTGGCATTCAGCCAGAGCCAGGGCCACTTGCGCCGTTACCTGGAAGACATGTACGGCAAGGTCTTCCGCCGATATATGTTGCTGGTGAACGAAGCTGCCCCGCGTATTCCGCCTATCGAATTGTTCTGGCGCGTGCACTTCATGCTCGGTGCGGCCGCATTCAGCATGTCCGGGATCAAGGCGTTGCGTGCGATTGCCGAGACCGATTTCGGCGTGAATACCTCCATTGAGCAGGTCATGCGCCTGATGGTGCCGTTCCTTGCCGCCGGAATGCGTGCTGAAACCGGCGTGACCGACTCGGCCATGGCGGCCGCCCAATTGCGCCCACGCAGCAAATCCGCGCCAGCTCCCGCCAAGGTTTGACCGCTCCGGGTGTGCGCGACCGCTTGCATCCGCTAAGCTAGCCGCCCATGCCGAATTCAGCTATTTACTCGCAACCTGTTGTTCTCACTGCGCCTGGTGAGGGCAGCGGGTTGTGTGCGTTATTTAAGGAAGGTTTATGACTGCTGCCCTGCAAGGTTCTTTGATGGTCGACGTGGCTGGCACTTGGCTGACGGCCGAGGATCGTCACCTGTTGCGCCAGCCTGAAGTCGGTGGCCTGATCATTTTTGCACGCAATATCGAGCATCCACGCCAGGTGCGGGAATTGAGCGCGGCGATTCGTGCGGTGCGCCCGGACCTGCTGCTGGCGGTCGACCAGGAAGGCGGTCGTGTCCAGCGCCTGCGCCAGGGCTTTGTGCGCCTGCCGGCCATGCGCGCGTTGGCGGACAACCCCAACGCCGAGTACCTGGCCGAGCAATGCGGCTGGATTATGGCCACTGAAGTACTGGCGGTCGGCCTGGACCTGAGTTTCGCCCCGGTGCTGGACCTGGACTACCAGCGCAGCGCCGTGGTCGGCACCCGTTCCTTCGAAGGCGATCCCGAGCGCGCCGCCGTGCTGGCCGGTGCCTTTATCCGTGGCATGAACAGCGCCGGCATGGCTGCCACCGGTAAACACTTCCCGGGCCATGGCTGGGCCGAGGCCGATTCCCACGTCGCGATTCCCAATGACGAACGCAGCCTGGAACAGATTCGGGCCAATGACCTGGTGCCTTTCGCACGCCTGAGCAAGCAGTTGGCGGCAGTGATGCCAGCGCATGTTATCTACCCGCAGGTGGATGTGCAGCCCGCCGGCTTCTCACGCCGCTGGTTGCAGGACATCCTGCGCGGCGAGTTGCAGTTCGATGGGGTGATTTTCAGCGATGACCTGTCGATGGCCGGTGCCCATGTGGTCGGCGACGCGGCCAGTCGGATCGAGGCGGCGCTGACTGCCGGTTGCGACGTGGGGCTGGTGTGCAACGACCGTGCGGCGGCTGAACTGGCACTCAGTGCGGCCCAGCGGATGAAGGTTACGCCGTCGGCAAGAATTGCACGTATGCGCGGCCAGGCGATTGCTTCGACGGACTACAAGCAAGATCCACGTTGGTTGACGGCCCTGGCTGCTCTGAGAGCCGCTCAACTCATCGACTGATGCTACGGATTTGCGCGGTGTTGGATAAGACGGTATCTATGGGGGCGCGTCAGGTATGTTTTTCAGCGCTTTTCCTGCTTATTAGGCAGCGGCGCAAACAACGCCTCGATATCGTCGTTGCCCAGTTGCCAATCCCCCGTCGTACGTCCATCCAGCACGCCCGCCGCCAGGTCGGATTTTTCCTTCTGCAAGTGCTGGATTTTCTCCTCCACCGTGCCCCGCGCGATCATCTTGTACACGAACACCGGCTTCTCCTGGCCGATGCGGTACGCACGGTCGGTGGCCTGGTTTTCGGTGGCCGGGTTCCACCAAGGGTCGTAGTGAATCACGGTGTCAGCTTCGGTCAGGTTCAGGCCCACACCGCCTGCCTTCAGGCTGATCAGAAAAATCTGCAACTTGCCGCTCTGGAAATCCTTCACGGGGGTGCGCCGATCGCGGGTCTGGCCCGTCAGCAGGGCGTAGGCGACACCGCGTTTTTTAAGCTCGGCTTCGATCAGGCTCAACATCGAGGTGAACTGGGAAAACAGCAGGATCCGACGACCTTCCTCAAACAGCTCTTCGAGCATTTCCATCAGGCTGTCGAGCTTGCCCGAGGTGCTGCCACGGGCGGGCAGGGTGGCGTCGTTGACCAGGCGCAGGTCGCAGCACACTTGGCGTAGCTTGAGCAGCGCTTCAAGAATGATGATCTGGCTGCGCGCTACGCCTTTGAGGGTGATTTCGTCACGGACCTTCTTATCCATGGCCAGGCGCATGGTCTCGTACACATCGCGCTGGGCTTCATTGAGGTCGACCCAGTGAATGATCTCGGTCTTGGGCGGCAATTCCGTGGCCACCTGTTCCTTGGTACGGCGCAGCAGGAAGGGTTTGATCCGACCATTGAGGTGCTGCAGTCGTACCTCGCTGGCGCGTTTTTCGATGGGAACGCGGTAGTCGCGGTTAAAGCTTTTGACGTCACCCAGCCAGCCCGGCAGCAGGAAGTGGAACAGCGACCATAACTCGCCCAGGTGGTTTTCCAGCGGTGTGCCGCTCAGGCACAGGCGCTGCCGGGCATTCAGCTCGCGCGCGGCTTGGGCAGCCTTGCTGGAAGGGTTCTTGATGTACTGGGCTTCATCGAGGATCAGCACATGCAAGGGCAGGGCGGCCAGGTGCTCAATGTCCTTGGGCAGCAACGCATAAGTGGTCAGCAGCAGATCGTAGTCCTGCAGGCTGGCGAAGTGTTTTTTGCGCGTGGCACCGTACAGCGCCAGTACCTTGAGTTGCGGGGTGAAGTGCGCCGCTTCGTCTAGCCAGTTGGGGATCAGGCTGGTGGGCATCACCACCATGCACGGCCGGTCCAGGCGCCCGGCGATCTTTTCACTGAGGATATGCGCCAAGGTCTGTAGGGTTTTGCCCAGGCCCATGTCATCCGCAAGAATCCCGCCCACCTCCAGTTGGCGCAGCGACTGCATCCAACTCAAGCCTTCCAGTTGATAAGGCCGCAAGGTCGCGTTCAGGCCTTCGGGCGCCACACAGGTGAAGTCCTTGATGTCCCGCAGGCGCTGGGCAAAGTTGCGGATTTTCTCGCCGCCCTCCCATTGCAGGGGCAGGTCTTCCAGCGGGTTGAGGCGAATCGCATCGGCCTTGGCCATGCGCAGCGTGGTGGTGCCGGGCTCCTGCAGGTAGAACTCACCGAGGGTGGCCAGTACCGGCTTCAAGCGGCCGTAGGGCAGAGCTACTTGCAGCGGGCCGTGACCGCCATTGGGTAGGCCGGGGATATTCACCAGGATCAGTTCGTCGTCGCGGCGCCGGGCAACTTTCTCCGGGTTGAGGATCTCGGTGTGGGAGCGCATCAGGTTGAGCAGGATCGGCAGCAGGCTCAGGCGCTCACCGTTGACGATAATCCCCAGCTCCAGGTCGAACCAGTCGCGCTCCGGGCCTTCATCGACGGTGGCGTACCAGTCGTCGACGGCGCTCAGGTCAAAACCGAAGTCTTCATCGATCTGCAGCTCCCAACCTTCTGCTCGCAGGGTCGGCGATGCATTGAGGGTGAAGTTCAGCCAGGCGCTGTCATTGACCATCTCGAACAGTTCGCCGGCGCTTTCCGGCAATGCCTTGCTCTGGCGCGTGGCGATCTTGAAACCGAGCACGCGCAGTTGCTCGCGATAGGGTTGCTCCAGCTCAGGGTGGCGCTTGATGCGCAGGCTCTGGGTTTCCTGGCGCACGATGATGTCGGCGTTCTTTTGCCCGCTGACATAGTTGCCCAAATAGTTGAACGACAGCGCCGCACGATGCTGGATATAGCGCTGCATCTTGCCGTTGCGCGGTTCAAACGCGCTGAACTCGACGCTGGCCAGCCACAGGCGCGGCACGGGCACGACGTCTTCCATCACCACCTGCGGCAACACTACGCGGTTATCCAGCACGGCCTGGAGCTTTTCCAGTAACTCGGCATCCTGGGCGGCTGCCGGGTAGGCCAGGGTTTCCTGGACCTTGAGCAGCACCGCCGCGATGTGTTTGCAGTTGGTGTGCACCGGGCAGGTACAGCGGCTGTCCACCAGGATCAGCGCGCCCTTGGCCGATTCGCGCAATGAGATGGTCTGCCGGTAAACGTTGCCCCCCGAGCCTTCGCAACTGGCGATGATGGTGCTGTCGCCGGACTCGACGATGCGCACACGGTTTTCCAGGGCGTAGCGTCGCCCGCGCTCCAGGCTTTGCTCTTTGAAGCGATTGGCCCACGAAGGGGCCAGGGGTTTGGTCAGCGACGACGTCAGGGGCATGGCGCTGGATCAGTCCTGAATGTCGGGCGGGGGGGCGCTGGGTGGCTTGGCGGTCAGCGACGTGATCTTGATCAACAGTGCCAGGTGGCCGCCGTCCAGGTAGTTGAGCTGGTTGTTCTTGGTGCGCACGTCTTTCTGGCTCAGGTGTTCGCTGGCCACCACGCTGCCGTTGCTGTCGAACGTGTTGAGCCAAAAGTCCGCATCGATATCCGTGAAACGCCCCAGTTGCAGGCTCAACACCCCCTCGATGGGGAACTGGCCGAACTGCTCCTGGCCGTCGGTGATCGCGATTTTGACCGGCTGCTCGCCGAGGTTCTGTTCCCAGGCCTTGTGCGCCAGCACGGTGAAGCTGTTATCGGCGTTGAGTTTGTCGACGATATTGTTCAAGCGCGGCGGGCTCAGTCTGTCGCCCAACCGCTGCGCGCCTTCATCCCAGTTTTCCGGCGCAGCGCGGCTGTTGAGCGCCGGCTCCGCGTTCTGGCGTATCAGGATCATTTCCACCTGGTACGGACTGTCGGCAAATGCCGAAGGCGCGAATACCACCAATAACAGGCTCAGAATGCGGAACAGGCGCATTGGGGCGTCCTTCAAACAGATTTCGGGATGAGGCGCTCGAACAGCGCCTCCAATGTATTAAAGCGTTCTTCGGCACGTTCCATCGGCACCATGAACTTGAACAGCGTAGCCCCTTCGAACTTGTAGCGGTTGGGCTGGCCCTGGATCAACTTGATCAGCACCAGTGGGTCCACCGGTGTCTGCGCTTCGAACTCGATACGCCCGCCCTGGGGCCCGGCGTCGACTTTCTTGATCCCAAGCTGCTCGGCCTGCAATTTGAGCAGGGTCAGGCGCACCAGGTTCTTGGTCGGTTCGGGCAGCAGGCCGAAGCGGTCGATCATCTCCACCTGCAGGTCCTTGAGGCCTTCTTCGTCGGTGGCCGAGGCGATGCGCTTGTACAGGATCAGCCGTGCATGCACATCCGGCAGGTAGTCTTCGGGGATCAACGCCGGCAAGCGCAGGTTGATTTCCGGACCGCCGCCCAGGGGTTGATCGAGGTTCGGCTGCTCGCCCTTGCGGATGGCTTTCACCGCGCGTTCAAGCATCTCCATATACAAGGTGAAGCCGACTGCCTGGATCTGCCCGCTCTGGCCATCGCCCAGCAGTTCGCCTGCGCCGCGGATTTCCAGGTCATTGGTGGCCAGGACAAAACCGGCGCCCAGGTCCTGGGTGTTGGCGATCGCTTCCAGGCGCTTTTCGGCGTCCCCGGTGATCTGTTGGCGGGGCGGCGTCAGCAGGTAGGCATACGCCTGGTGGTGACTGCGCCCAACCCGGCCGCGCAGCTGGTGCAGTTGGGCCAGGCCGAACTTGTCCGCCCGTTCGATGATGATGGTGTTGGCACTCGGCACGTCGATGCCGGTCTCGATGATGGTCGAGGCGATCAGCACGTTGAAGCGCTTGTGGTAGAAGTCGCTCATCACCTGTTCGAGATCGCGTTCGCGCATCTGCCCATGGCCGATGGCGATGCGTGCTTCCGGCACCAGTTCGGCAAGGTCGGCGGCGCATTTCTCGATGGTTTTTACGTCGTTGTGCAGGTAGTACACCTGGCCGCCGCGCAGCAGTTCCCGCAGCAGCGCTTCCTTGACCGTGCTTTTGTTCTGCTCCATGACGAAAGTGCGCACCGACAGGCGCCGTGCCGGTGGCGTGGCGATGATCGACAGGTCGCGCATGCCCGACACGGCCATGTTCAGCGTGCGCGGAATCGGCGTGGCGGTGAGGGTGAGGATGTCGACTTCACTGCGCAGGGCCTTGAGCTGTTCTTTTTGACGCACGCCGAAGCGGTGTTCTTCGTCGATGATCACCAGGCCCAGGTTCTTGATCTTTACATCGTCCGACAGCAGCTTGTGCGTACCGATCACGATGTCGATCTTGCCTTCGGCAAGGTCGGCGACGGCGGCATTCACTTCCTTGGCGGACTTGAAGCGGCTCATCACTTCCACGGTCACCGGCCAGTCGGCGAAGCGGTCGCGGAAGCTGTTGTAGTGTTGCTGGGCGAGCAGGGTGGTCGGCACCAGGATCGCCACTTGCTTGCCGCCGTGTACCGCAATGAAGGCGGCGCGCATGGCCACTTCGGTCTTGCCGAAGCCCACGTCGCCGCAGACCAGGCGGTCCATCGGCTTGGGCGCGAGCATGTCGGCGCGCACCGCTTCGATGGTGGTTTGCTGGTCCGGGGTTTCTTCGAAGGCGAAGCCGGCGCTGAAGGTGGCATAGTCGGCTTTTGGGTCGGCGAAAGCATACCCTTCGCGCGCCGCACGACGGGCATAGATGTCGAGCAGTTCGGCGGCGACATCGCGCACCTGTTCGGCGGCCTTGCGCTTGGCTTTCTGCCAGGTCTCGGAACCCAGGCGGTGCAGCGGCGCCAGGGCGTCGTCGCTGCCGGTGTAGCGGGCGATCAAGTGCAGGTTCGCCACTGGCACGTAGAGCTTGGCGCCCTCGGCGTATTCCATGGTGAGGAATTCGGCGGCCTGGTTGTCGATCTCCAGGGTCTGCAGGCCGAGGTAGCGGCCGACGCCGTGGTCGATATGCACCACCGGCGCGCCTTCGCGCAGTTCCGTGAGGTTTTTGATCACCGCGTCGTTGTTGGCGTCGGCGCGTTTTTCACGGCGACGACGTTGCATCACGCGCTGGCCGAACAGTGGGCTCTCGGCGATCAGGGCCAAGGCCGGGTCATCCAGCAGCAGGCCCTCGTCCAATGGTGCGATGGTGATCGCCAGGCGCTCTTTGCTGGCGACAAAATCCGGCCAGCTGTCGACGGTTTTCGGCCGCAGCTTCAGGCGTTCCAGCAGTTCCAGCAGCACTTCACGGCGCCCGGCGGACTCGGCGGTGAACAGCACGCGGCCGGGGAAGTCGCCGAGGAAGTTCGAGAGTGCTTCCAGTGGTTGCGTGGCTTTGGCCTGGATTGCCAGGTCCGGCAGCGTCGCCGCAGGGAAACGTTCGCGGCCGCTGCCGGCGTCCACATCCTGCTGGCTGGCGACCACGCGCGGCCAGTTTTTCAGGCGGGCGAAGCAGTCTTCCACCGGCAGGAACAGCTCGGCGGGCGGCAATAGAGGACGGGAGGGATCGACGCGGCGCTCTTCATAGCGGTTGCGCACGTCGTTCCAGAAGTTTTCTGCGGCTTGCTCGATGCCCGGCAGCGAGAACACTTGTGTGTCCTGGGGCAGGTAGTCGAACAGGGTCGAGGTTTCGTCGAAGAACAGCGGCAGGTAGTACTCGATGCCCGCCGGGGTAATCCCGCTGCTCAAGTCCTGGAAGATCGGGCAGCGGCGGAAGTCCACATCGAAGCGTTCCCGGAAGCGTGCCTTGAAGCGCGTGACTGCGTCCTTTTGCAGCGGGAATTCCCGTGCCGGCAGCAGCTTGATCGACTCGACCTTGTCGATGGACCGCTGGTTTTCCGGATCGAAGGTGCGCAGGGTCTCGATTTCGTCATCGAACAGGTCGATGCGGTACGGCAACTTGCTGCCCATCGGGAACAGGTCGATCAGCGCGCCGCGCACGGCGAATTCACCGTGCTCATACACCGTGTCGACGCAGCGGTAGCCGCTGGCTTCCAGGCGCGTGCGCATCTGCTCCACGTCGAGCTTCTGGCCGATATCCAGCACCAGGCTGCTGCCCAGCAGGAACTTGGTCGGCGCCAGGCGGTGCAGGGCGGTGGTGATCGGCACCACCAACACGCCGTGGGCCAGTTCCGGCAGGCGGTACAGGCTGGCGATACGCTGGGAGATGATGTCCTGGTGCGGCGAGAACAGGTCGTAGGGCAGGGTTTCCCAGTCTGGAAAATGCAGCACTGGCAAATCGGGGGCGAAGAAGCTCAGCTCCTGCTCCAACCGTTCGGCGCTTTGGCTGTCGGCGGTGAGCAGCAGGGTAAAGCGCTTGGCTGCGCTGGCAGCCTCGGCAATGGCCAGGCTCAGGGCTGCACCGGGCAGGTTGCCCCAGTGCTGTTTACCTGCCGCGGCAGGGAGAAGCGGTAGACGCAGAACGGGCACGGAAGGTTGAGCTCCAAGCGTTGCGACAAAGTCGGTAATTGTAACGGCCCGAGGTGCCGCCTGTCAGTTGCTGACTGAGCCTATTACGGTTTGTAGGAAATGTAGTGGCTAAGACAAACAAAGCGGCCTTTTGACTCATTATGTAGTGCCGTTTTGCACGGATGTTTCGGAGAGTTACGGACAAGTTGGCGGCGCTGCGCCATTGGTGGCCTTCTGAAACCCGCGTGTTTCCTGGCCTCTAGCGGGGTGGTATTTTTTTGCAAGGGCTTTTTGTTGGGGTTGGCGCATTGCTCAACGGGCGGTCGGACGACATAATGTAGCCCCTTTTTTCAGCCCCTACATGTGGAAGGTTCCCGTGACTCAGAAGCCCGACCAGTGTCTTGGTGAATGGATCGACCGTGAAGCACTCGCAGAAGCGATGATCCCGCTTATCGGTCAGCTGTACCGCAATAACAATGTGGTGAGCTCGATCTATGGCCGCAGCCTGATCAACCAATCAGTCATCGCGATTCTCAAGGCGCATCGCTTTGCTCGCCATCGTTCTGCCGACGACAGCGAACTCTCCGTCCACGAAACATTCCCCCTGCTCAAGGCCATGAGCGAGCTCAAGCTCGGCGCGGCTTCGGTAGACCTGGGCAAGCTGGCCTACAAATTCCGCAAGGAAGGCGCCGGCCGTACCGCCGAGCAGTTCGTGCGTGAAGAAATGGCCGATGTGGTTGGCCAGCAAAACGCCGCTGCCCGCAAAGGCACCGACGTTGTCCTGTACGGCTTCGGTCGTATCGGCCGCCTGCTGGCGCGCATCCTGATCGAAAAAACCGGTGGCGGCGACGGCCTGCGCCTGCGTGCCATCGTGGTGCGCAAAGGCGCCGAGAACGACCTGACCAAACGCGCCAGCCTGCTGCGCCGTGATTCGGTACACGGTTCGTTCAACGGCACCATCACCATCGACGAAGAAAACAACACCATCACCGCCAACGGTAACCTGATCCAGGTGATCTACGCGAAGAACCCGACCGAGGTGGATTACACCCAGTACGGCATCAAGGACGCCCTGCTGGTGGACAACACCGGTGTATGGCGTGATGCCGAAGGCCTGGGCCAGCACCTGACGTGCCCGGGTATCGATCGTGTCGTGCTGACCGCGCCTGGCAAAGGCAAGCTCAAGAACATCGTGCACGGTATCAACCACGGCGAAATTACCGCTGACGACAAGATCGTGTCCGCCGCTTCCTGCACCACCAACGCCATCGTGCCGGTGCTCAAGGCTGTGAATGACAAGTTCGGCATCGTTAACGGCCACGTTGAAACCGTTCACTCGTACACCAACGACCAGAACCTGATCGACAACTTCCACAAGGGTGATCGCCGTGGCCGCAGCGCCGCGCTGAACATGGTCATCACCGAGACCGGTGCTGCCACCGCCGCTGCCAAGGCCCTGCCTGAGCTGGCCGGCAAGCTGACCGGTAACGCGATCCGTGTGCCGACGCCGAACGTGTCGATGGCCATTCTCAACCTGAACCTTGAGAAAGCCGCTACCCGTGAAGAGATGAACGAGTACCTGCGCTATATGGCGCTGCACTCCGACCTGCATAAGCAAATCGACTTCGTCAATTCCCAGGAAGTGGTTTCCACCGACTTCGTTGGCTCGCGCCACGCCGGTGTGGTGGACGCGGAAGCGACCATTACCCAGGACAACCGCGTTGTACTGTACGTCTGGTACGACAACGAGTTCGGCTACAGCTGCCAGGTGGTTCGCGTGATGGAAGACATGGCTGGGGTTAACCCGCCAGCGTTTCCGCGCTAAGCATCTGCGTTGAATGAAAAAGCCCCGACTGGTTCGGGGCTTTTTTATGGCAGCAGGTTTTGTGTTGTCGATCAGGGCCTCATCGGGAGCAAGCTCCTTCCCACATTTGAATGTATTCACACGTCGAAAGGTGTGAGGGGCCTGCCCCCGATAGCGGTCGTTCAGTGGATGCATGCCTCACTGGTGGGCCATTTTCATTTCAGCAGTTTGCCGCGCAACTCATCAGACAAACCCTTGGGCGCCAGCCAGATGCCCAGGTAGGCGCTTGCCAGCGCGTCATTGCTGCTGCTGAACACCACCTGCCCATTGATCTCCAAATTCAGGCCACGACCTGGCCGAAAATCCAGGGCATAACGATCCCCGTTACGGATATTGTGAAAGCGCGCATGCAGCTGATCCAACTCGGGCTTCAATCGAGCACTGGTTTGCTGGCGCTCCAACGTCGCCGTGGCGGCCTTGATCACATCCTTGCGGTCGATGTTGCGAAAGTAATACAGCACCAGGCGCAGATCCTTTTGTTGTGCCCAGGCCTGTCTGGCGCTCACATCCGCAGAGGCATACAGTCCGGCGGCGTAAACATCCGCCCAGAGATAGTTGAACACCGCCTGGTTTTTCAGCGTCAGTCCCTCAACCTGCGCCGGGAAGCCCGCTTGCTTGAGTCGCTCCGCTTCATTGGCGTGCGCTGTGATCGACACCATCAGCATCAAACAAAAAAATAGTTGTCGCATAATGGCTCATCCTGAAATCGGCGCTGATTTGCGTCATGTAGTATGGCAAAACTGGCCTACGACGCGACCAAGGGTTAATGTGCGCGGCGTTGAGCCTTATATAGACTGTGCCCCGGCTCACACACTTGAGCCAAATTGTCCTTCATGACCGCTGGCCGCGGCATGATTTAGCCAGGCGCCCAACCGTGCGCCTGGCCTGTTCTGAGGAGTACGCATGGCTGTCTACAACTACGACGTGGTGGTACTGGGTTCCGGCCCGGCTGGAGAAGGTGCGGCGATGAACGCCGCGAAGGCAGGGCGCAAGGTGGCGATGGTCGATAGCCGTCGCCAGGTCGGCGGTAACTGCACCCACCTGGGTACCATCCCGTCCAAGGCTTTGCGTCACTCGGTGCGCCAGATCATGCAGTTCAACACCAACCCGATGTTCCGGGCGATTGGTGAGCCGCGCTGGTTCTCGTTCCCGGACGTGCTGAAAAGCGCCGAGAAGGTCATCTCCAAGCAAGTCGCTTCGCGTACCGGGTACTACGCCCGTAACCGTGTCGACCTGTTCTTCGGCACCGGCAGCTTCGCCGACGAGCAAACCGTCGAAGTGGTGTGCGCCAACGGCGTGGTCGAGACGCTGGTGGCCAAGCACATCATCATCGCCACCGGTTCGCGCCCATATCGCCCGGCGGATATCGATTTCCACCACCCGCGCATCTACGATAGCGACACCATCCTCAGCCTGGGCCATACCCCGCGCAAACTGATCATCTACGGCGCCGGTGTGATCGGCTGTGAATACGCCTCGATCTTCAGCGGCCTGGGTGTACTGGTGGAACTGGTGGACAACCGCGACCAGTTGCTGAGCTTCCTCGACTCGGAAATTTCCCAGGCGTTGAGTTACCACTTCAGCAACAACAACATCACCGTGCGTCACAACGAAGAATACGAGCGGGTCGAAGGCCTGGACAACGGCGTGATCCTGCACCTCAAGTCCGGCAAGAAGATCAAGGCCGACGCCTTGTTGTGGTGCAACGGCCGTACCGGCAACACCGACAAGCTGGGCATGGAAAACATCGGGGTCAAGGTCAACAACCGTGGCCAGATCGAAGTCGACGAGAACTACCGCACCTGCGTGACCAACATCTACGGTGCCGGTGACGTGATCGGCTGGCCAAGCCTGGCCAGTGCGGCGCATGACCAGGGCCGTTCGGCCGCTGGCAGCATCGTCGACAACGGCAGCTGGCGTTATGTGAACGACGTGCCCACCGGGATCTACACGATTCCCGAGATCAGCTCGATCGGCAAGAACGAGCACGAACTGACCAAGGCCAAGGTGCCTTACGAAGTGGGTAAGGCGTTCTTCAAGAGCATGGCGCGTGCGCAGATCGCCGGTGAGCCGCAAGGCATGCTGAAGATTCTGTTCCACCGCGAAACCCTGGAAGTCCTCGGCGTGCATTGCTTCGGCTACCAGGCCTCTGAGATCGTGCACATCGGCCAGGCGATCATGAACCAGCCGGGTGAGCAAAATACCCTCAAGTATTTTGTGAACACCACGTTCAACTACCCGACCATGGCCGAAGCCTATCGGGTAGCGGCCTACGACGGCCTCAACCGGCTTTTTTGAGCGGCTCCGGCCGGTGGCCTGAGCCGGCCGGGGAGACCGATTTCAGTAATTCTCGAGGGTGGCAGTGGCCAAACCGGGAAAGTCTGTAATCAGGCTATCTACGCCGAAGTCGGCGAGCCTGCGCATCAGCGCAGGTTCGTTGACCGTCCACACGGACACGTGCAGGCCCTGGCGCTGGGCTTTTTCCAGACGTTCGGGGGTGCACAACGTCCAGTTCAACGCCAGAATCTCACAACCATAGTTCTGCGCGACCTTCAACGGGTCGAGCCAGGCATATTCGGCGACCAGTCCGCGTGACAGGTCGGGGGTGAGTTCAACCGCTGCTTTCAACACTTCCCGCGAGCTTGAGGTCACGGTGACCTTGTCCATCAGGCCGAAACGCACGGCCATCTCACGGATGGCCAGCACGGTGGTCGCGGCGCGGGTGCGCGAGGCGCTTTTGACTTCCAGTTGCCAGTGATCGAAGTCGCACTGTTCGAACAGCTCTTCCAGGCGCGGAATCGGGCAAGGCTTGACCCAGCCCGGGCCGCCCTTGCGCGCGTCCATCTTGACCAGGTCTGCCGCCGAATACTCGACGACTTTGCCGCGTCGGTCGGCGGTGCGCTTGAGGGTCGGGTCGTGGATGACCATCAGCTCGCCGTCCATGGACAGGTGCAAATCCAGTTCGCAACGGCGTACACCGTGCTTGAGACACTCCTGGAAGCTGGTCAGGGTGTTTTCCGGTGCTTCGCCTTTGGCACCGCGGTGGCCGTAGATCAGGGTCACAGTTGCTCCTTTACGCCAGGTTGTCTGGCGGGGTAAATACGAATTCAGGTGTCCTGGGCGTCGCTCTGTTCCCGCGCCAGGCGCCGTTCCTGCGCCTGTTTCTGCAGGATGTAGCGTGCCAGCAGCTGGCGTTGGGCATCGGTCATGGCTGCGAATTCCGTGCCGATGTCAAAGCCCGTGCCCTTGGGATCGCAATGGGTGACCCGCGCGCGCAGCAGCAGGCCGAGCGCCTGGGGCATCAGCACCAGCTTGACCGCCAGGTTCGCACCCACCGTCAGGGGGGAGGGGTGTTGGAAATCGATGCCGCCCTCGGAAATGATCACCGGCTGCGGGGCGCCGACCTCATCCAGCAGGCCGCGGGCCATGATTTGGCTGAGCAAATCCAGGCGTTTGTTCTGCACGCGGAGAAAGGCGACGAGGGTGCGATCCTTCTCGCTGAGCTGGCGCAGCAGGTGCTGGGCTTCAAATTCGCTCAGGTGCAGTTCACTGAGCAGATTGAACAGCGGTGAATCATCCAGCAACACTTCCTTGCTCGCCGCTTCGGGGGCAGACAGGCTTTTGATTTGGAGTGCGATCATGTCGTCGATACGGTAGTATTCGCGGCGCTCTTCTTCATCTAATGTCGACATGGCGAACCCCAGGTAACGGTAATGGTCTGAGTGTAAAGCTGCTTACCAGACCCCGCCACCGGGACGTCTTCTTTTCCTCCGAACAAGCCCCGACATGTTCAGACCTCTCTTCGTATTTATTGGCACGCGTTATACCCGTGCAAAGCGTCGCAATCATTTTGTGTCGTTCATTTCCTTGACCTCGATGATCGGTCTCGCCCTTGGCGTGGTCGTGATGATTGTGGTGCTGTCGGTGATGAACGGCTTCGATCATGAGATGCGCACCCGCGTGCTGGGCATGGTGCCCCACGCGACCATCGAGGGCGATGCGCCCATCAGCGACTGGCAAAGCCTGGCCGCCAAGGTCAAGCAGAACCCCAAGGTAGTGGCCGTCGCGCCGTTTACCCAGATGCAGGGGCTGCTGACCAATGACGGCAAGGTGCAGAAGATCCTGCTCAATGCCATCGACCCGGCCCAGGAACGCAACGTCTCGATCATCGATAAGTTCATGTTGCAGGGCAAACTCGACGATCTGGCCCCCGGCAGTTTTGGCATTGTCATCGGTGACAAGGCAGCGGCCAAACTCGGCGTGGGCATCGGCGACAAGCTGACCTTCGTCGCCCCGGAAGTCACCGTGACGCCGGCCGGCATGTTCCCGCGCATGAAGCGCTTTACCGTGGTCGGTACCTTCCACGTCGGCGCCGGCGAGATCGACGGCTACCTCGGCCTGACCAACCTCACCGACCTGGCCCGCCTGCATCGCTGGCAGCCGGACCAGGTGCAGGGCCTGCGCTTGAAGTTCAACGACCTGTTCGATGCCCCGCGCGGCGCCTGGGAAATCGCCCAGCACCTGGGTGAAAGCCAGTACTACGCCCGCGACTGGACCCGCACCCACGGCAACCTGTACCAGGCCATCCGCATGGAAAAAGCCATGATCGGCCTGCTGTTGCTGCTGATCGTCGCCGTTGCCGCCTTCAACATCATCTCCACCCTGGTGATGGTGGTGAATGACAAGAAAGGCGACATCGCCATCCTGCGCACCCTGGGCGCCACGCCGGGGCAGATCATGGCGATCTTCATGGTGCAGGGCACCGTGATTGGCGTGGTCGGCACCTTGATCGGTACCGCGGTAGGCATTTTGGCCGCGCTGAACGTCAGTGCCGCCATCGCCTTGCTTGAAAAGGTGATCGGCCACAAGTTCCTCAACGCCGACGTCTACTTCATCGATTACCTGCCGTCCCAGGTGCAAGCCCAGGACGTGCTGATGGTGGGCGGCGCCGCGTTGGTCCTGAGTTTCCTTGCCACCCTGTATCCAGCCTGGCGCGCGGCACGTACCCAGCCAGCACAGGCCTTACGTTATGAGTGAATCGGGCATGAGTGAAAAAGCAATCCTGAGCTGCCGCAACCTGGGCAAATCCTACGAGGAAGGCCCGGAGTCGGTTGTGGTGCTGTCCAACCTGCAACTGGAACTTCATCCCGGCGAGCGCGTGGCGATCGTCGGCAGTTCCGGTTCCGGCAAAAGTACCTTGCTCAACCTGTTGGGCGGCCTTGATACGCCGTCCCAGGGCAGTGTATGGCTGGCCGGTGAAGAACTGTCGGCCTTGAATGAAAAGGCCCGTGGCCAGTTGCGCAACCGCTCGTTGGGCTTTGTGTACCAGTTCCACCACCTGTTGCCGGAATTCACCGCCCTGGAAAACGTGTGCATGCCGCTGTTGATCGGCAAGACCGCGATCCCGGAAGCGCGTCAGCGTGCCAAGGCGTTGCTCGAGCGCGTCGGCCTCGGCCATCGCCTGGAGCACAAACCGGCCGAACTGTCCGGCGGTGAGCGCCAGCGTGTGGCGATTGCCCGTGCCCTGGTGAACAACCCGGGGCTGGTGATGCTCGACGAGCCCACCGGCAACCTCGACTCTCACACCGCCCAGGGCATCAAGGACTTGATGCTGGAACTGAGCACCCAGATGCGCACCGCGTTCCTGGTGGTGACCCATGACATGAGCATGGCCCGCCAGATGGACCGCGTACTGCATCTGCAGGAAGGTCATCTGGTCGCCATCTGACCTGTTTCAAGCCCGGTGCCTGACGCCGGGTTTTCTATTTTTCCAACGGTGCCCGCGAATGTTCAGACCGTTATCGATTTTCATCGGCACGCGCTATACCCGCGCCAAGCGCCGCAACCGTTTTGTTTCGTTTATCTCGATGACCTCGATGATCGGCCTCGCCCTGGGCGTGCTGGCGATGATCGTGGTGCTGTCGGTGATGAACGGCTTCCAGCGCGAAATGAGCTCGCGCATCCTTGGCATGGTGCCCCACGCCACCATCGTCGGGGTGAACCCGATCGATGATTGGCAGCCGGTGGCCGCTGCGGCGATGAAGAATCCGCAAGTGACTGCCGCCGTACCGTTCACGCAGATGGACGGCATGTTCTCCTACAAGGGCGCGATGCAGCCGATCGAGATCAGCGGCGTCGACCCGGCCCAGGAAGGCAAGGTGTCGATCGTGGCCCAGCATATCGTGCAGGGCAAACTGGAAGACCTGAAGCCTGGCGAGTTCGGCGTGGTGGTCGGCGAAATCACTGCCCGGCGTTTTCGCCTGAATGTGGGTGACAAACTGACCCTGATCGTCCCGGAAATCAGCAGCGCGCCGGGGGGGATCACCCCGCGCATGCAGCGTCTGAACGTAGTGGGTATCTTCAAGGTCGGCGCCGAGCTGGATGGCTCCATGGCCCTGATCCACATGGCTGACGCCGCCGAGATACAGCACTGGCAACCGAACCAGGTGCAGAGCGTGCGCCTGGCGTTGAAAGACCTGTACGCAGCGCCCAAGGTCTCGGCGGACATCGCCGCCAGCCTGGGTGCAGGCTACAAGCCCGATGACTGGACCCACACCCAGGGCAGCCTGTTCAGCGCGATGAAGATGGAAAAGACCATGATCGGCCTGTTGTTGCTGATGATCGTCGCCGTCGCGGCGTTCAACATTATCGCCACGCTGATCATGGTGGTGAACGACAAGGGCGCGGACATCGCGATCCTGCGTACCATCGGCGCCACGCCACGGCAGATCATGGCGATCTTCATGGTCCAGGGCACGGTGATCGGCATTGTCGGCACCCTGATCGGCGGCGTGCTGGGCGTGATTGCCGCGCTGAACGTGAGTGAACTGGTGGGCTGGCTGGAGCGGGTGAGCGGGCAGCATATCTTCAGTTCGGACGTGTACTTCGTCAGCAACCTGCCTTCGGAATTGCAAGGTGGAGATGTGGTGCTGATTTGTACGGCCGGGTTTGTGTTGAGCTTCCTGGCGACGATTTACCCGGCGTATCGGGCGGCGAAGATTGAGCCGGCGCATGCCCTTAGGTATTCGTAGTCTTTAAGTCCGCTATCGGGGGCAAGCCCCTCCCACATTTGAATGTATTCACAGATCACAGTGTGGGAGGGGGCTTGCCCCCGATAGGGCCGGCCCGGCTTGCATCAATTTACCTTCGGCAACTCAATCACAAACCTTGTCCACCCCGCCCCGGATTCACAAAAAATCCTCCCACCATGGGCCCGCACAATCGACTGGGTAATCGCCAACCCCAGTCCTGCATGCTCGCTGCTGCCTTCATGGCGCGCCGGGTCCGCGCGGTAGAATCGGTCGAACAACCTCGGTAGCACGTCCGCTGGAATACCTTCCCCGCTGTTTTCTACCGTCACTGTCACGCCCCGTACGCCTTCAACCATCCGCACGCGCACTTGGCCGCCGGCCGGGGTAAACCTGAGGGCGTTATCCAGCAGGTTCGACAGGGCTCGGCGCAGCATGCCGCGATCGCCGGCTGTTTGCGCGCTGCCTTCGCGTACCAGCGAGACCTGTGCGTCTTCTGCCAGCAACGCGAAAAACTCCAGCAACGCCTCCACTTCATTCGCCAGCGCCAACGGCTCGCACTTGGGTATCAGCAAGCCGTGGTCCGCCTTGGCCAGGTACAGCATGTCATTCACCAACTGCGCCATCCATTGCAGCTCTTCCAGGTTGCTGTGCAGCGCTTCGCGGTAATCCTCCAAGGGGCGCGGTTGGGTCAGGATGACTTGGGTCTGGGTCAAGAGGTTCGACAGAGGCGTGCGCAGTTCATGGGCAATGTCGGCGGAGAAGGCCGACAGGCGTTGGAATGCATCGTCCAAACGCCCCAGCATGGCATTGAAGGCCTGGGCCAGTTCGGCCAATTCCGCCGGCATTTGCTGTTGAGGCAGACGCTGGGTCAAGGAGTGGGCCGAAACACCGGCAGCCACTTCGCCCATGCGCCGCAACGGGCGCAAGCCACTGCGTGCAGCCCAGGCACCGAGCACGGCGGTGGCGAGGGCGGAGAGACCGACGGTGAGCCAGATCAAATGCTGCATGCGTTGCAGGAAGTGCTGGTGGTGGGTGATGTCGAGCACCAGGCTGAGTTGCGGCGAGTCGGGTTGGCCCGCCATCAGCGGCACGTTGTAGACGCGGTAGTCGGTCCCGGCGTTTTGCAGGCTATGCAGTCCAGGGCCCTCGGGCAGTGTGACGCCGGGCGCATCATCAAGCCAACGCTGGCCGCCTGCGGTTATGCGCAGGGCGAGTTCGGGCTGGCGATTGAGCTCCACGCGCAACTGTTGCTCGCGCTGGGCAAACAACGCAGGCGAGTTGACCCCCTGCAAGGTACTGCGCAGCGCTACCAACTGGCTGTCGAGTTGCTGCTGGTCCAATTCAATGAAGTGCGCCTCGCTGGCGCGGTTAAAGAGTACGCCCGCAAGCAACGAGACCACCGCAGTGCACGCTGCAAACAGCAGGGCCAGGCGGCTGGCCAGGGACAGACGCTGGATCAATGGCTCCGCTCCTCCAGTACATAACCCATGCCGCGCACGGTATGGATCAGTTGGGTGGGGAAGGGATCGTCGACTTTCAGGCGCAGACGCCGGATCGCGACTTCGATGATGTTGGTGTCACTGTCGAAATTCATGTCCCACACCTGGGAGGCAATCAGCGACTTGGGCAGTACTTCGCCCTGGCGGCGCAGCAGCAGTTCCAGCAGGGAGAACTCTTTGGCGGTGAGGTCGATGCGCTGGCCGTCCCGTTCGACGCGGCGGCGGATCAGGTCCAGGCGCAGGTCGGCCAGTTGCAGGGCGGTTTCCTGCGGCGTGCTGCTGCCACGGCGCAACAGGCTGCGTATACGCGCCAGCAGTTCGGAGAAGGCGAAGGGCTTGACCAGGTAATCGTCGGCGCCCAGTTCCAGGCCATGCACGCGATCTTCCACGGCATCCCGGGCGGTCAGAAACAGCACCGGGATCTCCAGGCCGGCACTGCGCACCGCTTGCAGGATTTGCCAACCGTCGCGACCGGGCAGCATCACATCCAGGATCAACAGGTCATAATCGCCGGTCAGCGCCAGGTGCTGGCCGCTGGTGCCGTCGGCCACCAGTTCGGTGGTGAAACCAGCCTCGGCCAGCCCTTGGCGCAGATAGTGGCCGGTTTTCGGTTGGTCTTCGACGATCAGCAATTTCATGGGCGGCTCTTGGCAACAGTTAACGAGGGGCTTTATACCTTGGGTGCCAGGGGAAGGGCGCAACCTGACAAAGTTGTAATCTAGCAGTCAGTTGGCTGGCAGCGGCGCACTCTTAGAGTGCTGTCCAAGCAGATTGCACACTTTTTGGAGAATCGAGATGGCATTGCGTACACCCCTGTTGTTGGCGGGCTGCCTGTTGGCGTTGAGTTTCGATGCCATGGCGGATGCGGCCCATACCTACGCGTTCGGCCAGCCGGCACCGACTGAAAAGGCCACGCGTACTGTGGAAGTGACGCTGCAGGATATTTCCTTTTCGCCCAAGTCCCTGGACGTCAAGGCCGGTGAGACGGTGCGCTTTGTACTGATCAACAAAGGTCAGTTGTTGCATGAATTCAACCTCGGTGACGCGGCGATGCATGCCGAACACCAGAAGGAAATGTTGCAGATGCAGGCCAGCGGCATGCTCACCTCCACGGGGATGGGCAAGATGGATCACAGTGCCATGGGCCACGGTGAAATGGGCGGCATGAAGCACGACGATCCCAACAGCGTATTGGTGGAGCCCGGCAAGACCGCTGAGCTGACCTGGACGTTCACCAAGGCCACCGGCCTGGAGTTTGCCTGCAACCTCCCCGGTCATTACCAGGCGGGCATGGTCGGCAAGCTGACCGTTGAGTAAGGCGTTTCTTAAGGGCGGTGGCAAAGGCTGGTAGACTGGCGCGGTTTATTTAGCCAGGTTTCCGCCATGCATCCCGCAGCCGAACATTCGCCGCTGGGCAAGTCCAGTGAATACATCTCCACCTACACCCCTTCGTTGCTGTTCCCGATTCCACGCGCCGCCAAATGGACCGAGCTGGGCCTGAGCGCCGAGACCCTGCCGTACAAGGGCGTGGACTTCTGGAACTGCTTCGAGTTGTCCTGGTTGCTGCCGTCGGGCAAGCCGGTGGTGGCCATCGGTGAGTTCAGCATCCCGGCCGACTCGCCGAACATCATCGAGTCCAAGTCGTTCAAGCTGTATCTCAACTCGCTCAACCAGACCGCGTTTGCCGATGTGCAAAGCCTGGAAGCGACCCTGCGTACCGACCTCAGTGCCGCCGCCGGCAAGCCTGTTACCGTGCGTATCCGCAGCTTGGCCGACATTGAGGCCGAAGGCGTGATGGCGTTGCCGGGCGTGTGCATTGATGATCTGGATATCAGTGTCAGCAACTACGAACACCCACGCCCGGAGCTGCTGCGTTGCGATGACTCGCGCATTGTCGAGGAGAGCGTGCACAGCCACCTGCTCAAGTCCAACTGCCCGGTCACCAGCCAGCCCGACTGGGGCAGCGTTGTGGTGGAGTACCGCGGTGCGGCGTTGGATCACGGGAGTTTGCTGGAATACCTGGTGAGCTTTCGCCAGCACTCGGATTTCCATGAACAGTGCGTGGAGCGCATTTTCCTCGACCTGCAGCGTTTGCTGAAGCCGGAGAAGTTGACGGTGTATGCGCGCTATGTGCGGCGGGGTGGGTTGGATATCAATCCTTACCGCAGTACTGAGGATGTGGCGTTCCAGAACGTGCGCCTGGCCCGTCAGTAAACAAAGGTGGGAGGGGGCAGGCCCTCTCCTACCTTTTGGTTCTGCGCCTGGCTTGGGTTCGGGTCAGATCCCCATGTTGCCCAAGGTGATCATGATATTGCGCAGTGTCCCGGAAATCACCGGGTGCTCAGCGTCGAACTCTATGGCAGCTTGACTCACATCGTCGGAAATACTCGGCGTCTGAGTGGCCGGTTCAAGTTCAAGTTGCAATTCAAACTTGGCAATCAAGGCTTGCAGCGCTTCACGTTTTTCTTCCGACAGCGGGGGTTCCTGTTCCAGCTGCCCGCGCAGGATCTCGACCTGTTCTTCCAGTTTTTTGCGATCAGGCATGACGTTCTTCCTTTTATCGATAGGCACTGGCATAGACCACGGCACGCCGTGAAAGGTCTACGGGGTGACCTGTAGATTAATCCACGGGCGCCGACTGTGCATGATCTTGATCAGGGCTTCTCGCCTTTGAGCTGGCGCAGGCTGATGTCGGCCAGGCAGGTGCCGAGTTCCCCGAGGTGATCGATCACCGAGTGTACCCCCAGCCCATAGAGCTCAACGGTGGCTTTGCCGCGCTTGTGCTCGCGTTCCTTGTCGCTCAGCGCCTGCCACTGCTCAGGCGCCAGGCCGCACAGCGAACCACAGGACGCCAGGCCAATGGTCCACAAACCGGCATTCAACCCCGATTGCAGCAAGCGTGGTTCGCCGCTGACCAGTACGCAACCTTCCAGGCGTTCAATGTTGAGTTCCATCAAGGCTTGCCAGCACGCATGAGGGGCGGGCCAGCGGATCGATGAGGGGGATGCGGCCTTGAGCCAGCCGGGCAGTACGGCGGCCAGTGGTGTGGTCACCGAAGGCGGCAGTTCATCCAGCCAGGCACAGGGGATGCCTTGTTCCTTGAGGCTGCGCAGGATTTTCAGGGCGCCGGGTGTGGCTTGGGAGTGCAGGGAGGGTGAATCGGTGCGCGCCTGGGAACCAAAGTCCACCAGGCAACCACTCAGGCCAAACAGAACGGCAGTCAAGGCGGGCGCGTTGGCGATGGCTATCTCGGCGTGAGGCATGTCGACATCCCTGAAATAGCTGTGACGCTATCGGGGCAGGATGACAAGTAGATGACAGGCGGGTTAATTGTAGGAAAATTGTCCATTTGTGTTAGGACGATTCCTAGAAGCTGCCTAATTGGACACTTCCGTCATATACTGACGGCCTTATTCAGGGCATAGCGCCCATGACAGACCATTCAAGGAGCAAAAGCTATGCGCTGGAGCCACTACTTCGCTCAGCTGTCGGTGTGTGCCACTGTCCTGCTGGCGCCTTTCGCTGCACAGGCTGCATCGGAAGATGATCCATGGGAAAGCGTCAACCGCCCGATCTTCACCTTCAACGACACCGTTGATACCTACGCCCTCAAGCCATTGGCCCAAGGCTATCAGTGGATCACTCCGCAATTTGTCGAAGACGGTATCCACAACTTCTTGCGCAATATCGGCGATGTCGGCAACCTGGCCAACAACGTGCTGCAGCTCAAACCCCACAATGCCGGGGTCGACACTGCGCGCTTGCTGGTTAATACCACATTCGGCGTGCTGGGCTTTATCGACGTCGGCACCAAAATGGGGCTGCAACGCAGTGATGAAGACTTCGGCCAGACCCTGGGTTACTGGGGCGTGGGCAGCGGTCCCTACGTGATGATCCCGCTGCTGGGCCCGAGCACCTTGCGTGACGCGCCGTCCAAATACGTGGACAGCTACACCCAACCGTACCGCTATATGAACGATATCGGCTGGCGCAACAGCACCATGGGCCTGAACATCGTTGACACCCGTGCCAGCCTGCTCGACAGCGAGAAGCTGATCACCGGCGACAAGTACACCTTTATCCGCAATGCTTACCTGCAGAACCGCGAGTTCAAGGTCAAGGACGGCAAGGTCGTCGACGACTTTTAAGCTGTGATGTTTTGAAATGAAAAAAAGGCGACTTGGCGGTCGCCTTTTTTGTGCGCGGGTTTCAGCGCATTTTCAGGATCTTAAGTCCCAGTTGTTGCTCGTCGCTCGCCGTTTTGGTCCAGACCACTTCCGTGTCAGCCTCCAGGCCCTTGAGCGCCGCGTGCTCTGAATCAATGCGCACGGTGAGCAGGTCCCCCACGGTGAACTGGCGCGGTGCCTGCACCTGCATCCCGGAGCTGGAAAGGTCCACACAAACCCCGGCAAACTCCTGGCCTTCGTGGAGCAACGATACTTCGGCATCCACCCGCATGCGGATGAAATCGCGTTTTTCGGCGTAGTCGCGCTCGTGTTCGCTCATCGGTTCCATCCTTACTTTGTGTTGTGGTCTTGGCTGTTCTTATAACTCCGGGTGATTTGCGATGTAAAGACGCCCGGCGACCATCGGCATGAGCTTGAAACCCCTGGCGGATGGGAGTACCGTCTGCGCCTTAGAAGGGCACCTCTGCTTTACGGTTGTGCATGGGAAAAATCCCATTGCGTTGTAGGACAGAGAGGCTAGAAAGCGAATCCAGTACGTGAGTCCGGCCATTGCCGAGCCGCCTACGCCAACCTAATTCTGGCGCCGTTTGCCCACATGCAAAAAACCAGTGCCACGCTGCTGATAATCGATGACGACGAAGTAGTGCGCGCGAGCCTTGCGGCCTATTTGGAAGACAGTGGCTTCAGCGTCCTGCAGGCCAGTAATGGCCAACAGGGTCTCCAGGTATTCGAGCGCGACCAGCCCGACCTCGTGATCTGCGACCTGCGCATGCCCCAGATGGGCGGCCTGGAGCTGATTCGCCAGGTGACTGAGCTTGCCCCGCAGACGCCGGTGATTGTCGTGTCCGGTGCGGGCGTCATGAACGATGCCGTCGAGGCGTTGCGTCTGGGCGCTGCCGACTACCTGATCAAGCCCCTCGAAGACCTGGCGGTACTGGAGCACTCTGTGCGCCGCGCCTTGGATCGTGCGCGCCTGCTGGTAGAGAACCAGCGCTACCGCGAAAAGCTCGAAACCGCCAACCGCGAACTCGAAGCCAGCCTTAACCTGCTCCAGGAAGACCAGAACGCCGGTCGCCAGGTGCAGATGAACATGCTGCCGGTCAGCCCCTGGAGCATCGACGAATTCCAGTTTGCTCACCAGATCATCCCGTCGTTGTACCTGTCGGGCGATTTTGTCGATTATTTCCGCGTAGACGAGCGTCGTGTCGCGTTCTACCTGGCCGATGTCTCCGGCCATGGAGCTTCCTCTGCTTTTGTCACCGTGTTGTTGAAGTTCATGACCACACGGTTGTTATTCGAATCCAAGCGCAATGGCACCTTGCCGGAGTTCACCCCCTCCGAGGTGCTGGGCCACATCAACCGAGGCCTGATCAGCTGCAAGCTGGGCAAGCACGTGACGATGGTGGGCGGCGTGATTGATGAAGAAACCGGTCTTTTGACCTACAGCATCGGCGGTCACCTGCCGATGCCTGTTTTATACACTCCCGACAGTGTGCGTTACCTGGAAGGGCGTGGTCTGCCCGTAGGCTTGTTCAATGAAGCCACCTATGAAGACCACATCCTCGAGCTGCCGCCGACGTTCAGCCTGACGCTGATGTCCGATGGCATCCTGGACCTTCTTCCAGAGCCTACACTCAAAGAGAAAGAAGCTGCCTTGCCCCAAAAGGTCAAGTCGGCGGGCGGCAGCCTGGATGGCCTGCGGCAGGTTTTTGGATTGGCCACGCTAGGGGAGATGCCGGATGATATCGCCCTATTGGTGTTGAGCAGGAATCTTTGATGAGTACCGGAAGAATCCAATTCGCCGAGCAAGACGGGACCTTCGTCCTGAAGTTTGTCGGTGAAGTGCGCCTGACCTTGTGTTCGGCGCTGGATGCGACGATTGAGCGGATTTTCACGGCGTTGAATTTCTCGGCGATCGTGATCGATCTGACCGAAACCCGCAGCATCGATAGCACCACCCTTGGGCTGTTGGCCAAGTTGTCCATTCTGTCTCGGCAGAAGGTTGGCCTGCTGCCGACCGTCGTCACCACCCACGAAGACATCACCCGTCTGTTGCAGTCCATGGGCTTCGACCAAGTGTTCAACATCGTTGATCGCCCGATTCCGTGCCCGGAGTGCCTCACCGACCTGCCGTCTCAGGACCAGTCCGAGGAAGTCGTACGGGTCAAGGTGCTGGAAGCGCACAAGATCCTGATGGGCCTCAACGAGTCCAACCGCGAAGCTTTCCACGACCTCGTCAACGCCCTCGAGCGTCACTGATCCGTCTGTCGAACACATGCCAATTGTGGGAGGGGGCTTGCCCCCGATAGCGCCGTGTCAGTCAGCACATTCATAACGGACTCACCGCTATCGGGAGCAAGCCCCCTCCCACCGTTGAACTGAGATCGGCTTGAGACAAAAAAGGGCGGTACCCTCACAGGTACCGCCCTTTTTGCCGCCTCCGCCGTTTACAGCTTGGCGGACAACAGTGCCTCAAGCTTCTCCTGGTCCCGAGCAAACTGACGAATCCCCTCCGCCAGCTTCTCAGTCGCCATTGCATCCTCGTTGGACTCCCAACGGAACTGCGCTTCAGTCAGATGTACCCGCGCTTCCCCGGCATGCCCTGGCGACAACTTGCGCTCCAGCTTGCCTTCATCCGCCGCCAGCTTCTCCAGCAGGTCCGGGCTGATGGTCAGGCGATCACAGCCGGCCAGCTCTTCAATCTGGCTCAGGTTACGGAAACTCGCACCCATCACCACGGTCTTGTAGCCATTAGCCTTGTAGTAGTTGTAGATGCGCGTCACCGACTGCACGCCCGGATCATCAGCGCCGGTGTAGTCGTTGCCATTGGCTTTCTTGTACCAGTCGTAGATACGGCCTACGAACGGTGAAATCAGGAACACGCCGGCTTCTGCGCACGCCACAGCCTGGGCAAACGAGAACAGCAGGGTCAGGTTGGTCTGGATGCCTTCTTTTTCCAGCTTCTCCGCCGCGCGGATGCCTTCCCAGGTGGACGCGATCTTGATCAGCACGCGGTCACGGCTAACCCCAGCTTTGTCGTACAGGTCGATCAGACGGTGCGCACGCTTGAGTACGGCGTCAGTGTCGAACGACAGACGGGCGTCCACCTCGGTGGAGATGCGCCCTGGTACTACTTTAAGGATCTCTTGACCCACCGCCACCGCGAAACGGTCGCTGGCCAGGCCGACATCGCCGTTGCAGTCCTGCACACACTCATCCAGCAGCTTGGCATAGCCCGGAATCGACGCGGCCTTGAGCAGCAGGGAAGGGTTGGTAGTGGCGTCTTGGGGCTTGAGCTTGGCGAGGGTAGAAAAATCGCCGGTATCGGCTACGACAGTGGTGAATTGCTTGAGTTGTTCCAGCTTGGAAGTCATGGGCGTGCTCTGTCCTATGGGTCTGATGACATTACCCGAGCGCCGACAGGCGCTCAAGGGCGCAAATGCGTTCGATCGTTTGCGAGGGCAACAACCTGAAAACAGCCGTTTGAATGCCCGGCCGTACTGCTGAATAGGAGGCCAGAACGGCCGACAGGTTCAACCCAACTGCCCGATGTAGGATAACGCCTTCATGCCAACTGAGGCCTTCCCTGACACACACCGCACCAAATGTGGGAGGGAGCTTGCTCCCGATGGCAGTATGTCAGCTCATCCAATAACCAACTGACCCCCTGCAAGCTATCCAATCAACGCCCTTCCAACAAAGCTCCAGCCTGATCCAGCAATGCCAACGGATCCGCAGCCTTATGAATATCCACCGACAACAACTGCCTGAATCTGCGCGCCCCAGGGAAACCGGTGCCCAACCCCAACACATGCCGCGTAATGTGATGCATCGTCCCGCCAGTCGCCAAATGCTCAGCAATATAAGGCCGCAACTGCGCCAACGCCTCAGCTCGGCTGATCACCGGCGCTTCACTGCCAAACAACTGCTGATCCACCTCCGCCAGAAGATACGGATTGTGATAAGCCTCCCGGCCCAGCATCACCCCGTCAAACGTCTGCAAATGCTCATGGCACTGCTCCAGCGTCTTGATCCCGCCGTTGAGCACAATTTCCAGCTCGGGGAAGTCCCGCTTCAACTGTGCCGCCACGTCATAACGCAACGGCGGAATGTCGCGGTTTTCCTTCGGTGACAAGCCCTCAAGAATCGCAATCCGCGCATGCACGGTAAAACTGGTGCAGCCGGCGTCCTTCACCGTCCCGACGAAATCACACAGCTCGGCGTAACTATCCCGACCATTGATCCCGATACGGTGCTTCACCGTCACCGGAATCGACACTGCATCACGCATCGCCTTCACGCAATCGGCCACCAGGACCGGGTGAGCCATCAGGATCGCGCCGATCATGTTGTTCTGCACCCGGTCGCTCGGGCAGCCGACGTTCAGGTTCACCTCGTCGTAACCGGCGGCTTCGGCCATACGGGCACAGGCGGCCAGGTCCGCGGGGACACTGCCGCCGAGCTGGAGCGCCAGAGGGTGCTCGGCTTCGTTATGGCGCAGGAAGCGGTCGTGGTCACCGTGGAGAATCGCGCCAGTGGTGACCATCTCGGTGTAGAGCAGGGCGTGCTTGGAGAGCAGGCGCAGGAAGAACCGGCAGTGGCGGTCGGTCCAATCCATCATCGGTGCGACGGAAAAGCGGCGGGAGAGGGGAGCGGTTTGTGGGGGCATTGGGAATCTGAGTCAACGAGGCGAATGGTGGGCAGTTTATCAGGGATGCATCGTGGGTGTAGGGGAGGCGTGGTATGCGCCCGAAGTGTATGCGGGTAATTGTGGCATGTGAAATTCGTCTCTGAGGATCTGAAGGTGGTCATTGCGCGGTATATCGTAGTCGGTGTCGATTACGCGCTGCGCCCTTTTTCCAGGCGGAAGCGTAGGCGCTTCACCTCAATGATTCTGAAATGAGACGCGGCGCTTCTGTTCTCGTCTGCTTGGGCGGCATCCCAGCGCTCCATCGCTTTGGGCATTCAGCAACTGATCGAGTTGAGCTCTCTGCTTGTCGACCGAGCTCAAGAGCAAGTCGAAGCGACGTCCAGCACGGCCACAGCCTGACACCCGACCCTGCCGCCTTACCCCAAGAAGGCGGCAACCTGACCCCCCTTTTGGCTCAGCAGTTAGCAGGCTTACTGCGTCGGCAGCGCTCAGAGCAATAACGAACCTCCTCCCAGCAGCGCGTCCATTTCTTCCTCCAAGTGAAGGGAAGGCCGCAGGTAAGGCAGGTTTTTACTGGAAGCTCACTCTTTTTCAAAATTGTTCACCTTCAACTGCCTTGCGGGTACCCACGTGGCGATCTAATGACCGTTGGCTTTGCGACCTCCCTCATTAGCTCCTACTGCCATAGCCGCGCAAAAATGCTCTAAGTAAATCGCGAGGCCACTGCAGAACATACGCATCATGATGATAGCTATACGCTATCATGGCGGTGTGTATTGCTAACTGGATGACCTTTCTGCGTCGACGTATCGTCAAGGCATCAAGCGTAATGGGCTGGTAGTACCGTTCGCTTCTTCCAAATCAACAAAGGCCTGTACAGGTCATATTTTCGAGCTAGCCATGAAGAAAACGCTGTCGTTGGCCACACGCATAGGGCTTAGTTTCGCAGCCATCCTGGCGCTGCTCATGTTGATAACCGCCATCGGCATTCACCGCGTTGCGTTCATTGACTCCACCTTGGAAGACGTCAGCGAAAATGCCGCCAAGGTGCAGCGCTATGCAATCAATTTTCGAGGCAGTGTCCATAACCGAGCCATCGCTATTCGGGATGCTGTGCTGGTGACGACTGATACGGATTTGGCAAAACACTTATCGGAGGTCACAGCCTTGGAAAAGGCCTACTCCGACTCGGCGGCTCCAATGGATCAGTTGTTCAAGGGCGCAAGCGTAACAGGCGAGGAGGTTCGATTACTGAGCGCTATCAAGGACATCGAACAACAAACCCTTAACTCCACCAGGGCGGTAATCTCCCTGCGCCAAGCGGGTGACATACCTGGAGCTCAGGCGCTGCTGATGCGTCAAACGTCTTTGGATTACAGTGAGTGGCTGAAACGCGTCAATGCACTGATCGACTACGAGGAAGCATCAATCAAGGCAAAGCTGGGCGCAGTGCAGGCAACCGCCAGTCAGTTCAGTACGCTGATGCTTATAGCGACAGGTATTGCTTTGCTGCTGAGCATCACGTTGTCGGCTGTAATTATTCACTTCGTTAAATCCACGCTGGGTGCTGAGCCCACAGACGTTGCATTGGCCATCGAGCGACTGGCAGCTGGTGATCTGAATCAGACCATTTCCACAGATTATCCCGGCAGTGTGATGGGCGTCCTGAAAAACGCGCTAGGCCATCTCGGAGAGACTATTCAGCAAGTACGTAAGGCGGCCCAAGAGGTCAATCACTCCTCCACCCAGTTGTCTGCCGCATCATCGGCTAACAATGAGCAGACCAGCTTACAAACCCGCGAAGCCGAGCAGGTGGCCGCAGCCATAATGCAAATGGCGGCGACGGTTAATGAAGTATCTGGATATGCCGCGCAGGCAGCTGACGCCTCCCGGTTGGCTGATACTGAAGTGGGAAGTGGGAACAAGCTGGTTGCAAGTACCACGCTTGCCATTGAACAGTTGGCAGTAACGCTTGAGCAAACCACTGCTACCGTGAACCAGGTGTCCAAACACAGTGAAAATATCGCGTCAGTGATCGACGTCATCAACGCTATCGCCTCGCAAACCAATTTGCTCGCCTTGAACGCTGCCATTGAGGCGGCGAGAGCTGGGGAGCACGGGCGTGGGTTTGCGGTGGTAGCTGACGAAGTACGTTCTTTGGCCAATCGTACACAGCAGTCGACCGAGGAAATTCGGGAGATGATCAGTACGCTGCAATTGGGTACCGAAACGGCATCCCAAACTATGCGCGATAGTTGCGAGCTAGCGAGCCAAACGGTCACACAAACCCGCAGTGCGCAGCATGCATTGGCAAGGATCAGCGAGCAGGTTGCCGCAATCAGTCATATGAACGCCCAGATCGCGAGCGCCTCCGTGCAGCAGAGTAGTGTGACCGATGAGGTCGCTGAAAATATCAACCGCATTCATGGTTCGACTGTTGAGTCTGCCAACGGCGCGCGCCAAGTGGCGGCAGCTAGCATCGAGCTATCAGGTTTGGCGGATCGTCTTACCGCTAAAGTGGCGTTCTTCTCTGCGGCTTAGTGGATTCAGGACAGCTTTTCACTGCTGCACTGACGTCTATGCGCGACTGCTGGGCTACTCAGAAGTTTAACTGGCCACGCAGGATTCTCGGTCGAAGTAAGACAGAACATGCCAACTTATCTTAATGGGGCTGCTACATGGAGTCTTGCTGAGGGCGTCTGCATGCCGTCAGCGGGGGCTGTTTCCTTCAAGTTTTCGAGTTAATGATAGCTGGCCACCTGTGAGCCTCATCAACTTTGAACTAATCATTACCAGAGTCTCCCTAATGCCGTGAAGGTTGCCTCAAGCCCAGGTTTATTCTGGGTTACTCAATCACACACGAAGGTTTGGTGAATCATGAAGAGCGAACAGGTAGAAGGTGTTGTTGAAAAGGTTGCCGGCAAAGCGCAGAGCGCAGTTGGGAAACTGTTTGGTGATTCGAAGCTGGAAGCTGAAGGTGCTGGTCGGCAAGCAGCTGGACAGCTGACACAAGCCTATGGCGACGCACTGGACAGCGTATCTACATTCGTTAAAGAAAAACCAGTTGCGGCAATCGCGATTGGTGCAGTTGCCCTGTTGGTTCTAGACCGTCTTTTTCGTCGCTGAGTGAGGAAGAAGGGACGTTCCGACAGGGGCGTTCCCTTTTGCGTTTATTCACCCCCGCCCCCTAGATTTTTCCATCAGTGGGCTTCTGGGGCGCGGGCAGGTATGCACGACTCAATTCCATCCGCGCACCGCGTCTGAATTACTACGAGACTATTGGGCCACTTAGCTCGTGGAAATGGACACTGGAGGGGCTGTCCCCAGCATAGAGTCATAATCCCTTAGGGAAATATTTGCTCACGTTCAAGTGACTACTGCGAGCTGACCCCGAGAGAGTCATGCAATGAATGCATGCTCACATGCGCAACCTCTCCACTTTCCATCTCTATCAAACTCAACGCGCCGTCCGAAAAAGAACAACCCGTATCGATATAAACGACATTGCCCAATGCATGCACATGAGGGACTGTCGAGTGGCCCACATATAACCTATCCAAACCTATGATCGCTGCCTGGTTTTGCTGCTCTATTTTTTCCCTGGCATAGAGTGCGGTTTTCAACGCTAGTTGTTGCGTGGTTTCCCCTCGCACTCCACTGATAGCGTCTTTGGCGTCTTGCCAACTATGGGTTGCACATGAAAGAAACGCTTCAGCATGGACGATGCCGATTTTTCGACCATCCGATAAGCCGATCTCAATCATTACTGGGAGCGTTTGCAGTACGTTGTAAATCTCGGTCTGGACACTGGGCGACAGCGCGTAAAGCCACGCTCCGCCGTTTCGTGTGTGCCTGTTGATGTCGCCACGACCGCAGAGGCAATCAAGAAGCATCTGTTCGTGGTTACCGCGTACGCCGTAAAACCAGGGTTCGCTGAGCCACTTCAATACGTCTATAGAGTCAGGGCCTCTATCAATAAGGTCGCCCACACAAAACAAGCGATCCTGTAGTGTGTTGAAGTTTACTTTTTTCATGAGTGACGCGAGTAGCTTGAAATGCCCGTGAATATCACCCACCACGAAGTCGCGGCCCTTTGGGTTGGATTCAAATACTTCGATGGTGTACATGTTCAGGGCTTCGATGGGGTGGACATTGACGGACTATATCATTGCCAACGCCTCCGAAAACCTGGCATCCCCGCCAAGGCGGCAACCTGAACCCTCCCTGACAGCCAGCAAAGTTTCATAATTCCCTACACCGTTGAGGTCTACGATCTTGCTCAAGAGAGGCCCCCCGCGCCTCCAGCTCCTAGGGAACTGAAAAATGATCTCGAACCTCGTCAAAGTCGCGATGATTGCTGGCACGTTGCTGTTGGGTGCTTGCTCATCGGGTTCGTCCGGCGCGAGCAGTGACCCTTGCTTTTCAGGCGGATGCCAGGCGTTTGGGGACCACAGCCCCAGCAAGGCCGCGAAGATGAATTTTGGCGGCAGTGCGCTGGGGAGTCGTTATGGGGAGTATGGGTCGGGGCTGTTGCATGATGATTGATGGCGCATCGCATATAGCCCCGCGGGGCAAGCGCCCTTGTCGCTGGGGGAGGTGAGTCAGCCCGTTACCACAACCCCTTTATGGAAAATCTCGCGCCTGGCGCGGCGGCTGATGTTTTCATGTTTGCTTGACGTGTAGATTTCGTCAAAGCGAGCGCGATCAACGCCGTCGTAGTTGCCAAGTTCTTGCAGCACCCTCCGGTCGTAATCCTCTTCGATCATGAACCGGAAAATCTCCCGCCTATAATAGAACCCAAATTGAAACGCCAGCACCTCGGACAAGTAATCCGTTGGCGAGAGAAAGCAGTTTTCCAGGTCGATGGCCTTGGCGTGCGTCGGCTGCTCCAGGTTGATCATCACATTGTTTGCCCAGAAGTCCATGTGCACTACGCCTTTGCTATGCAGGCAGCGCAACAGTTTGAACGACGCGGTGATCAGGCTCTGAATGTCACGCTCCTGCTTGAGCCATTCCAGGCCATTAAGGTAACCCTCCAGCATCTCGGTAAAGATGAAGAATTCCTGGATCAGGCCAAGCGCTGACTTTCGGTAACCGAACCCATACAAGCCAGCAATCGGTGCACCGCGTTTCTGGGCGCCGAGGGTGTTGATGACCTCTTCGACCGGCCAGTCAAACGCACCGTCTCGCTTGGCGCGCCCGAAAGTCACTCGCAATTTGGGTCTGAGGCTGTCCAGCGGCTGGGATTTGGCGAACAGGGTGGCTTCCTTCCCTTTGAGCGGTGCGCTGATGCGGTCTGTCAGTTGGTGTCGCGTGTCGATCAGGTCCTGAATCGCCTGCTGCGTTCTGTGGTCGGTGGGAGCGATGGTGAAGATTGTCGCGTTGCGATGAGTGAGTGTCATCGGAAAACTCTGCAATACACCTGTGTCAGGAAAGCTCACAGCACGTCCTTGTCATTTGGAATAAACATGACGGACATGTTACAGCTTGTGCTTATTGGATCCAACCTGAACCTTGGCTGAACGGAAGTGAAACAGTCTCCATTACACCGATTATTCGCTGTTCCTGACGATTGAAGTGTGCTTTCAGGCCCGGGGCGCTTAATGCCCTCCCTGCATTCGCCGTGCTATCAAGTAGATGCCGAGCCCAGCCAGCGCCGTGGCTGCGCCTATGTAGCCGGTGCTGGTCCAGCCGTATCCGGCTGTAATCGCCATCCCGCCAAACCACGGCCCCAGTGCGTTCGCCAGATTGAACGCCGCGTGGTTCGATGCCGCTGCGAGGCTTGGCGCTTCGTGGGCGATGTCCATCAGACGGATCTGCAACGGCGCGGCCAACGACACCATGGTGCCCACCAGACCCATGCTCAGCAGCACGCCCCATAGCGAGGACGCCGCGAGGGGGAAGAACAGCAACACGGCCATCGACCACACCAGAATCCAACCCACCGCGCGAAACTGCATGCGATCAAACAGCTTGCCGCCGGCGATGTTGCCGATAATCCCGCCCACGCCAAACGCTGCCAGACCAAATGGAATCCACTGCGGCGACACTTTGGTCACTTCCAGCATGGTCGGCGCCAGGTAGCTGAACACGCAGAACATGCCGGCAAAACCGATGGCACCAATCGACAGGGCCATCCACACCTGGGGTTTGGTGAAGGCGCGCAGTTCCTTGCGTGGGTCGCTGCGTTGTTCGTCGTGGCGATGGGGCACGAATTGCCAGACCAGGGCGATGGTGCACAGGGCGATCACGCTCACCAGTGCAAACGCCGAGCGCCAGCCCAAGTGCTGGCCGAGGAAGGTGGCGATGGGGTTGCCGAGCAGCATTGCGAGGGTCAGGCCCATCATCACCCGCGCCACGGCGCCGGCGCGTTTGTCGTTGGGCACCATGCTCGAGGCGACCACCGCGGCAATGCCGAAGTAGGCGCCGTGGGGCAGGCCGCTGATAAAGCGGAACGCCATCAGTGAGCCGAAGGTCGGGGTGAAGGCGGTGGCGAGGTTGCCCAGGGCATACAGGCCCATCAGCAACAGCAGCATATGTTTGCGCAGCAGCTTGGCGCCGAGGATGGCCAGCAGTGGGGCGCCGACCATCACGCCCAATGCATAGGCGCTGATGGCGTGGCCGACTTGGGGTTCGCTTAAACTTAGGTTCTGGGCGATGTCGGGCATCAAACCCATGATGGCGAATTCGCCGGTACCGATAGCGAAAGCGCCCACGGCCATGGCAGCTTCCATTTTTGCGGCGCTGCGCGCGGGCAGCACATGCCCGGGAGTTTGGTGGATAGACATGGATCGCTCTGTGTTGAAGGGTGATACGGGGGAAAGCCGCCGATGCTACGCAAGCAGCGACGAAGGTGTCTAGAACAGCCTTTTTTGGCAGAGTTCAGTTTCATTAAACACCCTGTGACCCCACGTCACGCTTGCCACGCTTGACATCCGCGCGTTAAAACCCGCGATTTAGAACTGTCAATTGGCCAAACGACGCATAAACGCCGTTTAGCGTGATATTCTGCGCGCCGTCTTGGTCTAGTCTTTCCTCGGTACGTACATCCGTATACGTCCCGGCGGTTGGCTGTCGCCCAGGTAGCTGAAGCCAATAATGATAAGAAGTCAGCGCAGAAGGGACATAAAAGTGAGGTCGATACGTCGGCCTTGTGTGCCCACCCTGCGGTCCCCGAGTGACTGTGCAAACCCCGCGGTGCGTTGCCTGGCGCAGCGTGATTGAGGGTTGCCCATGATCAGGGGCGGTGGGGCGGATGGCGTTTTATCATAGGTGCTACTGATGTTTAAAAAAGTAAACACTGCCCTGCTGGGGCTGGCTTTGTCGATGGGGATCACGTCCGTTCACGCGGAAGAGGCAAAGAAAGTCGATGTGCTGCTGATCGGCGGCGGCATCATGAGTGCAACCCTGGGTGTCTGGCTTAACGAACTGGAGCCGGGCTGGTCGATGGAAATGGTCGAGCGCCTCGATGGCGTCGCCGAAGAAAGCTCCAACGGCTGGAACAACGCCGGTACCGGTCACTCGGCCCTGGCTGAGTTGAACTACACCCCGGAAGACAAGAACGGCAACGTTGAGATCCCGAAAGCGGTCGAGATCAACGAAGCGTTCCAGATCTCCCGTCAGTTCTGGTCCTGGCAGGTCCAGCAGGGTGTGCTGAAGAACCCGCGTTCGTTCATCAACGCCACACCGCACATGAGTTTTGTGTGGGGCGATGAAAACATCAAGTTCCTCAAGAAGCGCTACGAAGCCCTGCAAGCGAGCCCGCTGTTTGCCGGCATGCAGTACTCCGAAGACCCGGCGCAGATCGCCAAATGGGTTCCGCTGATGATGGAAGGGCGTGACCCGAACCAGAAAATCGCGGCTACCTGGAGCCCGCTGGGTACCGACATGAACTTCGGCGAGATTACCCGCCAGTTCGTCGCTCACCTGCAAACCACGCCTAAGTTCGACCTGAAACTGTCGAGCGAAGTGCAGGACATCACCAAGAACGCCGACGGCTCGTGGCGTGTCAGCTACAAAAACCTGAAAGACGGCACCAAGACTGAAACCGACGCCAAGTTCGTGTTCATCGGCGCCGGCGGCGGTGCACTGCACCTGCTGCAAAAGTCGGGCATTCCTGAGGCCAAGGAATACGCAGGCTTCCCGGTCGGCGGCTCGTTCCTGGTGACCGATAACCCAACCGTCGCCGAGCAGCACCTGGCCAAGGCCTACGGCAAGGCTTCGGTTGGCGCGCCACCGATGTCGGTTCCGCACCTGGACACCCGCGTGCTGGATGGCAAGCGCGTGATTCTGTTTGGCCCATTCGCCACCTTCTCGACCAAGTTCCTGAAAGAAGGCTCGTACCTGGACCTGCTGACCAGCACCACCACCCACAACATCTGGCCAATGACCAAAGTCGGTATTCGTGAATACCCACTGGTCGAGTACCTCGCCGGCCAACTGATGCTGTCGGATGACGACCGCTTCAAGGCGCTGCAAGAGTACTTCCCGAACGCCAAGCAATCCGATTGGCGCCTGTGGCAAGCCGGTCAGCGCGTGCAGATCATCAAGCGTGACGAAGAACAGGGCGGCGTCCTGAAACTCGGTACCGAAGTGGTCAGCTCCGCCGACAACACCATTGCAGGCCTGTTGGGTGCATCGCCAGGCGCGTCCACCGCGGCTCCGATCATGCTGACCGTGCTGCAGAAAGTGTTCAAGGACAAGGTCGCGACCCCTGAGTGGCAGGCAAAACTGCACCAGATCGTACCGAGCTACGGCACCAAGCTGAACGACAGTCCTGAGGCTGTTGCCAAGGAATGGGCCTACACCGCCAATATCCTGCAACTGCCTGCACCGCCCGCGATTCCGCAACAGGCTGCTCCTAAGGCCACCGAGGCCGCCAAGCCTGCGGCTGAGCCGAGCAAGCCGGCGTCTGACCTGGCGCTGTAAGCTGCTGGCGAGGTCCTGAGTCAGGACCTTACCGCTAACAAAAAGCCCGCTGAACCGGTAACGGTCAGCGGGCTTTTTTATGGGGTCAAGTGCGAGAGCGCTCGACAGGCGGCAGTTCAACCGTACGCTCGGCGGCGGCCAGCGCTGCCTTCAAGCCAGCCTGGTCCAGCGCGACGCAATAGGCAGGCTTGCCGCGTTCCAACCGCCAGCTCTCATCCAGGCTACCGGCATCCACGGCGTCGAAACCCAATTCGTCGAGTAGCGTGATGACGCGTGCCTTCGCTGCGGCGTCATCCGCTGCCACCGGCAACGCTCGGCGGTCGGGTGCACCGTGGGGGCGGGCGTCCTGCGTCAGGTCGGGAGCGAAGATCGCGTTGAACACTTTCACCACATGTGAATGGGGCAAATGCTCGGCGAGCAACCGGCTGGTAGTGGTTTCAAAGCGATCCAGTACCGGGATATGGCCGTCGCGGTTCGGGTAATAATTATTGGCGTCCATCACGGTCTTGCCCTCCAGCCATTGCGCCGGGACGCTGCGGTAATGCTCCAGGGGGATCGCCACGAGCACCACATCGCCGAATTTGGCGGCGTCGTCGGCACTGCCCACCTGCACGCCGAGTATGCCGCTCACTACGCTGCTCATGGTGTGGGGGCCACGGGAGTTGCTCAACATCACTTCGTGCCCGGCCGCCAGCGCCAGTTGGGCCACGGCGCGCCCGATAAAGCCTGCTCCAATAACACCAATCTTCATGGTCTTGCTCCAATGAATGGGGGAGCGGTTATGATGATTGGCAACCAATCGGCGATAAATCGTCGTTTTGGTGTGGATGTTGTTACTGGGAGTAGGGAATGATGGATCGCCTGTCGAGCATGAATGCCTTTGTGATGGCTGCAGAGTTGGGCTCGTACGCGCGGGCTGCCGAGCGCTTAAGCATATCGCCGCAGATGGTGGCCAAGCATGTCACCGCGCTGGAGCAGCGCCTGGGCGCTCGCTTACTTAACCGCACCACACGAAGGCAAAGCCTGACGGAACTGGGGAGCGCGTACTACGAGCGTTGCAAACATATCCTGGTAGAAGCCGAGGCTGCCGATTCACTGGCGCAGATCATGAACGACACGCCGCGCGGCAAGCTGAAAATCACCGCTCCCGTCACCTTCGGTTCCTACAGCCTGATGCCGTTGATTACCGGGTTCCTGCGCGACAACCCGGATGTGGAAATTGACTTGCACCTGACCGACCGTTTCGTGGACCTGGTGGAGGAGGGCTATGAAGCCGCTTTTCGTATCGGCCCCCTGGCGACCACGGGTCTGACAGCCAGGCCACTGGCACCTTACCGTCTGGTGGTCTGTGCTTCGCCGGAATACCTGGCGGCACGCGGTACCCCGAAGGCCCCGGCGGATCTTGAGCATCACGAATGCCTCGGCTACGCCTTCTGGTCGCGGCCGGTAGACCGCGAGTGGGTACTTTACGACGGGGCGACCCCACACAAGGTTCAGGTTGCCAGCCGTTTGCAGATCAACGAAAGCCGCGCCTTGATGTCGGCTGCGTTGGATGGTTTTGGCATCGTGCTCGGTTCGGAAGACTTCTTGCGCGAGGCGTTGGCCAGAGGCGAATTGGTGAGAGTGCTGCCGGACTTTGAAGCGCCGAGCCGGCCGATGCACCTTGTCTACACGGCGAACCGCCAGCGTACGGCCAAGCTGAGACGTTTTGTCGAAGCGGTGTTGAGAAGCTTCGGTCACCCTTGATGCGTGCTGCTTCAGCAATCCGACAGACACAACCTGTTAAAAAAGTACCCAGGCCTGAGCAGGAGCACGGCTGAAACACGGGGGCATTTTTACCGGTGCAGGTGTTGGGCGATAACGCCCGAGGGGGTTGTATGTTGTTACGTTACGCGGCATTAGCGGCAGTTGTGGTCGCGGCGTCCGGGTGTGTGCAGGAGCGCGTGGTGCATGAGCGACGGCCTGTACAGCGTGAATATGTCGAGGTGGTTGCGCCACAACCGCCGCCGGCCCAGATCATCGAAGTCGAGCCTGCCGTACGTGAAGGTTACATATGGTCACGTGGTTACTGGCGCTGGGAAGGCGGGCGCTACGTTGCTGTACACGGCCATTGGGAGCCGGTGCGCGAAGGCTATCGTTATGTGCATCCGCATTGGGTGCAGCGCAATGATGGTTACCACTGGCAGGTGGGTGGCTGGGTTCGTTGAACCCCGACTAGGAGGGCTTCTTTGTACCCAGGAGCCGTACTTCCCGCAGCAGCGCGGCACCGAGTTGATCGGTGCCCAGTTCCCTGTATCCCACGGCCTTGACCTCTCCGTTCTCTTCGGCCTGGATGATGATCACCGGTGTCTCTTTGCCGCTGGCTTCGTCGATGTGAAAAGCGTATTGGGGAATATCCACCTTGATCGGCGTACCCGCCGCTTTGCCTTTCACATTGATCAGGAACGCTGCGCAGCCGGTGTCGACATCCACACTGGTGGCAGAGCGCCCGCTGACGAAGCAGCTCTTCGGCAGGTCGGGCCAGATGATCTCGGCCAGGGCGAGGGACGGCGTCAGGGTCAGGGCAGCAAGAAGAAGCGTGCGCACGTGGGGCTTTCTCTCGATCAGGGATTAGCGCGACTTTTACCAAAGCCTGCCCGTCGCCGCAATGTTCCGGCTCAGCCCAGACGCTTCATGCCCGCTGCCTTGGCCGCACTGAGGTCAAAGGTGGCGGTGTATTCGCACCCGGCGGCGTGGGCGCAGCGCTCTATCAGGCAGTCGGCGAAATCGGCGTTGTTGGCCGTGAACCGTCGAAGCGCCTGCCAGATGACTTCGGCATGTTCGATGGTCAATTCACGGGTGCGCAGCAGGGTTTCCAGAACGACGACGATGTCATTTTTGGCGGATTGGTAGCAGCTCTGTAATACCCACACCAGCTCCACCACGGAGACCAGGCTGACAAACCCTGGCGAAAGTGTGGTGAGGGACTCGATCAACTCGGATGCCTTGGGGGATTGAACGGGATCATCCTGGGTGACGTAGCGCACCAGTACATTGGTATCCAGTCCGATCATCCAGCCTTCGCTCCCTGCGCTGCGATGGCGCGGTTCATGTCGTCAATGGACACAGCCCTGGCAGGCTTCTGGATCAACCCCTTGAGATCATGGACAGTCTTGCTCGCTGCAATGATGGAAAACTTGCCATCTTCCGTTTCGACGAACTCGACGCGGTCGCCTGTTTCCAGGCCAAGTGCGGTCCTGACTTGGACGGGGATGGTGATTTGCCCTTTTGAGGTAAGTGTGGCGGTCGCCATAGTAAAGATCTCCAACATGATGCTCCTTACCTTAGGGTAAGGAATGGTGGAGGACAATATCCGTTGGTCCATAGGTCGCTCTTCAGGTGGGATGAGTCGGCCTATAAAAACTAGTCCGAACTCAGTCCTGCCGCACGCTTACCCACGCCGCAAAGCAATACAAACTATGACCGACCGCCAGTTGAAGCCTGGCGGCTGTCATCAAGCGCGCGGCAGTGCCGAGCTAGCTCACTGCACCACGCGATAGCACGGTACATACGCCGCGCCGCCCGGCAACTTCATGCGGTGCTGGGCGACAAACGCCTGCAACAGCTCATCCAGTGGCTTCATGATGGCCGGGTCGCCGTTGATCTCGTACGGGCCGTGTTGTTCGATCAGGCGAATACCCTTGTCCTTGACGTTACCGGCCACGATCCCGGAAAACGCCCGGCGCAGGTTGGCCGCCAGCTCATGGGGCGGCAGTGCGTGGCTCAGTTGCAGGCTGGCCATGTTTTCGTGGGTCGGGTCGAACGGGCGCTGGAAGCCTTCGTCGATCTTCAGCAGCCAGTTGAAGTGGAACGCGTCGTTGCGCTCACGGCGGAACTGCTTCACCGCCTTGAGGCCGGCAGTCATCTGGCGGGCCACTTCGGCCGGGTCGTCGATGATGATCTGGTAGTGCGCCTGCGCGGCTTCGCCGAGGGTGGCGCCGACGAAGGCGTGCAGTTGTTGCAGGTACGGCGCGGCTTGTTTCGGCCCGGTGAGAATGACCGGGAAGGGCACGTCGCGATTGTCCGGGTGCATCAGGATGCCCAGCAGGTACAGAAACTCTTCAGCCGTGCCGGCGCCGCCGGGGAAGATAATGATGCCGTGGCCAACGCGCACGAAGGCTTCCAGGCGCTTTTCGATGTCCGGCAGGATCACCAGTTCGTTAACGATGGGGTTCGGCGCTTCGGCAGCAATGATGCCCGGCTCGGTCAGGCCCAGGTAACGCCCGCCGGTGATGCGTTGCTTGGCGTGGGAAATGGTCGCACCCTTCATCGGGCCTTTCATCACGCCAGGGCCGCAACCGGTGCACACGTCGAGGCTGCGCAGGCCGAGTTCGTGGCCGACTTTCTTGGTGTATTTGTATTCTTCGGTATTGATCGAGTGCCCGCCCCAGCACACCACGATCTTCGGCTCCACGCCCGGGCGTAGCGTGCGAGCGTTGCGCAGCAGGTGGAATACGTAGTCGGTGATGCCCTGGGAGTTGCTCAAGTCGATGCGCTGGCTGTCCAGTTCGTTCTCGGTGTAGACGATGTCGCGCAGGGCGCTGAACAGCATTTCGCGAGTGCTGGCGATCATTTCGCCATCGACGAAGGCGTCGGCGGGGGCGTTCAACAACTCCAGGCGCACGCCACGGTCCTGCTGGTGGATGCGCACTTCAAAGTCTTTGTAGGCGTCGAGGATGGTCTTGGCGTTATCGATATGCGCGCCGGTGTTGAGGATCGCCAGGGCGCACTGGCGAAACAGAGTGTAGATGCTGCCGGTACCGGCTTCGCTCAGTTGCTGGACTTCACGTTGGGACAGGGTTTCGAGGCTGCCCTTGGGGCTGACGGAGGCATTGATGACTTGGCGTTGGGGCATTCTGATTCCTTGAAAACGCAGCCACCGCACCTGTCGAGGTGCGATGACGTGAGAATGGTGGGCGCAGGTTAGAGCGCACGAGCCGGATATTTACCTCAGGCGCAGGGCCGAGCGCAAATACCGTCCAACACCATCATGCCGCAGAACTTACTCAATCAGCTTCCAGTTTTTGTAGAAAACTCGCCGCAGGGTAAAGACCATCCCGGCAAACCCCGCGATCACGGCGTTAAGCACCGACGGCAGTGGCGTAGGCCGTACGATGTCGATAAACAGGCAGTAACGCTTGGCGTCGTTCTTGTTGAAGGACGCATGCATCAGCGTGTCATCAAAAATAAACAGCGGGTCGTCATGCCAGTAGTGCTTGTGCTTTCCGACCTGGATGTACACGCCGTCGTGATGGGGTGCCGGTGCCATGTTGTAGAGCACGCGGAACATCATGCGCAGCGGGCCGAAGTGAAAAGACGTCGAGCGGTTTTCGTTGAACACCGACACGCCGATGGTTTTCACGAACGGCAGTTTTTTGCGCAGTTCAGGAATATCCAGGGTGGTTTCGATCGGCCGCCCGTACCACTGGAAAAACAACATGCCGCGTTTCTTCTCGGCCATGCGCTCGTCCAGGTAACCGATGATTTCATCCTTGTGGACCATGGCGTCATCGAGCACCTGTTGCAGGTCTGCACGCCAGGCGGGCGGCAGGTCGCGCATCGTATAAAGGTGACGGTTGCGCGAGCTCAGCAGGTCGAACAGGGTGTTGAACGGTGCCAGCAGCCAAGTATTGCGGCCACTGCCGATAAAGTATTTTTTGAAGGTGGGCTTGTCATACAGGCCGTTACGCAGGAAGTCGTAAACGCCGCACACCAGTACCAGGCAGAGGAACACCAGCGTGGTTTCGGGGAACACATCGATAATCAGCAACACGCCGAGTACCCAGGCGACCGATACCGCTTTCTTACGCAAAGCAGACTTGTTCATGCAACTCAGCTCCAGAAGGACGCCATTCGACAGGTCCGGATCCGTGGCTGCGAGTGGTGGGGTTTTGAAACATAATGAAACATCTTCGTCATGATAAGGCGTTCAGCAGCGGATTGGCGTTTTAAATAGTGCGAAATTGTGAAGGCTCGACACAGTCTTTAACCCTGGTGGGCTCGTGTGGATTGGATTTTGTAAACAGAAGATTTGCGACTATCGTGACGCTTCGGTTTTTCGGACGTCATAGACCGGTACGATTGAAGTTGAATGGCCACCATTGGCCTTCGGCACCTTGGAAGAGGCAGAAATTTTATGATCATCAAACCGCGGGTTCGTGGCTTTATCTGTGTGACCGCTCACCCTGTTGGCTGTGAGGCGAACGTCAAGGAACAGATCGACTACGTAACTGAGCACGGCGCCATCAACGATGGCCCGAAGAAGGTGCTGGTCCTCGGCGCTTCCACCGGCTACGGCCTGGCCGCGCGCATCAGTGCTGCGTTTGGCTGCGGCGCCGACACCCTGGGCGTGTTTTTTGAGAAAGAAGGCGAAGAAGGCAAGCTGAGTTCCGCCGGCTGGTACAACAGCGCTGCGTTCGAGAAGTTTGCCGTCGAAAAAGGCCTGTACGCCAAGAGCATCAATGGCGACGCGTTTTCCGACGAGATCAAGCGCCTGACCATCGAAACCATCAAGAAAGACCTGGGCAAGATCGACCTGGTCGTCTACAGCCTGGCCGCGCCACGCCGCACCGATCCCAAGACCGGTGAAGTCTACAACTCCACCCTCAAGCCAATCGGCAAGGCTGTGACCCTGCGCGGTATCAATACCGACAAAGGCGTCGTGGTCGACACCACCCTCGAGCCTGCGACCCAGGAAGAAATCGACGGCACCGTGAAAGTCATGGGCGGCGAAGACTGGCAGCTGTGGATCGACGCCCTGCGTGACGCCGACGTACTGGCCGAAGGCGCCAAGACTACCGCGTTCACCTACCTCGGTGAGAAGTTGACCCAGGACATCTACTGGAATGGCTCCATCGGCGAAGCCAAGAAAGACCTGGACAAGAAAGTCCTGACCCTGCGCGACAACCTCGCTGCACTGAAGGGCGACGCCCGCGTGTCGGTACTCAAGGCGGTGGTCACCCAGGCCAGTTCCGCAATTCCGATCATGCCGCTGTACTTGTCGTTGCTGTTCAAAGTAATGAAAGAGCAGGGCACCCACGAAGGCTGCATCGAGCAGGTCTACGGCCTGTTCAAGGACAGCCTGTACGGCAGCGAACCGAAGCTTGACGCCGATGGTCGCTTGCGTGCCGACCTGGCTGAACTGGAACCGAAGGTTCAGGACGCCGTGGCGGCACTGTGGAACCAGGTCACCGACGAGAACGTCAACGAGATCAGTGATTTTGCCGGCTACAAGGCTGAGTTCCTGCGCTTGTTCGGCTTTGAAGTCGAGGGTGTGGATTACGAGGCTGACGTCAATCCGACCGTGAAGATCAACGGCTTGATCCAAGCGTAAATGATGTGACTGATAGCGGCCTGATCATCGGGTTATCAGGCCGCTGTCTTCCCGTCATGATTCAGGCAAGGCTATTTTTTGCCTGGGTGAAGGCGGACCGCCTCACGTTGGTTACTTCTTTCTCCCACAGGGGATTCAGCGGTACGTGATAACCGCTGTCCTTGGCGGTCTTGATCAGTTCTGCCATTTCCCTGCTGTCGTGGATGATGCTGATTTCATCGAATCGACCCAGTTTTGCCGGTAGGAAAAACGTCGTCGGGTAATTGGCAGCCACTTCCGTGGCCGGGCTGCCCGAGTCCGCGTTGTGATGAACCACTCTCTCTCCCTCGCCGACCAATTTTTGATTGATCAGTCCTATCATCTGCTCTATCCGTGGTGTTGCGTTGCCAAGGTGGGGATCTTCTTTCCGGTAGAAATGGGCGGGGCTTTCGAAGTCTGCGCGTAGCGCCTCAGGAGCTTGCTGATAGCGTTCAACTCGCCCCTTGAAGACACTGTGGGCCACGTCCGGTATGAGGAGTTTGTCCTGGGGGCCGAAGTCGCTGATATGGGGCGCGATCAGGTGCAGGTCGTAATCGGCGGTCAACGGTTTACCTTCTGCATGCTTGGCCAGCACTTCAAGGAGCTTGCCTTGATGGGTGATGAAGTAGCTGTCGCTTGAAGGTGACGTGCGATGGGCTTCGAATGTATAGGTTTGCTGACTGGGCCCGCGGGCGCTTAATTGCAATGTGCCGTCAGCGCCCTGAACGGCCAGTTGGGTTATGTGGCCGAGCTTGACCAATACATCAAGGCGCTGGCTCGACAGCTGCAGGGGCGTTGCAACTGCATGGCCTTCTTGGATACACGCTTGGATTTGCTCATTGGCCTTGGCTACTTTGGCTGGTGTTTTTTCAGCAACTTGTTCAAGTTTGCTGAAGGCCTGGTCTGTACAGATCAGACCTGCCTGAGGGCCCCAGTTGGCGCTCTTGCCTTTGATATGGAAGTCCTTGGTGGGGTGCCCGGCTTCTATCAGGCCTGTTGCGACGGTTTCGACCGGGCGTATGCCTATGATGGAGTTGGTGGTCATTGCGATGTCTTGCAAGGGGGCAAGATGGCTTGGCACGATGCCTGTTTCGTCCTTGACCCGATCGATCAGCACTGCTGTAGGAGTATTTGCGCCTTGGGCAAGATAGTTTTGCAGCGCGGCAAGGCTGTATGCGGAAGGGGAGGTCACTGAAGAGGTTATGCTTGTCATTGAAGTTTCTCCGAGTCATATCTACAGCGAAGTTCGATGATTCCCTCCAGACGCTAGCTCCTTGAGTTGGACGCCCGAGATTAAAGTGAGGGCGCGTTCAAACGGGAAGAACAAGTGTGACTATCTATGTGAGATAGAACCCGCGCATTAAAGCTAAAGGCCTTTATTAACACGGGACGCTGCGGGTTCCCCGCGCACGCCTTGTTTGAATCTCAGAACAATCCTACTCGTGCTTACTTGCTGCTAGGGGCCGGGTACATGCCAAACTGTCCTGACTCTGGCGTTGTACAAAAGGGAGGAACCCATGACGATCCGCGCAGTAGTGTTTGACTTTGGCGGTGTACTGTTCGACTGGAACCCGCAGCACCTGTACCGCAAACTGATTGCCGACGATCAAGAGCGGCAGTGGTTCCTCGATAACATCTGTACCCAGGCCTGGAACACCGAGCAGGATGCGGGGCGGCCGCTGGTCGAAGCCACGCAAAGCCTGATCGATCAATACCCCCACCATGAACCCTTGATCGCGGCCTACTACGACCGATGGCACGAAATGCTGCGTGGCCCGTTGCCCGAAGGCGTGGCGATTCTCAACGCGCTGCATCAGGCCAACATGCCATTGTTCGGGCTCACAAACTGGTCGGCGGAGACCTTTCCCTATGCGCTTGCCAATTACCCCTTCCTTCGGAAATTCCGCAACATCGTGGTGTCCGGCGAGTTGAAGTTGATCAAGCCCGACGCGGCGATCTACCACGCCAGTCTCAGCCAGGTACGGGTGTACCTGCCGGATATCCAGCCGGGGGAAGTGGTGTTTATCGATGATGTCGCCGGCAATATCGAAGCGGCCGTCGCCCTCGGCTGGCAAGGCATTCACCATGTGTCTGCCGAGCAGACGGCGGCGCGATTGCGCGAGTTGGGCGTGGGCTTCTAGCGCGCCCACTTTTCCATGGCGAAATCCACAAAGGCGCGCAGCTTCGGCAAGCGATAACGATCCTGGCCGTACAGCAAATGCATGGGCCGGCTGGGCAGTTGATAGGTGGTCAGCAAGGCCACCAGCTTGCCGGTTTGCAGGTCGGGCTGCACCAGGGCATCCGGCAGCATGACGATCCCCATGCCTTGCACGGCTGCCTGGCGCAAGGCCTGGGAGCTATTGACGGTCAGCGAGCCGGACACCGGGATTTCCACTTCGCCTTCTGCGCCGGTCATGCGCCACAGCTTGTCGGCGTTGCGCCAGTCATCGGTGGAAGGGTAGGCGAACGCCAGGCAGTCGTGCTGTTGCAGGTCCTCGGGCGTCTGTGGTGTACCACGTCGGACCAGGTAGTCCGGTGAGGCGCACAGGGTGATGGTGTAGTCCTGCATCGGTCGGGCGATCAGGCTTGAGGCTTCCAGTTCGCCAAGGCGGATGGCCACGTCAAAGCCGCTGTCGACCATGTCCACGCGCTGGTTGCTGAGCACCACGTACAGCTTGATCAGCGGGTAGCGTTGGGAAAACTCGCTCAAGGCCGGCGCCAAGCGTTCGGTGCCGAAGGCGGGCGGGGCGGTGATGCGCAGAGTGCCTTTGGGAATGTCACTGTGGGCCTGTTCGGCCAGTTGCTCGGAGTCGGCCACCAGTCCCAGTACTTCCAGGCAACGCTGGTAATACTGGCCGCCGAACTCCGTCAGGCTCTGTTTGCGGGTGGTGCGCTTGAGCAGGCTGACGCCCAGGCGTTGTTCGAGGGCGCGCAAGTGGTTGCCGACCATCGTGGTCGACATCCCGCAGGCCTGGGCGGCGGCGGTCATGCTGCCGCTCTCCACCACTTTTACGTATACCGACATCGCCTGGAATAGATCCATTGTAAAGTCCTGGTTTAAAGTCATTGCAGGAAAGTGCAGTTTATCCAGCTCTGGTGGCTAACGATACTTCAACCCATCACAACGATGCACTGGAGCCTGCCACCATGACCGCCGCCTGCCTGATGACCACGTATCAACCCTTAGCCCTGAGTTTTACCCGTGGCCTCGGCACGCGCCTGTGGGACCAGCAGGGGCGTGAATACCTGGACGCGGTGGCGGGCGTTGCGGTGACCAACGTCGGGCATTCGCATCCGAAACTGGTGGCGGCCATCAGTGAGCAGGCCGGCCTGTTGTTGCACACCTCCAACCTCTACAGCATCGATTGGCAGCAACGCCTCGCCCAGCGCCTGACCCAGCTGTCCGGCCTGGACCGTGCCTTCTTCAACAATTCCGGCGCCGAAGCCAACGAGACGGCGCTGAAACTGGCGCGGTTGCATGGCTGGAAAAAAGGCATCGAAGAGCCGTTGGTGGTAGTGATGGAGAATGCTTTTCATGGCCGTACGCTGGGCACCATGGCTGCCAGTGATGGGCCGTCGGTGCGCCTGGGCTTTCAGCGTTTGCCGGGGGATTTTCTCAAGGTCGGTTTCGGTGATCTTGTGGCACTGGAGGCCATCACCAAGACGTTTGGCGCGTGTATCGCGGCGGTCCTGCTCGAGCCGATCCAAGGCGAAAGTGGCGTACAGCCGGCACCGGCCGGTTATCTGCAAGCCCTGCGCGATCACTGTACACGCCACGGCTGGCTGATGATGCTCGATGAAATCCAGACCGGCATCGGCCGCACCGGCGCCTGGTTTGCCTTCCAGCATGAAGGCATTGTCCCGGATGTGATGACCCTGGCCAAAGGCCTCGGCAATGGTGTACCCATCGGTGCCTGCCTGGCCAGGGCTGCGGTAGCCGAGCTGTTCACGCCCGGCAGTCACGGCAGCACCTTTGGCGGCAATCCGCTGGCGTGCCGGGTGGGCTGCACGGTGTTGGACATTATCGAAGAGCAAGGTTTGTTGCAGAACGCTGCGCAACAGGGCGAACGCTTGCTGGCGCGGTTACGCATGGAATTGGAAGACCACCCACAGGTGCTGGCGATTCGCGGACGGGGCCTGATGGTCGGTATTGAGTTGGCCAGCCCCTGTCGCGACCTGGCCCAGCGTGCCGCCCAGGAGCATGGGCTGCTGATCAACGTGACGCGGGGTAAGGTCATTCGCCTGCTGCCGCCGTTGACCCTGGAGGCCAAGGAGGTCGAGATGATCGTGCGGGCCATCACTCGGCTATTGAGCTAGGTCCCTGCCGTTGAGCCACTCCTGGTTCAGGGTGTCGGTATCCCCCAGGTACTCCAGCAACCATGCCATGGCCGGGGACAGTTTGCTCTGTGCCCAGGCCACGCACGATGGGCTGGCCGGGAAGGGGCGCGTCAGTTGCAGCGCCACCAATTCACCGCGTTCGATCCACGGCAATACCTGATGCGCCGGTGCCATGCCGACGCACAGGCCATCGCGCAGGCAATCGATGGCGGAGGCCCAGTTCGGCACCACCAGCCGCCGCTGGTTATCCAGGGTCCAAGTGTCGCGCTTGGGCAGGTTGCGCGAGGTGTCAGTCATGCACAGTGAGGCGAAGGGGCGCAGTTGGTCGTCATTGAGCAACCCTTCCACGGCCGCCAACGGGTGCCGGGCGCTGACCACGCACAGCCAATTCAATAAGCCCATATCGCGAAAGGTGAAGTGACTGGCCACCGGCACGGCGCTGGTGGCGCCGATGACAATATCGGTGCGCTCATCCGCCAAGGCATCCCACACGCCGTTGTACACCTCGTATTCCAGCAGCAACTCCACCTCGGGAAACTGCCGATAGAAATCCAGCACCAACTGCCGGCAGCGCTGGGGTTTGACGATGGAATCCACCGCCACCTTCAACTGGCCACTCCAGCCATTGGCCACCTGCTGGCACAGGCGCCGTGTGCCGAGCATTTTTTTCATCACGCCGCGGGCTTCGTCGATAAACAGGCGGCCGGCGGGTGTCAGCTCCACATCACGATGCCGGCGCACAAACAGCGGCACCGCGAGCCACTCTTCAAGTTGACGTACGGTATAACTGATGGCTGACGGCACGCGGTGCAATTCCTGGGCGGCGGCGCTGAAGCTGCCATGGCGCGCTACCGCATCGACGACATCCAGGGAGTATTCGGACCACATTAGGGTTGCCTTCAAAATTATTGATAAGAACCGCCAATTATTATCGCTTCACACAAAATCTCTCAGCTTCATAATGGGCGGCAGTCAGCAAATAGTTTGATGGCAAGACTAACAAGGCTTCAATGAAAAATTCTTTTGGTTTCACCTGGTATCTGGCGGGGCTGAGCATGCTCGGTTATCTCGCCATGGACATGTATTTGCCGGCGTTCGGCGCCATGGGCGAGCAGTTGCATATTGGTGCGGGTGCGGTGGGCGCCAGCTTGAGTATTTTCCTCGCGGGCTTTGCGGTGGGGCAGTTGCTGTGGGGGCCGTTGTCCGACCGCCTGGGGCGCAAGCCGATCTTGCTCGCAGGCTTGAGCCTGTTTGTCGTGGGTTGCGCGGGGATGTTTTGGGTCGAGACCGCGCCGCAGTTGCTGGCCTTGCGCTTTATGCAGGCGATTGGCGTGTGTTCTGCGGCTGTCAGCTGGCAGGCGCTGGTGATCGACCGCTACCCGGCCGACAAGGCCCACCGCGTGTTCGCCAGCATCATGCCGTTGATGTCGTTGTCGCCGGCGCTGGCGCCGCTGTTGGGCGCAATGGTGCTGAACCACTTCGGTTGGCAGGCCATCTTCGGCGTATTGCTGGGGGTGTCGTTGCTGTTGTTGCTGCCCACGTTGTTCCTGCGCTCCGTGCCGAAACCTCAGACACGGGAAGGCGAATCTTCGCGCCTTGGCTATTGGCAGTTGCTCACCTCCCGGGTGTTTACCGGCAATGTGATGATCTTCGCCGCCTGCTCGGCCAGCTTCTTCGCCTGGCTGACCGCTTCGCCTTTCATCCTGGGCGACATGGGCTATAGCCCGAATGACATCGGCCTGAGCTACGTGCTCCCAACCTTGGCGTTTCTGGTGGGTGGCTACAGTTGCCGCAGCGCCTTGCAGCGCTTTCAGGGCAAGACGTTGCTGCCGTGGTTGCTGCTCGCCTATTGCGTCAGCATGGTGGCGTTGTACCTGGTCGCCACCTTGACCGTGCCGACGCTCACCACCTTGCTGATTCCGTTCTGCCTGATGGCGCTGGTCAACGGCGCCAGCTACCCGATCGTGGTGGCGAATGCGCTGATGCCGTTTGCAGAAAATTCCGGTAAGGCTGCCGCTCTGCAGAATACCCTGCAACTGGGCCTGTGCTTTCTCAGCAGCCTGTTGGTGTCGTCGATGATTGAGCAGCCGTTGCTGATCACGGCGATCGTGATGCTGGCGACCGCGCCTTTGGCCGTGTTGGGCTATTGGCTGGCGCGGCGCAACGCAGACGATTCGGAACTGGCGGCCGCCTAGAACGTCACTTCCATGTTCACCGTCGGCGTTGACGTACGGCTGCCCCGGCCGCCGTCCACGCCGAACTTGTTATGCCAGTATTCGTAACCCACCCCGAGGTACAGGTTCGGCTTCACGCCCTTGCCCGGTCGTACTGCGACCATCAGCGCGCTGCGCATCAGGGCTTCCGGTGCCGTGTCGCGGCCATGGTAGTCCGCGCCTTTTTCCCCGACGTAATTGATAAACCCCTGGAATTTCGCCGCATGGTTGGCGATCTCGAAAGGGCGCATCCACGTCAGGTTGAGCATGTAGGTGTCGTCGAACGTGTGGTCTGACTCCTGCGCGCCGGGGATCCCGGTGTGGTTGCGCTCCTTGTAGTACAGGAGGCTCAGGTCCAGCACGCCCACGGTGTTGAACTTCAAGGTAGGACCGATCACCAGCGCACGTTTTTTCGCCGAAGCGACGTTGTTGTTGCGGTTGGCATCAAAGCCCAGGGTCAGCGCGTAATCCTTGATCAGCCCGGTGCCCAGCGGCACATCCAGCGCCCGTGACGCATACAACTGATGCCGGTACACCGCGTACACCTCACTGCCGCCGTGGTCGGTGCCCTTGCGCGGGTCGTGGCTGTCGGACAGGAACACATCCAGGTTCAGGAAGTTGCTGCCATACCGGTAGCCGCTGGCGTGGGTAAAGCTGTAGATGCGCTTGCTGAAATCGTCGGGGTTATTCGGATTGGTGAACTGCTGGCCGTAGCGAAAACCGACGCTGTTGTTCATCCATTCCACCGCGACAGCCTCCCCGCCGCCGAGGAGGGTGAGTGCAACGGTGGCGCCCTGTAATGCCTTTTTCATTGTTTTAGTGTCCTTTGGCGTTCTGGCTCATCACGGCCCAATGGTTTTTGTAACGCCGGTGGAGGGTATCTTGTTCGATTGATTGTATACAACTATATGGACATCTAGTCTTAAGATTGAATACAGTGTCCGCACAACAAAAACAGAGATCCCCTCACCATGACTATCCCGAAGGCGTCACCGCAGCGGCCGGAAGATGAGAATCTAGGCGTCGCCGCTAACATGGCTTACGGCCTGCAGCATGTGCTCACCATGTACGGCGGCATCGTCGCGGTACCCTTGATCGTCGGCCAGGCGGCCGGGCTGTCGCCGGCGGATATTGGTCTCTTGATCGCCGCATCGTTGTTTGCCGGTGGCCTCGCCACCTTGTTGCAAACCCTTGGCCTGCCGTTCTTTGGCTGTCAGTTGCCGTTGGTGCAGGGCGTGTCGTTTGCCGGTGTGGCGACCATGGTGGCGATTGTCGGCAGCGATGGCGCCGGCGGAGTGCCGGCGATTCTCGGCGCGGTGATGGCCGCGTCGTTTATCGGGCTGTTGATCACCCCGGTGTTCTCGCGGATCACCCAGTTTTTCCCGCCGTTGGTGACCGGTATCGTGATTACCACCATCGGCCTCACCCTGATGCCCGTGGCGGCGCGCTGGGCCATGGGCGGTAACAGCCGCGCGGCGGATTTCGGCAGCATGCCCAATATCGGCCTGGCGGCGTTGACCCTGGTGCTGGTGCTGCTATTGAGCAAGATCGGCAGCGCAACCATCTCGCGCCTGTCGATCCTGCTGGCGATGGTGATCGGTACGGTGATAGCGGTGTTCCTCGGCATGGCGGATTTTTCCGGCGTCACCCAGGGGCCAATGTTCGGTTTCCCTACGCCATTCCATTTCGGCATGCCGACCTTTCACATCGCGGCGATCATTTCCATGTGCATCGTGGTGATGGTGACCCTGGTGGAAACCTCGGCCGACATCCTGGCGGTGGGCGAAATCATCGACACCAAGGTCGACTCCAAACGCCTGGGCAACGGCCTGCGCGCCGATATGCTGTCGAGCATGTTCGCGCCGATCTTCGGTTCGTTCACCCAGAGTGCCTTCGCCCAGAACGTAGGCCTGGTGGCGGTGACCGGGGTGAAGAGTCGCTTTGTGGTCGCAACGGGTGGGCTATTCCTGGTGATCCTCGGCTTGCTGCCATTCATGGGGCGGGTAATCGCCGCGGTGCCGACCTCGGTACTGGGCGGTGCCGGGATTGTGCTGTTTGGCACCGTGGCGGCCAGTGGTATTCGCACTTTGTCCAAGGTGGACTACCGCAACAACATGAACCTGATCATCGTTGCCACCTCCATCGGTTTCGGCATGATCCCGATTGCTGCGCCGAGTTTCTACGACCAATTCCCCGGCTGGTTCGCGACCATTTTCCACTCGGGTATTAGTTCGTCGGCGATCATGGCGATCCTGTTGAACCTGGCGTTCAACCATTTCACTGCGGGTAATTCAGACCAGCAGTCGGTGTTTGTGGCGGGGACTGAGCGCAGTTTGTGCTTCCACGACGTATCGGCATTGCGCGAGGGGGATTACTTCAGTGGCGGCAAGTTGTTCGATGCCGAGGGCAAGGAGATTCCATTGGTGGCGGAGGTGCCAAGGAAAGCTGCACAAGCTGAAACCACAGAGGTCTAAAAATGTAGGAGGGGCACCGCCCCTCCCACATTTGGAACTCAACCAGCCTTGCGGACTGTGTGCGGAACAGAACACGCCTCATCCAGAAACTTCACCACGGTGCCCATGCACGCCTGGCGTTCTTCCACGTGGGGCATGTGGCTGGAGTCTTCGAACAGCGCCCAGCGCACATCCGCGATCTCATCCAGGAACGGCTTGACCACCAGTGGCGTGGCCTCATCATGCCGGCCGGAGATCACCAGGGTCGGCACCTTGATTGCCGACAGGCGGCCAATGGATTTCCAGTCCTTCAGGCTGCCGATTACGTGGAACTCGGTCGGGCCGCTCATGGCGTGGTACACCGTGGGGTCTGAGTCGACCTGGGCGAAGGTGCGCGCCACTTCTTCCGGCCACGGGTTAACGCGGCACACATGCTGGTCATAGAACACCCGTGAGGCGGCGAGGTATTCCGGGTCGTTATACGTGCCGGCGGCTTCATGCTTGAGCAGGGTTTCATGCACGCCTTGGGGCAGCAGTTTGCGCAGGCGGTTGGCCTCGCTGACCCAGGTGCGCATGCAGGTTGGCGAGTTGGCCGGGATAAACGCACGCAGGCCCTTGGGTTGCAGGATTGCGTGCTCGCTGCCGAGCATGCCGCCCCAGGACTGGCCGAGGATCGCGTAGTTATCGCTGATTTGCAGGTGGTCCAGCAGGTTATCCAGTTCTTTAAGAAACAGATCGACGGTCCAGAAGGACGGGTCTTTCTCAGGCAAGTGCGTGGAGCGGCCATTGCCGAGTTGGTCGTAGTGGATGACCGCATGACCGCTGGCTGCGACGTCCTTGAAGGCGTCGACATAATCATGGGTGCAGCCGGGGCCACCGTGGATGACCACCAACGGTGTACGGCCGCTGGCCAGATCACCCGTGACGCGGTACCAAGTCTGGTAGGCGCCAAACGTGGCATACCCTTCGCGGATTTTTTCGATGAATTCCATTTCGTACCCTGCTCTGAAAATAAAGGATCAGGGACACGATAAGCCTTGGGCAACATTCAGGTAACTAGCAAAACAGCTAGGTTTTGCCAAAAAGTCAGTCTTCGAGCAGGCGGTAATGGGTCGCGCGCACCACGGCCTGTACACGGTTCTTGGCCCCCAGTTTGTGCATCGCCGAGGCAAGGTGCAGGGTGATCACCGCCAGTGAACGGCTCAATTGCGTGGCGATTTCGGCGGCGGTCAGGCCTTCGGCGGCCCATTTGAGGCATTCGCGCTCGCGTTTGGTCAGGTGAATGTGCGGGTAGGTGCGCAGCTCCTTGCCGAACAGCGGGTAGGCCGCTTCCTGCAAAGCGTGGGAAATCAGGCTGAAGTCCGACAAGGTCTGCTGCGCGTCCTGCAGCACGGTTGGCGTGTTGCCGGTGCGCAAGCCGGTCAGTGAAGCGAAGCCGCCACGGGGCAGATGCATCGGAACGCTGACGCCGCAGGTCAGTTGCTGGTCGTGCAGGTAGGACGAAACGGGGGCGTGACAGGGGTCGATGATGGTTTGCAGGGCCGTGTCAGCCTTGGCTTCGTAGGACCACACGAACGGTGACACCGTGCGCAGGGCCAGGTGTTGCACCGGATCGATCTGGTAGAACCCTTTGCTGCACCACAACCCATGCCAATCGGTCGGCGTGTTGCGCAGCTCCAGCACCGATGGGGTGATCAATGCACCATCCTGGTCTATTGGCACCGGGGTGTAGTCGTACACCAGTGCATCGAAGCCCATCTGCTGGGCGAGGATGAACGTGTTGTCCATCTGCTCATCCAGGCTCCTGCCCGGCATCAGACGATTGTTGAAGGCAGTTAGCTTGGCCAGCATCCGTTCTGCTCCCGAATTCATTTGAATCTCGACTTCCTGCAAGTAGAATGCCACGCCCCGGCGAAGGACTGCCAGGCCAAACCTATAAGAAATACTAGGTTATGGACGCGCGGCATCCTCGGTAGTGTTGGCCTGATAAACGGCCGCTACCCGCCAGGCCGATACAACACAAGGAATGTATGCATGTGGCGTGAAATTGCCCCCGACCAGCAGTACAACGTGCAAGTCGATGGCCACAACCTCGTGGTCTACAGCTTCGGCGAAGGCGATGAGGTGCTCTTGTGTCTCAACGGCGGGCCGGGCCTGCCGTGTGACTACTTGCGCGACGCCCATGGCTGGCTCAAGGACCATAACCTGCGAGTGGTTGCATTCGACCAGCTTGGCACAGGCGCATCAGCCAGACCGACCGATGTTTCCCTGTGGGAAATCCGCCGTTATGTCGAAGAAGTCGAAACCGTGCGCCAAGCCCTGGATCTCGGCCGCGTGCACCTGCTCGGGCATTCCTGGGGCGGCTGGCTGGGCATCGAATACGCCATCCATTACCCCGACACGCTGAAAAGCCTGATCCTCGAAAACACCGTCGGCGACATTCCGCATCTTTCTCAAGAACTCGAACGCCTGCGCGGCGCGCTGGGCAGTGAGACCGTGGCGATGATGCAGCGCCACGAAGCCATGGGCACCCTGGATCACCCGCAATACCAGGCCGCGATAACGTTGCTCAACTATCGCCACGTCTGCCGCCTGGACGAATGGCCCGAACCGGTCAAGCGCTCCCTCGGCGACTGGAACATGGGCCCCTACGAAACCATGCAGGGCCCCAATGAATTCCTCTACGTCGGCAACCTCAAGGACTGGAACCGCATCCCCGAGATGGCCGCTTTCAGCATGCCGATCCTGATCACCACCGGCCAGCACGACGAACTCACCCCGGCCTGCGCCATGCGCATGAAGATGGCGGCCAGACACGCCGAACTGCATGTATTTCCCAACAGCAGCCATATGCCGTTCTATGAGGAGCCACACGCTTATTTTCCGGTACTGTTGGACTTTCTCGCTCGCCACCGAGGCTGACAGATGAACCTGGCGCGCTACCGTTTTGTACTGTCCCGGCCGCTGCAATTGCTGCCGGTACTGTTTGGCATCAGCCTGATCACGTTTGTGCTGGTGCGCTCGATCCCGGGCGACCCGGCACGCGCCTTGCTCGGCTCGCGCAGCACGCCGGACGCTTTGCTGAAAATCCGCGCCCAGTACGGCCTCGACCAGCCTTTGTGGCAGCAGTATTTCTACTTCCTGAAGAACCTGCTCAAGGGCGACCTCGGCCAATCACTGCTGTACAAAGTCGACGCCTTGAAGCTGATCGTCACCCGTATCGAACCCACCCTGGTGCTGGTGCTCGGCAGCGTGGTGCTGGCGCTGCTGATTGCGGTGCCGCTGGCGACGTTGGCCGCACGCAATAAAGGCGGGTGGGCGGATAACCTGATCCGTGTGTTCACCACCGTGGGCCTGGGCATGCCGGCGTTCTGGCTGGGCCTGATGCTGATCCTGCTGCTCAGTGTGCAATGGGGCCTGTTCCCGGTGTCCGGCTACGGCCGCACCTGGCTGGACAAGGCGCACCATATGGTCTTGCCGTGCCTGACCATCGCCCTGGCGCTGTCGGCGGTGCTGGTACGCAACCTGCGGGCGAGCATGTTGATGGAGCTGCAGGCCGACCACGTCACTGCCGCGCGGGCCCGCGGGTTGTCGGAAGCTGCGGTGTTCCGTCGCCATGTGCTGCCCAATTCCCTGGTGCCGGCGGTCAACCTGCTGGCGGTGAATATTGGCTGGCTGATCAGCGGCACCGTCGTGATCGAAAGCCTGTTCGCCATTCCCGGTATCGGCCAATTGCTGGTGCGCGGCATTTTTACCCGCGACTACATGGTGGTGCAGGGCGTGGCGATGGTGCTGGCCTGCGCGACGGTGGTGGTCAACTTCCTCGCCGATGTGGTCACGGTGGCCCTCGACCCACGGGTGAAGATGCAATGAGCAGTCGCCCGTTGATTGCCCCGTGGCGCCTGCGCCTGCGTTTTGGTTTTCGCAATGGCCGACTGACGGCCGCGTGGGGGCTGTTGATTCTGTCTGTGTGGCTGGCCCTGGCCGTGTTTGCGCCGTGGATCGCCCCCTATGACCCCATTGCGCAAAACACGGAAATGGCATTGCTCGGCCCTGGCCTGGCCCATCCATTTGGCACTGATAATTACGGTCGAGACATCCTTTCGAGGGTTATCTGGGGCGCGCGCGTCGACCTGCAGCTTGCCATCATCGGGGTGATATTCCCGTTCATGATCGGCACGTTTGTCGGTGCCGTTTCTGGCTATATCGGCGGGCGCTTCGACAGCTTCTGCATGCGTGTGATCGATGTGATCCTGGCGTTTCCGTTCCTGGTGTTGATGCTGGCGATCATGGCCATCCTCGGTCCGGGCCTGAAGAGCTTTTATATCGCCATGGCGCTGGTCGGCTGGGTCTCGTACGCGCGGCTGATCCGCTCACAGATCCTGGTGCTCAAGGAGAGCGACTTTGCCCTGGCGGCCAAGAGCCTGGGTTTTGGCCATGGGCGCATCCTGTTCCGGCATTTGCTGCCGAATGCGATGTTTGGCTCGATTGTGTTTTCCATGTCTGACGCGGTTCTGGTGCTGCTCAACGGTGCGGCCGTGAGCTACCTGGGCCTGGGCGTGCAACCGCCGACGGCGGAGTGGGGGACGATGATTGCCGAAGGGCAGGCGTTTATCACCACGGCCTGGTGGATCTGCACCTTTCCGGGGTTGGCCATCGTGACCCTGGCCATGGGCTTCAGCTTGCTGGCCGATGGCGTGGCGCAAGTGTTGGGGGATCGCTCATGAGTCTGCTTCAAGTGCGGGATCTTAGTGTGATCGCCAATAACAGCGGGCGCGATGTGACCCTGGTCGACCGCGTGTCCTTCGACCTGGCCGAAGGCGAGATCCTCGGCCTGGTGGGTGAAAGCGGCTCGGGCAAGACCATGGCCTGCCGTGGCTTGATGCGCTTGTTGCCGTCGCCCAACCTGCGCGTCCAGGGCGGTGCGGTACGCCTGGCGGGCCAGGACCTGCTGCAACTGGATGACACCGGCATGCGCGCGGTGCGTGGCGGGCAGTTGGGCATGATCTTCCAGAACCCCAGCAGCCACCTTGACCCGTTGATGCGCATCGGCGATCAGATCGCCGAAGGCATTCGCCTGCATCAGGGTGCGTCGAAAAAAGACGCGCGCCGACAAGCCATCGAGGTGCTGCGCCAGGTGGGCATTCCCGATCCCCAGGCACGGATCGACAACTATCCCCATGAGTTTTCCGGTGGCATGCGCCAACGCGCGATGATCGCCGTGGCCCTGGGCTGCAACCCGAGCGTATTGATTGCCGACGAACCGACCACGGCTTTGGACGTGACCGTGCAGGCACAGATCCTGCGCCTGTTGCTGGACCTGCGTGACCAGCGCGGCCTGTCGATCATCATGATCACCCACGACCTCGGCGTGGTCGCGCAAACCTGTGACTCCATCGCGGTGATGTACGCCGGGCGCCTGTGTGAACACGGCAGCAAGTACGACGTGCTCGCCCATCCGCAACACCCCTACACCGCCGGCCTGATTGATTGCCAGCCGGCCCACAGCAGTGGCCATGCGTTGCTGCGCACTATCCCCGGCCAGCCGCCCTTGCTCGATGCGTTACCCGACGGCTGCCGCTTCAACCCGCGTTGCCCGCAGGTCGGCGCGTTGTGCACCGAACTGTTGCCTGAAGGCGCGCGCGTGGCGTGTCACTACCCGTTGGGAGCGCGCCCATGAGCCTGTTGCAGATCAAGGACCTGGAGGTGCGGTTCGCCGCGTCCGGCACGGGTGTGTTCGGCCTGAACAAGCAGTGGGTGAGGGCGGTGAACGGTGTGTCGCTGAACCTGGCTGCCGGTGAAACCCTGGGGTTGGTGGGGGAGTCCGGCAGCGGCAAAAGCACCTTGGGCCGCGCGATCCTGCACCTCAACCCGATCAGTGCCGGGCAGGTGCTGTTCGATGGCATCGACATGGCCCATGGCAGCGCGGTCGACATCGCGCGCCTGCGCCATGAAACGGCGATGATCTTCCAGGATCCCTACGCCGCGTTGAACCCGCGCCACACCATCGGCGAAACCATCGCCGAGGTGCTGCGGGTGCAGCGCAAAGTCCCGGCAGCGCGCATCCCGGCTCGCGTAAACGAGTTGCTTGACCTAGTCGGCCTGCGCCCCGAACTGGCCAGTCGCAAACCCGGCTCCCTCAGTGGCGGCCAATGCCAGCGTGTCGGTATTGCCCGGGCGCTGGCGGTGGAGCCACGTTTGATCATTGCCGACGAATGCGTGGCGGCGCTGGATGTATCGATCCAGGGCCAGATCATCAACCTGCTGTTGGAACTGCAACAGCGCATGAACCTGGCGATCCTGTTTATCGCCCACGATTTGGCCATCGTGCGGCGCCTGTGCGACCGCGTGGCGGTGATGTACCTGGGCAAGATCGTCGAGGAAGGGCCGGTGGAAGCGGTCTTCACCTCGCCGCGCCATCCGTATACAGCCGCGTTGATCGAGGCGATTCCGGAGATCGATCCGCACCGGCCTTTGCCGACGCAGCCGTTGCCTGGCGAGCCGCCGAGCCCCCTGAATTTGCCTGCGGGTTGTGCCTTCCACCCGCGTTGCCGGTACGCCCGGACGATGTGTTCCGTGGTATTGCCGCCTACCCATTCCCTGCACGAGCATCGGTACAGTTGCGTGCTTGAAGAACCGTTGACCCTTCCTGCCCATCATGAACAAGGAGTTATGACATGCAATCCCGCCACTTGAAGTTGCTTGCCGCTGCCACGTTGACAGCTTGGTCGCTGACCGCCGGCCTGGCCCAGGCCGCCGGCGTCCTCACCATCGGCTGCCGTGAAGACAGCACCACGTTCGACCCGATCAAAAGCGCGCAAAACCGCGATACCTGGGTATTCGCCAACGTCTACGACACCCTGGTACGCGTGGATAACCTGGGCACCAAGATGGAGCCGGGCCTGGCTGAAAGCTGGGACATCTCCAAGGACGGCCTGACCTACACGTTCAAACTGCGAGATGTGAAGTTCTCCGATGGCTCGCCAATCACTGCCGAGGACGCGGCGTTCAGCCTGCTGCGTATCCGCGACAACAAGGCCTCGTTGTGGGCTGATCCGTTCAACCTGATCAACACGGCCAAGGCATCAGACCCGCACACCCTGGTCGTCACGCTGAAGACTCCGGCGGTAGCTTTCCTGTCGCAACTGGCCTCGCCGACGGTTTCGATCCTGTCGGAAAAAGCCATGACCAAAATGGGGGAAGACGCCTACTCCGAAAATCCGGTGACCTCCGGCGCGTTTACCGTGGACGAATGGCGCAAGGGCGACCGGGTCATCCTGAAGAAGAACCCGAATTTCTGGCAGGCCAAGAAGGTCAGCCTGGACGGCGTGGAGTGGGTCTCCGTGACCGACGACAACACGCGGATGCGCATGGTGCAGAACAACGAGTTGGACACGGCGATCTTCGTACCGTTTTCCCGGGTTGAAGAACTGAAGAAAGACAAGAACGTGGTGATCCACTCCGACCCGTCCACCCGTGAAGATCACCTGCTGATCAACCACGCCCACGGCCTGCTGGCCAAGCAGGAAGTACGCGAGGCGCTGGACATGGCGATCGACAAACAGTCGCTGGTGAAAACCGCCACTTACGGTCAAGGCACGGTGGCCTATTCCTACATCCCGAAAGGCTCGTTGTTCCACTACGCCAACAACCTGCAACGCCCGTATGACCCGACCGCCGCCAAGCAGCTGTTGGAAAAGGCTGGCGCGAAGGACTTGAAGCTCAACTATGTGGTCAACGCCGGCAACGAAGCCGACGAGCAGATCGCTGTGATCATCAAGGACCAGTTGGCCAAGGTCGGTGTGACCGCCAACCTGCAGAAAGTCGACCCGACCCAAAGCTGGCAGATGCTGGTGGACGGTGAGTACGATATTTCGGTGATGTACTGGACCAACGACATCCTCGACCCGGACCAGAAGACCACCTTCGTGCTTGGCCACGACACCAACCAGAATTACATGACCCGCTACAAGAATGACAAGGTCAAGGACTTGGTCGCAGCGGCGCGCATTGAGGCCGACCCGGTCAAGCGTGAGCAGATGTATGTGGAGTTGCAGAAACTGGCGAAACAGGATGTGAACTGGATCGACCTGTACTACAGCCCGTACATCAACATCTCACGCAAGAATGTGAGCAACTTCCTGCAAAACCCGCTGGGGCGCTTCACCCTTGAGGAAGTGGTGAAGAACTAAGAGCCAGAGAACACCGCAATACAAATGTGGGAGGGGGCAAGTCGAATCGTCGCACCGCCCCTCCCGCATTTAGTTCCGGTTGTGTCAGTTGTTACTGCGCGTCAAACGCCTGCCCATTGATGCCGGTACTGTCCGGCCCCATCAGGTACAGGTACACCGGCATGATCTCTTCCGGTGCCGGCCTTTCCATCGGGTTCTCCCCTGGATACGCCTGGGCCCGCATGCTGGTGCGCGTGCCGCCCGGGTTGATGCTGTTGGCCCTTACCGCAGCCACGTCTTCGAGCTCATCCGCCAGGGTTTGCATCAAGCCTTCAGTGGCAAATTTCGACACACCATAAGCCCCCCAATACGCCCGGCCCTTACGCCCGACGCTGCTGGAGGTGAACACCACCGACGCATCCTGGGACAGCTTGAGCAGCGGCAGCAACGTGCTGGTGAGCATGAACATCGCATTGACGTTGATGTGCATCACCCGCATGAAGTTCTCGCCGGACAACTGCTCGATCGGCGTACGTGGGCCAATGATCGAGGCGTTGTGCAGCAGGCCATCGAGGTGGCCGAATTCTTTTTCGATCATCGCTGCCAGCTCATCGTATTGATGGGGCAGGGCGGTCTCCAGGTTGAAGGGGATCACCACTGGCTGCGCGTGGCCGGCCGCTTCGATCTCGTCATACACCTGGGCCAGGTTGGCTTCGGTCTTGCCCAGCAACAGTACGGTGGCGCCATGGGCAGCGTAGGTTTTCGCCGCCGCCGCACCAATCCCGCGACCGGCGCCGGTCACCAGGATGACCCGGCCTTTGAGCAGTTCTGGACGTGCAGAGTAATCAAACATAAAAAGCCTCGACAGAATTCAGCAGGTTACAAACACCAATCTGGAAAACGCTGAAGATCCTCTGTGGGAGGGGGCAAGCCCCTCCCACATTTGGATCTTCATCAATCAGTAAGGCCGGTGAGCCATCAGCAACTGCACAATGCGTTATCCAGCACCTTGCGCAGTTCCAGCGGGTGATCCACCACCACATCCGCCCCCCAGTGCCGTGGGTTGTCATCCGGGTGGATATAGCCATAAGTCACCGCCGCCGTGCGGGTGCCGGCATCGCGGCCGGATTCGATATCACGCAGGTCATCGCCCACGAACAACACGCTGGCCGGGTCCAGGTCGAGCATCTTGCACGCCAGGATCATCGGCTCCGGGTCCGGCTTGCTGTTTTTCACGTGGTCCGGGCAGATCAGCAGGGCCGAACGCTCGGCGAGGCCCAACTGCTGCATGATCGGCTCGGCAAAGCGCAGTGGCTTGTTGGTGACGACGCCCCAGATCAGCTTGGCCTTCTCGATGTCTTCCAGAAGCTCGGCCATGCCGTCGAACAATTTGCTGTGGACGGCGCAACCTTTCAGGTAACGCTCGAGGAATTCCAGGCGCAGTTCTTCAAAGCCAGGCGTTTCCGGGTCCATCGAGAAGGTCACGGCGACCATCGCCCGCGCACCGCCGGAGATTTCATCGCGGATGTGCTGGTCGTTGATCGGTGGCAGGCCACGGTCGGCACGCATGGCCTGGCAGATGGCGATAAAGTCCGGCGCGGTGTCCAGGAGGGTACCGTCCATGTCGAAGAGAACCGCTCGCAACTTCACAGGCTTATTCCTCGCGCAGGGTCTGGATCATGTAGTTGACGTCAACGTCGCTGGCCAGCTTGTAGTGCTTGGTCAGCGGGTTGTAGGTCAGGCCGATGATGTCCTTGACGGTCAGTCCGGCCTGGCGGCTCCACGCACCCAGTTCGGAAGGGCGAATGAATTTCTTGAAATCGTGGGTGCCGCGCGGCAGCAGCTTCATGATGTATTCGGCGCCGATGATCGCGAACAGGTAGGCCTTGGGGTTGCGGTTGATGGTGGAGAAGAACACCTGGCCGCCCGGCTTGACCATGCGGAAGCAGGCGCGGATCACTGAGGAGGGGTCTGGCACGTGCTCCAGCATTTCCAGACAGGTGACCACGTCGAACTGCTCTGGCATTTCTTCGGCCAGGGCTTCGGCGGTGATCTGGCGATATTCCACGCTCACACCGGATTCCAACTGGTGCAACTGGGCCACGGCCAGCGGCGCTTCGCCCATGTCGATTCCCATCACGGTCGCGCCGCGCTGGGCCATGGCTTCGCTGAGGATGCCGCCGCCGCAACCGACGTCCAGCACCTTCTTGCCGGCCAGGTTGACGCGTTCGTCAATCCAGTTGACCCGCAGCGGGTTGATGTCGTGCAGGGGCTTGAACTCGCTTTCGCGGTCCCACCAGCGGTGGGCCAGGGCTTCAAACTTGGCGATTTCGGCGTGGTCGACGTTGCTCATGGTGAATCCTCTAAATCTGATAAATCGGTTTGTCGGTCCTGAACACGCAGGTTCAGAGCCGGCGTTATTCGGTGTGCCCGCTGATGCGTTTTCCCCAGGCAATGGCCGTGGCGGTCAACTGTTGTTCATCCATGCGGGTGAGTTGCCGGTCGTCGAGCAACTGCTTGCCGGCGACCCAAAGGTGTTTCACGCAATCGCGTCCGGTGGCATATATAAGCTGTGAGACCGGATCGTAGATCGGTTGTTGCGCCAGCCCCGTCAGATCGAACGCGACCATATCCGCCGCCTTGCCCACTTCCAGGGAGCCGATTTCGCTTTCCAGGCCCATGGCACGTGCACCGTTGAGCGTAGCCATGCGCAGCGCACGGTGGGCATCCAGGGCAGTGGCCGAACCCGCGACGGCCTTGGCCAGCATCGCGGCGGTACGGGTTTCACCCAGCAGGTCCAGGTCGTTGTTGCTGGCGGCGCCGTCGGTGCCGATGGCCACATTGACCCCAGCCTGCCACAGACGCTCCACCGGGCAAAAGCCGCTGGCCAGTTTCAGGTTCGATTCCGGGCAATGGATGACGCTGGTGTTGCTTTCTACCAGCAAAGCCAGGTCGTCCTCGCTGATTTGGGTCATATGAACGGCCTGGAAGCGTGGGCCCAGCAAACCGAGGCGTCCCAGGCGCGCCAATGGTCGTTCACCGGTCTGTTCGACGGCCTGTTGTACCTCGAAAGCGGTTTCATGCACATGCATATGGATCGCGGCGTCCAGCTCTTCGGCGATTACCCGGATCTTTTCCAGGTTGGCATCGCACACGGTGTAGGGCGCATGGGGACCGAAGGTGATCTTGATGCGCGGGTGGTGCTTGAGGTCGCCAAACAGCTCGATGCCCTGGCGGATCGCCTCATCGGCGGTGCTGGCGCCGGGAATCGGGAAATCGAGGATCGGAATCGCAATTTGCGCACGCATGCCGCTGTTGTGCACGCAATCGCTGGCGACCTTGGGGTAGAAGTACATGTCCGAGAAGCAGGTAATGCCGCTCTTGAGCTGCTCGGCAATGGCCAGGTCGGTGCCGTCACGCACGAAGGCCTCGTCGACCCACTTGGCTTCGGCGGGCCAGATGTGTTTTTCCAGCCAGGTCATCAAGGGCAGGTCATCGGCCATGCCGCGAAACAGGCTCATCGCCGCATGCCCGTGGGCGTTGATCAGGCCGGGACTGAGCAGCATGCCCGGCAGTTCGCGCACTTGCGTGGCCGAAAGCTTCAACGCCGCAGCCCGTGGACCGATAAAGGCGATACGCCCATCGCGGATGCCCACGCCATGTTCCTTGAGCACTACGCCGGCGGGTTCGACAGGTACCAGCCAGGTTGGCAGTAGCAATAAGTCGAGCGGGGCGGCAGTGGAGGTCATCGCAGGCTTCTTCCCGGGCAGCTATAAAAGAAGCGCGAAGTATACCCGAGCGTCCTGGCTGGCGGATCGCTATAATCGGCGGCTTTTGTTGATGAGTACGGGGTGACGGATGCGCGATCGACTGTTGGCAGCGGAGAAAGTGAAGGCCATCGATTGGCGTGATGGCACGCTGCACCTGCTCGATCAACGCGCCTTGCCGTCCCAGGAACGCTGGGTGGCCTGCTCCACGGTCGATGAAGTGGCTGCGGCCATTCGCGCCATGGTGGTGCGTGGTGCACCGGCGATCGGCATCAGCGCGGCCTATGGCCTGGTGCTTGCCGCTCGTGAGCGCATCGCCGAGGGCGGTGACTGGCAGGCCGCCTGGGAAGAGGACTACGCGCTACTGGCCGATACTCGTCCGACCGCCTCGAACCTGTTCTGGGCGCTCAAGCGCATGCGCGATCGCCTGGACCGCGTCAAGAAGCACGCCGATCCGCTGGCGGTGCTGGAAGCCGAAGCTATTGCTATCCATGAAAGCGACCGGGAAGCCAACCTCGTCATGGCCCAGTTGGGCGTTGAGCGGATTCGCAAGCATCAGGGCAACGCTCAGGCGATTTTGACCCATGGCAACGCCGGCGCCTTGGCGACGGGCGGTGTCGGCACGGCCCTCGGGGTGATTCGTGCCGCCTTCCTGGAAGGCTTGGTCGAGCACGTCTACGCCAATGAAACCCGCCCATGGCTGCAAGGCTCGCGGCTGACCGCCTGGGAGCTGGCGGGCGAGGGGATCCCGGTCACAGTGAATGCCGACTCGGCCGGCGCGCATATCCTCAAGACCAAGGGCATCACCTGGGTGATCGTCGGCGCCGATTGCATTGCCGCCAATGGCGATGTGATCGGCAAGATCGGCACTTATCAATTGGCGGTGTGCGCCATGCACCACGGCGTGCGTTTCATGGTGGTGGCGCCGAGTTCGACCCTGGACCTGATGATGGCCACTGGCGACGACGTCTCCTTGGAGGAGCGCGATCCCGGTGAGCTGCTGGAGGTGATGGGGCAGCGCTTGGAGGTTAATGCGTTTAATCCGGTATTTGATGTGACTCCGGCCGACTTGATTGATGTGATTGTGACTGAGAAGGGCGTGGTTGAGCGGCCGGATACGGCGAAATTGGCCAAGCTGATGTGCCGTAAGCGGTTGCATTGAGGGCGATGGTGTCTGTGAAATGGCTATCGGGGGTAACCCCCCCTCCCACTCTTGAATTGTGAACACAGTCAAAATGTGGGAGGGGGCTTGCCCCCGATTGGCCCTTAAAGTCAATAAAACCCTCAGATCCACCCTCAAAAAAAAGCACCACCCCATCTCTGAGCCCCTCTCGTCGCCCTCAAGCCTGTCATCCGTCAAATTACTAGTCTCCATGCGCATCAGGGGGATAGGTGCGTGGCGGCGATTGTGATAACATCCGGCGGTTTCCAGGGCCGCCCCCAGGGGTTGTCCATAACGTGCAGATCCGTGTCATAACTCGTTGATTTGTCGTAAGTCGTTGTCAGGCACTGTGCCGGCAGCGGCGAGCTTCGTTCGTCCCATATGGATGCGACGAGGTTTCACCCGAAAAAGGAATCAGGCTTCTCATGGGCGAACTGGCCAAAGAAATCCTCCCGGTCAATATCGAAGACGAGCTGAAACAGTCCTACCTCGACTACGCGATGAGCGTAATTGTCGGTCGGGCACTGCCTGATGCGCGCGATGGCTTGAAGCCCGTGCACCGGCGTGTGCTGTTCGCAATGAGCGAGCTGGGTAACGACTGGAACAAGCCGTACAAGAAATCTGCCCGTGTTGTCGGTGACGTGATCGGTAAGTATCACCCTCACGGCGACACTGCGGTGTACGACACCATCGTACGTATGGCCCAGCCGTTTTCCCTGCGCTACCTGCTGGTAGACGGCCAGGGCAACTTCGGTTCGGTCGACGGCGACAACGCCGCAGCCATGCGATACACCGAAGTGCGCATGACCAAGCTGGCGCACGAGCTGCTGGCTGACCTGCACAAAGAAACCGTGGACTGGGTGCCGAACTACGACGGCACTGAAATGATCCCGGCCGTCATGCCTACCCGGATCCCCAACCTGCTGGTCAACGGTTCCAGCGGTATCGCTGTGGGCATGGCCACCAACATCCCGCCGCACAACCTCGGTGAAGTCATCGACGGTTGCCTGGCCCTTATCGACAACCCTGAGCTGACCGTCGATGAGCTGATGCAATACATCCCGGGCCCGGACTTCCCGACCGCTGCGATCATCAACGGTCGCGCCGGCATCATCGAAGCCTACCGCACCGGTCGCGGCCGTATTTACATGCGCGCCCGCTCGATGATCGAAGACATCGACAAGGTCGGCGGCCGTCAGCAGATCGTCATCACCGAACTCCCGTACCAACTGAACAAGGCGCGTCTGATCGAGAAGATCGCCGAGCTGGTTAAAGAGAAGAAGCTCGAAGGCATCACCGAACTGCGCGACGAGTCCGACAAAGACGGTATGCGCGTGGTGATCGAGCTGCGTCGTGGCGAAGTGCCTGAGGTGATCCTCAACAACCTCTACGCCCAGACCCAGCTGCAAAGCGTGTTTGGTATCAACGTCGTGGCATTGATCGACGGCCGCCCACGCATCCTGAACCTTAAGGATCTGCTGGAAGCCTTCGTACGTCACCGTCGCGAAGTCGTCACCCGTCGTACCGTGTTCGAACTGCGTAAGGCCCGCGAGCGTGGCCATATCCTGGAAGGCCAGGCTGTAGCACTGTCGAACATCGACCCGGTCATCGCCCTGATCAAGGCTTCGCCGACGCCGTCGGAAGCCAAGGAAGCGCTGATCAAGATGCCATGGGAATCCAGCGCCGTCGTGGCGATGGTTGAACGTGCCGGTGCCGACTCGTGCCGCCCGGAGACACTGGACCCGCAATACGGTCTGCGTGACGGCAAGTACTTCCTGTCGCCGGAACAGGCCCAGGCCATCCTGGAACTGCGCCTGCACCGCCTGACCGGCCTGGAGCACGAGAAGCTGCTGGCCGAGTACCAGGAGATCCTCAACCAGATCGGCGAGCTGATCCGCATCCTCAACAGCGCCGTGCGCCTGATGGAAGTGATCCGCGAAGAGCTGGAAGTGATCCGCGCCGAATACGGCGACGTGCGCCGTACCGAAATCCTCGATGCTCGCCTCGACCTGACCCTGGGTGACATGATCCCGGAAGAAGAGCGCGTGGTGACCATCTCCCACGGTGGCTATGCCAAGACCCAGCCATTGGCTGCCTACCAGGCCCAGCGTCGTGGTGGTAAAGGTAAATCGGCTACCGGCGTGAAGGATGAGGACTACATCGCTCACCTGCTGGTCGCCAACAGCCACACCACGCTGTTGCTGTTCTCCAGCAAGGGCAAGGTGTACTGGCTCAAGACCTACGAAATCCCGGAAGCTTCCCGCGCTGCCCGTGGTCGTCCGTTGGTCAACCTGCTGCCGCTGGACAGTGATGAATACATCACCACCATGCTGCCGGTCGAGGAATACACCGAAGGTCACTTCATCTTCATGGCTACCGCCAAAGGCACCGTGAAGAAGACCCCGCTGGAGTCCTTCAGCCGCCAGCGCAGCGTGGGCCTGATCGCCCTGGAGCTGGACGAAGGCGACGTACTGATCAGCGCAGCCATCACCGATGGCGAGCGTGAAGTCATGCTGTTCTCCGACGGCGGCAAGGTCACTCGCTTCAAGGAATCCGACGTTCGCGCCATGGGCCGTACCGCCCGCGGTGTACGCGGCATGCGCCTGCCGGAAGGGCAGAAGCTGATTTCGATGCTGATCCCGGAAGAAGGCAGCCAGATCCTCACCGCTTCCGAGCGTGGTTATGGCAAACGCACCGCGATCAGCGAGTTCCCGGAGTACAAGCGTGGCGGCCAGGGCGTTATCGCTATGGTCAGCAACGACCGCAACGGCCGTCTGGTCGGCGCGGTGCAGGTGCTCGACGGCGAGGAAATCATGCTGATTTCCGACCAGGGCACCCTGGTGCGTACCCGTGTGGCTGAAGTGTCGAGCCTGGGCCGTAACACCCAGGGCGTCACCTTGATCAAGCTGGCCAAGGACGAAAAACTGGTTGGCCTGGAGCGTGTCCAGGAGCCGTCGGAAGTGGAAGGCGAAGAGCTGGAAGGTGAGGAGTTTGAAGGCGAGGTGATCGCAACAGGCGATGACAACGTCGACGAGCCAACCCTCGATGCTGCCGCAGACGAAGAAGAACCGCAGGAATAAGCGGACACACAGGGGGCGGATGAAGATTCGCCCCCTTGTTGTTTGTCCCCTTTGAAAGAACAACGCCGCCCCCTGTAGGAGCGAGCTTGCTCGCGAAAATCGTCAACGATAACGCGAGCTGCCTGATGCGCCCTTGCGCTCTCGGGTTTTTCGCGAGCAAGCTCGCTCCTGCAGTGTTTGATTTCAGTCCCACCAGATCAGAGAGATTGGATGTGAGCAAGAGAGCCTATAACTTCTGTGCCGGTCCCGCGGCGCTTCCTGAAGCAGTCCTGCAGCGTGCGCAGGGTGAACTCCTCGACTGGCATGGAAAAGGCCTCTCCGTGATGGAAATGAGCCATCGCAGCGATGAGTTCGTGTCCATTGCCACCAAGGCTGAGCAGGACCTGCGCGACTTGCTCGACATCCCATCCAATTACAAAGTGCTGTTCCTGCAAGGCGGCGCGAGCCAACAGTTCGCCCAGATCCCGCTGAACCTGCTGCCGGAAGACGGCACTGCCGACTACATCGACACCGGTATCTGGGGGCAGAAGGCTATTGAAGAGGCCTCGCGCTACGGTCACGTCAACGTGGCCGGCACCGCCAAGCCCTACGATTACTTCGCCATTCCCGGTCAGAACGAATGGAAGTTGTCCAAGGATGCGGCCTACGTGCACTACGTGGCGAACGAAACCATTGGCGGCCTGGAGTTCGACTGGGTGCCGGAAGTCGGCGACGTTCCGCTGGTGTGCGACATGTCCTCGGACATCCTCTCGCGGCCTATCGACGTGTCGCGCTACGGCATGATCTACGCCGGCGCGCAGAAGAACATCGGCCCGAGCGGCATCCTGGTCAACATCGTCCGTGAAGACCTGCTGGGTCGCGCCCGTTCATTGTGCCCGACCATGCTCAACTTCAAGGTCGCAGCCGACAACGGCTCGATGTACAACACCCCGCCGGCCTTCGCCTGGTACCTGTCGGGCCTGGTGTTCGAGTGGTTGAAGGAGCAAGGCGGTGTCGCCGCCATGGGCAAGCTCAACGAAGAGAAGAAGCGCACCCTGTACGACTTCATCGACGCCAGCGGCCTGTACAGCAACCCGATCAACCTGACCGACCGCTCGTGGATGAACGTGCCGTTCCGCCTGGCTGACGACCGCCTGGACAAGCCATTCCTGGCCGGTGCCGACGCGCGTGGCCTGCTGAACCTCAAGGGTCACCGCTCGGTAGGTGGCATGCGCGCCTCCATCTACAACGCTGTCGACATCCACGCGATCAACGCGCTGGTTGCCTACATGGCAGAGTTCGAAAAGGAACACGGCTAATGTCTGAACAAGAACTCAAGGCCCTGCGGGTACGCATTGACAGCCTGGACGAGAAAGTCCTGGAACTGATCAGTGAGCGTGCGCGCTGCGCCCAGGAAGTGGCACGGGTGAAGATGGCGTCCCTGGCAGAAGGCGAAGTGCCGGTGTTCTACCGGCCGGAGCGTGAAGCCCAGGTGCTCAAGCGCGTAATGGAGCGCAACAAGGGGCCGTTGGGCAACGAAGAGATGGCGCGGTTGTTCCGTGAAATCATGTCGTCGTGCCTGGCGCTGGAGCAGCCACTGAAAGTGGCTTACCTCGGCCCGGAAGGCACCTTCACCCAAGCGGCGGCCATGAAGCACTTCGGCCACGCGGTGATCAGCAAACCAATGGCGGCCATCGACGAGGTGTTCCGTGAAGTGGCGGCCGGCGCGGTGAACTTTGGCGTGGTGCCGGTGGAAAACTCCACCGAAGGTGCGGTTAACCACACGCTGGACAGCTTCCTTGAGCACGATATGGTGATCTGCGGCGAAGTCGAGTTGCGCATCCACCATCACCTGCTGGTGGGTGAGAACACCAAGACCGACAGCATCAGCCGCATCTATTCCCATGCCCAGTCCCTGGCCCAGTGCCGCAAGTGGCTGGACGCCCATTACCCGAATGTCGAGCGCGTGGCGGTGTCCAGCAACGCCGAAGCGGCCAAGCGGGTCAAGGGTGAGTGGAATTCGGCGGCGATCGCCGGTGATATGGCGGCTGGCCTGTATGGCCTGACGCGCCTGGCCGAGAAAATCGAGGATCGCCCGGACAACTCCACGCGCTTCCTGATGATCGGCAGCCAGGAAGTGCCGCCGACCGGCGACGACAAGACTTCGATCATCGTCTCCATGAGCAACAAGCCCGGCGCGCTGCATGAGCTGCTGGTGCCGTTCCACGACAACGGGATTGACCTGACGCGCATCGAGACGCGTCCTTCGCGCAGCGGTAAGTGGACCTACGTGTTCTTTATCGACTTCATCGGCCACCACCGCGATCCGCTGGTCAAGGGTGTGCTGGAGAAGATCAGTCAGGAAGCCGTGGCGCTCAAGGTGCTGGGCTCTTACCCGAAAGCGGTTTTGTGAGGCTTTAACATGAGTGGCAACTTCCTCGCCCTGGCTCAGCCGGGCGTGCAACAACTGTCGCCTTACGTTCCGGGCAAGCCTGTGGACGAGCTGGCGCGTGAGTTGAACCTGGATCCTTCCAAAATCGTCAAGCTGGCGAGTAACGAGAATCCACTGGGCCCAAGTCCCAAGGTATTGGCGGCGATTCGTGAAGAGTTGGCCGAGCTGACCCGTTACCCGGACGGCAATGGCTTCGCCCTCAAATCCCTGCTGGCAGAAACATGCCGGGTCGAGCTGAACCAGGTCACCCTGGGCAACGGTTCCAATGACATCCTCGAGCTGGTCGGGCGTGCCTACCTGGCGCCGGGCCTGAACGCCGTGTTCAGCGAGCACGCATTTGCGGTTTACCCGATCGTCACCCAGGCTGTCGGTGCCGACGCCCGTGTGATTCCCGCCAAGGACTGGGGCCACGACCTGCCGGCCATGCTGGCTGCCATCGATGCCCAGACCCGCGTCGTGTTTATCGCCAACCCGAACAACCCGACCGGCACCTGGTTCGATGCGCAAGCGCTCAACGACTTCCTGCAAGACGTGCCTGAGCATGTGCTGGTGGTGCTGGACGAGGCCTATATCGAGTACGCCGAAGGCAGCGACCTGCCGGACGGCCTGGATTTCCTGGCGGCCTACCCGAACCTGCTGGTGTCGCGCACTTTCTCCAAGGCCTATGGCCTGGCGTCGCTGCGGGTGGGCTATGGCCTGTCGACTGCGGTGGTTGCCGATGTACTGAACCGCGTGCGCCAGCCGTTCAACGTCAACAGTCTCGCCTTGGCGGCGGCCTGTGCGGCGGTGAAGGATGCCGAATACCTTGAAGAAGGTCGTCGCATCAACGCAAGCGGCATGCTGCAGTTGCAGGATGGGTTCCGTGAGCTGGGTCTGGGCTGGATTCCCTCCAAGGGCAACTTCATTTGTGTCGACCTTGGCCAAGTGGCAGCCCCGGTATTCCAGGGGCTGCTGCGCGAAGGTGTGATCGTGCGCCCGGTGGCCAACTACGGCATGCCGAACCACCTGCGGATCACCATCGGCTTGCCGGCTGAAAACAGCCGCTTCCTGGAGGCGTTGGCCAAGGTCCTGGCTCGTGTTTGATGTCACTGCATTGCAACCTGCTGTGCCTATGATCGGTCGCCTGGTGGTGGTAGGGCTGGGCTTGATCGGTGGCTCCTTCGCCAAAGGCCTGCGCGAAAGCGGGCTGTGCGGCGAAGTAGTCGGTGTGGACCTGGACCCGCAGTCGCGCAAGCTGGCGGTTGAGTTGGGCGTGGTGGATCGCTGTGAGGCGGACCTGGCGCTGGCGTGCCAGGGGGCTGACGTCATTCAGCTCGCTGTGCCGATCCTGGCGATGGAGAAACTGCTGGCGGTATTGGCCGGCATGGACCTCGGCCAGGCGATCCTGACGGACGTCGGCAGTGCCAAGGGCAATGTGGTGCGTGCGGCGCAACAGGCCTTTGGCGGCATGCCGTCGCGTTTTGTGCCGGGCCATCCGATTGCTGGTTCCGAGCAGAGCGGGGTGGAAGCGTCCAATGCGCAGCTGTTCCGCCGCCATAAAGTGATCCTGACGCCGCTGGAACAAACCGATCCGGCCGCGCTGGCCGTGGTGGATCGTCTCTGGCGGGAGCTGGGGGCGGACGTGGAGCATATGCAGGTCGAGCGCCACGACGAAGTGCTGGCGGCGACCAGCCATTTGCCACATCTATTGGCATTCGGCCTGGTGGACTCCCTGGCCAAGCGCAACGAAAACCTCGAAATTTTCCGTTACGCCGCCGGTGGCTTCCGCGATTTCACGCGAATTGCCGGCAGTGATCCGGTGATGTGGCATGACATCTTTCTCGCCAATCGCGAAGCGGTGTTGCGCACCCTGGACACCTTCCGCAGTGACCTCGACGCCTTGCGCGACGCGGTCGATGCCGGGGATGGCCATCAATTATTGGGCGTGTTCACCCGTGCGCGGGTGGCGCGTGAGCATTTCAGCAAGATCCTGGCTCGCCGGGCCTATATGGAAACCGCTGTGAACGCCGATGACCTGACCTTCCTCGCCAACCCCGGTGGCCGCTTGAGCGGGCGTATCCGGGTGCCGGGTGACAAGTCGATCTCCCATCGCTCGATCATGCTCGGCTCGTTGGCCGAGGGCGTGACGGAGGTGGAAGGGTTCCTTGAGGGTGAAGACGCCCTGGCGACCCTGCAGGCGTTTCGCGACATGGGCGTGGTGATTGAGGGGCCGCATCATGGGCGCGTGACCATTCATGGTGTGGGCTTGCACGGCTTGAAGCCGGCGCCGGGCCCGATCTACCTGGGCAATTCCGGTACGTCCATGCGCCTGCTGTCCGGTTTGTTGGCGGCGCAACGTTTTGACAGCGTGTTGACCGGCGATGCTTCCCTGTCCAAGCGCCCGATGAACCGCGTGGCCAAGCCATTGCGGGACATGGGCGCGGTGATCGAGACCGGGCCGGAAGGGCATCCGCCGCTGACCATTCGTGGCGGCCAGGCGCTGAAAGGCCTGACTTATGCGTTGCCGATGGCCAGCGCCCAGGTCAAATCCTGCCTGTTGCTGGCTGGGCTGTATGCCGAAGGTAAAACCGCAGTGACCGAGCCTGCGCCGACCCGTGACCATACCGAGCGTATGCTGCGCGGTTTTGGTTACCCGGTTGCTGTGGAGGGTGCTACTGCGTCGGTGGAATCGGGTCATGTACTGACCGCGACCCATATCGAAGTGCCGGGGGACATCTCCTCTTCGGCATTCTTCCTGGTGGCGGCTTCGATTGCCGAAGGCTCCGAGTTGTTGCTGGAGCATGTCGGCATCAACCCGACCCGCACTGGGGTGATCGATATCCTGCGTCTGATGGGGGCAGATATCACCCTGGAAAACCCGCGCGAAGTGGGTGGCGAGCCTGTCGCTGACCTGCGCGTGCGTGCTGCTGCGTTGAAAGGGATCGAGATCCCTGAGGCGCTGGTGCCGTTGGCGATCGACGAGTTCCCGGTGCTGTTCGTCGCGGCGGCCTGCGCTGAAGGGCGAACCGTGTTGCGGGGGGCGCAAGAGTTGCGTGTGAAGGAGTCCGACCGTATTCAGGTCATGGCCGACGGTCTGTTGGCGTTGGGGGTGAAGTGTGAACCGACCCCCGATGGGATTATCATTGACGGTGGCCTGATGGGTGGTGGTGAAGTCCATGCCCATGGCGATCACCGGATTGCCATGGCCTTCAGTGTGGCTTCCCTGCGGGCGGCTGCGCCGATTCGTATCCATGACTGCGCCAATGTTGCTACGTCTTTTCCGAACTTTCTTACACTGTGTGCCCAAGTCGGCATCCGTGTTGCCCAAGAGGCTCAATTGTGAATATCAAAGCACCGGTGATTACCATCGACGGGCCAAGCGGCTCGGGCAAAGGCACGATCGCCGGCATCCTGGCCAAGCGCCTGGGCTGGTGCCTGTTGGATTCCGGCGCGTTGTACCGCCTGCTGGCGTTCGCCGCACGTAACCATGGCGTCGACCTGACCAACGAAGAATCCCTGAAGCTGCTGGCCGCGCACCTTGATGTGCAGTTCGTCGGCGCGACGGAAGGTCATCCCCAGCGCATCATCCTGGAAGGGGACGATGTGACCGATGATTTGCGTAACGAGCAGGTCGGCTCCTGGGCCTCCCAGGTTGCCGCGCTGCCGGCTGTGCGTGATGCGCTGTTGCAGCGTCAGCGGGCTTTCCAGGAGCCGCCGGGCCTGGTGGCCGATGGCCGTGACATGGGCACGGTCGTGTTTCCCGAGGCGCCGCTGAAGATTTTCCTGACCGCCAGCGCCGAGGAGCGGGCTCGCCGCCGCTACTTGCAGTTGAAGGGCAAAGTCGATGGTGTTAGTCTGTCGAGTCTGCTAGATGAGATCCGTGCACGCGATGAGCGTGATACCCAGCGCGCAGTAGCCCCGCTAAAGCCGGCGGCTGATGCCATACAGCTGGATTCCACGGAGTTGTCCATCGAGCAGGTGCTGGAACGCATCTTGAGTGAAATCGCCATTCGCGATATCGCCGGGTGATCAAGAAGGCCGCAGGGGACCAGTCATAGTCCTGCGGTGGCTTCTTTTAACTGAAACTGACCCACACCGTCTGGGGTGTGGAGATGGGCGTATTCTTCGCCCTTATCAACAGGAATTAAAATGAGCGAAAGCTTTGCGGAACTCTTTGAAGAAAGCCTAAAAACCCTGAACCTTCAGGCAGGCTCCATCATCACCGGTGTTATCGTTGATATCGATTACCAAGCTCGCTGGGTAACCGTTCACGCTGGTCTGAAGTCTGAAGCTCTGATCCCGCTGGAACAGTTCTACAACGATGCTGGTGATCTGACAATCAATGTCGGTGACGAAGTTCACGTTGCTCTGGACTCGGTTGAAGACGGTTTCGGTGAAACCAAGCTGTCCCGTGAAAAAGCCAAGCGCGCTGAATGCTGGATTGTTCTCGAAGCAGCCTTCGCAGCTGAAGAAGTGGTCAAGGGCGTTATCAACGGTAAGGTTAAAGGCGGCTTCACTGTCGACGTTAACGGCATCCGTGCGTTCCTGCCAGGTTCTTTGGTCGACGTTCGTCCTGTGCGCGACACCACGCACCTGGAAGGCAAAGAACTCGAATTCAAGGTCATCAAGCTCGACCAGAAGCGCAACAACGTTGTCGTTTCCCGTCGCAGCGTCCTGGAAGCAGAGAACTCCGCCGAGCGTGAAGCTCTGCTGGAATCCCTGCAGGAAGGCCAACAAGTCAAAGGTATCGTCAAGAACCTCACCGATTACGGCGCATTCGTCGATCTGGGTGGCGTCGATGGCCTGCTGCACATTACCGATATGGCTTGGAAGCGTATCAAGCATCCTTCCGAAATCGTCAATGTTGGCGACGAGATCGATGTCAAGGTTCTGAAATACGATCGCGAGCGCAATCGTGTTTCCCTGGGCCTGAAGCAGCTGGGTGAAGATCCATGGGTTGCTATCAAAGCCCGTTACCCAGAAAGCACTCGCGTCACCGCGCGTGTTACCAACCTGACTGACTACGGCTGCTTCGCTGAGCTGGAAGAAGGCGTTGAAGGCCTGGTACACGTTTCCGAAATGGACTGGACCAACAAGAACATCCACCCTTCGAAAGTCGTACAAGTCGGCGACGAAGTGGAAGTTATGGTTCTGGACATCGACGAAGAGCGTCGTCGTATCTCCCTGGGCATCAAGCAGTGCAAATCTAACCCATGGGAAGATTTCTCTGGCCAGTTCAACAAGGGCGATAAAATCTCCGGCACCATCAAGTCGATCACCGATTTCGGTATCTTCATTGGTCTGGACGGCGGCATCGACGGCCTGGTTCACCTGTCCGACATCTCCTGGAACGAAGTTGGCGAAGAAGCTGTTCGTCGTTTCAAGAAGGGCGACGAGCTGGACACCGTTATCCTGTCGGTTGACCCAGAGCGCGAGCGCATCTCCCTGGGTATCAAGCAACTGGAAAGCGATCCGTTCTCCGAGTACGTTCAAGAGAACGACAAAGGCGCAATCGTTAAAGGCACTGTGAAAGAAGTTGACGCCAAAGGCGCCATCATCGTTCTGGCCGACGATATCGAAGCGACTCTGAAAGCCTCCGAAATCAGCCGTGACCGCGTTGAAGACGCGCGCAACGTTCTGAAAGAAGGCCAGGAAGTAGAAGCCAAGATCATCAGCGTTGATCGCAAGAGCCGCGTGATCCAACTCTCCATCAAGTCGAAAGACGAAGTGGAAGAGAAAGAAGCCATCCAGAGCCTGAAATCGGCTCCGGAAGCTGCAACAGGCGAGACCACCATGGCCTCCCTGCTGCGCGAAGCAATGGCTAAGCAGAACTAAGTTCTGTAAGGCTGTAAAAAGGGCGACTTCGGTCGCCCTTTTTTGTGCCTGAAATTCGTTGAATCAACAGGCAAGAACCAAGGTCTGCAGCTTGGTGTCAGAGCTGAATACAGTATTGATAAAGGCGCTCCCGAGTTGTTAAGGATTTCAATGAACAGGCTTATCGTGCTGCTCGCAGTGGTAGCGCTTGCAGGCTGTGCCGCCACCAGCGCCAAAACTCACGCGAGGCGCGGTGTCAGCGGCATTGAGGTCGATTGCTCGGGGTTGGGCAACAACTGGGATAAGTGCGAGAAACGCGCCGCCCGCGAATGCAGGATGCAGGGCTATAAGGTCATCACCAGGTCCAGCGATGCCAAGGACGAAGAGGGCGACTATCTGTTCGGCTGGAACCCTGCCGGCGCAGTCACCCGCACCATGCTGGTGATCTGCAATTGAGGGCAATGCATGTGCTCTGTGGGTGTTTATTTAACCCGCAGATAAGTTTATGTATGGGCTGTTCAAATTCATCAAGTCATGCTAAAACCTTCGAAGCGCTTTTCCTAGCTGCTTGAAAAAGAAGGGAAAAATATGACGAAGTCGGAGTTGATCGAACGAATTGTCACCCATCAAGGGTTGCTCTCATCCAAGGATGTGGAGCTGGCCATCAAGACCATGCTCGAGCAAATGTCCCAGTGCCTGGCCACCGGTGATCGGATTGAGATCCGTGGGTTTGGGAGTTTTTCGTTGCACTACCGTGCGCCACGCGTCGGCCGTAACCCAAAGACAGGCCAGTCCGTCAGCCTTGACGGAAAATTTGTTCCTCACTTCAAGCCGGGCAAGGAATTGCGCGATCGGGTGAACGAAGAGGAAGAAGAGGGCGTCTGAGTGTTTTTGGGGTAGGAGAAGTTTATGCATGGGGTTAAGCGCGTTGTTTTGGTGCTGGCTGTGCTGGCTGTCGCATTTGTGATTTTGGCATTTGTGCTGGGAAACCAGCAGGAAATATCGTTGTCGTTTTTGGGCTTTGCTACCGCCGAAATGCCAGTCTCCGTGTTCGTGGTATTGGCGCTTATTGTAGGAACTTTTATAGGGCCGCTGTTGGCCTTGCTGGGTCGTAAGCGGCGCCACAAGTCAGTTCCTACCGGACGTGTCTGAAGGCAGACACCTGTCCGTTAAACAGCTGCGATTGACCGTCTGTCGGTTAGTCTTCTCGATCGCGCGTCCCCATCTGGCGCTTCAGTTCGGCTGTGCCGGGTCCGCGGTCAATCACGAACTCTCCGTCTTTATTCAGTCTTTATCGCGTATTTAAGCGCTCTTAGGTGCCCGCCGTCTTTGGGGGGGGGCGGTAGGAGTGGGTGGCTTGCTGTCTGGGAGCTGCCCTATAGACATGTCAAGACTTGAAATATGTCTGAGAGATGGCAGAATGAAATCTGTTCTCGATAACGGGCATTTTGTGCGCTCAAAATTTGGCAGCGACGCTGGGTTTTGGCGATCATCTAATTAGAATAAAAACACACAATGTTGTCTGCATAACGAGCCCGCAGTTTCTCTTTGAAGGCAGGTTTTTGTTGTGAGTAGTAGCTTTCGTGTTCCACCGACTCGGTCTTCGGATGAAGTAGATCTCGTCGTATTTCTTAAATCTCTCTGGGATCAAAAAAAACTACTGCTTCTGATGATTTTGGCAGGTGGACTCATTGGCGCCTCCTATGCCTTTTTGGCGACGCCACAGTACGAGGTTAGCGCAGTGTTGCGCCCTGCAGCTATTAATGATTTGGATGCACTTAATCGATCCGGGATTTACCAGCTGTCACCCGCTGACGCTCTCCTTAAAGTTGGCGCTTCGCTGGAGTCTTACGATACTCGCTTAGCTTTTTTCAGAGCCAATCAAAATCTGTTCGAAAAATTTGTACGGCCGGGACAGACCCTTGAGCAGAGCTTTGAGGCGTTTAACCGCAACTCGATTCGTTTGACTGTACCTGGCGCAGACAAAAAAGGTTCGTTGAGTGCCTACGTCAAACTTCAGATGACCTATTCAAAGGATATTGACGGTGTTGCTATCGTCAACGGTATTGTTGACTACGCTATTGATGATGAGCGGAAGCAAATTGCGAATGACGTAAATGTTATTGTCAAAAATCGTCTCAATGAAATCAAAGGTAAGCTTAATTCTGCTCGTGCGAACTATTATGTAAATAAAGAAGCCAAAATTGCTACATTGCGCGAAATTGACTCGGTAAAGCGTGCGCAATTACAGGATGAATTGAAGGCTCTGCGAATTCAACTAAAGGCGTTGCGCAACGATCGTGTTAATCAGCTGAAGGAAGCGATCGGAATTGCAAAGTCGCTGGGGATACAAAAGCCGACTACACCCTCTGCGTTTGGTGAGTTGGTAAATGCCAGGAGCGGCAGTATGGTCCGCACCGAAATCAACAACCAACAAACTCCGCTATACTTTATGGGGGTAGATGCACTTAAGTCTGAGCTTAGTGCGTTGGAACTGCGTCAGTCAGATGACTTTACTGATCCGCGTGTCAGCCAGATTGCCAAGGAGCTTCAGTTACTCGCCTCCAATCGCGAAATTGAAATTTTGAACGCTCGGAAAAATGAGGATTTGTTTCTCGCGGATGTTCAGCCATTGCGCGCAGAGCTAGCTCGTTTGAGCAACTTGAACACTGATATGACGGGGCTGAAATTGGTAGCTGTCGACCAACAAGCTCTTGAGCCGTTAGCATCTGCTAGTCCAAATCGCCTACTCATAATAGTGCTTGGCTTATTTGCAGGGCTGGTACTGGGCATTTTCATTTTACTTAGTAGGTTTGTTTTTGTTGCTAATAGCTCCGATGCACGGCTGGTTGCTACAGATTCTTCTGTGCCTTTATTGCAGCCTCGGGCGCAGGGTGGTGCTGTGCTAATCGATAGTGCTCGGTAAGCGTCTGGCGAAGTCACCTGCATCAATGAATGCAGCGCTGGGCTGCGCAAGAGTCTTCTCCGTAAGCGAAGGTGTTGCTATCTATAAAGGCCAAGTCGTCGATGGATTTCGGAAGTCGACAGGTTTAGGGTATAGATAAACTTATCCGACTTTTGCATCGGGTCGCATTATGGCGAACGAGTTCCAGAAAAAATCGCGAGCACAGTATCCGGTATCACTTGGCAGCTTTGAATGCGTAGTTCATGGAGCGGTTGCATTGTTCCACGCAGTCGGCATAACTCGTTTCTTTCTCCGCGACTCGCTATGCTAGGGTGGGCCAGTCTGCAGCGAAGGAATCGAGTTTGAATTGTTGGCAGAACGCTTCGATGTTTGATCGCCTTGGTACGCACTCGACTGCTAATAGGCGCAACGCCGCAGTGGTTAGGTCATCACTTCCAGTCTGCTGTATTCGCCAAGGTAGCAAAAACCGAGCTGTAAATTGGCATGAGGGTACCACGCGTGCTGCTTCAGACGCTGATGGCAGATCTTGCTTTGGCTGGTTCACAAGTTGCGGTTTATCTGGTGCTGACGCTTATTTGCTGACGCATCTCGTAGTATGCTTACCGAGCGCTTCCATGCTGAGGGGGCTGGCCTGCCTGTTTTTTGTAGGTCGTTGACACTTGACCGGCTGAACGTGGCGAGCTTTCCGGCTTAGGGGGGGGAATGATATTGTTGGTGGCGACCAAAATGTTGCCGTTGATGCTCAGTTGACGAAGAAAGCGCGTGTGCAAGCAGCTGAAAATTTCTTGCGTAGGTGAGTTCAGCGTGTTGGGTATGCTGTCAGAGGATTTGACTCGCTAGAATATTGAAGTATTTAGCGCTGAAGCTGGTTCAGTGAAATTTTATTTTATCATTAGGCTTTTTTTAATTATGCAAAAACTGGAAGATATTAAGCTCGCCATCATAGGTCTTGGATATGTTGGCTTGCCCCTGGCGGTGGAGTTTGGCAAGCATCGGACAGTGGTTGGGTTTGACATCAACCAGCTGCGTATCCAAGCCTTGAGAGCCGGGCACGACTCCACTTTGGAAGTGAGCGATGAGGAGTTAAAGCAGGCCGGCAAGCTCAGCTTTAGTTTTAACCTGGACGAATTGTCCAGTTGCAATACGTTCGTCGTGACAGTGCCTACGCCGATTGATGAGTACAACCAGCCAGACCTTACTCCACTGATCAAAGCATCAGAAAGTATAGGTAAGGTGCTGAAGAAAGGCGACCTGGTTATTTATGAGTCGACGGTTTATCCCGGTGCAACTGAAGAAGACTGCGTGCCTGTCCTTGAGAAATTTTCCGGATTAAAATTCAACGTCGATTTTTTTGCCGGATATAGCCCTGAGCGTATTAATCCAGGAGACAAGGAACATCGTGTCACTACCATCAAGAAAGTGACGTCCGGATCCACGCCTGAGATCGCTGATCTGGTAGATGCTCTTTACAATCAGATCATTATTGCGGGCACGCACAAGGCAAGCAGTATTAAAGTTGCCGAAGCGGCGAAAGTTATTGAGAATACCCAGCGCGACTTAAACATCGCTCTGATCAATGAGCTGGCCATTATTTTTAATAAAATGGGTATTGATACGGAGTCAGTGCTCCAAGCTGCGGGCACGAAATGGAATTTCCTGCCATTTCGGCCGGGCTTGGTGGGCGGGCACTGCATCGGCGTCGACCCTTACTACCTGACTCACAAGGCTCAGTCGATCGGCTATCACCCCGAAATCATTCTCGCGGGTCGCCGTCTCAATGACGGAATGGGCGCATATGTGGTCTCCCAGTTGGTAAAAACAATGGTTAAGCGCCGTATTCATGTCGATGGCGCTCGTGTACTGATCATGGGTCTGGCGTTCAAGGAGAATTGCCCGGACCTGCGTAACACGCGAATCGTGGATATTGTCAATGAACTGAAAGAGTACAATATTGCAGTGGATATTTATGATCCATGGGTCAGTCCTGAAGAGGCCAATCATGAATATGGCATAATCCCTATTACTGATCCCGGTACTGATGTTTACGACGGTATTGTGCTCGCTGTTGCGCATAATGAATTCAAAGGTCTGGGCGCTGAAAAAATTCGGAAGTTTGGTAAGTCTGCGCATGTTCTTTACGATCTAAAATATCTGCTGAGTCGTGAAGAGTCTGATATTCGTTTGTGATTTGATTTATGCGTTCTATTTTTCAATAAACGAAGAGCCAATTTATGTCCCGCTATGAAACGCTCGTGGAAACACTCAAGACTTCACCTAAAACGTGGTTGATCACTGGAGTAGCCGGATTTATTGGCTCCAATCTATTGGAGACTCTGCTTGGTCTGAATCAAGTTGTCGTCGGCCTTGACAATTTTGCGACGGGTTATCAGCGCAACCTTGATGAGGTTAAGGGTACCGTCACTGCGCAGCAGTGGGCTCGTTTTAGCTTTATCGAAGGTGATATCAAGTTATTGGATGACTGTCAGCGCGCATGTGGAGGGGTTGATTACGTATTGCACCAAGCGGCGCTTGGATCGGTACCACGTTCTCTGAATGACCCAGTCGCTACGAATGCCACCAATATTGATGGTTTTCTCAATATACTAGTGGCGGCCAGGGACGCGCAAGTAAAAAGCTTTACTTACGCTGCCAGTAGTTCTACTTATGGAGATCACCCGGGTTTGCCGAAAGTGGAAGACGTTATTGGCAATCCACTCTCCCCGTACGCAGTTACCAAGTATGTCAACGAGCTCTACGCTGAAGTATTCGCTAGGTGTTATGGTTTTGAAAGCATCGGCCTGCGTTACTTCAATGTGTTTGGTAAGCGTCAGGATCCGGATGGTGCCTATGCTGCGGTGATCCCTAAATGGGCCGCTTCGATGATTAAGAACCAAGAGGTTTTTATTAATGGAGATGGTGAAACCAGCAGGGATTTCTGCTTTATCGAAAACACAGTTCAAGCCAATCTGCTGGCCGCTACCGTGACTGAGCCTGCCGCTCGAAATCAAGTTTACAACGTTGCTGTCAGCGGGCGTACCGACCTTAACATGCTATTTTCTGCCCTGCGCCAGTCGTTGTCGCAGCACGGGATCAGTTATGAAAAGTCGCCAGTGTATCGTGATTTTCGTGCTGGAGATGTTCGGCATTCTCAGGCAGATATCGGTAAGATAAAAGCGCTGTTGGGCTATGAGCCGAAATTTGATATTCAGCAGGGTATTGCGAAAGCAATGGGCTGGTATTCGACATTTCTGAAGTAATGGGTGTTTGTATTGTTCTGTGAATGTCTCAAGCGCTCAAATTATGGGCGCTAGGTGCTTTCGTTGTGTTGCGCAGTTCTGGAGGCTGCTCGCCGAAAATGCCGGGTCGATGAGTGTTGTACGGCTATTTATTTCCAATGAAGCTTCTAAGGTTTTTTGTTTTGTTAAAGATAGGTCAACCTCTGCTTTAGTTGTTCACGGTATATGATGCTGGTCACATCCCGAGGCTGCTTGGGATATCTCGTAAGCTAGGATCGCGATTAAATACGTTCAGGGGAATTGAGGCATGTGTGGGTTTTCTGGTTTCTTCGCAGCAGCCCCTCTGGGTGATGGCGCAAATGCCATCCTGGCAGCGATGGGCAACGCGATCTACAGCCGCGGCCCCGATGATGCTGGAACTTGGTCTGATGCATCACTTGGAATAGGCCTGTCGCACCGTCGGCTTGCAGTTGTTGATCGTTCAGCCGCCGGCCATCAGCCTATGCATTCTTCTAGTGGGCGCTACGCCATGGCGTTCAATGGCGAAATTTATAACCACCTCTCATTGCGCACCCTCCTGACCACCGAGCACGTCGAAACCTGGCGTGGTCACTCGGATACAGAGACCTTACTGGCCTGCTTCGAGCGATGGGGCGTGGAGAAGACCCTTCAGGCGACGGTAGGGATGTTTGCCATTGCGTTATGGGACACGCAGGAGCGCCAGTTGATACTGGCCCGTGATCGATTGGGAGAGAAACCGCTCTATTGGGGCTGGCATAACGATGTTCTGCTGTTCGGATCGGAACTCAAGGCGCTCAAGGTACACCCGGCCTTTTCCGCCAATATTGATCGCGACGCCTTGGCGCTGTACCTGCGGCACAATTATGTGCCGGCGCCTTACAGTATTTATCAGGGTATTGAAAAGCTCCCGCCTGGACATTACGTAGCAATCTCGCTTGGACAAAAGCGAGCATCCGTCGATTTGATTCCATTCTGGTCTTTCAATGCTGCCGTGGAAGCTGGTCTCGATAATCCACTGCAATCCGATAGCAAGACTGTCGTGGACACGCTCGAAACCCAGCTTGACCAGAGTATTGGTATGCAAATGCTCGCCGATGTTCCATTAGGCGCTTTCTTGAGCGGCGGCGTCGATAGCAGCTTAATTGTCGCACTCATGCAGAAGCAAAGTCCGCGCCCGGTGAAGACCTTCACGATTGGTTTCAGCGAAGATGGTTTTAACGAAGCGGAGCATGCGCTCGCAGTTTCTCGCCATCTGCATACCGAACACAGCGAGATTTATATCCAGGCGAAGGATGCGCTGAATATTATTCCTGACCTGCCGCGCATCTATTGCGAGCCGTTTGCCGACAGTTCGCAAATACCTACCTATCTGGTCAGCCAAATGGCGCGTGAGCATGTCACCGTTACGTTGAGCGGTGACGCTGGTGATGAGCTGTTTGGCGGGTATAACCCTTATCAGTTTGCGCCGCGCTTATGGCGCAAGGTCAGCAAGGTGCCAGGCGGGATGCGGCAAGTGGCAGCAAGTTCGTTGAAAAAGCTACAGCTTAAAGGGAGGGCTGAAAAGCTGATTGATATTCTTGGGTGTCGTAATCGCGAGGATTTCTATCGCCAGCTTGTCAGCCATTGGAAAACGCCCTCGAACGCGGTAATCAGTGGCAACGAAGGTCCGACATTGCTCGAAACGCCAGAAAAGTGGCCGGCTGGGACGCGATTCGAAGAGTGGATGATGGCAATGGATGCTCAGACCTACATGGTCGACGATATCCTTGTAAAAGTAGATCGAGCTGCCATGGCCAACAGTCTGGAGACGCGCGTCCCGCTGCTCGATCATCGCGTTGTCGAGTTGGCGTGGCGTATACCTCTGGATATGAAAATTCGTGGAGGGGTTGGTAAGTGGGCGTTGAAAGAGGTTCTATACCGCCATGTTCCACGCGAGTTGATAGAACGACCAAAAAAAGGTTTTTCCATTCCGATTGCGGCCTGGCTGCGCGGTCCTCTCAGAGAGTGGTCTGAAATACTGCTGAATGAAAAACGTCTACAGCAAGAGGGTTTTTTTCATCCAACGGTGATCCGAAAGGTGTGGGAGCAGCATCTGAGCGGTCGAGCCGACCATTCGAGCAAGCTGTGGGGTGTATTGATGTTTCAAGCTTGGCTGGAGGAACAGGGACCTTGAAAGTAGCCCATGTCATCGTTGGTCTGCATATTGGTGGCGCGGAGTTGATGCTGCTGCGCCTGTGTGAGTCATTCAAGGCGCGTGGTGAGGATGAGCATCGCGTGATCTCCCTGACCGATCTGGGTGAAGTGGGGGAGCGGCTTCGAGCCAGCGGTATCGCCGTCGAAACCCTGCATATGCGCGGAAAGTGGGACTTGCTGGGCGTTATTATCAAGTTGGTCAGCGATCTTCGTCGGCAAAAGCCCGATATCGTGCAGACTTGGATGTACCATTCCGATCTCGTTGGAGGCATAGCAGCGCGTTTGGTCGGGGTGAAGCGTGTCATATGGGGCATCAGGACGACGGATGTAAGCAGTGGCGGCAGCAAGGCCACGATTATCATTCGAAAGCTGTGTGCATGGCTTTCCGGATCCATCCCGGATGTGATTGTCTGCGCTGCGCAAGCATCGCGAAAAACCCATGTTGAAGTCGGTTATGCTCCTGAGCGCATGACGGTCATACCTAATGGCTTTGATCTTGCGCGATTGGTAGCCAAACCTTCGGAGCGTGATGCTATTCGTGAGGCTCATGGCATTGGGCGTGATGAGCTGGTGATCGGCAGTCTCGGTCGTTTTAACCCGGTCAAGGATCACGCCAATTTTATCAAAGCCGCAGGCATGGTCGCTGGCCGGTTTGCGAACGTCAGGTTTCTGATGGTAGGGCGCGATGTTGATAAGAATAATGCCGCGCTGATGGCTGACATTGCTTCCACCGGGCATGCTGATCGGTTTGTTCTGCTTGGTGAGCGCAAGGACGTTGCTGCCTGTTTCAAAGCAATGGATGTTTTTTGCCTGCATTCATTAACCGAAGGCTTCCCAAACGTTCTAGGCGAAGCCATGAGCATGGCATTGCCTTGTGTCACCACGGATGTGGGCGATGCAGCATTCCTGTTGGGCGGATTGGGCTTGGTAGTGCCGGCACAGGATACCCTGCGGCTATCCGAAGCATTCGTCTCGGTACTTTCCGCAACAGCGTCTGAGCGCGCTGCATTGGGGCAGAGCGTTTATAAACGCATCGCAGAAAATTTCACAATGAAATGTACCGAATATCAATACAAAGCTCTATATCATCGCTTTCTTTCGAATCAGGATGCATAGTGATGTGTGGTTTGAGCGGTATTTTCGCCTCGGGTAACACCGAACTCGAGGCTGTTGTTCGGTTGATGAACACGTCGCTCATTCATCGAGGCCCGGACGACTCCGGTGTGTGGGTTGACGAGAATGCGGGAATCGCTTTGGGACATCGGCGTCTAGCAATTATTGATCTATCTGAAGCTGGACATCAACCGATGCGTTCCAGCTGCGGACGATTTGTCATAGTCTTCAATGGCGAGATCTATAACCATGGCGAACTAAGGCAAGCGTTGCACGACGATGGTCTTATCTCGATGGGGCTGAAAGGCCATTCGGACACCGAAGTGCTTCTGGTCGGACTTGCGAGCTGGGGTGTTGAAAAGACCTTGAAAGCATCTGTGGGGATGTTCGCGTTTGCGCTGTGGGACCGGCAAGAGCGGGTCTTGACGCTGGGCCGTGATCGTATAGGCGAGAAGCCGCTTTATTATGGCTGGCAGGATGACATCTTGCTCTTCGGCTCGGAGCTCAAAGCCATCAAGGCATTTCCGGAGTTTCGCGCGGAAATTGATCGCAATGCGTTGACACTGTTGCTTCGCCACAATTGCATCCCTGCGCCGTACAGCATTTACAAGGGCATCGCCAAGCTTCAGAGCGGTCATTATATTGTCCTGCCTCTGACTGATCTCTCTGCTGCGAAAGCTGCTATACCCCGGCCATATTGGCGCCTTAATGATGCGGTGGCCAAAGGTCTTGCTGATCTGTTCACCGGCAGCCCCGAGGCGGCGACTGATCTGCTCGAGGCTCAATTGCGGTCGAGTATTGGTCAGCAAATGTTGGCCGATGTACCGGTGGGCGCTTTCCTCAGCGGGGGCGTGGACAGCAGCACGGTTGTGGCCCTGATGCAAACCCAGAGTACCCAGCCGGTTCGCACGTTCACCATCGGCTTCGATGAAGGAGGGTTCGACGAGGCGGTACACGCCAAGGCCGTGTCCAAACACCTGGGCACCCAGCACACTGAACTTTATGTGCGTCCCCAGGACGCTGCAGCGGTAATCCCGCGTCTGTCTTCCATGTATTGCGAACCTTTCAGCGATAGTTCGCAGATTCCGACCTTCCTTGTCAGTCAACTGGCCAGTCAACAATTGAAGGTCGTACTCAGTGGGGATGGCGGTGACGAATTGTTCAGTGGCTACAACCGGTACCTGAGCGCAAAAAATATATGGTCGAAGATGCAGCATGTGCCGTCGTTCGCGCGACAGGCCAGCGCGGGCCTTTTACGATCGGTATCTCCCACCACGTGGGACAGTCTTTTCAACCTAGCAAAGCCGCTGCTTCCCAGCAGGTTTCATGTGAGCGGGCCTGGGGACAAGGCACACAAACTGGCCAACGTGTTGACGCTGGCGGACGGACATGAATTCTACCTCCAACTGAACAGCCATTGGAGCGATCCGGCGAGCGTTGTCATCGGCGGTGAAGAACCCCCGACAATGTTTACCGACGCGTCGCGCTGGCCGAAGACCGATTCTTTCGAGCACTGGATGATGGCGATGGATGCTCAGACCTATTTGTCGGATGACATCATGGTCAAGCTGGATCGGGCCTCCATGGCGGCGAGTATTGAAGGGCGTGTTCCCATGCTCGATCACCGAGTAGTCGAGCTGGCGTGGCGTATGCCGCTTGATCTGAAACTCCGTAATGGCCAGGGTAAATGGCTGTTGCGTCAGGTGCTTTATCGCCACGTCCCGAAAGAGCTGATCGAGCGTCCCAAGCAAGGATTCAGTATCCCGCTCGGTGAATGGTTGCGCGGTTCGTTGCGCGAATGGGCCGAATCCCTCCTTGATGAAGCTCGTCTGATCCGGGATGGTTACTTTCTGCCAGAGCCCATTAGAAAAATGTGGAGCGAGCATCTCCAGGGACGAGGCAACTGGCAGCCTCATCTGTGGACCATTCTTATGTTCCAGGCATGGTTGGATGAGCAGTGATGAGTAAGACGTTGTTGTTTATAGTCAATGATCCGGGATTCTTTCTGTCCCATCGTCTGCCTGTTGCCAAAGGCGCACAGGCGGCTGGCTACAAAGTTCATGTCGCCTGCATGCCAGGGGCTGCGGTTGCTGCAATCACGGCGCAGGGTTTTGAGTTTCATCCTGTGCCACTGTCGCGCAGTGGCCGCAATCCGTTGGCTGAACTGGGGCTGATGTTCACCATCTGGAAGTTGTTATGGCGCCTGAAGCCTGACGTGCTTCACTTGGTTACCATCAAACCGGTCCTTTATGGCGGCGTTGCTGCGCGCTTCGCTCCGGTTAAAGGCGTCGTCACGGCCATCTCCGGGTTGGGCTTCGTATTTCTTTCCAAGGGTATCAAGGCCGTGCTGATTCGGCGTCTGGTCAGTGCCTTTTATCGCCTAGCGTTGGGTAAGGGTAACCTGCGCTCGATTTTTCAGAACCCTGACGACCGAGACCTGTTGCTGGCGATGGGCGGGCTTACCGAAGCCAAGGTTGTAATGATTCGTGGTTCGGGTGTTGATCTGGCGCTTTATGCGCCCGTTCCAGAGCCGCAGGGGTTACCTGTAGTCTGTCTCGCTGCGCGGCTTTTGCGCGACAAAGGCGTGGTGGAGTATGTTGAGGCCGCAAGGGTATTGACCAAGCGCGGTGTACAAGCCCGCTTTCAATTGATTGGCGGTGTCGACCCTGGTAACCCTGCCACAGTAACCAAGGCTGAACTGGATACGTGGCGCCAGGAAGGTATTGTCGAGTTGCTGGGATATCGCGACGATATTGCGCAACTGTTTTCAGACGCCAATATAGTAACCTTGCCCTCCTACCGTGAAGGGTTGCCGAAGGTGCTGGTCGAAGCCGCCGCCTGTGGCCGAGCTGTGGTTACCACCGATGTTCCCGGCTGCCGTGACGCAATTGACGCAGGCGTCACGGGGCTTTTGGTGCCGGTACGGGATGCAAACGCGTTGGCCGATCAATTGCAACTGCTCATTGAAGATTCGGCGCTGCGGCGTCAGATGGGCGTTGCAGGTCGAGAACTGGCGGTACAGTCGTTTGCGATCGAAAAAATTGTGGAACAACATCTTGAGGTCTATCGTCAGTTGGAGCGCACGGCTTGAATCATCAACCCACATACTTCGTCACTGGTGCCAGCGGTTTCGTAGGTTCTGCAGTGGTAGAGCGATTGGCCTCGATGGCAGGTTGCACGGTGATGGCTCTGGTTCGTCGCGATGGTGTCGCATTGTCGGCAACGGTCTACCCGGTGAAAGCCGGTATGAATTATTTGGCTGGCGAACCGCTTCCTCTTTCCGGCGTTGACATTCTGGTGCACTGCGCTGCACGCGTTCACGTAATGTCCGATGCTTCCAGCGACCCGTTGACCGAATATCGAAAGATCAACGTTGCGGGTACCTTGAAGCTGGCTGAGCAAGCCGCGCAAGCGGGTGTGAAACGCTTTGTGTTCATCAGCTCGATAAAGGTCAATGGCGAGCGCACGCGTCTAGGACAGCCTTACACCGCAGACGATGTTCCGTCTCCAGGCGATCCTTACGGTGTTTCCAAGATGGAAGCCGAGCAGCAACTTCGGTTGCTGGCGCAGAGCACGGGCATGGAAGTCGTCGTCATTCGTCCGGTCCTCGTTTATGGACCAGGTGTCAAGGCCAATTTTCGCAGCATGATGAGTTGGCTGAACAAAGGTGTCGTACTGCCTCTGGGTGCCATTGGCAACAAGCGCAGCCTCGTCGCACTGGATAACCTAGTGGACCTTATCGTGACCTGCATGACGCATCCTGCAGCGGCTGGCCAGACGTTTCTGGCCAGTGATGGAGAAGACCTCTCGACCACCGAGTTGCTCAGATGCATGGGAGCCGCGCTGGGTAAACCGGCACGACTGCTGCCGGTGCCAGCCATGCTGCTGGAATGGGGGGCCGCATTGATTGGGCGCAAGTCGATCGGCCAGCGACTTTGCGGGTCTTTACAAGTCGATATTACAAAGGCACGTGATCTGCTGGGATGGGTGCCGCCAACGTCGGTTTCCGAAGCACTGAAAAAGACGGCGGCAAGTTTCAAGGAAGTCTGATTTAGAAGGATGGTCCGTTCCCCGGACTGCCAATTGGAGCTGTGGATGATTCACTTATTGTGGCTTGCGCCCGCTGCGGGAGCCCTCGCACTTCTGCTTACTTGGATCCTGCGACGCTATGCGTTGGCAAACAGCATGATCGATATACCCAATGCTCGTAGCTCCCACTCCATTCCCACGCCTCGCGGGGGCGGTGTGGCGATCGTGTTGAGCTTTTTGATCGCGCTGCCGATCCTGTATATGGGAGACGAGATTTCACGCTCGGTTACATGGGCCTTGATGGGGGCGGGCGCGGCCATTGCGATCCTTGGTTTTCTTGATGATCACGGGCATATCGCAGCAAGATGGCGTTTGCTTGGCCATTTCGGCGCGTCTATCTGGGCACTTTTCTGGCTGGGCGGACTCCCTCCGATCAGCTTGCCTGGCATGGTGGTTGACCTTGGGTGGTTGGGCCACATACTCGCTGCGTTTTATCTGGTGTGGTTGCTCAACCTGTACAATTTCATGGATGGCATTGACGGGCTCGCCAGTATCGAGACGCTGTGCGTCTGCCTTGGTGCCTGCCTGATCTACGCGTCGACGGGTAATCAAGCGCTCATCTGGGCTCCATTATTGTTGAGCATGGCAGTCCTGGGCTTCCTTTACTGGAACTTTCCGCCGGCGCGTATTTTCATGGGCGACGCTGGCAGTGGCTTTCTCGGCATCATCCTGGGGATATTCGCGCTGCAGGCTGCCTGGCAGGATGTGGCTTTTTTATGGGTGTGGCTGATACTGCTTGGTGTATTCGTTGTAGACGCCACCTTCACGCTTATCAGGCGTCTGCTGCGCGGCGACAAGGTTTATGAAGCCCATCGCAGTCATGCCTATCAATTCGCTTCACGCCAAGCTGGGCGACATTTGCCTGTCACCCTGGCAGTGCTCGCGATTAATTTATTGTGGTTGATACCTATCGCGCTTTCTGTGGCTTTATTGGGTCTCAATGGTTTGGTGGCTCTGGCTGTCGCCTATATACCGCTGGTGCTGCTAGCTATCAAATTCCGTGCAGGCCAGTTGGAAAAAACCATCTCACCTCCGGTGTAATTCGCGTGCGGAGCAATAAGGCCATTCAAGTGTTCAATGCTGGTCATGCAGAGCAGGTCAGGAGCGTTAGAGGTGTATAAAGGGTTATGAGTAAAGTTCGATCTTACCTGCTGGCGCTTCCTCGCAGGCGCAAACGCATTCTGCAGGTCATCACAGATATCCTGCTGGTCTGGTTCGCCCTGTGGATGGCGTTTGTCGTGCGCCTCGGGGTGGACGACATGATAAACCCGGCGGCCCTGCACCAATGGTTGTTCCTCTGCGCTCCGGTTGTCGCTATTCCACTGTTCGTGCGTTTTGGCATGTATCGCGCCGTCATGCGGTACTTCGGCAACGACGCCCTGATTGCGATTATCAAGGCAGTCAGTCTCTCCTCTTTGATTCTGGGTGTGGTGGTCTACTGGTACAGCAACCATCAGAACGTAGTGCCACGTTCCATCATCTTCAATTATTGGTGGCTTAGCCTGATCATGGTCGGCGGACTGCGTCTGGCCATGCGGCAATACTTTCTGGGCGACTGGTTCGCTGCGGCTCAGCATGTGCCGTTCACCAGCCGTGACGACGGCTTGCCGCGGGTCGCGATCTACGGTGCAGGCGCTGCGGGCAACCAATTGGTGGCTGCGTTGCGCATGGGCCGAGTCATGCGTCCTGTCGCCTTTATCGACGACGATAACAGCATCTCTGATCGTGTCATCTCCGGGCTGCAAGTGTATAAACCCCAGCACATTCAACGCATGATCGACGCGACGGGGGCGCAGGAAATCCTGCTGGCAATTCCATCTTCCAACCGTGGCAGGCGCCGTGAAATTCTCGGCTTTCTTGAAGGTTTCCCACTGCATGTGCGCAGCGTCCCCGGCTTTATGGATCTTGCAAGCGGCCGTGTAAAGGTTGACGACATTCAGGAAGTGGATATCGCCGACCTGCTGGGGCGCGACGCCGTGCCGGCCCAGGAGGAGCTGCTGGAACACTGCATCAAGGGGCAGTCCGTACTGGTCACCGGGGCGGGCGGCTCGATCGGTTCCGAACTCTGCCGACAGATCTTGTCACTGCATCCCACCACCTTGTTATTGTTCGAGCACAGTGAGTTCAACCTTTACAGTATTTTGTCGGAACTCGAACAACGGATCGTCCGGGAGTCATTGCCGGTTCGTGTACTGCCTATACTCGGGTCGATACGCAATGAGGCGAAGTTGCTCGACATCATGAAAACCTGGCACGTGGACACGGTTTATCACGCAGCGGCCTATAAGCACGTACCGATGGTCGAGCATAATATTGCCGAAGGCGTACTTAACAATGTGATCGGTACCTTGAACACTGCCCAGGCTGCTCTGCAGGCCGGCGTATTGAACTTCGTACTGATTTCCACCGATAAGGCGGTTCGCCCGACTAACGTGATGGGCAGTACTAAACGCTTGGCCGAGATGACACTGCAGGCCCTCAGTCGTGAGCTGGCGCCGGTGTTGTTTGGTGACATTGCAAATGTATCGCGCGTCAATAAGACCCGGTTCACCATGGTTCGCTTTGGTAATGTTCTGGGATCGTCGGGATCGGTGATTCCGTTGTTTCACAAGCAGATCAAATCCGGCGGGCCACTGACGGTCACTCACCCGAAGATCACGCGCTATTTCATGACTATTCCCGAGGCAGCCCAACTGGTGATCCAGGCTGGCTCCATGGGGCTTGGCGGAGATGTTTTCGTACTCGACATGGGGGGGCCGGTAAAAATTACCGAACTGGCGGAAAAGATGATCCATCTCTCCGGTCTCAGTGTTCGCTCCGAAAAAAATCCCCTTGGTGACATCGCGATTGAGTACACCGGATTGCGTCCTGGTGAAAAGCTTTACGAGGAGTTACTGATCGGTGACAACGTCGTTGCCACCCAGCACCCGATGATCATGAGCGCCAACGAAGATCATCTTTCCTGGGATCTGCTCAAGGGCATGTTGAAGCAACTGCTTGCCGCCGTGGATCAGCATGATTACACGCGCGTACGCCAGCTCCTGAGGGACACCGTAAGCGGCTATTCTCCGGAAGGTGAGATTGTCGATTGGATCTATCAGCAACGCCGCCTTGAACTCTGAGAAATACCTCGTTACTCAGCCATTTTTGACGTTCTCCAAAGATCTTCTAGTTTGAAAAAGCAGCTTCGGAAAGCTGCTTTCTCTTCTAGATGCCATGGAGTGTTACCAATGCAAAACGCATACCTTTGCGCCCTCGTCTTTACCGTGCTTAGCAGTTTCTCACTCGCGGGCACGGCTGCTCCTGCACCCTCCCTCAATGTTGATTCACCAATCCAGTCCTCTGCTCAGATAGACATTGCTGCGCAAAATGCCAAGGTCAATCTCAACGCTGCCGATGCACAAACGTTGCGACAAAACCTATTCGGTATTGGTGCGGCTAAAGCCAAAGCGATTGTGGCTTATCGAGAAAGCAATGGGCCTTTTACGGCTGTAGATGAACTGCTCGAGGTGAAGGGAATAGGCAAGGCGCTGATGGAGAAAAATCGCGAAAGATTGGAAATCAAATAACCCAATCAAGCAGGCCGGTCATTGGCCGGCCTGTTCCTGACTATAGTGGGGACTTGTTAAGTGACATTTCCCTACAGCCCGCAGCCGCAATCAGAAGCAGGAAAGCGGGTGCGATAACCAGGGGGCGCTGAACAATAGACAATATCAATAGCAGCGAAAAAGCCATGCCATTCATGTTCGAGAGCACCCTATGCCTCAGCGCAAAGCCCAATAGCGTCAGTACGAAGAATGCTGTGCCCAGAATGCCCGAGTGAAAGATGATTTTTTTGAAGCTGGCGGAGCCACTGTCGTCTTCTTTCTCGCTGCCGAATATGAGTGAGCGTGTGTCGGACGATTGCCACTCAGCAAATAGCTTGTTGAAGCCATCGGTATTGCGATTGTCTCCTGCCAGCCCCTCCGACTTATAGGCGAAGCGGTCATACATCACGGTCTTCAAATAATCATTTTGTGCAGACAGCATGACGAGTGCCACCATGACGCTCAACAGCACTATGTTGCGTTTGTTACCACGCACGGCTTTGATGGCAAAGTAAGCCAGGCTTAATATGAAAAAGGCCATGGACAAACTTAGAATCCCGGAAATAAATATGATGAGGTTGCTGCGTGACTTCAGATTGAACCTGTCTGCCGCCAGCAGCAGGGCGGCGAAGGTACCCAGCGCTCCAGGCTCATCGAAAAAGCCAAAAAACCGATAAAATGGATTGTCCAGCATATAATCCAAAACCACGGTAGTAGGGTAAACAAAATAGCCTACGCCATTTTGAGCTTTTAGTTGATCGGGGATTTTGTACTCAGGCAGGGGACCCAGTAAGAATAATTTATTGTCACCGCTTAGGTGATGTAAAAACCAGATGCATATACCAGGAAGCAGGAGAATGGCAATCAGCCGTTTTGATTTACGGAAAATACTCAAAACTTCGTTCTGGGGTATGCAATAAAAAATCAAATAGCCGGCCATGAAATATAAACAGCCTAAAATGCTCGCACCATAAAAGTAGTAAAACAGAAAAACCATTAACGAGAAAAGCAAGCCAAAAAAGTATTCGCGTAGCGCAATATTTTTCTTGAGGGAAAAAAGTACCAGGCACACACCCGCGATCAACGCTTGAAACTGAGGTGTGTACCCCCAGATATAAAAGGGGTTTAGTGCAATGACGATCCAGGTTGCCATCGCCCAGAGATAGGTTTGCTTTTGCAGTGAGGGATGCGTTTCTGAAATTTCAATCATCGATCAATCCGACATATAATCAGCGCCAATGCCAGTAATTTTTTGAAGCTCAAGTCTCCCAGAAGCGAGCGGATAATATATTTCAGGGCGCCGCTATAATCCTTTTTCACCTTGTGCAGGTGCCGGGCGTATGAGTAGTACAGGTTGCTTTTGCCTTTTTTTATAGCACTGTACAGTCCGGGGAAATAAAACTCGCACAGTGCCAGTGAAACTAGGCTGTCATCCAGGTAGCCCATATTTGACGCATGGCTCTCATGCACGCGGTATTGCGTCAGCGGTGTTTTTAATATGTAAATATCGCCTTTGCTGGCGATATGGTAGTAGAACAGGCTGTCTGATGCTTTAGGCAAGCGATAGTCGTAACCAGAGGCAGGAATTCGATCAGCTCTCACCATAAAGCCCGGCACGGGCACCAGGGAGTTATTGGAGGCGATCAATTCGTCGAGTTTGTAAACAGGGTTGCGTTTATTGAATTTATCTTTCTGTATTTTTACCGCACGTCCCTGTCCGTCAATAATTTGGACATAGGATCCGCAGATAGAAAACTCGGGATGCTGCTCCAGGAACTCGACCTGTTGGGTGATTCGCCCGGGCAGCATCAAATCATCGCCCGCAAACATGGCGACGTATTTACCTTTTGCAAGACGCAGCCCCGCATTGCAATTACCTGTGATTCCGTGGTTAACAGGCGCTAGGTTGAGTATTATTTTTTCAGGGTTGGCTGCGTGCATCTCCTGGAGGAGTGCGTCGGTACCATCTTTGGAAGCGTCATCACTGATGATGATTTCAATATTCGTATAATCTTGCGATAAAATTGATTGAATGCACTCTTTGATATAGTTCGATTGGTTGTAAACGATGACCACGACGCTGACGAGTGGTTGTGCAGGTGAGGGCGACATTACGCTTGACTTAAGGCTCAATTAATTTTCCGCCACACGAAGAAATACAAAAATATCCAGTAGGCTATGTAGTTTACGCAGTAGCCCATTGACGCCCCGATCAAACCGTAGGCGTTGGAGAATGCCACGACCAGTAGGCATAGCGTTATGGAGAAAATGATTTCAGAGATGATGAACTCTTTGATCATCGCTCGGCTAACCATCAAGTAGGACAAAATCCAGCTGCCTATTTTCATGGTGTCGCCAACCAGTTGCCACGTAAACAACGGGCGCATGGGTGCGAATTCCTTGGTAAACAATATCCAGATAATAAGATCGCGAAAAACAAAAACGCCCAGCGATAGCAGCGCGGCAGCAGGCAGAATTATTTTATAGCCGGACATCACTTCGTGTTTGATCTGGCTGGCTGAAGTCAGTTCCGACAGCTTGGGCAGGTAATACACGCTCAGTGTCATGGTGACCACCATCATGTACGCGCCGCTTAGCCGAGTCATCGCCTCCCAATAGCCTGCAGATTCGGCGCTCAAGGATTCATTCAGGTAAGTCCTGATAAACAGGGAACTCAACGGAACGCATATGGCAGAGCACAGCGCCATAAATGTAAAACCGGTGAGCTTCCTCAGCGCACTGCGATCAAACTCGAAGGCAAATATACCGAGTCTGAACCAACTGGTTTTCAAGCAAACGCCCAATGTGAACAAACAGGCAATTGACTGATAAGACACCAAAGCGATCAGTGCTCCAAGAAAGTCGAAGCAATAAGCCAGGACCGCAGTAAAGAGCAATGAGAACAGGCTGCCCAGAATATTTGCGATCACATAGCCCTTGATTTCCTTCTTGCCGTTGAGTATGGCCAGGAGCAGGGTGTTAACCACCATCGGCATCAGCCCGATGGCGAACACAATGAAAAGTTTGCTGTAGGACCTGTCCCCAAGAAAGAATTCTGCGAGCTCTTTATCAAACACAATAATAAATATCGCGCTGATGATACTGCCCGATAGCGCAATGCTGAAAGCCGTGCGCCAGACCTTTTCTTGCTTTAAAGGATCCTGTCCATACTCCGCCGTGTATTTGGTGACGCCGGTGCTGACTGCGCCACTTGCGAATGTTGAGAAAATCTGTACCGCATTTTGAAGTTGGCCTATGAGAGCGTAGCCCGACGGACCGGTATAGATCGCGAGCACCTTATTTATGCCGAGCAGCGTAAATATTTTTACCAGCGACGCTATACCACTCAATAGACTTGTTTTTATCAGCTTCATGACGATACGTAGGCGTTGCACACTTCTATGACGTGCGAAACTTCATCATCACTGATTGTGGGATTCAACGGCAAACTCACCACTGTGTCGTGTATGCTCTCGGTGATCGGGAAGCTTTCAGTCGTCATCCCGCGCAGCGCTACTTGTTTGTGCGGAGCGGTGGGGTAGTGGATTTGTGCTTGCACACCGTTATCGGAAAGGTGGGACATGAACCCTGTGCGGTCGTCGCATCGGATAACGAACAGGTGCCAGGCCTGGCTTTTGTCATCAGCGAGATGCGGCAGCGTGATCAATCGATTATCGATGTTAGCAACGTAGTTCGCTGCAATCGCTCGCCGGCGAGCGTTTTCATTATCGAGGTGCTTGAGCTTGACAGAGAGCATCGCGGCCTGCAGCTCGTCCAGTCGGCTATTAATCCCCGCATAACGATGTTGATATTTCGCCTCACTACCGTAGTTGCCCAAGGATCGAACAATGTCGGCAAACTCAGCATCATTGGTAGTGATGCCGCCGCCGTCGCCCAGCGCACCCAGGTTTTTTCCAGGATAGAAGCTAAAACCTGCGGCATCTCCAAAGGCTCCGGCCTTCTTCCCTAAAGCCTCTGCGCCATGCGCCTGCGCAGCATCTTCGAGAACCAGCAGATTATGAGCCTTGGCGATATCATTGATTTTGTCCATCTCGGCCAATTTACCGTACAGGTGGACAGGCAACAAAACCTTGGTTTTTTCGCTGATCTTCTGTTGAATTTGTCGAGGATCGATATTGTAGGTTTCGAGGCGTGGCTCCACGAGAACGGGCGTCAATCCACTTTCAATGATGGCCAGAATGCTCGCAATGTAGGTATTGGCTGGGACGATGACTTCATCGCCGTCGTTAATCCGACCTTGCTCTTTCCATGCGCGCAGGGAAAGGGTGAGTGCGTCCAGACCATTGCCCACACCGATGCAGTACTGGGTGCCACAGTACGCGGCAAATGCCTGTTCAAACTGTTCGAGTTCTTCGCCCTTGATATACCAGCCGGACTTTATCACGCGCTCGGCAGCTGCCAGGATGTCTGCCTGGTATTGATCGTTGACTTGCTTCAGCTCCAAAAACTTAATCATTCAATTCCAGCCTGTAAAAGTCATGCACGATAGCCCGGGCGCTGAAGCTCTCTTTTTGTGCGATTAGCCCGGTGTTCAAGTAAAGTCCGCCACGCTCCGTCGATATGCCAAAGCTGAAATACGCCTTGTCCAAGCGCTTGGCTTCATCAATGCAGCTTGCCAGGGTCAGATCGAGTGCCCCGGATTCCTTACCGACTTTGTTCGCCGCGATGTATTGAGTATGCAAGACCTGCTCATAAGCAAATAGCAGCACACCACATATCAACTCTCCCTCCTTGCGCACTACCCTTAGACGGATGTTTTCAGGAAAGCGCTCGTGGAGCAGAGCCATTTCATCGATCGAATGAGTCGGTGTGGCGCTGTGCCTCGATAGCACGCTTGAAAGCAGTGCGTGATAGGCCGACCAGTCCGTGGATTCCTCTACACATAGGCCGTTCTTCTTCGCCCTTGCAATCAGCCATTTTCGGCCTTTTGAAAACTTGGGCTCTCGCTCCATATCGATGACGCTGGATATGTCTCTGCGGAACAAGGTGGCGCCAGCGATAGTCAGCGCATACAGGTCTTCTTGAGCCGGGTGGGTGGTGAATATGTAGGGAATCGACTTGTATTCAAGGCGGCTAACAGTCTTTTCTTTCAGGAAGATTTTGAGCGTCTGCAGTATCTCAATGACCTTTTCGGCTTTGACCTTGTGCGAAAGTATCAGCCCGCCGAACGTCAAACCGCCATGTGAGTACACAACGTTGTCCACGATGTTGGCGGGCAACACGGCAAGAAGTTGATCTTCCTGTTTAAACAGAAGTGAGAAGTCGTTAAAACGATCGGCGTGGTAATCCATGAACGGGCGTTCGAAGATAAACAGCGGTGTCTTGCTCGTTCTGACAAACTCATTCCATTGGCTTTCGGCGTCTTGTTGATAAAGCTCGCAGATCACCATTGAACCAGCTCCATTAGGCCAATACCTTCAACGCCCATATGGTTGCCATTGTAAAAAGCATATACTTTATCCGCCGTGACACACAGGCGCGGATAGCACAGGTGCTGGTCGTCAAAGCCCGCGTGTTCGGATAGTGACATGCCTAATTCGGCGTCCTTGCGCGTCCAGTTGATACCGTCTTCGGAGTAGGCAACGCCTGGAAAATAATCCGTACCGGTAATTCCGCCTTTTGTATAAAACATCATATAGCCGCCGTTTAACTTGTAAACGGAGGGTCTGCCGATTCTATATTCATCACCTTCATTGTCGATGCAAAGATGATGGGGGCCCTGAAAGGAAATGCCGTCAGGCGACTCTGTGTACCAGATGTTATAACGAGGATATTGAACACCGTTTATATCACACCAGCCATCTCCCAATGCGTACCAAACTTTCCAGCGCCCCTCGTCATGGATCGCAGTATGTATTGCGCGGATCGTACGGCCTCGGTGCACGCGATCAAGTACGGGGGCTTCAGAAACCCGATCGAACCTAAGTCCGTCCTGACTGGTTGCCAGCCCAGTGAAAGCAAGGAACTTGGCTTTTTGGACGATCTGGAACCCAACGTAGTACATTCTGATCGTATCGCCATCGCGCACAACGTCACCCATGATGACGCCGTTATCGTCGAAACATCCGGGGCCACCCTCAGTCAATACGGGCTCTTTGCTCACTCCCAGCACCTTGCGTGGGTTTTGTGATGACACATCTACATAACCTATGCGGCTGACGCCGACCTTGTCTCGAAATCCGGCATAAATTCTGATGACATCCGGGTTCAATAAAAAAGGTGTTGGTGTAAGTGCTGAGTTCTCTGCCCACTCAGGAAGCTGGGTTCGAGCATCGAATATCTGGCCTATTTTTTTCCAAAGCATCTCAATACCCTACAATTTTACTTTAAGACTGCTTTTCTTCGGCAGCATCTGTGCAGGTGAGCCGTAATAAATTCGCTCTGGCTCGGGCAGATTTTTATTGACCAGGGTTCCGGAGGCAATCACGCAGTCTTTGGGGATGCTGATACGATCATTCAGTGTTGAGTTGACACCGAGAAAGCAAGACTCGCCAATATCGCAATAGCCTGACACCACGACATGCGAAGAGAGGAAGCAGTTGTCATTGATACGTGAACGGTGTCCGATATGGTTGCCGCTCCAGAGAATCACATTGTTCCCAATCGATACGAATGGTTGAACTGTATTGTTCTCGAAAATAAAGCAGTTTTCGCCGATTTGAGCGTTGTGCCACACGAACGCACGGGAGCTAATGTAGCTGGCGCACGTATAGCCCTTGGACTTGATCAAGCCATACAGACGAGTTCTCAGTCGGTTGAGTTGCGAGGCCGGTATCGCGATGAAGACTTTATAGTCGGCGGGTGGAAATTTAGTTTCGATTGATTCCAGCTCTACAATGGGGAGATCGTACAGCGTGGTATTTTCGAGGTATTCCTTCTCGATGGAAAAAGCGCAGACCTCAAAATCAGAGTCATGCGTAAAGTACTCATAAGCAATCATGGCGAACTCACCCGCCCCAACGATTATCAGTTTTTTAGACATGCTTGCTCCTCAAGAAAAGTCTCATAAGATCTTATGTAGTCGGATTCTTCGTAATGTTCACTTGCCAGCACCAGCAATACGCAGTCATGGCTGAAGTCATGCATTTCCCGCCATACCATACTTTCGATAACCAGCCCGCGGGTAGCGCTGTTCATAATGGTTTCTTGGCGAACAGTTCCATTGTCCAAGACCATCTTGCAGGTGCCGGATACGCAGATCGCAATTTGTTTTAAATTTCGATGGGCATGAAACCCCCTGCTGATGCCGGGGGCTGTAGCGTAGATGTAATAAACACGCTTTATCTCAAAAGGGATAATCTTGTCGATGCCAACTTCGATGGCGATCAACTCCCCTCGGTTATCGCCCAGTCGCTCAAAATCCAGCCATCTGATCAATTCCATTTCATCCACCATGTCTCATATTTACTCTGTTTACCCGCACTGATGAGCTATGATAGTGAGGTAAGTAAATTAAATTCCATACCCATACATGTCACTTTCATTACAAGCGATGAGCCATTCACCATTGCGGCACGCTCACAGTAGGCCGCACGCCACCTGTGTAGTTACAAAGAGTCAGGTCCGTCCGGCTTCAGCGTCTCTCGTCGAAAGGGTGCTCTCTGGTTCATCGTGCATCTGCGTGAATTGACAAAAAGTGGCTTTGGATGGAAACCCAGACTATAGCTTGAAAAAGGTCGATTATGTCACGGGGTATGATAAATACCCATACAAAAGCGGTTTCCGATCCCACTTTAAAACCTTCGGTCCTGATACTCCTCAGCACTGGCATGAATGATGATCATCTATTATGTAGAAAATTCCCCAGTCGAGGCGTCCATCATGTACAAAAATTACCCGCCCGCTTACCAAGTCAGCAAAGGCGCCGCGCTGCAGGTCGACACCGCCTTCTATGAGCGCATTCGCGATCACAAGAATCCGCGTACGTTAATCGAACGATTCGAAATCCCAATCCGCACGGGCAGGGCGTGGAAGGTGCCGGCCGGGCATGTGTTTCGTGTCACCACGCCCGTGGGCCCGCAGGTGGGGGACTTCAATGTGTGGAACGCCAATGACCCCCGCGAACGTCTTTGGGCTGCACGTACCCGTCAGTTGCAGGGTGCGCATGTGAGCACTCATGACCGGCTATGGTCGAATCTGCCATTTCTAAGGCCCCTGGTGACCATCACCGATGACAGCCTGGCCAGTTACGGCATCGATGAGCATGGCGGGCGTCTGCATGACTTGCTGGGGACACGCTGCGATCCCTATGTGAACCGCATGCTCACGGGCGAGGATTTCCACCACCATTGCCACTCGAACCTGACCCGTGCGGTTTTGCCTCACGGTCTGACGGAATTCGATGTGCATGACGTGCTGAATATCTTCCAGTGCACGGGCCTCAATCACGACGATATGTACTTCATGAAAGCCTGCCCAGCGCAGAAGGGCGATTACCTGGAGTTTTTTGCCGAGATTGATTTGCTGTGCGCGCTGTCGACGTGCCCAGGCGGGGATTTGTCACTGCCGATGTGGGGGCCGGATGCGCAGGACCCGCTGACGGTGTGCCGTCCGCTGGGGGTTGAGATCTACAGGTTGAAGGACGAGTTGCTGGTCGGCTGGAGCCAGCCGGAGCGTGCTGCCTATAAAGGGCAGCACGGGTTGCAGATTGCCAAGGCGGATTGGGAGTAAACGGTCCTAGCGGTCCTGCGCGTCCTTGGCGTCCGCCTGGGCATTGCGCTCGGCCACGCGTTTGCGTTGTTCGTCGGTGAGTTCCACCTTGTTGGCGCTGTCACGCAGCATCATCAGCCCTCCGACGATCGACCCGATCGCAACTACCATAATCAACCACGCATACCACGGCATAAGGCTCTCCTTGAGGCAGATTACCGTGGGAGAATTTTCCCACGGCAATAACTACTTTGAGTTACGGGCTTTCTGAGTAGTTCAGTGTAGGCCCGTTCTGCCTCGAAACCTTAGAGCCCGGTCAACATTGCATCTGCCGGTGCATCGGCACGGTCCTGCGCGGTCATCTGGAAGTAGATGAAACCCACGGCCATAAAGCCGAGGAAGATCATCCCGATCAGCGCGTTGAACCACGCCATGGCCACCAGGCACACCACAGCCAGCACCAACGCGATGCCGGGCACGATCGGATAACCCGGCGCACGGAAGGTACGTTCCAGCAGCGGCTCGGTCTTACGCAGTTTGAACAGGCTGAGCATGCTCATGATGTACATCACGATGGCGCCGAATACCGCCATGGTGATCATCGCCGCAGTCAGGGTCATGCCGCCCAGGTTGATCAGGCCATCGCTATAGATCGCGGCGATGCCGACCACGCCACCGGCAATGATTGCCCGGTGTGGTGTTTGAAAGCGCGACAATTTGGCGAGGAAAGATGGCAGGTAACCGGCGCGGGCCAGGGCGAAGAATTGGCGCGAGTAGCCCAGGATAATGCCGTGGAAGCTCGCCACCAGGCCGAACAGGCCGATCCACACCAGCATGTGCAACCAGCCGGAGCTGTCGCCCACCACGGTTTTCATCGCCTGCGGCAGTGGATCGTTGATGTTCGACAGGGTGCGCCAGTCGCCCACGCCGCCGGCAAAGAACATCACGCCCATGGCCAGGATCACCAGGGTCAGGATGCCGCTGATGTAGGCCTTTGGAATGGTGCGCTTCGGATCTTTCGCTTCCTCGGCCGCCATGGCCGCGCCTTCGATGGCCAGGAAGAACCAGATGGCAAAAGGGATCGCCGCAAACATCCCGGCAATCGCCGGGGCGCCGAAGGTGTCGGAACCGGCCCAGCCATTCAGGGCAAAGTTGCTGAAGCTGAACGCGGGCGCGACCACGCCCATGAATACCAGCAGCTCAGCGACGGCGAGCACACACACCACCAACTCGAAGGTGGCGGCGAGTTTCACGCCGAGAATATTCAGCCCCATGAACACGATGTAGGCACCGACGGCCGCGTGTTTGGGGTCCAGGGCCGGGAACTGCACATTCAGATACGCGCCGATCGCCAAGGCGATGGCGGGCGGAGCGAAGACAAATTCGATCAGTGTGGCGAGGCCTGCGATCAAGCCGCCTTTCTCACCAAATGCGCGACGACTGTAGGCAAACGGTCCGCCTGCGTGAGGAATGGCGGTAGTCAGCTCGGTGAAACTGAAGATAAAGCAGGTATACATCGCTGCGACCATCAACGAGGTCACCAGGAAGCCCAAGGTCCCGGCCACTCCCCAGCCGTAGCTCCAGCCGAAATACTCCCCGGAAATCACCAGCCCCACGGCAATGCCCCATAAATGCAGGGTGCCCAAGGTGGGTTTGAGTTGTGTGTTCATCGTGTTGCGCTCCCTGAACGGTTTGGAATGATTCAAGGTGTTGCAGCGGCCATGCCAGCCTGGGAATCATTGTCGTAAAGCGGCGCAACTGTCGTGTGGGGGACGGTTTGGCGTTTGAAATTTTCCCGTGTTGCACCAGATGGGTGCGGTGGCGACTGTGTCGGCGCTATCGGGAGCAAGCCCCCTCCCACAGGTTGACCGTATTCCAGGGATGTATCCTGCCCAAATGTGGGAGGGGGCTTGCTCCCGATAGCGCCCGCCCAGACGCTGGAAACCCGCAGTGTAAACCCCGCATAAACCCACTCTTTACGCCATCTTTACGCCCCGCCCACCCCCTCGCTCTCGTTCCTTTACGCCACTCCTGCGGACAATTGCCCTACACGCGGCACTCGCCGCTAAACGGAGAGACTTCCATGAGCGTTCTGGACGGGGTGTCACTGCTATTGGCCGTGGCGCTGTTCATTTATCTGCTGGTTGCGCTGTTACGCGCGGATCGGAACTAGGAGCTGGCCATGCACAGTTATGACTATTGGCTGATCATTGCCTTCTTTGCCGTGGTACTGGTGCCGGCGCCGTTCCTGGGGCGGTTCTACTACAAGGTAATGGAAGGCCAGCGCACCTGGCTCAGCCCGGTGCTGGGCCCGGTCGAGCGCGTGTGTTATCGCGTCGCCGGCGTGGATCAGGAGCAGGAACAAAGCTGGCAGAAATACATGCTGGCCTTGCTCGCGTTCAACCTCGCGGGCTTTTTGCTGTTGTTCGCGATCCTGCTGTTCCAGGACTATCTCCCACTGAACCCGCAGAAATTGCCGGGCCAGGAATGGACCCTGGCCTTCAATACCGCGGTCAGTTTCATGACCAATACCAACTGGCAGTCCTACAGCGGTGAGGCGTCCCTGAGCTACCTCAGCCAGATGGCTGGCCTGACCGTGCAGAACTTCGTCAGCGCGGCCACCGGCCTGGCCGTCCTGGTCGCGCTGTGCCGTGGGATCGGGCGCAAATCCGCCAAGACCCTGGGTAACTTCTGGGTCGACATGACCCGCGCCACGCTCTACGGTCTGCTGCCGCTGTGTCTGGTGCTGGCGCTGTTCCTGGTATGGCAGGGCGTACCGCAAACCTTCGCGCACTACGTTGATGCCGTGACGATGCAAGGCGTGGATCAGGTGATCCCCCTGGGCCCGGCGGCCAGCCAGATTGCGATCAAGCAATTGGGCACCAACGGCGGTGGTTTTTTCGGCGTCAACTCGGCGCATCCCTTTGAAGACCCGACTGCCTGGGCCAACCTGTTTGAGGTGGCGTCCATCATCCTGATCCCGGTGGCGTTGGTATTCACTTTCGGTCATTACGTCAAAGACCTGCGCCAAAGCCGCGCCATTCTTGGCTGCATGCTGGCGCTGTTCCTGATCGGCGGCGCGACTTCACTGTGGTCCGAGTATCAGCCCAATCCGACCCTGAACAACCCGGCCGTAGAGCAAACCGCGCCGCTGGAAGGCAAGGAAGCGCGCTTCGGCACCACTGGCACGGTGCTGTGGTCAGTGACCACCACCGCGGCGTCCAACGGTTCGGTCAACGGCATGCAGGACAGCCTCAGCCCCCTCAGCGGGATGGTGGCGCTGGTCAACATGATGGTCGGTGAAGTGATCTTCGGCGGTGTCGGCGCCGGTATGTACGGCATGTTGCTCAACGTGTTGATCGCGGTGTTCCTGGCTGGCCTGATGATCGGCCGCACCCCGGAATACCTGGGCAAGAAGCTCCAGGCCAAGGAAGTGCAGTTGCTGGTCGTGACCCTGCTGGTGATGCCGGTGGGCGTATTGGTACTGGGTGCCATCGCCGCGAGCCTGCCGGGCCCTGCCGGCGCGATCAGTAACCCCGGCCCTCACGGTTTCAGCCAGTTGCTGTACGCCTACACCTCGGCCAGCGCCAACAACGGCTCGGCGTTCGGCGGTTTCAGTGCCAATACACCGTTCCATAACCTGATGCTGGGTCTGGGCATGTTGATCGGCCGCTTCGGCTACATCCTCCCGGTACTGGCCCTGGCCGGCAGCCTGGCGATGAAGAAGACCGCACCGATTGGCCAGAACAGCTTCCCGACCCATGGTCCGCTGTTCGTGACCCTGTTGACCGTGACCATTTTGCTGGTGGGCGGCCTGACTTTCCTGCCGACGCTGGCGTTAGGGCCCATCGCTGAACACTTGAGCATGGGCTTCTAAAAAGGGGATATGAAAATGAATATGCCTGCAAAAAACGCGGCTCCAGTCAAAACCCAGGAACCCGCTAAAACCGCCATCTCTTCCCTGTGGCGCCCGGCGCTGGTCCAGGCGTTCGTCAAGCTGGACCCGCGTCAGCTGCAACGCTCGCCAGTGATGCTGGTGGTCGAGCTGACCGCCATCCTCACCACCGTGTTGTGCTTCGTGCCCGACACCACTGTGCCGACCTATGTCGCCGTGCAGATCGCGGTGTGGCTGTGGTTCACCGTGCTGTTCGCCAACTTCGCCGAAGCCTTGGCCGAAGGACGCGGCAAGGCCCGTGCCGACAGCCTCAAGGCTGGCAGCGAAGGTCTGAGCGCGCGCCGTAAGGAAGCCGATGGCAGCTTCAAGGTCGTGCCGGCCACCAGCCTGCGCAAAGGTGATGTGGTGCGTGTCGCCGCCGGGGAAATGATCCCCGGCGACGGCGAGGTCATCGAAGGCATCGCAGCGGTCAACGAAGCGGCGATCACCGGTGAATCCGCACCGGTGATCCGCGAGTCCGGCGGCGACCGCTCGGCCGTCACCGGCAACACGCGGCTGGTGTCGGATTGGCTGCTGATCCGCATCACCGCCAACCCCGGCGAGTCCACCCTGGACCGCATGATCGCCCTGGTCGAAGGTGCCAAACGTCAGAAAACCCCCAACGAAGTCGCGCTGGATATTCTGCTGATCGGCCTGACCCTGATCTTCCTGCTGGTGGTCGTGACCTTGCAGCCGTTCGCCCACTTCGCCAATGGCAGCTTGCCGCTGGTGTTTTTGGTCGCACTGCTGGTGACGCTGATTCCTACCACCATCGGCGGCTTGTTGTCGGCCATCGGTATTGCCGGCATGGACCGCCTGGTGCGCCTCAACGTGATCGCCAAGTCCGGCCGTGCCGTGGAAGCGGCCGGTGACGTGCACGTGTTGCTGCTGGACAAGACCGGCACCATCACCTTCGGTAACCGTCGTTGTTCAGCGGTAGTGGCGGCACCGGGTGTCAGCGGCAAGGACCTGGCCGAAGGTGCGCTGCTGGCGTCCCTGGCGGACGACACGGCAGAAGGCAAATCCATCGTCGAATACCTGCGGGCTCTGCACCCGCAGGCCGAGCCATCCCTGGATGAACTGACCGCCGTACCGTTCAGCGCCGAGACCCGCTTGTCCGGTGTTGACTACCAGGGCCGCGTGTTCCGCAAAGGCGCAGTGGATTCGCTGCTGGCGTTTATTGGCCAGCAACGCGGCGACCTGCAACCGGCATTGTCACGGGAAATCGACAAGATCGCCCAGAGCGGCGGCACACCATTACTGGTGTGTGCCGACGGCAAATTGCTCGGTGCCATCCACCTCAAGGACGTGGTCAAGCCCGGTATTCGCGAACGTTTCGCCGAGCTGCGCAAGCTGGGCATTCGCACCGTGATGGTCACCGGTGACAACCCGCTGACAGCCGCTGCGATTGCTGCCGAAGCCGGTGTGGATGACGTGCTGGCCGAGGCGACCCCGGAGAAAAAACTCGCGCGCATCCGTCACGAGCAAAACGACGGCCGCTTGGTGGCGATGTGCGGCGACGGCGCCAACGACGCCCCGGCACTGGCCCAGGCGGACGTCGGCATGGCGATGAACGACGGCACCCAGGCGGCGCGTGAAGCCGCCAACATGGTCGACCTCGACAGCGACCCCACCAAGCTGCTGGACGTGGTGCAGATCGGTAAAGAGTTGCTGGTGACTCGCGGCGCGTTGACCACCTTTTCCATCGCCAACGACGTGGCCAAGTACTTCGCGATCCTGCCGGCGTTGTTCGCCTCGATCTACCCGCAGTTGGGCGTTCTCAACGTGATGCATTTGCAGAGCCCGCAGAGCGCGATTCTCTCGGCCATTGTGTTCAACGCGCTGATCATCGTCGTGCTGATCCCCTTGGCGCTGCGCGGTGTGCGTGTGCACGCCGCGAGTGCAGCGGCGTTGCTGCGGCGCAACCTGTTGATCTACGGCCTGGGCGGGCTGCTGGTGCCGTTTGTGGGCATCAAGGCGATCGACATGCTGCTGACTGCATTGCACCTGGTTTGACCCGATGCCGGTGGGCACCATCCCGTGCCCACAGGTTGCAAAGACCGAATTGAGGAATTTGAAATGTCCAACATAATCCGTCCAGCCCTGAGCCTGCTGGTGCTCATGACCCTGATCACCGGCGTCGCCTATCCACTGGTGGTCACCGGTGTCGCCCAAGTCGCCTTCCCGGACCAGGCCAACGGCAGCCTGGTGCGTGATGCCAGTGGCAAGGTGCGTGGCTCCAGCCTGATCGCCCAGGATTTTACCGGTGACAGCTGGTTCCATCCGCGTCCTTCGGCGGGTGCCTTTGCGACGGTTTCCAGCAGCGCCAGTAACCTTGGCCCAAGCAACCCGGCCTTGGCCACCCGCGTGTTCGATGACGCGAACAAGCAGTGGGTGCCTAGCCAGGGGCCGGTGCCTTTGGCGTCGTTGACTACCTCCGGCAGCGGTCTTGATCCACACTTGCCACCCCAGGCGATTGCCTATCAACTGGCACGGGTGGCTGCCGCGCGAAATGTGCCGGTATCCACCCTGCAACGGTTGATGGATGAACATATCGAAAGCCCGCTGGTGGGGCCGCCTGTGGTGAATGTGTTGGCGCTGAACATGGCCCTGGAAAAACTCTGAACCCTGTGGGAGGGGGCTTGCCCCCGATAGCAGAGTGTCAGTCAACACAGGTATCGACTGAACCACCGAAATCGGGGGCAAGCCCCTCCCACATTGGATTTTCTCTGGGTCTGAACAATTGAAGGAAACCCCAGCATGAGCGACTCCGGCCGCGCCGATGCCCTGTTAGCCGATCTGCCCCGGGACGGCCGTGGCCGGCTCAAAGTTTTCCTCGGCGCCGCGCCGGGTGTGGGCAAGACCTACGCCATGCTCCAGGCTGCCCACACCCAACTGCGCCAGGGCGTCAAACTGATCGCCGGCGTGGTTGAAACCCACGGCCGCGCCGAGACCGAAGCGTTGCTCAGCGGCCTGCCGCAACAACCGCTGTTGCGCAGCGAATACCGTGGCGTGATGCTCGAAGAAATGGACCTCGACGGCCTGCTCGCCGCCAAGCCCAAGCTGGTGCTGGTGGACGAACTGGCCCACAGCAACGCCCCCGGCAGCCGCCATGAAAAGCGCTGGCAAGACATCCAGGAACTGCTCGCCGCAGGCATCAATGTGTTTACCACGGTCAACGTCCAGCACCTGGAAAGTCTGAATGACCAGGTACGCGGCATCACCGGTGTACAGGTGCGCGAAACCCTGCCGGATTGGGTGCTGCAAGAAGCCGACGAACTGCTGCTGATCGACCTGCCGTCCCGCGAACTGCTCGAGCGCCTGCGCGACGGCAAGGTCTATGTGCCGGAACAGGCCCGCGCTGCCATCGATGCATTCTTTACCCAGACCAACCTGATGGCCCTGCGCGAGCTGGCGATGCAGACCGCTGCTGCTCATGTCGACGACGATTTGGCCCAGGGCTATCGCCAGCTCGGCCAGGCGGCGCCAGCGGTGCGCGGTCGTTTGTTGGTGGGTGTGGATGGCGACGTGCAAGCCGAACGCCTGGTGCGCCATGCCAGTCGCGTCGCCCAGCGTCGGCATTTGCCGTGGAGCCTGGTGCATATCGACAACGGCCGTGCGCGGGATGAACAGGCCCGCCTGCGCTTGCAAAACGCCCAGCAACTGGCCGAGCGTCTTGGCGGCGAAGTGGTGCTGCTGCGTGCGGGGGAGGTGGCCAAGACCTTGATCCAGCATGCTGCCGAACGCCGCGCCAGCCTGCTGTTGGTGGGGCAGTCGCGAATGGGTTGGCGGCGTCGCCTGTTCGGTGGCGGCTTGGCGGCGCGGTTGTTGCGTAATGCCCGGGGTTTGGAAATCAACGTCCTCGACAGCGACGATGTGCCCGCAGTCCCACGCTTGCCGGATGTGCGCGGTCTGGTGTGGTTCGATTACGCCTTGGCCGTGGTGGCGACCATCATCGCCGCCGGCGTGGCCTGGGCAGTGGCAAGCGTGTTGCCACTGCCGAATATCTCGCTGGTGTTTCTCGCCGCCGTGTTGCTGGTGGCGGTGCGCAGCAGCCTGGGGCCGTCCCTGGTGTGTGCGGCGTTGTCATTCCTGACGTATGACTTTCTGTTCATACCGCCGAGCTTTTCCTTTGCCATCCAGCGCGAAGAAGACGTGCTGACCCTGTTGTTCTTCCTGCTGATGGCGGCGCTGACCGGCAACCTTGCCGCGCGCCAGCGCCGCCAGTTGCAGGCGTTGCGCGACACCCAGGAAGAAACCAGCGAACTGCTCGACCTGTCGCGCAAACTCACCGCCGCCACCGACCGCCAGGCGGTGATCAGCGCCGCCGCCCACCATCTGGAAGGCTGGAGCGACCTGGATCTGTGCCTGGTCAATCGCGACGGCCAGGGTGGCTGGAAGGTCGAGACCGGCGGCCCGCTGACCTTCACCGAAGCCGAGCGTGCTGCGGCCGATTGGGCCTGGCAGCATGACCAGCCGGCAGGCATGGGCACCGGCACCTTGCCGTTCGGGCGCTGGTGGTGGTGGCCGTTGTCGGGTGAGGAGGGGCCGCTGGGGTTGCTCGGCGTCAGTGCCAAGCCGGGTCTGGAATTGAGTGGCCAGCGGCGTCGTTTGCTGACCGCCTTGAGCCAGCCTCTGGCCCAGGCCCTGGCGCGGGCGCAGTTGGCCCAGGAGTTGGAATCCGCACGTTTGCATGGCGAAACCGAGCAACTGCGCAGCGCCTTGCTTGCGTCGGTGTCCCACGATTTGCGCACACCGTTGACCTCCATGCGCGGCAGTATCGACAGCCTGCTGGCGCTCGGCGAAGCCATCCCCCTGGAGGATCGCCGCGAGTTGCTTGAAGGCACCCGCGATGAAGCCGAACGCCTGGACCGCTATATCCAGAACCTGCTGGACATGACCCGGCTGGGCCATGGGGCGCTGAAGCTGGCGCGGGACTGGGTGTCGCCCTGCGATATTGTCGGCAGTGCGCTCGGGCGTTTGCGCGCGGTGCTGGCGCCGCTGCTGGTGAGCACCGATGTGCCGGCGGAGTTGCCGTTGCTCTATGTACATGCCGCGTTGATCGAACAGGCACTGGTCAATGTATTGGAAAACGCCGCGCGTTTTTCACCGCCCCAAGGTCGATTGCAACTAAGTGCCGGTGTGGCGAATAACCAATTGTTTTTCGCTGTGGCGGATGAGGGGCCGGGTATTCCTGAGGATGAGCGGGCGAAGATTTTCGATATGTTCTACACCGCTGCACGCGGTGATCGAGGCGGGCAGGGCACCGGCCTGGGCCTGGCGATCTGCCAGGGCATGGTCGGAGCCCACGGTGGGCATATCAGCGTGGCCGAGGGCATTGATGGGCGCGGTACCTGTATCACTTTGTTCCTGCCATTGCCGACACAGCCTGGCCTGGAAGGCGAGGCGTGAGCTACCCTGTTTTCTCTACGGATGTTGATTGGACGCCATGAGCCAGACCGCGACGATTTTAGTCATTGATGACGAACCGCAAATCCGCAAATTCCTGCGCATCAGCCTGGCTTCCCAGGGCTACAAAGTGATCGAGGCCGGTACCGGCAACGAAGGCCTGGCCCAGGCGGCGCTGAGCAAGCCCGACTTGCTGGTGCTCGACCTGGGCCTGCCGGACATGGACGGCCAGCAGGTATTGCGCGAGTTTCGGGAGTGGTCGACGGTGCCGGTACTGGTGCTGTCGGTAAGGGCCAGCGAAGGGCAGAAGGTCGAAGCCCTCGACGGTGGCGCAAATGATTATGTCACCAAGCCCTTCGGCATCCAGGAGTTCCTGGCTCGCGTGCGGGCCTTATTGCGTCAGGCACCCGTGGGCGAGCCCCAGGAAGCGGCGTTGCAGTTTGGCCCGTTGATGGTGGACCTGGCCTATCGCCGCGTGCTGCTGGACGGCGCCGAGGTGGCACTGACCCGCAAGGAATACGCCGTGCTGGCACAACTGGCGCGGCATCCGGGACGGGTGATCACCCAGCAGCAACTGCTCAAGGACATCTGGGGGCCGACTCACACCGAAGACAGTCACTACCTGCGGATTGTGGTGGGGCATCTGCGCCAGAAGCTGGCGGATGATCCGACCCAGCCGAGGTTTATCGTGACCGAGGCGGGAGTGGGGTATCGGCTGTTGAGTGCCTGACAGCTGTCAGCGCTGCTCACTCTCATAGCGATCCAGTGTATCGCTGGCAATTTCCCGGCCCAGTGCGATCAACTCCGGGGCCTTGTAGAACTCGAAAAACCGGCACACCCGCTTCGGCACGTTGATCAGCACATCCGGCGGGTAGCCCGCGATCTTGTATTGCGCCAGCGAGGTCTGCATCACCTCGAAACTCTGGTTGATCAGGTCCAGCAGCGACGCCGGCCCGACGTTATCGATGATGAACGAACCGGTGGCCGACTTCGGCGCTCCAGGCTTTTCCGGTGCGGCGGCGGGCTGCTGGGATTCTGGCTCGGCCGACTCCAGCCACGGATTGATCTCGGCCGCCTGGGCCTGCAAGGCTTCCTGCTCAAGTTTCATCAACTGCTCGGCCTGCTTGCGGCGAAACGGCAGGTGCGAGCCGAGTGATTTCGCCAGGCTGTTGAAGCGGCTCTTGAACGCCGGCGGGCGTTGGATCACCGGCAAATGGTAGTGTTTCTGGTTGGTGGCGTTGAGGTTGACCGCGATGATCAAGTCACAATGGCTCGACACCACCGGCACGATGGGCAGCGGGTTGAGCAGGCCGCCGTCCACCAGCATGCGGTTGCCTTGCATCACCGGAGTGAACAGGCTGGGAATCGCCGCCGAGGCGCGCATGGCCTGGTGCAGGCAGCCTTCCTGGAACCAGATTTCCTGTTGATTGGTCAGGTCGGTAGCGACGGCCGTGTAGGGGATGCGCAGCTCTTCGATATTGATCTCACCGACGATCTTGCGGATTTGCCCGAAAACCTTTTCGCCACGAATCGCCCCAAGGCGGAAACTCACGTCCACCAGACGCAGCACGTCGAGGTAGTCGAGGCTTTCAATCCAGTTTCGATACTCGTCCAGTTTGCCCGCGGCGTAGATCCCACCCACCACGGCCCCCATGGAACAACCGGCAATACAGGCGATGTCGTAACCGCGCCGTTCGATTTCCTCGATTACTCCGATATGGGCATAGCCTCTGGCCCCGCCGGACCCCAGCACCAAGGCAACACGTTTCTTCATGGTCGATGTCCTTCATAAGCGGGTGCCCACAATGCACCTATTTTAGGGGCTGCTTCAATCTTCGTTGCGCCTGGCAATATTTTTCAAGAATAGCGCTCAGGCTCGGGTATGCTCTGGCAATAGGTACTACCGATTTCAGGCTAAGGACAAGGCACTTTTTCTTGTAGGCAACGTCTACACCGTACGACTGTTTTTCTTTATTTTGAGGTGTCATCGATGAAAGCCTGGATGTGTGTGCCTGTGATCATGTTGGCCCTGGCGGGTTGCGCCGGGAAAACCGCATACCGCGACAGCTGTGGCTCGCAATTGGATGCCGCCTGGAAAGAGCTCGACCTGGCCAAGGCCGAAGGTTTTGCCGGCACCGTCAGCTACTCCAAGGCTTTGTCTTTATTGACTGGTGCCAAGACCCAGCAGCAATTCGAAGCGTTTGAAGGCTGCTCAAACAAGGCCGAGAAAGCGCGGTTCTATATTCGTGAGTCGCGCGCCGGGCGTTAACTGGCGGCGCAGAGTGGGATTTTTCATCTGAGAGTGAGGGCAGGATGTCAGCTTTGGTCGATCAGTTAGTCGCTCAGGTCATTGGCCTGGAAGTAGGGTTACTGAGCTGCCAGGCTCGCCTCGCTGCCGTCACCGATGATGAAGCCCTGCATGATCTGCGCACCACCGTGCGCCGCCTGCGCAGCCTGTTGCGCCCTTTGCGCGGGCTGCCGGGTGTGGAACAGCTTGAATTGGCCGCCGGCACGGTCGGCCAGTTGACGACGCCACTGCGCGACCGAGAGGTGCTGGCGGCGTATTTGCATCAGCATGGTTATCACGAGGCCGCTGATCGACGCCTGCGCCTGCAACCCGACGCCTATCGCCAGGTGGCGCAAGGCCCGGAAGTTGCCCATCTGCTGCTGATCCTTGATGCATTCCCGCGCTTTATCCGCGCCTCGGAGCACCAGAAATTGCTCAAGGGTTTGCGACCGCGTATTGAGAAGCGCCTGGCCAAGCAATGGCAGAAACTCGATCAAGCACTGAAAGATCCAGACCATGATCGCCACCGTTTGCGCTTGTTGATCAAGCGTGTGCGCTATGCCGCCGAGGCTTACCCCCAGCTGGATAAGTTGCCCTCCAATGCCCTGCCACGCCTGAAGAAAGCCCAAGCGGCACTGGGTGATTGGCATGACTGCTGGCAATGGTTAGCCCAGGCCGAACATCAAGCTGATCTGCAGCCCTGTGTTGCAATATGGCATCGCACCATGGCCAAGGCCGAAGGGCAGGCGGATCGGGTGCTGGACAAACTCAGCGCGGATTGTTTCTAAATCGGTCCGGCTTTTGGCCGGAATAAGCGCTGTACCTTGCCGGCTCCATGGTTAAGATCGACCATCTGTTTCTTTTGATGTGAGGTCGCCATGCGCTTTAGTGATTTGCTCGACGCCGCCCGTAGCAACCCGCTGGAGATCACCATTCCTGCCGAATGGGCCCAGGGCCGAGCGTCCTTTGGTGGCCTGGTCGCGGCGTTGCAATACGAAGCCTTGCGCGCCCAGGTGCCGATGGACCGCCCACTGCGCTCGCTCGCGATCACCTTCGTTGGCCCGGTCGAGCCCGATGTACCCGCCAGCTATCAAGTCGAAGTGTTGCGTGAAGGCAAGGCGGTCAGCCAGTTGCTCGGTCGTGTGGTGCAGAAGGGTGACGTAGCGACACTGGTCCAGGCGAGTTTTGGTGCGTCCCGCGAGTCGGAAATCGAGGTGGCGAGCGAACCACCGCCAACGTTCAAGCACTGGGGTGAATGCCAGGAACTGCCCTATATCAAGGGCGTCACGCCTGAGTTCATGCGCCACCTGGCGATGCGCTGGAGCGTTGGCGGTTTGCCGTTTACCGGTAATAAATCCCGCGAGATGGGCGGGTGGGTTCGCTTGCGCGGGGATGTGAAGGAGGAACCGCTGACCGAAGCGCATATCCTCGCCCTGGTCGATGCCTGGCCACCGGCGCTGCTGCCGCACCTGAAAAAGCCTGCTCCGGGCAGCACCCTGACCTGGACCATCGAGTTCATCCAGCCGTTGCAGAATCTGACGACCCTGGACTGGTGCCAGTACCACGTCAGCATTGAACATGCGCGCGACGGCTACGGCCACGCCGCCGCCGCGCTGTGGAGCCCAACCGGCGCGTTGATCGCCCTCAGCCGCCAGACCGTGGTGGTCTTCGCCTGATGCTCAGTGGCGCTGCCGCCAGGCACGCCACCAGCCACCGCTCAACACAAAGCGCGGGAACGTCACGAACTGCTCGACCACCAGACGCTGCACCGCGTCTTTACGATCACTGAATGGCTCACTGGCCTGGGCTTCCAGGCTATGGCCATGACGCTGCAGCGCCAGGCCCGCGAGGATGCCGACTACGCCAATGGCGAAACTGGCCAGGCTCAGGCTGAACACACCGGACACAATCAACAGAAACCCGATGATAAACAGCGGCACGGCAATCAGGTGCAACGCCAGGTTGGTCGGGTGCTGATGGTTTTGCGGGTAGTTACGCCATTGCCAGGCGGGGAGATTGGGATGACGTTTGCCCATGATGGTGAACCCTCTGTCCGTTGAAATAATATGGGGAGAGTTTAGGTGGGGGTGGGCGGGTGGGCGAATTGGGGTTGGCTATGGGGTCTATAGACTTAGCAGGAAATAATAGGTATCGACTAGCGGTCCAGTATTCAGCTCTTCTGAGAGGGCACACACGTAAAGTAAATAAAATGAATGTCGAACTTCTAAACCCATTACCTATGAATATATTCGTAAACACCGTTTTGCTGGATCTCTTCCAAGCTCATTTTCTGAATGGCTTTGTTTAGTAAAGACAAGTGTTCTGAGTGGCAAATGAGCTGGGCGACCCCATGTGTTTCTGCATCATAGAACCTGAAGGAAATAGAATTTTCGTCAGAAAGGATTAATTTGAAGTCGTCAGTTTTTGAGATGTTCGTGAGAGTGCTTAGGTTGTGCCATAGGTGTTCAAGACTGCTTTCATTGTTTTGCATAAGTGTTACAGAAGTTCGATAGCATGCCATGCGGTCAGGATTAATTTGAAGTGGGTTGGAATCTAAGTTAATTATCTGAGAGTAGACGTTGGTGAATTCATTTTTCCTTAAGATATCTCCTGGATGTGATTTTTTATAAAAGTTCTTTTGTAAAGTATATTCTTCACTTTTGCTGTAGCAAGGCGATAGATGTGTATGCCATTGTACAATTTTTGGCCATTTTTCTTTAATTCGTGAGCTAAACTCACACCAGGTTTTCCACACACCTGCATAATCTTGGTTGAGCAGTGTTACCGTTATATAGTTCTCGTCGTGGCTAGGATACAGTTGATCCCACGGATGGATGCCTATTTGTCTGATGAATACTGTTTCCATTTTTTATCTCTTGAAGTATGAGTGATTGTCTGTGTCGTTTTTTAACGGTATTGATTGTCCGTTGATTCTGATCTCCGTGTTGAAGTGTGGACCAAGGTTACCTTTTTTATGACCTAGTGAGTGTTCCCTGATTTCTATTTGGCGTTCCTGTAATTTGAATGTGTACACTCTCCCCTCCGTGTATTGCTCCTGATCAGTGATCTTAACTCTGCGTATTAGTGTCGGGTGTTGAGTCTTTGGAATTTCGCCTATTGCTTTTGCTCTTTTAAAAGCACCATTTCTAGATAGTTTACTATCGGCCCCTTTAGGTAGTTCTGCATCTCCCTCGTGGACTTTTGCATGTTTCTCCGGGGCATCAGCGCCGTTTGTCGGTTTACATCCATTTTCACCAGGACAAGTGCTTAAGCCTAACGGATCTACCCAGCCGGTGGGATTGGGCACGTACTGGTACGCATTGATCCCACCCGCCAACTTCACCGGATCAGGCGTCAGGTAGCGACCGACATCCGGATTGTAGTAGCGATGACGGTTGTAGTGCAGTCCGCTTTCCTGATCAAAGTACTGGCCCTGAAAACGCAGCGGGTTGTCGATTTTGCCTTTGTCGAGACGGCTGATCTGGCCGTAGGCGCGGTAGTGCGCGGACCAGACGATTTCGCCGTCGGGGTCGGTCAGTTCCTGCGGCGTGCCGAGGTGGTCGAGTTGGTAGTGGTAGGGCTTGGTATCTTTTGGGCCAAAGCCTTCCAGCAGGGCGAGTGGCCTAAAACTATCGGGTTCGTAGAGATAGCTGCGATGGCGATCCGCATGGTGTTCGGCAATCAGCTTGTCGCCTTGCCAGAAAAACTCCGTCGTTAGGCCGTCAACGGTTTTGCTGATGCGCCGCCCAAACGGGTCGTAGCGATAGCTCGCGGTTTGGCCATTGGGTTGGGTGATTCCAATCAGTCGATGCTGGCAGTCGTAGCGGTATTCGGTGATCAGCGCGTGCCCACGGCCGCGCCGTTCGCGGATGAGGTTGCCGAAGGCGTCATAGTCGTAGTGGCGGTCGCCCTGGATCATCAGGCGGTTGCCGGCGACGATGTCGGGACCGGGGCGGTCTTGCATGAGCAGGTTGCCGGCCGGGGTGTGGCCGAAGCGTTCCTGCAGGTCTTGGGAGTGGTCGGCGCGGGTGAGGCGGCCTACGGGGTCATAGTGGTAGTGGTGTTCGCCTTTGCGGGTGTCGAGCAGGCGGGTGAGGTTGCCGGTTTTGTCGTAGTCGTATTGACGTTGGTAGAGATGGTCTTGTTGCTGGGTGATTGCGTGGGCATGCAGGCGGCGCTGGTCGTCGTAGTGGTAGTGGCTGAGGAGTTGGCCTTGTTGGCGTTGGTGTTCCTGGCCGGCCTTGAACAGGTGTGAGGTCAGCAGCGCGCCGTTTAATTCGACGGTGGCGAGGTGGCCGCCTTTCGCATGATTAAAGACCAGCCGGTTGTTATCGGGCAGGCGCAGGTGTTGAAGCTGGCCGCAGGTGTCGTAGCCATAGCGCAAGGTGCCCCAGCCCTGGTGTTCGGCGGTGAGGCGGTTTTGGCTGTCGTATTCGTAGGCCAGCGCCCAATGGCCGTCGTCGACGCTGAGGAGGTTGCCCTGGCGGTCGTAGGCATATTCAACAAGGCTGCCATCGGGCAGGGTTTTTCTGACGAGTCGACCGGCGTGATCGCGTTCGTAGCGAGTAACGAGCTGACTGCCATCGTCACCGTGTTCGGTCTTTTCCTGCAGGTTGCCGTTGAGGTCATAGACGTAGGCAGTGCGTTGGCCGTCAAAGCCGATTTCCTGCTGGATCAGGCCATTGAGGTGGTAATCAAGTCGGTAGGACTCACCGACCTCGTTCTCGATCTCGGTCAGCAGTAACCGCACGTTGTCGTAGCGGTAGTTGACCTGAGTGCCATCGGCGTTGAGGCGGCGGCTGATCAGGTGCAGGCCGTCGGCGTATTCGTAGCGGGTGACGTGGCCGAGTTCATCGCGTTCTGCGGTGATTTTTCCGTAGGGGTTGTAGCTGTATTCCCGACACGCTCCACCCGGCAGCACCACGCGAACCAACCGACCCACGCTGTCCCACTGATACTGGGTCAGCGCGCCATGCTCATCCTCGCGGGCAATCTGGCGGCCTAAATCATCGTAGCGATAGCGGCGGATGCCGCCATTCGGCAGTTGCTCTTCAAGCAACTGTCCGCGCTCATTCCACACCAGCCGCTGACAACTGTGATCCGGATACCAAACCCCAACCAGTTGCCCATATTTGTCGTAGCTGTAATCCGTAACATGACCATCGGGATCGGTCCTACGCGTCACGTCGCCCTGATCGTTACGCTCGTATTTCCAAACCGCCTCACCACGGCGCACCACCCGTACGAAGCCATTGTCATGCTCGTAGGTTGTCGGCTCATCATCCCCAGGAAACAACGCCACCAAGCGTCCGGCTTCGTCGTACTGATACGCCGTCACCGCCCCCAGCGGGTCCTGCTCAACCGTCAGGCGACCCTTGTCGTCGTAGGATTTGAAGTGCTGCGCACCGTCCGGATCAATCCGCTGCACCAGCCGCGCCCGGTCGTCATGGACGTACACTTCCTGACTGCCATCGGCGTTGTGCACCGTGACGCGGCCGTCATCCCCCCAGACATACCGCGTATCCATCTGCGAAAAACTGGCCCAATGCCGGACACAGCGCGCAGCCTTGCCAGCCCGTTCCCATTCCCAGAAGAAACTCGCCCCACCGGCCAGTCCGCGCTCAAGAATCACGTGCTGATCGTCGTAGCGATAAACCTCGCTTTCACCTACCGCATTGGTCGCCGAAACCAATCGGCCAGCGTCGTCGTATGCGTAGGAAACAAGGTTCTGCTCGGTCACCCACTCGAAGGGTTCATACCCGTTGGCGCGCTGAACCTGATAGTCCACCGCCACGATGTGGCTCGACGCATAGCGCAGGAACAGCGAACGTCCGACGCCGTGATCCAGCCGCTCAATCCGCCCCAAATAATCCCGAGAAATCCGCAGCCGGTTGTCGTACGCATCGCTGATGGAGACCAACACTCCGTCGCGAAAGTGATAAAACTGCGACGCCTGGGACAACACCAACTCATCCGGCGAAGCGCCCAAATAGATCGCGGCTTCGGCCAGGCTATTGGTGATCGCAGGTCGCGCAACTGTGGGCAAGGGTAGGGTGGTCGAGCGGTTTTCATGATCCGTCCACACCACTGAATCGCCGTCGACCACCAGCCGCTGCGCCAGCGAATGACTCCAGCCAAACCCCAACCCAACATCCACTTCCACCGCACTGGTGCGATACAACCGTGTCCACTCAAACGGCAAAATCCCGTCCAACGTGCCATCGGTCAGGGTCAGCAGTTCCTCCCCGGTAACCATCGACACAGGGCAGCCGTTGGTGACGGTCTTATCCGAAGAAGCCGCCGCATCGCCCTTCGGATTCGTCGATACAACAGGCACATCATCGACAGGCTCCTGCCTGACCAACACGGTCTTCTGTGTCTTGTTACGAACCGCCGGTACCGGGTTGGAAACCAACTGATCCCCAGCCTTCAACGGCGCAACCGGTACAGTCTTGATCGCTGTCGCCGGGCCACCGAGCAGCAAAGGCTTCACCGCTTCGACATGCGGCTCCAGCCCCGGCTCTACAAGCTGCTTGGCCAGCAACTCCAACAACTCCCGCGCGCGCTTGGATTTAATCGCGCTCAGTACCTGGGGGCCCAGCCGCGCCGCCACCCCCATCGCACCCAATACACGAATCAACAGCAGATTGATCAGGACCTCGCCAGTGATCTCACCCCACAGTTCAGTCATCTGCGGCGGCATCATGCGCATCCAACTGACCATGGCCGACACGTAGATAAACAGCAGCGGCTCATCGCTGAGCACAAGCAAACCGTTGGCAATGGTGTCTTTGCCGAGCTTCAACAGTTCATCGAGTTCGGCCTGGGAGATGTAGGCCAGCAGCTTTTCGCTGTTGGCCTTGAGGTCCGCCAGCAAGTCATACAGCTGCGTAACGTTGTCCCACAGGTTGTAGAGCGCCTTGGCCATCCCGCTTGAAAACGCCAAACCTTGCATCGCGCTACGTTCGAGCGGCGTGGCGTTGGCGAAGTCGTCCCATTCGGGCTGGAAGGTCTTGGTCCATTCGTCACGCAGGCGACCTTCCAACCCCGCGATCACCGACTGATAAGACGCATACAGCGCCTTGACGTGATCCGTGGAAACGTTGGGGTAGAAGGTGATTTGGTACGGCTGGTTGCGATCACACTCGGTGATTTCGAGGATGCCGCTGGGACCGATGGTTCGATGGAGTGGTGCGCCGAGCGGGCTGCCGTCCTGGGCAATGGCTTGCAGCATCACCGGCGTATTGCCGATCGGCACAAACCGAGTGCTTTCGAACATATGCACCAGAGTCAACGATCCCTGGGTATCGCACCTGGCGACCGTTTTACTTGGGGCGTTGGAAGAGACCGGTGCCACCAGCGCCACCTCTTCCCCAACTTTGAACACCTGCTCCACTTCCAGTGCCGAAACGCTCCAGAAGCTCCCGGCCCACTCATCAAAGGTATTCAGGCAAGCGCGAAAGTCACGAAAGACGCGCTCAACGTCCGGCGCCTTGGCATCCATGGGGGCCAGGACAAAACTGGCAATGACGGGGATCAAGGGGCAGCCCCGACAACCAGGGCATTAACGGATAGGTACATCGGCGGTCCCTCGCACTGAATGATCAGGCGAGAGACTTTGGCGAGGTTCGTCAGGGAAAGAAGTCGGCGCTATTCGCCAGGACGGCTAGGAGGGTTCGCCAAAACTTCGGGTAAACGGGGAGTCGATCGTAGGAGTCGGATTACAGGTGGAGAAGTCCTACAGCTTCAGTTGCCCAATCGCTTTGCTTAACTCCCCAGCTAACGTCGCCAGCTCATTGCTGGTGGTCGCCGAATCAACCGTCTGTTGCACGGTGTTCTCGGTCACATCACGAATGCTCACCACCGCGCGGTTCATCTCTTCGGCCACGTGGCTTTGCTGTTCGGCGGCGACGGCGATCTGGGTGTTGCTTTCACGCATCTGCGCCACTGCACCGGTGATTTCGGCCAGTGCTGCGCCGGCTTCCAGGGCTTGTTGTACGCAGTCGTCGGCCTTGAACGAGCTTTCCTGCATGAAGTCCACCGCGTCACGGGTACCGGCTTGCAGCGCTGAGACCATGCGGGTGATTTCGTCGGTGGAACTTTGCACGCGCTTGGCCAGGTTGCGCACTTCGTCGGCGACCACGGCAAACCCACGGCCCATTTCCCCGGCGCGGGCGGCTTCGATGGCAGCGTTGAGGGCGAGCAGGTTGGTCTGTTCGGCGATGCTGTGGATCACACTCACCACGCTGTTGATTTTCTGGCTGTCCTCGGCCAGTTTCTGGATCATTTCGGCAGTCTGTTGCACGCCGGAAGACAGGCCGGCGATTGAGTGTTGTACGCGGGTGACCACTTCCTGACCGCTGCCGGCGAGGGTGTCGGCGGTCTGGGACAAGTCGCGGGTGGCGCCGGCATGTTGGGCGATATGGTAAACGGTGGCGGTCATTTCGTTGATGGCGGTGGCGGCCTGGTCGGTCTCGCTTTGCTGGCCAAGCATGCCGTGTTGTACCTCGTTCATGCTGCTGGCCAATCGAGCGGCACCATCGTCCAGTAGCTTGGCGGTGCGCGCCACGGTGCTGACCACACGCTGATAGCCCGCCTGCATGGCATTGAAGGCGCTGGCCATCTGGCCGACTTCATCCTTGCACGCCAATGGCACGCGGGCCGACAGATCGCCGGTTTTCTCCACGTGCAGCATCACGTCCTTGAGGGTGTTGAGTTGGCTGAGCAGGAAGCGGATCAGCAGTTGCGACGCGCAGAGCATCGCCAGCATCAGGATCAGCACCGCCACGGCATAGTTGGCGAAGCGTTCACTGAATACCTGGCTCAGGCTGGGTGCGTGGGCGAGCACGGCAATGTATTGCCCATCAGGGCGGGCGATCACTTCAGCGCCCATCAGTATGTTTTCGCCAAACAGCGGCATGTGGTTGAGTTCGACCCAACCCGTGGTGCTGCTCAGGGCTGACAGATCCTGATCGGCAAGCTGTGGGACTTGGCCGCGGGCAAACGTCAGCCACTGCTCGCTCTTGGGCAGGGCCTTGTCGGCCGGCCATGCACCGAGCAATTGCGCCTGGGCCTGTGCCGAGGCCTGGGACGCATGGCTGCGCGATTGCTGTTCGAGATGCACGGCATACAGCACCAGGAGCAGGGTAGTGATAAAGGCGACCGCGTTGACGGCCCAGAATTTGTATTTCAGCGAGATATTGCTAAGCCAGGCACCCATGGAAGGTTTTCTCTGATAGCGGAAACAGCATTGGCAAGGTGCCATTATTGTGCCGCTACTCATAAAAACGGTTTTGACATGGGTCAATGCGCCGCATCAATCCACCGCAGGCAGCCCAAAAAACGCGCGCGCACAGGCGGTGCTGTGCTGAGCCAGGTCCTCCACCGTTTCGTTGCGGTGCAGGGCGACTTCGCGCAGCACTTCCGGCAGGTAGGCCGGTTCGTTACGGCCGTTTTTCGGCTTTGGACGCAGGGTACGCGGCAGCAGGTAGGGCGCATCGCTCTCTAGCATCAGACGGCCACGGGGAATTTCCCTGACCAACGGGTGCAGGTGCGTCCCACGGCGTTCATCACAGATCCAGCCGGTGATGCCGATGTGCAAATCGAGGTCGAGGTAGCTGAACAGCGCCTGTTGTTCGCCGGTGAAGCAATGCACCACGGCGGCGCTCAGGTGGTCGCGGTAGTCCTTGAGGATCTCCAGCAGGCGTTGGTTGGCGTCGCGCTCGTGGAGAAATACCGGCAGTTTCAGCTCAACCGCCAGAGCCAAGTGCTCTTCGAGGACTTTTTCCTGTTGCGGGCGCGGAGAGAAATCCCGATTGAAATCCAGGCCGCATTCGCCCACCGCACGTACGCGGCTTTCGTTGAGTAAACCGCGCAGACGCCTGGCGCTATCGCCGTTCCAATCGCTGGCGGAGTGGGGGTGGATGCCGGCAGTGCTGAACAGGCGTTGGCCGCTGTCATCGAGGTTGACGCACAGTTCCAAGGCCTGTTCGCTGCCGTCGACGCTGGTGCCGGTGAGCACCAATTGTTGGACCCCGGCGGCATAGGCGCGGTCGAGAACAGCCTGGTGTTTCTCGTCGAAACTGGGGTTGGTCAGGTTGACGCCGATATCAATGAGTTGCATGGTGCTATCTCCGCCTGCGGCCGGAAAGCATATCAGAGCTGTAGATTTATAAGAAAAACTAAGAACTACAACGAGTTATAGCTGTCTTTGAACGTCGCAAGTGACATCGTGGTTGGCTGAACGCCTCGCACTGTGCCACCGTTGCGCGTCTTGCCAGCGCTTAAAGCGCTCTGTTTCTGACCCCCAATACCTCGTTTTTCGCGAGGGTGTTGGCCAGTATTCTTTCCGGAGAGCGGATGATCCGACCCTCGGCGTTGCTTATGTTGTGCCTGACGCTGCTGCTGCCCATGGCGGCGGTCGCGCGTCTGGATGGGCCGCTGGAAGTGACCAAGCCCGGCAAAGTGCGCGACCTGGCGCAGATTCGCTCGAGTCGCACCCTGCGTGTATTGGTCAACCAGAGCCGTAACAGTTCCGGCGAGGTTCAGGGGCAGGCCATCGGTGTCGAATACCATCGCCTGCGTGCCTTCGAGCAATACCTCAATGGCCACGCCCGTGATGGCCAGGAAATCAACCTCAAGATCATTCCCAAGGCCAAGGATCAACTACTCGGCGCACTGGCCCGTGGCGAAGGTGACCTGGTGGCCCCCGGTGAATTGCTGGATGTGAAGGCCGCGCACAAGATCAGCACCAGCGATCCGATCGCCAGCGGTGTGCCGTTATGGCTGGTGGGGGTGAAGGGTGAGCGGCGGTTTACCAAGCTGGAGCAGCTGTCCGGGCGTACCCTGGCGCTGACCACCGGCAGTGCGGCGGCGGATGCCATCAGCCAGGTCAACCAGAAGCTGGCCTTGCACAAACAGCCGCCGGTAAAAGTGGAATGGGTGGACCCGACCCTGGCGGTGGAGGATGTGCTGGAGATGGTCCAGGCGGGTATTTTTCACCTGACTATCGTCGAGAAGCCGATTGCCGAACGCTGGTCGAAGATCCTGCCCAAGTTGCGCTTCGACAAGCAGGTGGCAATCAGTGGACCGGGCGACGAGTACTGGTTTGTGCGCCAGGATGCCTCGATGCTGCGTGCCAGTATTGACCGATTTCTCAAGACCTATCGCACGCCGTCCGACCAGGACGTGGCATTCCAGCGCATCTATCGGCGCCTCTACCAGGTGCGCAACCCGCTGGCCCGCGTCGACCGCCAGCGCCTGGAAAAACTGCGCCCGGTATTGCAAAAGCACGCCCGTGAGCAAGGCATGGACTGGCTGAACCTCGCGGCGCTGGCGTTCAAGGAGTCGGCTTTCGACCCGGGTGCGCGCAACAGCGGCGGCCCTACCGGCCTGATGCAGATCACCCCTTCGGCGGCGCAGCGGGTGGGCGTCAACAACATCGAAAGTCTCGACAGTAATGTGCAGGCGGGCGCGCGTTACCTGGCGCTGATCCGCCGAAAGTTCTTTGCCAGCCCCAAGCTCAACGAGCGCGAGCGCATGGCCTTCGTATTGGCCGCGTATAACATGGGACCGGAGCGGGTGCAGGGCATGCGCACCGAGGCCAGGCGCCGGGGACTGAACCCCAATCAATGGTTCTTCCAGGTGGAACGCATCGCCATGGAGCAGGTGGGGATGGGGGGCGTCAGCTATGTTAATAGCGTCAACAAGTACTACTTGGCGTTTGATCGGGAGCGAGAGTCTCTGGAACCGCCGGCGCCGAAAATCGCCTCACGGAAATAATCGATTTTTTCGATGTTAATCAGGCAGTTTTTCCGCTTTTATCATTGTTTAAACTGATTAATATAGCGGCCAACTAACCCCTATTTCGAAAAGGATTCACCCCATGAGCCCAATGATCAAAAGCGTACTGTCCACTCGTGCCGGCTACGGCCTGACCATCCTGCGCATCGTAGTCGGCATCATCTTCGCCGCCCATGGTTCGCAAAAACTCTTCGGTTGGTTTGGCGGCTATGGCCTGGCGGGCACCGCCCAGTGGATGGAAAGCATTGGCCTGGCACCGGGAACCCTGATGGCGCTGCTGTCGGGCGGAACCGAGTTCTTTGCCGGCCTGGCGCTGATTATCGGTTTGCTGGTACGCCCGGCGGCATTGGGCCTGACCATTTTGTCGCTGGTAGCGATCTTCTCGGTGCATATCCATAACGGCTTGTTCATGGCCAACAACGGTTATGAGTTCGCACTTGCCCTGTTGGGCGGCGCCCTGGCGGTGCTGCTGGAAGGTGCTGGCAAACTGTCTGCCGACCGCGCCATCGCCAACTGACACCTGCGCAAAACTCTGAAAAGGCCCACCACCGTGTGGGCCTTTTCGTTGCTCGGGATTCTTGACACCGCCCCACCGGCTTCTCTAGGATGCTGCCCATGCGCCGATTTAAACAGCTAATTGCGGGGCGCCACTGGGTCTCGATAGAACCCGACAGAAGCCTGTTTTCCCCTGAGGAGGCAACTTCGAAATACCGCTAAAGCGCTGGTTCGGTGTTGCCTCTCACCTGCCCGCAGACTTTTGAGGCAGAGACACGACACGATGAATGCACTACGCCCCCTGATACGCCTGGCCCCGATCACCGCGGACCTCACCCAACGCAATCCAAAAATCCTCTTGGGCGGCAAGCATCAGCCTACGCTCTTACGTTATCTGGACGGGTGGCCACGTCGCAGCGGGCGGCCATCGGCATTCTTGATTCAGTTTGTGGAAGATGGCGATTCTCTTGCTCGTTTTGCGAATAACAGCTTTGATCTAGCGGTTATCCAGGCCCCCAGCGCGAGCAACGCACAGGAAGTCATCCGACAATTGACCCGCATTGCCCGGCAGGGGCTGATTGCCAGGCGTTGAACGGTCAGTAGAGCGCGACTCCTGCTTGTAATCGACGCCGTCGATTGCAGAGAAAAACCACCCAGGCGACCAGGCATAGCATCAGTGGTATCGCCAAGGTCACGACCATTTTTATGACGAACTCCAGGCGATGTACCTGCGCGTATGCCTCGGCCCTCAAGGCATGTAATTCCATTGGTAAGCGCAGGCGTTCCTTGTTGAGTGCAACCAATTGGGTGGTGGTGTCTACGGTCTGGGAGCCGAGTGGGACCTCCGTTGGGCGCAGCATTTGCCATTCATGTTCTGTTCGTAGCAGGCGCTGTTCCAACTCAGTCGCCTTCTGCGCGTAGGCGTGCACGGCGCTGTCGCGCATCTGGTCCAGCCTGTTCGGCGATCTTTGCGCCAGCGCGCGCGGGCGAATATTGGTCAGTACATCGCCAGCGGACAAGTTATCCAGTGTATTCAAGATAAACAGTGCGTTGCTGTCGGGCGCTGAGTTGTTGATTTGATCCGTGAGCAAATCAGTGTCGGCGACTACCACCACATGGATCTGCGCCGCTTTTTGCACACCTGCCGGCTGTCCTTCAATGCCATCGGGAAATGCTGAATAGGCCGGCCCCTCTATACGGGCTGCAATCACGTGGCGTTGCGCTTGGCTGGACGCCTCATCGGCCGTTGAATCGAACTCGGTTGCTGAGGCGAGCCGGTTGGTTTCCCGCAACTCGGATTGCCCGGAGCTGTGCAGAAGAGGGGTCAGGGTCGTGCGAGCTTTCTGGCGGCGAAAGAGCGCGCCGCTGCTCGATACCGTCACGGTATTCAATTTCCAGGTGCTCGGATCGTCTGTGTTCATCGCCTGCCGGGGCAGGGTCAACCGGCCCGGATGCTGCACTGTGAGCTTCCCGTTCACAGGGGGCTGCGACGCTGCGTAGCGGAGGTCGAGCAGAAATTTGTCCGCTGGCATTTGTATCCCCCAAGCGGCAAGCAAATCAGCCAGTCGGGTGTTGGCGGATGTGATGGTCGAGCTTTGCTCGCTCAGGGGATCGATAAATGCCATTAATTTACCGCCCTTCAATACAAATTGTTCAATCTGATACAACGCTTGTTCAGGCAGCGCCTGTGGATGCACGACCATGAGCGTCTTGACCTGTTCCGGCACGCGCTCGGTGGTCGCTCCCAGATTGACCAGATTAAAATGTCGCTGCAGTTCCTTCAGCAATCGGCCAGAGGATTCTCCCACCGCCAACCCTGACAGCAGTCCAATAACGGGGCGCTCCGGATGCTGCAACTTGTAGATCAAATGACTGATTTCATATTCGAGCAATGACTCCCGGTCCAAGCTGAACGATTCGATGCGTTGCGCCCCGTGGCCGGCTCGTGTGCCGATCAGGCCCAGGAACCCCGCATTGTCGTCGAGACCGAACAGCCTGGCTTTGTAGGCATCTTCTGAAAACGGTACGGGATCAATAAGGTGCAGGTTGATCATGCCCTTCGCTGCGTTTTCGTACTCGATCAACCGGTCTTCGATGCGCTTGCCATAGCGTTTCAAGGCGTAGCTTCGTTTAGGGTCGTCATGGGTATTGAAATAATACAAATCCAGAGGGTTTTCCAATGACGCGAGTAACTGTCGTACTTGAGGAGATAGGGTATGGGTTTTTCCTTGTGAGAAGTCCCATCGGATATTCGGCAGCTTTCCTACCCAGACTAAGTTAAACGCCAGGAATAGTAACAGGATGACAGTGAGTGTCATGCCGGTGCGCAGAGTAGGTCGCATGGAGGGCTTTCCTTCTCAGCTGTGTTTATAGTTGAGCGTTACGGTCGTCGCTGCGAGAAACGCTAAGATCATGCTGATAAAGTAAAGCGTGTCACGAAGTGTGAACTTTCCATTGTCGATAGCGCTGTATCTCGAAAAAGGGCTGAGGGAGACCAAGCTGTCCACCGCCCAGATTGGGGCTTGATGTTCAAGTGCATCGAGTAAATAAGAGAGCGCACTGACGATAAGCATCAAGCCCACTGTCAGTAGGAAAAGGGCAGTGCGCTGACGCACCAGTGTGAAGATAAAACAACCGACCGCTAGATAACTGCCAGCCAGCAGCCAGCTTGATATAAATTGCGAAGCAATAACAGTGTTGTCCGCCACGCCCAGGTAGTTGGCGATGATCACGAGAGGGAAGGTCAACATGAGGGCTGTGCCCGCCATGACCCAGGCTGCTAAGAATTTGCCAATAACCCATTCAAACGTGGTGATGGGTAGTGTTTTCATCAGGTCGAGAAAACCGGCATTGGACTCGTCCGACCAGAGTTGTGCCGCCAGTACAGGAATCAATAACAAATAGAGCCAGGGGTGTAGCTGGAAGAAAACCTGCAAGTGACTGCTGTCCTGTTCTGGCCAGGAGCTCATGTGCAACCCCAATGCCACGGACAGTACTGAAAAAATGGCAATGCTCAGATAAGTGCCGGGTGTACCGGCAAAGTGGGCGAGCTGACGCTTGAAAATGACGGGCAGCAGTTTCAAAGGGGGGCCTCTCGGCTCAGAGCGTGAACTACGTCGCTGAGGCGACCAGGCTCCAGGCTCAGTGAGTTGATTTTCCAGCGACGATTGGCAATGAGCGTATTGATATGGGGGTAGATGGTGTGCCCCGGCATGGGCAGGACGGTCACGGTGCCGGGTGCATGCCGATGTTCTTCGATGCCCGCGACCCCTGGCAGTACGGCGAGAGCCAGCAGGTCCAAGGGGGCATCTGCGGTGAGGGTAACCGCCTGGAAATGGCGAGAGTCGCGTTGCAAATCCGGCATGGGAGCATCGGCCACCAGACGATCGCCTGCGATAACCAGTGCGCGCGTACAGAGTTCGGACAATTCATCGCAGTGTCGGGACGCGATGATCACTGTCATTTCTTGCATCAATGACTGGATGAGGCTCCTGAATGTGTGTTTCTGATCAGGTGCCAGCCCCTCGGTCGGTTCATCCAGTAATAGCAAGGCCGGGGTGTGCAGGATGGCCTGGGCAATGGCGACTTTGCGCCTTAAACCCATGGAGAGAGCCTCGAGGGGCGCATTGAGCACCGGCAACAACTCCAATCGTGTCGCGGCATATTCCACCTGCGCGCGTTTTTCGGTGCCGCGCAGTCCGCGAATGGCTGCGATGTAGTCAAGGAACTCTTTAACCGACATCGTAGGATGACTGACGCACCTATGAAGTTGGTAGCCGATGAGTTTTTTTGCTTTAAATGGATGGGTTTTAGTATTGAAACCGTGGATGTTTATATACCCGCTGGAAGGAGTGGTCGAGCCCGATATTACATCGAGAAGCGCCGTTTTAACTGTAGGATTTTCTCCGAATAATCCCAGGCATTCCTGTTTGTTTGCGCTGAATGAAAAATCGCTGATTATTTTTTTATTATTAAAATATTTTGTCAGGTTGATTATTTCGATCATTTAGCGTGGTGTGGTCGTAGAGGGGGAGAGTTTGAAAAGGGTACGGGCAATAGCTGTTTTTGGGAACGCCGCTCAGCATTAATCGGAAAAATCCTACGTGCGCGCCAGGCAGGTCGCTGAAACAATTGTTTTGTGTTTTTAACCTTTAATTATTGAGTGAATGTCTGAAGGTTATAGAGACTTTTCGAATTTTGTAATGAGGCCCGATTACCATGATGCTTCTACGTACCCTTGTTCTTGAACGCGACGGTCAGGATGCTCCGGTCAACGGTGCATTGCTCTGTGGGTTTGCTGTAGGTCAGATTGCCTCCAACTTCCTTGTTTATAGCTTGGATGAAGAGGTTGAGCCGGCGAGTTCCAGGGTTTATGTCGCAGCCTTGCGCAAAAAGCTTGATCGGTATTTTCTGAGCGGTGTTGAGTCCAAGGAAGACCTGCATGTGGCCATGCATGTCTTCAAGCAAATTCTCACATCGGTGGCGGCAGGCACCAAGGCGGGTGTCACCGAAACTCAGGTTCCTTATCATTTTATCGATTTGAAAGGCTGCAAGCTGCCGCCTGCGAGGCCCGAAGAACATCACTCGGTGATCATAAAGAAGGCATTGGTGATGAAAGTGATCACCCTGGGAATGTCTGCGCCGGTGATGCCGGCAATCGAAAGTGCTTCATTGATTGTGCCTTCCATTCGTTTCTCGTCGAAAATGAGTTCACCTGTCAGGGGGGCGAATCCACCCGAGCCTGTACATGAACCTGTTGTAGAAGAACCCCGACAGATGTCAGTCGACACGCCTGCGGCCATTGTTCGGGATGCACCTGTTGTCCTGAATGAGCCAAGCCCCCCGGCTCAGCCGCAGCTTCCGGCACCCGCGGACGACGGCACCTTGTCCGAAGTGGGCAGTACACTGACCAACCTCGCTCGTGTCGCTCAGGAGTTGACCCAACAGAAACTCGCTGCGGAGGAAAGGGCAACGGCGCTTGATCAATGGCAGGCCCGATTGCAGCAGGAGCAAACCCATTTGGATGAAAGGACCCGGGATTTGGAGCAACGCACCGCTCAACTGCATGACCAGTCTTTGGCGGTCAGTCAGCGAACCGAGGCCCTGAAGGTGATGACCTCGCAAGTATCGGGCTTGCGCCAGAGCCTGCGAGGTGTGCTGCTTGAACTGGATCAGGCCTTGGATGGTTAGACCGGCCTGGCTACTTTCTCGGGTTCATTTATCATCAATGCCAGCGAACCGACGCCGGGGTGTGATTTCCTGGCCTATCGACACCTATGGACATTGCCTGGGGATGCATGCGTTTGAGTACCAAGCTGATTACCAAAGAAGGTCATGAAGCGCTGAAGAAAGAGCTGGATTACCTGTGGCGCGAAAAGCGTCCGGATACCACACGCAAGGTGACGTGGGCTGCCTCCCTGGGGGATCGCAGCGAGAATGCCGACTATCAGTACAACAAAAAGCTGCTGCGTGAAATCGACCGGCGGGTGCGTTATTTGCGCAAGCGCCTGGAAGACATGCGCGTGGTGGAGTACATGCCCGAGCAGGAGGGGAAGGTGTTTTTCGGCGCATGGGTCGATATTGAAAACGAGCAAGGCGACACCAAGCGTTTTCGTATCGTTGGTTATGACGAGATTTATGATCGGATGGACTATATCTCCATCGATTCACCGATGGCCCGTGCGCTGCTGCGCAAGGAAGTCGACGATGAGGCCATTGTGCAGACCCCGGGAGGCGAGGTGTGCTGGTGGATCACCGCTATTGAGTACGTGAAGTAAGCGACGTTGACCCGCACCCCGCAAGGGAGGCGGGCCGTTGACCGCTCAACCCTCGCGCAATACCGTCAGCGGGCTTGCATTCAGCGCACGGCGTGTGCCGAACACCCCGGCACCGCCGATCAATACGGCGCCGACCACAGGCAGCAGCAATAGCCAGGGGTGCGGGTGCCAGGCCAGGTCGAAGGCATAGCGGTACAGCACCCACGTGACCAACTCGGTGCCCAGCGCTGCCAGCAAGCCACTGACTGCGCCCAGCAAGCCGAACTCGATACGCCGCGCCTTGACCAGCAGCTTGCGCTCTGCGCCCAGTGCTCGCAGCAGTGCGCCTTGGCGAATGCGCTCATCCAATGTGGCCTGCAGGCCGGAGAACAGTACGGCCATGCCCGCGGCAAGTACAAACAACAACACGTATTCCACTGCCAGGGTCACTTGGGCGAGGATGCTGCGCAGCTGCTCCAGCAGCGCCTCGACCTGCAGGATGGTCACCGCCGGAAAGGCGCGGGACAGATCAACGATCTGCTGATCATGCCCTGGCGCGAGGTAGAAGCTGGTCAGGTAGGTGGCCGGCAGGTCCGTCAAGGTACCCGGTTGGAAAATCATGAAGAAGTTCGGCTGGAAGTTATCCCAGTTGATGGTTCGCAGGCTGGCAACCCGTGCCTCACGGTTTTCCCCGGCGATGGTGAACACCAGGTGATCGTTCAACTTGAGCTTGAGGCTTTGCGCGACCTTGGCTTCTACCGAGACTCCAGGAATTCCATCGGTGGGTTGTTGCGACCACCATGAGCCTTCGGTCAGGGTATTGCCCGGCGGCAGGTCGGCGGCCCAGGTCAGGCTCAAGTCGCGTTGTACCGCGCGGTCACCACTGGAGTCCTTGCTGACTATTTCCTGTACAGGCTCGCCATTGATACTGATCAATCGCCCTGGCACCACCGGGTACAGCGGCGCTGATTGCGCCTGCACTTCCAGCAAGCGGGCGCCAAAGGCGTCCTTATCGGCCGGTAGGATATTCAGGGCGAAATAGTTAGGTGCGTCCTTGGGCAACTGGTTTTGCCAGGTGTCCAGCAATTCGCCGCGCAGCAGGGCGATCAAGCCCATGGACAACAGGATCAAGCCGAACGCCAGGGACTGGCCCGCCGCCGCCAGCGGGTGGCGCAGCAATTGGCCCAGGCCCAGGCGCCAGGGCAGGGACGCGCGGGCCAACAGGCGTCGCAGGCTCTGCAACAGCAGCAGAAGCAAGCCACCCAGAACCAGCGCGGCGACCACGCCGCCGCCCAGCAGGGCGAAGGTCAGCACCAGGTCGAGGCTAAGGCGCCACATGATCAGGCCCAGGGCGAACAGCGCAGCGCCGTAGACCATCCAGGTGCTGGACGGGATAGGCAGCAGGTCGCGCCTCAACACGCGCAGAGGTGGTACGCGACCGAGTGCGGCCAGTGGTGGCAGGGCGAAACCCGCGAGAGCGACCAGCCCGGTGCCGATCCCGGCGACTGCCGGCAGCAGCCCGCCTGGGGGAACATCCGCCGGCAGCAGGTCGTGCAGGAAATAGAACAGGCCAAACTGTGCCAGCCAACCGAGCAGGGCGCCGGCCAGGCTCGCCAGCAACCCCAGTACGCTCAGTTGCAGGCTGAACAGCAACATGGCCTCGAGTCGCGACAACCCAAGGCAACGTAGCAACGCACTGGCGTCGAAACGGCGGGTGGCAAAACGGTTGGCCGACAGGGCCACGGCCACACCGGCCAACAGCACAGCCACCAGGCTGGCCATGTTCAGGTAGCGCTCGGCTTTGCCAAGGGCGCCACCGATCTGCTGGTTGCCGTCCCGTGAGTCCTGAAGACGCTGGTTGGCGGCGAGCCCCGGCTTGATCAGGTCACGATAGGTTTGCAGCGCAGTGCTGGCCTGTGGTCCACGCCACAACTCGCGGTAGCTGACGCGACTGCCTGGTTGGACTACGCCGGTGGCGTCCAGGTCCGCCAGGTTGATCATCACCCTGGGCGTCAGGCTATAGAAATTGCCGGCGCGATCCGGTTCGTAGGTCAGTACGCGTGCCAGGCGCAAGGTCTTCATACCCACATCGATACTGTCGCCGACTTTCAGGTCCAGCGCCGTCAACAGCCGCGCCTCTACCCAGGCTTCACCCGGTTTCGGTCCGCCGCCTGGGGTTTCATCGCCAAAAGGCGCAGCGGCACTCTTCAACTCGCCCCGCAGCGGGTACTGCTCGTTCACGGCCTTGATGCTGGAAAGCTGAATGCCGTTGTCGGTGGCGATGACGCTGGAGAACTCAACCACACGGGCGTGATCCAGGCCCAGTTCGGTCCCGGATCTGATTTGTTCGGGGCGGGCCGGTGAGCTGCCTTCGAGTACCAGGTCGGCGCCGAGGAACTCGGTGGCGCGTAACAGCATCGCGCCGTTGAGGCGGGCGCCGAAATAACCGATAGCGGTACTGGCGGCCACGGCCACCAACAGGGCGAAGAACAACACACGCAATTCGCCGGCGCGGGCATCGCGCAGTAATTGGCGCAGGGCAAGGCTGAACAGGCGCAATAGCGGCAAACGTGCCATCAAGGCTCCAGGGGGGCGACCATCAGGCCGGCTTCAAGGCGGATCAGGCGTCGGCAACGATGAGCCAGGCGCTCGTCATGAGTAACCAGCACCAGGGTCGTGCCGCTTTCTTTATTGAGCTCGAACAGCAGGTCGCTGATGCGCTCGCCGGTGTGACTGTCGAGGTTGCCGGTGGGCTCATCGGCAAACAGCACGTCCGGTTCGGCGGCGAAGGCGCGGGCAATCGCCACCCGTTGCTGTTCGCCCCCGGAAAGCTGGCGTGGTGAGTGGGTCAGGCGTTGGCCGAGGCCCACGCGCTCCAGTAGGTGTTTGGCGCGTTCGCGGGCGTCTTTGCGGCCATCCAGCTCCAGCGGCAGCATGACGTTCTCCAGCGCATTGAGGCTGTCGAGCAGTTGGAACGACTGGAACACAAAGCCCACGTGTTCGGCGCGGATGCGCGCCCGTTGGTCTTCGTCGAGGGTGCTGAGCGCCTGGCCGGCGAGGGTGACTTCACCGCTGCTGGGCAGATCGAGGCCGGCCAGCAGGCCGAGGAGGGTGGATTTACCGGAACCGGAGCTGCCGACGATAGCCAGGCTATCGCCCTTGTTCAGTTCCAGGCTCAGTTCGTGCAGGATAGTCAGTTCACCTTCCGCGCTGGGAACCACTTTGCTGAGGTTCCGCGCGGTGAGAATGCTTGCGCCCATGGAGAATCCGATGCGAATGTGGTTTTTGAGTGCTGGCCTGGCCTTGATGTGCATGGCCCAGAACGCAGCGGCGGGTACAGTCCTGATCGTTGGCGATAGTATCAGTGCCGGTTTCGGCCTGGATACCCGCAAAGGGTGGGTGGCACTGCTGGAGCAACGGCTCAAGAAGGAGGGTTTCGACGATAAGGTGGTCAACGCCTCCATCAGCGGCGACACCAGTGCCGGAGGCCTGGCGCGGCTGCCGGCGGCGCTTGCAGAGCATAAGCCGGACGTGGTGGTGATCGAGTTGGGGGGCAACGATGGCTTGCGCGGGCAGCCGCCTGCGCAATTGAAACAAAATCTTGCGTCGATGATCGACCAGTCCAAGGCCGGCGGTGCCAAAGTCTTGTTGCTGGGTATGCAGTTGCCACCCAATTATGGCCCGCGATATACCACGGCGTTTGCCGAAGTCTATGGCGTGCTGGCCAAGGAAAAAAACGTCCCGCTGGTACCGTTTTTCCTTGAAGGCGTGGGGGGGAATCCGGAGCTGATGCAGGCGGATCAACTGCACCCGGCGGTCGGCGCCCAGGGTAAATTGCTGGAAAATGTCTGGCCGATGCTAAAACCGCTGCTATGACGCTTTTCTACCGGCAGGCTTTCGGCTAAGGTGGCGCCCCCCCGATCTGGAGCCCCCGATGTCGCGTCCTGCCTGGTCCCTGTTTAACTACCAACTGATCGAGCCGGACGAACAGCTGGATCTGTTCGCCTGCCAGGAAGTGCGGGTGCATCTGGTGACGCGTCAATTGGAACTGGGCGGCTCCATCGATCGGACCCTGTGCGGTACGTTATTGCCGGCGCAGCCGCGCTGGTCCCTGGTCGACCGTTCGATTTTTCAGGACCAGCGCCTGTGCCCTTTGTGCCGGGCGATCCTGGAGTCGCAGAAGCGTGGCACGCCGCCAATCTGGCCCGAGTTGCGTTTCGAGTTGTAGGGGGCAGCTAGAAGCCCGCTTCACGTATACAATCGATTTTTACCTCCCGTCGTTCTGCGAAGGATTTTCCGGATGTTGTCGCGCCTTTCCGTCGTCACCTGCTGCCTGTCTCTTGCTGCCTTGTGTGCGGCCGGTCCTGCCGCCGCCTTGCAGTTGCCCTTGCCTCCACCCGGTGAAGACATCGTCGGTCAGGTCCAGGTGATCAAGGCCAAGTACGAAGACACCTTTGCCGACCTGGGCACCACCTACGACCTGGGCTATTCGGAAATGGTCGCGGCCAATCCGGGCGTCGATGCCTGGTTGCCGGGGGCGGGGACCGAGATCGTCCTGCCGACGCGCTTCATTCTGCCGCCGGGCCCCCGTGAGGGCATTGTGATCAATCTGGCGGAATATCGGCTCTACTACTTCCCCAAGGGACAGGACGTGGTCTACACCTTCCCGCTTGGGATTGGTCGTGAAGGCTGGGGCTCGCCCATTGCTCACACCAGCATCATCGCTAAGACGCCGAACCCGACCTGGACGCCGCCGGCCTCGATCAAGGCCGAGCACGCCGCCAACGGCGACCCGTTGCCCAATGTGGTGCCGGCCGGCCCGGACAACCCTCTGGGGCCGTTCAAGTTCACCCTGGGGACGCCGGGTTACCTGATCCACGGTTCCAACATGAAGTTCGGCATCGGCACCCGTACCAGCCACGGCTGCTTCCGCATGTTCAACAACAACGTGCTGGAAATGGCCGGTATGGTCCCGGTGGGGACGTCGGTGCGCATCATCAACGATGCCTACAAGTTCGGCAGCAGCGGCGGCAAGGTCTACCTCGAAGCGCATACGCCCTTGAACGACGACGGCACGCCGTCGGTGGTCGACAAGCACACGGCAGTGATCAACGCCTTGCTCAAGCGTGAAGACCTGGCCAATAACCTGCGGGTGAACTGGGACCAGGTGCGTGATGTGGTCGCGGCGGAAGATGGCCTGCCAACCGAGATCGGTGTGCCAGGTGCTGCACCGATTGCCTCCAGCGCGCCGATTGATTTGCAGCAGTAAGCCTGCTCCATCAACAGCCCGCTGCAGCCTTGCGCTGCGGCGGGCTTTTTATTGTCTGTAATCGAGAGCCGAATCGCAGGCAATAAAAAAGCCGATCCAAGAATGGATCGGCTTGATAACAATCCCGAGGGATTATTACTTGCGGCTAGCTTTTTCAAGCATGCGCAGAGCGCGCTCGTTAGCTTCGTCAGCAGTCTGTTGTGCTTTTTGAGCAGCAGCCAGAGCTTCATCAGCTTTACGGTAGGCTTCGTCTGCACGGGCCTGGGAGCGAGCTGCTGCGTCTTCAGTTGCAGTCAGACGAGCTTCGGTTTCTTTGGAGACGCTGCTGCAACCGGTAGCCAGAACTGCGGCCAGAGCCAGAGCAGAGAATTTCAGAACGTTGTTCATCGTGTTCCCCTTCAAGGACTTTCTATTAAATGGCTACTCTCAGAGTGAGCTAATAGCCGGCGTACATACTACCCATTACTTGTAGTAAGTAAACTGACGTAGCGCAAGAAGCAAAAAAAATTCTTGTGCCGAATCTATTTTGGCTAATCTTTTGGACATTTGTATAAAAACCGTACAGTTTTTTGCAGTCTGACGGAGGTTGGACCCAGGCTGAGAGGGCCGGCCCGCATGTGTTAAGCCTTGTAAATAGATGAAATTTTATATATCGAGGCTGACACTTTCGTTTGGCTGGCCTTTACCACGCTCCGCATCTTTTGTGCATGTAGAGGTGACTTTAAGAGCGCCTGTTCGTCTCAAGGTTCAACTGCCGGCAATGTTCAGGCTTTCGGTCACCGGTTGATCGAGGCCCTTTCTATATCCACCAGCGGCAGGGATGACGGGTACGCCTTGAGCAATTACAGGATTGGTGCCTACTATTCCCTACGTGCTGGTTGTGAGCGCTCAAGGTTTTCTCGTTGTCGAAACCGGCACGGGGTGGCGTAGATGTTCCTTCGCCGGAAAAACATCGGTAAGGTAGGGGTCAGAATCCAAGACCCGCGAGGAGTAGTGATGAGCGAGGCGTTGTCCATCCACCATGACCAGGCTGGTCATCAGTTCGAGACCAATGTGGACGGTCATCGTGCCTATCTGACCTATATGGACCTCGGGAAGCAGACCCTGGACATCTATCGGACCTTCGTGCCCAACGCACTGCGCGGCCGTGGCATTGCAGCTGCGTTGACCGAGGAAGCGTTGAAGTTTGCCGAAGAGCAAGGCTACACGGTGATCCCGTCGTGCTCCTATGTCGAACGCTACATGGAACGCCACCAGCGCCATGCCGCGAAGCTTTGAGGCATAAAACGCAGGATGAAAAACGCCGGGCTCAGCCCGGCGTTTTTGTGTGCGCATACTTCAGATACAGGTTCAGGTGCGTTTGCGTTTCGGCAATACGTCCTTGAGCTTGGCGTGCATGCTGCGCAGGGTATTTTCGGTGGCGGACCAGTCGATGCAGGCATCGGTGATCGACACGCCGTACTGCAAGTCGGCCAGGTCCTTCGGAATCGCCTGGCAGCCCCAGTTCAGGTGGCTCTCGACCATCAGGCCGATAATCGACTGATTGCCTTCGAGGATCTGGTTGGCCACGTTTTCCATCACCAGCGGCTGCAGGGCCGGGTCCTTGTTGGAGTTGGCGTGGCTGCAGTCGACCATGATATTCGGCTTGATCTTGGCCTTGTTCAACGCCTGCTCGCAGAGCGCAACGCTGACCGAGTCATAGTTGGGCTTGCCATTGCCGCCGCGCAACACCACGTGACCGTAGGCATTGCCCTTGGTGGTGACGATGGAGACGCCGCCTTCCTGGTTGATACCCAGGAAACGGTGAGGACTGGAGACCGATTGCAGCGCGTTGATCGCCACGGTCAGGCCGCCGTCGGTGCCGTTCTTGAAGCCTACGGCCGAAGACAGGCCGGATGCCATTTCGCGGTGGGTCTGCGACTCGGTGGTGCGCGCGCCGATGGCCGACCAGCTGATCAGGTCCTGCAGGTACTGCGGGGAAATCGGGTCGAGGGCTTCGGTGGCAGTGGGCAGGCCCATTTCGGCCAGGTCCAGCAGCAATTTCCGACCGATGTGCAAGCCGTCCTGGATCTTGAACGAGTCGTCCAGGTACGGGTCGTTGATCAAGCCTTTCCAGCCGACGGTGGTACGCGGTTTCTCGAAATAGACGCGCATCACCAGGTACAAGGTGTCGGACACTTCTGCCGCCAGTACTTTTAGGCGCTCGGCGTATTCGTGAGCAGCCTTGAGGTCGTGGATCGAGCAAGGCCCGATCACGACGAAGAGGCGGTGGTCGGTGCCATCGAGAATGTCACGGATGACTTCGCGGCCCTTGGTGACGGTCTGCAGGGCAGCGTCGCTTAAAGGGATTTCGCGCTTGAGCTGATCGGGTGTGATCAGGGTCTCGTTGGATTCGACGTTTAGGTCATTGATCGGTAAATCAGCCATCGTGTTACTCGCCAGGGTCACGGGTGCCGGCCGCCTGCCATCCCCGTGCGGCGGGCACAGCATGATTTGAATGCAGGGGGGAGGAACCTTAGCGCGTAACACGGGCCCGCGACAATGGGCAAAGCCCGCTTTAATCCCGCGCTGGTCGCACAAATGTTTCATGGGAGAACTCGCCCGCATGGCGCGCCACCCACTCACGGGCCAGGGCTTCGAGTTGCTGCGGGGTCGGTTCGGCATCTTCATGCTGGCGGCAGTAGCGCTCTATCCGGCATGCTTGCTCACCCATTCGCGCACCGAACAACGCATGTTCATCGGTAAACGAAATGCCCACGCGGTAGCCGTTTTCCACCTTGCGACACCACGCCACATAACCTGGATAGCGGGCGCTGGCGCCCAGGGAGGGAATGAGCAGATCAACGGCCGTGCCCTGGCGCCACGCGCGGGGCCAATTGCAGGCGACGCCGCCCAGGCCGATAGTGAGCAGGCGTTGGCGGGGGATGGCAGGAGAGGGGCGTTGGATTAACTCGACAGCGACATCATCAGGGTGAGGTAAAAAACGACCCATGTACACGGACTCCGAGCACCGTCCAGTTGACGGCGGTGGCAGCAGTATAGTGAAGGAACTGGAATTGACCGACCTGGATATTGACCAGCAATTGCTGGGATTGCCAGGTATTTCGCTGGTGGTGTTCACCAGCGTGGGGTGTTCCAGTTGCCGTTGGGCGCGCCAGCAATTGCCGGGCTGGCGTTTGCCGGTGGACCGCGTGTGCTGGGTGGATGCCGGGCACAACGGCGGTGCGGTCGAACGCTACCAGATCTTTCATTTGCCGGCGTTGTTTGTGGTGTGCGAGGGTCAATTCTTCGGGCAGATACAGACACGTCTTACGCCTGCTGACACCTGCGAAGCAGTAAAAATAGCGCTTACCCGCACCCCGGAGGATTTGCCATGACTGCACTTGCACCCCAGACGCCACGTATCGGCATTATCGGAACCGGCGCCATTGGTGGCTTCTATGGAGTGATGCTGGCACGCGCGGGCTTCGACGTGCACTTCCTGCTGCGCAGCGAATACGCGGCGGTCAGCGAGCACGGCCTGCGCGTCAATAGCAGTGTGCATGGCAACCTGCTGCTGCGCCCGGTGCAGGCCTACGCCCGTGCCGCGGACATGCCGCCGTGCGACTGGCTGCTGGTGGGCACCAAGTCCACGGGCAATGTCGAGCTGGCCCCGACCCTCGCCCAGGTCGCGGCGCCGGACGCCAAGGTGGTGTTGCTGCAAAACGGCCTGGATGTCGAAGACAGTCTGCGTGAACACCTGCCGCCATCGCTGCATCTACTGGGCGGGCTGTGCTACATCGGCGTACACCGCTCTGCACCTGGCGTCGTAGAACATCAGGCGTTGGGCCGGGTCAACCTGGGCTACCACAGCGGCACGGCGGCCAACGATGAGAGCTGCCAGAAGGCTATTGTCGAAGCCGGCGCTGCGTTGTTTCATAAGGCCGGCATCGAATCCCAAGCCATGGCCAATGTGCATCAGGCCCGCTGGCACAAGCTGGTGTGGAACGTCCCCTACAACGGCCTCTCGGTGTTGCTGGGCGCGGGCACCACGGCGATGATGGCGGACCAATCCAGCCGTGAGCTGATCCAGGCGCTGATGGCCGAAGTGGTGCAGGGCGCCCATGCCTGTGGCCATGAAATTCCCGGCAGTTACGCCGAGCAGATGTTCGCCATGACGGAAACCATGGACGATTACCTGCCCAGCATGTACCACGACCATGTGCACAAACGCCCGCTGGAACTGGCGGCGATCTATGCGCGACCGCTCGCTGCCGCCAAGGCCGCGGGTTGCGAATTGCCGCGAATGCAGGCGCTGTACCAGGCCTTGAGTTTTATTGATCGGCATAACCGCTGATTCGGGGGACGTACCATGGCAAAGGGATTGGGCGACAAACTGGTGCTGGCGATTTCTTCGCGGGCGCTGTTCGACCTGAGCGACAGCCACAAGGTCTACCTGGCCCAAGGGGTGGAGGCCTACCGTAAATATCAGATCGAACACGAGGAAGAGACCCTTGAGCCCGGTGACGCCTTTCCGCTGGTCAAGAAGCTGCTGAGCCTCAATGCCAGCCTGGGCCGTGCTCGGGTCGAGGTGGTACTGGTATCGCGTAACAGTGCCGACACCGGCCTGCGTGTATTCAACTCGATTCAGCACTACGGCCTGGATATTTCCCGTGCCGCTTTCGTAGGCGGACGTAGTCCTTATCCTTATTTAGCTGCGTTTGGCTGCCATCTGTTTCTTTCCACCCATGCTGAAGATGTACGCAGTGCCCTCGATGCCGGCTTTGCCGCCGCGACGATTCTGTCGGGCGGTCCGCGCCGGGCGTCCAGCGAGGAGCTGCGGATCGCCTTTGACGGTGACGCGGTGCTGTTCTCCGATGAGTCGGAGCGCGTGTATCAGGCCGGCGGGTTGGAGGCGTTCCAGGCCAGCGAGCGCGAGTCGGCGCGGCAACCTTTGCACGGCGGTCCCTTCAAGGGGTTCCTGGCGGCACTCAACTTGTTGCAGCGTGAGTTTCCAGACGAGGCCTGCCCGATCCGCACAGCCTTGGTCACCGCCCGTTCGGCGCCTTCTCACGAGCGGGTGATTCGTACCTTGCGTGAGTGGGATATCCGACTGGATGAGTCATTGTTTCTCGGCGGCCTGGAGAAGTCCGCATTCCTGGAGGCGTTTGCCGCTGATGTGTTTTTCGATGACCAGGCCGGGCATTGCGAGAAGGCCCGGGAGGTGGTGGCCACCGGGCATGTGCCCCATGGCATCAGTAACGAGGTGAGGATTCAGGCCGAGAGTTAGGGGCGCTGCTAAGCTCATTCAATCTCCTCCATTCCGGCTGTCCAGGAGGTTTTATGATTCGTTCGATGCTGTACGCCACGGACCTTGGTCTGTATGCGCCTTATGTGATGCAACATGCACTGGCGCTGGCGCGGACGTTCAAGGCTGACCTGTATGTGATTCACGCGGTTGAACCGATTGGGCTGTTCGCCGAATCGGTGTTGCAGAGCTACCTTGATGAACAGGCCTTGAGTGAGTGGCAGACCCAGGGTTTGAGCACGGTGATGGCGACTATCGAGCAGCGGGTGCTCGACAGCTTTCGCGAGGAGTTGGGAGAGGGTGAGCAGGATTTGAAGTTGATCCGCTCGGTACGGGTGATCCAGGGGGACCCGTGTGAGGTGATTCTCGACCAGTTGCGCAAACTGTCCGTCGACCTGCTGATCGTCGGCAGTCACAGCCATGCCGCGGCGGCCGCCACACCGCTTGGGCGCACCGCTGCACGGGTGCTGCAGCTGTCTAACGTGCCGGTTTATCTGGTGCCTTCCTTACAGCGTCGACGCAGCGATGACGTGTGAGGGATAGAAAATGATAAAAGGTTCTAGATTTATCTGTCTAACCTTTAATATAGTTATATACCGTCGCTGATACCCACGGCGTCTACCTGCTTTGAGGGATACATATGAAGCTTCAACAACTGCGCTACATCTGGGAAGTGGCGCACCACGACCTCAACGTTTCCGCTACCGCTCAAAGCCTTTACACCTCGCAACCGGGTATCAGCAAGCAGATCCGCCTGCTCGAAGACGAGTTGGGCGTCGAAGTGTTCGCGCGCAGCGGCAAGCACCTCACCCGTGTCACCCCGGCCGGTGAACGCATCATCACCACCGCCGGCGAGATCCTGCGCAAAGTCGAGAGCATCAAGCAGATCGCCCAGGAGTTCTCCAACGAGAAGAAAGGCACCCTGTCGATTGCCACTACCCACACCCAGGCGCGTTATGCGTTGCCGCCGGTAATCCGTGATTTTATCAAGCAATACCCGGACGTCGCGCTGCACATGCACCAGGGTTCACCGATGCAGATCGCCGAGATGGCCGCTGACGGCACCGTCGATTTCGCCATCGCCACCGAAGCCCTGGAGCTGTTCGGTGACCTGGTGATGATGCCGTGCTATCGCTGGAACCGTTGCGTGGTCGTGCCCCAAGGCCACCCATTGGCCAAGTTGCCGAAGCTGACCCTGGAAGCCCTGGCCGAATACCCGATCGTGACCTACGTCTTCGGTTTCACCGGCCGCTCCAAGCTCGACGAAGCCTTCAGCCATCGGGGCCTGACGCCGAAAGTGGTGTTCACCGCCGCCGACGCCGACGTCATCAAGACCTATGTTCGCCTGGGCCTGGGCGTGGGTATCGTTGCCAAGATGGCAGTCGATACCAACCTCGATAAAGACTTGGTGGTGCTCGATGCCAGCGAGCTGTTCGAGTCCAGCGTGACCAAGATCGGCTTCCGTCGTGGCACCTTCCTGCGGGGCTTCATGTGCGACTTCATCGAGAAGTTCGCGCCGCACCTGACCCGTGAAGTCATGGCCAAGGCGATCCAGTGCCACAACAAACAGGAACTGGAAGAGCTGTTCGACGGCGTGGAATTGCCCGTCCATTAAGGGGGTTATTTGGCCTCGGTAACCGTAAAGTGTTGCCGGGCGCCTGCCACCAGAATCTCCACCTCATCCCCTTCGAACTTGCCCAGCAGGCTTTTGCCCAAGGGTGAGCGTGGGGTGATGACGGTCACCGGTTGCCCGACCACGTCCACCTTCAAACCCGCTGCATCCGGTGCCAGGAACAGCCACTGCTGGCGGCCGTTCTCGTCTTCCAGGCCCAGCAGTGTGCCGACTTCTATGCCACGTTGATCATCGTACCCACGCAGAGGAAGGTTCTGGCACAGCACCAGCGCCTGCTTGATTTCCTCGACGCGCTTGGCTTGTCCGGCTGCCAGATAAGACGCCTCCAGCCCGAGGGTGTCGTATTTGTTCTCGGCGATATTTTCTTCGTGGGTTGCGGTTTCGTAGGCGGTCTGCGCGGCGCGCCGGGCGATGTCGAGGTCGGCGGTGAGCTTTTCCAGGATCAACTGGTGAACAGCGTGTTTATTCATGGTCATCAATCGCAGAATTGCAGGACATTGGCCCGGGTCTTTTCATTCGGTGCGTTCAGGTCCTGCTGCAGCCAGAACTGGCATTTTGGGTTGGACAGGTTGCGTGCGTTGTTGCGGGCCTGGTCCAGGGCCTGCTGTTGTTTCTGCTTCTGCAGGTTCTGTTGGTACTGCTCGAACATACGGTTCGGCGGCTCCGGCGCAACCGGTGCAGGTTTACCCAGTTGCTGAACGGCCTGGGCTACAGGCGCCAGGCTTTGCGGGAACAGATAGCGCGACGCCAGCCAGGTGGTCAGTGCAATGGCGATAAACCCCAGCCACACCCCCAGGGCAATGGCGAGCGTGAGCTTGGGCAGCGACAACGAGCGATCAGACATGATGGCCTCCTGGCAGGCATTAACAGCATGGCGGCGATTGTCGCACAGCCACTGTGCAGAATAATCGCTATCAAGCCTTCTGCATCGGCGCATTTATGCGGACAATCGAGCCTTTGAGCGTTGGAGCCCGGAATGAAAGCCCGCTGGGATATTTTTTGCAGCGTCGTCGATAACTACGGCGACATTGGCGTGACCTGGCGCCTGGCCCGGCAATTGGTGGCAGAGCAGGGGTGCGAGGTGCGCTTGTGGGTCGACGACCTGCGCGCCTTCGAGCGTATGTGTCCCGAGATTGATGTGCGTCTTGACCAGCAATGGCAAGAGGGTGTCGATGTGCGCCATTGGCCGGCTGTGTGGTCGAGCGCCCCGGCAGCCGATGTGGTGATCGCCGCCTTCGCCTGCCAGTTGCCGCCTGATTACATGGAAGCCATGGCCGCGCGTGAACGCACGCCGTTGTGGATGAACCTGGATTACCTCAGTGCCGAAGACTGGGTGGTGGGGTGTCATCGGTTGCCGTCGGTGAAGTTCAAGGGCGTGCAGAAGTACTTCTTTTTTCCGGGGTTCCGTCCCGGCACGGGGGGGCTGTTACGCGAGGCAGGGTTGCTGGAACAGCGTCAGGCGTTTCAACAGGATGCCGCTGCGCAGCGGCAATTCCTGCACGCGTTGGGTGTGTTTCCGGCAGCGGGTGTGCGGCTGATCTCGTTGTTCGCCTACGAAAACGCTGGGCTGGCCAGTTGGCTGGACGTACTCTCGACCGACGGGCATGCCACTCATCTCTTGGTCCCTGAAGGGCGCATCCTCGGGGATGTGCAGCATTGGCTCGGTGTCGAAGGCCTGTCGGTGGGGGACCTGCATCAGCGCGACGCCCTGACTGTGCAGGTGCTGCCGTTTGTGCGCCAGGAGCAATATGACCGCCTGCTGTGGTGTTGCGACTTCAACGCCGTACGCGGCGAAGACTCGTTCGTGCGCGCCCAATGGGCCGGGCGGCCGCTGTTGTGGCATATCTATCGCCAGGACGAAGACATCCATCTGGACAAGCTCGATGCCTTCCTCGACCTGTACACCGCCGCCCTGTCGCCGGCCGCAAAGGCTGCCCTGGTTGAACTCTGGCAAGCCTGGAACACTGATGGCGATATGGCACAACCGTGGAAAATGCTGCTGGAGCACTGGCCTGAGTTGAGTCAGCACGCGCAGACGTGGTGTCTGGAACAGGGCTTGCAGGCAGATCTTGCGACGGCGCTGGTACAGTTTTATGAAAGTTGGATATGATACGCGACCTTGATTTTTGTAAATCCCATCCAAATTTCGGATATACGCAATGAAAACTGGTAAAGAACTGAAACCCGGTACAGTGATCCGTCTCGAAAACGACCCTTGGCTGGTTCAGAAAGCTGAGTTCACCAAGTCTGGTCGTAACAGCGCAATCATGAAGACCAAGCTGAAGAACCTGCTGACCGGTTACAAGACCGAGATCGTCTACAGCGCCGATGACAAACTGGATGACGTGATCCTCGACCGCAAAGAAGCGACCCTGTCCTTCATCAGCGGCGACACCTACACGTTCATGGACACCACCGACTACACCATGTACGAGCTGAACGCTGAAGATATCGAAGCTGTTCTGCCGTTCATCGAAGAAGGCATGGAAGACGTCTGCGAAGCTATTTTCTTCGAAGAGCGCCTGGTTTCCGTAGAGCTGCCGACCACTATCGTGCGTAAGGTTGCCTACACCGAAGGTTCCGCTCGCGGCGACACTTCGGGCAAAGTGATGAAGCCTGCCAAACTGAGCAACGGTACCGAACTGCAAGTAGCCGATTTCATCGAAATCGACGACCTGATCGAGATCGACACCCGCGAAGGTGGTTCGTACAAAGGTCGCGCCAAGAAGTAATTCTGGCCTCGCCGATACGAAAAAAGCCCGACCTTGCGTCGGGCTTTTTCGTGAGCGCTGCTTTTTACTTCAGGTGCTGCTTCAGCTCGTCCGATGCCTGCAGCAAGGCCGAACGCACGGCTGGTACCTGGCTGACCACATTGAGCAAACCGTAGTCGTGGATCATGCCGTTATAGCGCACGGCCGTCACGGGAACCCCGGCCTGGTCCAGCTTGCGCGCATAGGCTTCGCCTTCGTCACGCAATACATCGGCACCGGCAGTCTGAATCAGCGCGGGCGGCAAGCCCTTGAGCTGATCCGTGGTCGCCCGCAACGGCGAGGCGTAGATCTCGGCCCGCTGGTTGGCGTCGGTGGTGTAGTTGTCCCAGAACCACTTCATCATGTTCCTGGTGAGGAAGTGCCCTTCGGCGTACTGGTTGTAGGACGCCGTCTCGAAGTTGGCATCGGTCACCGGCCACAACAGCAACTGGAACTTGATCGCGGGTGTGCCCTTGTCCTTCGCCATCAGGCTGACGACGGCTGCCATATTGCCGCCGACACTATTGCCCGCGACCGCCAGGCGTTTGCCGTCGACGTTGATGTCCTTGCCATGCTCGGCGACCCACTTGGTTGCGCCGTAGGCCTGGTTGATCGCCACCGGGTAGTGCGCTTCCGGTGAAGGCGTGTAGTTGACGAAGACCGCCACGGCTCCCGAACCCACCACCAGATCGCGCACCAGGCGCTCGTGAGTCGGGTAATCCCCCAAGACCCAGCCGCCGCCGTGAAAGAACATGAACACCGGCAATGTGCCCTTGACCCCGGCTGGCCGCACGATGGTCAGGTCCAGCGGCTGGCCATCGACCTGAATGGTCTTCTGGCTCACGTCCGCCTTGGGCAAGGTCAACTTCACACCGGCCTGGGCACCCGTCAGTACGGCGCGGGCTTCCTTGGGCGTCAGTTGTTCCATCGGTTTGCCGGTGCCGGCGTTCAACACATCCAGGAAGGCCTGGGTGTTGTGTTCAACGTCGCCATTGGCGGCGAAAGCGTGGGTGACGGACAGGGCGAGCAGGCTGCCGGTCAGCACTTTGGCAAATGTGTTCATGTTCTTCTCCAGTGACATCGGCAGGGGTTAGACGGTTACGTGCAGGCGCACATCGACGTTGCCACGGGTGGCGTTGGAGTACGGGCAGACTTGGTGAGCGGCGTCGACCAGGCTTTGCGCGTCGTCCTGGGCCAGGCCTGGGAGGCTGACGTGCAGGTCGATATCCAGGCCGAAACCACCAGGGATCTGGCCGATGCCGACGTGGGCAGTGATCGAGGCATCATCCGGGATTTTGCGTTTGGTCTGGCTGGCGACGAATTTCAGGGCGCCGATAAAGCAGGCCGAGTAACCAGCGGCGAACAGTTGTTCCGGATTGGTGGCCTGGCCGCCGGCTCCGCCCAATTCTTTGGGGGTGGAGAGTTTGACGTCGAGGATGTTGTCGCTGGAAACAGCGCGACCATCACGGCCGCCGGTGGCGGTGGCTACTGCGGTATAGAGCGTTTGCATGGTGTCGTCCTCTTGGTTATTAGCGCTAAAGTTTTGTGCGCTAAGTAGTTTGTGAAGCAAATGTATAGCGCTAATGTTTTGCGCGCAAGATAAATGTATAAATATTTTTTCAGTCGCTGCAAACCAATGTGGGAGGGGGCTTGCTCCCGATAGCGGTGTTTCAGTCAAAAGATTCGTCGACTGATAAACCGTCATCGGGAGTAAGCCCCCTCCCACATGTTGAGTGTTTTGCTGTGTTTAGATCGCGTTCTGCAGGTTGCCCCGCAACGCGAGCAAGTCAGCCTGCAGCTTGCGCAATTGGTCCAGCTCCAAACCGCTGGCGCCGAGAATGCACTGTGGAATACCCATGGCCTTTTCCTGCAAGGCACGCCCAGCGCCGGTCAGCTCCACCACCACCACGCGCTCATCTTCACGGCTGCGGGTGCGGCTGAGCAGGCCTTCGGCTTCCAGGCGCTTGAGCAGTGGCGTCAGGGAGCCCGGGTCGGTCAGCAGGCGGCTGCTGATTTCGCCGACGGTCAAACCATCCTCTTCCCACAGCACCATCATGGCCAGGTACTGCGGGTAGGTCAGACCGAGGGCTTGCAGCAGCGGTTTGTAGACCTTGGTCATCAGCAGCGATGTGGAGTGCAGGGCGAAACACAGTTGATTGTCCAGCAACAGGGAATCGCACGCGGTGGGATTTTTGCTCATGGTGGTGCCTCAAAAAAAGCGTGTCTACGCTGGAATCTAGCGGGCAAATCTTTAATGCGCCAGATAATTCTGTCCCAGCGGTCAGACCAACCCGCTTTGCAGGGCCAGATCCCAAGGCGGCACGGGGCTGAATCGGGACTTGAGGTATTCCAGCAACAAGCGGCTGCGCGCATTGGGCTGCTGTTCCAGCCGCAGTGCGTAGATCCCGGTGGTCTCCGGGCTGGGCAGGCCGTCCTCGCAAAACAGCGGCAGCAATTCCCCGCGCACCAGGTATTCACTGGCCAGCCAGGTGGGAAGATGGGCGATGCCCAGCCCGGCGAGAGCGCCCGATAGCAGCGCTTCAGCGTTGTTGGCGCTCATGCGGATGCGCCGCGGGCGATGCGTTGCACGTCGCCCGTCCAACTCAAAGCGCCACGCGAACATCGGCGCCAGGCCGTCCCAATCCAGGCCGTCATGCTCGCTCAATTCGCGGGGGTGAGCCGGGGTGCCACGGCTTTTCAGGTAGGCCGGGCTGGCGCAGGCGATACGCACGATACTGGCCAGGGGCGTGGCGATCAGCCGTGTATCGACGATATGCCCGGCGCGCAGCACCAAGTCGACCTTACCCAAGTGCGCGCCCTGCATATCGACAAAACTATCGATCAGATGCAGGTGCACATCCAATCCGGGGTAAACGTTCAAGAAGTCGGCAATCACCGGCGCCAGGTGCCGGCGACCGAACGCTGCCGGTGCATCCACGCGAATCAGCCCTTCCGGCGCATGACTCAGGGAAGCGGCCTCTGCCCGTGCGAGTTGCAACTCGCTGACAATCCGCCGTGCCCGTTCAGCGAAGGCCAGGCCCGCCGGGGTCGGCACCACCGCGTGGGTGCTGCGCTGGAACAAGCGGCTGCCCACGGAGCTTTCCAGGCTGTCGATGCGCCGCGCCACCGCCGAGGGTGTCAGCGGATGGCGACGTGCTGCGGCGGAAAAGCTGCCCGTTTCCAATACATCCAGAAACAGGCTCAGTTGATCGGTCAGCGTATTGGGATTCATCGGTACGCGCTTATGCGAGATTGGCATAGCCATTGTGCGTTGCTGTGCGTTTCCGCGCCAGAGTCGACTGCGTAGCATGCAGGTCTTGAGAATGGGGAGTAGCGAGCGGTGTTGGATTTAGCGGTGTACCTGGTATTGGGCGTGGCCCTCGGCACGGTGGGTGGCCTGTTTGGTATTGGCGGTGGGTTGATTGCGATCCCGGTACTCGGCGTATGGTTCGGCCTGGACCAACAACTTGCCCAAGGCACGGCGTTGGTCATGGTGGTGCCGAACGTGATGCTCGCCCTGTGGCGTTACCACCAGCGCAATCGCATCGAACTGCGGCACGCGCTGCCCTTGGGCATCATGGGGTTCAGCTTTGCCTGGCTTGGTTCGATCTGGGCCGTGGGGCTCGACGCAGGTGCCATGCGCATCGGCTTTATTGTGTTTCTGCTGACGCTTTCGGCTTACAACCTGCTGCGTATGTTCACGCGGAATGCGCCGCCGACGGCACACATGCGTTACTCCTGGCCTTGGCTTGGCGTGTTGGGCGCGGCGTCCGGTTCCATGGGCGGTTTGTTCGGGGTTGGCGGCGCGGTGGTTGCCACTCCCGTGCTCACCAGCCTGTTCGGCACCACCCAGGTCGTCGCCCAAGGGTTGTCCCTGGCCTTGGCGTTGCCCAGCACGGGTGTGACGCTGGTCACCTATGCCTGGCACCACGAGGTGGACTGGATGATCGGCGTGCCGCTCGCCGTCGGCGGCCTGCTCAGTATCAGCTGGGGCGTGAAGGTTGCCCATGCGTTGCCGGAGCGTGTCTTGCGCGGCCTGTTTTGCGGCTTCCTGGTGGTGTGTGCGGTGATGCTGACGTTTAAAGTCTGAAGCCTTCGACGATGTATTCGGCCAGGCATTCGGTGATGGGCGAGGTCATTTGCGGATTGCGCAGCAAGTGCAGATTCATAGAGGGCAGCGCTGGGAAACCCTCGTCGCTGCCGAGTACTCGCAAGTCTTCAGTCACCAGGCTTTCCATGCAGATCATGGCAGCCAGGCCGGCACTCACCACTGCCAGGATCGCCGCCACGTTGGTGCTGTGATACGCCAGGCGATAATCCCGCCCGGTTGCATCCAGTGCGGCCTGGGTCCACTGCGTGTACACGCAGTCGGCACCGGACACCGCCAGGGGCACGGCATCGTGCTCTTCCACACAAAAACATGGCGCCGCTGCCCATACCATGCGCTCTGTGCGCAAAAGCTCGCCGATTTCCTTGCCAGGCTCGCGGCTGATAACGGTCAGCGCCAGATCCCGTCGCTGCATCAGCACCGTTGACGACTCGCAATGCAGCTCGATCTGGATCAGCGGGTAGGCCTTGGAGAACCGCTTGAGGATCCCTGGAAGGAAACGCATCACGTAGTCGTCCGGCGTACCGATACGTACCAACCCCACCATATGCGGCTCGCGTAGGGTGTTGAACACCTCGCTGTGGAGCTTCAAGATGCGCCGCGCATAACCCAGCAACACCTGGCCCTCGGGCGTCAGCCGCACCTGCCTGCCATCGCGCTCGAACAGCTTGCGCTGCAACACGTCTTCTTCCAGACGCTTCATCTGCATGCTCACCGCCGATTGGGTGCGGTTAACCAGTTCACCGGCGCGGGTGAAACCGCCCTGGTCGGCGATGGCGACGAAGGTACGCAGCACTTCAGTGTCGATGCTCGGGTAGCCGGACAATTGATCAATCTCCGAGATGTGTTGCATAAGAAACATTCGTTGGATTGATCATATTGCACGGCACACACTTGCGTCATCCCCACTGGAGGGCGAGAAGATGAAAGGTCAGAAAGGTTTCGTGTTGATCACCAAACGGCCGTTTTCCAGGCTGCTGCAAGTGGTATTGCGTTGGCAGGTGTTGCGCCACGAACGGCAGGTGCTGGCAAGCATGAACGATGATGCGCTCAAGGACATCGGCCTCAGCCGTGCCGATGTGGAGCGTGAGAGCCATCGGCATTTCTGGGAAGATCCACTGCGAAAATGACCCCGGATGCAGTAGGGTAGGTCGCGAGCATTCAAGGAGATTCCCATGCCCGCCGACTTGTCCTTTTCCCTCAAGCAAGCTCGACGCATGGCGCTGGCGGCCCAGGGATTTTCAGGGCGCCAGGCGCCTGCGCTGATAAAAGCTGCGCACCTCAACCGCGTGATCGAGCGCTTGGGCGTGTTGCAGATTGACTCGGTCAATGCGCTGGTGCGCTCTCACTACTTGCCGCTGTTTTCCCGCCTGGGCAATTACTCCCCATTGATGCTTGAACAAGCGGCCTGGAGCCAGGGCCGACGACGCTCGTTGTTTGAGTATTGGGGGCACGAGGCCTCGCTGCTGCCAATGGCGTTGTACCCGTTGATGCGTTGGCGTATGGAGCGAGCGCAGCAGGGGCGCGGCATCTATTCGCAGATGGCGCGCTTCGGTCGTGAGCAACAGGCCACGATCCAGCGCGTTTTGCAGACCGTCGAACAGCAGGGCGCGCTCGGCGCGGGCAGTTTGTCGACCCGCGAAGAGCGGGCCGGACCCTGGTGGGACTGGAGCGATGAAAAGCATGCGCTTGAGTGGCTGTTCGCCGCCGGCCTGGTTACCGTTGCCGGCAGGCGTGGTTTCGAGCGGCTCTATGACTTGCCCGAGCGCGTCATCCCTGGCGACATCCTCCAGCAGGTGCCGTTGACCGAGGCCGAGGCCCAACGTGGCCTGTTGCTGCACAGCGCCACCGCCTTGGGTGTAGGTACCGAAAAAGACCTACGCGACTACTTCCGTCTTGACCCCGCCGACAGTCGCAGTCGCCTGGCGGAATTGGTCGAGGACGGGCACTTGCAGGTTTGCCAGGTGCAAGGCTGGAAGCAGGCAGCCTACTGTCTGCCCGAGCCCAAAGTGCCGCGCAAGGTGTCGGCCAGCGCACTGCTGTCGCCCTTCGACTCGCTGGTCTGGGAGCGCAGCCGTACCGAGCGCCTGTTCGATTTCCGCTACCGGCTGGAGATCTACACCCCGCAAGACAAACGGGTGTACGGCTACTACGTGCTGCCGTTTTTGCACAACGAGCGGATCGCCGCACGTATCGACCTGCGGGCCGAACGCGCCAACGGACGCCTGGCCGTACATGCGGTGCATGAGGAAGAGCCGGGGCTGGATGAGGAGGGGATGTTGGTGCTGGCGTTGAACCTGCGGCAAATGGCCGACTGGCTTGGGCTCGAACATATCCAGCTCAATTGCCAGCGGCCGAGTGCCGACCGCTTGCGGTTAGCCATGCTGCACTTGTAGGAAGAAGGTACTTTCGTGGCGAGCGGGCTTGCCCTGCGTTGGGCTGCGAAGCAGCCCCAGTGGATCACTGTATTGGTTCTGGCAGAATTGCGGCGTGGGTTTTGGGGTGGCTTCGCCACCCAACGCGGGGCAAGCCCGCTCGCCACACGGGGCTTTGTTGCCACAGGAAGCCCTATTTCAAAACGTCTGCTAGCGTTTGACCTGCTTCAATGTCTCGGCAATCAGGAACGCCAACTCCAGCGACTGATCGGCGTTCATCCGTGGGTCGCAGTGGGTGTGGTAGCGGTCCGACAAGCCATCTTCGGTGATCGGCCGCGCGCCGCCGATGCACTCGGTGACGTTCTGCCCGGTCATCTCGATATGAATCCCGCCAGCATACGTGCCCTCGGCCTGGTGGACCTGGAAGAACTCCTTGACCTCACCGAGGATCTGCGCGAAGTCGCGGGTCTTGTAGCCGCTGCTGGCCTTGATGGTGTTGCCGTGCATCGGATCGGAGCTCCACAGCACCTGCTTGCCTTCGCGCTGCACGGCGCGAATCAGGTTGGGCAGGTGGTCGCCGACCTTGCCTGCACCCATGCGCGCGATCAGGTTGAGGCGGCCGGGGTCGTTGTCGGGGTTGAGGATGTCGATCAGACGGATCAGGTCATCGGGGTTCATGCTCGGGCCGACTTTGACGCCGATCGGGTTATTCACCCCGCGCAGGAATTCGACATGAGCGCCATCCAACTGACGGGTGCGGTCGCCGATCCACAGCATGTGGGCCGAGCAGTCGTAGTAGTCGTTGGTCAGGCTGTCGCGGCGCACGAAGGCTTGTTCGTAGTTGAGCAGCAGCGCTTCATGGGCGGTGAAGAAGCTGGTTTCGCGTAACTGCGGCGAGCTGTCCATGCCGCAGGCGCGCATGAAAGCCAGCGTTTCGTCGATGCGGTCGGCCAACTGGCTGTATTTTTCGGCCAGGGCGGAGTTGGCGATAAAGTCCAGGTTCCACTTGTGCACCTGGTGCAGGTCGGCAAAACCGCCCTGGGCGAAGGCGCGCAGCAGGTTGAGGGTGGCGGTGGACTGGTGGTAGGACTGCAGCAGGCGGTCCGGGTCCGGCACGCGGCTTTTTTCGTCGAAGCCGATGCCGTTGACGATATCGCCACGGTAGGCGGGCAGGGTGATGCCTTCAATGGTCTCATCGTTGGCCGAGCGCGGCTTGGCGAACTGGCCGGCCATGCGCCCGACTTTCACCACCGGGCAGCCGGCGGCGAAGGTCATCACGATTGCCATCTGCAACAGCACCTTGAAGGTGTCGCGGATTTTTGCGGCGGAGAACTCGGCAAAGCTCTCGGCGCAGTCGCCACCTTGCAGCAGGAACGCGCGACCTTGGGTCACCTCGGCAAACTGACGGCGCAACTCGCGGGCTTCCCCGGCAAACACCAGCGGCGGATAGCTGGCCAGGCTCTGCTCCACTTGCAACAAGTGCGCAGAGTCCGGGTACTGGGGTTGTTGCTGGATTGGCAGGGCGCGCCAGCTGTCGGGGCTCCAGGGTTGGCTCATCATGAACTCGATTGGGTGGTTGACGGTCGGGCGTCAATGTTATCAGCAATTAGTGCGTGACCTGTTGCCGCCGGTTGGCCGACAATCGCGCCTTTGCCGTGCGGTAAACCCTTTAGGAGTTGTGATGACCGAGGAGCGTGTCGAGCGCCTGCTGGCCGAAGTCCATGATGATTTCGGCATGATCCGTGTGCTTGAGGTTGCCGATTACCGGTTTCTCGAGTTTGGCGATGCCATCGAGCAAAGCTGCGTGTTCACCGCTGACCCGAGCTGGCTGGAGTACGACTACACCCGCGCGATGCTGATCGGCGCGTTGTGCCATGAGCAGCCGGAGAGCGCGCTGTTCCTCGGCCTGGGGGCCGGGACGTTGACCCAGGCCTGCCTCAAGTTCCTGCCTCTGGAAGACGTCGAAGCTATCGAGCTGCGCCCCGATGTGCCGCGCCTGGCCATCGAATACCTGGGGCTGGATGATGATCCGCGCTTGTATATCCGCATCGGCGACGCCCTGGAGCTGTTGGAGACCGCTGAATCGGCCGACCTGATTTTCGTCGACCTCTACACCGATGTAGGCCCGGGCGTCGGACACCTGGCCTGGACCTTCCTGGAAAACTGCCAGAAGAAACTCAACCCCGGCGGTTGGCTGGTGATCAACCAGTGGGCGACCGATGATGGCAAACCCTTGGGCGCGGCGTTGCTGCGTGGTTTGTACCACCGGCATTACTGGGAACTACCGGTGAAGGAGGGCAATGTGATCCTGTTGGTGCCTTCGGAGCTGGACCAGGCGCTGGATCTTGATGCGCTCTGGGCCCGCGCCGAAGCCCTGGCACCGCGATTGGGGTATTCGTTGCAGGCGTTGATCAAGGCGATTCGGCCGGCTACGTAGTCGCCTGTGCCGACGCCATCGGGGGCAACTCGAATCGTCGCACCACACCTCCCACACTTGGAGCTCATTTCAAATGTGGGAGGGGGCTTGCCCCCGATAGCGTCGGTACAGGCGACTCAAATGCCCTTGAACACCCCCGGCCGCTTCTCGACCATCGCGCGCACGCCTTCCTTGGCATCCTCGCTGTTCAGCAATTGATCCACCATCGGCGGCAGCGCGGCGGCCGCAACGGTTTCGCCTTCCATCCGTGCCAGGCGGGCCGACATCAAGGTGGCCTGGACGCCAAGCGGCGCCTGGCGCGCGATGCGACTGGCCAGCTCGATGGCGCGGGGCAGAAGGTCTTCACTGGCCATGACTTCCTGCACCAAACCTAGGCGCAGGGCTTCATGGGCGTCGAACTCATCGCCGGTGAGCAGCCAGCGCATGGCGTTGCCCCAGCCGGCGATCTGATAAAAACGCAATGTCGCGCCTCCAAACGGAAAAATCCCACGTTGCACTTCCATCTGTGCAAAGCGGGTATTGCTCGCGCACAGATTGATATCTGCAGCGAGCATCAACTCGATACCGATGGTCAGGCAGTAGCCTTGGGCGGCGACGATCACCGGTTTGCTGATCCTGGGGCCTGCGAAAACGCCCCAAGGATCACAGCCTCCCAGCGGCGGTTGCCAGCCGCCTGCCATTACCCCGCTGACATTGGCCAGGTCCAGGCCGGCGGTGAAGTGGTCGCCATGGGCAAATACAACGGCCACTCGTGCGTCGTCATTTCGATCAAATTCGCCATAAGCCAGGCTGAGCTCATTGAGCAAGTCCAGGTCAAAGGCGTTGCGCTTGGCGACCCGATCCAGGCCCAACAACAGGACATGGCCCTGCAGTTCACGGCTGACGCGACTACTGCTGGCTTGATTCATCGGACGTGTCCTCGGACGGGGGAAAAGTTTCAGACCAATGGAAGGTGAACCGTTTAAGCGTCATGACCAGCAGGGCCGGGCCTTTGAAAAATAGACCCTGCCGCGCTTATCTGCAAAGACTGTGATGCCGTGCGGTTTATCGGCGCCTGGCGATAAAAAAAGCTCCCTTTTTCAGGTATTTCCGGTATAGTGCGCGCCGGCCTTTAACCGGGCCGCGTTTAGGTAGTGCAATTCCCCGAAGTCAGCTTCGGCTGCGCGTCCGCACAGCGGACTCTCCCTTGACGAATCTTTTTCATTCATTCGTTTTCGCAAATCCCCGCCGACAAAGCAGCCAGGGCGACTCTTGAGTCTCAACACGGCATGCGCAGCTTTGGAGCATGGGTCTTTGCGGATGCACTTAGAGGCAGACCCATGACCCAGGAAACCGGCGGCTTCGCCGCTTTTAATCTTAACCCGAACATTCTCGCTGCCGTCATCGCGACCGGCTACGAAGAACCTTCGGCGATTCAGCAGCAATCGATCCCGATCATCATGGCCGGCCAGGACATGATTGGCCAGGCGCAAACCGGTACCGGTAAAACCGCCGCGTTCGCCCTGCCTATCCTGCACTGCATCGATCCTGCCAAGCGCGAACCGCAAGCCCTGATCCTGGCGCCAACTCGTGAGTTGGCGCTGCAAGTAGCAACCGCTTTTGAAACCTACGCCAAGCAAATGCCAGGCGTTACCGTTGTTGCCGTTTACGGCGGCGCGCCGATGGGCCCGCAACTGAAAGCCATCCGTAATGGCGCTCAGATCGTTGTCGCCACCCCGGGCCGTCTGTGCGACCACCTGCGTCGTGACGAGAAAGTCCTGTCGACCGTGAACCACCTGGTTCTGGACGAAGCCGACGAAATGTTGAAGCTGGGCTTCATGGATGACCTGGAAGTCATCTTCAAGGCGCTGCCACCGACCCGTCAGACCGTGCTGTTCTCGGCCACCCTGCCACAGTCGATCCGTGCCATTGCCGAACGCCACCTGCGCGATCCGCAACACGTGAAGATCCAGACCAAGACTCAGACCGTTACCGCGATCGAACAGGCTCACCTGTTGGTTCACGCTGACCAGAAGACCTCGGCTGTATTGAGCCTGCTGGAAGTCGAAGACTTCGACGCCCTGATCATGTTCGTGCGTACCAAGCAAGCGACCCTGGACCTGGCCAGTGCCCTGGAAGCCAAAGGCTACAAAGCCGCTGCGCTGAACGGTGACATCGCCCAGAACCAACGTGAGCGCGTGATCGACTCCCTCAAGGATGGCCGTCTGGACATCGTTGTTGCGACCGACGTAGCCGCTCGTGGTCTCGACGTTCCGCGTATCACCCACGTGTTCAACGTTGACATGCCTTACGATCCAGAGTCCTACGTTCACCGTATCGGCCGTACCGGCCGTGCCGGTCGCGAAGGTCGTGCACTGCTGCTGGTGACTCCACGTGAGCGCCGCATGCTGCAAGTGATCGAGCGTGTAACCGGTCAGAAAGTGGCTGAAGTCCGCCTGCCGGATGCCCAGGCCGTTCTCGATGCCCGCATCAAGAAACTGACCAACAGCCTGTCGCCACTGGTGGCTGACGCTGAATCGACCCACGGCGACCTGCTGGACCGCCTGACCGCCGATATCGGTTGCACTCCACGCGCCCTGGCTGCAGCCCTGCTGCGCAAGGCTACCAACGGTCAGGCCCTGACCCTGGCAGCCATCGAGAAAGAGCGCCCGCTGGTGCCGAACAACGCGCCGCGCGGTGATCGTCCAGAACGTACCGGCGACCGTCCGGACCGTGGCGATCGTGAGCGTCGTGCTCCGGTTCCATTGGCTGAAGGCCGTGCTCGTTGCCGTACCGCGCTGGGCGCGCGTGATGGTATCGCTGCCAAGAACCTGCTGGGCGCTATCCTCAACGAGGGTGGCCTGGCACGTGAAGCCATCGGTCGCATCCAGGTCCGTGACAGCTTCTCCCTGGTGGAGTTGCCGGAAGACGGTCTGGAAAAACTGCTGACCAAGCTGAAAGACACTCGCGTTGCCGGCAAGCAATTGAAGCTGCGTCGTTACCGCGAAGATTGATCCGCCCCTGGGCTGATTGATCGCACATAAAAAATCCCCGACTGGTTCGGGGTTTTTTTTTGTCCGGTGTTAACCGAAGCGGTAGATGTCCATGCCCAGCGCGCCCATGGTGAACCCTTGATGCGCCACGCTGAAGTCACCCCCAGCGCCGCGCGCAAAGTACAACGGCAACAAATGTTCATCGCTGGGATGGCTGCGCACGGCGTGTGGCGCCTGGCGACGGTAATCATGCAACGCCGCTTCGTCGTTGGCAGCGAGTGTGTCCACTACCCAGTCGCGGAAATCGCGTGCCCAGGGTTCGATACTCTCAGGTCCGGCCTGCCAGTTCAGCTCGCCCAGGTTGTGGGTGATGCTGCCGGAGCCGATCAACAGCACGCCCTGTTCGCGCAAGCTGGCCAAGGCATGTCCGACGCGGGTTTGCAGGGCAGGGCCCATGCGACTGGGCAAGGAGACTTGCACCACTGGAATGTCCGCTGCCGGGTACATCAGCGAGAGCGGCACCCAGGTGCCATGGTCAAACGGGCGGCGCTCATCGATTCGCGCATTCAAGCCGTCGGCATGAAGCAGGTCGACGATTTGGTTGGCCAATTGCGGGTCGCCCGGCGCCGGGTACTGCACGGCGAACAGCTCGCGGGGGAAACCGCCGAAGTCGTGCCAGGTCTCGGGCGCAGCGCTGCCGCTGACCAGCAGTTCCTGGCTTTCCCAATGCGCCGACACCACCACAATTGCCTTCGGCCGTGGCAGTTCAGCGGCCAGGCGCTGCAGGGCAGGGCCGCTGGCGCCGGGTTGCAGGGCAAGCATGGGTGATCCGTGGGAGATAAACAGGCTGGGTAACATAAGGAAGGTCCTGAGGTTTAACATGGGCCCATCTTCAATCAGATCATTGATCTAAATCTAATATAAGTTTTAGCGCTTTTTGATCGAATTCTCGGAGGTGATTTCATGGAGCCCAAATTTTGGCAGGAGCGCTGGGCGCGTAATCAGATCGGCTTTCACTTGCCCGAAGTTAACCCTTACCTGCTGCGTTATTGGCCTTCGCTGACCCTTGCTCAGGGCGCCAAGGTGCTGGTGCCGCTGTGCGGCAAAAGCCTGGACCTGATGTGGCTGGCCAGCAACGGCTATCACGTACTCGGCGTTGAACTGTCGGAGCAGGCGGTTGATGCGTTTTTCCGCGAGCAGAATCTGACGCCGCGAATCACTTGGCACGGCGTATTCAAGGTGTACCAGGCCGATTTGATCGAGATATGGTGCGGCGATTTCTTTGCCTTGGATGCTGGGGCACTGGCTGATTGCACGGCGCTTTACGACCGTGCCGCACTGATTGCCTTGCCGCCGCTGATGCGTGCGCAGTACGCCGAGCAGTTGAACAGCCTGTTGCGGCCGGGCTGCCAGGGGCTGCTGATCACCCTGGACTATGACCAGACGCAAAAAGCCGGCCCACCCTTTGCGGTGACGGACGATGAGGTGAAGGTACTGCTGGGTTTGCAGTGGTGCCTGGAGGTGCTCGAAGCTCAGGATATTCTGGATGAGAGCTGGAAGTTCGTGCAGGACGGTGTCACGCGCCTCGAAGAGCGCGCTTATCGGCTCACCAAGGTGTAAAACCCGCGCACAAAAAAGGGGCGATCCAATCGCCCCTTTTGCATTACCGGGTATCAGCCCCGGCGACGCAGCGCGTCGATACGCTCTTCCAGCGGCGGGTGGCTCATGAACATGCGAGCCAGGCCCTGCTTGACGCCGCCGTTGATGCCAAAGGCGGTCAGGCTGTCGGGCATATGCACCGGCAGGCCCTGTTCGGAGCGCAAGCGCTGCAGCGCACTGATCATTGCACTGGTGCCAGCCAGACGTGCGCCGGCTTCGTCTGCGCGGAACTCTCGTTTGCGCGAGAACCACATCACAATCGCGCTGGCCAGGAAGCCCAGTACCACTTCGGCAAAGATGGTCGCTACAAAGTAGGCGATACCGCGGCCGCCTTCGTTCTTGAAGATCACCTTGTCGACAAAATTGCCGATGATCCGCGCGAAGAACATCACGAAGGTGTTCACCACGCCTTGCACCAGCGCGAGGGTAATCATGTCGCCGTTGGCCACGTGGCCAATCTCGTGGGCGAGTACCGCCTTCACTTCATCGGGTGAAAAACGTTCGAGCAGCCCTTGGCTGACCGCCACGAGGGCGTCGTTCTTGTTCCAGCCCGTTGCAAAGGCATTGGCCTCGTAAGCAGGGAAAATCCCGACTTCGGGCATTTTAATACCTGCTTCTTGAGACAACTGCTCCACGGTTTGCATCAGCCATTGTTCATGGCGCGTGCGTGGTTGAGTGATGATCTGGGTGCTGGTGCTCATCTTCGCCATCCACTTGGAGATGAACAGCGAGAACAGCGAGCCTGCAAAACCAAAGACCGCACAGAAAATCAGCAGCTGATTGAGGTTCAGATCAACCCCGTTGGCCGCCATGAACCCGTTGAAGCCGAAGAGGCTCAGGGTGATGCTGGCAATCAGCACGACCGCCAGGTTGGTGGCCAAGAACAGCAGGATGCGCATCATGGTTGTAGAGTTCTCCTCATGCTTAATATGTCGCGTACTGCGGGGTATATAAGGTGCGGCTTAGGGTGATTCAACCGAGCGACTATTTCAAACTGTGTCCTACAGCTTGAATGTACAGTCTTGAAGGGATTTTCCGATGAGGAATGCCACCCGTGAAATGCCACTTTTTGCCTTGGGGCCCCGTAACTACAGGGTTTTGTGGAGGTGGAGACACAAGTGCAGCGCGGGGAGAACAGATAGCCAGAGAAGTGTTGCCAGATAATCGCCGTACGACCGAATGTCGGTCGTACGGCGCCGCACCGCTACTGGCGATAGGACTTGAGGAAGTTGCCAATTCGGCCAATCGCCATGTCCAGGTCATCCACGCGCGGCAAGGTCACCACACGGAAGTGATCCGGCCACGGCCAGTTGAACGCCGTGCCCTGGACCACCAGCAGCTTTTCCGACAGCAGCAGGTCGAGCACGAACTTCTCGTCGTTGAGGATCGGGCAGACCTTCGGGTCGATCCTTGGGAAGGCGTACAGCGCGCCCATGGGCTTCACGCAGCTCACGCCCGGGATCGCATTGAGCAGCTCCCACGTACGGTTGCGCTGTTCCAGCAGGCGGCCCTGGGGCAGGATCAGGTCATTGATGCTCTGGTAGCCGCCGAGGGCGGTCTGGATCGCATGCTGGCTCGGCACGTTGGCGCACAGGCGCATGTTGGCCAGCATGTCGATGCCTTCGATGTAGCTCTGGGCGTTGTGCTTGGGCCCGGAAATGGCGATCCAGCCGGAGCGGAAGCCCGCCACGCGGTAGGACTTGGACAGGCCGTTAAAGGTCAGGCACAGCAGGTCCGGCGCCAGGGAGCCGGTGCAGATATGCACCGCATCGTCGTAGAGGATCTTGTCGTAGATCTCGTCGGAGAACACCACCAGGTTGTGCTGGCGTGCCAGCTCGAGCATGCCCAGCAGCACTTCCTTGGAATACACGGCGCCGGTGGGGTTGTTCGGGTTGATGATCACCAGGGCCTTGGTGTTCGGTGTGATCTTGGCCTTGATGTCGGCCAGGTCCGGGAACCAGTCGGCGCCCTCGTCGCACAGGTAGTGCACCGGGTGGCCGCCGGCCAGGGTCACGGCGGCGGTCCACAGTGGGTAGTCCGGTGCCGGCACCAGCACTTCGTCACCGTTGTTGAGCAGGGCCTGCATGGACATCACGATCAGCTCGGATACGCCATTACCCAGGTAGATGTCTTCGATGCCGACGCCTTCGACCTGCTTCTGCTGGTAGTACTGCATCACGGCCTTGCGCGCGCTGAACAGGCCTTTGGAATCGCTGTAGCCCTGGGCGGTGGGCAGGTTGCGGATCACATCCTGGAGGATTTCATCCGGCGCTTCGAAACCAAAGGGCGCCGGGTTGCCAATGTTCAGCTTGAGGATGCGATGGCCTTCCTCTTCCAGGCGCTTGGCGTGCTTGAGCACTGGGCCGCGAATGTCGTAGCAGACGTTGGCGAGCTTGTTCGATTTGCTGACCTGCATGGCGATGTGATCCTGAAAATGAACGATCCAGACGGTATGGGCACTACCGTACTGTGAATGCTGCAAGGTCCGCACCCATAAATACGTTTGAATGCCGGTAGCGCGGGTGCCAGACTGGCGTTTTGAAGAGGCGCAATCATACGTGCCGCCTGATCCGTGGAAAAGATACAGATCAGGCTTTTTCAGTTGCCGAGGTGTACCGATGGAAAAGTTGCAGAAAACCGTTGAAGAATGGAAGGCAATGCTCGATCCAGAGCAGTACAACGTGTGCCGCCTCAAGGGCACCGAGCGTCCTTTCAGCGGTAAGTACAATGAGACCAAGACTGAGGGTGTGTATCACTGCATCTGCTGCAATGAGCCGCTGTTCGATTCGACCACCAAGTTTGATTCCGGCTGCGGCTGGCCCAGCTTCTACGCGCCGATCGCCGACAGCGCGATGATCGAGATCCGTGACGTCAGCCACGGCATGATCCGCACCGAAGTGACCTGCGCCAAATGCGATGCGCACCTCGGGCATGTGTTCCCGGACGGTCCGCCGCCGACGGGGCTGCGTTATTGCATCAACTCGGTGTGCCTGGACCTTGTACCCCGTTAACTCGACTGACGGCGGGCCTCTGTAGGTGCGAGCAAGCCCGCTCCTACAGAGTGTTGATGGGATGCCATCAGTCTGGTCAATTAAATTGCACACAATTGAATTGCCTACTATGTTTCACCTTCTTCCCCCTTTATCGAGGCACTGCCATGAGCAACAACCTGCTGAGTATCCCTTGCACCACCATCAAGGGTGAGCAAAAGACCTTGGCGGATTTCGCCGGCAAGGCCGTCCTCGTGGTCAACACCGCCAGCAAATGCGGCTTCACCCCGCAGTACAAGGGCCTGGAGCAACTTTGGCAGCAGTACAAGGACCAGGGCCTGGTGGTGCTGGGCTTCCCTTGCAACCAGTTCGGCAAGCAGGAGCCCGGTGACGAAGGTGCGATTTCCGAATTCTGCGAGCTGAACTTCGGTGTCAGCTTCCCGTTGTTCAAGAAGATCGACGTCAATGGCAGTGATGCCCATCCACTGTTCGTGCAACTGAAAAAACAGGCGCCCGGACTGCTGGGCTCCAAAGGCATCAAGTGGAACTTCACCAAGTTCCTCATCGGCCGCGACGGCCAGGTGGTCAAGCGCTTCGGTCCTGCCACCAAGCCGCAGGACTTGACCCAAGAGATCGAAGCCTTGCTCAAATGACCGACCTGCCCAGCGTGTCCCTGGCCCTGAACAACCAGCTGTGTTTCAAGCTCTACGCAGCGTCACGCGCAGTCACCCGCGCCTACAAGCCGATGCTCGACCAGTTGGGCCTGACCTACCCGCAATATGTGGTGATGCTGGTGTTATGGGAGTGGCACGCCACGCCTGCGCTGCAGCCGACGGTCAAGGCCTTGGGTGAACGCCTGATGCTCGACTCGGGCACGCTGACGCCGCTGCTCAAGCGCCTTGAGCAGCTTGAGTTAGTGAAGCGCCGGCGCAGTGCCAGGGATGAGCGTGAAGTGCATTTGAGCCTGAGCGCGGCCGGTGTGCAACTGCGGGACCAGGCCCATGGTTTGAAGACCCGCTTGTTGTGTGATCGCGGCATCGACCTGAATCAAGCCGATGCCTTGCGCGATGGCCTCGACCAGTTGCTTGCGCAGCTTAAAGACTTGTCGTCCCAGGCACCCACAAGTCCAGCAGCGCATTGAGTTCTTCGCGGCGGAACGGCTTGGCCAGGTAGTCATTCATCCCCGCCGCACGGCAGCGCTCGCGTTCTTCGGACAGGGCGTTGGCGGTCAATGCGACAATCGGCAGGTCCGGCCAGCGCCCGCTGCGACGAATCTGCCGGCTGGCCTCATAGCCATCCATCACCGGCATGTTGCAGTCCATCAGCACCATATCGAAGCGCTGTTCTTCAAGAAACTTGAGTGCTTCGCCACCATGGGCGGCGACAATCACTTCGCAGCCCAGCTTGCTGAGCATACCCTTGGCCACCAGTTGGTTGACCGGGTTGTCCTCCACCAGCAGGATGCGCGCCCGATGTGCGAGTGGCGCGGCATCCAGTTGGATTGGGTCAGGCATCAGATGTGCGTCGGTGCGTAAGTTGCGGTGCAGGATCTGGTACAGCGCGTTGCGGCTCAAGGGGCGCGCCTGTTGGTGCAGCGGCGCGAGCGCTGCCACTTCTTCGCTGGGCATGAAATTGCCATAGGCGGTCACCAGCAGGATGGGCGTGGTAATGCCCGGTCGTATGCGGAACAGGCATTCCGGGCAGTCGGTAATCAGCAGGTCAGGCGTTTGCCCGCTCAAGTCGTCTTCCATGGTGAAACAACGGGGGGCCAGTCCCCAACTGGGCAGCAGGGTCGTGAGCAACTCTGTCAGGCCGCTGCCGGCGTTGGTGATGGCGATGACCTCACCTTTGAGCGGCGGTGGCTGCAAGGCGGGCAAGTGGGCAGGCAGTGGCAGGTCGGCGCAGAACTGGCTGCCAAAGCCCACTTCCGAGCTGATACTCAAACGCCCCTTCATCGCTTCGCACAGGTTGTGCGTCAGCGCCAGGCCCAGGCCCGTCCCACCAAACTGGCGAGTGATACCTGCGCCTGCCTGGGTGAACGGTTGGAAGATTTTCACCTGGGCCTCCTGCGCAATGCCGATGCCGGTATCGCAGACTTCAATGCGCACCCCGCCGTCGTGGGTACGCAGGCGCACATCAACCCGACCAAAGCGCGTGAACTTCAAGGCGTTGGAGAGTAGGTTGCTGACAATCTGCCGCACACGGGTCGGGTCACCCAGCACCTGGGCCGGGAACTGCGGGTCGATCAGGCAGCTCAGTTCCACGCTCGGTGCGGCGTTCTGCGATAACAGGTTGGCGGTGTCTTCCACCAGTGCGCCCAAGTCGAACGGGATGCGCTCCAGCTCCAACTGGCCGGCGTCGAACTTGGACAGGTCGAGAATATCGTTGAGTAACTCCACCAGCACTTTGCCGGAGTCATGGGCGATAGACAGTTGCTGGCGTTGCTCGGCGTTCAACGGACTGTCCAGCGACAGCGCGATCATGCCCAGCAGGCCGTTGAGCGGGGTGCGGATTTCGTGGCTCATATTCGCCAGGAAGGCCGCCCGGGCCTGGGCCATGCCCAATGCCTTCATCTTCGCCGCTTCCAGTTCATCGTTGGACTGGGTCAGTCGCTGGTTGCTGGCCTTGAGTTCAAGGGTGCGCGCGGAAACGATGTCTTCCAGTTGCCCCAAGTATTCAGTCAGCCGGTCTTCGGCGTGGCGGCGCTGCTGGATTTCGGTTTCCATGTTTTCGAATTGCTGGTTGGCGACGTTTACCAGCACGCCGATTTCATCGTGCTCATGCCCTGGCGGGCAGTCCAGGCGTGCCTGATTGCGTGTGCTCAGCTCACGAATAATGCGCACCAGTGGCTGGGTCAGCATCACGTAGAACAGGCCCAGCAAAATCCCGGTCAGCAGCAGGCTGCGCACGAACCCGTTGAGCAGGGTGATCTCAGCGCGGCGTAGGAACCGGCTACCAAAGGCGTAGGTGTCGACGTCCAGACGCAGTACACCAAGTGACTCATTGGGCATGTGGCCCAGGAACAGTTTGTCTTCGAACTGACGGTTGGCGCCAAACATAAAGTCACTGATAGGCCGGTAGGTACTTTCCTTGCGTGGTCGGTCGACATCGGCCAGTACCACGCCGTTGTTGTCGATCAACTGCGCGCGAATGATGGCGGGGGAGTGCAGCAGGCCCAGGGTCAGTTCCTGGGCCAGTTCGGCATCGATGTTGTAGGCGATACGTGACGCGGGGTTATGGCTGATTTCGATCAGCGAACGTATTTCGCGGTTGATGGATGCGTCTTCGCTGGCATAATCAATGCCGATTTGGATCAGGCTGAGTAAGGTTCCCAAGACGAAACCGACCAGCACAGTCAATCTGGCTTGTTTATAAGACAAGCGGTGGGCGAACTTGATATCCATTGAGTGTTGAACCACTTCACGTTTCCCTTCGCCCGGCAAGCATAGCTGAACATCCACAAGCTAAGGCTTGCCCGGCATGAATCGTTTTTTACGCAGCCCCAAGCGGTCTGTCGCAGGGTTGCCAATACGCCATCTTTTGCAAGAACTTGCCAGAGGAATAATCGTGGATTCTCGATTGAGTGCCTTTCTAGAGCGAGCCGATGCAGTGCTCGCTCGCCTGGAACCCTTGTTGCCCGCGCCACGCCAAACCATCGACTGGAATCAGTGCCTGGCCGCCCGTTGGCAACGTGAGGGCCGCAGTGGTTTCCTGTTGCCGCTGGACGTGAGCCTGGACATGCGCCTGTCCGACCTGATCGGCGTAGACAAGCAACGTGAAACCCTTGCGCGTAACACCCAGCAGTTTCTGGATGGCCTGCCTGCCAACCATGCGTTGCTGTGGGGGTCGCGGGGCACCGGTAAATCGTCCATGGTCCGCGCTTTGCTCGCCCAGCACGCCAAGGCCGGTTTGCGCCTGATCGAAATCGAGCGTGACCATCTGGCCGATCTGCCGCGCGTGGTTGAGCAACTGCTCAAGTTGCCGCAACGTTTCATCCTGTTCTGCGACGACTTGTCGTTCGAAGCCGGCGAAGGTGACTATCGGGTACTCAAGAGCGTGCTGGACGGCTCCCTGGAGCAGGCGCCTGAAAACGTGCTGTTGTATGCCACGTCCAACCGCCGCCATCTGGTGCCGGAAAACCAGAGCGACAACGATAACTGGAAGCGCGTGGACGGTGAGTTGCACCCGAGCGAGGCGGTGGAAGACAAGATTGCCCTGTCCGACCGCTTTGGCTTGTGGCTATCGTTCTACCCGTTCACCCAGGAACATTTCCTGGACGTGGTCGAGCACTGGATCGGTGAGCTGGCGAACAAGGCGGGTTTGCAGTGGCAGCGCGATGAGGCCCTCGATATTCTCGCCGTGCGCTGGGCTACCGGGCGCGGCAACCGCAACGGTCGTTGCGCGTATCAATTCGCCCGTTACTGGGTGGGTCTCAAATTGCTGGAGCGTCAACCATGATCGATTTACAACAAGCCGGTACCGGCCTCGGTGGCTATGCCCTGCTGAGTGCCCAGCTGGAGTCGCTGCTGGCCGATGAGCGCGATTTCATCGCCAACAGCGCCCAGTTTTCCGCTTTCCTGTTCAGCCAGCTGGATGACCTGAACTGGGCGGGCTTTTACCTCAACCGCAATGAAGAGCTGGTGCTTGGCCCGTTCCAGGGGCAGATCGCCTGTGTGCGTATTCCGTTCGGCCGTGGGGTGTGCGGCGCGGCCGCGTCCTCGCGGCAAACCCAGCGAGTAGACGATGTTCACGCATTTCCCGGGCATATCGCCTGTGACAGCGCGTCCAATAGCGAACTGGTGGTGCCACTGTTCAAGGACGGCACATTGATTGGTGTCCTTGACCTCGATAGCCCGTCGTTGGCCCGCTTTACCCCTCAGGACCAGGCCGGTATCGAACAGCTGGCGGCGATTTTCCTGCGCTTGACCGACTGCTGATCAAATAGGGGGCGCGCCCGCCCCTTATTGGCCATCCAGCTCGTCAAGCCGCACTTGCAGCATCCTCTCCAGCTCCAGCATCAGCTTCTCCAGGGACTTCACACTCGCTTCGATCAGGGGCCGATCATCGCCCCGGGCACAGGCCTGTTCGAGGGCTTCGCACTGCGAGGCCAGCGCACTGGCCTGAACGATGCGAGCGGCTCCCTTGATCTTGTGAGCCTGTTCGATGATGGCCTCGACGCCGGTCTGCGCAGCCATCAACGCGACCAACTCCTGGCGATCCTGGCGACTGCTGCTCAGCAACTCCTTCAGCAGCAGGCGGCACATATGTGGATCGCCACCGGTAAGGGCCTCGAAATTGCCGATGTCCAGGATCAGGCCGGTGGGCTGGGGGCTGATCTTTGCCAGTTGCCGCTCCAGCGCCGTGAGGTTGATAGGCTTGAACAGGCAGTCATCCATGCCCGCCTGTGCACAGCGTTGCTTCTCTTCTGGCTGGGCATTGGCCGTAAAACCCAGTACTACGCAAGGCGTCAGCTGTTCGCGTTGCTCGTATTCGCGGATCGAACGGCTCAACTCGTAGCCATTCATGATCGGCATGTTGCAATCGGCGATTACCAGGTCGAAGTGCTCCTGGCGCCAGGCCTGGAAGCCGGCGGCGCCGTTCTGGGCGGCGGTGAACTGGTGGCCCAGGTAGCCGAGCTGTTGACACATCAACAGGCGATTCGCCGGATGGTCGTCCACTACCAGCACATTGAGCACAGGCACATCTGTGGTTGCGGCAGGCTTGAGTTCGTCGACTACCTGCGCTGCCTGCAGGCGATTCATCTTCAGGTTCACATGCACCTGGGTGCCCACCATGGGCACGCTGCTCAGGCTCAGTTGCCCGCCCATCATGGCGCACAGGCTGCGACAGATTACCAGCCCAAGGCCGGCACCGCTCCTGGCCAACTGTCCTGAGTTGTCCGCCTGGGCAAAGGGTTCGAACAGGCGCATCTGGTCGTCCCGGCTGATACCGATGCCGGTGTCCTCCACCACCAGTTTCATCTCGACCTGCTGCGGCAATTCGGTGGCTGATACTTCCACCTTGATCTTTACCTGGCCACGTTCGGTGAACTTGATGGCATTGCTGATCAGATTGGACAGCACCTGCTTGAAGCGCAGTGGGTCGATCAGGACTTCGGTGTGTTCAAGATCAGGCGTGAACTCCAGCAACAGGCTAAGGGTCTTCTGGCGTGCCAGGCCGTCGAAGACACGCACTACCGACTCGATCACCTCCCTCAGGTTCACGCGTTCCGGTGCCAGGCTGAGGCGACCGGATTCAATCCGTGCGATGTCCAGGATGTCGCCGATCAGCTCCAGCAGATCCTTGGCCGAGTTGTAGGCAACTTCGATGGCGGGGCGGTCGAGGTGGCCCTGGTCCGCCCGCTTGAGGGTCAGTTCGAGCATGCCGATCACCGCGTTCATCGGCGTGCGGATTTCGTGGCTCATGGTGGCGAGGAATGTGCTCTTGGCCCGATTGGCTTCGTCGGCTCGCTCCTTGGCGGTGCGAAGTTCGTCGAACAACTGGCGTCGTTCACTGATATCGATCCAGCCACCGATGATGCCCTGAACTTCACCGACGGAGTCGCGGTACGGCAGGATCCAGTGGTAGATCGTCAGTTTTTTTCCGCGAATATGCAGGGTGCGATCCAGGATCAGCGGGTTGCCTTCGGCCACCACGCGCTGATAGTCGGCATGGTATTGCGCCGCCTCGACTGCGAGGGCTGTGCTGATCTGGACCGCGCTTTTACCTATCACGTCTTCGCGCTTGACGTCGAACGCCTGCAAGTAACTGTCGTTGCAGGTCTGCAGCAGCCCCTTGTTGTCACGTACGTAGATCGGGTGCGGGGTTTCATTGACCAGGGCGCGCATGAACTCAAACTGATCATTGAGGGCGCGCTCGGCCATTTTCCGGTGCTTGATCTGGCGGCGCATGTACGCGTTCCAGCTCAGGGAGATCAGCAGCAGCAGCCCGGTCCCGATGATGATGCGCGCAATCAGTTGGTGATAATCACGCCAGTAGCTGTCTGAGGCGGCGGTATAGCCGCGCCAACGACTGTTGATCACGCCCAGTTCATCCGGTGCGATGCTGAGCAAAGCCTTGTCGAGAATCGAGCTGAGTTCGGTGGCGCTGCGTGATGTCGCCAGCCCGAAGGTGGCCGGCATCGTGCCAATGCTGAAGCTGATTTGAATCTTGTCCTGAAGCATCTGCGAGGACAGGAAGTAATTGGCGACCACCAGCGTATTAACTGCGCCCTCTACATGGCCTTGTACCAGCAGTTCGGCTGACTTGAATGTGTCGCCGGTTTCTACCAACTGAATCTTTGGGAAGTGCTCACGCAGGAATTTTTTCAGTGGACTGCCTTGAGTGACCGCCAGGCGCTTGCCTTCCATTTCCTCCAGACCTGTAGGTGCCTGGCCGTCCTTGCGTGTCAACATCACGTAGGAGTTTTCCAGATAGGGACGACTGAAGTTCAGTTGGGCTTCTCGCTCGACGCTGGGGATGACTGCTCCGATGATGTCCGCTTTGCCGGTCTCTACGTGCTCGATCATCGTGTTCACATCACGCCCGCGCTGGACTTCGAAGCGCAGCCCTGTGCGCAGGCGAATCAACTCCAGCAGGTCGGCCGTAATGCCGCGAAAGTTACCATCGGCGTCGAAGAAGGTCAGCGGCGCAAACGTGGGGTTCACGATCACTTTGACTACTGGGTTTTCTCTCAGCCAACGTTCTTCGCGAAGGGTCAGCTGCAGCTTTTGGTCGGTCAAGAGGATGTCGCTGCCGGCACTCCAGCGTTTGGCGATCGTTTCCCGTTCGGAGGTGGGCACGGCCCTCAGTACGGCGTCGACGATGCTCAACAGCATTCGCTGGTCCTGGGGCATTGCAAAGCTGAATCCATAGGCTTCATGTCTACCGAAGTTAGCCATGCGAATGTTTTTCAGATAACCCTTGTTGATCATGTAGTGGGTGGAAATGGTATCGCCGAGAAAAACGTCAGCCTGCTCGAAAGCCACTGCATTCAAGGCGTTTTGATAAGAGGGGTAGGCACGGATGATTGCCTTGGGGTACAGCTTTTCCACCTCGTGCAGTGGCAGATAGTGATAGACCAGTGCCAGCCGCATGCCGGCCAGCCCATCATTCAGGCTGCGAGTTTCGCCTTCGCGGGTCACCAGTACCGGCCGGTCCACGGCGTACGGCTCCGACAGGGTCAGGTTGGGGTTTGCCGCTTCAAAGCTGTTGGAAGAGCCCAGTAGGTCGATATCCCCCGCTTCGAGGGCACGAATGGCGGCCTCCCGAGAGGGGTAGCGCAACACTTTTACCGGCACGTCCAGCGCCATTGCCAGCAAGCCGGCGTAGTCGGCGGTGAGTCCCTCATAGTCACGCCCGCTGGAGGTGAGGTCAAAAGGCGGGTAGTCAGGAAACGCCGCGCCCAGTACCAGTTCGCGTTTGTTCTGGAGCCATTGGCGCTGGGCCTTGTTCAGGTGGGGCTCCAGCTGCACGGAGCTCGCGCGACTCAATAGGTTGAAATGCTCCGGGCTTGCTGGAAGGGTTGCAGGTACGGCGGTGCTGAAGCACAAACCGGCACTCAATATAATCAAATAGTCCTTTATACGCCTGGGCATCCGCTTTCTCACACTAGCGCGTTTCGTTTTGCCATCTCGATAAGTTCTACCAAGGACTTGGCTTGAAGTTTTTGCATCAGCCTCTTTTTATATGTGCTTACTGTTTTGTTGCTCAGGAACATACCTTTAGCGATTTCCTTGTTGGTACGGCCTTGTGCAAAAAGTTGCAATACCATCAACTCACGATCATTAACGGCCTTGAACAGTTCAAGTTCCTTGCCGCTTTCATCGCAGGGGGTCAAGGCTTGGCTGGGGAAGTAGTTGTAACCGGACAGTACGGCGCGGATGGCGCTCATCAGCTCGCTCAGGTCACCTTCCTTGCACACGTAGCCATCGGCGCCCGAACGCATGCATCGAGTGGCAAACAGGGTGGGGGATTGAGCCGTCAGAACGAGGGTTTTCATCGAGGCGTTCATGGCGTTGAAGCGGCAAAGCACTTCCAGGCCATCGAGTTTTGGAATGCTGATGTCCAGGATGATCAGGTCCGGCATGCATTCGCGGACCATTTGTATGGCGTCGCATCCGTTATCCGTTTCGCCGACTACTTTGAAATTTTCTTCGTGCTCCAACAACATTCGTATGGCCAGCCTTATAACGGGATGGTCATCAATAATAAAAACTGTGTTCATGATCATATTCCATGCAAGTACAAATAAAGCGGGCACATTAGCTCAGAAGCCGACGGGTAAGCATGAACTTGGGTGGCAACAGGTATAAAACAGGAAAGTTCCTACATTAAAAAAGGTAAAAGCCTACCTGTCTCTAAGGAGTTGTAACGCGATAGGTCAACGTTTCGCAGGGGCATGGGTTGAAGGGGCATGGCAAGAACTTTACGGTGGTTGTGCGAGAATTTTCCGACCGGACGATTTGTTTAAAGTCCTACATTTATAACGTCAGTAATGTATGGGTCAAATGTGCAAGCTCATCTTTATTCAACGGCTTTGGCAAGTAGCCGAGCAATGGCAGGCCACGTTTGAGGGCTTGGGTTTGCAACGCTGAAAGTTCTGTCTCGGGAAGTCCGCTGAGCAAGATGGCGGCCTTGATAAAGCATTGGCGACTGGCAATTTCAATCAGTTCAAGCCCAGGCAGGTCGGGCAGGCACTGGTCACACAGGATGATGTCGAAGGGCGCCTCGGCCTGGGTCATCAAACGGATTGCCTGCTCGGCGTTTTCGGCCGGGGCGAGGTGTTCGAAGCCGAAGCTTCTCAGCAGGCATTGGGTGGCGAGCAGTTGAAAGGGATGGTCCTCCACCAACAGGATACGAAGAGGGTAACTGGGCATAGAAGGCACACGGTGAGTCAAGCGTCGATAGGGGGCACGTAGGAACTGTTCACCAGACCTGCCCGGAGCGTGCGCGATTATTCTTCGGGTGCTTGTGCGAATTCGATCAGGCCGCTCTGTTCCCGTCGTAGGCAGATTCTGTTCAGTGAACAGGCGGCCTGATCAGTCAGGCTATTGAGGGCTGGAGCGCCCGGTCATCTCCCGTGCCATCTCGGTGGCATAGCTGTCGGTCATGCCGGCGATGAAGTCGATCATCCGCAGGAACGACCTGTGCAGCGGCCACGCAGGGTCCGGCGCGTTGTTGCCCAGCAGGTCGAGAATGCGCCGGTTCTTGAACGACGGCGTGCGTCCGCCGTGCTGCTCCAGGGCCGCGCCGCAGAAGGCGTTCAACAGGATTTCCAGGGTGGTGTAGGCGCCGATCTCGTGCAGAGTCTTGCGCTTGTCCTGGAAGATCTTTTTGCGCGCCATGTCCTTGGCATCCAGCACGCAGCGTTTGGCGGGGCCGTGCATATGCTCCACCAGGTCGCCGGGCAAGGTGCCAGCCAACAAGGCATCCTGTTGTTCGACGAAGGCGCGCGCCGCAGCGTTGGTCAAGTGCTCGATGGCCTTGCCGCGCAGGATCGCCAGCTTGCGTCGGCGCGAATCCTGGGAGCCCAGTTGGCGGTAAGTCTGCGGCAGGTCGTCGCCCACCAGGTCGAGCAGCAGCGACTCGACTTCGGCGTACTCCAGGAGGTCCATTTCCAGGCCGTCCTCCAGGTCGATCAAGGCGTAGCAGATGTCGTCTGCTGCCTCCATCAGATAGACCAGGGGATGGCGAGCCCAGCGTTGTTCCTCGAGTTGCGGCAGGCCGAGCTTGCTGGCGATCTGTTCGAGGATCGGCAATTCGCTCTGGTAGCAGCCGAACTTGTGTTTCTTGTAACCCAGGGAATCGGCGTGGCGGGCAGTCCAGGGGTACTTGAGATACGTGCCCAAGGTCGCGTAAGTCAGGCGCGTGCCGCCGTCGAACTGGTGGTATTCCAACTGGGTCAGTACCCGGAACCCTTGGGCATTGCCTTCGAAGTTGAGGAAATCATTGCGCTCGGCGGTGCTCATGTCGTCCAGCCAGCCGCGCCCCGCTGCCTGCTGGAACCAGTGGCGGATGGCGTCTTCGCCGGAATGCCCGAACGGCGGGTTGCCGATGTCATGGGCCAGGCAGGCCGATTGCACCACCATGCCCAGGTCGCTCGGGTCGCACCAGTCGGGCAGGGCGCTGCGAAGGGTTTCGCCCACGCGCATGCCGAGGGAGCGGCCTACGCAGCTGACTTCCAGGGAGTGGGTCAGGCGGGTATGGATATGGTCGTTGCTGGACACCGGGTGCACTTGGGTCTTGCGGCCCAGGCGGCGAAACGCGCCGGAGAAGATAATGCGGTCATGGTCTTTGTGAAACGGGCTGCGGCCGAGTTCTTCCGGGCTGTGCAGGGGTTTTCCAAGGCGTTCGCGGGTAAGCAGGGTGGGCCAATCCAAGGCGGGTACTCTCCGTACGGTGAATGACCCTCCCAGCTTCCCGGTTCCGCCCTGACGGGGCAAGCGAAAATCTACAGGCCGGCCGCGTCGATATCGATTAACAGCAAGCGCTGACCGTTATGGAAGAATTGTCCGGCGGTGAGGCAGTACTGGTTGGTGGTGGCGTCACGGTAGGTCGAGGACAACGTCAGGCGACGCTCCTCCCAACCTTCGGCCAGCAGGTGATAGAAGTACGGGCGCCACGACCAGTTGTGGCCCAGATAGCGGCTGTCGGCCTGCCAGGCGTCCTGGCGCCATTCGAAGTTGGGGGTCAACTGGGTGCCATGCCGGTCGCACTGGTAAAAGCGCAGCAGCCAGGGGAAGGCTGGCAGTTGGGGCAAGTGATCCAGCGGGGCTTGGGCTTGTGCCCAGGATTGCAGGATCTTCATCAGTTCGGTCAATTGCTGGCGCAGTTGCATGATGCGGCCGCGTTCGGCCAGTTTCTGCTGGACATACGCCGCGCGCAGTTGGTCAAAACGCGGCACGAAGGCGTCGGTGGCGAACCAGTCCAATTGCGCCTGGGCAAACAGATAGCCCTGTACATAGCGCGACCCGCATTCCAGGGCGAAGCTCAGCTGCGCCTCGGTTTCCACGCCTTCGGCAATGATCCAGCAGCCGGTCTTTTCCGCCATCTGCGCCAGCGCTCGCACTACGTCACTGCTCGGCCCGCCCCTGGCGGCTTGCTGGAACAGGCGCATGTCCAGCTTGAGAATGTCCGGCTGCAGCGCCAATACCCGGTCAAGCTGGGAATAGCCGGCGCCGAAGTCATCGATGGCGATGCGCGCACCGGCCTCGCGATAACGTGCCACCACCTCGGCCAGGCGCTGGATGTCGCCGCCCAGTTCGGTGATCTCGAACACAATGCGCTGCGGGTCGACGCCATGGCTGTGAATCTGTTTGAGACTCGGCAGCGCCTGGCCCGGGCGCAGTTGGTTAATCCAGCGCGGCGAGATATTCAGGCTCAGGAACCAGTCTTGCGGGGCTTCATGCAGGCGGCTTAACGCATTGTCGCGAATCTGCCGGTCGAGACGGCGCAAGGTCGCGCCTGGCGTGCGTGGGTCGGCGAACAACGGGCCAACGGAGTGCAAACTGCCATCAGCCTGGCGTAGACGGCCCAAGGCTTCGACGCCAGCAATGCGACCGGTGGCGGTGTCGATAAACGGCTGGAAGCAGGCGAGCGGTTGCCCGTCGATCACGGGGCCTCCTTAAGAGAGGTGGCGAAAAAAGGCCCGGCCCTCGAAAACGGGGACCGGGCCGATTCTGTTAGCAAGAATGCAGCCAGCCGGCTCAACCTTTGCGTGAATTGCCTTGCATGGCCAGTTTGATCAGCGGGATTAATCCGGCACCGAGCCGAACCAGGCGCGTCACACTGCTGATCCCGCCGCCCTTGGCGCCCTTACCGGTGAAGAAACCGATCAGCGTTACAGCGGCCACGCCCCACAGCGGCGCGTGCTTGATGCCCAGGCCGCCCTGAAAGCTTTGGCCCATGTTGCGCACCTTGTTCAGCGGCACCATCAATTGCTGGGACTCGTGGCGAATCTCCTGGCGGTGCATCTCCATGCGCAGGCGGATCAAGGCCTTGCGCATTTCCCGGCGGGAGGTTTGCTGGGTTTCATTCGAGCTCATGGCAGCAGGCGCTCCCGATCATTGGCCAGTTCTTCGAGGGTGGCGTGGAACGGCGTGGACTCATCGAACACTGCCGCTTTCAAGCGCACCCCGCAGAAGGCGGCGGCCAGGGTATAGAACACACAGAGGCAAATGATCCCGGTCAGGCGGTAGCCGGTGTCCCATACCAGGATCATCACCAGCGTCGACAACCCCACCAGCAGCAACAGGGCAAACACTAGTGCCAGGCCGGCAAACAGCAGCAGGCTGACGGTGCGGGCCTTCTGTTCCTGCAATTCGATGCCAAACAGTTCGACGTGGCTGTGCAGCAAGCCTAGAACGGCCGCGCCCAGGCGTCGTGAGGTGGTACCTGTGGACGAGCCAGTTTCGCCGATAGACATGATTAGCGCCTTGTGGCCAGCAGGCCGATCAGAAAGCCCACGCCGGCGGCAATGCCTACCGACTGCCAAGGGTTGGCCTGCACGTAATCTTCCGTCGCGGTGACCGCCGCCTGGCCGCGCTCGCGCAGGGAGTCTTCGGTTTGCTTGAGGGTTTCGCGGGCCTGTAACAGCGTGTCATGAATCTTGGCGCGCAGTTCATCGGCCTGGTCTCCCGCAAGCACCTTGGTGTCGTCCAGCAACCTTTCGGTGTCAGTCACCAGGGTTTGAAAATCCGCCATCAGTATTTCTTGAGCAGTCTTTGCAGTTCTTCTGGCCATGGTTATCTCCGTGATTGGCTGATCGGTACGTGTGGTTTCGAGTCACCGGCTTCGGTGAAGGTTCAGTGCAATTGTGTGGTACAGCTTTTGCTTTGCCTTGGTGCGCAGGCTCCTGGGCCTGCGCTGAATCTGGGCGGCCTAAGGCCAGTGCCTTAAAAACCTTACCCTAAATAACTGAAACTCGCGGAAAAACCCTGTCGGCAATGGCCTGTTGTGTTTTTCGCTGCGCTAAAGCGGTTCATGCCCTCTGAAGAGGGGTGGGGCCGGTGGTGCTAATTTAGTGCGCGAAACCCTGGCTTGAACCGCTTTGGTGCTTTTTGCCTTTAATGCAGGCCTGCCACCCTCCATGGAAAATTTGCAAAGTGCAGTGGATACCCTCGTCCACAGTTCCAATACCCTGTTCATCCTGATTGGTGCGGTCATGGTTCTGGCCATGCACGCCGGCTTCGCGTTTCTGGAAGTCGGGACGGTGCGCCAGAAAAACCAGGTCAACGCCCTGTCGAAGATCCTCAGCGACTTCGCCATCTCCACCCTGGCCTATTTCTTTATAGGCTATTGGATCTCCTACGGTGTGAGCTTCATGCAACCGGCGGCCGTAATCAGTGCGGATCATGGTTATGGCCTGGTGAAGTTCTTCTTCCTGCTGACGTTTGCGGCAGCGATCCCGGCGATCATCTCCGGCGGTATTGCGGAGCGTGCAAAGTTCGCTCCGCAGTTGTGCGCCACTGCGTTGATCGTGGCATTTATCTATCCGTTTTTCGAAGGCATGGTGTGGAACGGCAATTTCGGTTTGCAGGCCTGGCTGCTCAAGACGTTTGGCGCCAGCTTCCATGACTTTGCCGGCTCCGTGGTGGTGCATGCCATGGGCGGCTGGCTGGCGCTGGCGGCGGTGTTGCTGCTGGGCCCACGCAACGGGCGCTACCGCGAAGGGCGCCTGGTGGCCTTCGCGCCGTCGAGCATTCCGTTCCTGGCGCTGGGGTCGTGGATCCTGATTGTCGGCTGGTTCGGTTTTAACGTGATGAGCGCGCAGACCCTGGACGGTGTCAGCGGTCTGGTGGCGGTCAACTCGCTGATGGCCATGGTCGGTGGCACCGTTGCCGCCCTGGTGATCGGCCGCAATGACCCCGGTTTCCTGCATAACGGTCCGTTGGCCGGGCTGGTGGCGATCTGCGCGGGTTCCGACCTGATGCATCCGGTGGGCGCGCTGGTCACCGGTGTGGTCGCGGGCGGGCTGTTTGTGTGGTGCTTTATCGCCGCCCAGGATCGCTGGAAGATCGACGACGTGCTGGGTGTATGGCCACTGCACGGCCTGTGCGGTGTATGGGGCGGGATTGCGTGCGGCATCTTTGGCCAGACGGCGCTGGGTGGATTGGGCGGCGTGAGCCTGATCAGCCAATTGATCGGCACGGGGCTCGGTGTGGCCGTCGCGTTCGGCGGCGGCCTGCTGGTGTACGGCGTGATCAAGCGCGTGCACGGGCTGCGCCTGAGCCAGGAAGAGGAGTATTACGGCGCAGACCTGTCGATCCACAAGATCGGTGCGGTCAGTCAGGATTGATCGGCGCCTCTTCGTCGGTGCTCGGATGCGTGTAAAAACCGTGCAGCAGGCGATAGCGGTTATGCCGTACTTCATCGACCCGCGCCTGCACCTGGTGGTCCGGCAGGCCCAGCAGGATCAAGGCGTGGGAGGCGAGCATCAGGCTCGACTCCAGCAACTCGGGCACCACTTCGTTGGCGCCCGCGGCTTTTAATTCAGCCAGTTGGCTGTCATCGCGGGTGCGCACCAGGATCGGCACGTCGGGGTTGATATGGCGTGCTTCCTTGAGCACCGCCAGGGCGACATCACTGTTGTCCACGGCAATCACCACCAGGCGCGCGCGTTCCAGGCCCACTGCACTGAGCAACGCGCCACGGCGACAATCGCCGTAATGCACGCTGCTGTCTTCGGTGGCGGCTTCCTGCACCCGTTCCGGGTCGTCATCCAGGGCGATAAACGCCTGTTGCTCATTGCGCAGAAAGCGCCCGATGGATTGCCCGACCCTGCCATAGCCGCAGATGACCGCATGCCCTTGTAATTGGGCGTTGAGGGCGGTGATCTGTTCCAATTGCACCTGTTGGTTGGGCTTGCGGTGCAGGCGCAGGGCAATCGCCGGTGCGGCGCGCAACAGCAGTGGGGTCAACAGCATCGAACAGAACGTAGCGGCGAGCAGCAAGCCGTTGAATTCATCGGGTATCAACCGGCTCTGCTGCATCTGCGCCATCAGCGCAAAACAGAACTCACCGCCCTGGGCCAGGGCCAGGCCGCTGCGCCAGGCAGTCTCACTGTCGCTGCCGCGCAGCTTGACCAACGCAGCCACCACACACCCTTTGATCAGCATCAGCGCGAGGGTCATGCCGAGGATCAACAGGCTGTGGCTGACGAACAACTGCAGGTCGATGAGCATGCCGATGCTGACGAAAAACAGCCCCAGCAGGATGTCGCGAAAGGGGCGGATATCCGCTTCGATCTGATGGCGGTAATGGCTTTCGCCCAGCAGCATGCCGGCCAGGAAGGCGCCGAGGGCAGGGGAGAGGCCCAGCAAGTGGGTGAGCCAAGCGGTCAGCAAGACGATCACCAGCGCCAGCAGCACAAACAGCTCCGCCGAATGGGAGGCGGCGACCTCATGAAACAAGCGCGGCAATAACCAGCGGCTGGCGAGCAACAGGCCCACGAACAACACCACGGTTTTGCCCAGCGTCAGCGGCAATGCCCAGTACCAGGCCTGCTCGCTGCTGCCGGCGAACACCGGTACCAACGTCAGCAGCAACACCGCCACCACATCCTGGAACAGCAACACGCCGATCGCGTTCTGGCCATGGCTGCTGAAGATTTCGCCGAGGCTGGTCAGTTCCTTGCTGACGATTGCTGTGGACGACAGCGCCAGCCCTGCACCCAGCAACAAGGCGATGCCCGGCGCCACACCAAAGGCTATCAACAAGCCCCCCAGCAGCACGCTGCAACCCACCACCTGCAAGCTGCCCAGGCCAAACACTACGCGGCGCAGGGCGAGCATCTTGGTCAGGGAAAACTCCAGGCCCAGGGAAAACAGCAGGAACACCACGCCCAGTTCGGCGAGGTCGGGCAGATCCTCGCTGTCATTCACCCAGTCCAGGGCAGTGGGCCCCACGGCCAGGCCCACGCACAGGTAGCCCAGCACGGGTGGCAGTTGCAGACGGCGAAACAGCGCAATCACCACCAGGGATGAGGCCAGAATGATCAGCAGGTTGGCGAACACAAGCATCTCCATTGCAGGGTGAGCGGGCAAAAAGCCGCGAGAATCGCTGAATCAGTTATAGGCCATGGTGATCTGGGTCAGGGTTTATTGTGGCGAGCCCGCTCGCCACAGGTTTTTGTCAGGCTTAGAATATTTGTCTACTTACTGATCAGGGCCATTCGTCATGCTTCCTGAATGCCAGTTGTTCGGCACCCTGGGTTGCCATCTTTGTGAAATTGCCGAAGCCGAAATCATGCCGCTCGTCGAGCGCGGGTTGCTGGTTGAGTTGGTTGATATCACCGACCCCGAGGACCTGACCGACGCCTACGGCCTAAGGATTCCGGTGCTTCGGCGGGTGGACACGGGGGCTGAACTGGATTGGCCCTTCGATGCGGATCAGGTTGTCGCCTTCCTGCGCTGACGTTTATGCGATGGCGGGTTTCCGAATATTACGTTACTGTATGTTTGTACAGCGATTGAATAGAGGGAACGCCCGTGGTGAATGTTGAACAACTGAAAAGCAGCGTCAATCGCATGTCTGCCGATGTCGTGCGCGACGCGGTGAACGAGCTGCGCCTCGACGGCCTGGTCACGGAAGGCAAGACGCCGTTTAACAAAGTGCATTTCAATACCTGCTTTGCCGAGATCGAAGCGTTGTTCCAGCGCGCCGGTTATCACAAGCAGCTCGATGTGGTGGGCTACCAGGGCCTGTTGTACGCGCTTTACGATCCCGGCCGCTGGGAGGCGGTGGACGTGCTGCGCTGGCTCAAGGAGTTCACCGAGGCGGCGAGTGCTTCGCCGATCCTGCGGGCGGAATTGGCCAAGGCCTGAGATCCGCCCTAGGCCGAGTCCCGCTTCATGCGGGATAATGCCTGCCTGTTTTTCCCAGGCTTCGAGCACTTCATGTCCACATCCGCTTTTTCCGCGTCCCAGCACCAAGCCAGCACCCTGTACCTGCCACCTGGCCCCTGGGCAACGGTGCTGGAGTGTCTGTGCGAGCACTTTGCGGCGATCAGCCGCGAACACTGGCTGGACCGCATCGCCCGGGGGCGGGTGCTGGATGTCAATGGCAACCCCATCCCCCTGGACCTGGCCTACAAGGAAGGCCTGTGCATCTATTACTTCCGTGAAGTACCCAACGAAAAAGTCATCCCGGTGCAGGAAACCATCCTCTACGCCGACGAGCACCTGGTGGTGGCGGACAAACCGCACTTCCTGCCCGTGACCCCGGCCGGCGAGTACGTCGAGCAAACCCTGCTGCGCCGCCTGATTCGCCGCCTGGACAACCCTGCACTGGTGCCCCTGCACCGCATCGACCGGCACACCGCCGGGCTGGTGTTGTTCTCGGCCAACCCGTCCAGCCGCTCGGCCTATCAGCAGCTGTTTCCCACGCGCCAGATCGATAAATTCTACGAAGCCATTGCCCCGGCTTTGCCTGGGCTGACGTTCCCATTGGTACACAAAAGCCGCCTGGTGGATGGCGAACCGTTCTTCCGCATGCAGGAGGGCCCGGGCGCCAGCAATACCGAAACAGCGGTGGAGGTGCGGGAAAAGAATGGCGACTTATGGCGCTACGGCCTGTTTCCCGTGACCGGCAAGAAGCACCAGTTGCGCGTGCACATGACCGCGCTGGGGGCGAGCATCTGCAACGATCCGTTCTACCCGGAGGTGATCAAGGATGCCGTCGACGATTACGCCAACCCTCTCAAGCTGCTGGCCCAGGGCGTGCGGTTTGTCGACCCGGTCACCGCTGAAGAACGCCTTTTTCGCAGCCGGATCACCCTCGACTGGTGACCCCGGAAACGACAAGGCCCGCGCGAGGCGGGCCTTATGTGCAAGCGCTGAGACTTACAGGTCTTTAACGGTGCGAACCTGATCTTTGTTGATGCGGGTACGCTTGCCGTCAAGTTGTTCGAATTCGTAGAAACCCGAATCTTCGTTGTATTTCGGGGTGTCGACGGCCTGGATTTCGCGACCGTCATTCAGGGTGATCACTGTCGGCGAGGCGCAACCGGCGAGGGTAGCCAGGCCCAGTGCAAGCATGAGAGCGGCGATGGTCCGTTGAGTCATGGGTGTTGTCTCCGAGAGAATACTTTTTTGATTACTGACCTTGTGACGTGTGGGACGTCGCCAAAGTTCCTTGTGCGAAGGTTCATTCTGACACGTCAGACCTTTGGCGCAACAGCTCTGGTGTATTCAGGTTGGCCAGGCGTGGGTCATCGGTTGGGCATTCCAGGCCCACACCGCCCAATTGCAGGAGGATCTTTCGTGGGCTGCGTTCACCGGCATGCCAGGCCTGTTCTACCTCGGTTCGCAGACCGATGGGGATGATGCAGATCAAGGGTTCCCAGAATTCACCGTGGCGCACCATTACCGGCAACGATGGATTGCGTTGTGCGGTTTCACGCAGGTCGGCGAGCAGTCGGGCGTCGATGTGTGGCACATCGCATGGCAGGATCAGCAGGTGCTCATGGCGCGCGGCGACCAGTCCCGCGCGGATACCGGCCAACGGCCCGGGGAAGTCCGGGCTGTCGTCGCTCACCAACTGGTCGGCATAGGGGGCGTACTGCGCCTGGTTGCGGTTGCACGAGATGATCAGGTCATCGGTGAGTGGTCGCACCAGGCGCTGCAAGTGTGCGATCAAGGGCAGGCCGTGCCAGTCCAGCAGACCTTTATCCTGGCCGCCCATGCGCTGGCCGCGGCCACCGGCCAACAGCAGGATCGAACAGGGCAGGGGCATTGAATCGAGTGGCATGTGGGTTCCGCGCAGGCAGCTGAACAGGGGCCTGTGATATAACATCGGGCTGTTCCTTCGACAACCGGACCGTGCCATGAAAGCCAAGGCCGATGCACCCTTCGTACCCCTGAATATCGCGGTATTGACCGTCAGCGACACCCGCACCCTGGACACCGACACCTCGGGCCAGGTCTTCGTCGACCGCCTCACCGCAGCCGGGCACAACCTGGCCGAGCGCGTGCTGCTCAAGGACGACCTCTACAAGATCCGCGCCCAGGTCGCCCACTGGATTGCCGAAGACGTGGTGCAAGTGGTGTTGATCACCGGCGGCACCGGCTTCACCGGCCGCGATAGCACCCCCGAAGCGGTCAGTTGCCTGCTCGACAAACAGGTCGACGGCTTTGGCGAACTGTTCCGCCAGATCTCCGTGGCCGACATCGGCACCTCCACCGTGCAATCCCGCGCCCTGGCCGGGCTGGCCAACGGCACCCTGGTGTGTTGCCTGCCGGGCTCCACCAATGCAGTGCGCACCGGTTGGGATGGCATCCTCGCCGAACAACTGGATAACCGTCACCGGCCGTGCAACTTCGTGCCGCACCTGAAGCTGGCCGAACCTTGTGAATCCCGTGGGTAAGCCCGGCAAGACCGGCGCCCTGATGCCGGTAGAACACGCCCTGCAACAGCTGCTGGCGATGGCCGAAGGCGCGCCGATCCGCGAGCAGCACGTGCTGCCCCTGGCCGAGTGCGATGGCCGCGTATTGGCCCAGGACCTGGTCTCCACCCTCGACCTGCCGCCCTGGCCCAACAGCGCCATGGACGGTTACGCCGTGCGCCTGGCGGATTGGACCGGTGAACCGTTGCCTGTCAGCCAACGTATTTTCGCTGGCCAGGCGCCACAGCCGCTGGCGGCTGGAACCTGTGCGCGCATCTTCACCGGGGCGCCGGTACCGGAAGGCGCGGACTGCGTGGAAATGCAGGAAAACGCCGTGGTCCACGCCGACGAACGCGTGAGCTTTAGCGAGCCGTTGCAGCTCAACCAGAACATTCGCCCCCAAGGCCAGGAAACCACCGTCGGCGACTTGGTGCTCGCGGCGGGTACGCGCCTGGGCCCGATCGAACTGGGCCTCGCGGCTTCCCTTGGCCGTGATCGGCTGGACGTGATCCGCCGCCCGCGTGTTGCGGTGTTGTCCACCGGTGATGAACTGATCGAACCCGGTTTGCCGCTCGGCCCGGGCCAGATCTACAACAGCAACCGCCGCGTGTTGTGTTCCTGGCTTGAGCGTATGGGCTGCGAAGTCATCGACGCGGGCATCCTGCCGGATGATCTGGAGCAGACCCGTTCCCGACTGGCAGGCTTGAGCGCGGTTGACCTGATTTTGTCCACGGGCGGTGTGTCGGTGGGCGAGGCGGACTTCCTCGGTATCGCCCTGCGCGAAGACGGTGAGCTGGCGTTATGGAAGCTGGCGATCAAGCCGGGCAAACCCCTGACCTTTGGTCATTTCCGTGGTGTGCCGGTGATCGGCCTGCCGGGCAACCCGGCCTCGACCCTGGTGACCTTCGCGCTGTTGGCGCGTCCGTATTTGCTGCGCCGTCAGGGAGTGGCCGACGTCGAGCCGCTGCGTTTCGCAGTGCCGGTGGGGTTCACCTGGCCCAAGCCGGGCAACCGCCGCGAGTATCTGCGCGGGCGCATCGAGCAGGGCAAGGCGATCATCTACCGCAACCAGAGCTCCGGCGTGCTGCGCAGCGCGGCGTGGGCGGAGGGGTTGGTGGAGGTGTTGGAGGGCACGACGCTGGAGGTGGGTGATCGAGTCAATTTCATCCCGCTAAGCGAAGTCCTCAACTGACCGCAGATCCAAATGTGGGAGGGAGCAAGCCCCCTCCCACATTTGGATCTGTGTGTGCCTGTGGCTATTCAGTAGTCGTCGCCACGCTCGGTCACATCCCGCTCCACCGGCCCCGCATCCGGGTCATAGCCCACCGGGAACTTGCCTTTCAAGGTCCAGGCAAACGCGATGATTTCGGCGATGGTGCGGTACAACTCTTCCGGAATACTGTCGCCCAACTCCATGCGTGCCAGCAGTTTCACCAGCTCGGCGTTCTCATAGATAGGCACTTCATTTTCCCGCGCCAACTTGAGGATGGCTTCAGCCAGGGCGTCATCGCCCTTGGCGGACAGGGTCGGGGCTTGTTGGCCGTCGTACTTGAGGGCAATCGCCTGGCGTGGCGGGTTGGGGTTATTCATGCGGTTTCATCCACCCAGCGTTGTTCCAGTCCGGTTTTTGGCCCGCGGGGTGGCGTGCCGAGGTGGCAATCCAGGTCGCCGACGTTGATGCCCGAAGTCACCAGCCGTTCGCGCAGATTGCCCAGATGACTTTCGATCAGGCTGGCGGTGAAAGGTCGCGTTGCCCACAGCTGGCTGGACAGTTTGCCCTGGGTCAGTTGCGCCTGGACCTGCAACGGCCCCAGGGGCTCCATATCGAAGGCCAGTTCGACGCGCCAGAGCATCTGCTTCGGATCTTTTTTGTCCTTGCGTTCGGGTTGGTCCTTATCCGGCACCGGTTCTTCGCGCTGGAACTTGACCTGCAACGGCACGATGTCCTGCAGGGTGCGCATGGGGATTTCCAACTGCCAAGTGGTTTGCAGGCGGCCGTCGGCGGTGGTGCCGGTTTGCTCCAGGCTCGACAGCTGGTGACTCTGCAACCTGGAAATGGCCCCGGCGGCCAGACGCAGCAGGTTTTCCAGGTCGCCTTCGCCTTCAAGCTTCGCCATCAGCCGCTCGGGCAGTGGAAAGCTGACCGGTGCCTGCCGCGCGCTGACTTGGCCCAGCGTGTTCAGTGGGCTGCGCACAAAATTGGGCAATACCTGGGCCAGCGTGTTGGCCGCAAGAATGGCGTTGAGGTTGGTACTGGCGGGCAGGGCGGGCAATAAGTCCGCGACAAGGCGCAGCAGTGCGCCCTTCATGTCCAGGGGTGGTATCTGAGGATTCTGCCCTGCGAGTAATTTGGCTTCCAGAAAGGCGCCGCTGTTCTGGATCACTTGAGCCAGGACTTTGGGGTTACTGACCTGTGCCAGGTCGGGCAACGCGGCGAGCAAACGGTCGGCGGCGGCGCGCAGGTCGGCGGAAGTACTGTCGCCACGGGGCAGGTTTTGCAGTGCGGTGAAGACCGCATCCAGGGAGCCCTGGCGACTTTGCTGGGTCGACAGTTGCTGGGTGACCGCCAATTGATCCTTGAGCCCGCTCAGCGGCACAAAATTCAGGGTCTGCGCGTTCTGCACCACAGCGCTGAGCAAACTGCCCACGCGCAGCGGTTGTGGGCTTTCCACCGTCAGTGTCGCGCCGGCCAAGGCGTTATTCAGCACCGTCACCAACGAACGATAGATCGCCGGTTGCGCCGTGCCCTGGGGCAGCACCTGAGTGGTCAATACCTTGGCTTGCAACAGCGTACCTTCCGGGACCTTGGCGGTATCGATGCGGGTGAGGGCGGCGACGTTGGCACTCAAGGCCTGTTGCAGGCTGAGGGTCAGGTTGCCCGCTGGCGTCTGACTCACCGCCACATTGCTGCCTAAGGGCAAGGGCTGCGCGCTGCTGGCCTGCACCAGCGTCTGGCGGCCGCCGTCCAAGGTCAGCTTGAGCAGCAACTGAAAGGCCTCACCGCCTTGTTTAAGGGCGATGACTTCGGCATTCGCGGTTTTCCCTGGGTCGATCAGCCCGGTCTGCGGCTCCAGCAGTTTCAGCAGTGCCCCAGGCACAGGCGCAGGGCTTTGCCCGGCTGCCGGGGTGGGAGGAAGCGTAGGAAGGTTGATCTCGCCGGTCATCGTGCGCATCGTCTCTGGGGAAATAGCCCTCTTTAGCGTAGGGCATCGCATGTATAATGCCGCCCGTCTGCAAAGAGAGCGGTAAAAACCTCACAACTATTTGATCCAGCTCTCTAAAATCGGTCGCCAAAGCCGTTATTGTGCTTCTTTCTATAACGGCCGCTGCACCGCCGACTTGAACCGTAAAGGCCCGCGATCTCTTGACCAGCCCTCTTCTTGAAGCCGTAGCGCTCTCCTGTGAACGCGACTTGCGTCTGCTGTTCGAGCACCTCGACCTGCGTGTGGCGGGCGGCGACATGCTGCAGATCAGCGGCCCCAACGGCAGCGGCAAGACCAGTCTGCTGCGCCTGCTGGCCGGCTTGATGCAGCCCACGGCCGGTGAAGTTCGACTCAACGGCAAGCCGCTCAACGAACAACGCACTGAACTTGCGCGCAACCTGATCTGGATCGGCCACGCCGCCGGCATCAAAGATGTGCTCACCGCCGAAGAAAACCTCAGCTGGCTCAGTGCCCTGCATCATCCCGCGACCCGCGACGCCATCTGGCAGGCCCTGGCCGCCGTCGGCCTCAAGGGTTTCGAAGACGTTCCCTGTCACACCCTGTCTGCCGGCCAACAGCGCCGCGTGGCCCTGGCGCGCCTGTACCTGCCGGGCCCGCCACTGTGGATTCTCGACGAACCCTTCACCGCCCTCGACAAACAAGGCGTCACCCAATTGGAAGAACACCTGGCGCGGCACTGCGAGCAGGGCGGCCAGGTGGTGCTCACCACCCACCACACCCTGGCGCGCATGCCCGTCGGTTACCGTGACCTCGACCTGGGCCGGTGGTCGGTATGAGTGTGTTCGCCCTGTTGGTCGCCCGCGAAGCCCGGTTGCTGTGCCGTCGCCCGGCCGAATTGGCCAACCCGCTGGTGTTCTTTGCCATCGTGATCGCGCTGTTCCCGTTGGCGGTCGGCCCCGAGACTAAACTGTTGCAAACCTTGTCGCCGGGACTGGTGTGGGTCGCGGCCCTTTTGTCTGTCCTGCTCTCGCTGGACGGGCTGTTTCGCAGTGATTTCGAAGACGGTTCCCTCGAACAGTGGGTCCTTTCGTCGCACCCCCTGGCACTTCTGGTACTGGCCAAGGTGCTGGCACACTGGGCTTTTTCCGGCTTGGCACTGGTGCTGCTCTCACCGTTGCTGGCGATGATGCTAGGGTTGCCCTCCGAGTGCCTGCCGGTGTTGCTCCTTTCCTTGCTGCTCGGCACGCCAGCCTTGAGTTTGCTGGGGGCGGTGGGCGCGGCACTGACCGTCGGTTTGAAGCGTGGTGGCCTGCTATTGGCCCTGTTGATTCTGCCGTTGTACATCCCGGTACTGATCCTGGGCAGCGGCGCGTTGCAAGCCGCGCTCATGGGCATGCCGGCGACCGGTTACCTCCTGTGGCTTGGCAGCCTGACCGCCCTGGCGGTAACCCTGACACCCTTTGCTATAGCCGCCGGCCTGAAGATCAGCGTCGGCGAATAATGAGGTCTGACCCAGCGACATTGTCAGCTCTTCAACATAAGAAAGACCCTACGCTTCTCGCAATGACGAGAAGCAACCGTGAGAAACAGCAATGAACTGGACCTGGTTTCACAAGCTCGGCTCGCCCAAATGGTTCTACGGCATCAGTGGCAAACTGCTGCCTTGGTTCAGCATCGCAGCCGTGTTGCTGATCGGCATAGGCCTGGTCTGGGGCCTGGCCTTTGCGCCGCCGGACTACCAGCAAGGCAACAGCTTTCGCATCATCTACATCCACGTGCCTGCCGCGATGCTGGCCCAGTCCTGCTACGTGATGCTGGCGGTATGCGGTGTCGTCGGCCTGGTCTGGAAGATGAAACTTGCGGACGTCGCCCTGCAATGCGCCGCGCCCATCGGTGCGTGGATGACCGCCGTGGCGCTGGTCACCGGCGCGATCTGGGGCAAACCCACCTGGGGCTCGTGGTGGGTGTGGGATGCGCGACTAACGTCCATGTTGATCCTGCTGTTCCTGTACTTCGGTCTGATTGCGCTGGGCAACGCGATCAGCAATCGTGACAGCGCCGCCAAGGCCTGCGCGGTGCTGGCGATTGTCGGCGTGATCAACATCCCGATCATCAAGTACTCGGTGGAGTGGTGGAACACCCTGCACCAGGGCGCCACCTTCACCCTCACCGAAAAGCCGGCGATGCCCGTGGAAATGTGGGCGCCGCTGCTGTTGATGGTGCTGGGCTTCTACTGTTTCTTCGGCGCCGTACTGCTGATGCGCATGCGCCTCGAAGTGCTCAAGCGTGAAGCCCGCGCGAGCTGGGTCAAGGCTGAAGTGCAAACCTGCCTGGGAGTGCGTGGATGAGCTTTGCTTCTTTCAGTGATTTTCTCGCCATGGGCCACCACGGCCTGTATGTCTGGACGGCCTATGGCATCTGCCTGGCCGTGCTGGCCCTCAACGTCGTCGCGCCGATCCTGGCCCGCAAGCGTTACCTGCAACAAGAGGCGCGTCGTCTGCGCCGGGAGACCGAAAAGTGAATCCGCTGCGTAGAAAGCGTCTGTTGATCATCCTTGCCATTCTGGCCGGCGTCAGTATTGCCGTGGGCCTGGCGATGAGCGCCCTGCGGGAGAACATCAACCTGTTCTACACCCCGACCCAGATCGCCAACGGCGAAGCGCCGCTGGACACGCGCATCCGCGCCGGCGGCATGGTGGAGAAGGGCTCCCTGAAGCGCTCCGGCGATTCCCTCGACGTCACCTTCGTGGTCACCGATTTCAACAAGGCCGTGACCATCACTTATCGCGGTATCCTCCCGGACCTGTTCCGCGAAGGCCAGGGCATCGTCGCCCTGGGCAAGCTCAACGCCGACGGCGTGGTGGTGGCCGATGAAGTGCTGGCCAAGCACGATGAGAAATACATGCCGCCTGAGGTGACCAAAGCCCTCAAGGACAGCGGCCAGTCCGCACCCACCCCCGCCAAGGAGGGCTAAGCCATGACGTCCGCACTGTTTATTCCGGAGCTGGGCCAGTTGGCGATGATCCTCGCCCTGTGCTTTGCCATCGTCCAGGCCGTGGTGCCGTTGCTCGGCGCCTGGCGTGGTGACCGCCTGTGGATGAGCCTGGCGCAGCCGGCCGCCTGGGGCCAGTGTGCGTTCCTGGTGTTCGCGTTTGGCTGCCTGACCTACGCCTTTATGACCGACGACTTTTCCGTCGCTTATGTGGCCAATAACTCCAACAGCGCCTTGCCCTGGTACTACAAGTTCAGCGCGGTGTGGGGCGCCCACGAAGGCTCGCTGCTGTTGTGGGCGTTGATCCTCGGGGGCTGGACCTTCGCGGTGTCGGTGTTTTCGCGCCAGTTGCCGCAAGTCATGCTCGCCCGGGTGCTGGCGGTGATGGGCATGATCAGCATCGGCTTCCTGCTGTTCCTGATCATGACCTCCAACCCGTTCACCCGCATCCTGCCGCAGATCCCGGCGAACGGTCACGACCTCAACCCGCTGCTGCAAGACATCGGCCTGATCGTGCACCCGCCGATGCTCTACATGGGCTATGTCGGTTTCTCCGTGGCCTTTGCCTTCGCCATCGCCGCCTTGCTCGGCGGGCGCCTTGATGCGGCGTGGGCGCGCTGGTCGCGGCCTTGGACCATCGTCGCCTGGGCCTTCCTCGGCATCGGCATCACCCTCGGTTCGTGGTGGGCCTACTACGAACTCGGCTGGGGCGGCTGGTGGTTCTGGGACCCGGTGGAAAACGCCTCGTTCATGCCATGGCTGGTGGGTACCGCACTGATTCACTCGTTGGCCGTCACCGAAAAACGCGGCGTGTTCAAGAGCTGGACCGTGTTGCTGGCCATCGCGGCATTTTCCCTCAGCCTGCTCGGCACCTTCCTCGTGCGTTCGGGCGTGTTGACCTCGGTGCATGCCTTCGCCTCCGACCCGGAGCGCGGCGTGTTCATCCTGATCTTCCTGCTGTTTGTGGTCGGCGGCTCCCTCACCCTGTTCGCCCTGCGCGCGCCGGTGGTCAAGAGCCAGGTCGGCTTCAACCTGTGGTCGCGGGAAACCCTGCTGCTGGGCAATAACCTGGTGTTGGTGGTGGCCGCGTCGATGATCCTGCTCGGCACCTTGTACCCCTTGGTGCTGGATGCCCTGAGCGGCGCCAAACTGTCCGTCGGCCCGCCGTACTTCAACGCGTTGTTTATCCCGTTGATGGGCCTGTTGATGGTGGTGATGGCGGTCGGCATGCTGGTGCGCTGGAAGGACACCCCGGTCAAATGGCTGGTCGGCATGTTGATGCCGGTGCTGCTCGGCAGCGTGGCCCTGGCCGTGGTCGCCGGCATTGCCTATGGCGACTTCAACTGGGCGGTGCTCGCCACCTTCCTGCTCGCCGCCTGGGTGTTGCTGGCCGGTGTGCGTGACATCTTCGACAAGACCCGCCACAAAGGCCTGGTCAAAGGCCTGCCGACCCTGACCCGCAGCTACTGGGGCATGCAGATCGCCCACATCGGCATCGCCGTGTGCGCCCTCGGCGTGGTGCTGTCCAGCCAGAACAGTGCCGAGCGCGACCTGCGCCTGGCGCCGGGCGAGTCCATGGACCTGGCCGGTTACCACTTCATCTTCGACGGCGCCAAGCACTTCGAAGGGCCGAACTTCACGTCAGACAAAGGCACCGTGCGCGTAGTCCGTAACGGTAAAGAGATCGCCGTGCTACACCCGGAAAAACGCCTGTACACCGTACAAAGCTCGATGATGACCGAAGCCGGCATCGATGCCGGTTTCACCCGTGACCTCTATGTGGCCTTGGGTGAGCCCCTGGGCGATGGCGCCTGGGCCGTGCGCGTGCATGTGAAACCGTTCGTGCGCTGGATCTGGTTCGGTGGTTTGCTCACCGGCTTTGGTGGTTTGCTCGCGGCGCTGGACCGCAGGTATAGGGTCAAGGTCAAGAGCCGGGTGCGTGAAGCGCTGGGCATGCAAGGAGCGGCGGTATGAAGCGTTGGTTGATGGTGTTGCCGCTGGCATTGTTCCTGGTGGTAGCGGTGTTTCTGTATCGCGGCTTGTACCTGGACCCGGCCGAACTGCCCTCGGCGATGATCGGCAAGCCGTTCCCCGCGTTCAGCCTGCCGACCGTGCAGGGTGACAAGACCCTGACCCAGGCCGACCTGCTCGGCAAACCGGCGCTGGTCAACGTGTGGGGCACCTGGTGCATCTCCTGCCGCGTCGAGCACCCGGTGCTGAACAAGCTGGCCGAGAAGGGCGTGGTGATCTACGGCATCAACTACAAGGACGACAATGCAGCGGCCTTGAAGTGGCTGGCGGAGTTCCACAACCCGTACCAGCTGGATATTCGTGATGAAGACGGCAACCTCGGTTTGAACCTCGGCGTGTACGGCGCCCCGGAAACCTTCTTTATCGACGCCAAAGGTGTGATCCGCGACAAATACGTCGGCGTGATCGACGAAGTGGTGTGGCGCGAGCAACTGGCCGCCAAGTACCAGGCGCTGGTCGACGAGGCCAAGCCATGAAGCGCCTGTTAGCCGCTGCCGTCCTGGCGCTGGGCTTGGCCGGGGTGGCCCACGCCGCCATCGACACTTACGAATTCGCCAAGGACGGTGACCGCGAGCGTTTCCGCGAATTGACCAAGGAGCTGCGCTGCCCCAAGTGCCAGAACCAGGACATCGCCGACTCCAACGCGCCCATCGCCGCCGACCTGCGCAAAGAAATCTTCCGCATGCTGGGGGAGGGCAAGGACAACCAGCAGATCATCGACTTCATGGTCGACCGCTACGGTGATTTCGTGCGCTACAAACCGGCCCTCACCGGCAAGACCGCGCTGCTCTGGTTCGGCCCCGCCGGGCTGCTGCTGGCCGGCGTGGTCGTCATGGCCGTGATCGTCCGCCGTCGCCGCGCCGCGCCTACCGATGGTTCCGACGCGCTATCCCCCGAAGAGCGCCAACGCCTCGACCAATTGCTGGACACCAAGACTGATGATTGATTTCTGGCTCGCAGCCGGCTTGCTGCTTCTGATTGCCCTGAGTTTCCTGTTGATCCCTGTATTGCGCGGCCGCCGTGCCCAGCGTGAAGAGGATCGCACCGCGCTGAACGTGGCGCTTTACCAAGAACGTGTGGCCGAGCTGCAAGTGCAGCAGGACGAAGGCGTGCTCAACGCCGCGCAGCTCGACACCGGCCGCGCCGAAGCCGCCCGCGAGCTGCTGGCCGACACCGAAGGCGTGGAAAAACCCCGCGAATCACGCCTGGGCAAACCGCTGCCGTTGCTCGCCGCCGTCCTCGTCCCGGTGCTTGGTCTTGGCCTGTATATGCACTTCGGCGCCAGCGACAAGGTTGAACTGACCCGCGAATTTTCCCAGCCGCCGGTGTCCATGGAAGACATGACCCAGCGCCTGGAACGCGCCGCCGCCGCCCAACCGGACTCGGCGGAAGGTTTGTACTTCCTCGGCCGCGCCTATATGGCCCAGGATCGTTCCGCCGATGCCGCCAAGGTCTTCGAACGCACCGTGGCTTTGGCCGGGCGTCAGCCGGAACTGCTGGGGCAATGGGCCCAGGCGCAGTACTTTGCCGACAATAAACAGTGGTCGCCCAAGGTCCAGGCGCTGACCGACGAAGCCTTGAAGCTCGACCCGAACGAAGTCACCAGTCTCGGCCTGCTCGGTATCGCCGCCTTCGAAGGCCAGCGTTATCAAGAGGCAATCGACTACTGGAGCCGCTTGCTGGCGCAACTGCCACCGCAAGACAATTCCCGCGTGGCGCTGCAAGGCGGCATCGACCGTGCCGCCGAGAAGCTCAAGGAAAGCGGCGGCACCGTTGCGCAAAAGGCGGTGATGAAAGTCCGCGTGGACCTGTCCGCCGAGGTCAAGGCCAAGGCCCTGCCAACCGACAGCGTATTCATCTTCGCCCGCGCGGTAAAAGGCCCGCCGGCCCCCTTGGCGGCCAAGCGCGTCACCGTTGCCGAGTTGCCCGTCACCGTCGAACTCGGCGATGCCGACGCGATGATGCCGCAGTTGAAACTGTCCAACTTCCCCGAAGTCCAACTGGTTGCGCGCATATCCCGGGCCGGTCAACCGACCACTGGCGAGTGGATCGGCCGCAGCCAACCCTTGGCCAGCACCACCACTGCACTGCAGCAGCTGACCATCGACAGTCCGGACAAGTAATTCGAGGAAACGCCTATGACCGCATTTGCACGCATCACCCTGCTCAGCCTGGTATTGGGCCTGAGCGCCTGTGCGGTCCACCGCCCACCTCCCGCGCCGACCGGCCCGACCATTCCGCCGTCAGGCCCATCCACCCAGCCAAGCACCACGCCTTCGGGCCCGGTGACCCCGCCGCCGAAGCCACTGCCGACCAAATCGCCGACCTTCGCCCCACCACCGGGCGCGGCCAGCCACTGGGACGGCAAGATGCAGGTGTACGTGCTGGACGACCAGCCCGACACCTTCTACCGCCAGCGCACCTACTACCGCTGGAGCAACGGCTGGAGCCGCTCCATCAGCCCCAACGGGCCCTGGGAAGACACCGACGTGCAGGGCGTGCCGCCGGGGTTGAGCAAGCAGTACGCGCAATGACAAAAGGCGACCTTCGGGTCGCCTTTTTCATGCCTGTGAACCCCATTCTTCTAAACACTGGAGGGCAAATGTGGGAGGGGCTTGCCCCCGATAGCGGTGTTTCAGTTAATGAATGTCTGACTGACATACCTCTATCGGGAGCAAGCCCCCTCCCACAGGAGATATCCTCAGCCATCAAGCCACAGGGCACTCCCGCTGCAGTGCCGCACCCACAGCCAGCACCTGCTTGCGGCTTGAATCATCCAAGTGCTCGGCTAAGCCCTCCCACGCATAGGTCGCCATAACGCGAACACAATAATGCCGCTTGCGCGGCACTGTGCGCCATTCTAATCCAGGCGACCAAGCCTGATCGCTGATTTGATTGATCACGCGGAGCATGGGAACGATCATTATGCGATAGTCGGCAATATCATCAGGACCAGCTTAACTCCCCACCCTTCAACAAGACGGACCCTCATGAACCTCTACGTCATACGCCACGGCGAAACGTGGGCCAACGCGGAACACCGCTACCTCGGTGCACTCGACCCGGAACTGACCGAGCGGGGCAGGGAACAGGCTGTCTCGCCCTTTGAAACGCACTGAATCACCGCCACAGGTGACTTTCAAAAAACCTCACCAACCCGTCAGGGTTGAGCAAGCACTACGCCTAGCAAATATTGGAGCGGCACTTCGGTAATGTGGCCGCCGCAGGTCTGGCTGCCGAGGGATTGCTGGATATACTTTCCAGTGCGGGGAAAATCGCCATTGGCCTGCGCGCCGACCTGGTCCAAGCCAGGAGCCGCGAAGGGCTTCCTGTGGTGCAACACGTCTGGCGACAAGCGAAGAGGGTGTTTTGATGGTGGGCAGGTTGATCTATCTCATCGGGCCATCGGGTTCGGGCAAGGACAGCCTGCTGGAGGCTGCACGCCCGCGGTTGGCCGAGCGCGGTTGCCGGATTGTGCGCCGCGTGATCACGCGCTCGGCGGAAGCGGTGGGCGAGGCGGCCCGGGGCGTAAGCCCGGAGCAGTTCGCAGTGATGCAGGCCGAGGGCGCGTTTGCCCTCAGCTGGCACGCCAACGGGTTGTCTTACGGCATCCCTGAGGTCATCGACGAATGGCTGGCGACGGGGGAAGACGTGCTGGTCAACGGCTCACGCGCACACCTGGCGCAGACCCGCGAGCGCTATCCGGAGGTGTTGGTGCTGTTGCTGACGGTGGATCAAGCCGTCTTGCGCCAGCGCTTAATAGCGCGGGGCCGTGAGTCTTTGGCGGATATCGAGGCGCGCCTGGCGCGCAATGCGCGGTTTACCCAAGAGCTGATCGCCGGCAATGGCGCCGGGTTGTTCGTGTTGGATAACTCCGGCCCACTGGAACACACGGTCGAACGCTTGCTGTGTTGCCTGAGCCAGGGGCACTCGGTATGCGTCTGAGCCTGCTCGGCACCGATGACGCGCGGTGACCTGCGCTTTAGCATAAGGTCATGTCAAGCGGCGAGATTCTGACATGCTGAGAACTCGTCGGAAAAGGTTAAGTGCATGTATCTGGGGGCGGGCGGATTTTGCGTAGCCGAATCAGGACAGTTTTGTAGGATTTCGTTTTTTTCTTGATAAACCAATAAGTTTTTTTACGCGAAAGTGTGTGTTCAGTTGTTTAAATTGAAAGTGTTTTATTGCGTCTCTTAGCGCATGTTGCGCCACGTTAGAATGTTTCAGTGCGAACTAAATCAGTGCTGTTCCGAGGGTTTTCTGCATGGGAGGTTACTGCCCCGATGCTGATTGATTCGGCTCATTCACTCACTCTCAAGAGCGCACTGTCCCATGATTAACTCTGAACGTTATCCGCTAAGCTTCTCGCTTGAAAATTTACCACCTTCCGATCCCGGCCCCTTCGGTGTGGGCGCCAGTCGCAAACCCACCTTCACGACGGAGCAGGCCGGAAAGCACATCACCCGCGACAACCTGCACTTCCACGACCGTAATAGCGACAAGCGGATCGACCTCTCCTATACGGTAGACCCGACGTTCAGCGCCGCGCAGCAACGCCGTGTGCGCCAGGCGGCGCAATCCTGGGAGGACGTGGCCAACATCAGTTTCAAGGAGCGGGCCGCCGGCGCCGACGGCACAGTACATATCAAAAACAACCCGCGCGGTGACCGTGGCGTCGCCACCTCACCCACGCGCTCCACTGCCAGCACCACGGCCACGGTTGGCACCCTGCGAGAAAGTAGTTCGCCTGCGTTAGGCAGCCACTTTTCAGTGACCGCCGTGCATGAAATCGGCCACGCCATCGGCCTGCAGCATCCGGGCAACTACAACGGCGGCGGTTCTGATTACAACAGTGGCGCCGTGTATGCCGGTGATACAAAGGCACGCAGTGTGATGAGTTACTGGTCGGAGAAAAACCAGGCCGGCCACGACTTTCGGAATTCGAACCCTTCTGCCCCGATGATGGACGACATCGCTGCGGTTCAGCGGCTATATGGGGCCAATCACCAAACCCGCAACACCGACACGACCTACGGCTTCAATTCCAATACCGACCGCGAAGCCATGACCCTCACCAGCGCCAGCGATAAACCCATCTTTTGCGTCTGGGATGGCGGCGGTGACGATACCCTGGATTTTTCCGGGTTTTCCCAAAACCAGAACATCAATTTGAAGGCCGAATCGTTTTCTGATGTAGGCGGTTTGAAGGGCAATGTTTCGATCGCCAAAGGCGTTACAGTTGAAAACGCCATCGGCGGTTCCGGACGGGATGTGCTGACCGGCAATGACGCCGACAACCGGCTCAAGGGCGGGGCGGGGGCTGACACGTTGCGCGGTGGTGGTGGTGCAGACACGTTTACCTACGATAAGGCCAGTGACTCCACCTCGCAGCAGCCGGACCTTATTGAGGACTTCACCAGCGGCACCGATAAGCTCGACGTCGCGGGTGTCTTGAAAGAAGCAGGTATCGGCGCCCTGGTGTTTACTGATCGCTTCAGTGGCCGGGCAGGCGAGGCTGTGCTCAAACACGACGCCGCCACCGGCCGCTCCAGCCTGGAGATTGACCTGAAGGGCCGCGGCAATACCGATTTCATGGTCAAGAGCGTCGGCCAGATCAAACCCGGGGACGTGCTGTGGCAAGGGCAAAAGCCGCAGGTCAGGCCGCTGCCTGCCCCGACGCCACCTTCACCGTTACCTGCACCTGCGCCCTTACCGTCACCTTCACCGCCTGAGTCGAAAACCGATGCCCTTTCGGCATTGAACGAGGTAATCGTCAAGATATTGTCGACATTGCTGCAGATACTGCAGCGCGTCGTCAAGCCTTGATCAGCGCCTGCACATACTCCACAAATGCCCGCGCCTTGGCACTGGCCATACGCCCGGTGGGGAATACCGCCCATAGATCCCTGGGCGGCAATTCCCAGTCGGTCAGTACCGTCTTGACCTCGCCGCTGGCCAGCTCCGGCGCGAACATCCAGGAGGACGACAGGGTGAGCCCCAGATGACTCAGCACGGCGGCGCGCACCCCTTCTGCTGCGGTGACATGCACGCGGCCATGGGCGACGATGGGGTATTGGCTGTCGCCTTGGCTGAAGCGCCAGTGTGAGCCTTCAGCGCGGGTATAGATGATTGCCTGGTGTTGCATCAGATCGGCGGGGGTGGCGGGTTCGCCGAAGCGTGCGAAGTAGGCCGGGGTGCCGAGGATGACGCAGGGCGATTCGCCAATCTTGCGCGCCGTAAGGCTTGAGTCATTCAGGTTGCCCATGCGCAGGGCGACGTCGATGCCTTCCTCCACCAGGTTGAGGCTGCGGTCATCGAGCACCACGTCCACGTTCATCCCCGGATATTGCGCCAGGAACGGCCCCAGGTGCGGAATGATGTGCAGGCGTGCGAAGGTCACCGGCGCGCTGATCCGCAGGTTCCCCGAGAGCCCGGAGCCTGCACCGCGCGCAGCCTCGTCGGCCGCGTTGGCTTCATCAATGGCGCGCTTGGCTTTATCGAAAAACGCCAGCCCCGCCTCGGTTGGCGTCAGACCCCTTGTCGAACGCATCACCAAGCGTACCGCCAGGCGTGCCTCCAATTGCGCGACGCTCTTGGACACGGCCGGTTGGCCGATGCCCAGGCGCTTGGCCGCGGCAGAGAACGAGCCGGTCTCGACAACGTGGACGAAGGTTTCCATGGCGGTGAGACGGTCCATCGGGTGTTCCTTGCTGGATTGGGCGCATCGCGATGCAGCGCGGCGTACCAGCCTAAGGGTAATGCCCATGGGGTGTCATCCGGTTGGCGGTTTTCAACATGGGGCAAAACACCCGTCAGTCAGGCTGACCCAATCTGTGCTTGAGTAAAGATAACTCTAGGGTTACTTTTATTCGGGCCAAGCCAAGGAGGCTGGGGTGCAGAGCAGGCTATTGATCAAGGAGCTGCAAGAGGCGGGTTGGGTGCTGGATCGGGTCACGGGCAGTCATCATATTTTTACCCACCGCTATAACCCGTACACGATCCCGGTGCCGCATCCGAAGAAGGATCTGCCCTTGGGCACCGTCAGAAGCATCAGGAAACGCGCCGGGCTGTTTCAGTTTTAAGGAGAGCATTCATGCAATACCCAATCTGTATCGAATGGGGCGATGACTTCACCGCCACCGGTATCCAGATCCCCGATATTCCAGGCGCAGCCACTGCCGGGGACAGTTTCGAAGAGGCGTACAACGCCGCTGTGGAAGTCGCGCACATCCTGCTGCAGGAGATCGCCGCGGAGGGTGGGGTGATTCCGATGCCAACATCGGTGGCCAATCATCACACCCACGAAGACTATGTCGGGATGGGCTGGGGCATGCTGGAGCTGGACATCTCGCCCTATCTGGGCAAGACCGAGAAGGTCAATGTGACCTTGCCCGGTTATGTCATTCAGCGAATCGACCGGTATGTGCGAGAGCACAAGGTCAAAAGCCGCTCGTCATTTCTGGCGGATGCGGCTTTGGAGAAGTTGGTGCGTTCTTAAGGGCAATCAGGCTGTGGCGACGGCTCCCCGGCGCGAGGCGCTCAGGAACCGCAACAACGCCACCAGCGGAAACGCGCTGCCCACCAGCATCACACCCAGCCAGCCGCCGTGTTCGTACACGCTGCTGGCAATCGCCGAGCCGAAGGCACCGCCGATGAAGATGCTGGTCATGTACAGCGCGTTCAAACGGCTGCGGCTGTTGGCGTCAAGGGCGTAGATGGCGCGTTGACCGAGGACCATGTTCATCTGCACGCAGAAGTCCAGGACCACGCCGGTCACCGCCAGGCCGATCACGCTGTACAGCGGGTGTACAAAGGCCGGCAGGAAGCTCAACACTGCAAACACCATGGCCAGCAGCGACGCGCGGTGGGTGTGGCCGGCATCGGCCAGGCGCCCGGCGATGGGGGCGGCAATGGCGCCGATGGCACCGACCAGGGCGAAGATCGCGATCTGGGTCTGGCTCAGGCCGTGGTTGCGCACCAGTTCCAGCGGGGCGGCGGTCCAGAACAGGCTGAACGTGGCGAACATGCAGCCTTGGTAAAACGCGCGTTGGCGCAGCAGCGGTTGTTCACGCAGCAGGGTGCCCAGGGAGCGCAGCAGTTGGCCATAACTGGCACTGTGATCCGGTTGGCGCTTGGGGATGGTCAGCATCAGCACCACGCTGATCAGCGCCATCAACGCGGCTGCGGCCATGAACATCGCGCGCCAGCCAAAATGGTCAGCCACGACGCTGGACACTGGCCGTGCCAGCAGGATGCCCAGCAGCAGGCCGCCCATGATGCTGCCGACCACCCGACCCCGAGACTCGGCGGGCGCCAGGTGTGCGGCCAGCGGGATCAGGATCTGGACCGACACCGAACTGAAACCGATCAGCAACGACACCAGCAGGAACAGGTTCGGTTGTTCGGTAAAGGCCGCGCCCAACAGGCTGGCAATTGCCACCACGGTCGTGATGATCATCAACTTGCGGTTTTCCAGCAGGTCACCCAGGGGAACCAGGAAAAACAGGCCGAGGGCATAGCCGATCTGCGTCAGCGACACGATCAGGCTGGCCATCGCGGGGGTGAGGCCGACGTCCGGTGCGATCAGTTCGATGATCGGCTGGGCGTAGTAGATGTTGGCGACGATGGCGCCGCAGCAAAACGCAAACAGCATCACCATGCTCCGGGTCATGGTGCTTGTAGCGTGGGAAGTAGCGTTCATGGTGTTCTCATAAAAGCGAGGGAAAGTGAGGCGAGCCTAAAGACAACACCGTAGCCCGGGTAGGCCGCCGGCAGTGATAACACTCATGCCCGGTAATGATGAGTGAATCGTTAATTTTCTGCGCGAACGGCAATGATACAGTCAGTCCCAATTGCCGAAACAGGAAATCCATTGCAATGAAGATCACGTTGAACAAGATGCTCCTGGCTTCCACCCTTGCCGCCGCGATGGCGGTGGGGCTGGCGAATGCGGCCGAGGCGCCGCGCGTCGGTGTGCGTGGCGCCATCACGGCAGTCGACGGCGACGCCCTGCACGTCAAGGTCAACAGCGGTGAAGAAGTCACCGTGCACCTGACCCAAGCGACCCAGGTGCGCGCCGTCACCCTGGCCAAGATCGATGAAATCAAACCTGGCAGCTACATCGGCTCGGCCGCCATGCCCAACGCCGACGGCACCCTGACGGCGCTGGAAGTGCATGTGTTCCCACCGGCCATGGCCGGCACCGGCGACGGGCATCGGGCGTTTGACCTGAAGGAAGGTAGCAGCATGACCAACGGCACTGTCGGCGACCTGGTGGTCAGCAAAGGGCGGACGTTGACCGTGAAATACAAAGGCGGCGAACAGAAGATCGTGGTGCCGGAGGATGTGCCGATCGTCAACCTGGAACCGGGGGACCGCAGCTTGCTCAAGCCGGGGGTGAAGGTGGTGTTGTTTGCGGCGCAGGGGGCGGATGGGAAAATCACTGCCCAAGCTATCTCAGCCGGCAAGGATGGCGTGACGCCGCCGATGTAACTGCAAAACACAGATCCAAATGTGGGAGGGGCAAGCCCCCTCTCACATGTTGACCGAGTTTATTCAGTCAGGTCGGGTTACTGGCCGCTGTAGATCTGGTCGAAAACGCCACCATCATTGAAGTGGGTTTTCTGCACGGTGCGCCAGTCACCAAAGGTCTTCTCTACCGACAGGAAGTCGACTTTCGGGAAGCGGTCGGTGTACTTGGCCAGCACCTTCGGATCACGTGGGCGCAGGTAGTTATTGGCGGCGATTTCCTGGCCTTCCGGCGACCACAGGTACTTCAGGTAGTCTTCAGCCGCCACGCGGGTGCCTTTCTTCTCGACCACTTTATCCACCACCGACACCGGCGGCTCGGCTTCGGCGGAGACGCTTGGGTAGACCACTTCGAACTGGTCACGGCCGAATTCCCGCGCGATCATTTCCGCTTCGTTCTCGAAGGTCACCAGCACGTCGCCGATCTGGTTGGTCATGAACGTGGTGGTGGCGGCACGGCCACCGGTGTCCAGCACTGGCGCCTGTTTGAACAGCTTGCCGACAAAGGCCTTGGCCTTCTCTTCATCGCCGCCGTTCTTGAGCACATAACCCCAGGCCGACAGGTAGGTGTAGCGGCCGTTACCCGAGGTTTTCGGGTTGGGCACGATTACTTGCACGCCATCTTTCAACAGGTCCGGCCAGTCTTTCAGGGCTTTCGGGTTGCCCTTGCGCACGATGAACACAGTGGCCGAGGTGAACGGCGCGCTGTTGTTCGGCAGGCGGCTGACCCAGTTGTCCGGCACCAGTTTGCCGTTGTCGACCAGGGCGTTGATGTCGGTGGCCATGTTCATGGTAATCACGTCAGCCGGCAGGCCGTCGATTACCGAGCGCGCTTGTTTGCTGGAACCGCCGAAGGACATCTGCAGGGTCAGCTTGTCATTCGGGTGCTCGGCTTCCCAGTGCTTCTGGAAGGCGGTGTTGTAGTCCTTGTAGAAATCGCGCATCACGTCGTAGGAGACGTTGAGCAGAGTGACCGGGGCGGCCTGGACGACGCCCGCCAGGGCAAGGCCGGCGGCCAGGAGAGAGGCGCTTACGAGTTTTTTCACTGCTCATTCCTTGTTGTTCGGGAGAAGAGGGGAGGCACATTGCCAGCGACTATAGCCGGGGGCACTTAGTCGCTTAAAGATTAAAAAGAACTTTGCTTATTCCACTTTCTTAAAAAGGGCGCTGCCACAGCGCGAACAGAATGCCGCGTTGGGCTCATGGCTGTTTTTCCTGCACACCGGGCAGTCGTGTTGCAGTTGTTCACCGCGCATGGCACTGGCCAGCTCGGCAGTAAAAATACCCGTGGGCACGGCGATGATCGAGTAACCGGTGATCATCACCAGCGACGAAATCACCTGGCCCAACGGCGTCTTGGGCACGATATCGCCAAAGCCCACGGTCGTCAGCGTCACGATCGCCCAATAGATGCCCTTGGGGATACTGGTGAAGCCGTGCTCCGGGCCTTCAATCACATACATCAAGGTGCCGAACACCGTCACCAGGGTGCACACGCTGACCAGGAACACCACGATCTTCTGCTTGCTGCCGCGCAGCGCCGCCATCAGGTAGTTGGCCTGCTTGAGGTACGGGCTGAGCTTGAGCACGCGGAAAATCCGCAGCATCCGGATGATGCGGATGATCAGCAGGTACTGCGCGTCGCTGTAATACAGCGCAAGGATGCCGGGCACGATGGCAAGCAAATCCACCAGCCCGTAAAAGCTGAAGGCGTAGCGCAACGGCTTGGGCGAGCAGTACAGGCGCAACCCGTACTCGATCAGGAAGATCAGCGTGAAGCCCCATTCAATGTAGGCCAGCACATCGGCGTAGTTCTGGTGGACCTGGTCGATGCTGTCGAGCATCACGATCACCAGACTGGCGAGGATGATCAACAGCAGGATGCCGTCAAAGCGCCGCCCGGCGACGGTGTCGCTTTGAAAAACCATGACGTAGAGCCGCTGACGCCAGTCGTTATTGCTGTCCATAAAACCCGCCTGAATCGAATATCGAGCAAGCCTAGGGGGATTCGAAGGGGCTGTCCATGCGGGGTTTCCTGAGTATTCGGCCGCCGGCACGTACCAGCCAGCAGGCGAGGATAAACGGCGCGGTGAGTGCGGGCAGGTGCAGGGCGGCAAAGCCCGGTGTGAAGACGATCGCCAGGAGGATGCCGAGCAGCGGCAGCCACGGTTGGTGCCGTGCCTGGCTCAGCGCCAGGGCCGCGAGAGCCGGGTTGTAGCTGTGCAGGCCGAGGAGGGCGGCGGTGGTTTCGTCCAGCAACAGGGCGATCAGTACGCCGCTGCTGGCGCCGATCACGGCCCAGACCGCGGCGCGCCGGTTCGCCAGCCACAGGCCGAGGGCAATCAGCGCGCCTGCCAGCGGCTGGTCCAGCAGCATGATTTGCGCCAGGCCGGTGAACGGCGCGCCGAGCGCAGCCAGGGTATCGGCCTCGCTCAGGGCCAAGGTACTGTGCGGAACGCTGCCCAACAGCAGCCAACCCAGGCCGACAAAGGGCGCGGTGTAGGCGGGCAGGTCGTCGGGCTGCGTAGCGTGTTTCAACCACTGCCGCGTGAGGATCGCGCTCAAGCCGCCGCACGCGAGGATCAGCGGCGGCAACAACGCTGACCAGGCGAAATGCTGGCTGATCAACAGGCCCAGCAATACGCCGTTATAGCTATACAGCCCGGCCTGCCGCTCGGCCTTGGGATAGTCGCGACGCTGGGCCGTGAGCAACCCCGCGACGCCACCCAGCAACGCTCCGCCAAACAAGGCCGGAGCGCCGATCAGGATCGCCAACAGGCACAGCAGGCCGCACAGCGGATGGCGTTGCAGGAAAATCTGGCTGAAGCCGTTGAGCAGGGCTTCGGCCCAGTCGGGGCAGGTTGGGTTGTGCATGATGGGTATTCAGTGGGACCGAGTTGGGCCCATCGGAGGCAAGCCCTCCCACACTTGATTGGGTTCACATAGTTAGATGTGTGAATGCCGTCCAATGTGGGAGGGGTTCTACACCCCGATGGGGCCTCTACAGGCGCTGGATCAGCGTCTCTATACGCAAGGAGTTGGTCGACCCCGCCTGCCCGCGCTGCGCCATGCCCTGGGCCTGGGCAATCTCCAGCGCTGTGGAGCACACCTCATCCACCTGGCGAATCCGTTGGTAGCGCCGGGCGTGATCGGCATGGTCAACGCAGCTGAAGTTGAGGCGGAAGATATTCACCCCGGCGTGCACCCGCTCGCGGATGTCGTCGATACCGTTGGTGGCCGGGCCGAGGGTGGCGAGGATCTTGACCTTCCTGTCAGGCGTCATGGTGGGCAGTCTCAAGGATCAGGATGGCACGCAAGTCGTTGACATTGGTGCGGGTCGGCTCGGTAACGATCAAGCCGTCGAGGGCGGCGAAGTAGCCATAACCGTTGTTGTTATCCAGCTCGTCGCTGGCCGACAGGCCCAGGGCTTCGGCTCGCGCATAGCTGCACGGGGTCATGATCGCGCCGGCGTTGTCTTCGGAACCGTCGATGCCGTCTGTGTCACCGGCCAGGGCGTACACGCCGGGCAGGCCTTTGAGGCTGTCGGTCAGGCTCAGCAGGAATTCGGCGTTGCGTCCGCCACGGCCGGCGCCGCGCACGGTGACGGTGGTTTCACCGCCCGAGAGGATCACGCACGGCGCCGCCAGCGGCTGGCCGTGCTGCACGATTTGCCGCGCGATGCCGGCGTGTACTTTGGCCACCTCCCGCGCTTCGCCTTCCAGGTCGCCGAGGATCAGCGGGCTGAAACCGGCCTGGCGCGCTTTCACCGCCACCGCTTCCAGCGATTGTTGCGGGCGCGCGATCAGCTGGAAGTAGCTGCGGGCGAGCACTGGGTCGCCGGGCTTGACGGTTTCCGAGGCCGGATTCTGCAACCAGTTGCGCACGGCGGCCGGTGCGTCGATGCCGTAGCGCTTGAGGATCGCCAGCGCCTGTTGCGAGGTGCTCGGGTCGCCGACCGTGGGGCCGGAGGCGATGACCGTGGCCTGGTCGCCCGGCACATCGGAAATCGCGTAGGTGTAGACCATTGCCGGCCAGGCGGCCTTGGCCAGCCGACCGCCCTTGATCGCCGAGAGGTGCTTGCGCACGCAATTCATCTCGCCAATGGTGGCGCCGGAGGTGAGCAGGGCTTTGTTGATGGCCTGCTTGTCGGCCAGGCTGATGCCTTCGGCGGGCAGCGCCAGCAAGGCGGAACCGCCGCCGGAGAGCAGGAAAATCACCCGGTCGTCTTCGCCGAGGTTGCTGATCAGTTCCAGCACGCGCTTGGCCACTGCAAGGCCGGCGGCATCGGGCACCGGGTGGGCGGCTTCGACCACTTCGATTTTCTGGCACGGCGCGCCATGGCCGTAGCGGGTCACCACCAGGCCCGAGACGTCGCCCTGCCAGCAGTTCTCGACGACCAGCGCCATGGCGGCCGCCGCCTTGCCGGCGCCGATCACGATCACACGGCCGCTACGGTCGGCCGGCAGGTAGGGTTCAAGGACGTGCCGGGGGTGGGCGGCGTCGATGGCTGTGGCAAACAGCTCGCGAAGCAGGTGTTGCGGATCGACCGACATAAGCGGGCTCCCGGGGGATTTTTGTTATTAGAGGTGCAGCCATTTCAACGGGGGGTTATTTATCGCGAATCGAGAAGTTCGCCATATGCTCCAGCCCCTTGATCAACGCCGAGTGGTCCCAATTCCCGCCGCCAATCGCCGCGCACGTGCTGAACACCTGCTGGGTGCCGGCGGTGTTCGGCAGGTTGATTCCCAGTTCCCTGGCACCGGCCAGGGCCAGGTTCAGGTCCTTCTGGTGCAGGTTGATGCGAAAGCCCGGATCGAAGGTGCCCTTGATCATGCGTTCGCCATGCACTTCGAGGATCTTCGATGAGGCAAAGCCGCCCATCAGCGCTTCACGCACCTTGGCCGGGTCGGCGCCGTTCCTGGAGGCAAACAGCAGCGCTTCGGCCACTGCCTGGATATTCAGCGCGACGATGATCTGGTTGGCCACTTTGGCGGTCTGGCCGTCGCCATTGCCGCCCACCAGGGTGATGTTCTTGCCCATGCTCTGGAACAGCGGCAGGGCGCGTTCGAAGGTCTGCGGCTCGCCACCGACCATGATGCTCAAGGTGCCGGCCTTGGCGCCGACTTCACCGCCGGACACCGGTGCATCAAGGTACTGCGCGCCGGTTTCATTGATCCTGGCGGCAAACGCTTTCGTGGCGGTGGGCGAGATCGAACTCATGTCGATCACCACCTTGTGCGGCGACAGGCCCGCGGCCACGCCGTCGGCGCGGAACAGCACGTCGTCGACCTGCGGGGTATCGGGGACCATGACGATAATGAACTCGGCTTCCTGGGCGACTTGCTGCGGGTTGGCCAAGGCCACTGCGCCGGCGCTGATCAGCTCGGCCGGCGCCTTGCCGTGGTGCTCGGAAAGAAACAGTTGATGCCCGGCTTTCTGCAGGTTCGCGGCCATGGGTTGGCCCATGATGCCGGTGCCGATAAATCCGATTTTAGCCATGATGAATGCCTCTTCTTATGTGGTGTTTGTTAGATGGCATTGTGGGTTTTAAGCCAGCCCAAACCCGCTTCGGTAGTGGTCAACGGCTTGTACTCACAGCCGACCCAGCCCGCGTACCCGATGCGGTCCAGATGTTCGAACAGGAAGCGGTAGTTGATCTCCCCCGTTCCCGGCTCATTGCGCCCAGGGTTGTCCGCCAACTGGATGTGGTTGATCTCCCCCAGGTGCGCGGCCATGGTTCGGGCCAGGTCGCCTTCCATGATTTGCATGTGGTAGATGTCGTACTGCAGGAACAGGTTGTCACTGCCCACCTGCTCGCGAATCGACAGGGCTTGTGTTGTGTTGTTCAGGTAGAAGCCAGGGATATCGCGGGTGTTGATCGCCTCCATCACCAGCTTGATGCCCGCCGCTTGCAGCTTGTCGGCGGCGTACTTGAGGTTGGCGACAAAAGTATTTTCCACGGTTTCATCATCCACACCCTGGGGCCGAATCCCCGCCAGGCAGTTGATCTGGGTATTGCCCAGTACCTGGGCGTAGGCGATAGCCAACGTGACCCCGGCGCGAAATTCCTCGACCCGGTCCGGGTGGCACGCCAGGCCGCGTTCGCCCTTGGCCCAGTCACCGGCCGGCAGGTTGAACAGCACCTGGGTCAGGCCGTGAGCGTCGAGCTGGGCTTTGATGTCAGCCGAGCTGAATTCGTAGGGGAACAGGTACTCGACACCCTGGAAACCGGCATCGGCTGCGGCCTTGAAGCGGGCGAGGAAGTCCTGCTCGGTAAACAGCATGGACAGGTTGGCGGCAAAGCGCGGCATAGGGTTCTCCTTAATCGAGCAGGGAAATGGCAGTCGGCGCATCGTTGCCGACCAGGGCCAGGTCTTCGAATTCGTTGACGGCGTTGATCTCGGTGCCCATGGAGATATTGGTCACGCGCTCCAGAATGATCTCGACGATCACCGGCACCTTGAACTCCTCGATCATTTGTTCGGCCTTGCGCAACGCCGGCGCGATCTGTCCCGGTTCGAACACGCGCAGGGCCTTGCAACCCAGGCCTTCGGCGACCGCGACGTGGTCGACGCCATACCCGTTCAGCTCCGGCGCGTTGAGGTTGTCGAAAGACAACTGCACGCAGTAGTCCATTTCAAACCCGCGCTGGGCCTGGCGGATCAGCCCCAGGTAGGAGTTGTTCACCACCACGTGGATGTACGGCAGCTTGAATTGCGCGCCCACGGCCAGCTCTTCGATCATGAACTGGAAGTCATAGTCGCCGGACAGCGCCACCACCTTGCGGCTCGGGTCGGCCTTGACCACGCCCAGCGCCGCCGGAATGGTCCAGCCCAACGGGCCGGCCTGGCCGCAGTTGATCCAGTGGCGTGGCTTGTACACATGCAGGAACTGCGCGCCGGCAATCTGCGAGAGGCCGATGGTGCTGACGTAGCAGGTGTCTTTGCCGAACACCTGGTTCATTTCTTCGTAGACCCGTTGCGGCTTGACCGGCACGTGGTCGAAGTGGGTCTTGCGGTGCAGGGTCGCCTTGCGCTGCTGGCAGTCATGCAGCCAAGCGCTGCGGTCCTTGAGCTTGCCGGCGGCTTTCCACTCGCGGGCTACTTCGATAAACATCGTCAGCGCGGAGCCCGCGTCGGACACGATGCCCAGGTCCGGGGTGAATACGCGGCCAATCTGCGTCGGTTCGATGTCGACGTGAATGAATTTACGCCCTTCGGTATACACCTCCACTGAACCGGTATGGCGGTTGGCCCAGCGGTTACCGATCCCCAGCACCACGTCGGACTTGAGCATCGTCGCGTTGCCGTAGCGGTGGGAGGTTTGCAGGCCGACCATGCCCACCATCTGCGGGTGATCGTCGGGAATGGTGCCCCAGCCCATCAGCGTCGGGATCACCGGGATGCCGGTCAATTCGGCGAACTCCACCAGCAGCTCGCTGGCGTCGGCGTTGATCACACCGCCACCGCTCACCAGCAACGGGCGTTCAGCCTGATCCAGCAGCGCCAGTGCCTTTTCGACCTGGATGCGCGTGGCCAGTGGCTTGGCCAGTGGCAGCGGCTGGTAGGCGTCGATGTCGAATTCGATCTCGGCCATCTGCACGTCGAACGGCAGGTCGATCAGTACCGGGCCAGGGCGGCCGGAGCGCATTTCATAGAAGGCTTTCTGGAAGGCGTATGGCACTTGGCCCGGCTCGAGCACGGTGGTCGCCCACTTGGTCACCGGCTTGACGATGCTGGTGATGTCCACGGCCTGGAAGTCTTCCTTGTGCATGCGGGCCCGTGGCGCCTGGCCGGTGATGCACAGGATCGGGATCGAATCGGCCGAGGCGCTGTAGAGGCCGGTGACCATGTCGGTGCCCGCCGGGCCCGAGGTGCCGATGCACACGCCGATATTGCCGGCCTTGGTGCGGGTGTACCCCTCGGCCATGTGCGAGGCGCCTTCAACGTGGCGAGCAAGGACGTGATCGATGCCACCCACCTTCTGCAAGGCCGAATACAGCGGGTTGATCGCAGCGCCTGGGATACCGAAGGCGGTGTCCACGCCTTCACGACGCATGACGAGGACGGCGGCTTCGATTGCTCTCATTTTGCTCATGATTTTGGTGCCTCTTGCGTTTTGTAATTGTATACAAGTGGTGTCTGTCCAAAGTGTATTCACGGCGGGCGGCGCAGGTCAATCCATTTTATTGATTGGTCTTTGCGTTCGTCGGAATGGCTTTTTTCGACGTGTGGAGCCTTTGTTTGAAAATATTGTATACAAAAACAAATGTTATTGTGTTCTATTTGTTTGGTTGAGCATCTGATCAAACAGACCTCCACCGCTTTCCCAATAACAAAAGAAGGACGGCACCATGAGCGCTTTAACCTTGAAGATTGCCACCCAACTGGCCAGCCAGGCCCTCAGCGCCGGCCGCACCCTTTCGGCCGCGCCGCTGACCATCGCGGTCCTCGACAGCGGCGGCCACTTGATCACCCTGCAGCGCGAAGACGGTGCCAGCCTGCTGCGCCCGCAAATCGCCATCGGCAAGGCCTGGGGCGCGATTGCGCTGGGCAAGGGCTCGCGCTTGCTGGCGCTGGATGCGCAGCAACGGCCGGCGTTTATCGCGGCGTTAAATAGCCTGGGGCAGGGCAGCGTAGTGCCGGCACCCGGTGGGGTGTTGATTCGGGATCAGGCCGGGGTGGTGCTGGGGGCGATCGGGATCAGCGGGGATACGTCGGATATTGATGAGCAGTGTGCGATCACGGCGATCGAGGGGGTGGGGTTGATGGCGGATGCGGGGGTGTCAGCTTAAGTCGTGTGTGACTGTAAGGGCCTCATCGGGAGCAAGCCCCCTCCCACACTGTTGGCTGTGTTCGCAGTTCAAAATGTGGGAGGGGGCTTGCCCCCGATTGGCACAGGCCCCTCGGTGTGTCAGTCGGGTTCACAGCCCTTGAGCACCAACCGAATAATCGTCTGCGCCGCCGCTTCATAATCGGCCTCATCCAGCTTGGCCTTACCGGTCACCGCCGAAATCTGCCAGTCGAAATCCGCATACGTCTGCGTCGCCGCCCAGATGCTGAACATCAGGTGGTTGGGGTCGATAGCCGCAATCAACCCGCGATCCACCCAGCTCTGGATGCAGTCGATATTGTGCTTGGCCTGGGCATTGAGTTGTTCGACCTGCTCGGCACTCAGGTGCGGTGCGCCATGCATGATTTCGCTGGCGAACACCTTGGAGGCGAAAGGCAGGTCGCGGGAGATGCGGATTTTCGAGCGGATGTAATTACTCAGCACCACCGAAGGCTCACCCTCGGGATTGAACGGCGTGGAAGCCACCAGGATCGGCTCGATAATGCTTTCGAGCACCTCGCGGTAGAGGTTGTCCTTGGACTTGAAGTAGTAATAGACGTTGGGCTTGGGCAGCCCGGCCTTGGCGGCGATGTCGCTGGTTTTGGTCGCGGCGAAGCCCTTGTCGGCAAACTCCTCGCTCGCCGCCCGCAGGATCTTTTCTTTGTTGCGCTCGCGAATGGTGCTCATAAAGTGCTCAGTCTCACAGATACGGTTTCTTTTTGACGGCGTCTGTTGCCGCCATTCTGCGTCGCCGCTCCTCCCCATAGCGAGCTATGAGTCATCGCGGCTCCTTGCCTGACGACAACAGCCATTCGCCAAAAGAGAAACGTATCTATGAAACTGAGCACGGGAGGTTTCCTTGCCAGGACAGGCGGTCGAGCATGGTAGCACCGGCCATCCGCGGGCCTCAACAATGTGCCCGCAAAGCCCTGCGCCGCGTTATGCTCCGCCCATCCCTCTCTTAAGGAAGCCCGATTCATGGCAGGAAGCAGCTTGTTGGTGTTGATCGACGACATCGCCGCAGTACTCGATGACGTTGCCCTGATGACAAAAGTGGCCGCGAAGAAGACCGCCGGGGTGCTCGGCGATGACCTCGCGCTAAATGCCCAGCAGGTTTCCGGCGTGCGTGCCGAGCGCGAAATTCCGGTGGTATGGGCCGTTGCCAAGGGTTCCTTCATCAACAAGTTGATCCTGGTGCCCACCGCGTTGTTGATCAGCGCCTTCGCCCCTTGGGCCGTGACACCGTTGTTGATGCTCGGTGGCGCGTATCTGTGTTTCGAAGGTTTCGAGAAACTCGCGCATAAGTTCCTGCACAGCAAGGCTGAAGTCCAGGCCGAACATACGCAGCTGGTTGAAGCGGTGGCCGACCCGGCCACTGATCTGGTGGCCTTTGAAAAGGACAAGATCAAAGGCGCGATCCGTACCGACTTCATTCTCTCCGCGGAAATCATCGCCATCACCCTCGGCACTGTGGCCGATGCGCCGTTGATGCAGCAAGTGATCGTCCTATCGGGCATTGCCGTCGTCATGACCATCGGCGTTTACGGGCTGGTGGCCGGCATCGTCAAGCTGGATGACCTGGGCCTGTGGCTCACCCAAAAGCCCGGCCAGGTGGCACGCAGTATCGGCGGCGGGATTCTGCGGACGGCGCCGTACATGATGAAGAGCCTGTCGGTGATTGGCACGGCGGCGATGTTCATGGTCGGTGGCGGCATCCTTACCCATGGCGTGCCGGTGGTGCATCATTGGGTGGAAACGGTGAGCCAGAGTGTCGGTGGGGTGGCGTGGCTGATGCCGACCCTGTTGAACGCGGGTGTGGGGATTGTCGCCGGGGCGGCGGTATTGGTTGTGGTGTCGGTGGTCGGTCGGTTATGGCGGACTGCGAGGGACTGACATTTCAGTCAGGCCACCGAGGTGTATTAGCGCAGCGAGCGTCGTCACGCCCGCTGCTTGCAGCCTGCCGATTACTGAGCGAAGGCTTTGTAGCCGTTCTGCGCGAAGTTAGAAAGCGTGTTTGCTTCCGAACCCTCCACGTAGTCATAGCTACTGTCAGAACTGGCGCCTAGCATCATTGGCCGGGTGTAAATCGCCCCTTCTATCTGGTTGTTATTTGGTGTCGACTCGGTGCCGCCCTTGGCGTCGGTGTATCGGAATACGCGCTCGGCATTTGCGGCCCGGTCGGCCCGAGTATCGTCCGATGCATTCACGTCGTCCCAGTCACCTGTCTGAGACTTGATCCCCGTCAGATTGTCATCCTTGAGCGCCTCGCGCGCGCTCGCAAAAAGCGGGGTGCTGGTGATGGCGTCGACGCTGCGATGATCGCCAGGTGCCCTGCCCGTATTGCCGGTAGGTGCACTGATAGAGTCGTGCCCCTGCCGGTCTATCGACGACTGGGGGCCTGACGGGCCGTTTGCCTGGGCGTATCCGGTATTGTATTGATTGGAGCCGCTAGGGCTGGGGCGGTCTACATTCATCAAGGTTTTCCGTTTTTAATGATTAGGCATCTGATTAGGGAACCCGTGGGTTCGCGCCTTAGGTGGTTTTATAAAAAGAAACGGTTCCCGGATATCTAGGAAATTTAGTGAGCTGCGTGTGGGGGAAATTACCGGTTTGCGTAACCAAGCTTATGACCATCGGTGTCTATGGGCTGTTGCTGACCCGGAAGCTCGGTCGGATGGTCCGTCGCATTCCTGTGCGGGTGGTTCCAGTCATGCTGCTGTTGCCGCCACTCCGCGCAAAAAAAAGGCCATTCATTCGAATGGCCTTTTTTGTCGGTGTTATTTACTCGGCAATCTGCAATTTGCGTGATTCCGTATAGATATACCGCACCTTTTCATACTCGAACGGCGAGTTCATCTGACCGTAGCGGAAGCTGGTCTGGTAGCGCTTGTCCACCGCGCGCAGGGCCCAGATTTCCGGGTGGTTGGAGCTGACTTCGGAGACGTTCAGGAAGTTGATCTGCGACTCGGCGGTGTAGTCCACCAGCAAGCCGCCGGTGTCACGCAGGTTCGACGGGCCGAAGATCGGCAGTACCAGGTAGGCACCGCCGGGGACGCCGTAGAAGCCCAGGGTCTGGCCGAAGTCTTCGCTCTGGCGCGGCAGGCCCATGGCGGTCGCCGGGTCCCACAGGCCGGCGATGCCGACGGTGGTGTTGAGCAGCAGGCGCCCGGTGGTTTCCAGGGAACGGTGGCCTTTGAGTTGCAGCAGGCTGTTCAACAGGTTGGGCACGTCGCCCAGGTTGTTGAAGAAGTTGCTCACGCCGGTGCGCAGGAAGCTTGGCGTGACGTAGCGGTAGCCGTCGACCACCGGCAGGAACACCCATTGGTCGAAGCGGTAGTTGAAGTGGTACACGCGGCGGTTCCACGACTCCAACGGGTCATACACATTCAGCGCGTTGACCGATGAGCGTTCGAACTCACGCTGGTCCAGGCCCGGGTTGAACTTGAGTTTGCTCAATGGCTCCTTGAAACCGTCGGAGTCCATCACGACAGGCGCGTGAGCCTTGCTGTTGTCGGCATTGGCTACGCCCGCACACATCAGGGCGGCGAGCAGCAGAAGATATTTAGCCACGGAAGAACTCCAGCATGGCGTCGGCGTTGACGCGGTAATTGAGGTTGCCGCAATGGCCGCCCAGCGGGTAGACGGTCAAGCGATCGCCGAAGGTTTTACGCAGGAAACCAAGGTCGCCGGGGCCGAGGATCACGTCGTCGGCGTTGTGCATGACGGCGATTTTCGGGCTGGCGTGCAGGTAGTCCTTGAGGGCGTACAGGCTGACCTGGTCAACCAGTTGCAGCAGGCTGCCGCCGTCGGAGCGGGCGCGCCACATCGGGATCACCTGTTCGGTGAGGTAGCAGTCGAAGTCGCACTGCAGCGCGCGCTTGAGGAACGGCGTGAGGCTGGTGCCTTCGCTGATCGGGTACTTCGGCGGGATGATCAGGCCACGGCGGTTGATCAGGTCCGAAGTAAAGGCGATGTCGGCCGCCGAGAAGCGGAACGAGGTGCCGATCAGCATGGCCATCTGTTCGTTGGTCAGGTGCTGCTTGGATTGCTGGAAGTCGTAGAGCAGGGCGTCATTGAGGTCGATGTAGCCCTTTTGCTGGAAGTAACGGGTCAGCTTGTTCAACACCAGTTCATAGAACGTGGTGGTGTTGTTGATGCCCTTGACCTCGGTCTGTACCAGCTTGTCGAGGTTGGTGATCGAGGTGTAGAGGTTGACCGGCGGGTTGAGCAGCAGCACTTTCTTGAAGTTGAAGCTGCGGCGGGTCTCGTCGAGCTTGCTGACAAACGCCGCATCCAGCGCGCCGAGGCTGTAGCCGGTGAGGTAGAAGTCGGTCACCGGCAGCGAAGCGTTCTGCGCGCGCACGGCTTGCATCACGCGGTACATGTCTTCGGCATCTTCCTGGCTGATGCCGGGGGTGGCGAAGCGCGACGCAGAGGCGATGAAGTCGAAGCTGGTGGGCGACGACAGTTGCACCACGTGGTAGCCGGCCTGGTAATACAGTTTTTTCAGGTATTCGTTGATGCTGCTGTCAAACCGCGCACCGGTGCCTGCGATCAGGAAGATCAGCGGCGCAGCACGATCCTGCTTGGCGATGCGGTAAGTGAGTTTCTTCACTGCCCAGAAATTGTCCGGCAGGCTGAACTCGCGCTCGGGGCGCATATTCAGGGTGTAGTCGGACTGATTGATCTCGTCATCGGTCGGCAATGTAGGCCGAAGGTCAGGCGGAGTGGTGGCGATGGTCGCTTCGAACGGGTTGGTCAAAGGGTAGCCATAGCTGGCTTGGTCGATATCGACGGCCAGTGCTGACGCACTCAAAAAAAGGCTGCCCAGCAGAGCAGCACAGCGCAAGGAACGGAGCATGACTTAATCCCTAAGAGGAAACGTGCTTAATGAAGTTCGCAGGCTATGACCACCGCGTTGCCACCGAAGTGCCAGCCTTCGGCACGAAAAGTCGGAAAATAACGTCGGAATCGGGGTAATAGTAGCGAGACGATACACTTTGCCATGCATTAGTGAACACTAATTGTGTGTATGCACCTTGCTAACGGCCGCCGGCGCATTAAGCTGAGCGCCGTTTTTGCCTACCGGAGTGCTCCATGTCCCGCCGCTTGCCGCTGATTCTGCTGCTTATTGCCCTGCCGTTATGGCTGGCTGCCAGTTATGGCGCACGTTATGGCTTTATGGAAGATGGCCAGTGGGTCGGCATCTGTGCCGACGAGGCCAGCCGCTGGGAATGCCAGGTGCGTTCGAACCTGGGCTTGATGATCCACTTCAAGGTGCTGGGCTGGGCCGCGCTGGTGACGGCGGTACTGGCATTTTTCGTACCAGGCCGTGCGGGATGGGGCTTGGCGGTGCTGGGGCTGGTGTTCGGGTTCCCGGCCCTGGCGTTGTACAACACCACGTTTGCGGTGTTTGCGGTAGTGATTGCGGGGTTGCGGTTGGTCAGGCAGCCGCGGGGCGCCTGATAAGGCCAATCGGGGGCAAGCCCCTCCCACCTTTGGAATACGTTCTCATGTGGGAGGGGGCTTGACCCCGATAGCGGTTTTAAGTCTTGCGCACCCGCAAGCACCGCCACAAAGCCACAACCATCAACCCGCTGACCAGCGCCCAACCCCATGCCTGCTGGTTCAGCAGACCTTCGCGGTACAGCTGCGGCGCAATGCCGGCACCGATGATAAAGGTCAGCAGGGCGATCTCCCGGCGTGGCCCGGTCACCGGGCGAACCAGGTACACCAAGGCCGGCAGCAGCAGTGCTGCACTTGGGAAGCTGCGGTAGCGTGGGTCAAACACCAGTGCCAGCATCATCACTGCGCCGGCGAACCCGGCGATTGCCACCAGCCAGCCGGCGTGTTGTTCCAGCCAGTTGAACAGCCGTTCGCGCCAGCCTTTCCGGGCACTCAGGGCCAGGGCCGCGTGGGCCAGCACCAGCAGGTTCAGCGCCACGAGTAAACCGGCCCATACCCACTCATCGTTGAAGCGCGCAGTCACGCGGGTCAGTTCAGCCCAGGTACCGATGGAGCAGGCAGCCACCACACCCAGCAGTGGCAAGGCCATTGCGGCACGAGTGCTGCGAACGCGACCACCGAGCACCAACGTGCCCAGCAGGATAATCCCGCCCACCCCTAGCCACAGCGGCCAGTACGGCACATTGGTCACCGGCCCGGCGAGGATCCCCTTGTCCTGGCGATCGGCATCGAACAGGCCCCAGTAACCGCCCACGGCGCCCTCACTGGCGCGCTTCCACGGTTGGTCGAACGCTTCGATCAGGTTGTAGTGCCAGCCATTGGCTTCGGCCATGGCCACGAAACCGCGCATGAACTTGGCTTCATTGACCCGGCTCGGCACTGCGGTTTCGCGCTGGCGACCTTCGCTGGGCCAGCCGGTCTCGCCGATCAATATGTCCTTGGGCGCGAATTTGTTGCCAAACGTCTGGCGTACATCGCCCACATGCTTGAGGGCCTGGTCGATGCCGGAGGGGTCATCTTCCCAGTACGGCAGCAGATGGATGGTCAGGAAGTCCACCGCCGGAGCGATTTCCGGGTGCTGCAGCCAGAACTCCCAGACGTCGGCATAGGTGACCGGCTGCTTGATCTGGCTTTTGACTTTATGGATCAGCGTCACCAGCTGTTTGGCGGTGACTTCCTTGCGCAGCAGCGCTTCGTTGCCGACGATCACGGAGGTGACCACATCGGGGTTGGCGTTGGCGGACGCGATCAGCTCGTCGATCTCCTTTTCGGTTGTCACTGGGTCACTGCTGACCCAGGCGCCCGCCATCACCTTTAGGCCGTGCTTGCGCGCCAGGTCCGGCAAGGCTTCCAGGCCGGTCATGGAGTAGGTGCGGATGCATTCGAAGCGGGTGGCCAGCAGTGCGAGGTCGGCGTCCATGCGCTCGGGGCGCAGTTTGAACGGTTGGTCGAAGGGCGATTGGTCCTTGTCGAACGGCGTGTACGACGCACATTGCAGCTTGTGACTGGCACTGGCCACATCGGGCAGCACCACCGGCCGGCCGAGGCCATACCAGTAACCAGCAAGGGCCAGCAGGCCGAGGATCAGAGCGAAGCAATAGGGCAGGGCAGGGAAGCGGGCAGTCGCGGGCATGGTCGGCTTATCTGGGGGAGCAAAGGCGCGCATCTTACCCGGATTTGCGCTATCCCAGTGGGGCTGCATAATTTTGACATGCAAAGTTCAGGCGGGAATGTGGGGTTAAGTCCTACGAAAAGTCCTACTGGCGATGTGATGTCGTTTCTTGCTTGCATGAGGTCGCTGACAGAGCAGGTCGAAGGCCCCGGCAGGTTGATGATCGACGTGTCAGCACTCCACTGATGTCGCAGCAGCCGGATCGATGCGCGTGAAGGGGGCGCGGCGCACCACATAACAACAGGTTGACGTCGCTCGACATCCGTCGGGCGCAGCACTTTCGGGGAAGTACGATGAAGATGCGACGACTCTTGGGCGCAGCTGCCACTCTGGTAGTTGCGATGAGCTCCACACTGGCCAGCGCCGACAGCAAAACTCTGAGCATCGGTTATGTAGATGGCTGGTCCGACAGCGTTGCCACCACGCACGTGGCGGCAGAGGTGATCAAGGCAAAGCTCGGTTATGACGTGAAACTGCAAGCGGTCGCCACCGGGATCATGTGGCAGGGCGTGGCCACCGGTAAACTCGATGCCATGCTCTCCGCCTGGCTGCCCGTGACCCACGGCGAGTACTGGACCAAGAACAAGGACAAAGTGGTCGACTACGGCCCCAACTTCAAGGATGCGAAGATCGGCTTGATCGTGCCGGAGTACGTCAAGGCCAAGTCTATTGAAGACCTCAAGACCGATACCACCTTCAAGAACAAGATCGTCGGCATCGATGCCGGTTCAGGCGTGATGCTCAAGACCGACGAAGCCATCAAGCAGTACGGCCTCGACTACAAACTGCAAGCCAGTTCGGGTGCTGCGATGATCGCCGAGCTGACCCGTGCCGAAGACAAACAGGAATCCATTGCGGTCACCGGCTGGGTGCCACACTGGATGTTTGCCAAGTGGAAACTGCGTTTCCTGGACGATCCAAAAGGGATTTATGGTGCTGCTGAAACCGTCAACAGCATCGGCAGCAAGGGCCTGGAGAAGAAAGCGCCGGAAGTCGCGGCCTTCCTGAAGAAATTCCAGTGGGCCTCCAAGGATGAGATCGGCGAAGTCATGCTCGCTATCCAGGAAGGTGCCAAGCCTGATGCGGCCGCGAAGGACTGGGTTGCCAAGCACCCTGAGCGCGTTGCTGAATGGATCGGTAAATAACCCCCCAATGCCTTGATACACCCCCTGTGGGAGGGGGCTTGCCCCCGATAGCGGAGTGTCAGTCGTCAATGATCTGACTGGCTCGCCGCTACCGGGAGCAAGCCCCCTCCCACATTGTTTTCGTCACCCGCAAATGTTTCTGCGCCCTCTCAATCCCTCGCTACACTCCGTCTACTACTAAGGTCGTCTGGAACCTGTTCCGTAGCCGCATACAGTGGATACGTTCCAATAATAAAAAAGCTGTGCTGCGAGGATAAAAACAATGAACGACAGCATTTACCTCTCGATTCAAAACAGCCCGCGTTTCAAGGAGCTGGTGAGAAAAAGGGAAAGGTTCGCCTGGATTCTCTCGGCGATCATGCTAGGGCTGTACTCCGGATTCATTCTGTTGATCGCCTACGGGCCACAAGTACTGGGGGCTAAACTCAGCCCCGGCTCATCCATCACCTGGGGCATCCCCATCGGGGTAGGGCTGATTGTCTCGGCCTTTGTCCTCACCGGCATCTATGTGCGACGCGCCAACGGCGAATTCGACGACCTGAACAATGCGATTCTCAAGGAGGCTGCGCAATGATCCGTCGTCTATTGGCTGTATTCGGCGCTTCGGTCTTCGCGCCCGCTGTTTGGGCGGCGGATGCATTGACCGGTGAAGTGCACAAACAACCGCTGAATATCGCAGCGATCCTGATGTTCGTGGCCTTTGTCGGCGCGACGTTGTGCATCACCTACTGGGCGTCCAAGCGCAACAACTCGGCGGCCGACTACTATGCGGCCGGCGGCAAGATCACCGGTTTCCAGAATGGCCTGGCGATTGCCGGCGACTACATGTCGGCCGCGTCCTTCCTGGGTATTTCCGCACTGGTGTTCACCTCTGGCTACGACGGCCTGATCTACTCGATCGGCTTCCTGGTGGGCTGGCCGATCATTCTGTTCCTGATCGCCGAGCGCCTGCGTAACCTGGGCAAGTACACGTTTGCCGACGTGGCGTCCTATCGCCTCGGGCAAACCCAGATCCGCAGCCTGTCGGCCTGTGGTTCCCTGGTCGTGGTGGCGTTCTACCTGATCGCGCAAATGGTGGGTGCGGGCAAGCTGATCCAACTGCTGTTCGGCCTCGACTACCATGTGGCGGTGATCCTGGTAGGGATCCTGATGTGCATGTACGTGCTGTTCGGCGGCATGCTGGCGACCACCTGGGTGCAGATCATCAAGGCGGTGCTGTTGCTGTCCGGTGCCTCGTTCATGGCGCTGATGGTGATGAAGCACGTCAACTTCGACTTCAACATGCTGTTCTCCGAGGCGATCAAGGTTCACCCTAAAGGTGAAGCGATCATGAGCCCCGGCGGCCTGGTGAAAGACCCGATTTCCGCGTTCTCCCTGGGCCTGGCACTGATGTTCGGTACCGCCGGCCTGCCGCACATCCTGATGCGCTTCTTCACTGTAAGTGACGCCAAGGAAGCGCGTAAGAGCGTGCTGTATGCCACTGGCTTCATCGGCTACTTCTACATCCTGACCTTTATCATCGGCTTCGGCGCGATCCTGCTGGTCAGTACCAACCCGGCGTTCAAGGATGCTGCAGGCGCCTTGCTCGGTGGTAACAACATGGCGGCGGTGCACCTGGCCAACGCGGTGGGCGGCAGTATCTTCCTGGGCTTCATCTCGGCTGTGGCCTTCGCCACCATCCTGGCAGTGGTTGCCGGTTTGACCCTGGCCGGTGCTTCGGCGGTGTCCCATGACCTGTACGCCAGCGTGATCAAGAAGGGCAAGGCCAACGAGAAGGATGAGATTCGCGTATCGAAGATCACCACTATCGCCCTGGCCGTGCTGGCGATTGGTCTGGGTATCCTGTTCGAAAGCCAGAACATCGCGTTCATGGTCGGCCTGGCGTTCTCGATTGCCGCCAGCTGTAACTTCCCGGTACTGCTGCTTTCCATGTACTGGAAAAACCTCACCACCCGTGGCGCGATGATTGGCGGCTGGCTGGGCCTGGTCAGTGCCGTTGGCCTGATGATCCTGGGTCCGACCATCTGGGTCTCGATCCTGCATCACGAAAAAGCCATCTTCCCGTACGAGTACCCGGCGCTGTTCTCGATGATCATCGCGTTCGTCGGCATCTGGTTCTTCTCCATCACCGACAAGTCGGCGGCGGCAGAGAAAGAGCGTGCACTGTACTTCCCGCAGTTTGTGCGTTCGCAGACTGGCCTGGGGGCGAGTGGGGCGGTTAATCACTAAGGTTGTAGCTGGACAAAGAGATGCCCCGGTCGAAAGGCCGGGGCATTTTTTTGTCTGGAGGTTATGAAGGTGCTTGTGCCAATGCCATCGGGGGCAACCCCCCCTCTCACAGTTAACCGAGTACATCATTTGGAATGCAGTTCAATGTGGGGGGGCTTGCCCCGATGGGGGTAGATCAGTCGACACAAATAAAAACGGCCTCCACTGAGGGAGGCCGTTTTCGGTGCTGCTAAAAGGTGCTTACTTGCGATCTTCCAGCTTGGTAATGTCACGCGACTCGTAGCCGGTGTACAGCTGGCGCGGGCGGCCAATCTTGTACGGGCTGGAGAGCATTTCTTTCCAGTGGGAGATCCAGCCCACGGTCCGCGCCAGGGCGAAGATCACGGTGAACATGCTGGTTGGAATGCCGATCGCCTTGAGGATGATCCCCGAGTAGAAGTCGACGTTCGGGTACAGCGAGCGTTCGATGAAGTACGGGTCGGTCAGGGCGATCTCTTCCAGGCGCATGGCCAGTTCGAGTTGCGGATCGTTCTTGATGCCCAGTTCCTTCAACACTTCGTCGCAGGTCTGTTTCATGACGGTGGCGCGCGGGTCGCGGTTCTTGTAGACCCGGTGACCGAAGCCCATCAACTTGAACGGATCGTTCTTGTCCTTGGCCTTGGCGATGAACTTGTCGATGTTGGACACATCGCCGATTTCATCGAGCATGGTCAATACGGCTTCGTTCGCACCGCCGTGGGCAGGGCCCCACAGCGCGGCGATGCCGGCGGCGATACAGGCGAACGGGTTGGCACCCGAAGAGCCTGCCAGGCGCACGGTGGACGTCGAGGCGTTTTGCTCGTGGTCGGCGTGGAGGATGAAGATCCGGTCCATTGCCTTGGCCAGCACCGGGCTGATCGGTTTGATCTCGCACGGGGTGTTGAACATCATGTGCAGGAAGTTTTCCGCGTACGTCAGGTCGTTGCGCGGGTACATCATGGGTTGACCCATGGAGTACTTGTAAACCATTGCGGCCAGCGTCGGCATCTTGGCAACCAGGCGGATCGCGGAAATTTCGCGATGCTGCGGGTTATTGATGTCGAGAGAGTCGTGATAGAAGGCCGACAGGGCGCCGACCACGCCGCACATGACGGCCATCGGGTGGGCGTCGCGACGGAAGCCGTTGAAGAAGGTCTTCAACTGCTCGTGAACCATGGTGTGGTTCTTCACGGTGCTGACGAACTGGGCTTTTTGCTCGGCTGTTGGCAATTCGCCATTTAGCAGCAGGTAGCAGGTTTCCAGGTAGTCCGATTTTTCAGCCAGTTGCTCAATCGGGTAGCCCCGGTGCAGCAGGATGCCATTGTCGCCGTCGATATAGGTGATCTTCGACTCGCAAGAGGCGGTCGACATGAAGCCTGGGTCGAAAGTGAAACGGCCCGTGGCCGTCAGGCCCCGTACGTCGATAACATCGGGACCAACGGTGCCGGTTAAAATGGGCAGCTCGACGGGGGCTGCGCCCTCGATGATCAACTGCGCTTTTTTGTCAGCCATGTGGCCTCCTATTTATGCTTCAAATCATCAGACAGACCCCCCACGCAGGGCCCGCACCACTATAGTGAGATAAATTCAGATGTCAATTTGCCTAAAGTCTTGCCCCAGAAGGCTTTAAGCGTACTTTTTCCTCGAAATTGCCTGCCATTTACGCCTTTTATCTCGCCAGCGCAATCCGCTATTAGGGTGAGGAGCGCGCGTTGTCATTAGTAACCTAACTGTCTATACTCGGCCACCGACCGCCAAGGGCTTTTGGGCTTGCTTTCATTGGGGGTCGCACTCCCTGGGTGGTGCTTACCTGACCAGTGCACTCCCCAACAACTTTGCCCTGATTGTTAGGGGCTCTTCAGTGTGAAAAAAAGCCGTGAATAGCCAACGACCTGTAAACCTAGACCTAAGGACCATCAAACTCCCCATCACCGGCGTTACGTCGTTCCTGCACCGTGTTTCCGGCATCATCCTGTTCCTGGGCTTGGGCATCATGCTTTATGCATTGAGCAAATCCCTGGGTTCCGAGGAAGGATACGCCGAGGTGAAGGCATGCTTGACCAGCCCGCTGGCCAAGTTCGTAGCATGGGGCCTCCTGTCCGCTCTGCTTTATCATCTGGTAGCCGGTGTGCGCCACTTGATCATGGATATGGGCATCGGTGAGACGCTGGAAGGCGGCCGCCTGGGCTCGAAAATCATCATCGCCATTTCCGTGGTGCTGATCGTTCTGGCAGGAGTTTGGATATGGTAACCAGCGTTACGAACCTATCGCGTTCGGGCCTCTATGACTGGATGGCGCAGCGTGTGTCTGCGGTCGTTCTCGCGGCTTATTTCATTTTCCTGATCGGATACCTCGTCGCAAACCCGGGCATTGGCTACGAGCAATGGCACGGGCTGTTTTCCCACAATGCGATGCGAATCTTCAGCCTGCTGGCCCTTGTAGCCCTGGGCGCTCACGCCTGGGTCGGCATGTGGACCATCGCGACTGACTACCTGACGCCGATGGCGCTGGGCAAGTCCGCGACCGCAGTCCGTTTCCTCTTCCAGGCAGTATGCGGCGTCGCGATGTTCGCTTACTTCGTCTGGGGTGTGCAGATTCTTTGGGGTATCTGATTCATGGCTAACATTCCAACTATTTCATTCGACGCCATCATTATTGGTGGCGGCGGTGCTGGCATGCGCGCGGCGTTGCAGCTGGCCCAGGGCGGTCACAAGACTGCCGTGATCACCAAGGTGTTCCCGACGCGCTCCCACACCGTATCGGCCCAGGGTGGCATCACCTGCGCCATCGCGTCCGCCGACCCGAACGACGACTGGCGCTGGCACATGTACGATACCGTCAAGGGTTCCGACTATATCGGTGACCAGGACGCTATCGAATACATGTGTCAGGAAGGCCCGGCCGCGGTGTTCGAGCTGGACCACATGGGTCTGCCGTTCTCCCGTACCGAACAAGGTCGTATCTACCAGCGTCCATTCGGCGGCCAGTCGAAGGACTACGGTAAAGGCGGCCAGGCTGCCCGTACCTGCGCCGCGTCCGACCGTACCGGTCACGCGTTGCTGCACACGCTTTATCAGGGCAACCTGAAAGCCGGCACCACGTTCCTGAACGAGTACTACGCGGTTGACCTGGTCAAGAACGCACAAGGCGAGTTCGTCGGTGTGATCGCCATCTGCATCGAAACCGGTGAAACCACCTACATCCGCGCCAAGGCTACTGTTCTGGCGACTGGCGGTGCAGGTCGTATCTACGCGTCGACCACCAATGCCCTGATCAACACCGGTGACGGCGTCGGCATGGCTCTGCGTGCCGGCGTGCCGGTGCAAGACATCGAAATGTGGCAGTTCCACCCGACCGGCATCGCCGGCGCAGGTGTACTGGTGACCGAGGGTTGCCGTGGTGAAGGTGGTTACCTGATCAACAAGCACGGCGAGCGTTTCATGGAGCGTTATGCTCCGAACGCGAAAGACCTGGCGGGTCGTGACGTTGTTGCTCGTTCGATGGTTAAGGAAATCATCGCCGGTAACGGCTGTGGCCCGAATGGTGACCACGTGCTGCTGAAGCTCGATCACCTGGGTGAAGAAGTGCTGCACAGCCGCCTGCCGGGTATCTGTGAACTGTCCAAGACCTTTGCCCACGTTGACCCAGTGGTTGCTCCGGTTCCGGTTGTTCCAACCTGCCACTACATGATGGGCGGTGTTCCGACCAACATTCATGGCCAGGCGATCACCCAGAACGCCGACGGCGTGGACGAGATCATCCACGGTCTGTTCGCAGTAGGCGAAGTGGCTTGCGTATCGGTGCACGGTGCCAACCGTCTCGGCGGCAACTCGCTGCTCGACCTGGTGGTATTCGGCCGCGCAGCTGGCCTGCACCTGGAAAAAGCCCTGACCGACGGCATCGAATACGATGACGCCACCGACGCCAACATTGAGGCCGCCCTGGCGCGTCTGAACGCTCTGAACGAGCGGACTGATGGCGAAGACGTGGCAACCCTGCGTCGCGAACTGCAGAACTGCATGCAGAACTACTTCGGTGTATTCCGTACCGGCGAATACATGCAGAAGGGTATTGCCCAGCTGGCCGATCTGCGCAAGCGCATCGCCAACGTCAAGATCAACGATAAGAGCCAGGCGTTCAACACCGCTCGTATCGAAGCCCTTGAGCTGCAAAACCTGCTGGAAGTGGCTGAAGCGACTGCGATCGCCGCCGAGGTTCGTAAAGAATCCCGTGGTGCCCACGCTCGTGAAGACTTTGAAGATCGCGATGACGAAAACTGGTTGTGCCACACCCTGTATTTCCCGGGTGACAAGCGCGTAACCAAGCGTGCTGTGAACTTCTCGCCGAAGACGGTTCCGACGTTTGAACCGAAAATTCGGACTTACTAAGGGTGGCTGCCATGTTGAAAGTCAGTGTTTATCGCTACAACCCTGATCAGGACGCTGCGCCGTTCATGCAGGAGTTCCAGGTCGATACCGGTGGTAAAGACCTGATGGTGCTGGATGTATTGGCACTGATCAAAGAGCAGGACGAGGGTTTCTCCTATCGTCGCTCTTGCCGTGAAGGTGTTTGCGGTTCCGACGGCATGAACATCAACGGCAAAAACGGCCTGGCGTGCATCACGCCGCTGTCTGCTGTTGTTAAAGGCAACAAGCTGATCGTTCGTCCTCTGCCAGGTTTGCCGGTTATCCGTGACCTGGTCGTCGATATGAGCATCTTCTACAAGCAATACGAGAAAGTTAAGCCGTTCCTGCAGAACGATACGCCGGCTCCGGCCATCGAGCGTCTGCAGTCCCCTGAAGAGCGTGAAAAGCTCGACGGTCTGTACGAGTGCATCCTGTGCGCCTGCTGCTCGACCTCTTGCCCGTCCTTCTGGTGGAACCCGGACAAGTTCCTGGGTCCAGCTGCCCTGCTGCAAGCGTACCGCTTCCTGGCAGACAGCCGTGATACCAAGACGTCCGAGCGCCTGGCTTCGCTGGATGACCCGTTCAGCGTATTCCGCTGCCGCGGGATCATGAACTGCGTCAACGTATGTCCCAAAGGCCTGAACCCGACTAAGGCCATTGGTCACATCCGTAACATGCTGCTGCAGAGTGGCGTGTAACTGACGTTGTAACAAGGCAGGACCGTTGTGCCCGTAAATGCTGCGGCGCAGGCTTCAACCGGCGCCGTAGTTTTAACTTGAGCAGCGACTTACAAAGCCGCGGCTCTTATTTTGAAGAAATGAGACAAGCAGGGGCATTCGGGTTGGTACCCGAACTATCAGCGTGATCCTAAGTGGCTTGTTTTGGTCGCTGCACTTGGCCTTTTGCAAGCAAACTCGGTGTTTTCGCCGGTGGTGTCCCCAAATCGAGGGTGACCAAGCATGCAAGAAAGCGTGATGCAGCGCATGTGGAACAGCGGCTATCTTTCAGGTGGTAACGCTGCCTATGTGGAAGAGCTTTATGAGCTCTACCTGCACGACCCTAACGCTGTGCCAGAAGAATGGCGCACCAAATTTCAGACGTTGTCTTCAGACGGCAACGCTGCCACCGATGTATCGCACGCAACAATTCGCGATCAGTTCGTGCTGCTGGCAAAGAACCAGCGCCGCGCCCAGCCGGTTTCCGCCGGAAGCGTGAGCAGTGAGCACGAGAAGAAGCAAGTTGAAGTACTGCGACTGATCCAGGCCTACCGGATGCGTGGCCACCAGGCGGCCCAGCTTGACCCGCTGGGGCTCTGGCAGCGTCCTGCACCTGCAGACCTGTCGATCAATCATTACGGCTTGACCAATGCCGATCTTGATACGACCTTCCGTGCCGGCGACCTGTTCATCGGCAAAGAGGAAGCGAGCCTACGCGAAATTCACGAAGCGTTGCAGCAGACATATTGCCGCACCATCGGCGCTGAGTTCACGCACATCACCGATTCCGAGCAACGCCACTGGTTCCAGCATCGCCTGGAAGGCGTACGCGGCCGCCCGGTATTGTCCGACGACGTGCGCAGCCACCTGCTTGAGCGCGTGACCGCAGCAGAGGGCCTGGAAAAATACCTGGGTACCAAATACCCGGGCACCAAGCGTTTCGGCCTGGAAGGCGGCGAGAGCCTGATTCCGATGCTCGACGAGCTGATCCAGCGTTCCGGTTCCTACGGCACCAAGGAAATCGTGATCGGCATGGCCCACCGTGGTCGCCTGAACGTGTTGGTCAACACCTTCGGCAAGAACCCGCGTGAGTTGTTCGACGAGTTCGAAGGCAAGAAGAAGGTCGAGCTGGGTTCCGGTGACGTTAAATACCACCAGGGCTTCTCGTCCAACGTGATGACCACCGGCGGTGAAGTTCACCTGGCCATGGCCTTCAACCCATCCCACCTGGAAATCGTTTCTCCAGTGGTCGAGGGTTCGGTCCGTGCTCGCCAGGATCGTCGTAACGACACCACCGGTGAAAAGGTCCTGCCGATTTCCATCCACGGTGACGCGGCATTCGCCGGTCAAGGCGTGGTCCTGGAAACGTTCCAGATGTCGCAGACTCGCGGCTTCAAGACCGGCGGTACCGTTCACATCGTCATCAACAACCAGGTGGGTTTCACCATCAGCAACCCGTTGGACGCGCGTTCCACCGAGTACGCCACCGACGTTGCCAAGATGATCCAGGCGCCGATCCTCCATGTGAATGGCGATGATCCGGAAGCCGTACTGTTCGTGACCCAACTGGCTGTCGACTACCGCATGCAGTTCAAGCGTGACGTGGTGATCGACCTGGTTTGCTACCGCCGTCGCGGTCACAACGAAGCCGACGAACCAAGCGGCACCCAGCCGTTGATGTATCAGCAGATCACCAAGCAGCGCACCACCCGTGAGCTGTATGCCGAAAGCCTGACCAAGGCCGGTATATTGGATGACGCGCGTGTTCAGGCGAAAATCGATGAATACCGCAACGCGCTGGACAATGGCCTGCATGTCGTAAAAAGCCTGGTCAAAGAGCCGAACAAAGAGCTGTTCGTGGATTGGCGTCCGTACCTGGGGCACACCTGGACCGCGCGTCACGACACCTCGTTCGACCTCAAGACCCTGCAGGAACTGTCCGCCAAGCTGCTGGAAATTCCGGAAGGCTTCGTGGTGCAGCGCCAGGTTGCGAAGATCTACGAAGACCGTCAGAAGATGCAAGCCGGCGGCCTGCCGATCAACTGGGGTTATGCCGAAACCATGGCGTACGCGACCCTGGCGTTCGAAGGTCACCCGATCCGCATGACCGGCCAGGACATCGGCCGTGGTACGTTCTCGCACCGTCACGCGGTATTGCACAACCAGAAAGACGCGGGCACCTACATCCCGTTGCAGAACCTGTACGAAGGCCAGCCGCGTTTCGACCTGTACGATTCGTTCCTGTCCGAAGAAGCCGTACTGGCGTTCGAATACGGTTACTCGACCACCACGCCGCAGGCGCTGGTGATCTGGGAAGCCCAGTTCGGCGACTTCGCCAACGGTGCCCAGGTGGTGATCGACCAGTTCATCACCAGCGGCGAGCACAAGTGGGGCCGTCTGTGCGGTCTGACCATGTTGCTGCCACACGGTTATGAAGGTCAGGGTCCGGAGCACTCCTCGGCCCGTCTGGAGCGTTACCTGCAGCTGTGCGCCGAGCACAACATCCAGGTGTGCGTGCCGACCACCCCGGCCCAGATCTACCACTTGCTGCGTCGCCAGGTGATCCGCCCGCTGCGCAAGCCGCTGGTAGTGCTGACCCCGAAATCGCTGCTGCGTCACAAATTGGCCATCTCGACCCTGGAAGATCTGGCGGACGGTTCGTTCCAGACCGTGATTCCAGAAATCGATACGCTGGACGCGGCCAAGGTCACTCGCCTGATCCTGTGCAGCGGCAAGGTCTACTACGACCTGCTGGAAAAACGCCGTGCCGAAGGCCGCGAAGACATCGCCATCGTGCGTATCGAGCAGCTTTACCCGTTCCCGGAAGATGACCTCATGGAGATCATCGCGCCTTACACCAACCTCACGAATGTGGTGTGGTGTCAGGAAGAACCGATGAACCAGGGCGCTTGGTACAGCAGCCAGCATCACCTGCGTCGCAGCATCGGTAACCACAACAAGGCCCTGGGCCTGGAGTACGCCGGCCGTGATGCTTCCGCTGCACCTGCGTGTGGTTATGCGTCGATGCACGCCGAGCAGCAGGAAAAACTGCTGCAAGATGCTTTCACTGTTTAACGCCTTCGCGCTGACTGAAACCGAATTTTAAGGACCCACAGATAATGGCTATCGAAATCAAAGCCCCGTCATTCCCGGAATCGGTTGCCGATGGCACCGTTGCCACCTGGCACAAGAAACCAGGTGAGGCCGTCAAGCGTGACGACCTGATCGTCGACATCGAGACCGACAAAGTCGTGCTGGAAGTGTTGGCCGAAGCTGACGGCGTGCTGGGCGCAATCGTTGCCGAAGAAGGCGCTACCGTTCTGTCGAACCAGGTGCTGGGCTCGATCGAAGAGGGCAGCGCTGCCGCTGCTCCTGCTGCCGCTGCTGCACCGGCCGCTGCTTCGGCGCCTGCTGCCGCTCCGGCTGCGGGTGGCGAAGATCCAATCGCTGCACCGGCTGCGCGTCAGCTGGCTGAAGAAAACGGCATCAACCTGGCTTCCATCAAAGGCACTGGCAAAGACGGCCGTGTGACCAAGGAAGACGTGGTTGCCGCGGTTGAAGCGAAGAAAAACGCTCCGGCTGCCGCGCCTGCCAAGGCTGCTGCACCGGCTGCCGCCGCGCCTGTGTTCGCTGCCGGCGACCGCACCGAGAAGCGTGTACCGATGACCCGCGTTCGCGCCACCGTGGCCAAGCGTCTGGTTGAAGCACAGTCGAACATGGCGATGCTGACCACGTTCAACGAAGTCGACATGACCGAAGTCATGGCCCTGCGTTCGAAGTACAAGGATCTGTTCGAGAAGTCTCACAACGGCGTGCGCCTGGGCTTCATGTCGTTCTTCGTGAAAGCGGCCACCGAAGCGCTGAAACGCTTCCCGGCAGTCAACGCTTCCATCGACGGCGGCGACATCGTTTACCACGGCTATGCAGACGTCGGCGTTGCCGTGTCCAGCGACCGTGGCCTGGTGGTTCCGGTCCTGCGTAACGCCGAGCTGATGAGCCTGGCCGAAATCGAAGGCGGCATCGCCGGCTTCGGCAAGAAAGCCCGTGACGGCAAGCTGACCATCGACGAGATGACCGGTGGTACCTTCACCATCACCAACGGTGGTACCTTCGGTTCGATGATGTCGACGCCGATCGTTAACCCGCCACAAGCTGCAATCCTGGGCATGCACAACATCATCCAGCGTCCGATGGCCATCAACGGCCAAGTCGTGATCCGCCCAATGATGTACCTGGCGCTGTCTTACGATCACCGTCTGATCGATGGTAAAGAAGCCGTGACTTTCCTGGTGACCATCAAGAACCTGCTGGAAGACCCGGCTCGTCTGCTGCTGGATATCTGATAGAAGCAGCTGCAGGCCTCAAGTGACAGATTGCCGGATAAGGCAGTTGGGCTTGGGGCTTGCGGCTTGAAAGCTTGCTGCTAAATAGAGGAACTATTTTCATGTCGCAGAAATTTGACGTTGTAGTGATTGGTGCGGGTCCTGGCGGCTACGTTGCCGCCATCAAGGCCGCACAACTGGGCCTCTCGACTGCTTGCATCGAAAAATACACCGACAAGGAAGGCAAACTGGCACTGGGCGGTACTTGCCTGAACGTTGGTTGCATTCCTTCCAAGGCGCTGCTGGACAGCTCCTGGAAATTCCACGAAGCCCAAGACGGCTTCGCGATCCACGGCATCAACCATGCTGGCGTGACCATGGACGTGCCAGCAATGGTCGGCCGTAAAGCCAACATCGTTAAAGGCCTGACTTCCGGCGTTGCGACCTTGTTCAAGGCCAACGGCGTAACTTCCCTGCAAGGCCACGGCAAACTGCTGGCCGGCAAGAAAGTTGAAATCACCAAGCCGGACGGTTCGGTAGAAATCATCGAAGCCGAGAACGTGATCCTGGCTCCAGGCTCGCGTCCAATCGACATTCCACCGGCTCCTGTCGACCAGAACGTGATCGTTGATTCGACCGGCGCCCTGGAATTCCAGGCTGTGCCTAAGCGCCTGGGCGTGATCGGCGCTGGCGTGATCGGCCTGGAACTGGGTTCGGTCTGGTCCCGCCTGGGTTCCGAAGTGACCGTGCTGGAAGCCCTGGACACGTTCCTGCTGGCTGCCGACACCGCAGTGTCCAAGGAAGCGCTGAAAACCCTGACCAAACAAGGTCTGGACATCAAGCTGGGCGCTCGCGTGACCGGCTCTAAGGTTAACGGCGAAGAAGTCGTTGTGACCTACACCGACAAGGATGGCGAACAGACCATCACTTTCGACAAGCTGATCGTAGCCGTAGGTCGCCGTCCAGTGACCACCGACCTGCTGGCTTCCGACAGCGGCGTGAACATCGACGAGCGTGGCTTCATCCACGTTGACGATCACTGCGCTACCACCGTTCCTGGCGTCTACGCCATCGGCGACGTGGTTCGCGGCATGATGCTCGCGCACAAAGCTTCCGAAGAAGGCATTATGGTTGTCGAGCGCATCAAGGGTCACAAAACCCAGATGAACTACGACCTGATCCCGTCGGTTATCTACACCCACCCGGAAATTGCATGGGTCGGCAAGAACGAACAGCAGTTGAAAGCTGAAGGCGTTGAAGTTAACGTCGGCACCTTCCCGTTTGCCGCTTCTGGCCGTGCCATGGCAGCCAACGACACCGGTGGTTTTGTCAAAGTCATCGCTGATGCCAAGACTGACCGCGTATTGGGCGTCCACGTGATTGGCCCAGGCGCAGCAGAACTGGTTCAGCAGGGCGCGATCGGTATGGAATTCGGCACCAGTGCCGAGGACATCGGCATGATGGTCTTCTCCCATCCGACCCTGTCCGAAGCGCTGCACGAAGCCGCGTTGGCAGTGAATGGTCATGCCATCCACATCGCCAACAAGAAGAAGCGCTAAGCGAGATAATAAGAAACCACGGCGGAGTTGCCCGTCGTGAGCCTTGCGCGCAAGACTCACCGCGGAATATCCGCTGGACGCAGTCTTGCGCAGCTTTACGGGCCTTGAGCCCCGCAAGTTGCGCAAGCAGCAGTCACAGGTGGCGCGGCACTCATAATGAGCGCAGCGCCGAATGCGCAGTACCTAACGAAGACGGTAAAAAGCATGAATCTTCACGAGTATCAGGGTAAGCAGCTGTTCGCTGAATACGGCCTGCCAGTTTCCAAGGGCTACGCAGTAGACACCCCGGAAGCAGCAGCAGAAGCTTGCGACAAGATCGGCGGCACCGAGTGGGTTGTCAAAGCCCAGGTCCACGCTGGTGGTCGCGGTAAAGCGGGCGGCGTTAAGCTGGTTCGCAGCAAAGAAGACGCCAAGGCCTTCGCACAGCAGTGGCTGGGCAAGCGTCTGGTGACCTACCAGACTGATGCCAATGGCCAGCCAGTCACCAAGATCCTGGTTGAATCGTGCACTGATATCGCTAAAGAGCTGTACCTGGGCGCTGTCGTTGACCGTTCGAGCCGTCGCATCGTGTTCATGGCTTCCACCGAAGGTGGCGTGGACATCGAGAAGATCGCTCACGAAACCCCAGAAAAAATTCTGAAAGCCACTATCGATCCACTGGTTGGCGCCCAGCCATTCCAGGGTCGCGAGCTGGCTTTCCAGTTGGGTCTGGAAGGCAAGCAAGTTGCCCAGTTCGCCAAGATCTTCGTAGGTCTGGCCAAACTGTTCCAGGATCACGATCTGGCCCTGCTGGAAGTGAACCCGCTGGTGATCAAGGCTGACGGCGATCTGCACTGCCTCGACGCCAAGATCAACATCGACGCCAACGCCATGTACCGTCAGCCTAAGCTGAAGACTTTCCACGATCCGTCGCAAGACGATCCGCGCGAAGCGCACGCTGCCAAGTTCGAACTGAACTACGTAGCCCTGGAAGGTAACATCGGTTGCATGGTCAACGGTGCTGGCCTGGCCATGGGTACCATGGACATCGTCAACCTGCATGGCGGCAAACCAGCCAACTTCCTCGACGTGGGCGGTGGTGCTACCAAAGAACGCGTAACCGAAGCCTTCAAGATCATCCTGTCCGACTCCAACGTCGCTGCAGTACTGGTCAACATCTTCGGCGGCATCGTTCGTTGCGACATGATTGCCGAAGGCATCATCGGTGCAGTGAAAGAAGTCGGCGTTAAAATCCCGGTTGTTGTTCGCCTTGAAGGCAACAACGCTGAACTGGGCGCTAAAGTACTGGCAGAAAGCGGTTTGAACATCATCGCGGCTACCAGCCTGACCGACGCTGCTCAACAAGTTGTCAAAGCTGCGGAGGGCAAATAATGAGCGTCCTGATCAATAAAGACACCAAAGTTATCTGCCAGGGTATTACCGGTTCGCAAGGTAGTTTCCACACCCAGCAAGCCATCGAATACGGCACCAAGATGGTTGGCGGCGTAACGCCGGGCAAAGGCGGCACCGAGCACCTGGGCCTGCCAGTGTTCAACACCGTGAAAGACGCTGTAGCTGCCACTGGCGCCACCGCCAGCGTGATCTACGTTCCAGCTCCTTTCTGCAAGGACTCGATCCTGGAAGCGGCATTCGGCGGCATCAAGCTGATCGTTTGCATCACCGAAGGCATTCCTACCCTGGACATGCTGGACGCTAAAGTTAAGTGCGACGAGCTGGGCGTAGTCCTGATCGGCCCTAACTGCCCAGGCGTGATCACTCCAGGCGAATGCAAGATCGGCATCATGCCAGGTCACATTCACTTGCCAGGTAAAGTCGGTATCGTTTCCCGTTCCGGCACCCTGACCTACGAAGCTGTGAAGCAGACCACTGACGCCGGTTTCGGTCAGTCGACTTGCGTCGGCATCGGCGGTGACCCGATCCCAGGCTCCAACTTCATCGACATCCTGAAGCTGTTCCAGGAAGACCCGAAGACCGAAGCGATCGTGATGATCGGTGAGATCGGCGGTTCGGCTGAAGAAGAAGCGGCTGCCTACATCAAGGCACACGTGACCAAGCCGGTTGTTTCCTACATCGCTGGTGTGACTGCCCCTGCGGGCAAGCGCATGGGTCATGCTGGCGCAATCATCTCTGGCGGCAAAGGCACTGCAGACGAGAAATTCGCTGCACTGCAAGACGCAGGCGTTAAAACCGTGCGTTCGCTGGCAGACATCGGCAAGGCCTTGGCTGAGCTGACCGGTTGGGCTGTCAAGTAAGCCTCGCGCTTAGCTGACGCTTTACCAGCAAAGGCCACCTTCGGGTGGCCTTTGTGCATTCTGAAGTTGGCGAAGATCAAAATGTGGGAGGGGGCTTGCTCGCGAAAGCGGTGTATCAGCCACTCGTGAGCTGACTGACACGCCGCTTTCGCGAGCAAGCCCGCTCCCACATTCGATCGCATTTCAAAATTTAGATATAAAAACGCGACATAAAAATGTCGCTTATCGGACAGTTCGCCCCCCAACAGTGCGTTTGACCCGCAAATTCGTTAGGCTAGCCGCCTCTTTATGCGTCCGCCTCCCAAAAGGAAGCCGCGCGCTAGACCGGTCGGTGCCCATAAGGGCCGGCAGCATTTCCCTCATCCATAGGGAATCCCTCTCTAAATTCCGATTCAGTAGTGTGGTATTTCCTCAAATGAAAGTGTTGAAAAGCCAGGACATCCTGGCGTTGGGCTTCATGACCTTCGCCCTGTTCGTGGGCGCCGGCAACATCATCTTCCCGCCTATCGTTGGTTTGCAGTCCGGGCCTCATGTCTGGATGGCGGCGCTGGGCTTCCTGATCACTGCCGTCGGCCTGCCGGTGGTCACCGTGATCGCCCTGGCCAAGGTCGGCGGCGGCATGGACGCATTGAGCAGCCCGATCGGCAAGATCGCCGGTGGCCTGCTCGCGGCGGCTGCGTATCTGGCGGTAGGGCCGCTGTTCGCCACCCCGCGTACCGCGACCGTGTCGTTTGAAGTGGGCCTGGCACCGCTGACCGGCGAAAGCCCGCTGGCGCTGTTCCTCTACAGCTCGGTGTATTTCCTGGTGGTGTTCTTTGTCTCCCTGTACCCAGGCCGACTGCTGGATACCGTGGGTCGCTTCCTGGCGCCGCTGAAGATCATCGCGCTGGCCATCCTCGGCATTGCCGCGTTTGCCCTGCCGGCCGGTGAGGTGGGTGTCGCCACCCCGGAATACGTTGCTGCACCGTTCTCCCAGGGCTTTATCAATGGTTACCTGACCATGGACACCCTGGGTGCGCTGGTGTTTGGCATTGTGATCGTCAACGCGATCCGTTCCCGTGGTGTCGAATCGCCCAAGCTGATCACCCGCTACGCGATCATTGCCGGGTTGATTGCCGGCGTAGGTTTGGCGCTGGTGTACATCAGTCTGTTCCGCCTCGGGGCGGGCAGTCATGAAGTCGCTGCCGGCGCTGCCAATGGCGCGGCTGTATTGCACGCTTATGTGCAACACACCTTCGGCTCCCTGGGCAGTGGTTTCCTGGCGGTGTTGATTTCGCTCGCGTGCCTGGTCACCGCGGTCGGCCTGACGTGTGCTTGCGCCGAGTACTTCAGCAAAATCCTGCCGCTGTCCTACAAGACTCTGGTAGTGATCCTGGCGCTGTTCTCGCTGTTCGTGTCGAACCTGGGCCTGACCAAGCTGATTGCGTTCTCGATCCCGGTACTCACCGCGATCTACCCGCCGTGCATCGTGCTGGTGGCCCTGAGCTTCTGCAAAGACTTCTGGCAGGAGCAGGGCCGTATCGTCGGGCCGGTGATGCTGGTGTCGTTCATCTTTGGCTGCATCGACGCGCTCAAGGGCGCAGGCCTGGCAGGCTGGATGCCTTCGCAGCTGGCGAACCTGCCGCTGAGCGAGCAAGGCCTGGCGTGGCTGGTGCCGTCGGTGATGACGCTGGGTGTGGCGGTCGTCATTGATCGTATGCTGGGTAAGCGCAGCGAAGCCATCGCATAACAAGCGGGTTTCATGCAGTACGGAAATGCCTCGTATCAATCGATACGGGGCATTTTTTTTGAGCGGCGGGCCGTGTCTTTTTCTTTGCGCTAACGTCGAACAGACGCAAAAAGTTTTTCAATCTCCTTTCTGCAAGGACCCGCATGTCGTTCGTCGAAGCCAATCAGATTCACCTGCTTGCTGCCCTCTGGTTCGTCCTGTGTTGGGGCGGCTACACCCGTTATGCCACCTGGAAAGCCCGAGACACTGCTTGCCTGGCCAGCGTGCTGCATTTGTATCGCGAGGACTGGATGCGCCGCATGCTGCTACGCGACAACCGGATTGCCGACGCCAGCGTGATCGGCAACCTGGAGCGTAATGCCTCATTCTTCGCCTCCAGCACCTTGATCATCCTCGCCGGCATTCTCACTGTGCTGGGGGCCTCCGAGCGGGCGGTGTCATTGCTGGCCGACATACCCATGGTGCAGCAGGCCTCCCAGGGCATGTCGGAGATCAAGCTGCTCTGCCTGGCGCTGGTCTTTGTCTATGCCTTCTTCACCTTCAGTTGGTGCATGCGCCAGTACAACTTTGCCGCGGTGCTGGTAGGGTCGGCGCCGATGATCGGTGAGCGGCATGTGTCGGAGCAGGAGCGCAAGGCGTTTGCCCTGCGTGCGGCGCGAGTGATCTCCATGGCCGCCAACCAGTTCAACTTTGGCCTGCGTTCTTATTACTTCGGCATGACCATGCTGGCGTGGTTCGTCAGCCCCTGGTTGTTCATGTTGATGAGTGCCGGGGTGGTGTTCGTGTTGTATCGTCGGGAGTTTCATTCCGACGTACTGCAAGTGATGGTGTATACGCAGACGGATACACCGATGCCTGAGGCCGCCAAAGAGGAGATTTAATGCGTGACGCGGCGGGTTAAAAACAGCAGACAAAGTAAAGCCCGCTATATAAGCGGGCTTTCTTTTTGCAGCGAAGCTATTTCATGCTGCGGTATCAGGAACCGGTGGCAGGAGTAGCAGGTGCTGCTTCTTTTGCGGCGGCGTCGTTCGATTCAGCCTGAGCTTTGGCAGCATCGGCGTTTTCTTTCGCAGCGTCGTTCACTTTATCCTGAGCTTTCGCCATGTCTTTTTGAGCTTGCTCAGAATGCGCTGCGGCATCTTGGGCTTTGTCTTCGGATTTCTTGTCGCAAGCAGCGAGACCGAGGGCAGCGGCCAACATCATGGAAATAGCTAAAGTCTTACGCATGGGGTGTTTCTCCTTAGTGAAGATATCTACTGGCCTTTCGAGCATGGGCGTTCAGCATTAGTTCCTTTTATTCCACAGATATATAAACAACGGTCTCAGAGGAACTTTCGCGCGTACCGTCTATTTCGCACATCAACACTAATAAGAGTCTGCAACGAATGACCGAAAATCCCTTGTTAGAGCGCGCGAAGCGCTTTGTCTCGGCCTTGCGCCATTGCCAGGTGCTGGGTATCACCACTCATCATGCCAGCGAGGAGGGCATCACGTTGGTCATGCCCTACGCCGCACAACTGGTGGGAGATCCCCTGACCGGCGTGATCCATGGTGGCGCGCTGACCTCTTTAATGGACACTGCCTGCGGCATGGCCACCCTGTGTGTCCTGCCGGAGTTCGAGGTGTGCCCGACCCTGGACCTGCGTGTCGACTATATGCATCCCGCCGAGCCACATAAGCCGGTATATGGATTCGCCCAATGCTACCGAGTGACCACCGACGTGATCTTTACCCGTGGCTTTGCCTACCAGGACGACCCGCAACAACCCATCGCCCATGTGGTGGGCACCTTCATGCGCATGGGCAAGCGTCTCAAGGGCACCCACGGATTGGGCAGCGCCATCAAGGGAGAGCAGGCATGACACATCGATTCAAGACTCGCCTGGAACAGGCCCATCAGCGAGGCAACTACGAGGCCCTGCTGGACCTGATCCCCTACGCCAAACTGATCGGTATCGAATGCACCCGGCTGGGGGATGAATTGCTGTTTCGCCTGCCGGCCCACAAGGACAATATTGGTAACCCCATATTGCCTGCGCTTCACGGCGGGGTGATCGCCGGCTTTATGGAGCTGGCAGCGGCGTTGCACCTGCTGGTGTTTACCGGAGCGCCGGGTATCCCGAAAATCATCGATTTCTCGCTCGATTACCTGCGCGCCGGCCAGTTTCGCGACACTTACGCCAAATGCCAGGTGTGGCGCCAGGGCCGACGGGTGGCGAATGTCGCGATCACCGCCTGGCAAAGCACCGCTGCCGAACCGATTGCCACCGCTCGTGCGCATTTCAAGATCGAGGAAGGAAGCCGCCCTTGAAATCCTGGTCTTAGCCCCCAACTTTGATGACAACCCGCCGCCAACCCTCAAGGGCGCGGCCACTGCCATCCAATTGGAGTTTGATGACCATGAGTGTGGAAACTCAAAAGGAAACCCTGGGCTTCCAGACCGAGGTGAAGCAACTGCTGCACCTCATGATCCATTCGCTGTATTCCAACAAGGAAATCTTCCTTCGCGAATTGATCTCGAACGCCTCTGACGCTGTCGACAAATTACGTTTCGAAGCCCTGTCCAAGCCTGAGCTGCTGGAAGGTGGCGCGGAACTGAAAATCCGTGTGAGCTTCGACAAAGACGCCAATACCGTCACCCTCGAAGATAACGGTATCGGCATGAGCCGCGACGATGCGATCACCCACCTGGGGACCATCGCCAAATCCGGCACCGCCGACTTCATGAAAAACCTGTCGGGCGACCAGAAGAAAGATTCGCACCTGATCGGCCAGTTCGGCGTGGGCTTCTACTCGGCCTTCATCGTTGCCGACAAGGTTGAAGTGTTCAGCCGTCGTGCCGGCCTTGACGCCAGCGAAGGCGTGCATTGGGCTTCCAAAGGTGAGGGCGAATTTGAAATCGCCACCATCGACAAGGCTGACCGTGGTACCCGCATCGTCCTGCACCTCAAATCCGGTGAAGACGAGTTCGCCGATGGCTGGCGCCTGCGCAATATCATCAAGAAGTACTCCGACCATATCGCCTTGCCGATCGAGCTGCCGAAAGAACAAGCCGCTGCCGAAGGTGAAGAGAAGCCTGCCGAGGAATGGGAAACCGTCAATCGCGCCAGTGCCCTGTGGACCCGTCCGCGTACCGAGATCAAGGACGAGGAATACCAGGAGTTCTACAAACACATCGGTCACGACTACGAAAACCCGCTGAGCTGGAGCCATAACAAGGTCGAGGGCAAGCTGGAATACAGTTCGCTGCTTTACGTGCCGGCCCGTGCGCCGTTCGACCTGTACCAGCGTGAAGCGCCGAAAGGCCTGAAGCTGTACGTGCAGCGCGTGTTCGTGATGGACCAGGCAGAGTCGTTCCTGCCGCTGTACCTGCGCTTTATCAAGGGCGTGGTCGACTCCAATGACCTGTCGCTGAACGTGTCGCGGGAAATCCTGCAAAAAGACCCGATCATCGACTCTATGAAGTCGGCGTTGACCAAGCGCGTACTCGACATGCTGGAAAAACTGGCGAAGAACGAGCCTGAGCAATACAAGGGCTTCTGGAAAAACTTCGGTCAGGTCATGAAAGAAGGCCCGGCAGAAGATTTCGCCAACAAGGAGAAAATCGCCGGTCTGCTGCGCTTTGCTTCCACCCAGGGTGAAGAGGGCGAGCAGGTCGTTTCCCTGGCCGAGTACCTGGCTCGTGCCAAGGAAGGTCAGGACAAGATCTACTACCTGACCGGCGAAACCTACGCACAGGTCAAGAACAGCCCGCACCTGGAAGTCTTCCGCAAGAAAGGCATCGAAGTGCTGCTGCTGACCGACCGTATCGATGAGTGGCTGATGAGCTACCTCAACGAGTTCGACGGCAAATCCTTTGTCGACGTAGCCCGTGGCGACCTGGACCTGGGTAACCTGGACTCCGAAGAAGAGAAGAAAGAAGCCGAAGAAGTCGCGAAGGCCAAAGAAGGTCTGGTTGAGCGGATCAAGGCGTCCCTGGGCGATGCCGTCAGCGAAGTGCGGGTTTCCCACCGTCTGACCGACTCCCCGGCGATCCTGGCCATTGGCGAGCAGGACCTGGGCATGCAGATGCGCCAGATCCTCGAAGCCAGCGGCCAGAAGGTCCCGGACTCCAAGCCGATCTTCGAATTCAACCCGGCTCACCCGCTGATCGAGAAACTCGACGGCGAGCAGAGCGAAGAGCGGTTTGGCGACCTGTCGCACATCCTCTTCGACCAGGCGGCCCTGGCCGCTGGCGACAGCCTCAAAGACCCGGCCGCCTACGTGCGCCGACTGAACAAGCTGTTGGTTGAACTGTCGGTCTGATACCGATGTGGAAAAACCCGCTTCGGCGGGTTTTTTCGTTCTGGTGCACCTCAACTGGAGTAAATGATGAGCCAAGTCACTGTGCGTTCCGTGGTCTATCAGATTGATGGCCAGTCTTATGAAAGCCGCCTGGCGTTCGATGCCAGCGAAAAGAACCCGCTGCCCGGCCTGCTGATGGCGCCGAACTGGATGGGTGTGAGTGCGGGTGCCGAAGAAATCGCCAAGAGCGTTGCCGCCAAGGGCTACGTGGTGCTGATCGCCGACCTCTACGGGCAAACCGTGCGCCCGTCGAATGGCGATGAAGCCGGTGCCGCAATGATGCCGTTGAAGAATGATCGCCCGTTGCTGAACAAGCGCATGCAGGCTGCCCTTGAGCAGCTGCTGGGCCAGACCGAAGCGGCAGTGGACACCTCGAAGCTGGCCACCTTTGGTTTCTGCTTCGGCGGTTGCTGCTCCCTGGAGCTGGCGCGTACCGGTGCGCCATTGAAGGCAGCCGTATCGTTCCACGGCACCCTCGACACGCCGAACCCGGCAGATGCGAAAAACATCAAGGGTTCAGTGCTGGTGCTGCACGGGGCTTCCGACCCGCTGGTGCCGAAAGAGCAACTGCCAGCGTTCGAAGCTGAAATGAACACGGCGGGCGTGGATTGGCAATTGCTGAGCTACGGCGGTGCGGTGCATTCCTTCACTGACCCGGATGCCAATGTGCCGGGCAAGATGATGTACGACGCGAAAACCGCTGCGCGGGCCTTCCAGTCGATGCATAACTTGCTGGACGAAGTGTTCAAGGGCTAAATCTTCAGCGCCTGTTCCGGTTTCATCGGGGGCAAGCCCCCTCCCACATTTTGACCGTGTGAATCCAATCAAGTGTGGGAGGGGGCTTGCCCCCGATAGCTATCTCATAGGCAACTCAATTCTTTCAGTTTCACCCGGCACCGTCGGCCAATCCCCATCGGCCCAGCGCTGCCTGGCCTGCTCGATCTTCAGCGGATCGCTAGCGACAAAATTCCAGTTGATCCGCCGCGGTCCATCCAGTGGTGCCCCGCCAAACACCACCACGTGGCAATCGCTTTCGGCGAATAGGGTCATTTCCTGCCCGGCCGGCAATACCACCAGGCTGTGCACCTCAAGCCGCTCACCCTCCAGCTGTACTTCACCCTCCAGCACATACACCGCGCGTTCCTCGTGCTCGTCAGGAATCAGCAGGGTCGTGGCCGTTTGCATGTGCACATCTGCATACAACGTAGGCGACAGCACCGGCACCGGTGATTTGAGGCAGAAGCCACTGCCGGCGATCAGGCGAATCCGCACGCCCAGGTTGTCACTCACCGGCAGGCTCGCCGCAGGGTGATGGCTGTAATGCCCCGGCCCCTCTTCGTGGTCCTTGGGCGATGCCAGCCACACTTGCAGGCCATGCAGGGTGAAACCATTGGCCTTCAGTGCCTCGGGTGTGCGCTCGACATGGGCAATCGCGCTGCCGGCGGTCATCCAACTGACGTCCCCGGCCTCTACCACTTGGTCGGAACCCAGGCTGTCCTTGTGCTGCAGTACGCCTTCAAACAAGTAGGTGAGGGTGGACAGGCCAATATGCGGGTGCTGGCGGATATTCATGCCGCTCCCCGGTGCATAACGGGTGGGCAGCATATGATCGAAGAACACGAACGGCCCGACGCTGCGGCATTCGCGCGAAGGCAGCGGGCGCAGGATGGGTTGGCCTTCGACATCTTCAGGGCGTGGGCGGATCACGGTGAGGGTGTTCATGGTGCGTCCCAGTCTGAGCGGGTTAGATGGCGCTGAGCATAACCCGCCCGACGAGATGTTGCCGCTATTGGCTGAACGCGCCTTCAGAGAGGCGAGTTTCAATGGTGACCTCGGCGGTGGTCATCAGCTTGTGTACCGGGCAGCGATCGGCCACACGGTGCAACTCGTCGCGCTGTTCGTCGGTGAGTACGCCCTTGAGCGTCAGCTTGACGTTGAGCTTGTATTTGCCCTTTTGCTCTTCGGTGGCGTCGTGGGTGACTTCCACGGTGACACCGGTCAGCGGGATGTCTTTTTTCTGGGCATAGAGCTTGACGGTCAGCGCCTTGCATGATGCCAGCGCGGCGTCGAAATAATCATGGGGAGAGGGCGCCGAGTCGTCACCACCCAGGCTCTTGGGCAGGTCGGTAAACAGCTCGTGGTTATTGATATTGACGCTGTGGCGGAAGTTGTCTGCGTTCAGCGTATTGACGGTAACAGGCATGGCAAACCTCACGGGGTGGCAGAATGAAGGTCATGCAGTTATAGAGCATGCAGGCACTGGGGTGTTCCACATTTTTTGCTGGCTGAACCCCGGTATGGCGCGCAAGGTCTACCGGTATTCGCCCTTATCGAGGTTGTACCGTGCCCTGGACCCGCCTGAGTTTCGCCCTGTTGCTCGCCGTCAGCAGCCTTGTCGCACAGGCTCGCGACTATGCCTACAGCGATGCGCACCTGCATTACGTGGATTTCTTCCAGGAAACGGCGGGGATGGACAAGTTGCTCAAGGCGATGGCAGAAAATCGCATCGAGCATGTCATGATTTCCGGCATTCCCGTCGCAAAGAAATGGCACGAAGACGAACCCAAGCGCCCACGCTACTACGCCGGTGATGACGCGGATGCCTATTGGTACAGCGCCACTGACGTGATTGTTGCCGCAGCGGTAAATAGACTGACACCTGAACAACGCCAGCACTTTCATCCGTTTCTGTCCGGCTTCAACCCCAACGACAAGAACTCGGATGCCCATATCCAGCGCATGCTCGACCTCAACCCGGGGCTGTGGCAGGGCATCGGTGAAGTGTTTACCCGTCACGACGACCTTACCGCCCTCACATCGGGGGATACCCCGCGCGCCAATAACGAAGCCATGACACGCATCTATCATCTGGCGGCGGAAAACGACTTGCCGGTGATGCTGCACTCCAACATCACCTCCAAGCGCGAGCGTAACCCGCTGTATTTGGCCGAAATCGAAGAGCCGCTGCGCAACCATCCGCACACCCGCTTTATCTGGGCCCACGCTGGCACCAGCAAGGAAATTCATCGCCACCAGGTGCAGATGGACTTTTTGCTGCCCACCTTGAGCCGCATGCTCGAGGCTTACCCCAACCTGTATATCGACCTGTCGTGGAGCATGCTCACGCCGTACTTACTGGATGATGCGGGCAAGCCTCGGCCGGAGTGGGTAGCGCTGGTGGAACGCTTCCCGGAGCGCTTTATGCTGGGTTCGGACGTCGTCGGGCGTTTCAACAAGCTGGGTAAGGAAATGCACCGCTTTGACGTGTTCCTTGATGCATTGCCTGAAGACGTTGCCCACAAAGTGGCGAGGGACAACTTCCTGGCCATCCTGCCTAAACCTCGTCGCGATGAGGGTGCGCGTTGATATTTCGTTTTCGTCTTACGCCAATGCGGCGGAGCGCTGATAACTTCCAGGAGACCGGCTGCAGGGCGGGGGCATCCAGTCGCCCATAAAAAAGCCCCGAACCAGTCGGGGCTTTTTCATCTACTCAACCTGCGGGGCTTACTTACCCTGCCAGCGTTTCAGCACCAGGGTGGCGTTAGTGCCACCGAAGCCGAAGCTGTTGCTCATCACGGTGTCGACTTTTACGTTTTCAACCGTCTTGGTCAGGATCGGCATATCGGCGACGACCGGGTCGATCTCGTCGATGTTGGCCGAGCCGGCCATGAAGTTGCCTTCCATCATCAGCAGGCAGTAGATCGCTTCGTGAACGCCGGCGGCGCCCAGGGAGTGACCGGAGAGGCTCTTGGTGGAGCTGATTTTCGGAGCCTTGTCGCCGAATACCGCACGCACGCCTTCCATTTCCTTGGCGTCGCCGACCGGAGTCGAAGTGCCGTGGGTGTTCAGGTAGTCGATCGGGGTATCCACGGTGGACATGGCCATCTGCATGCAGCGGATGGCGCCTTCACCGCTTGGCGCAACCATGTCGTAGCCATCGGAAGTAGCGCCGTAGCCGACGATTTCCGCGTAGATTTTGGCACCACGGGCCAGGGCGTGTTCCAGCTCCTCGACCACCACCATGCCGCCACCGCCGGCGATGACGAAACCGTCACGCTTGGCGTCGTAGGCGCGGGAGGCCTTTTCCGGGGTTTCGTTGTACTGGGTGGACAGGGCACCCATGGCGTCGAACAGGAACGACTGGCTCCAATGTTCTTCTTCACCGCCGCCGGCGAACACGATGTCCTGCTTGCCCAGTTGGATCTGTTCAACGGCGGTGCCGATGCAGTGTGCACTGGTGGCGCATGCGGAGGAGATCGAGTAGTTCACGCCCTTGATCTGGAACGGCGTGGCCAGGCAGGCCGAAACGGTGCTGCCCATGGTCCGCGTGACACGGTACGGGCCAACGCGCTTCACGCCTTTTTCGCGCAGGATGTCCAGCGCTTCCATCTGGTTGAGGGTCGATGCGCCGCCGGAGCCGGCGATCAGGCCGGTGCGTACGTTCGATACCTGGTCTTCGCTCAGGCCGGAGTCGGCGATGGCGTCTTTCATGGCCAGGTAGGCGTAGGCGGCAGCGTGGCCCACGAAGCGATAGATCTTGCGATCGATCAGTTCTTCGAGGGGCAGGTCGATGGAGCCGGAAACCTGGCTACGCAGACCCATTTCGGCATATTCCGGGTTGAAGCGGATGCCAGGGCGACTTGCACGCAGGTTAGCGGTGACGGTCTCTTTGTCATTGCCCAGGCAAGAAACGATGCCCAGACCAGTGATAACGACGCGGCGCATGCGGATAACCCTTAAAAGTTGTCAGTGGAAGTAAATACGCCGACCCGAAGGCCTTCGGCAGTATAGATCTCGCGACCGTCGACAGTCACCGAACCGTCGGCGATGGCCAGGTTCAGCTTGCCCTTGAGGACGCGCTTGATTTGAATGTTGTAGGTGACTTTCTTGGCGGTCGGCAGGACCTGGCCAAAGAACTTCACTTCGCCCGAACCCAGGGCGCGGCCACGGCCTGGCAGGCCTTGCCAACCCAGGTAGAAGCCGACCAGTTGCCACATGGCGTCGAGGCCCAGGCAGCCCGGCATGACAGGGTCACCTTCGAAGTGACAGGCGAAGAACCACAGGTCCGGGGTGATATCCAGCTCGGCGACCAATTCACCTTTGCCGTACTTGCCACCCTCTTCGCTGATATGGGTGATGCGATCCACCATCAGCATGTTCGGGGCGGGCAGTTGCGCGTTACCTGGGCCGAACAGCTCACCGCGACTGCAGCGCAGCAGGTCTTCCCGAGTAAAGGCGTTTTGTTTGGTCATGCGAGCTCCTCAATAATCCCATGCGGCAGGGTAGGGCAAATCTTCCCGAACCGAATGAAGCGTTCATGCCTCATGTCGGCAGCCTACACATAGACTATTGCGTTGTAGTGAAAGTCACAGCGGCAAGGCACTGAATGTACACTTGTTCACTGAAATTTTAAACCGAGCCTGTTTAGGGGCCCGTTCGGGTGCCTAAGACTGCCGCACTTTCGTCTTTCACGCCAGTCGCAGTTGGCTGATGGCGCGTCGCTATTGCACCCAGCGCTGCAGGATTTGCTGCAAATCCGTGCGTTTGAACGGCTTGGCCAGGTAATCGTTCATTCCGGCCGCAAGGCACGCTTCCCGGTCGCCCTGCAAGGCGTTGGCCGTCAGGGCGATGATCGGCAGATCGGCGCAGCCGGGTAGTTGGCGAATCTGCCGGGTGGCTTCATAACCGTCGATCAAGGGCAAGCGACAATCCATCAGGATCGCGGTGAAAATCAGGCTCTCGGCACTGCGGATCGCCTCGGCGCCATCGGTGGCCAGGCTGACTTCAAAGCCCAGGCTGCGCAGCATGGCTTCGACCACGGTGCGATTGACCGGGTTGTCCTCCACCAGCAACACATGGCGACCTTCGCCTGCGCTGTGCTTGCGCTCGGCATCCAGGGCGATCGACGGCTGGCTGTGCTGGTCGATGGCCAGGGGGATCTCCAGGGTAAACACCGAGCCACGGCCTTCCTCGCTCTGCGCGCGCAGGGTGCCACCCATGCGTTCGGCGAGGGTGCGGGCGATGGGCAACCCGAGACCGGTACCGCCGTAACGTCTTGAAATGGAACTGTCGGCCTGCTGGAACGCATCGAACATCAATTCCAGGCGCTCGGCGGAAATCCCGATGCCGCTGTCACGCACGGTGCAGGTGAACCACACCAACTCATGGTCGAGCACCTGCCAGTGGGGCTCGACGCTGACGGTGCCGTGTTCGGTAAACTTCAAGGCATTGCCGATCAGGTTTACCAGGATCTGGCGGATCCGTGTCGGATCGCCCTGTACCCGCAGTGCGTCCATGCCGGGCGGGATCGGCAGCTTGAGCGCCAGCCCGCGCTGCTGGGCGCTGTGCTGGAAGGCCTGGGCGCAACTGTTGATCAGGTCGGCCAGGTTGAAGGGGATATGTTCCAGCTCCAGGGCCGCGCGTTCAATGCGCGAGAAGTCGAGAATATCGTTGATCACCTTGAGCAAATGCTCGGTGGATTCGGAGGCCAGCGCCGCGTATTCGGTCTGTTCCTCGGTCATTTCGGTGGTTTCCAGCAGTTGCAGCATGCCCAGTACGCCGTTCATCGGCGTACGCAGTTCGTGGCTCATCATGGCCAGGAAGTCTGACTTGGCGTTGTTGGCCCGTTCGGCCTCTTCGCGGGTCTGGATCAACTGGGCCATGGCCTGCTGTTGTTCGCGGCTGGCCTGGTTGAGGCCTTCGGCGAGGTTGTTGATATGCCGCGACAGGTCGCCCAGCTCCGAGTCATCCACAATCGGCAACTGCGTCTTGTAGTCGCCCTGTTGGATGGCCTTGACCGCATTGCCCATGGCGCTGATCGGTTGCGACAGGCTCGCCGCCAGGCGCCGGGCGAGCAGGAAAGTAAACAGCAGGGCGAACAGCGCGAGAATACCGGCCTTGAACAGGATCTCCTGCTGGCGCTGGCTGAAGGCGTCATTGGACATGCCGACGATCACCCGGCCCAGGTAGTCCGCGCGGGGGGCCTTGGGTTCGTTGAGGTTGTCCTGGAAAAAGTCGTTGCCCAGCTGGATATGCTGCAGGCGGATCGGCGCCTGGAACACTTTTACCGACAGCGCGCGGTCGTGCTTCTCCGAGGGTTGCTCAACGTACACCAGGATATTTTCGCTGCTGTCCTGAATCTCCAGGAAGCGCACATGGGGCGTGGCCAGCGTGGCGCGCAGCAGGCTGTCGAGCACATCGTTGTTGCCCGAGATCACCCCATATTCGGTGGCCGGTGCCAGTTGGTTGGCGATCAATTGGCCGGTGTGGTCCAGTTCCTGGCGCAGGTCCTGGATACGCACGAAGGTGAAGAAGCTGATCAACAGCAACGTCAGCAACAGCGCCGGGCCCAGGGTGATGAGCTGGGTGCGGGTATTGATGTCCCAACGACGACGCAAGGTCATGGGCGTTTTTCTCCTTCGGCCATTCGGGCGGCGACGTTGGTTTCGTCCACCTGTTCGATGCCCAGTGAGCGTGCGACCTGTGCGTTGCCCACGACTTTGAAGTGTTCGGGGTACAGCGCGCGTGGCCAACCGGCCGGCGACTGGTCCAGCAAACGATCGAGTACCGCCAGCCAATCGTCCTGGTCGCTGTAGGTGCTGGCGAGGCTGCCGGCGCGCACAAACCCTGCATTGGGTCCGAACAGCGGCAATTGCTGGGCATAGCTGCTCAGCAGCAGGTTCTTCGCGGTCTTTGGGTTGTACAGCTGCGGGTCATCGAGGCCGAGCAGCACGTCGCTGTTCCTGAACAGGGTTTGCAGCGGACGACTGTCGTTAGTGTTGTCCCAGCGCTGCGGCACGATCTCCAATTCCAGGGCCGCTGCATGCTGGCGCAGTTCGGGCAGCAGGAATTCACTGTCGACACCGTAGAGCACGCCGATGCGCCGTGCCTGGGGCATGACGCTGGTGATCAGGCGCAACTGCCGCTCCAGCGGTGGGTCGCTCCACAACAGGCTGACCCGCGCGTGCCGTGAGGCCTCCGGGCGCTGATGGGCTTGTAGCCGGCTGATGCGCAGTACCAGCGTCGGCGGCCCTTGGGTATCCCGCAGGCGCCAGTCGAGGCCGGGCAGGTCGAGCAGGATCAGACGCGTGCCGGCGGGCAGGTGGCTTGGTGCTGGCAAGTCGGCGAGGGACGTGAAGGTGACGCGGTCTTCGGGGCGTTGCTGGGCCAGCGCCTGGGTAAAGGCCTGCACCCCAGCACCGTCTTCGGCGGCGGTCAGCAGGATCTCGGCGCTCCACGCCGGTGCGCACAGCAACAGGCCGGCCAGCAGCACGGCAAGTCGCCGCAGCTTATAGATAAGGAAGAAGGTCATCCGTGACGAGTCGCTCATGTCAGAACTCTAACTCCGCGCTGAAGTAGAGTACGTGACGATGGTCGTAAGTGTTGTCGGCCCAGGTAGTGGGCTGGTTATCGAGGCGTTGTTGCAACATGCCGGCCAGCTCCACGTTGGCTTTGCCCAAGGCAATACGCTTGGCCACCCGCAGGTCGACCCGTTCGAAACGATATTGGTTGAGTGCGTCGTCGCCATAGTAGAACAGCGCGCTGGACCAACCTTGGCCCCATTCGCGCAACCAGCCGGCCGAGCCACTGTTACGCGCGGTCTGTGCTTTGTCCAGTGGGTTGCTGGTGGTGGCGTCGACATAAGCGTAAGTCAGCCGCAGGCGGTCGGCGTTGCTCACGCGCCAGTCGAACTGGGACTCGGCGCCGGTGAACCGTGAGCTGTTGGCGTTGCTGGCAATGTACTGGTTATTGCGCAGCGGCGAGCTGATCATATCGGTGATTTCGTCGTAGAACAGCTTCACGTCCATGTTCAGCCCGATGTCGGCAAAGAAGCCGTTGTAGCCCAGTTCCCGCGAGCGCATCAGTTCTTTGTCGAGGTTGCCCGGGCCCCGCGTCTTCACGAAGTACTGTCCGGAACTCTGCCCATAGGCCGGTGAGCTGAGGTTGGTAACGCGGTAGCTCCAGTTGACATTGTTCTCGAACATGTCCGGCGAACGGATGGCTTCCGAGTACACCGCGCGCAAGCCGTGGCGCGGGTTGATCAAATAGTTGACTGCCACCCTTGGCGTCAGCGAAGGGCCGCTCAGGTGCGTGTCTTCGAACATGGCGCCGCCTTGCAGCAGCCAATGCTCACTGGCGCGCCATTCCAACTGGCCGAACAGGCGCCAGGTGGTGTCGTCCAAGGTGCCGTTGAAGTAGGTGTCGGAGTCGGCGCGGTCGTAGCGGTAGTTCATGCCGCTGACCAGGCGCAGGCTGTCGGACAGGCTGAGGGTGTCTTGAATTTCCACGTCGTAGCGGCTTTCGCGGGTGCTCTGGTCGATGTCGCCGCATACGCTCTGGTTGGCGCCGTTGCGCCACTGGTCCAGTACCTGGTTGGCCAAGGCTTGTTCGGCAGCACTGCCCGGTGGCGCGGAGCCCTGGCTGTAGGTGTCCATATGCCGGGCCAGCCGTTCGGCGTAGTTGGGGTTGAGCTGCCACAACTGGGTCAGCTCGGGGCTGAACGAGACCTTGGCGTCACAGGCTTTCCAGATTTGCCGGCGGTCCCATTGCTGGGCCGAGCCTTGGATATACAGGCTGTGCTCTGGGTTGAAATCAAAGTTCCAGCGCAGGGAACCGGCGTAGTCCTTGGCCGTGACGTCGGAACTGTCGCCGCCTTCGGTAATCCCGGCGAATACCGGGGCGTAGGTGTAAGGGCGCTGGTTGGTGCCTTCCTTGGCATTCAGTTGCCAGTCGATACTCTGTTGCGCGTTCAAGGTCTGGCTCACTGCCAGGCTGAAGCGGTTGAGGCGACGGCTGTCTCGGCGGTCGGCGCCAACGGCATCGCTGTCAAAGCCATCGTCCTGTTGCCCTGACAGCGACAGGCGCAGATCGCCGGTTTCCCAGCCCACGCCCTGGCTGGCATAAAAGTCATTGATACCGCGCTCACCGCGAATCACCTTCACCCGTGAGCCATGGCTGTTGGCCGGTGAGCGCGTGAGGATATTGACCACCGCCATCAAGGCATTCGCCCCGTAGCTGACGGTGTTGGGGCCGCGGAAGACCTCGATGCGTTCGATGTCTTCCATCGCCACCGGAATGTCGCTCCAGTCCACCGTGGCCAGGCCGGCGCGGTACACCGAACGCCCGTCGATCAACACCTGCATGCGTCGCGCGTCGCTGGCGCTGGTGCCGTGGTAGTTCACCGCCGCCTGGTTGCCGGTGGTGTAACCGACCATCATCCCCGGCACCAGGCGCAGCAGCTCGCTGATGTCCCTTGCGCCGCTGGCCTTGATCAACTCGCTGTCGATCACGGTCATGCTGCCCGGCACGGCGGCGGCCGATTGCTTGAGGCGCGTGGCGGTCAAAACCTGCGGGAGCGGCTGGCTGTCGAGGAAGAGGTCGTCAGCCAGCACAGGTGCACTGCACAACAGCATAAGCAGTAGAGATGAACGGGAAGGAGGGCCCAAATACACGACATGGCCTTGATAGTGACGGATAGCCGCCCATGTTAACTGAGGTGAGGCTATTTGCCAGTCGTCGCCCTTGCAATTCCGTCGCACGGGCATGGCATTTCCCGATAGCCGCACGATTTGATACGGGGGCTGGCCGCAAGCGGGTCGCCCCGTATAATGCCGCCATCGCCACTGGTATGGATTAACGGATTGCATATGACTGAACAGCGCCCTATTGCGGTCCTGGGAGGCGGAAGTTTTGGTACCGCCGTGGCTAACCTGCTGGCCGAGAACGGTCATGCGGTGCGCCAGTGGATGCGCGATCCCGAGCAGGCCGAGGCCATTCGTGTACACCGCGAAAACCCGCGTTACCTTAAAGGCATCAAGATTCATCCGGCGGTCGAGCCGGTCACCGACTTGCTGGTCACCCTGACGGACTGCGACCTGTGCTTCGTTGCGCTGCCTTCCAGCGCCTTGCGCTCGGTGCTGGCGCCCCATGCCGAGCGCCTGGCGGGCAAGCTGTTGGTCAGCCTGACCAAGGGCATTGAGGCGCAGACCTTCAAGCTGATGAGCGAAATCCTCGCAGAAATCGCCCCCCAGGCGCGCATTGGCGTGCTGTCCGGGCCGAACTTGGCGCGGGAAGTCGCCGAGCACGCGCTGACCGCCACGGTGATCGCCAGCGAGGATGAGGAACTGTGCGAGCGTGTCCAGGCGGTGCTGCATGGCCGGACCTTCCGCGTATACGCCAGTGGCGACCGTTTTGGCGTGGAACTGGGCGGGGCGCTGAAAAACGTCTACGCGATCATCGCCGGCATGGCGGTGGCCCTGGGCATGGGCGAAAACACCAAGAGCATGTTGATTACCCGCGCCCTGGCGGAAATGACCCGCTTCGCGGTAAACCAGGGCGCCAATCCCATGACCTTCCTGGGCCTGGCCGGCGTGGGCGACTTGATCGTCACCTGTTCGTCGCCGAAAAGCCGCAACTACCAAGTGGGGTTCGCCCTGGGCCAGGGCCTGAGCCTGGAAGACGCGGTGACGCGCCTGGGCGAAGTGGCCGAAGGGGTCAACACCCTCAAGGTGCTCAAGGCCAAGGCCCAGGAAGTCGGCGTGTATATGCCGCTGGTCGCCGGGCTGCACGCCATCCTGTTTGAAGGGCGCACCTTGAATCAGGTCATCGAGTTGCTGATGCGGGCCGAACCCAAAACCGACGTCGACTTTATTTCCACCAGTGGTTTCAACTGAGGAACGCGCCATGAACGATCCGAAAGCAGCCCCCAAGTACGAGTCCATCCTCCTGCGCATCCTGTGGATGCTGGTGTTTGCCCTGGTGTGGCAGGTGGCGCAGTTCCTGCTAGGCGCATTGGTGGTGGTGCAGTTGATCTACCGTCTGGTCTACAGCGCGCCGAATCTGGGCCTGATGAACTTCGGCGACAGCCTCAGCCAGTTTCTTGCCCAGATCGGCCGCTTTGGCAGCTTCCACACTGAACAGAAGCCCTGGCCGTTCGCCGACTGGCCAACCCCGCGCGCTCCCGAGGGCGAAGCCGCCCACAGCGTGCCGCCGGCGCCGCATCCAGCGCGTGATGAGGAACCGAAGCTATGAAGGTGTGGGTCTTGCGTCACGGTGAGGCCGAGGGGCATGCCCGCACGGATGCCGAGCGCAACCTCACCGAGCATGGCCGCGCCGAGGTGTTGCGCAGTGCTGCGCACCTGATCGGCCAGCCGCTCAGCGCGATCATTGCCAGCCCGTACGTACGGGCGCAGCAAACTGCACAGTTGGTGCGGGACTCGCTGGGTTTTGAGCCGGACATCCGCACGGTGCCTTGGCTCGCGCCGGAGGGCAATCCGCTGGAGGTTCTGAACAAGCTCGACAGCGATGACAATGTGCTGCTGGTCAGCCATCAGCCCCTGGTCGGCAGCTTGATCAGCTTTTTGCAGCATGGCCATCAGCGCCAGCCGCAGCCGATGTACACCGCCAGCCTGGCGGAACTGGAGGGCGACTTCCCGCTGGCGGGACTGATGAGCCTGGTCAGCGTGAAGAATCCGTAGGCTATCGTCGGGCCACAAAGGCGCGCGTCCCATGCCCGCCGCTTTTCGTTTGCCGTTACAGGTGTTCTTCGAACGTGAAGCGCGGCACCCGCGCCAAACCTTTCTGGTGCAGCCCGTCGGCGCAGCTGAGGTGCAGACCCTCACCACGCCCGCTGCACCGCACAACGGTGCTCAGTTTCAGGCGTGGAGCGAGCGCAGCGAGGCAGTTGTGTGGCAGGATTAGGGCCGTAATAAAACCAATAAGGACAATTCCATGAGCTTGTGGCGCACCCAACCGAATATCGAACAACTCAATGCCGGCCAGAAGAACACCATCGGTGAACTGCTGGACATCCGTTTTGAAAGCTTCGACGACGAATCCCTCACCGCCAGCATGGTGGTCGACCACCGCACTCACCAGCCCTACGGCCTGCTGCATGGCGGCGCGTCAGTGGTACTGGCCGAGAGCGTCGGCTCCGTGGCGGCTTACTTGTGCATCGACCCGAGCAAGTTCTATTGCGTGGGCCTGGAGGTCAACGCCAACCACCTGCGCGGTGTGCGCAGCGGGCGGGTGACGGCGGTGGCCAAGGCGATCCATATCGGCCGCACCACCCAGGTCTGGGACATCCGCCTGACCACCGATGACGGCAAGTGCAACTGTGTTTCACGGCTGACCATGGCCGTGGTGCCTTTGGGCGAAACCCCTCCGGCGCGATAGGTGTGGCGTGAGTGTCATCATTCCTGGCGGTTACAGTCATTGCTGTGGGGCTTGAGGCTGGTGACAATCAATCTCGGTTTTTGCAGATGGATCCGCTATGTCGCAGCACGTGTTTTTTGCCCACGCCAATGGCTTCCCCTCGGCCACCTACGGCAAGCTGTTTGCCGCCCTTGCCCCGGAGTATGCGGTAGCTCACTTGCCGCAGCACGGTCACGACCCCAGGTTTCCAGTGGACGATAACTGGCAGAACCTGGTGGACGAGTTGATCCATCATCTGGAACAGCAACCGGAGCCTGTGTGGGGTGTGGGCCACTCCCTGGGTGGCGTGCTGCATTTGCACGCGGCCATGCGCTGCCCGCAGCTGTATCGTGGGGTGGTGATGCTCGATTCGCCGGTATTGACCCGCGCCGACCGCTGGGTGATCCGCGCCGCCAAGCGCTTCGGTTTTATCGACCGACTCACGCCGGCCGGACGCACCCTGGGCCGTCGTGAAGAGTTCAGCGACCTGGACGCCGCGCGCAGCTACTTCGCCGGCAAGACCCTATTCCGAGGCTTCGACCCGGAATGCTTCGACGCCTACCTGCAACACGGCCTGTACCAGGCGGGTGATCGCCTGCGCCTGCGCTTCGACCCGGCGACCGAAATCAGCATCTACCGGGGCGTGCCTCACACCAGCCCCGGCCAGGTGCGCCAATTGAAAGTGCCGCTGGCGGTGGTGCGCGGTCGACAGAGTCGTGTGGTGATGCGTCACCACGCCAGCGGTGTCGACCGTCTGCCCATGGGCGAAATGCTCACTATGCCCGGCGGTCATATGTTTCCCCTCGAACGCCCTCAGGACACCGCGACCTTGATCAAGACCCTGTTCGCCCGCTGGCAAGCCCGCGAGCGCAGTTGCGCATGAGTACGCCGGTCGAAGAAGTGCGCCTGAGCCTGCCGCACATCGAGTTGGCGGCCCATCTGTTTGGCCCCGAGGACGGTTTGCCGGTGATCGCCCTGCATGGCTGGCTGGACAATGCCAACAGCTTTGCACGCCTGGCGCCGAAGCTTGCGGGTTTGCGTATCGTGGCGCTGGACATGGCCGGCCATGGGCATTCGGCGCATCGTCCTGCAGGTGCCGGTTATACCTTGTGGGATTACGTCCACGACGTGCTGCACGTCGCCGAGCAACTGGGCTGGAAACGTTTTGCATTACTTGGCCACTCCCTCGGCGCCATCGTTTCCCTGGTGCTGGCCGGCGCTTTGCCGGAACGGGTGACGCACCTGGGTTTAATTGACGGCGTGATCCCGCCCACTGCCAGCGGTGAGAACGCAGCCGAGCGCTTGGGCATGGCCTTGCAGGCCCAATTGAACCTGCAGGATAAGCGCAAACCGGTCTACACCACCTTGGACCGGGCGGTTGAGGCGCGTATGAAAGGTTTGGTTGCCGTGAGCCGTGAAGCCGCAGAACTGCTGGCCCAACGTGGTTTGATGCCGGTGCCGGGCGGCTATACCTGGCGCTCGGACAGTCGCCTGACCCTGGCTTCGCCGATCCGTCTGACCGATGAGCAGGCGATGGCTTTCGTGCGCCGCGTGGGTTGCCCTACGCAGTTGGTGGTCGCCGCCGATGGCATGTTGGCGAAACATCCCGAATTGCTTTCCCAGCTACCCTTTACGGTAACCACGTTGCCAGGTGGCCATCATTTACACCTGAATGATGAGCCCGGTGCGGTCCTTGTTGCAGACTGTTTCAATCGGTTCTTCTCCGCGCCTTGACTTGGGGCGGTCAACTGCCGAGGCTGGGCGGATTGAAAGGGAGTCAACCATGAACCAACTCAACACCGCTGCGACCTCCGATGGCCAGGGCTCACCGATCCGATGAGCCTGCGTAAAGGATGTATACGTGCCCTCGGACTGTGCTGTTTCAGCCCCTTGGTGTTCGCCGCCGATGTGCCGGGAAGCCATGACCTGCCTGCCGTGGCCCGTCAGGTCGACGCGCAGATCGTCGATTACCGCCCCGCTGAAGAAAAGGAACGCATCTACCCCATGGGGGCGATCCGCAAGATCAGTGGCCAGTTGCGTTACGAAAGCCAGGCCACCGCCCGTGGGCAAACCACAGCGATTACCTATGAACTGCCTGCCGAACACACCTCCAGTGCTGCATTTACGTCGACGCGCGAAGCGTTGCAGGCCAACGGCGCGCAGTTGTTGTTCTGGTGCCAGGCCCGCGACTGCGGGGAAAGCAGCCTGTGGGCCAACGAAGTCTTCGGTAATGCCAAGCTGGTCGGTGCCGATGGCCAGCAGGAATACCTGCTGCTGCGTCTGGCCGCCCCGCAGGAAAACGCCCTGGTGGCCATGTACGGCATCACCCGGGGCAACCGCCGCGGCTATCTGCATGTGGAGCAGCTGGATTCGAGCGCACCGTTGGGCGACTTGTTGCCCACCTCGGCCACCTTGTTGCGCGAGCTGAAAAGCACCGGCGAGCTGGACTTCCCCGCGCTGGGCGGCGACCCTGACGACACCTGGCTGACCCTGATTTCCCGCGGATTGAACCTCGATGCCACCTTGCGCGTCAGTTTGACCGGCCCGAAAGCCGAAGCCTGGCGCCAGGCCTTGGTCGACAAGGGCGTGCGTGCCGCACGCCTGGAAACCGGCACCACTGAAACCAAAGGCCTGCATCTGCATCTGATACGCTGACCGTAACAGGGCGAACGGACCCGTGCCGTTTGCCTAAGCTCTCTCCTACAGCCTTCTTCTAGAGATACTCCATGCTCAATAACGATCGCCTGCTGGTGCAAATCCTGCTGCTGGTGCTGTTTGGTGCCAGCTTCTGGGTGATGGCGCCGTTCTGGTCGGCGCTGTTCTGGGGCGCAGTGCTGGCGTTCGCCAGTTGGCCGTTGATGGTGCTGTTGACCCGCTGGCTGGGCGGCCGTGAATCCCTGGCCGCCGGCATCCTGACCTTGGGCTGGATGTTGCTGGTGGCAGTGCCCCTGGTGTGGCTGGGGTTCAACCTGGCGGACCATGTGCGCGATGCCGTCGCGCTGATCAAGGATATTCAGGTTGATGGCTTGCCCGAGGCGCCCACCTGGCTGGGCTCGATCCCATTTATCGGCGAGCGGCTGGTGGCGACCTGGGACACTATCGATCAGCAAGGCGCGGCGTTGATGGTCAGCATCAAGCCCTACCTTGGGCAGGTCGGTAACTGGTTGCTGGCGCGCAGCGCGCAGATCGGTGGCGGCATCCTCGAGCTGACCCTGAGCCTGGTGTTCGTGTTTTTCTTCTATCGTGATGGCCCACGTTTGGCGATGTTCGTCCATCGCCTGCTGGAGCGTCTGATCGGTGATCGCGCCGGTTACTACATCGAACTGGTGGCGGGCACCGTGCAACGGGTGGTCAACGGCGTGATCGGCACTGCTGCCGCCCAGGCCCTGCTGGCACTGATTGGCTTCCTGATCGCCGGCGTACCGGGCGCGCTGGTGCTGGGGATCGTGACGTTCCTGCTCAGCCTGATCCCGATGGGCCCGCCGCTGGTGTGGATCCCGGCCACGGCCTGGCTGGCGTGGAAAGGCGATTACACCTACGCGGTGTTCCTTGGCGTGTGGGGTACGTTCATCATCAGCGGCGTGGACAACGTGCTCAAGCCCTACCTGATCAGCCGTGGCGGCAATTTGCCGCTGGTGATCGTGTTGCTTGGGGTATTTGGCGGGTTGATCGCCTTTGGCTTTATCGGCCTGTTTATCGGTCCGACCCTGCTGGCCGTGGCCTACAGCCTGCTGATGGATTGGAGCGCAACCCAGGCCCAGGTTCGGCGCGAAGACAAGCCTCTTTAAGCCCTGGGTAACCACATCACTGCGGTCAAGCCGCCGCCTGGCGTCTCTTCCAGGCTCAGGCGGCCGCCCAGGCGCTCCGCGGCTTCCTTGGAAATGGTCATGCCCAGGCCGACGCCGCCGGAATTGCGGTTACGGGAACCTTCCAGACGATAGAACGGCTCGAATACCGCCTCGCGCATATCTGCCGCAATCCCCGGCCCGTGGTCTATCACGCGGATGATCAGCGCCTCACGGCTGTCCCTCAACTCCACGCGGGCTGTGCCGGCATAACGCAAGGCATTGTCGATCAGGTTGTTGAGGCATGAACGCAAGGCCATCGGTTGCACCAGCAAGGGCACGCAGGTGCCCGAACATTGCACATCGGAACCCTGGTCCTGGGCGTTTTCACTCATTGACTCCACCAGCGCCTGTACATCCAGCCAATGCCGGGTTTCACTGGTGCGCTGTTCGTGGAGGTAGCTCAGGGTGGCGTCGAGCATGCCGATCATGTCGTTCAGGTCCTGGCGCATCTGGCCCTGCAACCGGATGTCTTCAACTTGTTCCAGACGCAGCTTGAGGCGTGACAGCGGGGTGCGCAGGTCATGGGAGACGGCGCCGAGCATGCGCGCGCGTTGGCTGACCTGCTCGCGAATGCGCCTTTGCATCAGGTTGAAGGTCGAGGCGGCCTGCCGCGCTTCCCACGGGCCGGATTCATCGAGGGGGGGGCTGTCGAGGTCCAGACTCAAGCGTTCCGCCGCTTCACTCAGGCGCTGTATTGGCCGGCTCAGCAGTTTGGCACCGTACCAGGCCGCGATAATCAACGAGACGAATTGAAAGGTCAGGGGCACCACCGGGCCGCCAAACCAGGGGCGTGGGTGCTTATCGCGCATTGGCACCATGGTCCCGTCCGGCTGCTCGATAAATCGCTCAGGAGGGGGTGGGGGCGGTTGGCCGTAGTGGTGAAACCAGAAGAACGCCAGCGCATGGGCCAGCACAATCGCCACCAGCAACACGCCGAACAGCCGACCGAACAGCGTATTGAAGGGGGCGCGCATCAGCCAATATCCCGGGCGTCGAACAGGTAGCCTTCGCCGCGCACGGTCTTGATCAACTGCGGTGCCTTGGGGTCATCCCCGAGTTTTTGCCGCAGGCGTGACACCAGCAAGTCGATACTGCGATCAAAGGCTTCAATGGAGCGGCCACGGGCGGCATCGAGCAGCTGCTCACGGCTCAGCACTCGGCGCGGGCGTTCGATAAACACCCATAACAGGCGGAATTCAGCGTTGGACAGCGGCACCACCAAGCCATCGTCGGCCACCAATTGACGCAACACGCTGTTGAGGCGCCAGTTGTCGAAGCGGATATTCGCGCGCTGTTCGGTGCGGTCATCGCGTACCCGGCGCAGGATGGTCTGGATGCGGGCTACCAGTTCACGCGGTTCGAAGGGCTTGGACATGTAGTCGTCGGCCCCCAGTTCCAGGCCGATGATGCGGTCGGTGGGCTCGCAGCGGGCGGTGAGCATCAGGATCGGGATGTCCGATTCGGCGCGCAGCCAGCGGCACAGCGTCAGGCCGTCTTCGCCCGGCAGCATCAGGTCGAGTACCACCACATCATAGGTTTCGGCTTGCATGGCCAGGCGCATTGCGGCGCCGTCGGTCACACCGGTTGCGAGAATATTGAAGCGTGCCAGGTAGTCGATCAGCAACTCGCGGATCGGCACATCGTCGTCGACGATCAGTGCGCGGGTATTCCAGCGCTTGTCATCGGCGATCACTGCGCCTTTTTGCTCTTCGTTCACAGGGACGGAAGGGGTATGCATAGTGCGATCATCTGCCTGGTTATTGCGGTCAGCATAGGCGCCCAGCCCCATGGCTGGTAGTGCTGGTCGGTGAGTCGTGCGGGCGAGACTAGCGACGGGGCGTGTTGTGGGCATGTCGTGAATGTATCAGCCTTGAAATAATTACCCGAAATGCCCGCCTGATGGCGGTTGGTCAGTATTTACCGATCATCGGATCCCGCAACGGCGCTGCTTGCGCTACAATCCGCGCCGATTTCGACTTGCCTGAGAGCCCATTCCAATGTCCGTCTGCCAGACTCCTATCATCGTCGCCCTGGATTACCCCACCCGTGACGCCGCACTGAAGCTGGCTGACCAGTTGGACCCCAAGCTTTGCCGGGTCAAGGTCGGCAAGGAACTGTTCACCAGCTGTGCCGCTGAAATTGTCGGCACCCTGCGTGACAAAGGCTTCGAGGTGTTCCTCGACCTGAAATTCCACGACATCCCCAACACCACCGCCATGGCGGTCAAGGCTGCGGCCGAGATGGGCGTGTGGATGGTCAACGTGCACTGCTCCGGCGGCCTGCGCATGATGACCGCCTGCCGCGAAGTGCTGGAACAGCGCAGCGGCCCCAAGCCCTTGCTGATCGGCGTGACCGTGCTGACCAGCATGGAGCGCGAAGACCTGGCGGGCGTGGGCCTGGACATCGAGCCTCAGGAACAGGTGCTGCGCCTGGCAGCCCTGGCGCAGAAAGCCGGCCTTGATGGCCTGGTGTGCTCGGCGCTGGAAGCACAGGCCTTGAAGACCGCCCATCCGTCGTTGCAATTGGTCACTCCGGGGATTCGCCCGGCGGGCAGCGCCCAGGACGACCAGCGCCGCATCCTGACCCCGCGCCAGGCACTGGACGCGGGCTCCGACTACCTGGTGATCGGCCGTCCGATCAGCCAGGCGGCGGATCCGGCCAAGGCGTTGGCAGCGGTAGTCGCCGAGATCGCCTGATCGATGCTCGTTCCCACGCGTGTGGGAACGAGCGGATCTGCCGTGTATCAGCTGACCTTGAGCACCAATTTCCCAAAGTTCTCGCCGTTGAACAGCTTCATCAGTGTCTCCGGGAACGTCTCCAGCCCCTCGACAATATCCTCCTTGCTCTTGAGCTTGCCCTGGGCCATCCAGCCGGCCATTTCCTGCCCGGCGGCGGCAAAGTTCGCCGCGTGATCCATCACCACAAAGCCTTCCATCCTTGCGCGGTTGACCAGCAGTGACAGGTAGTTGGCCGGACCTTTCACCGCTTCCTTGTTGTTGTACTGGCTGATGGCCCCGCAAATCACCACGCGGGCTTTCAACGCCAGCCGGCTGAGCACCGCGTCAAGAATGTCGCCGCCGACGTTATCGAAATACACATCCACGCCTTTAGGGCACTCGCGCTTGAGGGCGGCGGGCACGTCTTCGTTCTTGTAGTCGATGGCGGCGTCGAAGCCCAGTTCATCCACCAGGAACTTGCACTTGTCGGCACCGCCGGCAATGCCGACCACGCGGCAGCCTTTGAGCTTGGCGATCTGCCCGGCAATGCTGCCCACGGCACCGGCCGCGCCGGAGATCACCACGGTTTCACCGGCCTTGGGCGCGCCGGTGTCCAGCAGCGCGAAGTAGGCGGTCATGCCGGTCATGCCCAGTGCAGAAAGGTAGCGGGGCAGGGGTGCCAGCTTGGGGTCGACCTTGTAGAAGCCGCGCGGTTCGCCCAGGAAGTAATCCTGCACGCCCAGGGCGCCATTCACGTAGTCCCCGACTGCGAATTTCGGGTTGTTCGAGGCAATCACCTTGCCCACACCCAGTGCGCGCATTACCTCGCCGAGGCCTACTGGCGGAATGTAGGATTTGCCTTCATTCATCCAGCCACGCATGGCCGGGTCGAGGGACAGGTATTCGTTGTGCACCAGCACCTGCCCGTCCTCGGGCGTGCCCACCGGCACTACCTGGTAAGTGAAGGTTTCCCGCGTGGCCGCGCCGACCGGGCGTTTGGCGAGCAGGAATTGGCGGTTGGTCTGGGCGGTCATGGCAAGGACTCTTTAGAAGTGAAGCATGATTGATAGACCTTGAACTGCCCCGGGGCAAGGTTAGCCGAGGGCGCGAATGCTCATCGATAGGTGCCATTGATAGCGAACCCGGTTGCCTTATCACTATGACTCATACGGCGCTAACCGGCCTTCTGATAGTGCTGACGTGTCCGTCTCGGCGGTGGCTAGACTCGCGCCACAGCCATTAATCCCAATAGGACATCTTCCATGAGCATGACGTTTTCCGGTCAGGTCGCCCTGGTGACCGGCGCAGCCGCCGGTATTGGTCGCGCCACTGCGCTGGCGTTCGCCGCCGAAGGTTTGAAGGTCGTGGTCGCCGATCTCGACGTCGCAGGCGGTGAGGGTACGGTCGGGCTGATCCACCAGGCCGGTGGCGAGGCGCTGTTCGTGCGCTGTAACGTCACCCAGGAGGCGGAGGTGCAGCAGTTGATGGCAAAGACCATCAGTGCCTATGGTCGCCTGGACTATGCCTTCAATAACGCTGGCATCGAGATCGAGAAGGGCAAGCTGGCGGACGGCAGCCTGGATGAGTTCGACGCGATCATGGGCGTCAATGTCAAGGGGGTGTGGTTGTGCATGAAGTACCAGTTGCCGCTGCTGCTGGCCCAGGGCGGTGGGGCCATCGTCAACACCGCGTCGGTGGCGGGGTTGGGCGCGGCGCCGAAGATGAGTATCTATGCGGCCTCCAAGCACGCGGTGATCGGCCTGACCAAGTCCGCAGCCATCGAGTACGCGAAGAAGAAAATCCGCGTCAATGCCGTCTGCCCGGCGGTGATCGATACCGATATGTTCCGGCGCGCCTATGAAGCCGACCCCCGCAAGGCGGAATTCGCCGCCGCCATGCACCCGGTCGGGCGTATCGGCAAGGTGGAGGAAATCGCCAGCGCAGTGCTGTACCTGTGCAGCGACGCAGCGGCGTTCACCACCGGCCACGCCTTGGCCGTGGACGGTGGCGCGACGGCTATCTAGGACCTTTGGCCGCCCCCTTGTTCGAAAACGTCTGGGGGGGGCGTGGGGCTTTTCCAAAGCTGGCAAAACGCCGTGACCGAATATGTGTCATTAGGTAAATAAGTCAATAAAATCAATACTTTAATAAAATTATGCGGCCGGTAATTCGCTGCTTCTGTGCTTAACTCTCCGGGTTGATAACAGACAGTTGAAGTGAGTGGCTCATGGATTTAGGGATCGATCGACAAGCCCTTGTACCGGTCGTGCAGCAAATCGTCAGTGCAGTGGCGCAATGGATTCGCAAGGACGGGGTGAGCCCCGGAACGCGCTTGCCGTCCGTCCGCCAGTTGGCCCTGGATAATCTGCTCAGCCAATCCAGCGTGATCGAAGCATTCGAAAGGATGGTCGCCCAAGGGGTGCTGGCGCCCCGGCAGGGCTCGGGATTTGTGGTGGCCCAGCCGGCGGTCTGCCACGAAGGTAATTGGTATGAGGGGGCGGAGCGCGAGTGGGGCGCCTTTGCCGACAATCCGTTGGGAGAGTTGAAACTGGGCTGCGGCTGGTTGCCCGATGCCTGGCGCGAAAGCGATGACATCAGTTACGCGATTCGTGAAGTCACCCGCACCGACACCGCCGGCCTGTTCAACTACAGCACCTCTCTGGGGTTGCCCGCGCTGCGCGAGCAACTGCTCAAGCGCCTGACTCAGATTCACATCGCCACCAGCCTGGACCGTATTCTTACCACCGCAGGTGCCAGCCATGCCCTGGACCTGCTGATACGTACACTACTCAAGGCCGGCGACAGCGTGGTGGTCGAAACCCCCGGGTATGCCAACCTCTATCGGCAACTGGCGTTCCAGGGCGTGCAACTGCTGGAAGTACCGCGTACCCGAGGCGGCCCCGACCTCCCGGCGCTTGAAGCGCTGCTACAGCGCCATCATCCCAAGTGCCTGTTCATCCACAGCCTTTATCACAATCCCACCGGCACCAGCCTGTGCCGGGTGGTGGCCGAGCGTTTGCTGGAACTGGCGCACCGCGAAAACTTCCTGATCATTGAGGAAGACGTCTACGGCGACCTGCAACATGCCGGTTGCACGCGGCTTTCGGCATTGCCCCATGATGATCGGGTGATCTACGTCGCGAGTTTTTCCAAGACCCTGAGCAGCGCCTTGCGTGTGGGCTACCTCTGCGCCAGTAGCGCAATCATCACGCAACTGGCCAGCCTCAAGACCTTGACCGGTTTCGGCACCTCCCGGTTTGCTGAAGCGGTGGTCGCCACGTTGCTGGCCAATGGTACGTATCGTAAGTGGGTGCAGCGCCTGCGCAAGCGGTTGAGTAGTGAAATGGCCGTGACCCTGCAAGTGCTGGAGGACGAAGAGTGGGAGGTGTTCGCCGTACCCACCGGCGGTATGTTCCTGTGGGCACGCCCGGGCACGGCGCAGCCTTCGCGGTTGCAGGCGTGCGCCCGGAAGTTGGGGGTGTTGTTGTCGCCTGGGGCGTTGTTCAGTCCAACCGGCAGTCACAGTGAGTGGCTACGCCTCAATGTCGCCTATGCTACTGATCAACGTGCCTTGGCGTTGTTCCGTGCGATGGGGCCCGCCAGATCGACCTCGACCATTCTGAAAACGACGAGCGTGTAGCTTTTTGCCATTATTGTGGCGCCAGTGCCTTGTGCTCGGTGCCTTTTGGTTGCGAATCTCGTCGCTTGTCCATCGGACTTGATGGCGTTCGCCATTGCAAGAGGATTCAAGTGCAATGATTTCAGGCGTGCAACGACGTTTCGCCAACCTCGGTATGGCGAAAAAACTGGGTTTGGGCTTTACCCTGGTGCTGCTGCTGACGGCGTTGGTCGCAGCTATCGGCGTGTGGTCCCTGCAAACCGTTGGCCATCGTTTTGAAGGCCTCAAGGCCATGTCGTCGCTCAACAGCGGCTTGCTCAAGGTGCGCCTGATCGAACAGGACTACGCGCTGCACGCCGACCCCAAGGCTGTCGACGCCCTGCATGAAAATCTCGATGCCCTGGCGGTCCAGGTGGCCAGTCTCAAGGCCCGGTCTGCGGCGAATGTTTCGGTGATGGCCGAGGTCGAGCAGGCCCTTGCCGCTTACCGTAAGGCGTTCGATGAATTTGTCGAGCTGACACAGACCAAGGATCTGGCGCTGGAAATGGCCAGTTGGTCGGTGTCCAGCGTGGCGAATAACCTGGATGTATTGCAGTCCGGGCTGTCGGACGACGGGGCCTATGGTCTCAAGGAAAGCCAAGGTAAGGAGGGGGCCGAGTTTATCGAGCAGGCAGGCCAGATCAGTCAGGTTTCACGTTTGATGTTGCAGGCCATGAACGAAGCTCATGTGCGCCTGGACCAGAGCCGCAGGGTGGATGCAGACGACGCCGAGCAAGGCAAGATCGAGCAGGCCGACCAGGCCCTGGCCCAGGTCGAGCAACTGAAAACTTCAGTCAAGGACCCTGGTTATCAGACGGTGCTCAACGAAGTTTCCGGGCATATCGCCGCGTTCAGCGAGAAACTGGGGGAATACACCGGCCTGCTGGCCCAGGAAAAAATCGTCTACAAACAACTGCATGATCGTGCTGACCAAGTCGTCAGCCGGGTCAACCAGGCCTATGACGCTGAAGACCTGTCGATGCAGGCGCAACTGAAGAAAAGCGCGATGCTGATCGTCGGTTCGTCGGCCCTGGCCTTGCTGGTGGGCCTGATTGCAGCCTGGGTGATTACCCGCTTGATCGTTGCACCGCTGCGCAGTGTGATCGCGGTGGCCCAACAGATTGCCGCCGGGGATTTGAGCGGGCGCATGGAGGTCAGCCGTCGTGATGAAATCGGCCAGTTGATGCAGGCGATGCAACAGATGGGCAGCGGCCTCAGCCAGATGGTCAGCGGCCTGCAGGCCGGTATCGAACAATTGGCCAGCTCGGCGCATTCGCTGTCCAGCGTGACCGAGCAGACCAACGTCGAGGTCAGCAGCCAGAAGGAAGAAACCGAGCAGGTTGCTACCGCGATGAATCAGATGACCGCCACCGTGCACGATGTGGCGCGCAACGCCGAACAGGCCGCGCAAGCCGCGCAGACGGCGGATGAGAAGGTCGATAGCGGCCAGTTGGTGGTGCGCCAGAGTTTGCAGCGCATTGAGTTGCTGGCCACGTCCAGTACCCGTGCGAGCACCAGCATCGAGAGCCTCAGTGCCGAAATCCAGAATATCGGCGCCGTGCTGAGTGTGATCAAAAGCGTTGCCGAACAGACCAACCTGCTGGCCCTGAATGCGGCCATCGAGGCCGCGCGCGCAGGCGAACAGGGCCGGGGTTTTGCGGTGGTGGCCGATGAAGTACGGGCACTGGCCAAGCGCACCCAGCAATCGACCGAAGAAATCGAGCGGCTGGTCAGTACCCTGCGCAGCGCTGCGCAATCATCGGTGCAGCAGATCCAGCAAAGTGGCGAGCTGGTCAAGCTGGCGGTCAGCGATGCGCTGGAAACCGAGAGTGCCCTGGGCAGCATTGCGGTAGCGGTGTCGTTGATCCAGCAGATGAACCAGCAGATTGCCGCTGCGGCTGAGGAGCAGAGCTCGGTGGCCGAAGAGATCAACCGTAGCGTCACCAGTATTCGTGCGAGTGCCGATCAATCGGCGTTGAGCATGCAGGGCAATGCGGCGTCGAGCATCCAACTGGCGCAGTTGGGGGCGGAACTCAAAGGGATGGTAGGGCACTTCCGTCTTTGATCGCCGCCCGGAGGCGGCGATCAAAAGGGAGGGCGATCAGGCGTGGTTGGCGAGGAAGGTCAGCAGCGCTTCGTTGACGAAATCCGGGTTCTCCCGGCTGGAGATATGCCCGGCGTCTGGAATCAGGATCAGGGCACAGCCAATCAGTTCGGCCATTTCCTCGGATTCGGCGGGTGGGCGAGGTTGGTCCTGTTCGCCACACATCACCAAGGTGGTGTCGGCGTCCAGGTGCGGTAGTTGTTCCAGCACATCTTCGCGGCTGAAGATCAATCGACCCAGGGGCACGATGCTGTTCAGCAGGCGTTCCCGGGGAAAGTCCAGCAGTGACTTGCGAAAATCCTGATAGAGCGCTGATTCGCGGTCGATGTCCGGGCGAAAGAAGATCGGCGCGATCACATCGAGCAACGGCTCAGGAATGGCGCCGGCGTCTTCAATCATCTTGAACAACGAGAAGTAATACTGGCGCGTGGCCTCTGGCTCGGCACCGAGGTAGGTGTCCATCAGCACCAGGCTGTTGATCCGCTCGGGGGCCTGCAACGCCAGGCGTGCGCCCCACATGCCACCCACCGACAGGCCTACCAGGTTGATCTGTGCGATCTCCAGGTGGTCAAGCAGGGCCAGGGCCTGGCGCGCGAGGTCGTCGAGGGAGTGGGTGGGTGCGGGGAGTTGGCCCGATTCGCCGTGGCCCCATAGTTCGGGCACGATCACCCGGTACTGTTGTGACAGGGCTTCGATCTGCGGAGCCCACATGTTGCGGTCCCACAGGTAGCTTGAGCCGAGCAGGACGACAGGACCGATGCCCTGGTCGACGTAATGCAGCGGTTGTCCATCAATGACGGCGATAGGCATAACGGGCCTCTGACTTCACGGAGTGAGGGGCACTTTTTTACGCTAGTCGGGGGCGTGGCGATAGATGCAAAGTGATGGCATGTTGTGGTGAGCGGGCAGCCCGCTCACCACAGGGGAGTGGGCAGATCAGTCGTAGATGACTTTCTTTTTCCACTCGGCGTCGGCGTCGACTTCTTTCATGCCTTGGGTCAATTCGTTGACTTCCTCTGCCGCCTGTTTGCTGTTAGCCAGCACGGTAGAGTTGGCGCGGGCCAGTTGGCCTTCCAGCAATTGCAGCTGTGCACTGTAGAGCACCGGTTCAGGCTGCTTGCGCAGGTACTGCACGCCACGCTCGAAGGCCAGGCGCGCCTGGCCAGGCTGACCCTGCTGCAAGGCGTGCTGGCCGAGGTTGTTGAAGAATTCGATGTGCAACAGCACCAGGATATGACGGATTTCCTTGATCCAGTGCTTGGCTTCGTTGGTCGGCAGGAAACCGTCCTGGGCGGCGCGGGTGACTTGGCCGTGCAGGGCTTCCAGCAGGAAGCGCACGTCCTTGGCCTTGGCTTCGGTCTGGATCGGCGCCGGCGGGTTGTTCACCGGAAGGGATTCGCCCTGGGCCACCAGCGTGTTCAGCTCAGCGATACGTGCCTTGATCGGTGCACTGGTCTTGTTGAGGTTCAACAGGCGCTGGTTGACGTTGAGCTCCAGGCGGGTCAGTAACAGCTTGAGCGCCGGGGTCATCAGTTGGCCAGGGAATGTCTCGGTGATCTCACCGCAACGGCGCAGGCGATCGTTAAGCTCGATTTCGGTGCGCTGCTTTTCCAGCTTGTTGTTTTCCACCACGTGGTTCATGTAGCCAATGGCGATCAGTATTACGATCCCGGCTATTACCAGCAGGGTGATCATGAGTGGTGTCACCGGTGTGACCTCTTTAATAGGGTTTACAGTAGAGTGTAGTGACTGGGCTTGTCGGCGGATAGGACTGATCGACCAGTTACCCAGGTAGTTTCTCCTATATAGCTATATAGGTAGCCGCTTCCTGTATAGATGCACATTGCCATCATTTGCTGGAGCAAACTATAGCGCCTTGTCGGGCGCCAGAATATAGGCGCCAAGGCCCGGGCGGTCAGAATGCCCGTGCAGGCCGGTAAACGCGGGCGAAGTCATTGATTTAAATAAATTTATCCTTGGGGGTTGACGACCTTTCAATCCATCCATAGAATGCGCGCCACTTACAGCGTAAAGCACACAGCGAAACGCGGTAGGGAGTGAATGTTGTACGTGTGTCCCCTTCGTCTAGTGGCCTAGGACACCGCCCTTTCACGGCGGTAACAGGGGTTCGAGTCCCCTAGGGGACGCCATATGCGGGAATAGCTCAGTTGGTAGAGCACGACCTTGCCAAGGTCGGGGTCGCGAGTTCGAGTCTCGTTTCCCGCTCCAATTTACAAGCAGTGTGGCTCTCGGGCGGCACTGAGTGAAACCAGGACCAAGTCTTCGGATGAGGCCTCTGGGCACTGAAATACACACCATGTGTTTCAGTAGCGTGTCCCCTTCGTCTAGTGGCCTAGGACACCGCCCTTTCACGGCGGTAACAGGGGTTCGAGTCCCCTAGGGGACGCCATTTGCGGGAATAGCTCAGTTGGTAGAGCACGACCTTGCCAAGGTCGGGGTCGCGAGTTCGAGTCTCGTTTCCCGCTCCATATTCAACAAAAACGCCGATCAGTGATGATCGGCGTTTTTGTTTGTGCGTTATTTGTTTATCTGTCTGAAACTGCCATCTTCCTGGCTCAGATCCTGGCGTCTTCGAGATATAGTCGGGCGTTTCAGTTCAAGGAGCGCCCGTGATGGCAGAAACCTCTCAATCGTCCGGTGAAACCAAGGTCGCCCCATTGGGGATCAGCGCCTTGGAAAAAGCATGGGATTTCCATTGGGCAATGCGCTTTGTCAGCGTTGTGCTGTTTCTCGATATCGCTTTGCTAATCCGTACCGGTACGCCCTTGGTGGAGTGGACGACCAGCAGCGATGCATTGCTCGCTGACTTGGGGTTCCTGACGGTCGCCGCGGCCTCTTTTGCGCTGGTGGTGTCTTTCGTTCTGCCGCTGTTGACGGAAATCGTTCGTGGGATCGGCACAAGGTTGCGAATGGCCTTTCCAAAGCTCTTGGGTGATGCCTATACACCTCCTTCAAGGGGGATCGGTTATGTGTGGGCCAACGACCTTCTGGATCTGGCACTGAAGGAAAACAGTGATTTCCTGCTTAGCTGGTATCAGCGGCATGTGCAGTTGCGAGAACAGCACCGGTTGATGATGAACAAAGTCGCGCACCTGGTGTTTGGTTGTTTGGTGCTGTCCGTCGTGGATTGGGCGGTGCCATATTTTGGATTCGGCACTGGTTCGCTGATTTTCTCGGCAATGCATGTACTGGGTGATACGGGGCTGTTTTTGGCCAGTATGGTCGTGGTAGCTGGCGGGGTAATGTTGGCGTCGGCATGGTTTGCCATCGAGTCTTCCCTGTATATCTACTACCCACCTCTGGACATGTTGCAGCGGGAACAGGAGCGCAAGCGATACCTGGGCGCATGAAGAACCTGAATAAAAACGCCGATCATCACTGATCGGCGTTTTTTTGCGCACACTTCAATCGCTGTCAGAGTTTCGGCAACTGCCCGATACGCCCCATCATTTCGGTGACGATCTGCAGATCCAGCAAGAACTGATCGACCGTCTTGAACTCATTGTCGGTGTGCCCGGTGTATTTCACTTCCGGCCGCGCCAGGCCGAATTGCACGCCATTGGGCAGTTCATGCACAGAGGTCGCGCCGGCCGAAGTGCCGAACTTATGCTCCATGCCCAGGTTTTCGCTGGCCACTGCCAACAAGGCCTTCACCCACTCACCTTCCGGGTTGCGGTACATCGGTTCGGCGATCGAGTAAGTGAAGTCCACATTGACCTTGGTTTGCTTGTCCCAGGCGCTCAACTTGTTGGAAATCTCGGCTTTCAGTTTCTCCGGCGATTTGCCCTTTGGTACACGCAGGTTCACCGCCAGCTTGAAGGCTTTGTCATCCAGGCCGACAAAGGTCAGCGAGGTGGTCAGCGGCCCCATGAAATCATCGGAGAAACCCACGCCCAATTTGCCGCCCAGATAATCCAGGCCCCAGTTATCCGAGGCATAACGGGCGGCGTCGGTGATGTGGTTATGCTTGAGGGCGATCTTGCCGTCGACAGTGTGGATCAGCTCCAGCATGCGCGACACCGGGTTGATACCGGATTGCGGTTCGGAGGAGTGCGCGGAAACCCCGGTCACCGTCAGCTTGACCTCTTTGCCGACCACCTTGGCTGCCACCTCGAAGTCACCGCCGTTGCGCTTGGCATACTCCGCGCCGGCTTTTTGCAGGCTGGCGGCCAGTTCGGCAGGCTTGTCGCTGATAAACGTGGCAACCGAGGCCGAGGGAATCTGGTTGGTGGCCATGCCGCCGGTCATCGAGATGATTTCGGCACCTTTGCCTTCGCCTTTGCGACGCGGGAAGGTGGCCATGACAGTGCCATAACCTTTTTCGGCAATCACCACCGGGTAGCCGCCATCCAGCGCCAAGTTGTACTGCGGCGTCGGGTTGCGTTCGAAGTAATAGGGTATCGCGTCGCCGGAAGTTTCTTCGGTGGTGTCCACCAGCAGCTTGAAATTGCGCGCCAGCGGCAGCTTCTCTTCCTTGATCACCTTCATGGCGTACATCGCCACCACGATGCCGTTTTTGTCATCCTCGGTGCCCCGGCCATACATGCGGTCGCCGATCAGCGTGACCTTGAACGGGTCGAGCCTGGTGCCGTCTTTCAACACCCAGTTCTCCGGCGTCACCGGCACCACGTCGGCGTGGGCGTGGATGCCCACCACTTCGTCGCCGCTGCCTTCCAGGGAAATCTCGTACACGCGGTTGTCGACGTTACGGAAGTTGAGGTTGAAGGTCTTGGCCAGGGCCTGGATCTTGTCAGCAATCCGGATGAATTCCGGGTTTTTGTACTGCGGTATGCCGTCCACGTTGAAGGTCGGGATTTCCACCAGTTCGCGCAAGGTATCGAGGGCGGCCTTGCCGTACTTCACTCGGGTGTAAATCCCCAGCAGGCGATGGATCTCGTTCTGCTGGTCGGCGGTCAGGGTTTTGTTATCGAGGAAGGCACTGATCGCCGGACCCACGTCGTCAGCCTTGCCCAAGTCGCCCTTGGCCAGGCTGCCGAGGAAACCACGGAAATCCGTAACCGACGTTTCGCTGAAACTCTGCAGAATCGCCGTGCTTTGCTCTGGGGTGATGTTGGCAAAGGCGGGCGTGGTCATCACCGAAAGACCGGCCGCGAACAGGGTGGCAGCCGCTAATTGCTTGAGTCGAAAGTGCATGGTCAGAGGCATTCCTTTGCAAAGGGAAATAGGGGATTCCTGATCGATATGTCAGAAATATTTCGACACACTACCACTGCCAAGGTGTGCCTGGGAGGCCACTGGGAGGCTTATCTAAAAACTCGATAGCACCCTCGACTCCGCGCTCTAGTCCAGGCTGTACCGCACCGACAACGCGCCCTTTTTCTCCGAAAGCGCCAAGATCGTCACGTGGCCCAGCTCGCCCAGCGTTTGCACATGGGTACCGCCGCAAGCGTAGGGCGGCAAATCACCGAAGCCCACTTCGCGGGTGCCGTCCTCCAAGGCCATGCGGCGCGGGTAGTCGGCGGCGATCCATTGGTTGATCCGCTGTTGAATGATCTCGGCGTCCATGGCTTGTGCGGTTTCGCCACGGATAAAAGTGATCTTGCCTTCGCCTGGCCAGTGATGGGCCTTGATCGGCATCCAGCCCAGGGTCTCGCCGGCGTTGCCGATCAAATGTCCGGCGGAATGCAGGCGGGTGTGCAGGGCGCGGCGTGGTTCGTCGACCCGTGCGGTGATGGGGCCCGGTTCCACAGGTTGGTTGACATAGTGCACCACGCGATCGGTTTCCTGGGTGACTCGCAGCACCTGGCTGTCGCCCAGCCAGCCGGTATCGAATGGCTGGCCACCGCCTTGGGGATGGAAAATCGTCGACCGCAAAACGACTGCAAACTGGCCCTCGCAGGGGGTGCAGCTCAGCACTTCAAGCTCGGCGGTCAGGTGGTCGTGGGTGAAAAACAGGCGCTCGGTCATTTTCTACATCCGCATCAGGGTTCTGCGGGCAGTATAAATAGTGCGTCGATAGGTGATAATCCGCTCAAATATCAATGGACCTGTGCGTCATGAGCATCAATCTTCCTTTGTCGCTGCTGGGTGAAATGGCGATTTTCGTCAAGGTAGTAGAAACCGGCAGCTTCTCCGGAGCGGCTCGGCAGTTGAGCGTTTCGCCGTCGGCGGTGAGCCGTAGCATCTCGCGCCTGGAAAAGGCCCTGGCTACCCGTTTGATGCAACGCACCACACGCAAATTGCGCCTGAGTGAAGCCGGTGAGGAGGTTTTCAAGCGCTGCCAGGAGATGGTCAGCGCGGCGCGCTCAGTGATGGAAATCAGCGGCCAGTTCACCCATGAGGCCGAAGGCCTGGTGCGGGTCAGTGTGCCGAAGGCGGTGGGGCGGTTTGTGGTGCACCCGCATATGCCGGAGTTTCTGCGGCGTTATCCCAAGGTGGATGTGCAATTGATCCTTGAGGACCGGCATGTGGACATGATCGACGACAATGTCGACCTCAGCATCCGTATCACCGACAGCCCGCCGCCGGGCCTGGTGGGGCGGCAGTTATTGCCAATTGAGCATTTACTCTGTGCCACGCCGCAGTATCTAGCCGAGCATGGTGCGCCGGAGCATCCCCACGATTTGCTGGCGCACAGTTGCATCTATCTCGGTGAAACCCCGGGGGATTCGCGCTGGAAATTCCGCCAGGGCGGCAAGGCGGTGACGGTCGGCGTGCGTGGACGTTATGCGGCGAACCATACCGGCGTACGGCTGGATGCGGTGTTGCAGCATGTGGGGATTGGCAGCTTGCCATATTTCACCGCGCGTCATGCGTTGGAGGAGGGGCGGTTGGTACAGGTGTTGCCCGCGTGGGATTTTATTGCGTCCTACCATGGCGAGGCGTGGTTGTTGCATTCGCCCACGCGCTACTTGCCGCCGAAGCTGCGGGTGTTTATCGATTATCTGGTGGAGTGCATGGCGAGGGAGCCGACATTGCGCCGTCGATAGGCGCGCCGTCGAAAATGTGGGAGGAGGGCCTGCTCCCTCCCGCATTCAGTTGTGCAGTGTCTTGAGCAATCAGTGTTTGCTTTGGTCTTGCGGCATGGCCAGCAGTTGCTTTTCCTGGTTCCAGTCGAACGGTTCCTCGTTCTGTTCGGCTTCAAAGCGACGCTCTTCCAGGGCCTGGTACAGGTCCAGTTCTTCATCAGGCATGAAGTGCAGGCAATCGCCGCCGAAGAACCACAGCAGGTCGCGCGGGACGAGGTGGGCGATCTGCGGGTAGCGCAGGATGACCTGGCTCATCAGGTCCTGGCCCAGGTACTGGCTTTCGATCGGGTCGATTGGCAGCAGGGCGCGCAGTTCGTCGAAGCGCTCCAGGAACAGGGTGTGGCTTTCCTCGGGCACCTGTTCGGCTTCGCCGACGGCAACCAGGATGCTGCGCAGGTGGTCGAGCAAGACGAGATGATCGGCAACGACGTTGGACACGAGATAAGTCCTCTAAAGCAAAAACGGGCGCGAGAGTATATGCCTCTCGCGCCCGTTTTTATATGACCGCCGGACTCAGCGGACTTTACCTTCAGCGTGTACCAGCTCTTCCTTGCTGAAATCATCCACGTCGATCACCTTGCGCCGTGCCGCTTCAGCGTCACGCAAGGTTTGCGCTTCTGCAGGTTGCAGCACACCGGCATGCAGCGCGGCGTCGATGGCATGTTCGCCGGCAGCCGGTTTGACCTGGCCGCTTTTGAGCGCGGCGTGCAGTTTTTTCTGCAGCGGGTGGCTGGCACCCAGCAGGTCGTAGGCATGTTGCAGTGCGCCCACCGGATCTTCTGCCGCTTGCGGGCGGTAGCAGCCGGCAAGCAGTTCTTCCAGGGTCGGGTCGCCTTTGGCGCGACCAATCACCGCGGCCACTTCGGCATCCAGTGCATCGGACGGGCCGGTATGGCGGCGCCCGAACGGGAACACAATCACCCGCAGCAGGCAGCCCAGCACTTTATTCGGGAAGTTGGTCAGCAGTTCATCCAGCGCACGCTCGGACTCGCCGAGGCTTTCTTCCATGGCCCAGGCGAACAGCGGTTCCAGGTGATCCGGCGAATCCAGGTCGTGGTAACGCTTGAGTGCCGCCGATGCCAGGTACATATGGCTCAGCACGTCACCGAGGCGTGCCGACAGGCGTTCGCGGCGTTTCAACTCGCCACCCAGCAGCATCATGCTCAGGTCCGCCAGCAGCGCGAATGCGGCAGCCTGGCGGTTCAAGGCGCGGAAATAACCCTGGCTCAAACGGTTGCCCGGGGCTTTCTCGAAGTGCCCCACGCCGAGGTTCAGCACCAGGGTGCTGGCGGCATTGCTCACGGCAAAACCAATGTGTTGCATCAGCAGCCCGTCGAACTCCTTCAGTGCCTGATCGTGGTCTTCACGACCGGCCAGCGCCATTTCCTTGAGCACGAACGGATGGCAGCGGATGGCACCCTGGCCGAAGATCATCAGGTTGCGCGAGAGAATATTTGCGCCTTCCACGGTGATGAAGATCGGCGCGCCCTGCCAGCTGCGGCCCAGGTAGTTGTTCGGGCCCATGATGATGCCCTTGCCGCCATGCACGTCCATGGCGTGGCTGATGCACTCGCGGCCGCGTTCGGTCAGGTGGTACTTGAGGATCGCCGACAGCACCGAGGGTTTTTCGCCGAGGTCCACGGCATTGGCGGTGAGCATGCGCGCGCTGTCCATCAGCCAGGCGTTGCCGCCGATGCGGGCCAGGGCTTCCTGGATACCTTCGAAAGCCGACAGCGGTACGTTGAACTGTTCGCGTACCTGGGCATATTGGCCGGTCACCAGGCTGGTGAACTTGGCCGCGCCGGTGCCCACGGCGGGCAGGGAGATCGAACGGCCTACCGACAGGCAGTTCATCAGCATCATCCAGCCTTTGCCGAGCATTTCCTGGCCGCCGATGAGGTACTCCAGGGGGATGAACACGTCCTTGCCGGAGTTCGGGCCGTTCATGAACGCGGCGCCGAGGGGCAGGTGGCGACGGCCGATTTCCACGCCGGGGGTGTCGGTAGGGATCAGCGCAAGGCTGATGCCCAGGTCTTCTTCTTCACCCAGCAGGTGGTCGGGGTCGTGGGCCTTGAAGGCCAGGCCCAGCAGGGTCGCGACCGGGCCAAGGGTGATGTAGCGTTTTTCCCAGTTCAGGCGCAGGCCGAGGGTTTCCTTGCCTTCCCATTCGCCTTTGCAGATCACGCCTGTGTCAGGCATGGCGCCTGCATCGGAGCCGGCCAGCGGGCCGGTGAGGGCGAAGCAGGGAATGTCATCGCCACGCGCCAGGCGCGGCAGGTAGTGGTTGCGTTGTTCGTCGGTGCCGTAGTGCAGCAGCAGTTCGGCCGGACCGAGGGAGTTAGGCACCATCACGGTGGAGGCCAGGTCGCCGCTGCGGGTGGCGAGTTTCATCGCGACCTGGGAGTGAGCATAAGCTGAGAAGCCTTTGCCGCCATATTCCTTGGGAATGATCAGGGCGAAGAAACCGTGGGTCTTGATGTGCTCCCACGCGGCAGGCGGCAAGTCCATGGCCTGGCCGATTTCCCAGTCGCTGACCATGGCGCAGAGTTCTTCGGTGGGGCCGTCGATAAATGCCTGTTCTTCTTCGGTCAGTTTGACCTTGGGATAGGCCAGCAACTTGTCCCAGTCGGGGCGACCGCTGAAGAGTTCGCCGTCCCACCACACGGTGCCGGCGTCGATCGCGTCGCGCTCGGTCTCGGACATCGGCGGCAAGACTTTCTGGAACCAGCTGAACAGCGGCTTGGTGAAGTATTGGCGGCGCAGGTCCGGCAACAGCAGGGGCGCGGCCACGACAGCGATCAACACCCAGAAAATCAGCAGCAGCCAACCCGGTGCGTGGCTCCAGGCACCCATCGCCAGCAGGTAAACGGCGACCACGCCCAGGGCGGGCAGGGGGGCGACGCGGCGATGTGCCAGGTAGGCAATGCCGACCACCAGAACCAGTATCCACAACAACAGCATATTCAATCCTCCGTGAAACCAGGGGCGAAACCACCAGGAAGCTTAGTCGGCATCCGAACAAGCGAGGTGATCAGGGTGTTACAAGTTGTACTGGGGACACCTGGCATCAGGCGCCGACATTTGGCCGATTCGTCGTTATCTCTATGGCAGACCTGTCGTTAAACTCCAGGCTTCCCTCGGAGATCAAGCTCATGGATACGTACCTGAGTCCCAGCCGCTTCATCGATAGTGACCACCCAGCGGTGGTGGAGTTCGCCGAAAAACATCGTGGTCCCAGCGCGGACTTATGTGACCAGGCGGTCAGTCTCTATTACGCCGTGCGTGAGGCGATTCGCTACAACCCCTACACCTTCAGCCGTGACCCCGACACCCTGAGCGCCAGCTTTGCCCTGGCCGCTGGCGAAAGCTATTGCGTGCCCAAGGCCACCTTGCTCGCCGCCTGCGCCCGCCACTGTGGCATCCCGGCGCGCATCGGCCTGGCGGATGTGCGCAACCACCTGTCGACGCCGCGCCTGGTCGCGTTGCTCAAGAGTGATGTGTTCGCCATGCATGGATACACGGAGTTGTACCTGCGGGGCCGCTGGGTCAAAGCCACTCCGGCGTTCAACCAGCAGTTGTGCGAAATGTTCGACGTACCGCCGCTGGACTTTGATGGGATTAACGACAGCGTATTCCACGCGTTCAACCGTCAGGGGCAGCGCTCGATGGAATACGTGGTGGACCACGGGCAGTTCCCCGATGTGCCCGAGGATTTCTTCTTCGCCCACCTGGAGAAATGTTACCCCCACCTGTTTGCCGAACAGATGCCGACCCTGTTGGGCGACCTGCAGAGCGATTTAAGCCGCGCGTGAACCGGCGTATGCTGCTGCGTTCATCCAGCCATGTTCATCAATAAAAAGGCGCGGTCATGCTGAAAATCTGGGGTCGTAAAAATTCATCAAACGTCAGGAAAGCACTGTGGTGCGCCGAGGAACTCGGCCTGGACTATGAGGCAATTGATGCGGGCGGGGCTTTTGGTGTGGTCGATACGCCGCAATACCGGGCATTGAACCCGAATGGCCGGGTGCCGATGATCGAGGACGGCGACTTTGTGTTGTGGGAGTCCAACACCATCGTGCGCTACCTCTGCGCCAAGCACGCGTCGGCGTTTTACCCGAGCGACCTGCAAGTGCGTGCCAGCGCCGAGAAATGGATGGACTGGACCACCTCGACCCTCGCCGAACCGTTCAAGGCTGTGTTCTGGGGCGTTGTGCGCACCCCGGAGGAAAAGCGGAACTGGGACAGCATCAACGCTGGGCGTCAGGCCTGTATCGATGCACTGAGCACCGTGGACAGCGCATTGGCCCACCAGCCTTACCTGTCGGGCGACACCTTCGGCATCGGTGATATTCCCCTGGGCTGCTTTATCTACGCCTGGTTCGAGATGCCCATCGAACGCCCTTCGATGCCCCATCTGGAGGCCTGGTACCAGCGCCTGCAACAACGCCCGGCCTACCGCAAAGCGGTCATGACCGCGTTGACTTAATACTGACTATTAATACAGGTGACTGTACTTGTGCGGCGCGGGCAAGCACCATGCCCGTCATGCGCCGCCGTTGAACTACGTGCGCTGCGCCCTCATCTACTCTTTCTATTCCCTTCTTTGGTGCGTATTCCGATATGAGTTCTGCTCTGTCCATCCGGCAGCTAACCAAAACCTACGGCAACGGTTTCCAGGCCCTGAGCGGTATCGATCTGGACGTTGCCGAAGGTGACTTCTTCGCCTTGCTCGGCCCCAACGGCGCTGGCAAATCCACCACCATCGGTATCCTCTCCACCTTGGTCAATAAGACCAGCGGCACGGTGAATATCTTCGGCCACGACCTGGACAAATCCCCGGCGGCGCTCAAGCGTTCCATCGGTGTGGTGCCCCAGGAATTCAACTTCAACCAGTTTGAAAAGACTTTCGACATCGTCGTGACCCAGGCTGGTTACTACGGCATCCCGGCGAAAATCGCCAAGGAGCGCGCCGAGCAGTACCTGACTCAGCTGGGCCTGTGGGACAAGCGCGACGTACCGTCCCGCTCGCTGTCCGGCGGCATGAAGCGTCGCCTGATGATTGCCCGCGCACTGGTGCATGAGCCGCGCCTGTTGATCCTCGATGAACCCACCGCTGGCGTGGACATCGAACTGCGTCGCTCGATGTGGACCTTCCTCACCGAGCTGAACGAGAAGGGCATCACCATCATCCTCACCACCCACTACCTGGAAGAGGCTGAGCAGTTGTGCCGCAATATCGGCATCATCGACCACGGCACCATCGTCGAGAACACCAGCATGCGTAACCTGCTGGGCCAGTTGCATGTGGAGACCTTCCTGCTTGACCTGAAGAACAACCTGTCGGCAGCGCCGCAACTGCTTGGCTACCCCAGCCGCCTGGTGGACAGCCACACTCTGGAGGTCCAGGTGGATAAAGCCATGGGCATCACTGCGTTGTTCACCCAGTTGGCGACCCAGAACATCGAAGTGCTGAGCCTGCGTAATAAAACCAATCGCCTTGAGGAGTTGTTCGTGTCCCTGGTGGAGAAAAATCTGACGAAGGTGGCGGTATGAGTTCTGAGCTGCAACCCAACCTCGTCGCGCTGCAGACCATCGTCTACCGCGAAGTGAAGCGCTTTACCCGGATCTGGCCGCAGACCCTGCTGCCGCCGGCGATCACCATGGTGTTGTACTTCGTGATCTTCGGTAACCTGATCGGCCGCCAGATCGGCGATATGGGTGGTTTCACCTATATGGAGTACATCGTGCCGGGCCTGATCATGATGTCAGTGATCACCAACTCCTACGGCAACGTGGTCTCCAGTTTCTTCGGCAGCAAGTTCCAGCGCTCCATCGAAGAGCTGATGGTCTCGCCGGTGTCGCCGCACACCATCCTGATCGGCTACACCTTGGGTGGCGTATTGCGCGGCTTGATGGTGGGCGTGATCGTGACGCTGCTGTCGCTGTTCTTCACCCACCTGCAGGTGCATCACCTCGGGGTCACCATTCTGGTGGTGGTGCTGACGGCGACGATCTTCTCGCTGTTGGGGTTTATCAACGCCGTGTTCGCACGCAACTTCGATGATATTTCGATCATCCCGACCTTCGTACTGACGCCGCTGACCTACCTGGGCGGGGTGTTCTACTCCATCACCTTGCTGCCGCCGTTCTGGCAGACCGTGTCGCTGGCCAACCCGGTGCTGCACATGGTCAACGCCTTCCGCTACGGCATCCTGGGTGTGTCGGATATCAAGATCAGCGTGGCGATCACCTTCATGCTGGTGGCGACGGTGGTGTTGTATATCGGTTGCGCGAAGCTGCTGGTGAGCGGGCGCGGGATGCGTACCTGATAAGCGCGGTAGAAAAATGTGGGAGGGGGCTTGCTCCCGATTGCGATGTGTCAGCTACAGATAAGCTGACTGACATACCGCAATCGGGAGCAAGCCCCCTCCCACATTTGGTTTTGTGTCAGGTCTTCAGGCCTTCAGTGCCAGCTCGATCAGCGCGTGCAGTTCTTCAACTTGCAGTGGCTCGGTTGAGAACAGAATACGAAACACCGTCGGCGCCGCGAGCAGATTGATCAAGTGGTCCACGCTCGGTGGTGCCTGGTCCGGATAACGATCGACAATCGCCTGAAACTGCCCACTCAAGATGCTCACGCAGTAGCCCGGCGTCACGCTGCATTGCAGATCGCGCATCATGTTGCGGCCCGGCTCCGAACTCATCTCATCCAGATATTGCTCGGCCCACGCCCGTAAGTCGCCACGCAGGCTGCCGGTGTTGGCGGGTTCGCTGTCGGGGCGCATCCGCGCCAGGGCCACATCCGCGAGCAGCACCGAGAGGTCGCCCCAGCGCCGGTAGATGGTCGAGGGCGTGACGCCTGCGCGCGCGGCAATCATCGGCACCGTGACACTGGAGCGCTCATGGGCGTCGAGCAAATCACGTACGGCCGAATGGACCGATTCTTGTACCCGGGCACTGCGGCCCCCCGGGCGGAGGCCTTCTTTTATCGCCATGCGGCGACCTTAACACAAAGAATTTGCTTTAAGCGCTGGCGGGTAGCACACTCCGCAAAAGCAAAATATTAGCTTTAGCGGAGCGTGCCCATGTCTAGCCTCACTTCTCATCGGTCCAGCCTGGTGTTCCTCGCGGTCACGTTGCTGACGTTTCTCGCGGCTTCCAGTGCGCCGACACCGTTGTATCACCTGTATCAGGAGGGGCTGCATTTTTCGGCAGGCATGCTCACGTTGATTTTTGGCGTGTACGCCTTGAGCCTGTTGGCGGCGCTGTTGACCGTGGGCTCGCTGTCGGACCACCTGGGACGCAAGCCAGTGATTTTTACTGCGTTGGTCCTGAATATGCTGGCGATGCTGCTGTTCATCAATGAAGGCAGCGTGGCTTGGCTGATCGCCGCGCGTACCGTGCAAGGGTTTGCCACCGGCATGGCCACGGCGGTGCTGGGCGCGGCATTGCTCGACACCGACCGCCAACAGGGCCCGCTGGTCAACAGTGTGGCGCCTCTGCTGGGCATGGCGTGCGGTGCGATGGGCAGCAGTGTGCTGGCGGAGTTCGCGCCGCTGCCGACGCAGTTGATCTACTGGACGCTGCTGGCGCTGATGCTGGTGCAGGCGCTGTATGTATGGCGCCTGCCGGAATCCGTTGTTCGCATTCCCGGTGCAGTGGCATCGCTGCGCCCAACGCTGCATGTGCCGCCCCAGGCGCGTCGAGCGTTGTGGTTGTCGCTGCCGGTGGACGTGGCGGTGTGGGCGATGGGGGGCTTTTACTTGTCCCTGGCGCCGTCGCTGGTGCGAGCGGCCACAGGCTCTACGTCGAACCTTATCGGCGGCGGCCTGGTGGCGGTGCTGACGTTGAGCGGGGCGCTGATGATCTTCACCCTGCGCAACCGCCCGGCCAGTAAGGTCCTGCGCCTGGGCGCGACGCTGTTGGCTGTGGGGGTGGCGCTGATCCTCACGGCAGTGCACAGCGCCAGCCTGCCGCTGTTTTTTATCGCCACGTTGATCGCCGGCAGCGGCTTCGGCGCCGGCTTTCTCGGCGCATTGCGCAGTGTGGTGCCACTGGCCTTGCCCCATGAACGGGCAGGCTTGATGTCGGCATTCTATGTGCTGAGTTATTTGGCGTTTTGCTTGCCTTCGCTGCTGGCGGGCAACCTGATTCGCAGCTTTGGCCTGATCGCCACCACCGACGGGTACGGCGCAGTCCTCATCCTGCTGGCCCTCGGGGCGTTGGTCGCTTTGCTGCTGCAGGATTCGGCAAAGTCCAAGGCGGCCTGTATATCTGCAAAGTAGATAACAGTTAGAGATATTACCCGTTATATAGATATTCGATCAGGTTCTACCATGGTCTTAACCTCATGCGAGGAAGAGGATTGCCATCATGACCTGCTCGACGAGCATCAGTTACAAACCCTTCAGTCACCTGACCCGCCCTCGGGAAGTGATTCGTCAGTTCACCCCCAACTGGTTCGCCGCGACCATGGGCACCGGTGTACTGGCGTTGGCCCTGGCGCAATGGCCGGTCAACCTGCCAGGTTTGCATGCCATTGCCGAAGGGCTGTGGTGGTTCACCATCGGCCTGTTTATCCTGTTCAGTGCCTTGTATGCCGCGCGTTGGTTGATGTTTTTCCACGAGGCGCGGCGGATCTTCGGGCACTCCACGGTCTCTATGTTCTTCGGTACCATTCCCATGGGCCTGGCGACCATTCTCAATGGCTTGCTGCTGTTTGGCCTGCCGCGTTGGGGCGGCGACGTGATCCCGCTGGCCGAAGCCCTGTGGTGGCTGGATGTGGCGATGGCCCTGGCCTGCGGTGTGCTCATCCCCTTCATGATGTTCACCCGCCAGGAACACAGCATCGACCAGATGACCGCCGTGTGGCTGCTGCCGGTGGTTGCAGCAGAAGTTGCGGCAGCCAGCGGTGGCTTGCTCGCGCCGCACCTGGCGGACGCTCACTCGCAATTGGTGATGCTGGTGACCAGCTACGTGTTGTGGGCGTTTTCGCTGCCGGTGGCGTTCAGTATCCTGACGATCCTGATGTTGCGCATGGCCCTGCACAAACTGCCCCATGCCAATATGGCCGCGTCGAGCTGGCTGGCGCTGGGTCCGATCGGTACCGGTGCCCTGGGCATGTTGTTGCTGGGCGGCGATGCACCAGCGATCTTTGCCGCCAATGGCTTGCCTGGCGTGGGGGAAATGGCCAATGGTCTCGGCCTGGTTGCAGGTATCACCCTGTGGGGCTTCGGCTTATGGTGGATGCTGATCGCGGTATTGATCACCCTGCGTTACCTGCGCGGCGGTATTCCGTTCAACCTGGGCTGGTGGGGCTTTACCTTCCCGTTGGGCGTTTACGCCCTGGCCACGCTGAAGCTGGCGAGCCTGTTGCATCTGGGTTTCTTTAATGTGTTTGGTAGCGTGCTGGTGGCGGCGTTGGCGCTGATGTGGCTGATCGTGGCCAAGCGCACTGTGCAGGGCGCCTATAAAGGTGAGCTTTTTGTTTCGCCGTGCATTGCAGGACTAGGGAATAAGTAGGCGGAGTTAGGTAAAGTCGTGGCCTGATAACTATTAGGCCACGCAGGAACACGGACGATGAGCCACCCCTCACAATTCACCTTGCTGCGCACACGGCGCTTCCTGCCGTTTTTCATCACCCAGTTGCTGGGCGCTTTCAACGACAACATCTTCAAGCAATCGCTGATCCTGGCGATTCTCTACAAGCTCACCATCGACGGTGACCGCACCATTTGGGTCAACCTGTGCGCCTTGCTGTTTATCCTGCCGTTCTTCCTGTTCTCGGCGCTGGCCGGACAGTTTGGCGAAAAATTCAACAAGGATGCGTTGATCCGCGCGATCAAGATCGGCGAGATCTTGATCATGGCCGTCGGTGCCACAGGCTTCCTGTTCAACCATTTGGAATTGATGCTGCTGGCGTTGTTTGCCATGGGTACCCACTCGGCACTGTTCGGTCCGGTGAAGTACTCGATCATGCCCCAGGCCCTGCACGAAGACGAGCTGGTAGGTGGCAACGGCTTGGTGGAGATGGGCACGTTCCTGGCCATCCTCGCCGGCACCATTGGCGCCGGAATCATGATGTCGTCCACCCATTACGCGCCGATCGTGGCGGTGGCGATTGTCGGCGTGGCAGTGCTGGGGTACCTGGCCAGCCGCAGTATTCCACGGGCGGCGGCATCGACGCCGCAGCTGCGCCTGGATTGGAATATCTTCACGCAGTCCTGGGCCACGCTGCGCATGGGCCTGGGGCAGACGCCGGCGGTGTCGCGCTCGATTGTCGGCAACTCATGGTTCTGGTTTGTCGGCGCGATCTACCTGACACAGATCCCGGCCTACGCCAAGGAGTGGTTGTACGGCGATGAAACCGTGGTCACCCTGATCCTCACGGTGTTTTCGGTGGGCATCGCCCTGGGCTCGATGCTCTGTGAAAAACTCTCCGGGCGTAAGGTGGAAATCGGCCTGGTGCCGTTTGGCTCGTTCGGCCTGACGGTGTTCGGCCTGCTGCTGTGGTGGCATTCCGGCGGCTTTCCACAGAACGTTCAAGCGAATGATTGGCTCGCGGTGCTCAGCTATGGCCAAGCCTGGTGGGTGTTGTTCGATATCCTTGGCCTGGGTGTGTTCGGCGGTTTCTATATCGTGCCTCTGTACGCGCTGATCCAGTCGCGTACCGCCGAGAACGAGCGGGCGCGTGTGATCGCCGCCAACAACATTCTCAACGCGCTGTTCATGGTGGTGTCGGCGATTGTGTCGATCCTGCTGCTGAGCGTGGCCAAGTTGTCGATCCCCGAGCTGTTCCTGGTGGTCTCGCTGCTCAACATCGCCGTCAACACCTACATCTTCCGGATCGTCCCCGAGTTCACCATGCGCTTCATGATCTGGCTGCTCAGCCACTCCATGTACCGCGTGGAGCATCGCAACCTCGACCTGATTCCGGACGAAGGCGCAGCCTTGCTGGTGTGCAACCATGTTTCGTTTGTCGATGCACTGTTGATTGGTGGCGCGGTGCGTCGGCCGATTCGTTTTGTCATGTACTACAAGATCTACCGGTTGCCGGTGCTGAACTTTATCTTCCGCACCGCCGGGGCGATTCCGATTGCCGGGCGCAACGAAGATATTCAGATCTACGAAAAGGCCTTCACGCGCATTGCCCAATACCTGAAGGACGGGGAGTTGGTGTGCATCTTCCCGGAAGGCAAGCTGACCAGTGATGGCGAGATGAACGAGTTCCGCGGTGGCGTGACGCGCATTCTGGAAGAGACGCCGGTGCCGGTGATTCCGATGGCGTTGCAGGGGTTGTGGGGGAGTTTCTTCAGCCGCGATCCGAATAAGGGCTTCCTTCATCGAATCTGGTCGCGGGTGGTGTTGGTGGCGGGCGAGCCTGTTGCTGTGGACGCGGCTACGCCTGCGCAGTTGCAGGCGGTGGTTGGTGTTTTGCGGGGGAGTGTCAGGTAGTTCTGTGCTGGATGTACTGGCCTCATCGGGGGCAAGCTTCCTTCCACACTAGACAGCTCGGTCAAATGTGGGAGGGGGCTTGCCCCCGATGGCGGTAGCGGCCTAAGCGCTGATCTTAAGCCCAACAAGCCCGCAAATGATCAACGCCACACTGGCCAACCGAAACAACGCCATGGACTCCCCGAACAGGACAATCCCGGCGATCACGGTGCCCACGGCACCCACGCCGGTCCAGATGGCATAGGCGGTGCCCAGGGGCAGTTCTTTCATGGCCAGTCCCAGCAGGCCGAGGCTGATGGCCATGGCGGCAATCGTCAGGACAGTGGGCAGTGGCTTGCTGAAACCGTCGGTGTACTTCAAGCCGACGGCCCAGCCGACTTCGAACAGGCCGGCAAAAAACAGAATGATCCAGGACATGATGACCTCGCTTTTTCAGGCGGGGTCGTCCCCGGGTTGTGCGCCTCGACAGCGTCGCGAGGTCGTCCCCGCGAAGCTCGGTAGAGTGCCGAAAATTGATCATTCGATCAAGTTTGCGGCGTGTTCTCCAATACGCGGCGGTCTTCCTTCTCGCTCATGCGACGGAAATACGTCGACAGCAGTGCCCCGGAAATATTGTGCCAGACACTGAACAACGCACTGGGCACTGCCGCCAACGGTGAAAAGTGCGCGCTGGCCAACGCGGCACCCAGCCCTGAGTTCTGCATGCCTACTTCCAGCGCCAACGACTTGCGTTGGGCCAATGGCAACTTGAACAAGCGGCCGGTGAAGTAGCCCAGCAAGTAGCCAAAGCTGTTGTGCAGCATCACCACGGCCATGATCAGCAGGCCCGACTCGGCGATTTTCGCCTGGCTGGCCGCCACTACTGCAGCGACGATGATCACGATGCTGACCACCGACACCAGGGGCAGCACGTCCACCGCGTGGCGGACCCGCTCGCCGAGCAGGCGTTGCGCGACCACGCCGAGCACGATCGGCAGCAGCACCACTTGCAGGATCGACCAGAACAACTCCATGAACGACACCGGCAACCAGGCCGATGCCAACAGCCAGATCAGTGCCGGGGTGAGCAGCGGGGCGAGGAGGGTGGTGACGGCGGCGATGGCCACCGACAGCGCCAGGTCGCCACGGGCCAGCCAGGTCATCACGTTGGAGGAGGTGCCGCTTGGGCAGCAACCGACCAGGATCACGCCGACGGCAATTTCCGGCGGCAGGTGAAAGGCCTGGCACAGCAGCCAGGCCACCCCAGGCATGATCACAAAATGCGCGACTACACCCAGGGCCACACGCCACGGGTGGCGAGCGACTTCGGCGAAGTCTTCAAGTTTGAGGGTCAGCCCCATGCCGAACATCACCAGGCCCAGCAGCGGCACGATGGCGCTTTTCAGGCCGATGAACCAGCTGGGTTCGAAGAACGCGACGACGGCGAAGATCAACACCCAGTAGGCGAAGGTATTGCCGACGAAGCGGCTCAAGGCGGCGAGTGCGCGCATGGGGGCGTCCTTGTTGTTAGATTCTGGAAGTGCAAATGCAGTCAAAAGTGGGAGAGGGCAAGCCCTCCCACATTTTGATCTTCACATGGCTTAAATGCCCTGTGGGGTTTCTTCGCCGCCGAGGGCTTCGATCAACGCTGGCAGGAAGTCGCCGAAGGTCAGCATCATCAGGGTAAAGCTGGCGTCCAGTTGGCCCAGCGCCTCTTCACCACCGTCCTGTTCTGCCTGGTCTTGCAGCAGGTCTTCGAACTTCAGGCGCTTGACGGTCATCTTGTCGTCGAGCATGAAGGACAGCTTGTCCTGCCAGGCCAGGGACAATTGGGTCACGACTTTGCCGGTGGTCAGGTGCAACTGGATTTCTTCGCCGGTCAGGTCCTGACGCTTGCAACGCACAATGCCGCCGTCTTCGTGGGTGTCGCGCAGTTCGCATTCGTCGAGGACGAAGAAATCATCGGCCGGTTTCTGGGTGGTGACCCAGTCGGTCATGATGGCGGTTGGCGCGGTTTTCACGGTGAGCGGGCGAACCGGCAGGGTGCCGATCACTTCACGCAGGGTGGAGAGCAGGTCTTCGGCGCGTTTCGGGCTGGCCGAGTTCACCAGGATCAGGCCCTGTTTCGGCGCGATGGCGGCAAAGGTCGACGAACGACGAATAAAGGCGCGAGGCAGGAAGGCCTGGATGATTTCATCCTTGATCTGGTCGCGTTCCTTTTTATAGACCTTGCGCATTTGCTCGGCTTCGATCTCTTCGACTTTCTCTTTCAGTGCATCACGCACCACGCTACCTGGCAGGATGCGTTCTTCCTTGCGGGCGGCGATCAGCAGGAAGTCACCGCTGACGTGAACCAGGGGAGCGTCCTCGCCTTTACCGAAAGGCGCGACGAAACCGTAAGTGGTCAACTCCTGGCTTGCACAAGGGCGCGCCAGTTTGGTGGCCATGGCCGCTTCCAACGCCTCGGCATCAACAGGCAGATCTTGGGTCAGGCGATAGATAAGCAGGTTCTTGAACCACATGGGGTGAGTCTCTCCTTTATACAAAGGGGGGCATTATTCTCTTGATAGCGCCTCAGGCCAACCCTGCCTAAGCCATTGGAAGGCCTCAAAAAAAAGATTTAAGAAAGTGCTTGCCAGACCCAAGGTCGCTCCGTAGAATGCGCGCCACACCGAGACGAAGGGTGATTAGCTCAGCTGGGAGAGCATCTGCCTTACAAGCAGAGGGTCGGCGGTTCGATCCCGTCATCACCCACCATTCGCTTCAAGTGTTACGCGCAGCGGTAGTTCAGTCGGTTAGAATACCGGCCTGTCACGCCGGGGGTCGCGGGTTCGAGTCCCGTCCGCTGCGCCATATTCGGTAACTTGGAACGCTGAACGCCAGGTCACCACAGAAAGCCCGCTTAATCGCGGGCTTTTTGCTGTCCGGAATATGGCAAAAAATCGTACGGCGAACTTTTTTTGAATAAATTGCATTTAAATCAAGACATTACGATTTTTTGGTGTATGATGCGCCCACACCGAAACGAAGGGTGATTAGCTCAGCTGGGAGAGCATCTGCCTTACAAGCAGAGGGTCGGCGGTTCGATCCCGTCATCACCCACCATTCGCTTCAAGTGTTACGCGCAGCGGTAGTTCAGTCGGTTAGAATACCGGCCTGTCACGCCGGGGGTCGCGGGTTCGAGTCCCGTCCGCTGCGCCATATTTGCTTCCGCCAAGGCCCATTGAGCGCCTGGAAGCCACGGAAATAGCGGCCTTGTGCCGCTATTTTTCGTTTCTGGATTCCACTGGAATCCACCTCCAGCCACTTGAAAATTGACCCAAGGCGGATTGCTGATTGTTGTCCCAGCAATTGTGGATAAGCACAGCAGCAGTGTCTTGGTGAAGGCTCATCAGGCCCCACGGCATGCAGGCGTTGCAATCTGAACGCAAGCCGGCGTCTCGGTTAAATCTTGAATTGCCTCAACAGGCCTTCCAGGCGATGACCGATGGCGTACAGCTCATCGACCGTGTGTACGCCGCTTTGCGTCTGGTCTGCGACGTTTTCAATCGCGCGGGCTATCTGATGGACGCTGCGATTGATTTCTTCGGCGACCGACGTCTGCTCTTGCGCGGCGCTGGCGATGTGCGCGTTCATCGTATTGATGGTGACGATCAACTCGACCGCTTTGCCCAGCGATTGCCCGGCTTGTTCCGCGTGCTGGCTGGCACCATGACCTGCTGCGCCGGAATGACTCATCGCTGTGACGACCTTCGTGGTGGCCTGGTTAAGGCGCTCGATCATCGCTTGAATTTCCTGGGTGCTGAGTTGCGTCCGGCTTGCCAGCGCACGTACTTCGTCGGCAACCACGGCAAATCCGCGACCCGCGTCCCCGGCTCGTGCCGCTTCGATCGCGGCATTGAGTGCCAGGAGGTTGGTTTGCTCGGCGATCGAGCGGATGACATCCAGCACTGTGACAATGCCTTCTACATCGCCTTGCAGGCTTTTCAACGAGACACCTCCCGCGGACAGGTCCTCGGTCAGGGTGCCCAACCGGCCGATGCTTTCATTGACGACCTGCCTGGCGTGCTGGGCCTGCAAGTCGGTTTCGCCAGCTGCATCCGAAGCGCTCTGGGCGCTGATGGCTACCTCTTGCGCCGCGGATGACATCTGATTAATTGCTGCGGCGACCTGATCGGTTTCCTGGCGTTGCTGTTCCATGACCTGATCGATGCATTTGCTCTGTTCGGCCACCTGGGTGACCGATGTATTCAGCTCTCGGGCCATGCCGACGATCTGGCTGACCAGCCCGTGAATCTTATCGACGAAGGCATTGAACGACACGGCCACCTGGCCGAACTCGTCGCGGCTGATGGGTAAGCGCCGCGTCAGATCGCCTTCGCCCGCTGCGATTTCATCAAGGTGCTCGCGAATCCGCGACAGCGGACGCAGGCTGCTTTTAACCAATAACAATGCGAGCACGCCGGTGATCCCGAGCGCAATCAGGGCAATGACGGTTATCCCATAGACGAGGCTGCGCACACGCTGATGGATTTCTCCACGCACCTGGGCAACCTCGCTTTCAATACTATCGAGGTTAATCGCGGTGACCACCACCATGTCCCAGGCGGGCAGGTAAAAGCTGTAAGCCAGCTTGGGAACGACTTTATCCGTATTGATCAGGGCTCCCGAATAGTTGACGAAGTGGGTGTCGTTTTTCGCTGCGGCAACCATTTCCCGATTCAAGTAAATCCCGTTCTTGTCTTTGCGGTCGCTCATGTCAGTGCCGACGCCTTCGCGGCTGTCGCCCCGAAACAGGCGCACGACCTGACTGTCGTAACCGATAAAATAGCCGTCGTCCCCATACTTCATTTGCGACAGTCGCGCGATCGCCAGCGCACGCGTTGCTTTGTTCCCCGTCTCTGCCTGCACATACAGGTCCGCTACTGAGGTTCGGGCAAGGTTGGCGTAGTCTTTCAAGCGCTCCCGGCTTTCATCAAGCAGGCGTTCCCGAGTCACCGTGACTTCCTGCTCGGCGCTCGACAGCAAGGTGGTGCTCGTTGTCAGCGCCAGCACCGTGGATAACAGCACCACCGGGGCCAGCACCAGCATCAGTACTCTATTTTTAAACAGCATGCTTGGGGTTCCTCACCTGAATCTGTATGAACGCGGCCGCTAGGGCCGCGATCGTCGACTTACCAAAGGGCGATGTCATAGGTGAGGTAGAGGCGGTTGCTGTCGCGGCCTCGGGAAAATTCAGAGCGGTAGACATAGTTGCGCATGCGCACACCCAGCCCCTTGAACGTGCCGGCCTGCACAACGTAGGCCAGCTCGGCATCACGCTCCCATTCCTTGACCGTGGTCGTGGACTTGCCGTCATTGCCGCTCAGGTAGCGCGCACTGAAGGTCAGGCCGGGTACGCCGACGGCGGCGAAGTTGTAACCGTAGTTGAGCATCCAGGTCTTTTCGTCTTCTTCGATGAACTTGCCGATGCCGGCGTTGCTGAACGAGTACACGGTTGCGCCGCTGATGTAGGGCAGGCCGGCGTCACCGCGCAGGGTCTGATAGCCCCCGCCGACGGTATGCCCGGCGATGGCGTAGGACAGTTGGCCGCTGAGCATGTCATTGTCGATTTTGCCGGCGTAGGCCGAGCCGCTGTCAACGCTGTTGAAGTAGCGCAGGTCGCTGGTCAGCACGCCACCGGCCAACGGTAGGTCGTGCTGGATACCGGCGAAGTTCTGTCGGTAAAAGTTCTCCAGCTCCCCGTAGAAATAGCTCAGGCGAACATTCTTGCCCCATTTGTACTCGGCCCCGGCGTAATTGAAATCGCCCGACTTTTCCCCGCTGTAGCCGTCAGGCACGATCGGCACGCTGTCGGTGGAGTCGCGCAGTTTGAAATGGTCCAGATGCCCGCCGGTGACGGTCAGGTTCTCAATGTCGCTGCTGCTGACCTGGGTGCCCTGGTAGGTCTGGGGCAATAAGCGTGCATCGTTGTAAATCAGCACCGGCGTCTTGGGCAGCAAGGTGCCGTACTTGACGGTGGTTTTGGCGAACCTGGCTTTTGCGGTAGCGCCGGCGCTGGCAAACTCGTCGGCCGCTCGCCCGTCATCATGCACCGGCATGAGCCCGGTGCCGCTGCGACCACGGCCGGAGTCGAGCTTTACGCCATACAGCCCCAGGGCATCCACGCCGAAGCCGAGGGTGCCGGCGGTAAATCCGGACTGATAGTCCAGCAGAAATCCCTGGGCCCATTCGGTGCGTTCACTTTTTGCGGTGCGCGCAGCCCGTGCGCTCAAGCCGTGCTCGTCGCGAAAGTTCTCGTTGAAATACACGTTACGCAGTTGCAGCTTGAGTTTGCTGTCATCAATAAAACCTTCGGCGTTGGCCCCTGCGACGGGTACCAGGCCTAACGCGCAAAACAAAGCCCGACGGGTATACACATGGTTCATGGCAAATGACTCGTTGTTGTTATTTGGGGTACAGGGCGATACGCGCCTCGTGAGTGAGGCGCGTTGGAAGGCAGCAGAGGTTATGGGTGAATCAGGTGAACAGGCTGATGGCCCCGGTCAACAAGGCCAGCGCGGTGACGACCAGAGAGGTCAGTACGGCCCATTTGACGGTGGCTTTCTGGAAGTCGCCGATATCGCGATCGACCATGCCCACCAGCAACAGGGTTGAGGCCACCAGCGGACTCATGAGGTGCACGGGCTGCCCCAGGATCGAGGCGCGCGCGATTTCCACAGGGTCGATGCCATAAGCGGCGGCGGCATTGGCAAGGATCGGCACCACACCGAAGTAGTAGGCGTCGTTGGACAGCACGAAGGTCAGCGGCATGCTGGTGATCGCAACCACCAGTGGGAACAGATGACCCCAGGACGGCGGGATCCAGTCGACCAGGGTCTGCGCGAGGGCGTCGACCATCTTGGTGCCGGAAAAAATCCCGGCAAAGATCCCGGCGGCGAATACCAGCAATACCACGGTCATGGCATTGCCCGAGTGCGCCAGGATGCGTTCTTTCTGAATGTCCAATTGGGGGTAGTTGATCATCAGCGCGAGTACAAAACCGATCAGGAACAGGATCGCGGAATGCATCAGCCCCATCACCAGGGCCGCCATCACCGCAATCACCAGCACCAGATTGACGTAGGCCAGCTTCGGACGTTTGTGGGGTGTGTCCTCGAGAATCGCGTTGATGTAGCAATCGCCGCCGCCGCTCTGCAGTTGCACGTTACCGATACGTTTGCGCTCTGCGCGCCCCAGGATGAAGGCGGTGAAGACCACCCACGCGGCTCCGCCGATCATGGTCGGCAGCAGCGGCACGAAGTATTCGCCGGCATCCAGGCCCAGCGCGGCAATAGCGCGCGTCGCGGGGCCGCCCCAGGGCGTCATGCCGCTCATGATGCTCAAGGACAGCATGGAGATGGTCGCCAGGATCATCGGGTTCATGCCGATACGTTTATACAGCGGCAGCATCGCTGCGCAGGTAATCATGTAGGTCGTTGTCCCGTCGCCGTCGAGTGCGACCAGCAGCGACAGCAGGGCGGTGCCCACCGCGATCTTCATCGGGTCGCCATTGACCCGCTTGAGAATTTTGCGGATCAGTGGGTCGAACAGGCCCGCGTCGATCATCAGGCCAAAGAACAGGATCGCAAACAGCAGCAGCGCGGCAGACGGAGCGACCATTTTCAGGCCGTCGAGCATCATCTTGCCTGTGGTGCCGCCAAAGCCGCCAATCACCGCGAAGACGATGGGGACCACGGTGAGCGCGACGATCGGCGATAAGCGCTTCGTCATGATGAGGAAGGTGAATACGACCACCATGGCCAAGCCAAGGAAAGCGAGCATAGGACGATTCTCTTGTTGTTATCGTAATAATGGCTGGCGCCGAGGCGCACGAGCCCTGACCCGCCGGGCGGCAAGCGGCGCCGAGCGGGGAGGGGGTTCAGTCAGGGGTAAGCGTTATCCGGTTGTTGCTAGACGTGTTTGGTGACCGTCAGGTCTTGCCAGGCTTTCTCCGGTGCCGCGCAAGATTTGCCATCGAGCACCCGGTTCAGCGTTTCGCGGTGGCAGGCGTTTTCAGACATCGAAATAACCACCGTCGCAACCGCGTTGCTGGCCAGGCTGGTCAGGGCGCGCGCTTCAGACATGAAGCGGTCAACGCCGATCAGCAGTGCCAGGCCGGCCAATGGGATGTCGTGAATGACCGTCAGGGTCGAGGCCAGTGCCACGAAACCGCTTCCGGTCACACCGGCGGCGCCCTTGGAGGACAGCAGCATGATCGCCAGCATGGTGATGATTTGCGTCAGGCTCAGGTCAATGTTGCAGGCCTGGGCAATGAAAATCGCTGCCAAAGACAGGTAGATCGCCGTGCCGTCCAAGTTGAACGAGTAGCCGGTAGGCAGTACCAGGCCGACGATGCCTTTTTTGCAACCCAGCGCTTCGAGTTTCTCCAACATGCGCGGCATCACCGGTTCCGTGGAGGAGGTACCGAGTACCACCAGGAATTCTTCGCGCAAGTAGCGCAGCAGCTTCCACAGGCTGAAGCCATTGGCGCGGCAAATGCTGCCCAGTACCACGAACACGAAAAAGCCGCAGGCGATATACAAGGTCATGATCAGCTTGGCCAGCGAACCCAGCGACGTGATGCCGTACTGACCGACGGTGAACGCCAGGGCCCCGAATGCACCGATCGGCGCAAAACGCATCAGGTAAGCGAAGATCTTGAAGACCATTTGCGAGGCGGACTCGAGTACATCGAGCACCGGCTTGCCACGTTCGCCCAGTGACGACAAGGCAAAGCCGGACAGCACGGCAATAAACAGGACCGGCAGCACTTCGCCTTTACTGAAGGCACCGATAAAGGTCTCGGGAATGATGTGCATGAAAAACTCCACAACCCCAAGCTTTGCGGCCGACTCCGTGTACTGGGCCAATCCTTTGGTGCTCAGTTGGTTCGGATCAATGTTCATGCCGGCGCCCGGCTGGAATACATACACCGCCACCAGGCCAATCACCAGGCTGATCACCGTCAGTCCGAAGAACAGCAGCATGGTCTTGCTGAGCAGGCGCCCAAGCGAGCGTTTGTCATTCATCCCGGCAATGCCGGTGACGATGGTGCAGAACACCACGGGGGCAATCATCATCTTGATCAGCTTGATGAACGCATCGCCCAGCGGCTTGAGTGCAATGGCCTGCTGGGCCCAGAAATGCCCGACCACGACACCGAGCACCACGGCGCAGAGGATCTGGAAGTAGAGCGATTTAACAACTTTCATGGCATCACCCATTTTTAGAATTGTGTGGATGCAAAAAATGCCAACGACCGCCGTGATTATCCGGCGAGGCGCTGAGAGTCCGAGGCGTAGACGTAACCTGAAAAAAGCCTGCGTGCGGTGCGTACGACAGACGCCTGAATTGTCTCACTGTTGCCGCCGGTGTAGGACAATACGACATCAATCCCGCCGCTCGGGTGTTCGATACGCACCGCTTCAAGGCGCGGCGTACTGATCCCGCCGAGCATCTGCGCAACGATACTGCCGTCGATGACGCACGCGGTGGCCAACCCAATCGAGCCAGTGATGGCCAGCGCGCGGTGGCAGTTTTGCGGCATGAAATAGCGAACCTGGATCGTGCCGCCGGCTTTCGCGGGGGAGACCAGCACCGGCTTGGGAATCACTTTGTCGCTGACATCGCCCAGGCCCATGGCCAGGCCTGCCTGAAGCCGCAATGACTCAAGGCGCCGCAGGAAGTCTTTATCGGCGTCCAGCTCCGCCGGGCTTTCATCGCCACGCTTGCCCAGTTGACTGGCTTCGACGAGCACCATGGGCATCGCCATGTCGATGCAGGTCACGGCAATGCCGTCGATCACGTCGTGTGTATTGCCGGTGGGGAAGAGTTTGCCAGTCTTGCTGCCGGCTGCATCGAGGAAGGTCAGTTGCACGGGCGCCGCGGTACCGGGCACGCCATCGATGGCGGTATCGCCCTCGTAACTGACCTTGCCATCGGGTGTGTAGACGTCGGAATGGATGAAGGTGCCGGTGTTTACGTTGCGAATGCGGACGCGGGTGTGTCCCGGCGAGCCTTTGACCAGACCCTGCTCAATGGCGAACGGGCCGACGGCACACAGCATGTTGCCGCAGTTGGGGGCACTGTCCACCCGACGCTGCGAGACCATCACCTGGACGAACAGGTAATCGACGTCCGCGTCCGGGTGCAGGGAAGGGCTGACAATCGCGACCTTGCTGGTTTGCGGGCTGCCACCGCCGATACCATCGATCTCCAGTTCATGGCCGGAGCCCATTACGTTGAGCAGCAGCTCGTCACGTTCCTCGATGGCGGCCGGCAAGTCCCAATCCAGAAATACCGGACCCTTGGAGGTACCACCGCGCATCAGCACACAGGGAATTCTTTGCATGACACTGACTCTTGTTGATCAATCGATGTAATTGATGTTCTGGGGGCAAGAGTCTCAAGCTTTAAAAAATGTTTCAAATGCAAAAATTGAAGAGATTGTTGCGTTTTACGAATGATAAATTTACGCTGAATTTCCTTTCGACGCCTTCTTCTGATGAGATAAGACATGGAATATGAGCTGAACGACATTCGATCCTTCGTGAAAATCGCCGAACTTGGCAGCTTTCATGAAGCAGCCGATGCGTTGCACCTGTCTCAGCCTGCCCTCAGTCGCCGAATAAAAAAACTGGAAGAGGGGTTGGGCACCTCTTTGCTTGATCGCACCACGCGGAAGGTCAGCCTCACGAGCGTGGGTCGGGACTTTCTTCCAAAGGCACGTCGGTTGCTGGATGACTTCGATGAGTCGATTCTCAATATCCGTGAACTGGCCGAACGCCAGATTGGCCGGGTGACCCTGGCGTGTATCCCGACTGCGGCTTTCTATTTCTTGCCTTCAGTCATTCGCCTGTATAACGAGCGCTACCCGAAAATTCGGATCCGCCTGCTGGATTTGAGTGCCAATGAGGGGCTTGAAGCGGTGCTGCGGGGGGAAGCCGACTTCGGTATCAACATGATGAGTGGGCAGCATCCGGACATTGAGTTCGTGCCCTTGGTCAGCGAACCTTTTGTATTAGCGTGCCGGCGAGATCATGAACTGGCTGGGCGCAGTTCGGTCACCTGGTCTGAATTGAGCGATTACCGCCTTATTGGGGTAGGGCGCCTGAGCGGGAACCGCATGCTGCTCGATCACGCGTTGTCGGGCTTGAGTTGGCGGCCGCAATGGTTCTACGAAGTCCAGCACCTCTCTACTTCGCTGGGCCTGGTGGAGGCCGGCCTGGGGGTTTCGGCGATGCCGAGCCTGGCCATGCCGGCTCAAGATCATCCAACCTTGGTCAGCGTTCCGTTGATCGAACCGGTAGTGAACCGCTCCTTGGGCTTGGTCTACCGTCGGGGATCATCGCTTTCGCCAGCGGCGGAAAAATTTGTTTCGATACTGCTTGAGCAGTGGCCGCAATGAGCCATACGGCTGGTTTTTTCTCAAACACGACGCGGCTCGCCCTCGACAATCTTGCGCATCAGGCTCAGGTAGCGACTCGCTGCCAGCCCCAGGGGGCGGTTCTTTACCCAGATGATATCGACCCATAGCCGCATCTGACTCGGCATGTTGTCAAACACCACCTCCGTCAATGCGCCCGAAGTGATGAGAGGTTGTACCAGCGGTTGCGGAAGATACGCCCAGCCCAATCCTTGCTGCACCAGATCCAGCGTTGCCAGATAATTGTCGCTGTGCCAAATCCGCCGTGACAGCACAACACGTGGATCAGAGTCTGTAGGTCCTCCAGTAGCCACGATGATCTGCCGAACGTTGACCAGTTGCTCTTCACTTAAGGGGCTTTTCTTGCCGGCGGCCGCAGGATGATCAGGAGAGGCAACGGCGACTAACAATTGGCTCCCTGCTTCAAGAAACGTTTCCCGCTCGTCAAGCCCTGGTCGTTCAAATCCAAGTGCCAATTGCACACGCCCTTCATGGAGCATGCGCATCGCCTCCGGATGGGACGCGGAGCGAATCTCGATTTCAAGCGTGGGAAACTCCCTGGCGATAATGGCCAGCGGACGATTCCATACGCCTGTTTGCAACTCCGGCGCCATCGCAAGGACCAAGCGCTCCTCCAACCCCTGATGAAGCTGGAGCGCATGGGCGTCCAGCAGGTTTAACTGGCTGGCGACCTGTCGTGCCTGAGGCTCAAGTGCTTTGGCGGCGGCCGTAGGAATGGCTTTGCGGGTTGATCGGTCAAAAAGCAATAAATCCAGCTCCGCTTCCAGCTGCGACACCGCCATGTTGATGGCGGAGGGTACCCGGCCCAATTTGCGTGCGGCGGCAGAAAAGGAGCCGCTGTCGACAACCGCAAGGAAAATTTTGAGTGACTCACTGGTGAACGCCATAACGGTTGTCAGATTTCCTGATGATGATTGTCTTTATTTATCAGATTTATTAGCCTAATTTCCACTTCTATTACAAATTAAGTACGTGGGGAACACCATGTTAAATACTAATTTGAGGGGGCAAGTAGCACTTATCAGTGGTGCCGGAAGTGAAGCGGGTATTGGTATGGCGATCGCACGCAGGCTGGGTGCAGCGGGCGCGAGATTGATCATCACCGCTAGCAGCAAGCGCATCGAGGATCGAGTTAAAGAGCTACTCGCAGAAGGGTTTGAAGTTGAAGGCCGGGCAACTGACCTCACCAATGAAAGTCAGGTGCGCGAGTTCGGCCTATGGGCAGAGTCAGTCTGGGGGCGGGTCGATATTCTGGTGAATAATGCCGGTATGGCCATGCAAGGAAGCCCTGAGGTTTTCTCGGAATTGGCGAGTATGGAACTGCATGAGTGGAATCTTTCACTGGCCAGAAACTTAACCACCGCTTTTCTTCTGACGCGGGCTGTTTTACCCGGTATGAGGGCGCGAGGTTACGGACGCATTGTCAATATCAGTTCTACCACGGGCACCCGCGGGAGCAATCCGGGGGAAGCCGCTTATAGCGCCGCAAAGGCAGCGATGGTGGGCATGAACATGGGGCTTGCGCTTGAAGTCGCCAAGCAGGGGATTACCGTCAACAGCGTGGCCCCCGGCTGGATCACCACGGGCTCAACCACGCCCGTTGAAGCCGAGGCGGGGCGCTTCACCCCCATTGGGCGCGCCGGCAGCCCCCGCGAAGTGGCGGCGGCGGTTGCATTTCTGGCATCGCCTGACGCCAGTTACATCACTGGGGAAGTCCTCGTGGTGGATGGCGGGAACTGTCTGGTCGAGAACAAAGCCCCTCACGGCGATTATTAAGTTTGAATACGCTCCAGCGCGCTCAATCCACGATATTGGGCGGGGGCTATAACCGAGATTTATAAAAGCGCGATGTATCAAAGAACAGTTGAGTTCTTTGAGCTGTATCCGGCTGTCATTCAGCAACGGACTTTTAATTAATTTGATAATTAACATAGGGTATTGATCATGTCGAAAAGTGGAATTAGTGAATCAGCGATTGCTGTTTTTACCGCCTCCGAGCGTGCCCGGTTTATAGAAAACAACCCAACTTCACTGGCGCTGGCCGAGCGCGCCAAGGCGAATCTGTTCAACGGTGTGCCCATGCACTGGATGAGCGATTGGTCGATGCCTTCGCCGCTCTTCGTCCAGCGTGCAAAAGGGGCGCGCTTCACCGACGTTGACGGGCATGAATACATAGACTTTTGCCTTGGCGACACCGGCACGATGTTTGGCCATTCACCTGATCCTATTGTCCGCGCCATAACCGAGCAGGCGAATAATGGCTTGACCACGATGCTGCCGGGCGAAGACGCGGTGGTCTGCGGCGAGTTGCTGGCTCGGCGATTCGAGCTGCCTTACTGGCAAGTGACCGCCAATGCGACTGACGCCAACCGGTATGTGCTGCGCTGGGCGCGCGCTATCACCCAGCGCAACGTCTTGCTGGTGTTCGATGGCTGCTACCACGGCACCGTGGATGACGTGATGGTGCGCTACCGCGACGGCAAAACAGTGCACCGTTCAGGTCTTGTGGGCCAAGCCTACGACTTGAGCCAATACAGTCGATCCATCCCCTTCAACGATGTCGCCGCACTGGAGGCGGCATTAGCCCAGGGCGATGTGTGCGCGCTGATGTGCGAACCGGCGATGACGAACATTGGCATGGTCCTGCCGGATCCGGGGTTCATGCAAAAGTGCCGAGAGCTGACCCTTAAATATGGCAGCCTGTTGGTCATTGATGAGACCCACACTATTTCCACCGGCCTCGGTGGATGCACTCGCCAGTGGGATTTGAAACCCGACTTTTTCGTGGTGGGTAAACCCATTGCAGGTGGCGTGCCTTGCGCGGTGTTTGGCGTTAGCGAGCCAGTCGCCTCGACCATGCGCGACGTCCAGAAGACCATCAGCGAGGAGAGCGGCGGGCATGGCCACAGTGGCATGGGGACGACGCTGTCCGCCAATGCCCTGGCGATGCGTTGCATGCGCGTCAGTCTCGAAGAGGTCATGACAGAGTCTGCATACGAGCACATGTTGCCCCTGGCCTCAAGGCTGGCCCAGGGATTTCGAGGGTTGTTCAAGCGGCACCAACTGAACTGGTCTGTCACAGAGTTGGGCGCGCGTTGTGAGTTTCAATTCTGTGCTACCTCGCCAAGAACAGGCGCGCAAGCCGAGGCGGCTTTTCATGACAGCCTTCAAATGGCGCTGCATCTTTATCTCATCAACCGCGGAATCCTGATCACGCCTTTTCACAACATGACCCTGTGCTGTCCGCAAACAAGTGATGCGGATATCGATAGGCTGATCGCTGAGTTGGATAACGCGCTGACCACCCTGCTTGCCCAACCTGGCGCGCGGGTTATCGCTTCATAACTGCACGTCTGAAAACGCCATTGTTCTTAAATACTGCCAGTCGCTTGAATAAGCGCTAAGAGGTTTGACATGCAATTTGCGGATAAAAAAGAGGCCGTAGATTATCTGGCCGCCCACCCTGAAGTGCTGAGCATCGAGTTGTTCCTTATCGACGCGAATGGCGTTCCACGGGGCAAACTGTTACATCGCGACGAACTGCTGGCGATCTACGAAAATGGTCGGCCACTGCCAAGTTCCATTCTCGCCTTGACCGTGCAGGGTGAAGACGTAGAAGACACAGGCTTGGTCTGGGATGTTGCTGACGCCGATTGTTGGACATACCCCTTGGCGGGAAGCCTGACCTTGCAACCCTGGCGCACCAACCCCACCGGTCAAGTGCAGGTGAGCATGCACCCGACCCAAGGTATTCCCGCCGCACCGGCGGACCCGCGCCACGTACTGGTGAACACCATCGAGCGGCTGAAAGCCGATGGATTCCATCCGGTCATGGCCGTTGAGTTGGAGTTCTACCTGCTGGACCGACAACGCGACGTCAACGGTCGGCCGCAGCCGGCGTTGCAGACCAATGGCGTACGCCCTGTTGCTCCACAGGTCTATGGCGTATACGAGCTTGAGCAGCTTCAACCGTTTCTTGATGACCTCTACGCAGCGTGCGCGCTGCAGGGGTTGCCGGTACGTACGGCGATATCCGAGTACGCGCCAGGCCAGGTCGAGTTGACGCTGGAGCATCGTTTCGACGCACTCCAGGCCATTGATGAAGGCGTACGTTACAAACGCCTGGTCAAGGGGGTGGCCAACAAACATGGGCTGCAAGCGTGCTTCATGGCCAAGCCATTCAGCGATCAGGCCGGCAGCGGTATGCACCTGCACGTCAGCCTGGCCGACGAGCACGGGAATAACCTGTATGCGAGCGAAGACCCACAGGGTACGCCACTGTTGCGGCACTCCATCGGCGGGATGATGGAGACCTTGTTTGACTCGCTGGCGATATTCTGCCCCCATGCCAATTCATATCGACGCTTCCAGACCGGTAGTTACGCGCCGCTGGCTAAAAGTTGGGGCGTCAACAACCGTACGGTGTCGTTCCGCGTGCCCGGCGGCCCCGCAATCAGTCGGCACATCGAACACCGCATTTGCGGTGCCGATGCCAACCCCTATCTCGCCGCTGCCGCGTTACTGGCGGGCATTCACCACGGCGTCACTCATCAAAGCGATCCCGGCGCGGCGATTGTGGGGAATGGCTATGAACAGGCGACCGATTTTCTACCCACCGACTGGCTGACAGCGTTGCAGGCACTGCAACGCTCAACCTGGGCACGTGAGGCGCTGGGCGCTGAATTCCTGAAGGTGTTCCTGGCGATCAAGTGGCGCGAGTTCCGTCAATTCAATGCTGAAGTCGGAGAGCAGGACTGGCGCTGGTACCTCACTCACGCATGAATGTCGACCCGTCAGGACGCCTTGAAACGGACCGCTGAGGCTACCTGACCTTTTTCTTGCGTGGCTGGCGCGTGGCCAAGTGCTCGAAGCAAAAAGAAGCGGTGCCGAACACGGCGATTATGGTCAGTACGATCATGCCTAGGGTTGAGCTTTCCACGATGGGCGTCCTACGTGATGGAGTAGGCGCCCACGGTAGAGTTACGGCGAAAGCGCCTCAATAGACCCGACGCAATCCTTACGACGCCGGGCCCATTGTTACGCACTTTTTACGGGGTGTTGCGGCTGTGACGGTAATCGCTGACCGCTTCGTACACCGCTTTGCGCAAGCGATTGATGCCGCCGATGGGGCGATGCTCGGCGACGCCGAACCACGGGTTGAACGACTGGTTGTCGCACGCCAGGTTTTGTTCCGGCGTATCGAAGTCTTGAGCCGGGATCCGCACCTTGGCCACGCTCTCGTAGGGCGCATCGCTTTCCTTCCATTCGATGCTGGTGTCTTCGATCGGCATGAATTTCTGCGGGTTCTGCCGCTGGATCTGCAACACGAAACACGCCGGCACGCGGTCGGTGGACAACTGCTGGCTCAAGGCGCTGCGCAAGAAGTTCGGCAGGTCCTGGTTCTGTTTGGGCAAGGCGTATTCCGGGCAGCTCTGCGGGTCTGGCGCCACGCGGAACTTGGCATTGGCCGCGCCGAACTTGTAGGGCGATACCGAAAAATAGGTGGTCTGCGTCGGGCTCGCCGGTGCGGGTGCCAGGGTTGCCAGGGCGATAAATAGATGGCGCACCTGCCAGCTGCGCGGGTCGGCCTTGGGAAAGAACGCCAACACTTTCTTGCCATCCGCCTGGGCGCCGATGTTCTGCGCGTACTCCGCCACATCGCTGACAAAGAAATTCGGGTGGCTGAACATCACGAAGTCCTGTTCCGTGCGTGTCTGCTGGTCGGCCAGTAGTTGTTTGCCCGGCACGTCCAACAGCTTGAGCGCCATGCCCCGGGCATCGCGGATGCTGTCGAACTGTGGGTAGGCGTTGCCGTTGGACAGCCGCATCATCGCCTGCCAGGTTTTACCCGGTTCGGCGAACACACCCTGGCGCAACGCCGGGTCGAGATCGGGCAGCACACTGACCTCCGCTTTCACACAACCATGGGCCTTGGCATGGGCATCACGCAGGTAGCGCGTGCCTTCGCGATGCTGGTCAACGATGCGCACTGCCGTCTGGATAATGCCCTGGGTCATGGCCGCTTCACCCGCAGGGATCTGCTCGTTCGGCGACACCGGTCCGCTGTGCTGCCAGGCAAACCAGGCCGTGCTCGCCAGCCAGCCAAGCAGGCCCAGGCCCACCAGCCACAGCAGGGTCTTGCCGAGAAACGCGCCGATGCGCAGCCACAGGCGGGCAAGCAGGGAAGGTTGGTCGTATCGAGATCGGATCATCATGGCAGTTGTTGCTCCAGCGGGCCGCCCAGCACTTTGAGGTATTCCAGCAGCGCCCAGCGTTCCTGCGGCAGCAAGCCACGGCCGATGACGCCATTGCCACGTTGGCCAGCACGGAATTCGTGGCCGCTGTTGTGGTTGCCGGTGAGTTTGGTATCGAACAGGAAGGCATTCTTGAACGCTGCGGTCTCAAAACCCAGGTGACGCGGGTCGTAGTTGAAGGTGCCTTTATAGAAGGTGGTGCTGCGCTCGTCCTGGGGCGACAGCAACTGGTAGATCGTCGGCACCGAGCCGTTGTGCAGGAACGGCGGGGTAGCCCACACACCGGCCAGCGGGCGGGCCTTGTAGGCGCGCAACTCGCGCACACCAATGGGCAGGCCGTAGCCATCCAGGCGCGGGCGCTTGGCCGGGGTGACGCCGGCGGCGCGGTAGGCATGGTCTTCGACGAAGGCGGTGACGTAGGCCAGGCCCTTGGCCACGGACATTTTTTTCAGGTCCAGCGGCTCGGAGGGAGTGGGGTGCAACTCGACATTGAGCTTGGCCAGCTCCGCCGGGTCCCACTGCAGGGCGCTGAGGTCATAACGCTGGTCGGCAATGTTGCCGGCGGTGCCTGGGTCGGTGCCGATGTACGCCACCGGCAGCATTTTCAGCTGCTGCACGGGGCGGCCATTTTCCTGGGTGACGGTCGGCACATGGCAGCCGGCGCAGTTCTCGGCGAACAGCGCACGGCCCTGGGCGGCGAGGGGCTTGTCGATGGTGCCGAACAAATCCTCGGGCCAGGTTGGTGGTTTGAGGCGTTGCAGGGTTTCTTCGATCAGGTTGAGGTCACGCACCCGCACGCTCGACGGGTAGCGCTCATCGCCCTGAAGCGGTTGGCCGGCGGCGTCGAAAAAGGTCAGCGTCGCGCCTACACCGAGGGCTTCACCGATATTACGCGCCATGGGTTGCTGGGCCGAGCCGTTCCATTGCACCCAGTCGAAGGTCCAGATGTCCCACAGCTGCGGGTAGTCCACCGGTGCATTGGCGACGCGGTAGTTGTCCGGCGAAATGGCATCGCCAAAGCTGGCATTAGCGATTCGGCCAAAGGCGTCGGTGCGGCCCGGGCCTTCTTCGGTGGGGTAGAGGCCGCGGTGGGTATCGTTCCAGGCGACCTTGAGGAATTTGTTCAGCGACTGCTTGAAGTCCTCGCGCAACTGGCTGTGCTCGGCGTCGTAGCGATCCCCCAGCACCTGGCGCGCAAACCGCTCGAATTTCCAAGGGTTGTAATAGGTAGCGGCAAGGCTGGCGACCAGCGCCTGGCCGAAGCTGCCACCACGCAGGGTCGGTACGCTGGAAGGCAGTACGTGCTGGGCCGAGCCGCCGTCGATGCGCAGGGCCTGGCCCTTGAAGTGCAATTCACCGGTATGGCAGGCGGCGCAGGTGATATCCAGATACTCGACGTTGCTGCCGGCGTTTTTATGCCGGGCGAACCCCACGGGCAGGTTGCCGGGGTTTTGTGCGGTGGGTGCCTGTTTGGGGTCGACCAGGAAACCAAAGCGCGCCAGGTACTCCGGCGTGGCAAAACGTCGCTGGGAGAATGGCAGCTCCAGGGCGGTGAACCAGTTGTAGTGCAGGCCTTTTACTTGGGTGCCCTGGGGCGTGAAGTAATAGGTCTGGCGGTCGGCGGCACTCCATTGGTCCTGGTAGCGCACCTGCTCCACCGGCACGTAGTCGGGCAGCTTGGGGTTAACGGTGTAGTACAGCACCACGGCCAGGATCAGGCCCAGCACGGTGAGTATCAGCAGTAAAACACGGGAAAAAATGCGCAAGATGGCTATCCTTGTCTCGGCCTTGTCGAGGGGTCGCGTTGTTATGCCACTACGCCACAGGTGGGGCAAGTGGCCATGAGCCTGGTAACAGGTGGTCCCACGATCCTTCGCGGCGGCCCATCATGAATGAAAATGCTTTTAAACACGTGAACTTATCAGAAGTTTCCTGCTCACATGCCGGTAGCCATTGGTCGTGGCCGCCTGATAAGCTCGCGACTTTATTCGAATGCCCTTTTGGCGCATGAACAAGGAAATAGCATGAAACAGCATCGGTTGGCGGCGGCGGTGGCCCTGGTTAGCCTGGTACTTGCGGGTTGTGATTCGCAGACCAGCGTAGAGCTGAAAACCCCGGCGCAGAAAGCTTCCTACGGCATCGGCCTGAACATGGGCAAAAGCCTTGCTCAGGAAGGCATGGATGACCTGGACTCCAAAGCGGTAGCCCAGGGCATCGAAGATGCCGTCGGCAAGAAAGAGCAGAAGCTCAAAGACGACGAACTGGTTGAAGCGTTTGCCGCACTGCAGAAGCGTGCTGAAGAACGCATGACCAAAATGAGCGAAGAGTCGGCAGCCGCCGGCAAGAAATTCCTCGAAGACAATGCCAAGAAAGACGGTGTAGTCACCACCGCTTCCGGCCTGCAGTACAAGATCACCAAGAAAGCCGACGGCCCACAGCCTAAGCCGACTGACGTGGTGACTGTTCACTACACCGGTAAGCTCACCAACGGCACCACCTTTGACAGCTCCGTGGATCGCGGTAGCCCGATTGACCTGCCGGTCAGCGGCGTGATTCCTGGTTGGGTCGAAGGCCTGCAACTGATGCACGTAGGCGAGAAGGTCGAGTTGTACATCCCGTCCGACCTGGCTTACGGCGCCCAGAGCCCGAGCCCGGCGATTCCAGCCAACTCCGTGCTGGTATTCGATCTGGAACTGCTGGGCATCAAGGACCCAGCCAAGGCTGAAGCCCCTGCTGCACCGGCCGCCAAAAAGTAATCGGCGCCTGAACACACAACGCCCCGTCTCGACGGGGCGTTGTTGTTTCCACGGCTTTCAAAATCAGCACCTGTGTACATCCGATCGAACGCTCGAACGCTGTAACAGTCTGATATAAGACTCGAGTACGGGTACCGGCACATCTGCGCCAAGTCAATGAATTCTTGGGTTTTTTTGATGTGCGCAAAAAACGCCCGATCTGACTGAAAGCCTTGTAGACCGTGGCTTTCAGCCGGTAAAACAGGCTCTGTTCACAAGGTTATCCACAATTTGTGTGGATAACCTTTCTGTTTGATGGAACTGGAGTGACAGATGAAACCACCCTTCAATTTCGCCCGTTTCTTGCCCATGGCTGCACGCTTGCTGGGTCGTGGGCGGTTGCCGACCTTGCTGTTCGCCGTCGCCGCCAAGGGCTCGAGCCAAGGCAACCGCCTGGGCACCCTCAAGGATGATCTCAAGTTGCTTCAATCCCTGTGCCTGGCTTACTGGCGGGGCGAGTATCGGTCCATCAGTCCCAAGGCGCTGATCTCTGTGGTGGCGGGGCTGATGTACTTTCTTAGCCCGATTGATGCAATCCCGGACTTTATCCCGATGTTCGGCATGCTCGACGACATCGCTGTACTGGCGTGGGTCATGAAGACCCTGAACGGTGAGCTGAGCGCTTTCCGCACCTGGCGTGACGCGCAGCGTCCGGAAAAACTCGCGGTGGTCGAGCGCCTGCCTGCCACGCCTGCCTTGCTGGCCAAGGAAAACCCGCAAAAAAACGGATGACGTGGCTATCCCCCTGCGACCTTTGTGGCTGTTAGGATTACACTCCTAAGGAAAGAGCTTACTCAGTAAGTGCAGTTATCCTACGGGGCGGTCATGGATATTCAGATAATTTCACGCAATGGCGAACCCGAGTACGCGGTTTTGCCATGGGATCAGTACCAGGCGCTGCTAAAAGCTGCCGGTCATCAACAGCCTTCACTGGCACCTTCTCCTACTGTCCAAGCCGCGCCTGACCAAGATTTGCGCCCGCTCGCAGACCTGCGCGGCTTGCGTGAAGCCAAGGGCCTGGCGATTGAGACCCTGGCCCGCACCGTGGGCATCAGCCCCTCGTATCTAGGATTGATCGAAAGTGGTGAACGTCAGCCGGATGCCGCAATCCGCCGCAGCCTGGCCTGGGAATTAGGCGTTGCAGGTTGGAGGGATGAGTCTTGAGCCTACGTATCAGTCGTCAACATTGGGATGGGTTACTTAACGAACTGGACCAGGCGCGCCGCCAGCGCCATCTGCTGACCTACCGAGCACTGTTGGAGCGTCTGCAATTTCCGACGCCGGCGATGCAAACCCTGGCAGCTGCCCTGGAGCACCTGGCGGCGCTGGATGCCAAGGCCGAGCAACCGTTGCGCAGCTCCCTGGTGATCAGCCAGGGCGCCAGCCGCCTGCCGCGTACCGGGTTCTTTGAGTGCGTGGAGCGCCTGGGGCGTTTCAGCGGACCGTCCGATGGTGTCGCCGCCGCCTCCTGGCATGCCTCGGAAGTGGTGCGGGTGTTCGAATACGAGTATCCGGAGTCTGCCGAGGCTTAAAGTGCCTGGGGCAACATGTCCATGCTGTCGATCACATGGATGCTGTAGCCGGCCATATCCTTGGCGTGGTGCTTGGCCTGCGAGGCCAGTTCCGCCAACTGGCTGGCATCGAGTTGTCCACAGGCCTGTGGATACAAATGCACCACCCCAATCGACAGTGACAGCAACGCAAACTCCTGGCGTACGCCCTGGCGGTTCAGTGCCACGAAGCGGCCGGCGTCGAGGTGTTCGGCGCGGTAGAAGCGCCGGCACTGGGTGTGGAAATCGTCCAGCAGTTGGTTGAGCCGCTTGCGCCAATCCTGTGGCCCCAATACCAGCAAAAAGTCATCGCCACCGATATGCCCGACAAAGTCGCGGCTGGGGTCGACCCGGTCGTTAAGGCACTGCGCCAGGCACAGCAACACCTCATCCCCACGTCCGTAGCCGTAGATGTCGTTGAACGGCTTGAAGCTGTCGATATCCACGTAGCAGATCACCGATTCCCGCTGTTGTTGTAACAGTCGCGTCAGGCACTGCTGGATCGGCACGTTGCCAGGCAGCAGGGTCAGGGGATTGGCATAGCGCGCCTGCTGGATTTTCAGTTCGGTGATCAGTTTGAGTACATCGATCACCCGGCCCAGGCCCAGGTAGTCGCCATTGAGTGTGATGATGAAGTCTTCTTCGATGCGTTGCCGTGCGCGGCTGGTCAGCAGGCGGCTGACCTGTTGCAGCGACTGGCTCAACTCCACCGCCAGAAAATCCGTACTCATCAGCCGGCTGATGGGCTTGCGCGCAAACAGGTCGGTGGCAAACGGCTTGAGCAGCGCATCCGACAGCGAATGCCGGTGCACGATACCCACCGGGTGGCCGCGTCCATCCAGAACCGCCAGGGAGTTAAGGTTGGCCTGGCGGCGGAACGCCTCCAACACCTGAGCGGTCGCGGTGTCCTGATCGACCGCCGGTTGCTCGTTGATCAGGGCGCTAAGGTCGCCGGCTTCTTCGTTGAGCGCCACGTTGGCCTGATCGGGCTTGGGCAGCATCTGGCGCGCTTCCTGTGGCGGTTGCTCCTGTGGACGGCAGAGCAGGTAACCCTGGACCAGGTCGACGCCCATTTCGGTCAATACCGCCAGCTCTTCCGGCAATTCGATGCCCTCGGCAATCACCTGGGCCCGTGAGGCCCTGGCGATTTGCAGGATGGAGCCGACAAACTCACGCTTGAGCGCATCCTGATGGATGCCGTCGATAAAGTGCCGGTCGATCTTCACGTAATCCGGGCGCAGTTCCGACCACAGTCGCAGGCTGGAATAGCCGGCGCCCAGGTCATCAAGCGCGATGGCGAAGCCCATATCACGGTAATGGTGCAGGGCGGTTTGCAGCAGGTCGAAATCGTCGGTGGTTGTTTGCTCGGTGAGCTCGATCACCACTTGGCTGGGTGGAATCCCGAAGTCGCGTAGCAATTGCAGGGTGCGCCCCGGCTGGTGAGCCGTGTCCATCAAGGATTCCGGCGAGACATTCAGGAACAGCTTGCCCGGCAGCTTTTGCTCGCTGAAGCGTCGGCATGCGCTTTCGCGGCAGGTCATTTCCAGTTCGCTGAGGCGCCCGGCGTGGCGCGCCACCGAGAACAGGGCGATGGGCGAGTGCAGCGGGCTGTTCGACGGGCCGCGGCTGAGGGCTTCGTAGCCAAGGATGCGCCGTTCTGACAGGCAGATGATCGGTTGGAACAGGCTGTGCAAACTGCCTTGAGCCAGGATAGAGCCCAATGCACTCAGCTGTTCGGTCATAGTCATGGCGATCTCGATCGAAAAAAAAGGACCGCAGGCGTTACGCCTGCGGTCCTTCATTTCACGACAGAATGATGTCTATATGATGACACTCCGAGGAGCGATCACGTTAAATCGCCATCATTTACTGCTTGGCCACCTGTTTGGAGATTTTCAGGTAGTCCAGCAGGATCCGGCCGCTCTCGGCCAGGTAAGCGTCGTCTTCCGGCTTGGTTTTATCCGCCTCGGTCGGCAGCGCATCTTCGTCTTCTTTCTTCAGCTCCTTGAGTGGTTCTTCACCCTTGGCCTTGCGGCGGATGTTTTCCAATACGAGTTGCTTGTTTTCGATGTCGGAGTGCTGTGCACGACGGTCCACTTCATTGAGGCTGACGGTTTTTTCTTCCATCAGCTTCTTGGCCAGGGCCAGCTTGTCGCGGATGAACACAAACTCGGCATCCTTGGCGGAGCGGGTATCGTGATCAGCCTTCAATTGCGCCAGGAACGGCTTGAACGGGTCCGAGGCCGGCTTGATCGCAGGGCGGATGGTGTCCCACGGCATGGCTTCCGGCAGAGCGCTTTCGCCGATTTCCTTGGTGTCGATGATCGACGGAAAATCGATGTCCGGCAGGACGCCCTGATGCTGGGTGCTCTGCCCGGAAACCCGGTAGAACTTGGCCAGCGTCAGCTTGAGCTCGCCATGGTTCAGCGGCTGGATGGTCTGCACGGTGCCTTTGCCGAAGGTCTGGCCGCCGATGATCAACGCGCGGTGATAGTCCTGCATGGCGCCAGCGAAAATCTCCGAAGCCGAGGCTGACAGGCGGTTGACCAGCAACGCCATCGGGCCTTTGTAGAAGGCGCCCGGGTTCTCGTCTTCGAGCACGTCGACACGGCCGTCAGCATTGCGTACCAACACGGTCGGACCCTTGTCGATAAACAGGCTGGTCAGCTCGGTGGCTTCCTGCAGGGAACCGCCGCCGTTGTTGCGCAGGTCGATGACCACGCCGTCGACTTTTTCCTTCTGCAACTCGGTAAGGATTTTCTTCACGTCGCGGGTGGTGGACTTGTAGTCCGGGTCGCCGGCACGGAAGGCCTTGAAGTCCAGGTAGAAGGCCGGGATTTCAATCACGCCCAGCTTGTAGTCCTTACCATCCTGCTTGAGGTTGAGGACTTTCTTTTGCACCGCCTGGTCTTCGAGCTTCACCGCTTCACGGGTGATGGACACGATCTTGCTGGTCTGGTCGTTCGGAGCATTGGTGTGCGGAATCACTTCCAGGCGCACCACGCTGCCTTTCGGCCCACGGATCAGCTTGACCACCTCGTCCAGGCGCCAGCCGACCACATCGACCATCTCTTTGTCGGCCTGGGCCACACCGATGATCTTGTCGGCAGGCGCAACCTGCTTGGTCTTGTCTGCCGGACCGGCCGGCACCAGACGCACGATCTTCACTTGGTCGTTGTCGCTTTGCAGGACGGCACCGATGCCTTCCAGTGACAGACTCATGTTGATATCGAAGTTTTCCGCGTTATCTGGCGACAGATAATTGGTGTGCGGATCGTAGGACATCGCGAAGGTGTTGATGTAGGCCTGGAAGATATCTTCGGCACGGGTCTGGTCCAGACGCGCCAGCTGATTCTTGTAGCGCTTGGTCAACAACTCCTGGATGGCCTTGGGCTCTTTGCCGGCGATCTTCAGGCGCAGCACTTCGTCCTTGACGCGTTTGCGCCACAGGTCGTCGAGGGCGGCGGTGCTGGTCAGCCAAGGCGCGTCCTTGCGGTCCACCAGAAGGGTTTCCTTCTGGGTGAAGTCGAGTTTGTCGACGCCCTTGTCCAGCTCAGCCAAGGCGAAATCCAGACGCGCTTTGACGCGGTCCAGGTAGCGCTTGTAGATGGTGAAGCCGGGCTGCAGGTCGCCGCTTTTGAGGAAGTCGTCGAACTGGGTCTTCCACTTGTCGAACTCAGCGATATCGCTGGCCAGGAAGTAGCTGCGCGACGGATCCAGCAGCTTGAGGTAGCTGTCATAGATGATCACCGAGCGCGCGTCGTCCAACGGCGGTTTGCTGTAGTGATGACGCTTGAGCAACTCGACGACGTTAAGGCTGGCAATCACCTCATCGCGGTCCGGCTGAAGGTTGTCCCAGCTGTTGGCTGCGAACGTATTGGTCGACATCGACGCGAAGCCGATACCAATGAAAAGAGCGAGGGCGGTGCTGGGGAACAGATGCTTCATGCTGATTCGACGCGGGGGCAATTGATAACGCATATTAGGCCGTCTTTGAAGTTGCCGGTTCCATAGGGGCCGGTCGCATAATGCAAAAAGCCCGACGCTACTGCTACGGGCTCAGTCCAGACTCACTATGGAGGCACTGTGAAAGCATTGCAAGGCGTTGAAGGTCATGTGGAGTGGTTGGACGAACCAAGTCCTACATGTGATGTAGGCCAGGTGCGCATTCGCGTGGCAGCTGCTGGCCTTAATCGTGCCGATTTATTGCAGCGTGCCGGGCTCTATCCGCCACCGCCTGGCGCCAGCCCTGTGCTCGGCCTTGAGTGCTCCGGGGTAATCAGTGAAGTGGGCGCAGGCGCGTCCTGGCAAGTGGGCGATCGCGTTTGTGCGCTGCTGGCCGGTGGCGGCATGGCCGAAGAAGTGGTGGTGGATGCACGGCATGTGTTGCCGGTACCGGAAGGTGTGTCGCTGGTCGAAGCGGCGGCGTTGCCTGAGGTGTACAGCACGGCGTGGCTCAATCTGTTCCAGTTGGCGGGCCTCAAGCCCGGTGAGAAGGTGTTGCTGCATGCCGGTGCCAGTGGCGTGGGCTCGGCGGCGATCCAGTTGTGCAAGGCATTTGGCAGCCCGTGCTGGGTCAGTGTCGGCTCGGCGCAGCGCCTGGCCTACTGTGAAGACTTGGGCGCCCAGGGCGGCGTAGTACGTACTGACGGTATCGAAGGGCTGCGGGATTTCGGGCCATTCGATGTGATCCTCGATCCGGTCGGCGGCGACTACGCCGCGCTGGACCTCAAGCTGTTGGCGCTGGACGGTCGCTGGGTATTGATTGGCTTGATGGGCGGCCGCGAGGCGCAGTTGGACCTGGCCCAGGTGCTGGGCAAGCGTATTCAGTTGTTGGGCTCGACCCTGCGCAGCCGTGACGATCAGTTCAAGGCCGACCTGTTCAGCGACCTGAGCCAGCATGTATGGCCGTTGTTTGCCGAAGGGCGTCTGAGCCCGCAATTGGCCAAGACGTTCCCGATCAAGGATGCCGAGGCGGCGTTTGCCGAGTTGGCGACCAATCAGATTGCCGGGAAGCTGGTGTTGGTAATTGACGAAAGCCTCACCTGATCCCGGATTGGAATAGGGTCGATGTGGGAGGGGGCAACCCCCACCCACATTTGATTGGATTTCAAGTCTGGATAGGCGGTGTCAGACCCAGTGGTGGATTGGCCAGCCGGCCTTCTCGGCATGCTCGCGCAGCACCGGATCCGGGTTCACCACCTGCGGGTGATCCACCTTCAACAGCAACGGCAAGTCATTGCGCGAATCCGAATAGAAGTACGCGCCGTCCAGCGTCTCGCCTTCCTGCTCCAACCATTCCAGCAAGCGTGTGATCTTGCCTTCGCGGTAGGTGAGTACACCCACGGTACGGCCGCTGTACACGCCATGGCTGATCTCCAGCTCAATTCCCAGCACTTCATCGATACCGATGCGCGCGGCGATCGGTTTCACCAGGTGAGTCCCCGACGCGGAGATCACCAGGATCCGGTCGCCGTTCGCGCGGTGGCGGGCGATGGTCCTGGTGGCGTCGCTGTAGATCAGCGGCTCAATCACATCCTCGACCCAGGGCTCCACCAAGTGGTCGATTTCCTCCGGGGTGCGGCCGATCATCGGCTCCAGGCTGAAGTCCATGAAGTCTTCCATGGCCAGTTCGCCCCGGCTGTAGGCGTCCATCAGCTCGTTGTTCCTGCGCATGAACGACTCCGGGTCGACCCAGCCCAGGCGACCCATCTGTTCGCTCCAGAGGGTGGCGCAGTCGCCATGGATCAGGGTGTCGTCCAAATCAAAAATTACCAATGCCATCCGTTACGCTCTCTCAAAATTCACTGCTGCTCAGGCTACTTCACACAGCGCACTGGGGTCGATGGAAAGTGCCAGGCGCTGGCCGTCCGGGTGCAGATCGTCCGCCGAGCGGTTGAGCACGTCCACCACCAATTCCACGCCACGGGCTTCGATGCGGTAGCGAATCACGTTGCCCAGCAGGCTGTGGCTGCGCACCAGCGCGTCGAGTTCGCCGTTGTGGCTCAGTTCGATGGCCTCCGGGCGAATCGCGATGCGCCCGCTGATCGGGCGTTGCAGCAGTTGGCTGGCCTTGTCGGCGTCCAGCAGGTTGTAGTTGCCGATAAAACCGGCAGCGAATACATCCACCGGTGCGGTATAGAGGGTCTCGGCATCGCCGCTTTGCACGATCTTGCCCTGGTTCATCAGGAAGATCCGGTCCGACATGGTCAGGGCTTCTTCCTGGTCATGGGTTACGAAGATCGTGGTCAACCCCAGTTCGCGCTGGATCTGGCGGATCTGTTCGCGCAGGTGCTTGCGAATCCGTGCATCCAGCGCCGACAACGGTTCATCCAGCAGCAACAGGCGCGGGCGAGTGACCAGTGAGCGGGCCAGGGCCACACGTTGGCACTGGCCACCGGACATCTGGTGCGGGTAGCGGCCGGCCAGGTCCTTGAGTTCCACCAGTTGCAGCACTTCCTGCACGCGCTTGTGGCTGTCATCGGCGTTGACCTTTTGCATGCGCAGGCCGAAAGCGACGTTCTGTTCCACAGTCATGTTGGGGAACAGCGCGTAGCTCTGGAACACCATGCCGATGTTGCGTTTTTGCGGGCTCAGCGGAACGATGTCCTGGCCGTCCAGCAGGATTTTCCCACTGTCCACTGACGTCAGGCCGGCGATGCAGCGCAGCAGGGTGGACTTGCCACAACCGGATGGGCCGAGCAGGGTGACGAACTCGCCCTTGGCGACTTCGCAGTTGATGTCACTGAACACCGGGGTGCCGGCGTAGCTTTTTTGCAAGTGTTGGACGCTGACGAAGCTCATTGGCTTTTGTCCTTGTTCAAGATATTGGCGGCCCAGGTCAGCACCAGCACAAAGAAGAAATAGGAAATCACGACGGCGCTGGTGAAGTGGCCGCTGCTGTTGCGCATGTTGTTCAGGTACACCTGCAGGGTTTCGTAGCGAGTGCCCACGAGGATATTGGCGAACACGAACTCACCGAACAGGAACGAGAACGACAGCAGCAGCGCCACCATCAGGCCTTTGCGCAGGTTGGGCAGCACCACGAAGATCGCGGCTTGCCAGGTGCTGGCGCCAAGCAGTTGCGAGGCGTCCATCAGGTCGCGCAGGTTGATGGCTTGCAGGTTGTTGGTGATCGCCCGGTACATGAACGGCAGCGCCACGGTGAAGTAGCAGCCGATCAGGATCCACGGCGTGCCCACCATCGCCAACGGCCCGGAACCGTACAGCTGCAGGAGGCCCACCGACGACACCACCGGCGGCACCGCAAACGGCAGCAGGATCAGGATGTTCATCAAGGCGTCGAGCTTGGGAAAGTGGTAATGCACCACGAACAGCAGCGGCAGGATCAACACCACCGACAGGATCAGCGCACCCACGCACACCAGCAAGGATTGCCCGAAGGCCATCAGGAAGCGTGGGTCACTCCACAGTTGCACATACCATTTCACCGTGAAGCCAGCCGGCAGAATGGTCGCCGACCAACTGCTGGCAATGGAGTAGACAAAGGTGCCGATCAGCGGCAGCACCAGGATCGCGAACAACAGGTACACCACCACGCGGTGGTAGAGGGAGGCCGGGCCGGCTTCAGCGCGAGACATGGTAGCTCCTCTTGAGCAGCAGTTGATGGACCACGGTGACCACGGTCATCAGCGCCACCAGCACCACGGCCAGGGCGCTGGCCATGTTCGGATCGAGGGATACATCCCCCGACACCAGGCCGGCGATACGAATCGGCAGCACGTTGAAGTTACCGGTGGTCAAGGCGTAGACCGTCGCGTAGGCACCCAGGGCATTGGCCAGCAGGATCACGAACGTGCCCAGTAGCGCCGGGGTGAGCACCGGCAAGCCGATATGTCGCCAGAACTGCCAGCCATTGGCGCCGAGCAGGGCGGCCGACTCACGCCAGTCTTCGCGCAGTGCGTCAAAGGCCGGATAGAGCAGCAGCACGCCGAGCGGAATCTGGAAGTAGGTATAGAGGATGATCAAGCCGGTCTTGGAGTACAGGTTGAAGTCCTGAATGATCCCGGCTTGCTTGAGCATGATGGTGATGCTGCCGTTGAACCCCAGCAAAATGATGAACGCGAAGGCCAGGGGCACGCCGGCAAAGTTGCTGGTCATGTTGGCGAAGGCGGTGACGAAGTTGCGCAGCGGCGAATCCACCCGGCGGAGGGAGTAACTGCCCAGCGTGGCGATGATGATGCCGAAGATGCTCGAGTAGAAGCTGATCTCCAGGCTGAACTGGATGGCCTGCAGGTAGAACTTCGAACTGAAGATGCGCGTGAAGTTGTCCACGCCCCACCCGGTTTCTTCGGTTTGCAGACTATTGATCAGCACCCATACCAGCGGGGCAATCTCGAACACGATAAAAAACAGCGCGAAAGGCACCAGGCACAGCAGGGCCAGCCATTTGCCGCGGGATATTGAACTCACTTCAGTAACTCCCGGCACACAGGTTTGTCGTGGGGTACGCCCAGCAGTTCGCAGACGGTGCCGCACAGGTCGGTCTGTTTCGGTGTGGCCCCGGCGTCCAGGCTGAAGGCATCGCCGAGGACGAACAGCGGCACTTCCCGTTCTTCCGGCAGCAGGCCGTTGTGGGAGCGGTCGTTGTTCATGCCGTGGTCGGCGGTCACCAGCACCTGGTAACCGGCATCGAGCCAGGCTTGCAGGTAGTCGGCCAGGAGGATGTCGGCCGAGCGTGCGCTGTTGCGGTACTGCGGTGTGTCGAGGCCGTGCTTGTGGCCGGCGTCGTCGATGTTCATCGGGTGCACCACCAGGAAGTCCGGCGCGTGCTTGAGCCGCAGGCTTTCGGCGTCGGCGAACAGGTGGGAATCCGGGTAGTGGTCATTCCAGTAGAAATGCCCGTGCTGGATCGCCAGCGCCTTGTCGTCGGTATGACGATCCCGTGCGGCGAGAAAGGGCGTGCGGTTATACAACTCGCTGACCCAATGGTAAGCCGCCGCGGCAGTGGTAAGACCTGCGTCGGTGGCGTAATGGAAAATGCTGCGCTGGTTGGACAGGCGCGAGACCTGGTTGTGCACGATACCGCTGTGGATCGGTGGCACACCGGTGAGGATGCATTCATACAGCGGGCGGGACAGGGCGGGCAGTTCACATTCCAGCGTGTAGAGGGCTGCGCGTCCTGCGCCGACATAGGCCTGCAAGTGCCCCATTGTGTGCCGGGCAACCTCGAAGTTCAGGCCGTCGAGCACGACAAGGATGACTGGGTGCTTCATGGGGGGCGACGCTCCGCAATGATTGACTTGGCTCAATTCCTCTGGAGGAACGGGGTCAAAAATGTGGGAGGGGGCTTGCCCCCGATAGCGGTGTGCCATTCAACGGATTTGTTAGCTGATCCACCGTCATCGGGGGCAGGCCCCCTCCCACATTGGATCTCCACTGGAGCTCCAATGTGGGATAAACCCTTACTTCATCTCTACGATGACCTGCTCGTTCCACAGCTGAGGCAGCTTTTTGGACGTCGCTTCCCAGGCATCGGCATCCTTGATCGGCTGCGGGTTGGCCTTGGTGTATTGCTCGCCCGGGATCAGGTTCTTGGCAATGTCGGCCGGCAGTTTCAGGTCGGTTTCAGCACGGATCGGACGTGCGTTGCCACGCGCCAGGTTGAGTTGGCCGGCGTCGCTGAAGATGTATTCGCGGGTCAGCTTGGCGGCGTTCGGGTGCTTGGCGTATTTGTTGATGATGGTGGTGTAGCCGGATTTCACCGAGCCGTCCGATGGGATCAACACCACGTAGTCATCCGGGTTGGCCATCTTGGCTTTGTAGCTCAGGCCGTTGAAGTCCCAGACGATCCCCACTTCGACTTCGCCTTTTTCCATGGTGGCGATGGTCGGGTTGGACAGGCCGAGACGACCTTGCTGGGCGATCTTGGTGAAGAATTGCAGGCCGGGGGCGATGTTCTTTTCATCGCCTTTATTGGCGATGGCGGCGGCGAGTACGGCGTTGGAGGCCTGGGCCGCAGTGCTCACGTCACCCACCGAGACTTTGTATTTGCCGGTTTGCAGGTCAGCCCAGCTGGTAGGGACTTCGGAGCCGTGTAGCAGCTTCTTGTTGACGATGAACGCGATGGTGCCGGTGTAGGCCAGGGCCCAGTGACCGTCCTTGTCTTTCGCCCAATCCGGCACCGAAGCCCAGTTGGACGGTTTGTACGGCTGTGTGACTTCCTGCTTCACCGCGATCGGGCCGAAGGCGGCGCCTACGTCGCCGATGTCAGCGCTGGCGTTGTCTTTTTCGGCTTTGAACTTGGCGATTTCCTGGGCCGAGCTCATGTCGGTGTCGATGTGCTTTAGGCCGTAGGTCTTGGCCAGGTCTTCCCACGTGCCTTTCCAGTTGGCCCAGTCATCGGGCATGCCGACGCTGTTGACGGCACCTTCCGCTTTCGCGGCGGCTTCCAGAGTTTTTAAATCGGTATCAGCGGCCATGGCGGCGGTGCACATGGCAATGGTCGAGCCTAACAGTGATGCCAGGAAAAGCTGTTTCATCCGAAGCTCCTTTGGGCGTTTTCAACGCGGCGGTGTTTTCTACGGTGTTGTTGGTCTAGGTCAGAGCAATACCTGAGCCAATCTAGACGCGATGGATGACAGTTTCATGTCGATGTCGTTTTTAAAGCCTTGATGTCGTTCGGCGCAGACTTAGCGTAGACCATGCTCAAATGCCCGCAGGGACTGGACTTGGCCGGCGTATTGCAGGGTGTGGTGCAGGGACGGGAAAGGGACTGTCATCTGTCGGTCATCAGGAGTGCCTAGGCTGGCAAGCAGTCGCGCAAGCCCATTTACCCAGCGGTTTGTGCACCTGAACAGTGCTGGTCTAGTCCAGATAGGTAACGTTGATGCGTGATGAGGCAATCAAGGCGGTGACATCCATTGGCCTGGCGCTGCAAGAGCAGATCGACCACGGCCTGTTGCCGCCCGCAAGCAAGCTGCCCGCCGAGCGCAAGCTCAGCGAGTTGTTTGGTACCACTCGAATTACGGTACGGGAAGCCTTGTTACAACTGGAGGCTCAAGGGCAGATTTATCGCGAGGAGCGTCGTGGCTGGTTTGTCTCGCCGCCTCGGCTGGCCTACAACCTGATGCAGCGCAGTCACTTTCACGCCATGGTCAACGACCAGGGGCGGGTGGCGTCCACCGAAGTCATCAGTGCGCGGCTGCAACCGGCCTCGGCCGCGGTGTGTGCGTGGTTGCAGTTGCCGGCGTTGTCCAGCGTGATCCAGATCTGCCGGGGACGGCGGATTGACGGGCGGCTGGTGTTGTATGTGGAGCACTACCTGAACCCGCAGTATTTCCCGGGGATTCTTGAGTGCGACCTGAATCAGTCGATGACCGAGTTGTATGCGCGCAAATACGACTTGCACTACGGGCGGGTGCGTTTCGAGATCGTGCCGACCTCATTGCCGGTGGAAGCTGCGGCGGCATTGCGCATGTCGGTGGGCAGCCCGGGCTTGCGGATCGCCCGGGTCAATTATGACCAGCACCAGCGGTTGATCGACTGCGACCTGGAGTTCTGGCGGCATGATGCGATTCATGTCGGCGTCGATGTGGTGTGATCGGGGGGCTCGCTCCTACAGTGAGTGCACCGTGAGTGCCTTGATCACCTGATCCACATTGCCCTCCAGCTCCGATACCGGGTCCGCGCCGTCTACGTTCAACACCAGCAGCGTTGAGCCGCCTGCCGTGATAGCGGCTTTCACTGCGTCACTCGGCTGGCGATGATGCAGCACCACGGCCACGTCGTTGTCCTTCAGCGCCGCACTGAGTTTCTGTAATGCCCCAGGCGTCCAATCGGCGTCGGGCCGGGCATCGGTGCTGAGCAGTTCCAGATTCAAACTGCTGATCAGATACGCAAAGTGATCGCTCAAACTGACCACACTCAGGTTGTCCGCCTTGGCCAGTCGCGCCTCGCTGTCGGCGCTGAGCTTGAGCAGGCGTTGCTTGAGGGCGGCCAGGTTGGCGTCGATCTTCGCCTTGGCGCCCGGGGCCAGGCGGCTCAGGTCGGCGGCCAGGACATCGGCCATGCGTCCCAGGTTGTTGCTCGATTGCCACGGCTGGCTGTTCAAACCATCGGTGACGCCAGGTTGCACGGCGATTCCCGGCAAGCCGCCATCCACCGGGCGTGCGGCATCGATTTCGACGATGCGGATATTGCTGCGCCGGGCCACGGGGTAGAGCGGGTCATCGGCCCACAGCGAGCGCAGGCCGATGGCGGCGTCGGCGTCCTGGGCCAGTGTGTTCAGTGCCGGCGCGCCACGCCCGGTGAAGTACGACACCTGTCGCGAGCCCGGCAGGTTGGCGGGGGCCGCGCGCTCAAGCTGCACGTCGGTGCCCTTGAGCAGCACCTGCGCGAGGCCGTAGGTGATCGGCAGCGAGGCCAGGACTTTGACCGGTTTTGCCGCGTGAGCAGCAGGCTTGCCCTCGTTGGCCGCCATCAACGGCGTGGTAATGAAGCAGGCGATGGCGAGCGCCAGAGGTTGAAGAACGGAGCGCATTATCCAAGGTTCCCTTTAAGGCTGGGCACGGTGCCGCGCGCGATGGCGGCAAGGGCGAAGGCGATACCGGCCATCAGGATGATCGCGGCACCGGAGGGGATGGGCAGGTCGAAGATGATCGGCAGCAGGATCCCGCACAGGGTGCTGACGGTGGCGATCACCACCGATATCCAGAAGAAGCCTTTGAGCGACTGGCTCAGCAAGCGTGCCGCCGCGGCCGGAATCACCAGCAGCGCGCCCACCAGGATGGCGCCAATGACCTTGACTGCCGCCACGGTGATCAGCGTCACCAGGATCACGAACAGGTAGTCCAGGGTCTTCACCGCCACGCCACGCACCGCCGCCAATTGCGGGTTGAAGCTGGCGAGCATGATGCGGTTGTACAGCGGCAGCGCCAGCGCCATCACCAGGGCGCCGACAATCGCCAGTACCAGCAGGTCGTTGCCGTTCACCGTCAGCACCGAACCGAACAGCACGTTTTCGAGGATGTGCACGTTGATCTTGCCCGCCAGGATCAGCAGCAGGCTGGCGCCCAGTGCCAGGGACACCGACAGGAACACGCCGATCAAGGTGTCTGGCGCCAGGCCGGTGCGGTTGCGCAGGTAGTTGAGCAGGATGCCGAACAACAGGCAGTAACCGAACAGGCTGCCATAGGGGCCGGTGTAGGGCTCGCCCAGCAGAATGCCCACGGCCACGCCGGTCAGCGCGGCATGACCGACCGCTTCGGAGAAAAACGCAAAGCGCTTGACCACCACCAGCGTGCCCAGGCCGCCCAGCACCGGGCCGATCAGCAGGCCGGCGAGCAGGGCGTTGACGACAAAACCATAGGCCAGCGCTTCCGGCAGGTAACCGGACGATGCCCAGCCCTGGACCATCAGGCGAAATGCTTCATAACTCATTGCGCCGTGCTCCGAGGATGGGTAGAGAACAGTGTCAGCAAGCGGTCCGGCGTCAGCGCCTCTTTCGGCGTGGCGTCGAACAGCAGGCGGCGGTTCAGGCCGGTGACGCGGTCGGCCAGGCGGCCCACGGCTTCCAGGTCGTGCTCGATCCATAGCACAGTGATCCCGGCCAGGCGCCAGTCACTGAGCAAGCGTTCGAACACCTGGATGCCGGCCTCATCGAGGGCCGACATCGGTTCATCGAGGACCAGCAGTTGCGGCGCGGGAATCAACCCCTGGGCCAACAACACGCGCTGGCGCTCGCCGCCAGACAGTGCGCCCATGCGGCGCTTGCGCTTGTCCTGCATGCCGACCCGTTCCAGCGCCTCGCCAATCGCGGCGGCGTACTGTTTGGACAACCCCAGAAACGCCGGACGGCGCTGGCACATGGCGGCCATGAAATCGTCGACGGTCATCGGCAAACCACGGTCGAACTCCAGCGCCTGGGGCACATAACCGATGGTGCCGGGCGTGGACGGCCACTGCAGGCTTAACCGACCCTGGTGCGGCGTTTGTCCCAGCAGGGTCTTGATCAGCGAGCTCTTACCGCCGCCGTTGGGGCCCACCAGCGCATGAATACTGCCCGGCTGCACCTGGAAGCTCACGCCGTCGAGGATCACGGTGCGGCCCAGGGTCAGGGACACCTTGTCGAAGTCGAGGGTCGGACCGACGCAGGCGACGTTAAGTTGTTCCGCTGCGGTCATGCCCCCGACTCCTGAATCGCCCGCACCACGGTGTTGAGGTTGCCGGTCATTTCCACTTCGTATTTTTCAGCGCTGTATTCGCCGTAGGAAATATGTGACAGCGGGTACAGCTTGACCCCGGATTCGCGCTGGATGGTGTCGACGTAAGTGGACGGGAAATCCATCTCCGAGAAGATCACCTTCACGTCCAGGGCGCGCAGTTCATCGATGGTTTTCTTCAACTGGCTGGGGCTCGGCTCGATACCGTGGGCCGGCTCGACCACGGCCGTGACTTCCAGGCCGAACTCGCGCAGCAGGTAATCGTAGGCCGCGTGCACGGTGGCGACGCGCAGGTCCGGGTTGGGCGCGCCGGTCAACTTGGCCAGGGCATCGGCACGCATCTGCCGCAGGCGTTTGCCATAGGCGCGGGCGTTCTGGGTGTAGGTCTTGGCGTTGTCCGGGTCGAGCTTGCCCAGTTCCCGGGCGATGTTGTTGACCTGGGCAATCGACGCACTGATCGACAGGAACGTGTGCGGGTTGACCACCTTGCCGGCACCGCGCGCGGCGTTGCCGGTAGCCGCCAGCAGCGGCACATTGGCGTTGGCTTCGATCACCGGGATGTCCGGGCGCTCGCTGGTGGCGATCATGCGGTCGGCGAAGTCGTCATGGCCGACGCCGTTGAGCACGATCACATCCAGGGTGCCGATGCGCTTGATGTCTTCGGCGCGTGGCTCGTAGGCGTGGGGGTTGAAGCCGGCCGGGATCAGCGGCACCACTTCTGCCTTGTCGCCGACGATATTGGCCACGTAGCTGTAATACGGGTGCAGGGTGATACCGATACGCAGGCGTTTGGCCGCCTCGGCATTCGCGAGGGGAGCGAGTATCAGGCTGAACAGGCCAACCAGAAATACGCGCAACAGGGGAGATGAAATAGACATGGGCAATCGGTCTTCTCGTTCAGTGGCGGTGCTGGCGGGTGACGCCGGCATCGAATTGCGCGATCACCTGCTGCCAGCCGGCTGCGATCAGCGCCTGGTCAGTGAGGTCGGCGGGGGTGGCCAGGTCTTTGCTGCGGTTGAGCCAGATGTCCGGCTCGTCACCTTGCACGCGCATGAGCAGCGAGCCACTGGTGGTCGGTGCCTGGCTCAGTCCCAGATAGGCCGAATTCGCCAGCAACTGCCAGCGGTGGTCGCCACGACTGACCGAACTGGCGTCGTGGGCAAACGGCGCAAAGCCTTCTGCGGCCAGTTGCTCGGGGGTGGGCAGGGCGCTTTGCTCTTGCTGCAGCACGTGGATTTCATCCAGCGTTACCCGCAGGTCGGCGTAGATGCCTTGTTCGGCGGCGCTCAGGTCGCGGCGGGCGTCCAGTTGATGGCTGGGCACCGCCGCGACCTCCTGGGTTTCACCGTGCAGCGCCACCACCGTTCCCGCCACCGCCAGGATGATCAGGCACAGCAGCAGCACGTAGAGGGTCTCGTGGCCGGCACCGGCGGGGCGTACAACCTGTGTGGTACTCATTGAGCCTGGATATCCGCTTGGTCGATTTCCACCACGTGACCGGGGCCGGCATCAAACAGCACGTAGAACTCGGACGTGGGCTTTTTGAAGGTCAGTGTGGAGTCCTGGCCGAGCTTGCCGGGCACCAGGATGGTTTCGTCGTAGCCGATCACATCCAGGGTCACGCCGGGGGCGCCGCTGCCGTCGGAGAAACCGCCTTTGCACTGGATCTGCTCGCCGGGGATTTCCTTGCATTCGCACATCGGGTTGTGGGCAAAGGCTGTGGTACTGAAACCGGCGCACAGCAACAGCGCGGCGCGGGACAGGCGCTTGAACGTCATGGTTTAACTCCTTGCTTGTTCAGCCAGGCAATGGTGGCAGGCGAGGCCTGGCTCAACGGGATGGAACCCTGGTGCATGGTGCCGTCCCAGCCTTCCATGGTGACCCACAGTTCGGCGTCGACGGGGGTGCGTTCCGGCACGGGCAGGCCGGCACCCATGCGGTACGGGGTGCCGAAGAAAATCACCCCGGCGGCACGCAGGCTGCGCGGTTTGCCGATGCGCAGGTACGTGGCCTTGACCTGGTCGGCGCAGGTGTCACACAGGGCGGCATTGAAGAACTTCATCGGGCCGGCCGGGTCGGGGCGCGGGCCTTCATTGCGGAATTCGGCCAGTTTGAGGCTCCAGGGGCCGACCTGCACATCGCCGGCCACACGCTCGCCGATGCCGGTATCACCGCGAAACAGCGCGGCATCGGCGAAGTACTTGGGCATGAAGCCCAGCGGTACGAGCAACAACAGGACATTGATGTGGAAACGCCATTTCAGCCAAAAGGTCCGCAACGGTGAAGGCGGGGTAGCGTTAGCGGACTTGCTCATGAGTTGGCCTCCGAGGTTTCAGCCTGCATGGCCGGGATGGACGCCGGCGCACGTTGCGTCTTGGCTTCGCGCTTGAGAGCGTTGAGGGTGGCCAGGGCAGTGCGTTTGGTCCAGATCAGCAAGCCGCTCAGGACCATCATGCTCAGCACGAGGCCGAAGAACGCCCAGATCAGCTTGATCCAGAGGCCACCGAAGTCGCCGGTGTGCAGGGGCCGCATGGATTCGGTGACGAACTCCAGCTTGGTGCGGTCGGACAGCAGGTGCGACGAGGCGATTTCACCGTCATACGGGTTGATCTGCGCGGTCTGGAACATCAGCGGGTACCAGCCTCGCCCGCCGATTTGCAGGTGGCTGTAGGCATTGAGCGGCAGGCTCACGAAACTCGCCTCCAGCCCCGGGATACGTTGGGTGGCGATCGCGATCGCCTCATCCACGGGAATCATCGGTGCCGGCACGCCTGGGGCTGAGGTTGGGACTTTTTCGCGGGCGATCACCGGGACGATGGGCTCGCTGGAGATGGAGATCTGGTTATCGCCCAGGATTGCCTGGATCAGGAACCAGGTGCCGGTGATGGAAATCACCGCAATAAACCAGATCGACCAGATACCGCTCAGGCGGTGGAAGTCGCCCCAGAAAATTCGCGCGCCGTGGCGGATACGCAGGGTCGGCTTGAAAAAGCCTTTCCAGAAGCGCTTGTACACCACCAGCCCGGTGACCAGTGAGGCCAGTAACGGCAAACCGAGCAGCGACACCAGGTACCAGCCCCAGCTGAAGCCATTGGTAAACGGCACCAGCCACCAGCCGTGCAGGGCGCGGGTGAACTGACGGAAGTTGAACGACGGGCTGATGCCTTGGATCGCCCCGGTGTACGGGTTGACGTAGACCTCTACCGAGCGCCCGTCCGGGTAGCTGAGGTCGACACTCAGGGCAAAGTGCGATTCGTCCGGACGACTGAGAGACTGCACGATTACCTGAGGTTCGGCCCGCTTGATGGCGCTGATCACCTGGTCGTAGCTCAGCGGCTCGGCATCATCCGACGGCTTGCTCGCACGGATGTCCGGGTTGGCCAGCCACACGATTTCCTGGCTGACCACCGCCAGGGTGCCGGTGACGCAGACGATCAGTACAAAGAACCAGATGGGCAAGGCCAGCCAGCTATGTACGAGAAACCAGAGTTTTGAGCGTGACTTCTTGGACATGTGAATGAGGGTCTTGATCAGAGGGGGGCGAAAGAGGCCCGAAAAAGGCCAGTCGTAGCTTTTGCTGACGCGACGGGCTGTATCTAAATTAAGACGGATGAGAATGAGAAATCCCCAAGGCCGATATGAAAGAAAATGTTTCAGGTTCACATTCAGTGGGTTTAAGGCGTGCAGGGGTTGATCATGAGGTGGGGAGGAGCCGGCGAACCGGCCCCGATGCTCAGTCTTGCTGGAACATCTCCATGGCGCGTTGACGGATCTGTTCTTCGCTGAGGTCTTCCTTGCGGGTGGCGAGGTACCAGAGGTGACCGTAGGGATCCTTCACGCTGCCCGAGCGGTCGCCATAGAAGCGGTCCTCTGGTTCGGACACCACGCTGGCGCCGGCTGCGACGGCTTGTTTGAACTGCGCGTCCACGTCGTTCACATACAGATGCAAGGCCACACTCGTGCTTTCAGTCGGATTGCCCAGGGACATCTGATCGCAGGGCGTGCCCAGCATGATCGCCGAATCACCAATGCGCAGCTCAGCATGGCCAACCCTGCCATCGGGCATGTCCAGGCGCATGATCTGGGTGGCGCCGAAGGCTTTTTTGTAAAACTCGATAGCCTCTGAGGCTTTGTCGATGCCCATATAGGGCGTGACGCTGTGATAACCCTCCGGAATAGGTTTAACGCTCATATCGTTCTCCTTGATTGGGGTGGTGGTGAACTGGCCTTTTCACTATAGGCCACGCCAATCAAGGGCTCTGTCGGTCCCGACCAGGGGATGCTCAACTGGGTTCCAGCAACTGAGCCCCCGGCCCGCGCTCAGCGAGCTGGTCATCCTGGTTACGCAGCGGGCACGCGTCCATCGACAGGCACCCGCAACCAATGCAGCCATTGAGCTTGTCGCGCAGCAGCATCAGCTTATTGATGCGCTCATCCAGGTCTTCCCGCCAGCGCGCGGACAAGCGCTCCCAGTCTTGAGCGTTGGGCGTGCGTCCATTCGGCAGTGTCTGCAATGCCTCGCCAATCGTCGCCAACGGAATCCCCAGGCGCTGGGCGATCTTGATCACCACCACCCGGCGCAGTACATCCCGGGGATAGCGCCGTTGATTGCCGGCAGTGCGATGACTCTTGATCAGCCCCTTGTTTTCATAGAAGTGCAGGGCCGTGACGGCCACGCCGCTGCGGGCTGCCAGTTGGCCAACGGTGAGTTCCTTGGTAATCATGAAAACTCCGATTAAGCGCTTGACCTTGACTTAACTAGAGGTTTTACCCTGCGTGACATTGAATCGCAAGATTCTGCCTACAGAGAAAGGGGAGTTTTCATGCAGGTATCTGAGAAGAATCGCAGCTTCACTCAGTTGATCGAATTTCACATCGAACCCCAGCAACAAGTGGCGCTGGTGGCCGCCTTGTCCACCCAAAGCGAGCGCCTGGCCCAGGGCCATGGCGGTTTTATCAATGCGAGTGTGCAGGTCAGCGAAGACGGGCGGCGGGTGCTCAATTACCTGCAGTGGCGTTCCCGCGAGGACGGTGAAGCGGCGTTCCAGTGCTTTGAGCATGGCGAGGAAGATTTCTGGACGCTGATTCGCGCGCACCAGGCCACGGCCGTGACCTTCGGTTCGTTCCAGGTGCTGCGCAGTTTCGAGCGCAGCCATGACAACGCGTTGCACTGCCGGCTAAATGGATAGATGCAGCATCCGTTCGCCTTGCACATTTTCCCCGGGGCGGCGCTTGTTTACCGCCAACTCGCCGATCTTGATCAGGCGCGTGCGCGTGACGTTGCGGCTCAGCCCCAGCAGGTTGGCGGTGTGCACCTGGTTGTAATGGCTGAAGCGGTAGGCGGCGCGCAATAGCGCATCTTCGACCTTTTCGTGCAGGGCGCCGGCCTGTTCTTCGAAGAGCTTTTGAAACGCGCGCTCCAGCAAGGCCTCAGCGCTGTTGTCGGTGCCGTGCTGGCTGTCGTCCTGGCGCTCGATGCGCATGTTCGACAGGCGCAGGTCGTCGCGTTCGATCACGCCGTTACGGCAGATCAGCAGGGTGTGGTGAATCACGTTTTCCAGCTCGCGGATATTGCCCGGCCAGCTGTAGCTCTTTAGCTTGTGTTCGGCTTCGCGGCTGATGGTGATCGGGCCGTAGCCCAGGCGCTGGCTGTAGGCTTCGATAAAATGCCGGGTCAGCGGCAGGATATCGCCGGGGCGCTCGCGCAGCGGGCTGAGCTCGAGGCTGACGACGTCGAGGCGGTAGTAGAGGTCTTCGCGAAAATGTCCGGCGTTGATGGCCTTTTCCAGTTGTACGTTGGTGGCGGCCAGTACGCGCACATCGATCGCAATGCTCTTACGCGAACCCAGGCGCACCACTTCACGCTCCTGCAGCACCCGCAGCAACTTGACCTGGATGGGCATCGGCAAATCGCCGATTTCATCGAGGAACAAGGTGCCACCATCTGCCTCTTCGAACCAGCCGGCCTTGGCACTCAGGGCGCCGGTAAACGCGCCTTTTTCATGGCCGAAGAGCTCGGCTTCCACCAGGGATTCAGAGAACGCGCCGCAGTTCACCGCTACGAACGGCCGGTTGCGCCGCGCGCTGAGGTTGTGGATATGGCGCGCCACCAGCTCTTTACCGGTTCCGGTCTCGCCGATGATCAGCACGCTGGCTTCGCTGGGCGCCACTTGCTGGATATGGTCGAGCAGCGCCTTGGATTTCGGGTCTTCGAAGACCTGCGCCGTGGCGCGAATCGACGTCGCGAGGGCGGGCGAGGGCGGTAAGGTTAGAAGCTGCATGGGCACCTCTTTTTATGAGTAGAACGTCGGAATCGGCAGGGATTGGTTCAACGCCCAGTCCCCCAGTTCGTGGAGTTTGTAGTCGACCGGGTCGTGCAGGGTTTGTGTGCGCAGGTTGCGCCAATGGCGGTCCAGACGCAGTGAAGCGTGGGTGGAGCGTGCGCCGGTGACTTCAAACAGGCGGCTGCACAGGTCCAGGCCTTGGCGGGTGGCGGCGACCTTGGCGGTCGCAATGGCAATCGCCAGTTGGCCGCGTTCGTGTTCGCTGAGGTGGGGGCCTTTGGCCCAGGCGTGGTCGAGCAATTCGGCGGCACGCTCCACCAATAGACGCACGCCTTCCAGCGCCACCCAGAATTCGCCGTAGTGATGCAACACGTAAGGGTCCTGGCGCACGTCTTCGGTCGAGGACTTGTGCCAGGAACGGGTCTCGGTGAGCGTGTAGTTGCGTGCTTCTTCGAATGCACCTTCGGCGATGCCGAGGAACATATGGGTGAAGGTCAACTGGGCGATCAGCGGGCGCAGGCAGGCAAAAGGCGTGCTCAGCGGGCCCGGGTCGAGCAGCAATTCCGACTCCTCGACGCGCACCCGTTCGAAGCTGGCGCTACCGCTGTCGGTCTGGCGTTGGCCGATGTTGTTCCAGTCGTTGTGCAGGGTGATGCCACTGCGTCCGCTGGGGATGGCGGCGATCAGCAGCTTGCCGCCGGCGCTTTCATCCACCGCCGAGGCAATCAGCATTTCCGAGTCGCTGGCGCCGGAGCAGAAGCTCTTTTTGCCGGAGAACTCACGCCAGCCGCCGAAGTCCTTGACCACCGTGCGTGTGTCCAATGGGTTGAGGGCGTTGCCCCAGAACCAGTTTTTGCGCGCGGTCTGTTCGAACCACGGTTGCCACTGGTCCGGCCGCGAGAACAGGCGCACGGTGGCGAGCATCAGGTGGTGGAAGCCGAAGACGTGGGCAATGGAGCTGTCGACCTTGGCGAACTCGCGCACGATGGCCAGGGTGTCACCCCAGCGGGCGCCGAGGCCACCGTATTGGGTGGGAATGCTCAGGGCCAGCAGGCCGCTTTGGCGCAGGGCATCACGTTCGGTCTTGGGAGTGCCACCGCGCTCGTCGCGTTCGACGGCGGTGAGGGCGAATTCGGCGGCCAGCAATCTGGCGGTCTGCAACGGTGATGGCAGGACGCTGTGGGGTGTGGCTGTCACGGGGTTTCCTCTTTATAAGCGGGAACGACCAACGCCGCTCCCGCCGCTGCGCCGATCAGGCCTTGGCTGGCAGAACATCGTTGGCAATCATTTCGCCGAACGGGCCAGTGAGGTTGGTGATGCCGCGTCCGGCCAGGCTGGCATAGGGTTCCGGCAGCAGCGGGAACACCAGCTCGGCAAAGCGATAGGCTTCTTCCAGGTGCGGGTAGCCGGAGAAGATGAAGCTCTCGATGCCCAGGTCGGCGTATTCCTTGATGCGTTCGGCCACTTGCTGCGGGTTGCCCACCATCGCGGTACCGGCACCGCCGCGCACCAGGCCGACACCGGCCCACAGGTTGGGGGCGATTTCCAGGTTGTCGCGGCGCCCGTCGTGCAGGGCGGCCATACGGCGTTGGCCTTCGGAATCAAAGCGCGAGAAGGATTTTTGCGCAGCGGCGATGGTGTCGTCGCTGATGTGCTCGATCAGCTTGTCGGCAGCTTTCCACGCGTCCTCTTCGGTCTCGCGCACGATCACGTGCAGGCGAATGCCGAACTTCACCGTACGCCCGTGGCGGGCAGCGCGCTCACGCACATCTGCGAGTTTTTCGGCGACGGCGGCGGGCGGCTCGCCCCAGGTCAGGTACACATCCACCTGTTCGGCGGCGAGGTCGTGGGCGGCATCGGAGGAGCCGCCGAAATACAGCGGTGGATAAGGCTTCTGCACCGTTGGGTAAAGGGCCTTGGCGTTCTGCACGCGCAGGTGTTTGCCTTCGAAATCTACTGACTCGCCCTGCAACACGCGGCGCCAGATCTGTAGGAATTCGTCGGAGACTTCGTAGCGTTCGCTGTGGTCGAGGAAGCTGCCGTCGCCGCGGTTCTCATCGGGATCGCCGCCGGTGACCACATTGATCAGCAAGCGGCCGTTGGACAGGCGATCCAGGGTCGCCGCCATGCGGGCAGAAACGGTCGGCGAGATGATGCCCGGGCGAATTGCCACCAGGTAACGCAGGCGTTCGGTCAGCGGCACCAGCGCCGAGGCGATGACCCAGGAGTCTTCGCATGAGCGGCCGGTAGGAATCAGCACGCCGTGGTAACCCAGGCTGTCAGCCGCCTGCGCGACTTGCTTCAGATAATTGAGGGTGACCGGCCGTGCACCTTGGGTGGTACCCAGGTAATGACCGTCGCCATGTGTCGGCAGAAACCAGAAAACATCCATGACCAATCCTTAAGCGATTTTCAGCAGAGAGGGGGAGTGCGCAGCAAACAACGGCGCTGCGCGTTCTGCCGCAAGGCGTATCCGGCCCTTCAAGGGCTCACTGGTTATTTGGTAGTCGGTGAAGTCGGCCTCTGTGGCGTACACGCCGATCGGTAGGGTGAGGGCCTGGAAGAAGCTGAACAGCGGACGCAGTTGATGATCGAGGACCAGCGCGTGGCGTTCACTGCCGCCGGTGGCGGCGAGCAGTACCGGTGTGTTGATCAGGGCGTTGAGGCCAATCAGGTCAAACAGGTGCTTGAGCAGGCCAGGGTAGGAACCGCGATAGACCGGTGCAGCGACGATCAGCAGGTCGGCCTGTTCGATGGCCACCAGTTGGGCTTCGACCTCGGCGGGCAATTCATCGCGTGACAGCGCACCACCCAGGGGCCGGGCAATGTCGCCCAATTCGATCAGGGTGGTCTGGATCGGCAGTAAGGTCGCCAGCTCAGCCAGTACGGCTTGGGTCAGCACGAGGGTACGGGACGGACGCCAGGTTCCGCCGGAGAGGGCGACGACATTCAGGGGACGGGTCATGAACAGTTCCTTTATCAACAGTGGTTCATAGCAGGTGGGGTGCAACGTGTTGAGCAAGAGCTGTACCAACGGCTACAGGCCTTGATCGGCGTGGGTTGCAGGTTCACTGCTGAAAAATGCTGCTGTTGTCTGACTGGTGATTTGTTGAATGGCTGTTGCCTGGCAAACAGTTGCGTGGCGAACAGTGCGGGTTCGGTGTGAGCCATTTATAGAAGGTTGCAGTTATTCCGTAAATGAACGTATTTCAATATTTATAGATCATAATGAAATATGTCGTTTCCTATCGAGGGTGCCTAGGTGGTCGATAGCGACTATCACGGCCGGTGATTTTTCACTGCGCAACGGCGGGAGTAGCCTGTGTTCATTGACTCGAAACCTTCTTTGCAGGGCTACCGCCATGAACCGATTTCTCGCTGTTTCCTTATTAATTGTCACTTCCGTCCTCGCCGGCTGTGCGACCCATCCTTCGCCCGAATTACGGCCCTACTCAGCGGAAGAAACCAAGCAGTTGGCCTTGGAAGCACTGAGCCGTCGCGGGTTGTCGTTTGATGAGTACCAGCAGCAGCGCGCCGCACTGACCGGCCAGCCACAGAAACCCTTTGGCTTTGATCGCCAGGGCGAAATGAACGCCGAACGCAGCGTGACCTTGCATGGTCGTCCCAGTTGAGCCTGCGCCGAATGGAAAAAAGCCCGAGGATTCCCTTAAGGAACCTCGGGCTTTTTGTTTGCCATGGCGTGACTTCAGCCTGTTAAGCTGAATTTCAGGAGCGTTCCTACGCACATTTACTTAAAGTTGTCCTTCTTTAATGGCATTCGATCCGGTAAACCTGACGACCTCTGTTCCGGCCGATGCCCCTGAGACGCTGCTCTCGGGGACCTGCTTTGCGAGTCTTAACTGTCATGAATAAACGTCCGCTGTATTTCGACTACGCCGCCACCACCCCGGTGGACGAGCGCGTCATCCAGGTGATGGTCGAGTGTCTGGGCTTCAACGCCAACTTCGGTAACCCCGCGTCCAGTTCTCATGCGTTCGGCCAAGCGGCCCGGCAAACGGTTGAACAGGCGCGTCGCCAGGTGGCGGAGTTGGTGGGCGCACAGCCTGAACAGATCGTCTGGACCTCAGGCGCCACTGAATCCAACAACCTCGCGATCAAGGGCGTTGCCCAGGCGCGGGGTGTGGCGGGCGGGCATATCATCACCAGCCAGATCGAACACAAGGCCACGCTGGATACCGCGCGGCAGTTGCAGGAAGCCGGTGTGGCCGTGACTTACCTGGTGCCGGACGCCGATGGGTTGATCAGCGCCGAGGCAGTCAGCGAGGCATTGCGTGAAGACACCTTTCTGGTATCGCTGATGCTGGTGAATAACGAACTGGGCACCCTCAATGACGTCCCGGCCATCGGCGCGCGCGTGCGTGAGCATGGCGCGTTATTGCATGTCGACGCGGCGCAAGGGGCGGGCAAGGTGACGATCGATTTGGCGCAGTGGCCGGTGGACCTGATGTCGTTTTCCGCGCACAAGCTGTATGGCCCCAAGGGGGTTGGTGCGTTGTATGTCGGCCCCCGGGCGCAACAGAAAGTGTTGGCACAGATTCATGGTGGCGGTCACGAAGGTGGCCTGCGCTCTGGTACCCTGGCCACCCATCAGATTGCGGGCATGGGCGCGGCGTTCGCCCTGGCGGCGGCGTCTTTTGCTGAGGAGAAGGCCGTGATTGTGGCCTTGCGTCAGCGCCTGCTGGACCAGTTGGAGACCATCGGTGGCGTGCGCCTCAACGGCAGTCCTGCGCAGCGCATTCCTCACACCCTCAGCCTTACCTTCAGCGAAGGTGAGTTTGACGCTGCGGCATTGAGTGCCGGCATCGCCTTTTCTGCGACCTCTGCGTGCAATTCAGCCAGCAATGCGCCTTCCCACGTGCTGCTTGCGTTGGGCCATGACGTGCGTTCTGCCAGCCGTACCATACGTTTGAGCCTTGGCCGGTTTACCACCGAGCAGGATATCGACCAGGCTGTGCAATTGATCAAGGCCGCACTGGCCAGCGCCCCGGCGTTCTGGGCCGTCTGATTTTTTCATAACAATTATTAGTGGTTAGCAGGAGACACAATGAGTACGCAGCCCTTGATCTATGGAACGGTTCCCCAGCGCCTGGCGCACATCCGCGAACTGATGAGCCACGAGGGCATCCATGCCCTGCTGGTGCCGTCGGCTGACCCGCATTTGTCCGAGTACTTGCCGGGTTACTGGCAGGGGCGTCAATGGTTGTCGGGCTTCCATGGTTCGGTAGGCACGTTGATTGTCACTGCGGATTTCGCCGGTGTCTGGGCCGACAGCCGTTACTGGGAACAGGCCACCAAGGAGCTCAAGGGCAGCGGCATTGAATTGGTCAAGCTGCAACCGGGCCAACCCGGGCCGCTGGAATGGCTGGCCGAGCAGACGCCGGAAGGCGGCGTGGTGGCAGTGGACGGCGCGGTGATGGCTGTCGCTTCTGCGCGCACGTTGGGCGCCAAGTTGGCAGAACGTGGCGCTCGCCTGCGTACCGATATCGACATACTCGATGCCGTTTGGAAAGACCGTCCGAGCCTGCCGAACCAGCCGATCTATGAGCATCTGCCGCCTCAGGCGACCGTCAGCCGTGGCGATAAACTTGCCGCACTGCGCGCCAGTTTGAAAGAGAAGGGCGCTGACTGGCACTTCATCGCGACCCTGGATGACATCGCCTGGCTGTTCAACCTGCGCGGAGGCGATGTTTCGTTTAATCCGGTGTTTGTTTCGTTTGCCTTGATCAATCAACAACAGGCCACGTTGTTTGTGGCGCTGAGTAAAGTTGATTCAGACTTGCGCGCGGTGCTTGCGCAGGATGGCGTGACGTTGCGCGATTACAGCGAAGTGGCGGATGCCCTGCGTGCAGTGCCATCGGGTGCCAGCTTGCAAGTTGACCCCGCCCGCGTGACTGCCGGTTTGCTGGAAAACCTGGATGCCGGCGTCAAGCTGATTGAAGGCCTGAACCCGACCACACTGGCCAAATCCCGCAAAAGCCTGGCGGACGCGGAACACATTCGCCGGGCCATGGAGCAGGACGGCGCGGCCCTTTGCGAATTCTTCGCCTGGCTGGAGAGTGCGCTGGGTCGTGAGCGCATCACTGAGCTGACCATCGATGAGCACCTGACGGCTGCTCGCAGCCGTCGCCCCGATTATGTGTCGCTGAGCTTCAATACCATCGCCGCATTCAATGCCAACGGTGCGATGCCGCATTACCACGCGACCGAAGATGAGCATGCGGTGATCGAAGGCGATGGATTGCTGCTGATCGACTCAGGTGGCCAGTACCTGGGTGGCACCACGGACATCACTCGGATGGTGCCTATTGGCACGCCGAGCAACGAACAGAAACGTGACTGCACCCGTGTACTAAAGGGCGTTATTGCATTGTCCCGTGCACATTTCCCCAAGGGGATTTTGTCACCGCTGCTGGATTCCATTGCCCGCGCGCCGATTTGGGCTGAAGGCGTGGACTACGGCCACGGTACCGGGCATGGCGTAGGCTATTTCCTCAATGTGCATGAAGGCCCACAAGTGATCGCCTATCAGGCGGCCCCTGCGCCGCAAACCGCGATGCAGCCAGGGATGATCACCTCCATCGAGCCGGGCACCTACCGCCCTGGACGCTGGGGCGTGCGTATCGAGAACCTGGTATTGAACTGCGAAGCAGGCAAGACCGAATTTGGTGAGTTCCTCTCGTTTGAAACCCTGACCTTGTGCCCGATCGACACCCGTTGCCTGGAGCCGTCGCTGCTCACTGCGGATGAACGCGAGTGGTTCAACGCGTATCACGCCCAGGTGCGTGAACGCCTGAGCCCGCTGCTCAGCGGTGCTGCGTTGGAGTGGCTGCAGATGCGCACGATGGCCATTTAACCTGTTGCAAAATCAGGAGCTGCAATAATTTAGTTGCAGCGCCGCGAAGGGACGGGGTTGTATCAGGCATTTATATGAGCAGTCGATGGTGACTGCTCGGAGGAGATCACTTGCAGATGACGATCATGCTGCGGCTGGTATAGCCGGCAGGGTTGATGCCGAAGGGGTAGTCCCCTGGCTCCTCGGAATTGTCACCGGACTTGGCGATAACCCGGTAGCCCTTGGCGCCGCAAGAGTTGGTTGCACTGGTGTAGCACTGGTCCCAGGAAGAAGACAGGCCGGAACAGTTGATATGCAGCCCTTTTTTGCCGCGTTTTACTTCTGTCTTGGTAGTCGCGGCACAGCCAGCAATGGCCAGGACCATTAACAGTATCAAAATTCGCTTCATTCCTATCCTTAATAGCCACTTCGCAATGCTCGAAGTCGGCTCTACTCGCTCTCGAGTGTAGCGTTCGTGCTGTCCTTGTCGAAAAACTCCATGAATGACATTCGTTTGCAGTTTAAACATGGCCTAAATACGCAGCAAATACCAGAGCAACTTTCAAAGATGATTCAATCTGCCGGAACCAGCGGCTTTGAGTCATTGCGCATTGTCAGTGTCGCGCCTACCGAGGCCAGGATAATGCAGCTTATGGCCAGCCATTGCGGTAGGGAGAGGTGTTCCTGTAGGAAGAAAAGTCCCGAGAGCGCGCCGAAAGCAGGCTCAATGCTCATAAGCGTTCCGAAGGTGCGGGCGGGGAGGCGTGTCAGCGCTACCATCTCCAGGGTGTAGGGAAGTGCAGTGGACAGAATCGCGACACCGATGGCGACCGGGATCAATGCAGGGGTCAGTAGCGCGGTACCGGCATGGACAATGCCGATGGGCGCAACAAACAGGGCAGCGATCATCACACCCAGGGCGGCGGTTTGGACGCCGTTGTCGTTACCCGCTTTCTGTCCGAACAGAATGTAGAGTGCCCAGCACACACCCGCACCCAATGCATAGGCCGCGCCGACCAGGTCGATTCCGCTGCTGGCTTCTCCCGAGGGAATTAACAGGAGCAGGCCGACGATCGCGAGGGCGATCCACAGGAAGTCTATCGCTCGGCGCGATGCGTAGATTGCGACGGCGAGCGGTCCGGTGAATTCAAGGGCTACGGCAATTCCTAAGGGAACGCTGCGCAAGGACATATAGAAGAGGAAGTTCATGCCACCCAGGGCCATCCCGTAGACGACCACGGTACGCAGGGATTTTGCGGTCAGCCTGGCGCGCCATGGTCGCAATATCAGCAGCATGATTACGCTGGCGAAGATCAGGCGCAGGGTTGTGGTGCCTTGTGCTCCCACAATCGGGAACATGCTTTTCGCCAGTGATGCTCCGGACTGGATGGAGGCCATAGCGATCAACAGTAGGCCGACCGGAAACAATGCCGAGGCCAAACTGCGGTGGGAGGTGGTCATTGGGGTGTTCGTCCAAGGTCATATTTGAGAAGCCGGGGCCGCTATGATGCTTAACTGTTGTATGTTGAGCAATATATTGCTCAAATTTACAGCGGTGGCCTGCTATATATAGAGGGATTTTAAGGTTGGTAGGTGCTTTGATAGGAAAACCAAATTAAGTGTTGACGGCAGATTCTGGAAGTCTATAATTCGCCCCACTTCCGGCGCAGTCGAAACTTAAAACTCCTTGCTAAACAAAGAGTTATGCAGGATTAGACGGCGAGTTGCTTCAGTTCATCGAAGCCCAGAAGGCGTTGATAGAGTCGTGTTGTTTGGCGCTATTAACGATTCGATCTTCTCGGTCGAAAGCGGAGAAAAAGAGGTGTTGACAGCAGCGTGTAACGCTGTAGAATTCGCCTCCCGCTGACGAGAGATCGGAAGCGCAAGTGGTTGAAGTTGTTGAAGAAATCTTCGAAAGCTTCTGAAAATAATCACTTGACAGCAAATGAGGCTGCTGTAGAATGCGCGCCTCGGTTGAGACGAAAGCTCTTAACCAACCGCTCTTTAACAACTGAATCAAGCAATTCGTGTGGGTGCT